>NZ_CP031413.1:0-1277500 GCF_003367355.1 Lysobacter sp. TY2-98
GCGCGAACGGGCGCCGCACCTGCCGTTCGTGTTCCTCTCCGGCGCGATGGGCGAGGACGCCGCCGTGCTCGCGCTGCAGCAGGGCGCGACGGACTACGTGCTCAAGCAGAACCCGCGTCGCCTCGCGTCCGCCGTACTGCGCGCGGTGCGCGAAGCCGAGGCGATCGCCGATCGCGAGCGCGCCCACCGCGAACTGATGCACGCGCAGCGCAACGAAGCGCTGGCACTGCTGGTAGCCGGCCTGTCGCACGACCTGCGCAACGTCTTGCAGCCGCTCAGCCTGCTGCCGACGCTGCTGCGTGCGAAAGAGGACCGCGCGACGGCATTGCGCGTCGCCGACATCGTGGAAGAAGCCGCACGGCGCGGTCACGACCTGGCGCAGGCGATGGTCGACTACGCGCGCGGACGGCATCAGGAGGCCGGTCACGCCGATCTCGCCGAAGTGCTGGCGAGCGTGCGCATCCTGCTCGGTGGCTCGGTGCCGCGGAGCATCGGCGTCAGCTTCCCGGTCGTCGCACCGGGAATGATGCTGGCGATCGATGCGACCGCGCTGCAGCAGTGCCTGCTGAACCTCTGTCTCAACGGCCTGCAGGCGATGGATGGCCAGCCGAGCGGCGAGCTCACGGTGCGGGCCGACGTGCAGCACGATCTCGCCGGCGACGTGGTGCGCATCGAGGTGTGCGACACCGGCTGCGGCATTCCCGCCGATGTGCTGCCGCACCTGTTCACGCCGTTCTTCACCACCAAGACGCAGGGCACCGGCCTCGGCCTGCTGTCGTGCCGCCGCATCATCGAGTCCGCCGGTGGCCGTCTCGACATCGACAGCGTACCGGGCGCAGGCACGACCATGCGGCTCGTGCTGCCGCTGGCGCCGGCAAATACACCGGTGTCGACCCCCGCCTGACGATCGCGTCGCGCGCACTGAGACGCGCGGCCGCGACACTGGCTCGACATCCCGCAGGTCGAGATACGCGTGTCCGCCGTTCCCGCCGACGCCTCGCCGATGAGCGACGCGAAGATCACCAGTCACGACCTCTGCGTCGCCCTCAAGCTCGCGCATCCGGGCGACGAGTTCGTCACCGTGTTCGAAGTGCGCGAGGCGACGGGCAGCGTGCACGGCTCGCGCGCCGATGCGGTCGTGATGTCGCTGCACGCCTCGCGCGGCTTCGAGCTCACCGGCTTCGAGTTCAAGTGCGCGCGCGGGGACTGGCTGGCGGAGCTGAAGAACCCGTCGAAGGCCGACCGCATCGCACGCTTCTGCGATCGCTGGTGCGTGTTCGCGGCGCCGGGCGTGGTGAAGGAAAGCGAGCTGCCGACCGGCTGGGGCCTGTGGGAGTTGCGCGCCGGCGGCATCCACCGCCGCGTCGTGCCGGCGACGCGCGAGCCGGAGCCGATGCCACGCGCGTTCCTCGCGTCGTTCATGCGTGCGCGTGCGAAGTTCGATGCCGACGAGCTCGCTGCACTCGCGTCGCACCACCGTCGCGAATTCGAACGCCAGCACCGCGCCCGCGACGAAGCATCGGATGGTGATCCCTCGTTGCGACGCGATCGCCAGCGGGTGAACGAAGGGCTGCGCAAACTCGAGGAGATCCGCCGCGTGACCGGCATCGACCTGGGCGATTACACCCCGTCCAAGCGCTGGGTCGAACGCATGCGTCTTGCAGACAGTCCGCGACTCGAGCACGCGCTCAAGCTGCTTCGCGATGTCTACGCGGACGAGGAACTGAAGCGTCGCATCGACGTCGCGATGCGCAGCGACGAAGACTGACGTCGCGGTCAGGCCTTGCGCACAAACTCCGATTTGAGCTTCATCGCGCCGAAGCCGTCGATCTTGCAGTCGATGTCGTGGTCCTCGTCGACCAGGCGGATGTTGCGCACCTTCGTGCCGGCCTTGAGCGCACTGCTCGCGCCCTTGACCTTCAGATCCTTGATGATGGTGACCGAATCACCATCGGCGAGCACGTTGCCGACCGCATCGCGATGCACGCGGCGCTCGTCCTCCGCAGCGACCTGCGACCACTCGTGCGCGCACTCGGGGCAGACGTACAGCGCGCCGTCGGCATAGGTGAGGCCGGAGCCGCAGGCAGGACAGTTCGGGAGGTCGCTCATTTCGATGTCTCGATGCGGGGCGTCAACGCGCCGCAGGCGCCTGCATCACTGCAGGCAATGCTCGGGCACGTCGAGTTCGATCGACAGCGCCAGGTGATCGGAGAACGCGGCGGGCATCGCCGCACGATCGTGCGCCTTCAGGCCGCTGCCGACGAGGATGTGGTCGATCGCGCGCTGCGGCGCCCAGCTCGGGAAGGTCGGTACGCAATGCGCTGGCGGTTGCAGGCGCGTGCGCTTGAACAGCGCCTCCATCTCGGGCGTGTCGATCGTGCAGTTGAAATCGCCCATCAGCACGGCGTGCGGATCGTCGGCGAGCAGATCGGCGATGAAGCCGAGCTGCGCGAGTCGCGACGACGCACCCAGCGAAAGGTGCGCGACCGCGATCGTCAACGGCGTCTCGCATTTGCCGAAACGCGCGAGCATCACGCCGCGGCCCTTCACCCGGCCCGGCAGCGAATGCACGACGACTTCGGTCGGTTCGAGCCGGCTCAGCAGCCCGTTCGCACTGGACGCCACGCCGCCCACGCGCCGGTTCGGCTGGTGGCTCCAGTAGGCGAAGCCGGCGCGTTGCGCGAGGTAGTGCGTCTGGTTGGTGAAACCCGAGCGCAGACTGCCCGGGTCGCTTTCCTGCAGGCCGACGATGTCGAACTCCGCCGCCAGCCTCGCGATCGCATCGAGGCTGGCGCGCTTGTCCCCCATCGGCAGCACGTGTGACCAGCTGCGGGCGACGTAGTCGTGATAGCCACGCGTGCTCGATCCGGCCTGGATGTTCGCACTCAGCAGCTTGATCCGACGATCGCCCACGTGCCGTCCGTATCGATCAGCCGCCGGTGCCGGTCGCCGGCGCGGCCGGTGCCGCGGCAGGCGCCGCAGCCGGTGTACCCGCCATCGCCGCACGCTCCATCGCGATCAGGTGATCGGCGATGCGCAGCACGTCCTGGTAGCTCTTGCCGCCGGTAATGCGGTACTTGCCGTCGATGATGATCGTCGGCGTGCCGGTCACGCCGCTCTTCTGCATGAACTGGCGGCCCTGGTTGATCTTCGTCGACACCGCGAAGCTCTGCATCATGTCGAGGAACTGCTTCGGATTCGCGCCGTACTGGCCGTAGAAGTCAGCGATCTTCTGCTCATTCACCGGATCGCCTTCACCCGGCAGCGTCTTCTTGACGTGGATCGCGTCGATCAGCGCCATGTGCGTCTTATCGACCAGGCCCAGCTGCTCCGACGCGTAGTAGGCCTTCGCGTACGGAATCCACTCGGGGCCGAACGGCGCGGCGACGTAGTGGAAGTTCACGTCGGCCGGAAGCTTCATGTGCCACGGCTCGACCGTCGGCGCGAACGCCGCGCAGGCCGGGCAGATGTAGCCGAACACTTCGACCACCTCGACCTTGCCCGGCTCCGGCTGCCACGGCTGGCCGCCCGGAATCTCTTCGTAATCGGTGCCGAGCACCGGCGCCGGGCCCTGCGGCGGCACGATCGGACCGGGCTGGCGGGTCTGCGCGGGCGCCGTCGCAGCGGCGGGCGTGGCCGCCGTGTCGGTCGGCGTGGCAGCGGTCGAAGCCGCTGGCGTCGACGCGGCGGGCGCCGTGGATTCGGTGCCCTTGCCGCAGGCGGTGGCCATCAGCGCGACAGCGAGCACCAGCGGGTAGCGCAGCGTCGCCAAGCGCGGAAACGAACGGGTCAACATCGGGACGATCTCCTTGCGGAAGCGGCGGGCACGTGCCACGCCGGTCGATGGGAACAGCATAGCCGCGGGGTTCGCGGCGATTGATTACGCGGTGTCGACGTCAGTGCGCGGTGCGTTCGCGTGCGACCAGCGCTTCGGCGATGCGCAGCGTGTCTTCGGGTGACGCGCCGGTGACGCGGTACTTGCCGTCGACGACGAGCGTGGGCGTACCGTCGACGCCGGCGCGCTCGAGCCAGCTGCCGGCGCGCTTGAGCTTTTCGGTCACCGGCGCACTTTCCATGCGCTTCGCGAAGTCCGCAGCGTCGGCGCCGTAGCGCGCATAGAAGGACGCGATCTGCTGATCGGTCGCGATGTTCGGCTCGCCCGGCAGCGTGTGCTCGACATGGATCGCGTTGAACACCGCGGCATGCGTCTTGTCGACGAGACCGAGTTCTTCCGCGGCGTAGTACGCCTTCGCGTACGGCATCCACCAGCCACCGAACGGCGCAGGCACGGCGACGAACTTGACGTCGGCTGGCTGCTTCGCGCGCCAGGCCTCGAGCAGCGGCTCGAAGTGCGCGCAGTGCGGGCAGATGTAGCCGAACGCCTCGGCCACCTCGATCTTGCCGGCCTCGGGTTCGAACGGCGCACCGTCCTTGATGACGACGTAGTCGCGGCCTTCCTGCAGGTCCACGGTCAGCCACTTCGGCGCCGGCGTGGCTTCAGGCTTCGGCTTTTCGATCTTCTCGCAACCGGTCAGTGCGAGCAGTCCGAGCACGAGGACGAGGGTGGTACGACGGATCATGCGAAAGCTCCGGATCGGATGCGGGGATTATCGACGCGCGGGCGTCGCGAGTTCGCGCTTCACCAACCACATCGCAGTCGCGAGCTGGCCCTCGCGCGAATTCGTGGTGACCTTGTAGCGACCGGCGACGATGATCGTCGGCGTGCCGTCGACCTCGCTGCGCACGATGAAGTCATGCGCGTGCTTCATCTGCGCATCGACCGTCGCCGCGTTGTAGGCCGCGATGAAACGCGCCGGCGCAATGCCGTAGCGTTGGTAGAAGGTCGCGATTTCTTCCGGCGAGGCATCGCTCATCGGCAGCGACTGCTCGTCGTGCAGCGCGGTGTACATCGCGGCGTGCGAGCGCTGGGCGATGCCGAGCGACTGCGCGGCGAAGTAGGCGCGCGCGAAAGGAATCCAGGCGTCGCGGAAATCCGCCGGTACGGCGACGAAGCGCGCCTGCTTCGGCAGCGTCTTCACCCAGGCTTCGAGCGTCGGTTCGAAATGCGCGCAGTGCGAGCAGGGATAGCCGAACACTTCGGCGACTTCGACGGTGCCCTTCACCGACTGGTACGGCGCGCCGTCGTCGATGACCTCGTAGTCCTCGCCCTGCACGGGCGTCCGCGGCGCGGTAGCAGCGATCGAGGTGATGGGCAGGGCGAGCAGCGCGATGGCAGCGAGTCGGAGCAGCAGGTTCATCGGAAGTCCGGGAAGCGGATACGAAAACGCCGGCCGCGCATCGCACGGCCGGCGTCGAGAGTACGGTCAGCCGGTCACATCGGACCGTCCGGCCGGCGCGAAGTTCAGCCCTGCGTCGGCGTCGCTGCGGCCGGGGCCGCGGGCTGGGCCGGCGTGGCCGCCGGAGCCGCGGCGGGGGCGGCTCCGGCCGGAGCGGGCGCCGCCACCGGGGCGTTCGACACCTTGGCGCCGGCGTCGTTCGCGCGGTTGTGCAGGCCCTGCACGTAGCTGGCCAGCGAGCCGATTTCCTCGTCGGTGAGCTTCGAGGCGATCGTCGCCATGATGTGGAAGTTCTTGTCCGGGGCCGTGGCGGGCGCACCCGTAGCCGCCGGCGCGGTGCCGGCGCGGTACTCCTCGAGGCGACGCTTGGCGTAGTCGGCCTGCTGGCCGGCGAGCGCCGGGTAGGCCGGGCCCGGATTGCCCTGGCCGGCGGCCCCGTGGCACGCCATGCACGCCGGGATCCCGCGCGCCTTGTCGCCGCCGCGGAACAGCGTCTGCCCGAGCTCGTAGTACTTCTTGCCCGCGTTCGGGCCGGTGGCGACGGCGGTGTCGTCGGAGATGCCGGCGCCCGCCTTCTGCGTCTGGAACCACGCGCCGAGGTCGCGCATGTCCTGCGCCGACAGCGGCTCGGCGATCGGATACATCACCGCCGCCATGCCCGTCGTGCGCTGGTGGGTCTTGAACAGCTCGAGCTGCTTGGCGACGTAGCGCTCCGGCATGCCGGCCAGGCGCGGGTAGGTCGGCGCGCTCGGGTTGCCGTCGAGACCGTGGCAGGCGGCGCAGGCGCCGGCCTTCTGCTGGCCCTTCTTCGGATCGCCCCAGGTGGCGGTCTCGGACGCGAGCGGCGCGACCTGCACGGGCGCCTTGTCCGGGACCGGGGTCACCGTGGTCTGGGCGACGGCAGCGGCGGCGACCGCGAGGGCGGCGAGGCCGACGAGGCCGTAGACACGGGCATGGCGCATGCGAGGAAGCTCCGGAGAAACGCGTGGAAGGCGCCGGGAACGGGCGCCGGAACCGCGGAATTATCGTTGCCGGCCGGGTGGTGGGTCAACGCGACCGGCGCAGGTCCGGGCGCTGCGTCGCGGGACGAGCGGGCGGGCGTGCGATCCTTGTCGCATGTCGAACCCTTTCCAGCGCGCCCGCTACATGCTGTCGGCGCACAACATCGCCCAGCTGCCCCCCGACGGCGGCTTCGAGGTCGCCTTCGCCGGCCGTTCGAATGCCGGCAAGTCCACCGCCCTCAACGCCATCTGCCAGCAGGGCTCACTCGCCCGCGTCTCGAAGACGCCCGGCCGTACCCAGCAGCTCGTCTTCTTCGACTTCGAGCCCAAGCGCGACGAGGCGCCGTCGAACCGCTATCTGGTCGACCTGCCCGGCTACGGCTACGCCAAGGTGCCGAAGGACCTGCAGGCGCACTGGCAGGCCTTCATCGACCGCTACTTCACCACCCGCGAGGCGCTGAAGGGCCTGATGGTCATCATGGACATCCGCCATCCTCTGAAGGATTACGACCTGCAGATGCTCGGCTACGCGGTCAACCGCGGCCTGCCCGCGCACGCGCTGCTGACGAAGGCCGACAAGCTCGGCCGCGGCCAGCAGACGCAGGCGCTGTTGGCCGTACGGAAGGAACTGTCGAGCCGCTTCGGTGACACCGTCGGCGCGCAGGTGTTCTCGGGCGAGTCGAAGCAGGGCGTCGACGAGGCACGCGGCGTGATCGCGAACTGGCTGCAGTTCGGCGCCGCGCAACCGCCTTCAGCTTGACGTCGCCAGCCGCGGGTCGATCCACGCGCGCAGCGCATCGACCAGCGCATTGATCACCACGATGCATGCCCCGATCACCAGCACCACGCCGAGCACCAGCGTGTAATCGCGGTTGAGCGCGCCCTGCACGAAGTAGCGGCCCATGCCGGGAATGCCGAACACCTGTTCGACCACGGCCGAGCCGGTGACGATGTTGATCAGTGCGGGCGACAGCCACGCGATCACCGGCAGCAGCGCAGGTGGCATCGCATGCGCGAGCAGCACGCGCAGCGGCGAGAGCCCACGCGCTCGCGCCGCGCGCAGGTAGTCCGCCGACAGGGTTGCCAGCAGCGAGGCGCGCATCAGTCGCGCGCAGTACGCGATGTTCGGCAACGCGAGGGCAATCACGGGCAGCACGACGTTTCGCGCATCGCCCCAGCCGCCTGCCGGGAGCCAGTGCAGCGTCACAGCGAACAGCAGCACGAGCATCGGCGCGACGACGAACTTCGGCACCGCGAGTCCGAGGCCGGCGATCGCCATCACCCCGCGGTCGACCGCGCCACCGGCGCGCAGCGCGGCGAGCGTGCCGAGCGGAATACCGAGTGACAGCGCCAGCAGCAGCGCGAGCCCGCCGTTGAGCGCGGAGACCGGCAACGCCTGCGCGACCAGTTGCGACACACGGTAGTCGGGATACTGGAAGGACGGACCGAGATCGCCCCGCACGACGTCGCCCAGCCAGGCGCCGTATTGCGCCAGCGCGGGGCGATCGAGTCGGTACTGCGCGGCGAGCGCGGCCTGCACCTCGGGCGGCGCGGCCTTTTCGGTGTCGAACGGGCCACCGGGTGCCGCATGCAGAAGCACGAAGCACAGCGTCGCGAGCAGCCACAGCGTGAGCAGCGCCTCGACCAGCGCGGCGGCGAACCGGCGTGCGCGATTCATTCGCCGCGCATCGGCATGCGTGCAGCGCGCGAACGCGGAGGACGCGACGTCGCCCTCCGTTCGATCGGGGGAACGGCGCCCGCGTTGGCTCGCGCGCTCGTCACCGACGGATGCAAATACATCATCACAGCGCGACACCCGCTACGCGTCCGACCAGCGACGCCGCGATCATCGCCGCGGCGCCCCAGCCGACGACGCGCAGGGCGCCGCGCAGCATCGATGCGCCGCCTGCCCATGCGGCGAGCGCACCGGACAGCGTCAACGCGAGCAGCGTCACCGCGATGGTCACCGCTTCCACGCGCGCCGGCGGGGCCAGCAACGTCGCGAGAATCGGCAGCACGGCGCCGCTGATGAATGCCGCGCCCGAGGCCAGCGCCGCCTGCAGCGGTCGCGCACGCAGGGTGTCGGTGATGCCGAGTTCGTCACGCGCGTGACTCGCCAGCGCGTCGTGCGCCGTCAGTTGTTCGGCGACCTGCCGCGCGAGCGTCGCGTCGAGGCCGCGTCGTTCCCAGATCATCGCAAGTTCGCGCAGTTCGCTTTCCGGCGCTTCGGCGAGTTCGCGACGCTCCTTCGCGAGGTCCGCGCTCTCGGTGTCCGCCTGCGATTGCACCGACACGTATTCGCCCGCCGCCATCGACATCGCGCCGGCGACGACACCGGCGATGCCGCTCGCGAGCACCGTGCTGGCCGACGCGCCACTCGCGGCGACGCCGACCACCAGGCCCGACACCGACACGATGCCGTCGTTGGCGCCGAGTACGGCGGCGCGCAACCAGCCGGCGCGATGACTGCGATGGAATTCGGGATGACGTGGTCGCATGGCAGCTACTCCGAAAGCCGCATCCATCGGCTGGCGTGGTGATCGAGCGCGTTCGCTTCGAAGCCCCGCACGCGGGCGTCGACCAGATGCTTGGACGTATAGAAGTACAACGGAATCACCGGGTCGCCCTGCAGCAGGCGGGTTTCCGCGGCATGCAGCCAGGCATTGCGCGCGATGTCGCTGCGCGCGTCATCGGCGCGCTGCAGGCGGTCGACGACGCCCGCATCGTGCCAGCCCGTCCAATTCAGCGGCCCCTCGCTGCCGAACGCGGCGAGGAAGTTGCGCGCGTCGGGCACGTCGCCGATCCAGCCGCCGCGGAACACCTGCGTGATCACGCGCTGCTTGCGGTTGCCGACGAACACCTTCCATTCCTCGTTGCGCAGCCGCACGTGCGCACCGAGCACCTGTCGCCACATCGCGGCAACCGCGAGGGCGAGGCGCCGATGCGGCGTCGACGTGTTGTAGCGCAGCTCGATTTCCAGCGGGTGCGCAGCGTCGTAACCCGCTGCGCGATAGAGGCGACGGGCCTGCGCCTCGCGGTGCGCCTGCGTCCAGCGCGACCAGGTCGCAGCCGCCGGCGTGTAGCCCGCGATGCCCGGCGGCACGATGCCATAGGCCGCGTGCTCACCGAGACCGGTGACGCGGCTCACCAGAAGTTCGCGATCGATCGCCATCGACAGCGCCCGACGCAGCGCATGGCCGCGATCGATGCAGCCCTCGCGCAGCGGCGACAAACCGCGCGTGGCGTCGACGCCGGGTGGGAACGCGACACCCGCGCAGTCGCCGTCCTTGAACGGCGCGTGCGTCGTATTGATGCCGAGCCAGAACGCGCCAAGGTAGGGCGAGAGTCGCAGCTGCGATCCGAAGCGTTCGCGCAGCGATGCGAGCGGTTGCGGCGGCACCACCTCGGTCAGATGGAGATCACCGGCCGCAAAGCGCTGCAGCTCGGCGGCGGCGTCTTCGGTCACCTGGAAGCGCACGCGTTCGATCGCGACGTTTGCGGCGTCATGGAAGCGCGGATTGCGTTCGACGACGAGGTTGGCCTGCGGCGTCCAAGCGACGAGCCGATACGCGCCGTTGCTGATGAGCGTGCCCGGCCGCGTGTGCTGCGCACCGAAGCGCTCGACCGCGGGCAGATAGACGGGAAACGCGATCGGCAGGGTCAGCAGTGCCGGCAACGGCGCGCTGCGGTCGAGATGGAAGACGACGGTACGCGCGTCCGGCGCATCGACGCCGAGCGCAGTCGGCGCCAAGGCGCCCGCCTGCACCGCCTTCGCGTTGTGCAGCGCATCGAAGAGTTCGCCGAACGGAGCGGCCGTCGTCGGCGCGAACGCCCGGCGGAAGCTCGCAACGATCTGTGGCGCGTCCAGCGCTTCGCCATTGCTCCAGCGCAGGCCGTCGCGCAGCACGAATGTCCAGGTGCGGCCATCGGGCGAGGTCGACCATTCCTGCGCCATGCCCGGCACCAACCGGCCCGTCGCGTCCTCCGTCACCAGCCCTTCGTAGAGATCGCGCAGCACGTTGCCGCAGGCGACCTCCTGACACTTGTGCGCGTCCAGCGTCGACGGTTCCGGCCCGTTGCCACGCTCCAGCGTCGCGGCCTGCGCGCCGGTCGCGAGCAACAGGGCAAGCGCGACAGCCGGCCACGGGCGGAAAGATCGAAGATGGCGCATCGCCGCCATTCTAGGCGGGCCTCGCGCCGCTCCATGCGCGCAACGCTGACGCCCTGCCGGCGCGACATCCACCGTCACGGTCGGCGGCTAGACTGGCCGCCCTCCCGCGCCGCGGGACGTGTCGAGGTGCATGTGTCCGGTCCCAGCCAGGTTGCCGATGTCGAGATCGAATCGCGGGCGCAGCTCGTCGATTACCTCGCCTCCGGCGTGCGCCCGCCCGAGGACTGGCGCATCGGCACCGAGCACGAGAAGTTCGGCTTCCGCAGCGATGACCTGCGCGCGCCCACCTTCGACGGCGATCGCGGCATCGAAGCGCTGCTCAAGGGCCTGACGCGCTTCGGCTGGGCGCCGGTCGAGGAGAACGGGCGCGTCATCGCGCTGAGTCGCGATGGAGCCTCCGTCTCGCTCGAGCCCGCTGGTCAGCTCGAACTGTCCGGCGCCGCGCTCCTCGATCTGCACGAGACCTGTCGCGAGACCGGCACCCACCTGCGCGAAGTGCGCGAGGTCGCCGACCCGATGGGCCTCGGCTTCCTCGGCATGGGCTTCCAGCCGAAGTGGCGTCGCGACGAGATGCCATGGATGCCGAAGGGCCGCTACAAGATCATGCGCGAGTACATGCCGAAGGTCGGATCGCTCGGCCTCGACATGATGACGCGCACCTGCACCGTGCAGGTCAATCTGGATGTCGCGTCCGAAGCGGACATGGTGAAGAAGTTCCGCGTGTCGCTCGCGCTGCAGCCGATCGCGACCGCGCTGTTCGCCGATTCGCCGTTCACCGAAGGCAAGCCGAACGGTTACCTGTCGTACCGCTCGCACATCTGGACCGACACCGACGCGGATCGCACCGGCCTGCTCGATTTCGTGTTCGACGACGGCTTCGGCTACGAGCGCTACGTCGACTACCTGCTCGACGTGCCGATGTACTTCGTCTACCGCGACGGCACCTACATCGATGCGAGCGGGCAGTCGTTCCGCGACTACCTCGACGGCAAGCTGCCGGCGTACCCGGGCAATCGCCCGACGCTGAAGGACTGGGCCGATCATTCGACGACGGCGTTCCCGGAAGTGCGTCTCAAGAAGTACCTCGAGATGCGCGGCGCCGATTCCGGCCCGTGGAACCGCATCTGCGCGCTGCCGGCGTTCTGGGTCGGTCTGCTCTACGACGATGCGGCACTCGATGCGGCGTGGGATCTCGTCAAGGATTTCACGCTCGAGGAGCAGCACGCGCTGCGCGACGGCGTGCCGCGCCAGGCCCTCGATCTGCCGTTCCGCGGTGGCACCGTGCTCGATCTCGCGCGCGAGTCGCTGAAGATTTCCGCCGCCGGCCTCAAGCGCCGCGCGCGCATCAACGCGAACGGCGCGGACGAATCGATCTTCCTCGCGCCGCTGGTGGAGATCGTGGAATCCGGCGTCACCGCCGCGCAACGCAAGTTGGAGCTGTTCCACGGCGCGTGGGGTGGCAGCGTCGATCCGGTGTTCCGCGAGTTCGCGTACTGACGCGATCGCGTCAGCGCGTTTCCGCCAGCAGCTTCTTCATGCGTGAGGTGGCGTCGCGATACAGGCGGCGCTGATACGCCGGCATCCGCTTGATGCGACGCAGCGCGTGCTCGCAGATCTCACGCGCATGCGCCTCGTCGCCCCAGCCGGCCAGCGTGTTCGCGTATTCGGCGTGGACGTCGAGGTCGCCGCTGTAGCTGGTGAGCGTGTCGAACTCGTGGCGTGCTTTGTCGCGATCGCCCTCGGCGGCGACGGCGCGCGCATACGCGAAGTGGCCGCGCGGGGAACGGTACTCGGGATGCTTGCGGATCACCTCGTCGAGCTGCTCACGCGCTTCGCGTGCGCGTCCGCAGGCGAGCCAGGCTTCCGCGAGGCGCACGCGGATGTCCGGGTCGTCGGCATGCACACCGGTCGCGGCGCGCTCGAGATGCGCGGCGGCTTCTTCCGCGCGCCCCTTCGCCAGCAGCGCGCTGCCTAGACGTACGCGATGCGCGGTGGTTGGCGAGGTGTCGAAATCTTCCTGCGCGAACCGCAGTTCGCGGTCGGGGTCGAGGATGCGCTGCACGCCCTTGGTCGCGGCGCGCACTTCGGGCGCGTGGCGCGCCTGTGGCAACCAGATCGTCAGCGCGTACACGAGGCTGCCGAGCCCCGGAAACGCGAACAGGATCATCAGCCAATAGCGGTCCTGCCCGGTGCGGACCGCATGCGTGGCGAAATACAGCGCGATGAGCACGTGCAGGCCGAGGCCGAGAAACGGCATGGCGGTGTCCCCGAATTGTCCCCGCTGCAAGGATAGGCAGGTCGACTGGCGCTGCCAATCTCGCGTGGCCCTACAGCGACGCCAGCCACTGCACGGACCGATCGAGTGCTTCCCGACCGGCGGCCGTGCCGAGATCGAATTGGTATTCGTGCGGCAGCGGCGGCTGGTAGTCCGCCGGGAAGAACAGCGGGGTCACGCGCACCCCGCGATGCGTCAGGGCCTTCGCCATCGCCACCGATTGCGGCCCCAGCGGATCCGCGTTGCCGGCGCTGATGAACGTGCGCGGGAAGGCGGGCGTGAGCTGCGGGGCGACGGACATCGACGCCAAGCGATTCGTGCTGTGCCCATCGCGCTCGCCGCTGTACGCCCATGTGGTCGACTGCACGAACCAGCGCAGCAGTGCGTTGCCGCGGCCCATCGACGTGACGTCGTACACGCCGCAGTAGAGCAGTGCACCGGCGAGGCGCTCGGGCCGGGTTCCCGGCGCGATGCCGAGCGCTCGTGCGTAGGCGGGATTGGTCACGACTGCCGCCGTCTGCGCCGCGATCTGGGCGCCCGCGCTGTCGCCGGCGAGCACGAGCTTGCGTGTGTTGATGCCGAGTCTTGCACCGTTCGCATCGAGGTAGGCGAGTGCGCGGTTGGCCTGGCGGATGGGCGTCGGATACGTCGCTTCGGGTGCGATGGTGTAGTCGACGTTGACCACGGTGAATCCGCGGCCGGCGAGGATCTTGAGGTAGTTCGCGACGTCCGACCGACGCCCGGAGACGAAGCCACCGCCGTGGAACCAGACGATCGTGGGGCCGTCCGGTCGCGACGTTGCGCCGCGATAGATGTCCAAACGTGCATCGCGGTCGGTCGTGTCGTAGACGAGGCCGGACGTGACGCGGACATCGTGTGGCACGTGCGACGCGAGCGCAGTGGACGCCCGCTCGGCGCCGCGGTCGAACACGGCGCGGATGACGAGCACGCTCGGCCATGGACTCACGTAGGTCGCGATGATGGCAACCGCGAGAACAAGGATGGCGAGAAGTGCGAGAACCTTCTTCAGCATGGCGGGTTACTCCGCAGGCTGGTTTGGTTGCGTTGTGAGCGATCCGGCCCGGTGCGGCGTCAGCGGTGCAGGCCCTGTCGCCAATCTGCTGCGTCACCGACGGCCACACGTGCGCACCGACCTACGGCCACTCCTTCGCCGGATGCCGCCCCGGCTCGTCACGCATCCGCACCACGCAGAAGCGCTGGCCCGTCGGGGATTCCATCACCCACCAGCGCTTCACAAACGCGATCTTCTTCGCGCCGAGCGCTTCGAGTCGCGCGGCTTCGGCGTCGACGTCGTCGGACTCGATGTCGAGATGCACGCGCGATGGATGGTCGACCTTCTGCACTTCGATGTGCAGCCCGCCGGGCGTGTCGTTGAAATTGACGTATTCGGCGGTGTCGTCGCCGGCCGGCTCGGGGTCGACCGTGCAGCCGAGCGCGGCGCTCCAGAAGCGTGCAGCGGCGTCGAGGTCGGGCGTGTTGCAGTCGATGATGAAACCGGCGAGACGGCTGCGATGGGCCACGGCGAATCTCCATGTGGGGAATTCGCAGCGTAGTCGGGTGACACAGCCTGCAGCGTGTCGTTCGTCGTCCTGACGGAGCGCGATACGACGTGCGGCGTCGTGTCGCACCCGCAGCGCCCGTCGTGTTCCGTGTGGAGTGATGCGCAGGTGCCGTTTTCGACGTGCGCACGCGACGCGTCGCGCGCGCAACGCGAGTCTCCGTGTCCCCGGGGCGAAACGACGACGGGCGCCCGAAGGCGCCCGTCGATGTCACGCACGACGTTGCGTTACTGCGGCGCCGACAGATCGTCGAGCAGCGCCTTGAGGAAACGCGCCGCCTCGCCGCCCGTGCAGGCGCGGTGGTCGAACGTCAGCGAGATCGGCATGCGGCGGTGCACCTCGATGCCGCCCATCACCGCGACCACGTCGTGGCAGAGCTTGCCGGCGCCGATGATCGCGACGCACGGCGGCACGACGACCGGCGTCGCGTAGCGGCCGGCGAACATTCCGAAGTTCGACAGCGAGATCGTGTAGCCCGACAACTCGCTCGGCGGGATCGACCGATCGCCGACCTGCGCGCGCAGGCGCTGGATGGCCTGGCGCACGCCGTTGCCGTCGAGCATGTCGGCATTGCGCAGCGCCGGCACGAACAGGCCGTCGTCGGTGTCGACGGCGATGCCGATGTCGACGTGCGGATGCATCGTGCGCGTCAGGTTCTCGCCGTCGAACCAGGCATTGAGCGCCGGCACCGCCTTGCATGCGGCGACGATCGAGCGCACGAGGCGCGCGGTGATGTCCTGCTTGCCGATCCAGGCGTGCAGGTCGGCGTCGTCGACGAGCGTGGTCGGCACGACCTTGCTGTGCGCGTCGGCCATGACGCGCGCCATGTTGCGGCGCACGCCCTTGAGCTGTTCCGGCTGGCCGGAAGCCTGCACGCCCGGCGGCTGCGTGCGCATCGGCTTGCCCGACTGCGACATCGTGCTGCGCTGGCCCGCTTGCGGCGCCTGTTGCACCGGAGCAGCTGCCATCGCGGCGCGATCAGCCGCGCGCGGCGTGCTTCCGCCCGCACCGGCGCGCGCGGAACCATCGGCCGCGGCGCGCTTCACGTCATCCATCGTCACCACGCCATCGGCGCCGCTCGGACGCACGCGCGTGATGTCGACGCCCATCTTGCGCGCGAGCGCACGCACCGCCGGCATCGCCTTGACGCCGCCGACGGCGACGGCAGCTTCACTGCGCACGGCATCCGACGACTGCATCGCGCCGACCACCGTGCCCGCGTCCGCACGCTCGTGGCCCGGCTCACCCTTCGGGGCCGGCTTCGCATCGTCGCGAATCACGCCACCTTCGTCGGAGGCGATGACCTTGTGGCCCGGACCCGGCGCGGCCGTTTCCGTGCCGGCACCACCGTGCGACTGCGCTGCATGCCCGCCGCCATGGTGATGGCCGGTGTCCTGGCCCTCGGCGCGCTGCGGCATCGACGGATCGATCTCGAACATCGCGAGCATCGTGCCGGTGACGACGACATCGCCCGCGCCGCCGGCGAGCTTCAGCACCTTGCCGGAGACCGGCGACGGCACGTCGACCACGGCCTTCGCGGTCTCCATCGACACGAGGTTGTCGTCGAGGCGGATCACGTCGCCTTCCTTCACGTACCACTCGACGATGGTCGCGTCCGGCAGGCCTTCGCCGAGGTCGGGAAGCAGGAAGGTCTTCTGGTTGCTCATGGCGGAACTCGTTTCCCTGTGTAGAGGTTCAGACCCAGACGTCGTTCGACGCCGTGAGGTCGCTGCGCGCATTGCCGGTGTTGACGACGCCGCGCGGCTCGATGATGAGCGCGTGGCATTCGTCGGCGGCACGGGTGATGTGTTCGACGCCGCGCGGAATGACGACCATCTCGCCTTCGCGCAACGTCACTTCATGGTCGCGATACGCGACCTGCATTTCGCCACGCACGACGAGGAAGGTTTCGTCCGTCGTGTCGTGCGTATGCCAGACGAATTCGCCGTGCAGCTTGACCAGTTTGAACTGCACGTCGTTCATCTCGGCGATGACGCGCGGCGACCAGTGCTCGTCGATGCCGGCGAGCTTGACGGCGAGCGACAGCTTCTCGCCCTTCGGCGTCGGCGGCATGCGCAACGCGTTCTCGGGCAGCCAGCCCTCGACGCCGTGCGCGTCGCGCGCCCAGCACCAGCCGCCGTATTCGTCGAGCAGTTCGACGTCGTCGCCGTCGTCGGCGTCGAGTTCGCGGGCGTCGTAGTCACGCAGCGCTTCCGCGGTGCCGTCGCCGAGCGGGCGCAGCCATTCGACCGGCGCCCAGCCCGCGTTGCCATCGTTCGTCGTGGTCCACGCGAACGCGGGCCACTCGGTGTCGCAGGCGCCGAGCTGCACGACGTCGCCGCGACGGAACCCGATCGGGTTCGCGTAGCGCCTGCGAACGTCGCGCAGCAGGCGGGCCCGCATCAGCCGGCCGCCATCGCGCGCTTGGCCGCGGCGACGATGCGATCGACGCTCGGCAGGTACTTCATCTCGAGGCGGAACAGCGGGATGTGCGTGTCGTAGCCGGTGACGCGCTCGACCGGTGCGAGCAGGTCGAACATCGACTCCTCGGCAAGACGCGCCGCGATCTCCGCACCGAAACCGGCGGTTTTGGGCGCCTCGTGCACGATCACGCAGCGGCCCGTCTTGGCGACCGATTCGGCGATCGTCGCGAAGTCGAGCGGACGCAGCGTGGCGACGTCGATGACTTCGCAGCTGATGCCTTCGCCCGCGAGCTTCTCGGCAGCTTCCAGCGTTTCCTTGACCTGCGCGCCCCACGTCACCAGCGTCATGTCGGTGCCGTCGCGCAGCACGTAGCAGACGTCGAGCGGCAGCGCTTCGCCGTCGTCGGCGACCACTTCCTTGTACTGGCGGTAGATGCGCTTGGGCTCGAAGAAGATCACCGGATCCGGGTCGCGGATCGCGGCGAGCAACATGCCGTAGGCGCGCTGCGGCGACGACGGCATCACCACGCGCAGGCCCGGCACGTTGGTGAAGATCGCTTCGTTCGCTTCGGAGTGATGCTCCGGCGCGCGGATGCCACCGCCCCACGGCACGCGCAGCACCATCGGGCAGGTGAGGCGGCCGCGCGTGCGATAGCGCATGCGCGCGGCGTGACAGACGATGAAGTCGACCATCGGGTACATGAAGCCGTCGAACTGCGCTTCGGCGACGGGCTTCATGCCCTGCGAGGCGAGGCCGACGGTGAGGCCGGCGATCGTCGTTTCGTCGAGTGGCGTATCGATCACGCGCATCGAACCGAACTGCGCGTGCAGGCCGGCGGTGGCGCGGAACACGCCGCCGTTGACGCCGACGTCCTCGCCGAGCACGAGCACGCTCTCGTCGTTGCGCATCTCGTACGCGAGCGCCTGCGTGATCGCCTCGATCAGGGTGATCGCGTTCTCGGCGGGCTTGACCTGTGCGTTCATCGGCGGCCCTCCAGGCTCAGCGCGTACTCGCGTTGCGCGCGGACATCCTCCGGCATGTCGGCGTAGAGGTAGTCGAACATCGCTTCGACCGGCTGCACGGGCGTTTCGAGGTAGGCGTTGATCTCGACGTCCACCACCTTGCCGCACTCCTCGATCCAGGCCTTTTCCATGTCGTCGTTCCACACCTTCTGGTCGACGAGGTACTTGCGTAGGCGGATGAAGGGTTCGCGCGTCCAGGCGTCCTTCACTTCCTGCTCGCCGCGGTAGCGACGCGCGTCGTCGGCGGTGGTGTGGTCGTGCAGGCGATAGGTCATGAACTCGATGACACTGCCGCCCTGGCCGCTGCGCGCACGCTCGGTGGCGCGACGCATGGCTTCGAGCACGGCGATGAGATCGTTGCCGTCGACCTGCAGGCAGTACAGGCCGCCGGCGAGGCCCTTCTGCGCGAGCGTCTTCGCGCCGGTCTGCGCGCCGCGCGGCACGCTGATCGCCCAGCCGTTGTTGATGACGCACAGCACGAGTGGCGAGGTGAACGCGCCCGAGGCATTGAGGCCGGCGTAGAAGTCGGTCTTCGACGAACCGCCGTCGCCGCAGCAGGCGACGGCCACACGCGGCTCGTTGCGCAGCTTGAACGCGAGCGCCGCGCCGGAGGCCATCAGGCACTGCGTCGAGATCGGCACGCACCACGGATAGTCGTTCTTCGGGCCTTCGAACGCGTTGCCGCGCTCGTCGCCGCCCCAGTACATCAGCACGTCGCGAGGCTTGACGCCGCGCATGAACTGAGCGCCGTATTCGCGATAGCTGGGGGCGAACACGTCCTCGGGGCGCATCGACGCGCCGATGCCGACGTGCGTGGCCTCGTGGCCGAGGCAGGCGGCGTAGGTGCCGAGCTTGCCGGTGCGCTGCAGCGCGATGGCCTTCGTGTCGAAGGTGCGCACGAACAGCATCTGCTTGAACAGCGGGAGCAGGGTGGAGGCATCCCGGAACGCCGCGGGGATTTCCGCGACGGGTATGCCGTCGGGCCCGAGGTATTGCAGGTATTCGATTTCGAAACTTGCGGCGAGCGTCATCCGTGGAGTCCGGTGCGTCGGAAAGCCCACGATTCTACCGGCGGGGTCGTTAAGCGGCATGGCGCGCTGCGGCACGCAGATGCGCGAAAGGCGCAGCCGGAGCCGCGCCTTTCGGCAATTCAACGCGTTGCGGCGGTCAGTGCGGCGAGCCGACCACCTTCACCGTCGCGGTCGACGCGTCGTTGGACGCGACCGGGTCGAGGCTGGCGGCGGTGACCCGCGCGCCGAGGATCACCTGCGCCTGCTCGGCGCGCGTCGGCGTGACGATCCGGAGGCCGAAGCCGCGCAGCGAGCGGGCGACCTGCGTGGCGGACGAGCAGGTCGCGCTGAAGCCCGCGGCCGCATCGGCCATGCTGCAGGTCCAGCCGGCGGCCGGCGTCACCGTTGCGGACGCGGCCGGCACGTTGCCGGTGAGGGTCAGCGTCGGGGCGATGGCAGTGTCCGGGCCGAGGTTGGTCACGGCGATCGCGTACAGCGCCGGACGACCGCCAACGGCAGACGGCAGGCCGGCCAGCGTCACCGCGAGGTCGGCTTTCTGAGTGATCGACAGCTGCGCGGACGCGGCGTTGTTGCTTTCGTCCGGATCGAGCGAGCGGGCATCGGCCGAGGCGACCAGCAGCAGCGTGCGACCGCGCAGAGCGGGCGTGGGCTGGGTGGTGAACACGAATGCCGCGTCCGCATTCGCGGCGAGCGCGTCGGCACGGCAGTCGACCGAGGTGTGGCCCGAGGCAATGACCGGCGCGTCGCAGCTCCAACCCGACGGCGCGGCGACCGCGAGGTCCGAGAGTTCGGCGTCGAGCTCGAAGCCGATTTCCGGGAAGTCGGCCTGCTCCGGACCGTTGTCATGCAGGTTGACGTCGAAGCGCATCGGCTGGCCGGGCACGAACGTCGCGGCCTGCGCCGTGACCACGAGATCCGCGCGACGGCGGGGCACGAAGTAGGCGACGACCGGGTCGTGGTCGGACAGGCGCGACGGCGAGTTCGCGTCGTTGCGGTTGGTTTCCGGGAAGTCCGCATTGATGCGCGCGTGGTCGACCTGGATGTCGCGCGTGGCGACGACGAGGTCTTCGTTGACCAGCACGTGGTCGAGGCTCTGCGCGTTGCCGTCGAACGAGAACGAATAGCGCTCGTCCCGCGGCTCGACCGTCGTGAGGTTCACGAGGTCCGGCTCGACGAGATCGTTGCCGTCGCCGTACACCGCGGTTTCCTCGTCGCGCGCCGGCGCACCGATCGTGGTGCCCATCGAGTCGGTGAAACCGTCGTTGAACTCGAACGCATTGAAGTCGCCGAGCACGACGAGGCGCGTATCGGGCGCTTCGTGCTGGCGCGCGTCGAGGTAGGCCGCGAGGAACTCGGCCTGGCGCTGGCGCTTGCTGCGGATGCGGTCGCCGTCCGGCGTCGCCGCTTCCGCGCCGCTGAGCGAACGCTGGTGCGCGATGACGACGTTGATCGGGAATGTGCGGCCGTCGGCGTAATGCACCACCGCCTTCAGCGCGAGCGGCGGACGATCGTTGAGCAGCGACGTCGAGCCGTCCGGCGCAGTGAACGTCGTGTCCTTGCCGATCTGCTGCACGTCGAGGACTTCGACGCGCGGCGTGCCGGCGGCGACTTCGCCCGTCTTCACCAGGAAGCCGACGTCGATGCCGCCGACGTCGTTGCCTTCGACGAGGTAGGGCACGTAGTTCGGATTCGGCTGGCCCGCGGCGACGGCGTCGTTGTTGACGCGATCGGCCACGCGCTGCAGCACCGACAGGTTTTCCATCTCGACGACGCCGAGGATGTCCGGCGTGCGCAGCGAGTCGCGGATGCCGAGCGACGCCTTCGACAGGCGACGCTCCAGCGCGGCGGCGCTGAGCTTGACGTCGCTCTTGCCAGCGTCGTCGACGTCGTCGAAGAAGCGCTCCATGTTGTAACCGGCGACCGACACCGCGTCGGCCGGCGCTTCCTTCGCCGCACGCGGCGCGGGGCCCGGCGTCACCGCACCGATCGAGTCAGGCAGGATCTGCCAGCGACGGAAGCTGTAGTTCAGCGGACCGGCGACGTCGGCGACATGCGCACCGGCGGCGAGGTCGAGCTGCGTGCCGCCGAGTGCGTCGCTGTCGACCGACATCACTTCCGGATTGAAGTCCCACTGCGGAATCGGCGGGATCGTGCCGGCCGGCGGTGCATCCGGCGCCTGGATGCCGGGCTCGCGGAACGGACGCGGCACGCCCGCGACGGTGCCGTAGAACAGGCCGTTGCTGCTGCCCGCGGCCTGCGCTTCGTTGACGAAGCCATCGGTGGGCGCGGTCGCGACGAAGTCGTGCACGATCACGCGCATCGACTCGACGCGTTCCATCTGCTCGAGGCCACCGTTCGGCGACGGGAACGTCGTCGTCAATTCGACTGGCGTCGGCAGGGGATACGTCGCGTCGTCGACCGGCGCGACCACGATTGCACTGCCGATTTCGGTGTAGGGCTGCTGGCCCGGATCGGTCGACGGCACGTATTCCTGCACCGTGCCGCGCGCGACCACCCAATGCCCGACTGCGGCGGAGGCCGGCGGCGCGCTGTTGGTGAACACGAACACGCCTTCCGAGGTGTTCGGATCGGCGTCCGCATCCACGTCGCGGCTCTGCAGGAAGAAGCCCTTCGACGTGCGACCGGTAACGATGCCGCGTGTCGCGACGACCTGGCCCACGAGCGGCGACTGCGCGCCTGCGCCCTGGACCTGCGAGATCGGAATGATCTGGAAGTCGTCGTTGACGATCGCGCCGAGGCCGTCGATATCGCCGGCGTCCGCACCCGTCAGGCCGGACAGCACGACGTGCAACGTTTCATCGTTCTCGATCGTGTCGTCGCCATTGACCGTGACTTCGATCGTCGTGCGATCGCTGCCCGCGGCGATGGACGCCGATGCGTTCGATACGCCCACGTAGTCGCTGCCCGCAGTCGCGGTGGCGTCGACGGTGGACCAGAGGAACTGCACGCCACTCGCGCCGGCCGGCTGCGTCAGCTTGACGGTGAACACCAGCGTGCGCGTGCCGGCGTTGCCTTCGACCACCGATACGTCATCGATACTCGCGAGCGTCTGCGTCGCGCCGCACAGGTGCGCGGCGCTCGCGCGATTGCGCGGGTTCGGCGCGCCGGCCGCGAAATCGCCCGCGTTGTTGTTGCCGTCGACGCAGTCTTCGCTGCGGATCGCGGCGGTGGTGTTGCTCAGCGTGGCGGTCGGGCCGGTGCCTTCCGCGCAGGTGCTGCCGGTGCCGTAGGCGACGACGTCGATCGCCGAGGCCGGGCAACCGGTCGGCAGCACCGAATTGCTGGAAACCAGTGCGACCTTGCCGGCGGTGCCGGACATCGCGATCGTGCCGGTCGCATCCGGGGTCGGCAGCGCGGGCTGCGTGCCGGCGCCGTCGGCTTCCTTCACCAGGTAGTACGCGCCGGCCGGGATCGAACCGGACAGGTTCGTCTTCTGCCAGCTCGTGCCGGTGCTCGACGCGTACTGCACCGACCACGTCGACAGGTCGACCGCGGCCGATCCCGTGTTGTGCAGCTCGATGAAGTCGCTCTTGTAGGGTGCGCCCGAGTTGCCGCCGCCGCCGTAGACCTGGCTGATGACGACCTGTGCCTGCGCAGGCCCGACGATGAGCGCGGCGAGGCCGAAGCCCAGCGCCGCGAGGCGACGCGATGACCGTTCCATGATGTCTCCCCGTTGCCGGGAGGCCAGGCCTCCCGCGTCCCCGCGCAAACGGCGCGGCCCCGTCCCCCGCGGGCGGGCGCCTGCGAAGCGGCCGGAATTGTGACGGTATTCCGTTGCGAAAGCGTGACGCTCGTCGCCTGCGCTACCCTGCCGGCCGTCACCGGGGCCGCGCATGAGCATCGAGAACAACGAACGTCCGCTGGAGAGCGGTGTCCACACCGACCTCGCCGGTCGCCTGACCTACGGCGGCTACCTCCGGCTGGACCGCCTGCTGTCCGCGCAGGAGCCGCTGTCGAACCCGCCGCAGCACGACGAGCTGCTCTTCATCACCCAGCACCAGGTCAGCGAGCTGTGGATGAAGCTGATGATCCACGAGCTGCGCGCGGCGGTCGGCTTCCTGCAGGCCGACGACGTCGGTGCCTGCCAGAAGGTGTTCGCGCGGGTGAAGGGCATCCTCCGCCAGCTCACCGACATGTGGACCGTGCTGGAGACGCTGACGCCCGCCGACTACATGAAGTTCCGCGACATCCTCGGACCGTCGTCGGGCTTCCAGTCCCTGCAGTACCGCGCGATCGAGTTCCTGCTCGGCAACAAGAACGCGCGGATGCTCGACGTCTTCGCCCACGATGCGGAGGCGCACGCGATGCTCGAGCAGCTCCTGCGCGCGCCGAGCCTCTACGACGAGGCGCTGCGTTTCCTCGCGCGCCACGGCCACCCGGTGCCGGCGCGCTGGCTGGAGCGCGACTGGTCGGCGACGCACGTCTCCGACCCCGAGCTGCTGCCCGTGCTCGAACGCATCTACGAGGATTCGGCCACGCACTGGGCCGCCTACCAGCTCTGCGAGGATCTGGTCGATCTCGAGACCCAGTTCCAGCTCTGGCGCTTCCGCCACATGCGCACGGTCATGCGCATCATCGGCTTCAAGCGCGGCACGGGCGGTTCGTCGGGCGTCGGTTTCCTCAAGCAGGCGCTGGAACTCTCCTTCTTTCCGGAGCTGTTCGAAGTGCGCACGCGGATCGGCCTGGACGCCTCGTCGCCGTAATCACGTCGCCCCATTCAGCATGAAGGCTGCTGCATCGCAGCACGAAGCGGCGGTTTGACGCCTGCCGCGACGTTCGGTGATGCTCGGCCGGTTGCACGCGCCCGCGATCTCCGCGGGCGTCTCTTCAAACGCACGCAGGAATCACCGAATGAGTACGCAAGTACCCAACGCTGCAGAACCGATGGGACCGCCGATCGAGGCACCCGGCGGCCCGAACACCACGCCGCCGGAGTTCGCACAGGTCCTCGGGCATCCCAAGCCGCTGTGGATGCTCTTCATGTCGGAGTTCTGGGAGCGCTTCGCGTTCTACGGAATCCGCTGGGCGCTCGTGCTCTATGTCGTCGCGCAGTTCCACGGTGGCGATCCGACCGGTGAGAAGCCGGCGAGCGAGCTGTACGGCGCGTACCTCGCCCTGGTCTATGCCGGCGCGATCTTCGGTGGCTTCATCGCCGACAAGCTGATCGGCTACCAGCGTTCGATCCTGCTGGGCGCGGTGATCATGGCGCTCGGCCTCTTCATGATCGCGGTGCCGAGCGAAACGGTCTTCAAGCTCGGCCTGGCCACGGTCATCGTCGGCAACGGCCTGTTCAAGCCGATCATCTCGACGATGGTGGGCAAGCTGTATCGCCCGGAAGACCAGCGTCGCGATTCCGGCTTCACCATCTTCTACATGGGCATCAACCTGGGCGCGATGATCTCGCCGGTCATCACCCAGTTCCTCGCGCAGAAGATCTTCGGCACCGAAGCGATGCCGTCGTACAAGATCGTGTTCATCGCCGCGGGCGTCGGCATGATCCTGTCGCTGGTGTGGTTCTATCTCGGCCGTGGCCAGCTCAAGGGCATCGGCCTGCCGCCGGCCGGCAAGGAAGGCCTCGGTCGCACGATGATGGTCGCGCTCGGCGGCCTCGTCGTCGGCGTCCCGGCGTTCTTCTTCCTGCTGACGATCAGCGCGCATGCGCTGCAGTACATCCTGATGGCGCTGATCATCATCCCGGCCGTGATGCTGGTGGTCGAGGCCATCCGTGAAGGCACGGTCGCACGCGACAAGGTGTTCGCGATGCTGATCATCTTCGTGTTCAACGTGCTGTTCTGGGCGTTCTTCGAACAGGCCGGCAGCTCGTTCAACTTCCTCGCCGACAAGATCGTCGATCGCCAGTTCGGCAGCTGGGAGTTCCCGGTCGCGTGGTTCCAGTCGGTCAACTCGGTGGCGATCATCACGCTCGCACCGATCATGGCGTGGATCTGGGTGGCGATGGGTCGCGCGAATCCGTCGATCCCGCGCAAGTTCGGCCTGGGCCTGATCTTCAACGGCCTCGCGTTCCTGTTGCTGATGTTCGCGCTGACCAAGCTGGTCGATCCGACCAGCCTGAAGATTCCGTTCTGGACGCTCTTCATGGTCTACGTGATCCAGTCGGTGGGCGAGCTCTGCCTGTCGCCGATCGGCCTGTCGATGACGACCAAGCTCGCTCCCGCGCGCCTGGCCGGCTTCGCCATGGGCTGCTGGTTCCTGTCGATCGCGATCGGCAACAACCTGGCCGGCATCTTCGCGGGCGAGGCCTCGGGCGAGGGCGGCATGACCACCGCGTCCGCGCTCAGCGCCTACACGACGGGCTTCTGGCTGCTGGCGGGTTCGGGCGTGCTGCTGTTCCTCGTCGCACCGCTGGTGCAGCGACTGATGCACGGCATCAAGTAAGCAGTCCGCGCGACATGAAAAAGGCGGCCTCCGGGCCGCCTTTTTTTTTGCGATCAATCGATGCGGGATCAGCCCGCGCCGAGGTCGGCCTCCGCGCGCAGCTCCAGTTCGTCGAGACGATCGAGCAATCGGAACAGCACGTCGCGTTCGTCCGCGCTCATGCCGTCGAGCAGCCGCTTCTCGAACGTGAGCGCCAGCGGCGCGACCTGGTCGTGGATGGCCACGCCCTCCGCGGACAGGCGCAGCACCGAGCGACGCCGATCGTCGTCATGCGTCTCGCGCTCGACGCGCCCGGCCTCCACCAGGCCAGCGACCGCGCGACTCACCGCCACCTTGTCCATGGCCGTGCGCTGGGCGACCTCGCCCGCCGACAGGTCCGGATAGCGGCCGAGCACGGCCATCACCCGCCATTCGGTGACGCCCAGGCCGAAGCGCTCGGAATACATCTGCGCGATCGCGCCGCTCACGCGGTTGCTGAGCACCGAGAGCCGGTAGGGCAGGAAATGCTCGAGGTCGAGGGTGGCGGCGTCACGGTTCAGGCTCATGCTGCGTCGCGCCTTGCAAGTAGTTTCATCTGAAACTATAAAGCTTCGATCCCGCGCCGCAAGCCCGGCGCGACTCCCCACCGCGAGGAACCCCCATGAGCGCCCAGCCCAATCTCGGCATGCAGGTCACCACGTTCGAGAACCCGATGGGGATCAACGGCTTCGAGTTCGTCGAATTCGCCGCGCCCGCCGGCGAGGGCGCCGCGATGCGCGACTACCTCGAACGCCTCGGCTTCACGGCGGTTGCTAGGCACAAGACCCGCGCGATCACGCTGTTCCGCCAGGGCGGCGTCAACTTCCTGCTCAACGAAGAGCCGAACTCCTTCGCGTCGAAGTTCGCCGAGGAACACGGCCCGTCGGCCTGTGGCTTCGCGATCCGCTTCACCAAGCCGACCACCGAAGTGCTGCGCCACGTCACCGCGAACGTTGGCGAGGAGATCGACGGCGAGGGCGCGGTCGGCGCACTCAAGATCAAGGGCATCGGCGACTGCATGCTCTACCTGGTCGACGACGGCGCGAACGTCTATGAAGACTTCGAGGCGATCCCGGGCGTCGACCCGAATCCAGCCGGCTTCGGCCTGACCTTCATCGACCACCTCACGCACAACCTGTTCCTCGGGAACATGCAGAAGTGGTCGGACTACTACGAGCGCTTGTTCAACTTCCGCGAGATCCGCTACTTCGACATCAAGGGCGCGAAGACCGGCCTGCTGTCGAAGGCGATGACCGCGCCGGACGGCATCGTGCGCATCCCGCTCAACGAGTCGTCGGACGAGAAGAGCCAGATCAACGAATACCTGCGCGCCTACAAGGGCGAAGGCATCCAGCACATCGCGCTGTTCACCGACGACATCTATTCGACGGTGGAAGCCATGCGCGAAAAGAACATCGCCTTCCTCGACACGCCGGACACCTATTTCGACGTGATCGACCAGCGCGTGCCGAACCACGGCGAGGACGTCGAGCGCCTGCGTCGCAACGCGATCCTGATCGACGCCGACCTCGAGACCAAGCAGCGCAAGCTGCTGCAGATCTTCACGCAGAACGCGTTCGGCCCGATCTTCTTCGAGATCATCCAGCGCAAGGGCAACGAAGGCTTCGGCGAAGGCAACTTCCAGGCGCTGTTCGAATCGATCGAACGCGACCAGATGAAGCGCGGCGTGCTGTAAGCCGACACGATCTCCGGCCCCTGCTTGCAGGGGCCTTTCGTATCCGCGACGGAACAAACCGATGACGATCGAATCCACCGGCTACCAGTCCGGCTTCGGCAACGAATTCGCCACCGAGGCCGTGCCCGGCACGTTGCCGGAAGGTCGCAACTCGCCGCAGCGCGTCGCGCACGGCCTGTACGCCGAGCAGATCTCCGGCACCGCGTTCACCGCGCCGCGCCATGCGAACCGTCGCAGCTGGCTGTACCGCATTCGTCCCGCGGCGATGCACGGGCCGTTCGCGCGCTACGAAGGCGCTGCAGCGACGACGTTCCACAACGATTTCGACACCGGCCCGGTCAGTCCCGACCAGATGCGCTGGAGCCCGTTGCCGCTGCCCGGCGAAGGCGCCTCCGTCGACTTCCTCGATGGGCTGTTCACCATGGCCGGCAACGGCTGCGCGGCGTCGCAGTCGGGTGTCGGCGTGCACATGTATGCGGCGAACCGCGACATGCAGGGGCGCTGGTTCTACAACGCCGACGGTGAGCTGCTGATCGTTCCGCAGCAGGGTCGACTGCACATCGAGACCGAACTCGGCGTACTCGACGTCGAGCCGCAGGAAGTCGCGCTGATCCCGCGCGGCATCCGCTTCGCGGTGAAGCTGCCCGACGGCGCGTCGCGCGGCTACGTCTGCGAGAACTTCGGTGCATTCCTGCGTTTGCCGGATCTCGGGCCCATCGGTTCGAATGGCCTCGCCAATCCGCGCGACTTCCTTACACCGAACGCCGCGTTCGAAGAGGTCGAAGGCGACTTCGAGCTCGTCGCGAAATTCCAGGGCCATATGTGGCGCGCATCGATCGGCCATTCGCCGATCGATGTCGTCGGCTGGCACGGCAACCACGCGCCGTACAAGTACGACCTGCGTCGTTTCAACGCAATCGGCTCGATCAGCTTCGATCATCCCGACCCGTCGATCTTTCTCGTGCTCACCTCGCCGAGCGACACGCCCGGCGTCGGCAACATGGACTTCGTGATCTTCCCGCCGCGCTGGCTCGTGGCGCAGGACACGTTCCGCCCGCCATGGTTCCACCGCAACATCGCCAGCGAGTTCATGGGGCTGATCCACGGCGCTTACGACGCCAAGGCCGAAGGCTTCTCGCCGGGCGGCGCGTCGCTGCACAACTGCATGACCGGGCACGGCCCCGACGCGGCGACGTTCGAGAAGGCGAGCAACGCCGATCTGTCCAAGCCCGACGTCATCAAGGACACGATGGCCTTCATGTTCGAGGCGCGCTTCGTGATCCGCCCGACGCAGCAGGCGATCGACGCCGCGCATCGCCAGCGCGACTACCAGGCCTGCTGGGCGGGACTGAAGAAGAACTTCCGCGCCGGCTGACGCTTCGCGACGGGTTCACGGCCGCCCGCTAGGCTGCCGCGAACCCCTGCGTGGAGCGCCCCATGAAGCACGTCGCGTCGCTGATCCTCGTTGCTGGCCTGTGTGCGTGCTCGGGACGTCCCGCCGACGGCGGCGCGTCGACCGGCCCCACGTCCGCACCGTCGGCGCCCGCGACCGACGCGTCGTCGAAGGCCGACCATGCCGCTGCGGCGGACACCGCGAATGCCGAACCCGCCGCGCCGACGCCCGACGGCGCGTCATCCGCGTCGTCGTCCAACCATCAGGGCATCGCGGTCGGCGAACCGAATCCGAACGCGCCCGGCGGTTTCCATCCCGCCGATGAGAGTCCGTCGCCCGCCACCGGGCTCGCGCATTTCGACGGCTACGGCGACATGAAGTTCGGCATGAACGTCGAACAGGCGAAGAAGGCCTGGGGCGGTGAGCTCAACGGCAAGGTCAACGGCAACGCCTGCACCTACCTCAACCCGGTCGGCAACAAGTCGCTGTCGTACTTCGCCTTCATGTTCGAAGGCGGCAAGTTCGTGCGTTACGACGTCGGCAACGACAAGGAAGTCGCGCCGGGTGGTGGACGCCGCGGCATGAGCGCCGACGAGATCAAGCGCCTCTACGCCGGTCGCGTCACCGAGACGCCGCACAAGTACGTCGACGGCGGCAAGTACCTCAAGGTAAAGGGCGACGGCGGAGCGGTCGTGTTCGAGACCGATGCCAAGGGCGTGGTCACCGAGTGGCATGCGGGCGTGGAACCGCAGGTCAACTACATCGAAGGCTGCTCCTGAGGACCGGCCATGCCCAGCGTCTCCTATTCCGCGTTGTGGTTCCTGTTCGCCCTGGTGCTGCTCGCCGTCGGCGGTGACTCGGTCGTGCGCGGCGCCGCAGGGCTCGCGCGACGCCTGGGCTGGCCGCCGTTCGCGGTGGGACTGGCGATCGTCGCGCTGGCGACGTCCATCCCCGAACTCGTCGTCAATTTCTACGCGGTGGCGCAGGGGCAGGGTGATCTCGCGCTGGGCAATGCGGTCGGCAGCAACGTGGTCAACGTCGGACTGACGCTCGCAGTCGCCGCGATGGTCGCGCCGCTTCTGGTGCGCTGGCGCGCTCTCGCGCATCTGCTGGTGGTGGTGCTCGCGGCGACCGCACTGGTGCTGCTGATGTCGCTCGACGGGCGGCTGTCGATGCTCGACGGCGCGATCCTGCTGGTGGCGTTCGTCGTCGTGTTCGTGCTGAAGATCCTCCGAAGCCGCGAAAACTCGCCGGAAGTGCATGCGCAGATCGAGAGCGTCACTGCCGGCGTGGGATCGATCGCGGTCGACCTGCTGCGCCTCGTGATTGCGGCGGTCGCGCTGTTTTTCGGTGCGAAGCTCCTCGTCGGGCATGCACCAGCGCTCGGTCAGGTGATGGGGCTGACGCCGCTGGTCACCGGCCTGTTGCCCGTGGCGATCGGCACGGCGCTGCCGGAAGTCGCAGGAGCCGTACGCGCCGCACGCCGCGGCAATGGCGATCTCGTTGCCGGGCACGTCATTGGTTCGAGCCTGGTCAACATCCTGCTCGTGCTGGGCGGCATGGCGCTGCTCTCGCACGGACTGTCCATCCCGGCCTCGTTCGTGCGCTACGAGTTGCCCGCGGCATTCGTGTTCGTCGCCATGCTGCTGCCGATCCTGCGTGGCGACATGCGTGTCTCCCGCGGCGAGGGCGCGGTGCTCGGTGTCGCGCTGCTCGGCTGGATCGTGTTCGAGCTACTGATGCTGCACCGCTGAGTCGCGAATCGCGGCCGATATACTCGGCCGCATGGGTGCACGCCACGCTCCAACCACGATCGGGCCGCGCGCCGTGCGTGCGCTGGCCGACTTCTTCCGGCTCGAGGCGGCGGGCGGCATCGTCCTGATTGCCGCGGCGGCCCTTGCGATGGTCTGCGCGAATTCGCCGCTCGCGCCCGCCTATGCCGCGTTCCGCGAGACACCGCTCGCGATCAGTATCGGCAATGCGCAACTCGCCAAGCCGCTGCTGCTGTGGATCAACGACGGCCTGATGGCGGTGTTCTTCCTGCTCGTCGCGCTGGAGATCAAGCGCGAGGCGACCAGCGGCCAGCTCGCGCGCCGCGACCAGCTCGCGCTTCCGATGGTCTGCGCCGTCGCCGGCGTGATCGTGCCCGCGCTGCTGTTCGTCGCGGTCAATCAGGGCGACGTCGCGGCGATGCGTGGCTGGGCGGTGCCGACGGCGACCGACATCGCGTTCGCGCTCGGCGTTCTCGCGCTGCTCGGCCCGCGCGTGCCGGCCGGCATGAAGCTGCTGCTCTCGACGATCGCGGTGGTCGACGACCTCATCGCGATCCTGATCATCGCGATCTTCTACTCGCACGGCCTGTCGCTGATCGCGCTCGGCGCGGCGGGTGCGGCGTTGCTCGCGATGTTCGTGCTCAACCGCCTGCGCGTCACCGCGCTGACGCCTTATCTGCTGCTGGGCGCGCTGCTGTGGTTCTGCGTCTTGAAGTCGGGCGTGCATGCGACGCTCGCCGGCGTCGCGACCGGCCTGATGATTCCGCACGTCGACAAGCGCAACGCGATCGACGACGAGGTCGAGCATTCCGCGTTGGAGACGCTCGAGCACGCGCTGCACCCGTGGGTCGCGTACGCGATCCTGCCGCTGTTCGCGTTCGCGAATGCGGGGCTTGCTCTGCACGGCATTGCGATCGGCAACCTGCTCGACCCGTTGCCGCTCGGCATCGCGATCGGCCTGGTGTTCGGCAAGCCGCTCGGCATCGTCGCCGCAGCGCTGGGCCTGCGCGCCACGGGTCGCGTGCGGCTGCCGGACGGCATGGATGCGCGTGCGACGGTCGGCCTCGGCCTGCTGTGCGGCATCGGTTTCACCATGAGCCTGTTCATCGCGTCGCTCGCCTACACCGATGCGCTGCGCTACGACGAGGCGGTGCTCGGTGTGCTGGTCGCGTCCGTGGCGTCCGCACTGCTGGGGTATGCATGGCTGCGCCCCGCACTCGCCCGGGGCGCCGCCTGATGCGTCATGCCCTGGTCTTCGGCGGTACCGGGCAGATCGGCGAACCGTTGATCGATCGCCTGCGCAACGGCGGGTGGCGCGTCACCGCGCTGTCGCGCAATCCGCAGCGCGACGAGCCGGGCGTGACGTGGTTGCAGGGTGCGTTCGACGCAATGCCCGTTTTGCCCGCGCAGGTCGAGGCGATCATCAGTTGTGGGCCGCTCGATGCGTTCTCGCACTGGTATGCGCGCTCGGGACCGGGGGCGCCGCGGGTGATCGCGTTCGGATCAACCAGCGTGATGGTCAAGCAGCATTCGGTCGATCCCGAGGAGCGCGACGTCGCGCAACGTCTGCAGCTCGCCGAAGATCGTCTGACGACCGCGGCACGCGAGCGCGGTGCAAGCCCGACGATTCTGCGGCCCACACTGGTCTACGGCGCCGCGCGCGACGCCACGTTGAGTCGCATTGCCCGCATCGCGCATCGCGTGCGCTGGTTTCCGCTGCCGCGTCGCGCGAATGGATTGCGCCAGCCGGTGCACGTCGGCGACCTCGCCGCCGCGGTGGTCGATTGCATCGGCGCGACGGGCGCCTTCGACCAAGCCTTCGACCTGCCGGGCGGCGAAACCCTGCAGTACCGCGAGATGGTCCGCCGCGTGCTGCGCGTGCTGGAGCCGCCGGCGCATTTGCTCGAACTGCCCTTGCCCGTGTTCGAGATGGCGGTGCGCATCGCGCAGTCGCGCGGCATCGCCACGGGTTTCGGCGACGCCGCGATCGAACGCATGCGTCGCGATCTGGTGTTCGACGCGACGCCGGCGCGCGACGCCTTCGGCTACGCGCCGCGCGCGTTCGCGCCCAAGGCGTCGATGTTTCCGCGCGCGGGCTAGATCTCGACGGGCTCGCGGACCACGTCGCGCGATTTCGCCAGCGCGCGCAACGCGATGATCAGCACGCCACCGAGCACCATCGCGCCGCCAATGAGCAGGCGCGGACCCGGGCGATCGCCCCAGAACACGATGCCGAGCACCACCGCGAGCACGGGCGAGATCAGCAGCCATGGCGTGACCTGCGCGATCGGATGGCGCTTCACCAGCACGTAGAACAGCCCGTGGCCGAGCAGCGACGAGATGAACGCCGCGTAGGCCGCACCGATCCACCCCACCCACGACACCTGCCCGAGCTGCGCGATCGCACCGGGTTCGATGATGGCGCTGATCGCGACCAGCGGCAGGACGCTGATGCAGGCGATCCACCCCTGCTGGCTGAACACGTCCAGGCCCTTGAGAGGCTTCATCAGCACCGTGGCGAGCGCGAGGAACACCGCGGAGATCAGCATCGACACCAGCGACGCCGGATGGTCGAGCACGATGGGATCGAAGCCGAGCACCAGCACGCCGCCGAAACTCACCGCGATCGCGAGGCCCGTGCGCCAGCCGAACCGTTCGCCCAGGACCACCCAGCCGAGCAGCGCGGTCATCGGCACGTAGCTCTGCATGACGATCGCCGGTGACGACAGATCACCCGCGAGCTTGAGCGAGGTGAAGCTCAATCCGAAATGCAGCAGCCCCAGGCACATGGCGACTGCGATGAGGCGCGGCCACTGCCCTTCGGCAGGGCGCTTCATCATCGGCAGCAGCGCGAGACCGAGGATGCCGAAGCGCAGCGCGGTGAACAGAAAAGGCGGGATCTCGCGTAGCGCGAGCGCGGACGTAAGGAAGTTGCCCGCCCAGGCGAGGCAGATCAGCAGGACGAGGGCGAGGTCGCGACCGCCCAGGCCGGCACGCGTCGTCACCAGCCGATGCCGAGCCGGCGATACAGCTTCGCCAGCACCCACGCCGGGCCGATCAGCAGGTAGGTGATGTCGGTGAGGAAGCTCGGCTTGCGACCTTCGATCTTGTGACCGATGAATTGGCCGATCCAAGCGACGACGAAGACCGCGATGGCGAGCGTCAGCAACAGCTTCGCACCGAGCACGGCGAACAGCAGGCGTGTGATCAGGCCGAACACCACGAACACGATCGCCATGCCGAGCCCGAGGCTGCGCGACTGGCGGTAGTAGAACAACGCGGCCAGCAGCATCGCGGCGCCGGCGAACACGCCGTCGTTGAACATCGACGTCGGCGACGGAATGCACCAGAGCAGCGCGATCACGCTCCACAGGATCGCCGGTACACACAACACGTGGATGTGCTGGTTGGTGCCGTTGCGATGGTCGTCGCTGTAGCTCGCGAACCAGCGGTCGATGGGGCGGGCGGTGGCGTTCATGGGGGCGTCCCGGAGGTTGCGTCCATGATGCCGCAGCGGTGGGCGAGCCGGCGTCGCGAATGCGGGATGCTGAAGAGCCCGCTTGCGACGTCGAGATGACGACGCCGGCCGGGTGACCTGCGTCAGTGATCAGCAGGGTCGACGAAGAATTCGACTTTGCCGCAGCCCGGGCAGGCGAAGACGTCGAAGGTCTGCCGGTTGACCAGCAGCTCGCCGAGACCACCGAGAAGGAACGGCGCCGCCTGGCTACCTTCGTGGAAACGCTGCGAGCCGCGGAACGTCATCGGCCGACCACAGCGGAGGCAGTCGAGAACGCGACCGCCCGGCGCCGTTTCCGCCATCGCGGGATTGATCGAGCCGTCGGGTCGCGCGCCGCACGATGCGCACAACGCGTAATCGGCGTCGTTCTGCGTTCCGCAGCGCGGGCAGGTCCACGCGAGCATGGCGAATCAGTCGATCGAGATGCCGGCGAGGCGGTCGAGCGCTTCCGCGTACTTCGCGCGCGTCTTCTCGATGACCTCGGGCGGCAGTACCGGGCCCGGCGGCGTCTTGTCCCAGCCGATCGCTTCCAGGTAGTCGCGCACGAACTGCTTGTCGTAGCTCGGCGGGCTGGTGCCGACCTCGTACGAATCGGCCGGCCAGTAGCGCGACGAATCCGGCGTCAGCATCTCGTCCATGACGTAGAGGCGGCCGTCGGCGTCGGTGCCGAACTCGAACTTGGTGTCGGCGAGCAGGATGCCCCGCTGCGCGGCGTAGTCCGCGGCGTAGGCGTAGAGGCGCAGCGTCGCGTCGCGCACGGCTTCGGCGAGTTCGGCGCCACACAGGCGCACGGCGGCGTCGAAGTCGATGTTCTCGTCATGGTCGCCGACGGCGGCCTTGGTCGACGGGGTGAAGATCGGCTCGGCGAGTTTTTCCGCCTGGCGCAGGCCGTCGGGCAGGGCGATGCCGGACACGCGGCCGGTGCGCTGGTAGTCCTTCCAGCCGCTGCCGATGAGGTAGCCGCGTGCGATGCATTCGATCGGCACCGGCTTGAGGCGACGCGTCACCACCGCGCGCTTGGCGTACAACGCGGCGTCGACACCCGCCGGCAGCACGCTGGCGACGTCGATGCCGGTCAGGTGGTTCGGGACGATGTGCGCCGTCTTGCCGAACCAGAAGTTGCTGATCTGGCAGAGCATCTCGCCCTTGCCTGGGATCGGATCGGGCAGCACCACGTCGAAGGCGCTGAGGCGGTCGGTGGCGACGATGAGCAGATGGTCGCCATCGTGCGCTGCGCCTTCGGGCAGGCGGTCGGCCGGCACGTCGAACACGTCGCGGACCTTGCCGCGGTGGCGCAGGTGGAGCCCGGGAAGATCGGACGTCAGCAACGAAGGGCGCATGGGCCTGTCGATGGCACGGCCGCCTGACGGCGGCGGGCCGCGCAGTGTACGCCGGCCGCCGTCAGGCTGCAGGTACACTGCCGGCCCGATCCGACCGCCCGACAGGCCCGCGTGCGCACCACCCGCTGGTACGGCAAATTGCTGGGCTTCTTCGCCGGCGCCGCGCTGCTCCGGGCCGAGCCGCCGCTGGGCGCGCTGCTGGGGCTCATCATCGGGCATGCCTTCGACGCCGACTGGTTCCGCCTGCGCGACGACCCCTACCGCGTGCTGCGTGTCGCCGACGACGCCAGCGAGGCCGAGATCGACCAGGCCTACCGCCGGTTGATGTCGCAGTACCACCCCGACAAATTCGCGACCGCCGCGCCCGAGCTGCGCCGCCGCGCCGAGACCAAGGCGCGCGAGATCAACGCCGCCTACGACCGCATCCAGGCGCTGCGCAAGCCGCGCCGCTGACGAGAGCCGCCATGCAATCGACCGTGATCGCCCCGTCCATCCTGTCCGCCAACTTCGCGAAGCTGGGCGAAGAAGTGGACAACGTGCTGAAGGCCGGCGCCGACTGGGTGCACTTCGACGTGATGGACAACCACTACGTGCCGAACCTCACCATCGGCCCGCTGGTCTGCGAAGCGCTGCGCAAACACGGCGTCACCGCGCCGATCGACGTGCACCTGATGGTCGAACCCGTCGATCGCATCGTGCCGGACTTCGCCAAGGCCGGCGCGTCGATGATCACCTTCCATCCCGAAGCGAGTCGCCACGTGCACCGCACCGTGCAGCTGATCAAGTCGCATGGATGCCAGGCGGGCATCGTGCTGAATCCGGCGACGCCGGTCGACGTGCTCGACTACGTGCTGGCCGACATCGACATGGTGTTGCTGATGTCGGTGAATCCCGGCTTCGGCGGGCAGGCGTTCATTCCGTCGGCGCTCGACAAGCTGCGTCGCGTGCGTTCGATGATCGATGCGAGCGGGCGCGCGGTGCGGCTGGAGATCGATGGTGGCGTCAAGGCCGACAACATCGGTGAGATCGCCGCGGCGGGTGCGGAAACGTTTGTCGCCGGCTCGGCGATCTTCAACGCGCCGGACTATGCCGATGTGATCACGCGCATGAAGGCCGCGGTGGACGACGCGCGTCGTCGCTGACAAAGAAAAGCCGGCGCCCGTAACAGGCATCGGCTGGGAATTGTTGAGGCGTCCTGCCTCGGCGTCCGTCCCTGCGATGGCCTTCCATGCTCCGGATGAGCGATGACATGCGGATGACAGTGGCATGCGCGATCCGTGAACGGCTCGGGTTCCGCGGCCTTTCGCACCGGCGCGGGCGAGCGGCTATAGTCGCCACCATGAACCGTCACGCGCACCTGCATGTCCTCGCCACGGGTTGGCGATGGTGGCCCTGAGCCACCGTCGTCCATCGCACCCGTCGTATTCCCGAGGAAATCCCGCGTGACATCGCTCGACTCGTTCAACCAGCAGGCCGCGGCCGGCCACACCCGTATTCCCGTCGTCCGCGAGGTGCTGTCCGACCTCGATACGCCGCTGTCGGTGTATCTCAAGCTCGCGGACGGGCCGCATACGTATCTCTTCGAATCGGTCGAAGGCGGTGAACGTTTCGGTCGCTATTCGATCATCGGCCTGCCGGCGCGACGCGTTTACGCATTCGCCGGGAATTTGCTGGTCGTGACGGAAGATGGCGAGCTCGTCGAGTCGCGCGTGGTCGACGATCCGTTCGCGGAAGTCGAGGCGCTGCGCAGCGCGCATTCGGTGCCGAAGATCGACGGCCTTCCCGGGTTCACCGGCGGCCTCGTCGGCTGGTTCGGCTTCGAATGCATCGACTACATCGAACCGCGCCTCGCGGCGAGCGGTCGCGGCAAGTCCGACGAACTCGGTACGCCGGACATCCTGCTGATGCTCAGCGAGGAAGTCGCGGTGTTCGACAACCTCAAGGGCCGGCTGTACCTCATCGTGCACGCCGATCCGTCGCAACCGCATGCGTTCGCGCGCGCGAACCGGCGCCTCGATGAACTGACGCATCGACTGCGGCAGGGCGGCCCCGGGTATCCGGAAACGCTGCACGCCGCGGCGCTCGACGAAGCCGACTTCGTATCGGGTTTCACGCGCGAAGGCTTCATCGCTGCGGTGGAGAAGTCGAAGGACTACATCCGCGCCGGCGACATCTTCCAGGTCGTGCTGAGCCAACGGTTGTCGGTGCCGTTCAAGGCGCGACCGGTCGACGTGTATCGCGCGCTGCGTGCATTGAATCCGTCGCCGTACATGTACTTCCTCGACGTCGGCGAGATGCAGGTGGTCGGCAGCTCGCCGGAAATCCTGGTGCGACTGGAAGACGGCAACGTCACCGTGCGACCGATCGCCGGTACGCGTCGCCGCGGTGCGACGCCCGAGGAGGACGCCGCGCTCGAAGCCGAGCTGCTCGCCGATCCCAAGGAGCGTGCCGAGCACCTGATGCTCATCGACCTCGGCCGCAACGACGTCGGCCGCGTCAGCGAAGCGGGCACTGTCGAAGTCGGCGAGCAGTTCGTCATCGAACGCTACAGCCACGTCATGCACATCGTCAGCGAGGTGACGGGGCGCCTGAAGGAGGGTTTGAGCTACGCCGATGTGCTGCGCGCGACGTTCCCCGCCGGCACCGTCAGCGGTGCGCCGAAGATCCGCGCGCTCGAAGTCATCCGCGAACTGGAACCGATCAAGCGCAACGTCTACGCGGGCTCGATCGGCTACATCGGCTGGCACGGCGATGCGGACACCGCGATCGCGATCCGTACTGCCGTCATCCAGGACGGCCGCCTCTACGTGCAGGCGGGCGCGGGCATCGTCTACGACTCCGATCCCGCCGCCGAGTGGGAAGAGACGATGAGCAAGGGGCGCGCGCTGTTCCGGGCGGTGGCGCAAGCGGCGCAGGGCCTTTGACGCATTAAGAAAGTTTCATGGACGCGCCATCTCCGGCGTAGGCGCGCGGGCGCAGGTTGGGTTGGCGGGCGCAGGACGTCCGCCCGAATCGAATCCCACCTGTTCCAGGAGCCCACCATGAAGCTGCGCACTGCTCTGCTCACCGTCGCCCTGACCGCCGTGACCGGCGCCGCGTTCGCCGCCCCGCAGGCGACTCCGGCGACCCCCGCCACGCCGGCGACCCCGGCCGCCCCGGCGAAGTCGACCATGCATCATTCGACCAAGCACCACGCCAAGCATCACCACTCGACCAAGCACCACAGCGCGAAGCACGAGTCGGCGAAGATGGAAAAGGCCGAGGAGGCCAAGGAAGGCGCGTCGAAGAAGTGATCGACCGCTCGACGAAAAAGCCCCGCTTCGGCGGGGCTTTTTTTGTGGGCGCGCTTCATTACCGAACTTTCATTCCCTCGCCATCGCCGCGCCAAGCGCCGCGGCGCAGTCTGGACCTCGAGGCGGCATCGACCGCCGGCCATCGCACCATCACTCGTCGAGAGGAAGACCACCATGAACATCCGCACCGCTCTGCTCGCCATCGCTGCCGTCGCGTTCACCGGCTCGGCGTTCGCCGCTGCTCCGGCTCCGGCGCCGGCCAAGACCGACGCCAAGCCCGCCGCCACGGCTCCGGCCAAGGCCGCTCCGGCGAAGGCTGCGCCGGCCAAGGCCGTCGCGAAGACCGCTCCGGCCAAGGCGGCTCCGGCCAAGGATGCGAAGAAGCCGGCCGTGAAGAAGGACGAGAAGAAGACCGGCTGATCGAGCCCGGCGTCCCCCGGTCCCGGAAACCCCCCGGGACCGCGATACCCCGCCGGTTCCCCCCGGCGGGGTATCTTTTTTCCCGACACGCGAACTCACTGCCATGCGCATCCTCCTCGTCGAAGACGACCCGCACACCGCCGCGTTCATCGCCAAGGGCCTGCGCGAGGATGGGCACGCGGTGGATCACGCCGACAACGGCCGCGACGGACTGTTCATGGCGACCACGGAGGCCTACGACGCGCTCGTGCTCGATCGCATGCTGCCGGGCGTCGACGGCCTGACCCTGCTCAAGACCGTGCGCGGCGCCGGCAGCCAGGTGCCGGTGCTGCTGCTCACCGCACTGGGCGATGTCGACCATCGCGTCGAAGGCCTGAGAGCGGGCGCGGACGACTACCTCGTCAAGCCGTTCGCGTATTCCGAGCTCAGCGCGCGGCTGGATTCCATCGCTCGCCGCGGTGCCTCCGGCGGGAGTGAGCCGACGAAACTGCGCGTCGCCGATCTCGAGCTCGACCTGCTCAGTCGCGAAGCACGCCGCGGCGACAAGCGCATCGAACTGCAACCGCGCGAGTTTCGCCTGCTCGAATACCTGATGAAACAAGCCGAACGCGTCGTGACGCGCACGATGCTGCTCGAAGCCGTGTGGGACTACCACTTCGACCCGCAGACCAACGTCATCGACGTCCACATCAGCCGCCTGCGCCAGAAGATCGATGCCGGCTTTCCGAAGCCATTGCTGCACACCGTGCGCGGCGCCGGCTACCGGTTGGGCACGTAGCGCGTGATCGCCTGGCCACGATCGACCAGCGCGCGGCTCGCGATCGCGGTCACGCTGTCGTTCTTCGTGGCGTTCGTGGTGCTCGGTGTCGGCGTGCGCTTCACCGTGTCGACGCTGCTCGACGGGGACACCCGCGACGTGGTGCGCGCCGACGAAGCCGGCCTGCTCGAGATCGCGCGCGACGACGGGCGCCAAGACTTCATCGACGAAGTGCGCAGCCGCGTCGAGTCCGACGACGATGCGGCCGTATACGGGCTGTTCGACACGGGCGGCCGGCGCATCGCGGGCCCGCTCGCGCATGTGCCGGGTCCGCGCGATCCGCACGGCTGGGTCGAGTTCGCGCAGAGCGACGATAGCGGCCAGGTGCGCGTGATCGCGCGCGTGCACCGCTTCCGCGATGGCCTGACGCTGGTCACCGGGCAGCGCACGCGGTCGCAGGACCGGTTCCTCGCGCTGATGCTGCGTACGGCGCTCGCGGCCGCGCTGGTCGCGGCGACGCTGGGTGCGCTCACCGGCTGGTTCGCCTCGCGCTGGGTGTCGCGCCGACTGCGTGATCTCGACCAAACCGCCCAACGCGTCGGTGACGGCGAACTCGGCCTGCGTGCGCCCGTCGACGGCAGCAACGACGCGTTCGATCGGCTCGCACGCCGCTTCAACGCGATGCTCGACCGCATCGAAGCGCTACTCGGCGCGGTGCGCCACGCCACCGACCACATCGCGCACGATCTGCGCACGCCGCTGACGCGCCTGCGCAACCGGCTCGAGGAGGCGCGTCATCGCGATGACGACGCACGCAGCCGTGCGCTGGATGCCGCACTGATCGAAACCGATCAGCTCCTGCAGGCGTTTGGCGCGCTTCTGCGGCTGGCGCGCATCGAGGCGCAGCCTGCCGTGGCCGACGAGCCGCTGCTGGATCTCGCCGAACTCGTCGACGACGCCGCGGAGCTCTACACGCCCAGTGCGCTCGAACGCGGGCTCGAGCTCGAGGCGCACGCGGTGCCCTGTCGCGTGCGGGGCGATCGCGACCAGCTGTTCCAGGTCATCGTCAACCTGCTCGACAACGCGCTGAAGTACGCGCCGGAAGGAAGCCGCGTGCGCATCCAGCTGTCGTGCCACGCCGGCAGCGCGCAGCTGAGCGTCGAGGACGAGGGCCCCGGCGTGCCGGAAGCCGAGCGCGAGCGCGTATTCGACCGCTTCCAGCGCCTGGAGGCGCATCGCGGCTCACCGGGTATCGGCCTCGGGCTCAGCCTGGTGCGTGCGATCGTGCTGCGTCACGGCGGCCAGGTGCGATTGGTCGATTGCGCGCCTGGACTCGGCGTCTGCATCAATCTGCCCCTGGCGGATTGAGCGCCTCGGGTCAGCCGCGAATGCGCCACGCGTGCGAGTACACGTTCATCTGCTCGCCACGCACGAACGCGACCAGCGTGATCCCACTGCGTTCGGCAAGGTCGATGGCCAGCGTGGTCGGCGCGGAAATCACCGCGATCACACCCATGCCCGCGCATGCCGCCTTGTGCACGAGTTCGTAGGACGCACGCGAGCTCAATGCGAGAAACCCTGAGGGCCGCGACACGCGGGCGAGGGCGCCGACGAGCTTGTCGAGCGCGTTGTGACGCCCGACGTCCTCGCGCACCAGCAACGCGTCGCCCGCGATCCATGCTGCGGCGTGCACGCCACCGCTTTCGCGATTGAGCGGCTGCGCGTCCTGCAAACGGCGCATGCCGGCGACGATCGCTGCGGCATCGATCTGCGCGTCATCACGCACGTCCGGCGGCTCGCGCAGCGTCTGCTGCAGCGATTCGAGACCGCACAAACCGCAGCCGCTGCCCGCGGCGAGATGGCGCGTGCGCTCCGCAAGACGATCGAAGCAGGCTTGCGGGATCGCGAGTTCCAGCGCGATGCCTTCACTGCTGCGCTGTTGCTCGACGAGCCGCAGCTGCGAGGCGTCGTCGACGATGCCTTCGTTCAACGAGAAGCCGAGCGCGAAGTCGTCGAGATCGGCCGGCGTCGCCAGCATCACCGCATGCGCGAGGCCGTTGTAGGCGAACGCGATGGGCAGCTCGGCGATGACGGTGTCCGCGAAGGCATGGCGTCCGCTGGCGTCGATGCGCAACGCTTCATGGCGACGCAATGCATCGGGCGGGAGATCACTCACGATGCGACAGTACCGGCGGCGCTCGGCGTCAGTCGTACGGCAATCGCCTTCGACGTAGGCGTTCCGGCGCGCTCGGCCACGCTGTCGAGCGGCACCAGCGGGTTCGTTTCGGGGAAATAACTCGCGAGGCAGCCGTCGGGGATGTCGTAGTCGACCAATGTGAAACCCTGCACGGTGCGCTCGCCGTCGTGCCAGACGGAGGTGATGTCGACGAGCTGGCCCGGCTCCCAGCCGTACTTCGACAGATCGCGCGCATTGATGAAGCAGACACGGCGCAGGCCGAGCACGCCCCGATAGCGGTCGTCGAGGCCGTAGATCGTGGTGTTGTACTGATCGTGCGAACGTACGGTCATGAGTTTGAAGGGCGTCGTGGTCGCTTCGTCCTGCAAGGGATGCACGAAGAAGCCCGCGCGGCCGCTCGCGGTCGGGAATTCGCGTTCGCGCCCCGGATGGTGCAGGTGGAAGCCGCCGGGAACGCGGACGCGCGCGTTGAAATCCTCGAAACCCGGTACGACGCGCGCGATGCGCTCGCGAATGCGGTCGTAGTGCGAGACGAGCTCCATCCATGGCACGCGGCTGTCATGCAGCGTCGCCGCCGCGAGATGCGCGACGATCGCCGGCTCCGACATCAGGTGGTCCGACGCCGGCGTCTTCAGGCCGCACGACAGGTGCACCATGCTCATCGAATCCTCGACGCTGACCGCCTGGCGACTGCCGGCCTGCATGTCGATCTCGCTGCGGCCGAGGCAGGGCAGGATCAGCGCCTCGCGCCCGTGCACGAGATGCGAGCGGTTGAGTTTGGTCGACACGTGCACCGTGAGATCGCATCGCCGCAGTGCTTCGGCAGTGCGCGCGGTGTCGGGCGTCGCCGCGGCGAAATTGCCGCCCATCGCGAACAGCACCCTGGCGCGACCGTCGAGCATGGCTTCGATGCCGGAGACCACGTCGTGCCCGTGCGCGTGCGGCGGCTCGAAACCGAACTCCGCTTGGAGTGCGTCGAGAAATGCGGTCGACGGCTTCTCGTAGATGCCCATCGTGCGATCGCCCTGCACGTTGGAATGACCACGCACCGGGCAGGGGCCCGCGCCGGGCTTGCCGATGTTGCCCTTGAGCAGCAGCACCGCCATCAGCATCTGGATCGTCGCGACGCTGCGGCGATGCTGGGTGATGCCCATGCCCCAGCAGAAGATCGTGGCCCGGCTGGCGTCGTAGATCGCCGCGGCCTCTTCGAGCTGCGCGCGCGTAAGACCGGACTGCGCTTCGATCTGCGGCCAGTCCTGCCCTGCGAGGTGGGTGGCGAACGCCTCGAATCCGGTCGTGTACGTCGCGATGAAGTCGCGATCGAGCGTGCCGCGTTCGATCAGCGCCTTGGCAATGCCCGTGAGCGCGGCAAGATCGCCCCCGATGCGCGGCGTGTAGTAATCCGTCGCGATCTTCGTGCTGCCGCCGGTGAGCATCTCCGTCGGGCTCTGCGGATGCGCGAAGCGCTCCAGCCCGCGCTCGCGCAACGGGTTGAACACGACGATGCGGCAGCCGCGGCGCGCGGCCTCGCGCAGCTCGCCGAGCATCCGCGGATGATTCGTGCCGGGGTTCTGGCCGAAGATGAAGATCGCTTCGGCGTGTTCGAAGTCCTCGAGCAGCACCGAGCCCTTGCCGCTGCCGATCTGCTCGGTGAGCGCGACGCCCGATGCCTCGTGGCACAGGTTCGAGCAGTCCGGCAGGTTGTTCGTGCCGTACGCGCGCACGAAGAGCTGGTAGAGGAACGCGGCCTCGTTCGAAGTGCGGCCCGAGGTGTAGAACAACGCTTCATCGGGGCTTGCCAGCGCGTTGAGATGCCCGGCGACCTGCGCGAACGCCGCGTCCCACGCGATCGGCATATAGCGATCGGTGCTCGCGTCGTAGCGCATGGGTTCGGTCAGGCGGCCTTGCGCTTCCAGCCAGTGATCGGTCTGCGCGGCGAGCTCGGTCACCGTGTGCTGCGCGAAGAACTCGCGGGTGACGCGGCGCGCCGTCGCTTCCGCCGCCACCGCCTTGACCCCGTTCTCGCAGAACTCGAAGGTCGAGTTCGGATTGCGATCGGGCCAGGCGCAGCCCGGACAGTCGAAGCCGTCGTCCTGGTTGGTGCGCAGCATGGTCCGCGTGCCCGTGGCGACGATGCCTTCCTCGCGCAGCGCCTGCCACGAGCGGCGCAACGAATCCCAGCCACCGGCAGGTCGCGTGTAGGGCTTGAAGGTGCGGTCGGTCATGGCGGGCGGTGGCGGATCGGAGGGCTATTCAAGCACCGTCCGCATGCATCCGCCGCGTCGGCGGCGCGTCCGCCCTGAACAGGCCCCGTCGCGGTCGCGCCGTCGCGCCCGAGCCGCTACAGTAGGCGCATGCACCGCACGACCGTCCCGTTCCCGCATGCCGACGCTGGTTGGCGATGGTGGCCCTGCGCCACCGTCCGCCCCGCCCCGTCGTCGCCCGAGGAACCCGCGCGTGCCGTTCGCTCCACGTCCTGATCCGAATCCCCTCCGTCTCCCCCGTGTTCGACCGCCTTGTCGCGGCCGGCGTGCATGTCGCCGTGGGCGGGCGTCCGTCGCGGCGAAGATGCCGTCCGACAGTGCCCTTCTTGCCGAACCCTCTTTCGCGGAACGTCCCATGCTGTTGATGATCGACAACTACGACAGCTTTACCTGGAACCTCGTGCAGTACCTGCAGTCGCTCGGGGCCGAGGTGAAGGTGGTGCGCAACGACGAGATGTCGGTCGGCGAGATCGACGCGCTCGCGCCCGATCGCATCGTGATTTCGCCGGGGCCGTGCACGCCGAACGAGGCGGGCGTGTGTGTCGACGTCATCCGCGAGCTCGGATCGCGCGTGCCGCTGCTGGGCGTCTGCCTGGGCCACCAGTCGATCGGGCAGGCCTACGGCGGTGACGTGGTGCGCGCGAAGACGATCATGCACGGCAAGACGTCGCGCATCCGCCACGAAGGGCGGGGCGTGTTCGCAGGGCTGCCGGATGCCTACGAGGCGACGCGTTATCACTCCCTGGTCGTCGCGCGGGACACCCTGCCGGACGCACTCGAAGTCACCGCATGGACGGAAGACGGCGCGGGCGGCTTCGACGAAATCATGGGTCTGCGCCATCGCCAGCACCCGGTCGAAGGCGTGCAGTTCCACCCCGAATCCATCCTCACGCAGCACGGCCACGCGCTGCTGAAGAACTTCCTGGAGCGTTGAGCATGCCGATCACGCCCCAGCAGGCGCTGCAGCGCACGATCGAGCACCGCGAGATCTTCCACGATGAGATGGTCGACCTCATGCGCATGATCATGCGCGGCGAGGTCAGCCCGACTATGACGTCGGCCATCCTCACCGGCCTGCGGGTCAAGAAGGAAACCGTCGGCGAAATCGCTGGTGCCGCGCAGGTGATGCGCGAGTTCGCGACGCCGGTCGATGTTGTGGACCGCTCGAACATGGTCGACATCGTCGGCACCGGCGGCGACGGCGCAAGCACGTTCAACATCTCGACGGCGAGCATGTTCGTCGTGGCCGCGGCAGGCGCGAAAGTCGCCAAGCACGGTGGTCGCAGCGTGTCGTCGAGTTCGGGCAGCGCCGACGTGCTCGAATCGCTCGGCGCGAACATCGAACTGCAGCCGGAGCAGGTGGCGCGCTGCATCGAACGCACCGGCATCGGTTTCATGTTCGCGCCGCTGCACCACCCGGCGATGAAGGTGGTCGCGCCGGTGCGTCGCGAAATGGGCGTGCGCACGCTGTTCAACATCCTCGGCCCGCTGACCAATCCGGCCGGCGCGCCGAATATCCTGCTGGGCGTGTTCCATCCCGACCTCGTCGGCATCCAGGTGCGTGTGCTGCAGGAGCTGGGTGCGCAGCGTGCGATGGTGGTGTGGGGTCGCGATGGCATGGACGAGCTGTCGCTGGGCGCGGCCACGCTGGTCGGCGAACTGCGCAACGGCGTCGTGCGTGAGTACGAGGTGCATCCGGAAGACTTCGGCATCGCGATGGCGGCCAGCCGCAACCTCAAGGTCGCCGATGCCGCGGAGTCGCGCGCGATGCTGATGCTCGCGCTCGACGACACACCCGGACTGCCGCGCGAGATCGTCGCGCTCAATGCAGGCGCCGCGCTGTATGTCGCCGGGCGCGCCGAATCGATCGCCGACGGCATCGCGCTCGCGCGCCGCACGATCGCGTCCGGTGCCGCACGCGAAAAGCTGCACCAATTCGTCGCGACGACGAAGGAGCTGGCTGCATGAGCACGGGTTTCGCGAGGACGCCCGCACCGCCGTACTGGCTGGTGTCCTTCACCTCGCAGCGCAACGACGTCGGCGCCGAGGCTTACGCGGAAGCGGCCGATCGCATGATCGCGCTCGCGGCGACGCAGCCGGGTTTCCTCGGTGTCGAATCGGTGCGTGGCGATGATGGATTCGGCATCACGCTGTCGTACTGGAAGGACGAGGCCTCGATCGCCGCCTGGCGCCAGCACGCGGAGCACACACCGGTGCGCGAGTACGGTCGCGCGCACTGGTACGACCATTTCGAAGTGCGTGTCGCCAGGGTCGAGCGCGCATATGGATTCAGGGACAATCGATGAGTGACATCCTCGCCACCATCCTCGCGCGCAAGCACGAGGAGGTCGAACAGCGCAGTCGCGTGCGCTCGCTGCCGGAGCTGCGCAGCCGCGCTGCCGATATGCCGCCGCCGCGCGGCTTCGTCGATGCGATCCGCGCGAAGCATGCGCAGGGACTGCCGGCCGTCATCGCCGAAGCCAAGAAGGCGAGCCCGTCGAAGGGCCTGATCCGCCCGGATTTCGATCCGGCCGAAATCGCACGCAGCTATGAAGCCGGTGGCGCCGCCTGCCTGTCGGTGCTGACCGACGTCGACTTCTTCCAGGGCAGCAACCTCTATCTCGGCCTCGCGCATCGCGCCTGCACGCTGCCGATCATCCGCAAGGATTTCATCGTCGACCCGTACCAGGTGTACGAAGCGCGCTTCATCGGCGCTGACGCGGTGCTGCTGATCGTCGCCGCGCTGGAGGACGGCCCGCTCGTCGAGATGGCCAACCTCGCGCACGACCTCGGCATGGACGTGCTGGTCGAAGTGCACGACATCGACGAGCTCGAGCGCGCGCTGCAGACCGACTGCCCGCTGATCGGCGTCAACAACCGCAACCTGCGAACGTTCGAGGTGTCGCTCGACACGTCGATCGAGCTGAAGCAGGCCGTGCCGACCGATCGCATTCTCGTCACGGAGAGCGGCATCGCCACGCCGGCCGACGTCGCGAAGATGCGGGGCGCCGGCATCGAGACCTTCCTCGTCGGCGAAAGCTTCATGCGTGAGAAGGATCCCGGCGCGGCTCTGCAACGGTTGTTCGCATGACGCTGGATGCACTGCGTTATCGGTCGCCCGCGGGCGATGCGCCGCTGGTCGTGTTCGATTTCGACCACACGCTGTACGACGGCGACTCCGGCAGTCACCTGTTCGCGTGGCTGATCCGCCGGAGTGCGTGGCGCATGCTGCTGGCACTGCTGATCGCACCGATCGCGGGCCCGATGATCGCGTTCCTTCCGACGCGCCGGCACGGCATCGGCGCGTTCGTGTGGGTCGGCACGGTGTTCGAGCGCGCGCCGTTCGACGCGCTGATCGATCGCTACGTCGCCGACAACGTCGACGGCATCCGCGCGCGGCTCCTGCCGGTCGCGCTGGACGTGTTCCATCGACATCGTGTCGCCGGTGATCGCGTGGTCGTCGCCACCGGCGCACCGCCGCGACTCGCACGCGCGATCCTCGCGTTCGTGGCGCACGAAGACGTGCCGGTGATCGGTACGGAAGTCAAGCGCGTATTCGGCGGCATCCGCGCCGCGCGCCACTGCCACCATGCGATGAAGATGACGATGCTGCGCGACGCCGGCTACGGCGGCGAAATCGCGGCTGCGTATTCCGACAGCACGGCCGACCTGCCGTTGCTGCAGGCCGCGCGGAATCCGGTCGTCGTGAATCCGAAGTCGAAGGGCATCGCGTTCTTCCGCGAGCATCTGCCCGCGGGTACGCCGATGCTCAACTGGGGCTGCCCTGGACGCGCTGGCGACGTCGTGCGCGCCGACGCCTGATCGCGTCGTCAGCGCGAACGACCATCGAACGGCACGCGTTCGATCGTCTCGAGGTCCACGTCCTCGACGCAGCGCACGTTGATCGCGGCCATCGCCTGGCCGGTCGGGCCGACGCCGCGCCCGAACGGCTGGCAGCCGCAGGTCGGACAGAACAGGTGCTGGATGACGTGCTTGTTGAAGCGGTACTCGCTCAGCGTCTCGTCGCCCTTCTCGACCTGCAGCGCGTCGCGCGGCACGAACCACAGCAGCATGCCCTTGCGCTGGCAGTGCGAGCAGTTGCATTCGATGACGCGATCGATGGTGCCGTCGACGCGGAAAGCCACGGCACCGCAGTGACAGCTGCCGGTATGCATGACGCCTCCTTCGTGCGACGCATGCGGCGCCGCCATGCGGGTGAGATCCGGTGTCAGTCGCCGAGGAGCTTGGCGAAGTGCAGCGAGGCGTCGGTGTAGCCGCAGCCGCGATAGAACGACTGCGCGGTGTCGCGGCTCGCCGCCGTGGTGACTTCGATGCGCGCGGCGCCTGCGTGGCGGGCGATCGACTCGACTTCGCGCAGCAGGCGGCGGCCGACGCCCTGTCGCTCGCATTCAGGCATCACCACGAGCGCGGTGATGCGCGCCTGTTCGGCGCCGCGGGCCAGTGAATAGCGCAGCTCGAGTCCGGCCAGCCCGCACGCATGCCCGCCGATCTCGGCGAGCAGCAGTCGCTGGCGGGGGTCCGCCAGCACGAACGTGATCCGCTCGGCCGCTTCGTCGCGGCTGCACGGATAACCGAGGATCTCGAGGAGGCGGGCGACGTCGCTGGCGTCACCGATCCGGGCGTCACGGACGCGGATGCCGTCGGGCGCCTCCTCGTAGAGCCCCATCGCTCAGCGGGTGCCGTAGAGGACGACGGTCTTGCCGCGGGCGTGGAGCAGGCCGTCGGCCTGGAGCTTCTTGAGGACGCGGCCGGCCATTTCGCGCGAACAGCCGACCAGGCGCGAGAGCTCCTGGCGCGACACGCGGATCTGGGTGCCCTGCGGGTGGCTCATGGCCTCGGGTTCCTTGGCCAGGTCGTGCAGGGTGCGGACGATGCGGTCGGTGACGTCGAGGAAGGCCAGGCGACCGGCCTTGCGCGAGGTGTCGAGCAGGCGGCGGGAGATCTGCGCGCCGATCGAATAGAGCAGCTTGGGCGCGTCGGTCGACAGCCGGGTCATCAGCAGGTCGTAGAAGCGCTCGTGGCCGATCTCGGCCAGCTCGGTCGCGGTGCGCGTGCGCAGGGTGACCTCGCGCTTGTCGCTCTCGATGAACAGGCCCATCTCACCGACGAACTGCCCCGCGCCGAAGTAGCCCAGCACCAGCTCCCGGCCGTCCTCCTCCTCGTTGATGATGCTCACCGAGCCGGAGATCACGTAATACAGGGTGGTGGCGGCATCGCCCGGGCGGAACACGTCCGTGCGGGACGGATAGCGGCGGCGGTGGCAATGGGCGAGGAAGCGGTCGATGGCCGCGTTGTCGGGCATCAACGGGCTCTGCGGACGACGCGCCGTGTGCGGGGTTGCCAGGTCGGGGGACATGGGCCGGGCTCTAGAGGAATTAACCGACTATATAGACCATCAGGGGGAAAGGGCCAATCCTGTCACTCTTCGTTTTTGGCCGCCGTTCCAAGCCTGATGGGACGTCGTTGTGGGCTGTTCGTTCCCCCGTCACCCCGCTTGCCCCATAATCCCGCGCCTCCATTCGTCCACCGGGACCCACGCACGTGGTCAAGCCTCTGCCGCGCCTGCGGCTCCAGGGATTCAATAACCTGACCAAGGCGCTGTCGTTCAACATCTACGACATCTCCTACGCCGCATCCGAGGATGAGCGCCAGCGCTACATCCAGTACATCGACGAGGCGTACAACGCGGACCGGCTGACGCAGATCCTGACGGACGTCGCCGAGATCATCGGTGCGAACATCCTCAACATAGCGCGCCAGGACTACGACCCGCAGGGCGCGTCGGTGACCATCCTCATTTCCGAGGAGCCGGTCATCGACAAGAAGGATGCCGGCAAGGAGCTGATCTCCGACGCCGTGGTCGCGCACATGGACAAGTCGCACATCACGGTGCACACGTATCCGGAAACGCACCCGGACAACGGCATCGCGACGTTCCGCGCCGACATCGACGTCGCAACGTGCGGCGTCATCTCGCCGCTGAAGGCGTTGAACTACCTGATCGAGAGTTTCGAGTCCGACATCGTCGTGCTCGATTACCGCGTGCGTGGCTTCACCCGCGACATCAAGGGCAAGAAGCACTACATCGACCACAAGATCAATTCGATCCAGGACTACCTGGCGAAGAACATCCGCAATCGCTACGAGATGCTCGACGTCAACGTCTACCAGGAAAACATCTTCCACACGAAGATGCATCTGAAGGAGTTCGACCTCGATACGTATCTGTTCGAGGAGAAAGCGAAGAACCTTTCCTTCAAGGACCGGATGAAGATCGAGTCGCGCCTCAAGCGCGAGATCGAGGAGCTCTACCACGGACGCAACCTCGTCGATTGACGGGAACGACCGAAACGAAAAGGCCGGCGAAATCGCCGGCCTTTTTCATTGCACGACCCGCGCTGGCATCAGACGCGATAGGCGACCGTCTTCATCACCTTCGACGCTGCGGCCATGAGCTGCGGGATCGGCGGCGGCAGTGCGCGTGCACCGGCGGCTTCGGCGTTGTCGGCGTGGCGCGCCTCGTCATCCTTCATCACTTCGAGGATCGCGCGGCTGCGTACGTCGGCGGGCGGCAGATCGACGAGGTGCTCGTCGATGTGAGCTTCCACCTGTCGTTCGGTCTCGACGACGAAACCAAGGTTCCAGCCGTCGCCACGCAGGCCGGCGGCGAGGCCGATCGCATACGAACCGGCGTACCACAGCGGGTTCAGCAGGCTCGGTCGGCTGTCGAGTTCGCGCAGGCGCTCGGCGCACCAGGCGAGGTGGTCGGTCTCCTCCTGCGCGGCGTGCAGCAGGTGATCGCGTGTGCGGGCGTCGCGTGCGACCGACGCCTGGCCGACATACAGCGCCTGCGCACAGACCTCGCCGACGTGGTTGATGCGCATCAGCCCCGCGGCATGGCGTCGCTCCGCATCGTCGAGCACCAGATCCGCATGGTGGCCGGCGGGGTTCGCGCGAAGTGCGTGCGGGTCGCCCGCGACGGTTTCGAGTGCGCGCTGCGCGGTGTCGATCCAGCGATCGAGCGGCGAAAGGCGTCGGGTATGCATGGGCGCAGTCTACTGCGCGCCTGCATCGATGCCGTCGAGATGTTCGGCGAGGAACTCGATCGGATGGCGGACGGGCAGGGCCGTGCCATTCGCGAGGTGCAGGCGGCAGCCGAGGTTGGCGCTCAGCACTTCGCGCACGTTCGCGGCGTCCGCTTGCGCAACGAGTGGGGCACGGAACGACGCGGCGCGCTCGGCGTCGGTCAGCATCGCGGTGCCGGCTGCGCCGCAGCAGCCGAAGCCGGCGTTGAGTTCGACGATTTCGAGGTGCGGGATGCGTGCGAGGAGGCGTCGCAATGCGGGCACGCTGCGCACGACATTGCGTTGCGTGCAGGGCAGGTGCAGCGCGATGCGTGCATTGCCGGGACGGAAGCGCAGGCAGTCGGCGTGGCGTGCGAGAAATTCGATCGCATCGACGGTTTCGGTCGATGCCGGGAGCGCCACGGCGACGGCTTCGTGGCAGCCGCTGGCGAGGGTCAAGACGAGCGGCGCATTGCCGAAGGCGCGGGCATTGATGACGGCGAGTTCGGCTGCGGTGTCGGATGCGCCGGCATGCGCGTGCAGGGCGCCGCAGCAGGTCTGGCCATCGAGCGCGACGAGATCGATGTCGCAGGCCGCGAGCAGGCGGCGGAGCGCGTCGCGCGGGGCCGGTTCGTATGCGCGCGCGACGCAGCCGAGAAAGAGCGCTGCGCGCGTGGTCGGCGTCGTACTGGGGGGCGGCCTCGTCGTATCGCGCCGCCGTGGCGGTCGGGGAAGCGGTCTCAGCGTCGCCGGAAGCGCGGGGTAGGTCCGGCGATAGATCGCAAGGAGCGCCGCAAGCAGTCGCGGTCGCCGGGCCAGCGCCTCGATCATCCGTTCCCGCCACGTCGCCCCCCGCCGCTGTCGCTGCCGGGCTCGCGCGGCGGTCAGCAGGGCGCCGTAGCGCACGCCGGCCGGGCAGACCGCTTCGCAGCTGCGGCAGCCGAGGCAATGGTCGAGGTGTTCGTCTCCGGCCGCCGTCGGCTCCAGCGCCGCCAACGCCCAGCCCCGTGCCAGCGCGATGCGGCCCCGCGGCGACTCGGCCTCCAGCCGGTCCCGCCCATACGTCGGGCACGCCGGCAGGCACAGGCCGCACTGCACGCACTGGTCGGCCAGCGCGACCAGCGGGTCGGCCGAGGGCGGTCGGGGCAGGGGCATGGCGGCCGATGCTAGCGCGGTCTTGACGCGGCTTGCACGCGCTGGCCGGGGCCGCTAGAATTCCGCTTCTTTGTTCGCGGGACCCCGGTCCCGTACAACGCGCGGCGAAGTTCGGACGCCCCCCGGCGCTCCCAATCAGCCCGACCAGGCACCCACCAAGAGTTTTGTCATGAAGACCTTTATCGCCAAGTCCGAGACCGTCCAGCGCGACTGGTATCTCGTCGACGCCTCCGGCAAGACCCTGGGCCGCCTGGCCTCGGAGCTCGCCCGCCGTCTGCGCGGCAAGCACAAGCCCGTCTACACCCCGCACGTCGACACCGGTGACTACCTCATCGTCGTCAACGCGGAAAAGATCGCGGTGACCGGCAACAAGCTGGCCGACAAGAAGTACCACCGCTTCACCGGTTACGTCGGCAACCTGAAGACCGAGACCCTCTCGCAGGCGCTGGAGCGCCACCCGGAGCGCGTCATCGAGATCGCCGTCAAGGGCATGCTGCCGAAGGGTCCGCTGGGCCGCGCGATGTACCGCAAGCTCAAGGTCTACAAGGGTGCCGAGCACCCGCACGCCGCGCAGCAGCCGCAGACGCTCGACATCTAAGGTCCAAAGAACATGGCTACCCAGCAGAATTACGGCACCGGCCGCCGCAAGTCCTCCACCGCCCGCGTGTTCCTGCGCAAGGGCACGGGGCAGATCACCGTCAACCAGCGTCCGCTGGACGAGTTCTTCGGCCGCGAGACGGCGCGCATGATCGTGCGCCAGCCGCTCGAGCTGACGAAGTCGGCGGAGCAGTTCGACGTGATCGTGACGGTCGCCGGCGGCGGCATCACCGGCCAGGCCGGTGCGATCCGCCTCGGCATCGCCCGCGCGCTCGTCGAGTACGACGAAACGCTGAAGACCGACCTGCGCAAGGCCGGCTTTATGACCCGCGACGCCCGCGAGGTCGAGCGTAAGAAGGTCGGCCTGCACAAGGCCCGTCGCGCCACGCAGTTCTCGAAGCGCTAATCGCGTTTCACCGGATGCTGGCGGTCTTGCCGTCAGCATCCATCGCGGTAAAATTCGCAACATAGCCCCGTCGCCAAGCGGTAAGGCACCTGACTCTGACTCAGGCATTCGGTGGTTCGAATCCATCCGGGGCTGCCACATACCGACCGGTTCACCGGTCACCCGAAGACCCGCCGCGTGCGGGTCTTCGCGTTTTCGGGAAAGGAGCCGCCATGGTTGCCCGTTTTCCTCCTCCCGTCGTGCCGTTGTCCGCTGCCGGCGAGCGACTGCGTGAACGTGGCTATGCGGTGATCGAACCCGATGCAATCGCGACGCTCGCCTTGTCGACGATCGATGCGCTGCGGACACTCGCACCGACCTGGGACGCGCTGCCCCCCGACACCTACCTGCGTGACGGCGGACGCTACCGGCATCGTCGCCACTCGTGCTTCGTGGTCGAGAGCGATGCGGTCACGCCGGCGCCCCACCGCGCGCACTGGCAACCGGTCGACTACAACGCGCTGCACGGCGGCATGCATCGCTGGTTCGAGCCGATCGATGCGAACGTCGCAGGCGCCTCTGCGTTTGGCGGGCTGATGCGTGGGCTGGGTGCGCTGTTCACGACGATCCGCGCGGAACCGCGCTGGTACGTCGAAGCCCACCAGTTCCGCATCGATACGGCGGGCGGTCTCGGTCGGCCGACGCCCGAAGGCGCGCATCGCGACGGCGTCGATTTCGTCGCCGTGGTGCTGATCGGTCGCCACGGCATCAAGGGCGGCGAGACGCGCGTATTCGATGCGAACGGCCCGGCCGGCGAACGCTTCACGCTCGAGGAGCCGTGGTCGGCCTTGCTGCTCGACGACACCCGCGTGATCCACGAATCCACGCCGATCCAGCCGGATGATGGCGCCGACACGCCCGGCCATCGCGACACCCTGGTGCTCACCTACCGCGCGCGAGCGTTCCAGGGCGACGACTGATCGCCACGTCGCAGGCTCGAACGCGACGGTTACAATTGAAACCAATCGCGCCGTGGGCGCCGGTCTCTGGAGCATCCGATGAAGCTGGGATCCCTCAAGGAAGGCGGCCGCGACGGCACGCTGATCGTCGTTTCGCGTGACCTGACCCGCGCCGTGCGCGCGGACGGCATCGCGCCGACGATGCAGCGCGCGCTCGAGGACTGGTCGAACACCGCGCCCCGCCTCAACGCGTTGTACGAAGCGCTTAACGCCGGGACGGCCGACGGCGCGTTCGACGTCGACATGAGCCAGCTCGCTGCGCCGCTGCCGCGCGCCTACGAATTCGTCGACGGCTCCGCCTACCTGCCCCACGTCGAGCGCGTGCGCCGCGCGCGCGGCGCCGAGGTGCCGGCCAGCTTCTACGTCGACCCGCTGATGTACCAGGCGACCAGCGCCGGCTTCTACGGTCCGCGCGACGCGGTCCGCGTGCCCAGCGAGAGCTACGGCATCGACCTCGAGGCCGAAGTGGTCGTCGTGACCGACGACGTGCCGATGGCGGCGACGCCGGAGGAGGCCGCGGGCCACATCCAGCTGGTGGGCCTGGTCAACGACGTCTCGCTGCGCAACCTGATTCCCGACGAGCTCGCGAAGGGCTTCGGCTTCCTGCAGAGCAAGCCGCGTTCGGCGCTCAGCCCAGTATTCGTGACGCCGGATGAGCTCGGTGACGCGTGGCAGGGGAGCAAGGTGCACCGCCCGCTGACGACGCACATCAACGGCGAGTGGTTCGGCGCGCCGGAAGCGGGCGTCGACATGCAGTTCGACTTCGGCCAGCTGGTCGCGCATGCCGCCAAGACGCGCCCGCTGTCGGCCGGCACGATCGTCGGCTCGGGCACGGTGGCCAACCAGGACACCTCGCTGGGCGCCTCGTGCTTCGCCGAAAAGCGCACGGTGGAGACGCTGGAGCACGGCAAGCCGTCGACCCCGTTCATGAGCTTCGGCGACACGGTTCGCATCGAGATGTTCGACCGCGACGGTCGCAGCATCTTCGGCGCGATCGAGCAGCGCATCGAGCCGCACACCCGGTGAGTGACGACGGACGGTACGCCGTCCGCACACCGCCTTGCGGGGCGGCCGGTTAAGGTGGCGCCCTTTCTCCGTGGAGAGGTGTCGTGAGCGAACCGCTGCGCCTGTACTCCTACTGGCGGTCGAGCGCCGCCTACCGTGTGCGCATCGGCCTGGCGCTCAAGGAGCTGCCGTACGAGATCGTGCCGGTGCACCTGCTGCGCGACGGCGGTGAGCAGCATGCGACCGAGTTCCGCGAGACCACGAATCCGCAGGAGCTGGTGCCCGTCCTGCAGCACGGCGCACGCCTGTACCGGCAGTCGATGGCGATCCTCGAATACCTCGACGAGACGTGGCCGGAGCCGCCGCTGCTGCCGGCGCTCGCGCGCGATCGTGCGCGGGCGCGCGGTCTCGCGCAGCTCGTCGCCTGCGACGTGCATCCGCTCAACAACCTGCGCGTGCTGCAGTACTTCGAGCACGAATGGAACGTGCCGCAGGCCGAGCGGGACGAATGGGTGCGGCACTGGATCGTCAAAGGCCTTGACGCGATGGAAGCGTCGCTCGTCGACCACCCGGCCACCGGCGAATTCTGCGAAGGCGATGCACCAACGCTCGCCGACTGCTGCCTCGTGCCCCAGCTCTACAACGCGCGGCGGTTCGGCATCGACATCGGACGCTGGCCGACCATCGCCCGCATCGAAGCCGCGTGCCTGGCGTTGCCTGCATTCGATGTCGCGCGACCGGAAAATCAGCCCGATTGCCCGGAGTCGCAGCGCGCGGCCTAGGGCTCTCGCGATACCGTTACCGATACCGATACCGATACGGAAACGAAAACGGCGACCTCGAAGGTCGCCGTTTTCGCTTTCAACGTGTGCGATGCCCGATCAGATCGTGGTGCTGTACATGTCCGCGTACGGATCGTGCTCGGCGCCCGCGCCCTCGGAGAGGCGGAACTTGAGCGCGAGGCCGTCGCGCGAGTCGGCGGCACGCAGCGCGGCCTCCATCTCGATGCGACCTTCCTTCTGCAGGCGGAACAGGCACTGGTCGAACGTCTCCATGCCGTCTTCCAGCGACTCTTCCATCGCCTGCTTGATCTCGTGTACCTGTCCGCGACGCATCAGGTCACGCACGTGCGGCGTGTTGATCAGCACTTCGGTCGCCGGCAGGCGGCGCCCGTCGACACCGACAACGAGGCGCTGGCTCACCACCGCGCGCAGGTTGAGCGCGAGGTTCATCAGCACGTTCTTGTGCGCCGATTCCGGGAAAAAGTTCAGGATGCGCTCGAGCGTCTGATCCGCGTTGTTCGAGTGCAGCGTCGCCAGGCAGAGATGGCCGGTTTCCGCGAACGAGATCGCGGCTTCCATCGTCGTCGCGTCAAGGATCTCGCCGATCAGGATGACGTCCGGCGCTTCGCGCATCGCATTCTTCAGCGCGTTGTGGAAGCTGTGCGTGTCGAGGCCGACTTCGCGCTGGTTGACGATCGACTTCTTGTGCTTGTGCAGGAACTCGATCGGATCCTCGATGGTGAGGATGTGGCCGGCCATGTTCGTATTGCGATGGTCGATCATCGCCGCCAGCGTGGTCGACTTGCCCGAGCCCGTACTGCCGACGATCAGCACCAGGCCGCGCGGCGAGGTGATGATGTCCTTCAGGCATGCGGGAAGCTGCAGCTCCTCGATCGAGGGGATCACGCTCTTGATCGCGCGGATCACCATGCCGACTTCGCCGCGCTGCTTGAACACGTTGACGCGGAAACGTCCCGAGTCCGGCAGTGCATACGCCATGTTGAGTTCGAGGTTGGTTTCGAACTCCGGCACCTGGCCTTCGTCCATCAGCGAATAGGCGATCTTCTTGACCATGCCCGACGGCAGGCCCGTATTGCCCAGCGGCTGGAGCTTGCCTTCCACCTTGATGTAGACCGGAGCCCCCGTCGTCAGAAACATGTCCGACGCATTCTTCTCCGTCATCAGCTTCAGGAAGTAGCCGATGTCCATGCAGTCTCCTCGTATGGCTATGCAGGTTTGCGCCGGTACAGCCGGCATGGCCACAATGACCGCGCGTCCCCAACGCCACGATCCGGGTCCCCTATGCGTCCAAGCTTCGCATATCCGCGCTACGCGCTTCTTGCCGCGGTTCTCACCACGACGATGACGGGTTGCGCGACGTTGCCGCCGCCGACCAGCGAGCTGGCCGCGGCGCAACAGGCCGTGGCGCGGGCCGCTCAGGCCGATGCAGACCAGTACGCGGGCGCCGATCTCGCCGCCGCGCAGCGGGAGCTGTCGCAGGCGCAGGCCGCGATGTCGGCCGGCAAGGACGACGATGCCCGCCGGTTCGCCCTGCAGGCCTCGGCCGACGCCGACCTCGCCGCCGCGGCCAGTCGTGCCGCCGTCGCCGCTGCGGCCCGCACGCAGCGCGAGGCCGAGGTCGCCGATCTGCAGGCGCGGCTGGGCATCGAACCGGATCAAGCCGCGGCGCTGCCGCCGGCCCCGGGCGGCGCTTCGGGCAACTACACGCTGCGTTTGCAGGCGCTCGCCGCCGACCCGCGTCTGGCCGACGCCGCCCGCCTCGAGCGCGCTCAGGCCCAGCAGGCGGTCGACGCCCTCGCGACGGTCAAGGGCAAGCAGCGCCCGGCCGCCGAAGCCCTGGCCGAGCGCCGCGTCCGCGCCGCCGAACTGGCTGCGTTCGCGCAGGTTCTGCAGCGCGACACCGACCGCCTCGAGCACACGTATTCCGAGCTGCAGCTCGAAGCCAGCCGTCGCGACGCCGCCGCCGCCCGCGCCGAGGCCGACCGTCTGCGCATGGAGGCCCAGATGCAGGCCGAGGAGAGCGAGCGCCTGCGCCAGCAGGCTGCCGAGCAGGAGCAGGCCCGCGTCGACGCCGAAACCGCGCTGCAGGGCGCGGCCACGCAGCAGGCCGCCAAGCTGTCTGCCGCCCGCGAGAAGGAATTGAAGCTCGCCCGCGAAGAGGCAGAGCTCGTCGCCGACGCCAAGCTGCCGCCGATGAAGCGCGACAGCCGCGGCGAGGTGTTCACCTTGGCTGGCGACGCCTTCGCCTCGGGTCAGGCGACGCTGACCCCGGCCGCCTCCGCCAGCCTCAAGGCGATGGCGCATTACATCGACGTCTCGCGCGCCGCGGCCGTCCGCGTCGACGGTTTCACCGACAACCAGGGCGACGCGGGGGCCAACCAGACGCTGTCGCAGCGACGTGCCGCAGCGGTGCGCCAGGCACTGGTCGCGGCCGGTGCGGGAAGCGTCCGTATCGACGCCAGCGGCCATGGCGCCGGCAACCCGGTCGCCGACAACGGCAGCGCGGCGGGGCGTGCGAAGAACCGCCGCGTCGAGATCGTCGTCACCCAGAAATAGCGGCTTTTTAGCGGCTTTAACGGCGTTTTGTCAGCGCCTTCAGGCATGTGACGACCGGCTGTCGGCGCCGCCCCAGTGCTGCTTGCTGCTTCCCCGGATGCCGGAGTACGGTCGATTCGTCGGGGCGATTCGGCCCCGTCGCCAGGCCGGGTCGCGCACCCACGGCAGAGCACGCAGGAACGCGACACGGCCATCACCGTGTCCGGCGGTCGGCAGGCCGCCGGGCGCATGTGCCGAGGAGGTTTGCATGTTCGAAGACCGGTCCGCGAGCGAGCTCGACAAGCTGATGACTGGCAGTTCCGAGTTCAAGCAGCTCTATCAACGACATCAGGATCTCGACCGACGCGTCATGAATGCCGAACTGGGCATCAGTCCCGTCAATGATCTCGAGCTCACGCGGATGAAGCGCGAAAAGCTTCACGCCAAGGACCGCCTGGTCCGCATGGCCGACACGCTGCTTCACTGACGGATCGCCGCCGCGCCGTCGCCGACCGCGGGTTGGCGACGGCGTCAGGGCGCGCGTCGGCGCCCGCTAGAATGGCGCGATTCCCGGCAGCACGGATCCGCCATGCCCCTGCATCAATCTGTCCTCGAGCTGATCGGCGCCACGCCGGTCATCAAAGCCCAGCGCCTCGACACCGGCGTCTGCGAGCTCTACCTGAAACTCGAGAGCCAGAATCCCGGCGGATCGATCAAGGACCGCATCGGCCTCGCGATGATCGAAGCCGCCGAGAAGCGCGGTGACATCAAGCCCGGCGACACCCTCGTCGAAGGCACCGCCGGCAACACCGGCATCGGCCTCGCGCTCGTCGCGCAGCAGAAGGGCTACAAGCTCATTCTCGTCGTCCCCGACAAGATGAGCCGCGAGAAGATCTTCAATCTCAAGGCGATGGGTGCACAGGTCGTGCTCACGCGCAGTGACGTCGCCAAGGGCCATCCCGACTACTACCAGGACATGGCCGCGCGCATCGCCGCGGAAACTCCGGGCGCGTACTTCATCAACCAGTTCGGCAACCCCGACAATCCGGCCGCGCACGAGTTCGGCACCGGCCCGGAAATCCTCGCGCAGATGGCGGAAGTCGGTGGTGTCGATGCGATCGTGTTCGGTTGCGGCAGCTCGGGCACGATGACCGGCCTGTCGCGCTGCTTCGCCGAGAAATCGCCGCATACCGAACTCGTGCTCGCCGATCCGGTGGGTTCGATCCTCGAGGAATACATCAATCGCGGCACGCTGTCGGAGAAGTCCGGCACGTGGATGGTCGAAGGCATCGGCGAGGATTTCCTCCCGCCGATTTCCGACTTCAGCCGCGTCAAGAAGGCGTACGCGATCGCTGACCGCGAAAGCTTCCTCACCGCGCGCGAACTGCTGGAAAAAGAGGGGATTCTCGGCGGTTCGTCGACCGGCACGCTGCTCGCCGCGGCGCTGCGGTACTGCCGCGAACAAACCATGCCGAAGAAGGTGCTGGTGTTCGTGTGCGACACGGGCAACAAGTATCTGTCGAAGATGTACAACGACTACTGGATGCTCGACAACGGTTTCATCCAGCGCGAGCAGCACGGCGATCTGCGCGACCTCATCCTGCGCCCGTACTCGCAGCGCGACACGGTTGTCGTCGGTCCCAAGGATCTGCTGGTCACGGCCTACCAGCGCATGAAGCTCTACGACGTCTCGCAGCTTCCGGTGATGGACGGCGATCAGCTCGTCGGCATGGTCGATGAGTCCGACGTGCTGTTGCACGTCTACGGCGACGAGCAGCGCTTCCGTGATCCGGTGTCCACCGCGATGGTCAGCAAGCTCGACAAGATCGACGTGCATTCGCCGATCGAAGCCCTGCTGCCCGTGTTCGATCGAGGGCACGTCGCGATCATCGCCGACGGGGAGCGTTTCCTAGGCCTGATCACCCGCATCGACCTGTTGAATTACCTGCGCCGCCGCGTGCAATGACATCGTTCGCGCTGCCGTCGATCGCGCTCCCGGGTGACCGGCTGCCCGACGTCTGGCTGCGCTTCGCCGACGGTGAGCGGGTCAAGTTGCACAAGGCATTCGGCGGACGACCCCTGTGGATCGCCGTCGTCGGAGCGGATGCGCAAGCGCCCGATTCCCCGCCCGCCGACGGTACGACCGGGCTGCTCATCGCGCCCCGCCTGCCGCGCGAACGTGCGGGCTGGCGCAGTGCGACGGCCGACGCCGAGTGGTGCGGGATGTTTTCGTCGACGCCGTTTCGTGTCGACGCCAACCTGCGCATCGTCGATGACACGGCACGACCATTCGCGGGCGCGCCGCTCACACCGTCGACCACCGTCGCCTGCGCGCCCGTGCTGCAGATTCCGGCCGTACTCGAGCCGGAACTGTGTCGCGCCTTGATCCGACACTTCGACGACGTCTGCGAGGGGGGCGAACGCTCGCACGTGCTCGTGCTCGAAGACGGACAGGAGACGCCACGGCTCGCACCGGACATCAAAGCGCGACGCGAGAGCCCGATCCGCGATCCGGCGCTCGAAGCTGCGGTGCACCAGCGTCTGCTCCGCCGCGTGATGCCCGAACTTGCGCGCGTCTTCCAGTTCCAGACCAGTCGCCGCGATCCGTTCAAGCTGCTTGCCTACGCGGGTGGCGATGGCTATTTCCGTCCGCACCGCGACAACGACACGCCGGATGTCGCGCACCGACGCTTCGCCCTCTCGGTGAATCTCGACGAAGGCGCGTACGACGGCGGCACGTTCCGCTTTCCTGAATTCGGCCCGCATCTGTACGGCCCACCCACGGGCGACGTGCTGGTCTTCTCCTGTTCGCTGCTGCACGAGGTGACGCCGATCACCCGCGGCACGCGCCACGCCCTCGCAACCTTCGTCTCGTGAAGAGCGGGTGAAACCTGTCGCACGGCCGGGTGATCCAGCGGCCGGTGGTAAACTTCGCGGCTGCCGACTGCATCAGCGATCGCATGCACAACGACTCTTCGCGTAGCCCCGGACTCGGGACGCTCGCCATCCATGCCGGGCAGTCGCCCGATCCCAGCACCGGCGCCGTGATGACGCCGATCTACGCGACGTCGACCTACGTACAGTCGAGCCCCGGCGAACACCAGGGCTTCGAGTACTCGCGCAGTCACAACCCCACGCGGTTCGCGTACGAGCGGTGCGTCGCTGCGCTCGAAGGCGGCACGCGCGGCTTTGCGTTCGCGTCCGGCCTTGCCGCGACGTCGACCATCCTCGAGCTGCTCGACGCCGGCAGCCACGTCATCGCGATGGACGACGTGTACGGCGGAACCTTCCGCCTGTTCGAACGTGTGCGTCGTCGCAGCGCGGGCCTGGACTTCAGCTGGATCGATCTCACCGATTCCGCCGCGTTCGAAGCGGCGATCCGGCCGGAAACGCGCATGGTCTGGATCGAGACGCCGACCAATCCGCTGCTCAAGCTCGTCGATATCGAGAAGATCGCCGCGATCGCCCGCAAGCGCGGCCTGATCGTCGTCGTCGACAACACCTTCTGCTCGCCCATGTTGCAGCGCCCGCTGTCGCTCGGCGCGCACATCGTCATGCACTCGGCGACGAAGTACCTCAACGGCCACTCCGACATCGTCGGCGGCATGGCGGTGGTCGGTGATGACGCTGAACTCGCCGACAAGATGGCGTTCCTGCAGAACGCCGTCGGTGGCGTGCAGGGCCCGTTCGACAGCTTCCTCGCGCTGCGTGGCCTCAAGACGTTGCACCTGCGCATGAAGGCGCACTGCGAGAACGCGATGGCGCTGGCGGAGTGGCTGCAGTCGCATCCGGCGATCGAGCGTGTGGTCTATCCAGGGCTTGCGTCGCATCCGCAGCACGAGCTGGCGAAGCGCCAGATGGATGGCTTCGGCGGCATGGTGACGATCTTCGTAAAGGGCGGGTTGGATGCGGCGAAGCGCTTCTGTGAGCGCACCGAACTGTTCGCACTGGCCGAATCACTTGGCGGCGTGGAAAGCTTGGTCAATCATCCGGCGATCATGACGCATGCGTCGGTGCCGCCGGAGCGGCGCGCGCAGTTGGGGCTGTTCGACAACTTGGTGCGGTTGAGTGTGGGGGTCGAGGACATCGCCGATCTGCGAGCGGATATCGATCGGGCGCTTGGGCTGGACCGCTGACTACCATGGGGGACTCCGCAATCTCCCCGGTCGCTCGGATGGCGGGGCCGTTCGTGGCGCTGACCCGTTACCGCTCGCTCACACTGGAGCTGGCCAAGCGCGACATCCAGGGCCGGTACCGTGGCTCAAGCTTTGGCATGGGCTGGTCGTTGATCAGCCCGTTCCTGTTGCTCTGCATCTACACGTTCGCCTTCGGAACTGTGATGGGCGGGCGCTGGCCGGAAGCCCGCGAAGGTCATGCGAGCTTTGCGATCATCCTGTTCGCGGCGATCATCGTGCACGGGTTCTTCGCCGAGTGCCTCAATAAGGCCCCTGTCCTAGTCGTATCGAATCCGAACTTCGTCAAGCGCGTTGTCTTTCCGCTCGACATCCTCCCGTGGCCCATGGTGATGTCCGCGCTGTTCCACACCGCGGCGAACCTCGTCGTGTTTGTCGTATTGCGGCTGATCATGAATGGCGACTTCTCCTGGACGATCGTCTTCCTCCCTTTCGTCATGCTCCCGCTCGTCGTGCTGTCGCTGGGCATGTCGTGGATCCTCGCGTCGCTCGGCGTATACGTGCGCGACATCGCGCAGGTCACGGGCCTCGCGTCGATGGCGTTCCTCTTCATCTCATCCGCGATGATGCCGGTCGACAGCGTCGATCCGCGTTACCGCTGGGTTTTCCTCGCCAACCCGCTGACCTTCATCATCGACCAGGCGCGCGACGTGATGTTGTGGAACAGGATGCCCAACTGGGCCGGGCTCGCCCTCTATCTCGGCATCGCGACGCTGCTGATGTACGCGGGCCGCGCATGGTTCAAGGCGACGCAGAAGGGATTCGCGGATGTCCTCTGATTGGGTCATCCGGGCCGAAGGGCTCGGCAAGTCGTTCCCTGTCTACCGGAAGGCGCACCACCGGCTGATGCAGATGCTGGCACCGGGCCCCGAGAACCGGTGGTACGAGGAATTCGATGCGCTGCGCGGTGTCGACCTCGAGATCCACCGGGGCGAAACTGTTGGCATCGTGGGCCGCAACGGCTCGGGCAAGTCGACGCTCCTGCAGATGATCTGCGGAACGCTCACGCCGAGCCGTGGCGATGTCCAGGTACGAGGTCGCATCGCCGCGCTGTTGGAGCTCGGTGCGGGGTTCAATCCCGAGTTCACTGGACGCGAGAACGTGTTCCTCAACGGCACGGTGCTCGGGCTCACGAACGCGGAGATCGAAGCGCGGTTCGACGACATCGCGGCCTTTGCCGACATCGGCCCCTTCATGGAGCAGCCGGTCAAGACCTACTCGAGCGGCATGTACGTTCGCCTCGCGTTCGCCGTGGCGATCAACGTGACGCCGGAGGTTCTAGTGGTCGACGAGGCGCTGTCGGTCGGCGATGAGGCGTTCCAGCGCAAGTGTTTCGCCAAGATCAATGAGATTCGCGACAACGGCGCGACGATCCTATTCGTCTCGCATTCCGCGGGCACGGTCATCGACCTGTGCGACCGCGCCATCCTGCTCGACGCCGGCGAACTGCTCACACAGGGGGCGCCCAAGCACGTCGTGTCGCTATACCAGAAGCTGGTATACGCACCCGCGGATCGTACCGATGCGATCCGCTCGGAGATCCGCCGTGGCCTGGCTCTGGCGGACGCTGGTAGCCCTGCCGCCGCCGCCGCCGCCGATGCCGCAGCACCGCAGGATGCATTGCCGCTGGCCGCCGCCGACCCCACCTCGTTTTGGGAAGAAGGGTTGGTCCCGGCCAGTACGATCCTCTACGAGACCAAGGGCGCGCGAATCGGCGACCCGCGGCTCGAGACGCCGGACGGCCGCCGGGTCAATGTCGTGTCGACCGGAGGCGAGTACGTCTACCGGTATCGCGTCGTCGCCGAGCGCTCTCTGGTGGGTGTGCGTTGCGGCATGATGATCAAGACGAAGACCGGTATCGACGTGGCCGGTACTGCCACCGCCGCCGAGGGCGACTGCATTCCAGTGGTCGAGGCCGGTTCGACGATCGAGGTCGCATTCCGTTTCCGGTGCGCGCTGGCCTCCGGCACGTATTTCTTGAACGCGGGTGTGCTGGCGCGCGAAGCCGAAGGCGAGGACTACGTCGACCGCCAGATCGACGTCGCCATGTTCCGCGTACTTCCCTCCCGGCTCGTGCTGACCGGGTTGGTCGACCTCGACTTTGAGGCGTCCGCAGCCGTCGCATGAGCACAGCCGCTTCCCGTACTGCGATTCTCGTCGCGGGCATGCACCGGAGCGGCACGTCGGCCACGGCCGGTGCACTGCGCCATTTCGGGGTGGCCCTCGGCTCGCGGATGCTGGCGCCGGGCCCGGATAATCCGACGGGCTACTGGGAGCACGAGGACGCCGTCGACATCCACGACCGGCTGCTGGACGCACTCGAGCGGCGATGGGACGACGTGCGTGCCCTGCCGCCGGGCTGGCGCTCGACGGACGCGGCGGCCGCTGCGGAAGCGGAGATACGCGCGCTGGTCAAGCGCGACTTCGCGGCCCAACCGATATGGGCCATCAAGGATCCGCGCATCTGCCGCTTCCTGCCCATCTGGACCGACGTGTTGCGCGAAACCGACATCCGCGCGACCGCCATGATCGTCGCGCGGCATCCCCTCGAGGTGGCGGCGTCGCTGGAGAAGCGCAATGGCTGGCCGCCGCGGGCCGCCGTCCTGCTGTGGCTGCGGTATGTACTGGACGCGGTGCGTGACACCCGAGGTCTCGACCGCGCGGTGATCCGGTATGCCGATCTCATCGAAGACCCGGTTCGCACGATCGGCGAGGCGATGGCCCGCCTCGGTCTCGACGCCACCGTAGAGCCGCAAGGCCTGCGCGATTTCGTCGACCCCGGAGCACGCCATCACGTAGCGCCGGCGCAGGCCGATGGGGACGGCGTGTTTCTGAAGCTCGCGACGGATGTCTACGACACCGTCGAACAGATCGCCGCCGGCCGTGCGCAGTGGGACGACCTCGATGCCCGCTCGGCCGCGTTCGATGCTCTCTGGGCCGAGCGCGCCGACGAACTGGATGCCTTCGCGGCGATGGTGCAGCGCCTAGAGACCGCCGTCAGCCACCGCAAGCAGAGCGAGCGCGACCTCCACGCACAGGTCGAAGCGCACACCGAGACGAATGGCGGGCTGCTGATGCAGCTCGACACGCTCTCCGCCGGGCGCGAGGAGCTCGCATCGAAGCTCGCCGCTCAGCTGCGATGGTCTGAGGACGCCGTTGCCCGGCACGACGCCTTGCAACTCGAGCGCGATGAGCTGCGCTCGCAGCTAACGGCGCAGATCCGCTGGTCGGAAGACGCGGCGGAGCGGCTCGAATCGTTGCAGGCCGAGCGCGATGAGCTCCGTTCGCAGCTGAAGGCACAGATCCGGTGGTCGGACGACGCTGCAGCGCGCCTTGAATCGTTGCAGGCCGAGCGCGATGAACTGCGCTCGCAGCTGACGGCGCAGGTCAGGTGGTCCGAGAACGCCGCGGCACGACTGGAGGCGATGCAGGCCGAGCGGGACGGGTTGTCCTCGCGGTTGACGGCGCAGATCAACTGGTCTGAGGCCGCCGCGGTGCGTCTGGAAGCGACGCAGGCCGAACGCGACGAGATCAACTCGAAGCTGATCGCCCAGATCCGGTGGTCCGAGGAGGCCGTGGCGCGCCACCAAGCGCTCCAGGCCGAGCATGCGGAACTGGAGTCGCAGCTGACCGCGCAGTTGCGGTGGGCCGACGAGGCCGTCGACCTGCAGCGGGAGCTGGCGAGCGAGCGCGATCGGCTGCGCACGGACGTGGAACGTCACGTGCAGGCGGGCATCGAGGCGGAGGCGGTGCGCGCCGAATTGGAGGGGGCACTGATCCGGGCGCGCACCGACATCGAGCAGCTCCGGACGCACGCCGGTGCGCTCGCCGCGCGCCTCGAAGCCAGCGAGGCGGTACTCGCCGAAACACTGCATCAAGCCAATGGCCTCCAGGTGACGCTCGATGCGATCTACCGCTCGCATTCGTGGCGCGTCACGCGCCCGCTCCGGGCCCTTGCGGCGGCACTACGGCCACGCGCCCGATGACCCGAGACACAGCAACGATTTCCCGCGAGGTTTTTCGATGATCTACTTCACTTCGATCTGCTCCAACTACCTGCCCAAGGCCATGGCCCTGGCGGAATCCGTGAAGCGCAACTGTCGCGACGCGACGTTCGTGCTGTGCCTCGTCGAGCGCGAGGTGCCCCAAGTGGCGCTGGACTACCCGCACTTCGACGAGGTGGTGCTGGCGAAGGACGCAGGCTGGTCGAACTTCGACAGCTTCATCTTCCGCCACTCGATCGTCGAAGCGTCCACCGCGGTCAAGCCCCGTTTCATGATCCATCTGACGGAGCGCTATCCCCAGGCGGACAAATTCGTCTACCTGGATCCGGACGTGCTGGCCTACGGCGACTTCACCGAGCTCGAAGCCGCCCTCGATGCCCATTCGATCGTGCTGTGCCCGCACTTGCTGCGGCCGGGCAACATCGACATGGAGATCAGTTCGCTCGCCCACGGCACCTACAACCTCGGATTCCTCGCGGTGCGCCGCGACGAAAATTCCAAGCGCTTCCTCGAGTGGTGGGCCGACCGCCTGTTTCTGTTCTGCTACGACGACAAGAGCCGCGGTATCTTCACCGACCAGAAGTGGATCGACCTAGCGCCGTGCTTCTTCGATACGCACGTACTGAAACACCATGGATACGACTTCGCGACGTGGTCGTTGCTCGGCAGTGACCTGCGTGTCGTCGACGGCGCGTACGTCGTCAACGGCGATCCGCTACGTTTCATCCACTTCTCGGGACTCGACTCTGGAACGATCGACAAGGCGATTGGCTGGTGGCTGACTGACGACAATCGCGAGGCCTTCGTCCAGTTGTACGCCGAGTACCGCGCGCTGCTCGATGCCCACGGCCAACAGTCGCTCGGCAGGTTGCGGTGGTCGTACAACACGTACTACAGTGGCGCGGATATATCGCGCGAGGCCCGTGTGGCATATCGCGACCAGTCGCTGTGGGCCCTCGTCCCGGATCCCTTCGCGGCGTCTGATGCGGACATCCTCGCCACCGCGCAGCCGACCGCACAGGTTTCGTGCGAGTCGCAGGCGAGTGTGCCGGCCACGGCAGAGGAGCCGCCGCCGTGGCTCATCGAGCGATTTTTTTCGTCAGTACGCCGAAATGGTGTGGCGACTACGCTCGCACGCGGCGCGCGCAAGTTGAGTAGCGGACGTTTGCAGTGAAAGTTTCTGTCGTTATCCCCTGCTTCAACGCCGGAGATCAGCTGATCGAGGCAGTGGAGTCAGTGCTCGCTCAGACGTACTCCGATATCGAGATCGTCATAGTCGATGACGGATCGACAGACGCGCGCACTCAGAGTCTGCTGCGGGAGCACGCATGGCCGCGCGTGCGCGTCATCTTGCAGGCCAACGCGGGTCCGGCCGCGGCGCGCAACGCGGCGATTCGGGCAGCCACGGGTGAATTCATACTACCGCTCGACGCAGACGACCGCATCGCCCCGACTTACGTCGAGAAGGCGGTGGCCGCCATGTCGGCTATGCCCGAAGTAGGCATCGTTTACTGCAAAGCAATGAAGTTCGGGGCCGAAAGCGGCCCATGGGCTTTGCCGTCCTACACGTTGCGCGAGCTGGTCATCGACAACGTGATTTTCGTTACGAGCATGTTCCGCAGGGCGGACTGGGAAGCCGTCGGCGGATTTCGGGAAAGTCTCCGACATGGCGTTGAGGACTACGAATTCTGGATCCGGATCGTCCATCTGGGACGGCACGTCGTGCAGCTCGACGAGTACCTGTTCTTTTACAGGATTCAGCCGGTTTCGCGCACGACGGGTTTTTCGAGTGACAGGTCTGCAGTTGTCTCTACATACGCAGAGATTTTCCGGTCGAACGTCGATTTCTTTGCCCGCAACGCGGAGTTCCTATTCGAGCATCGCTTCGGTCTTTACGATGAGTTGGCGCTATATCGCTCCCGGTACGGCCCGATCGATGCGTTTTTCACACAACACCCCTCGCTGAGGAAGTTCGCCGGCTGCCTTCGGCGCCTCCTCATTCGGCTTACTGCGCGCTAGCCACGCGACCAGAACCTTGGAGCTCGATATGCACAACAAGTCATTGCTCGTCCTTGCGGTGGTGCTGCTTGCAGCTTGCGATCGCGGAACCGCGCCAGTTTCGTCCAAGGGCGTTAATGCGGCCGTGACCACCTCCCCGACCGCGGAGCAGATGCCAGTCAAGTACGAGACCGTGCCGCTCGCAGTGGATCCCGCCAAGATCGAGCCGCAGGATGTGGCTATGCTCGCGTCAGCGACGTGGACGGCGAAGCAGTGCGCGTTGACGACGCCTGAAGGCGTAGACGAGCTGGCGGCTGTTTCCGGCGCACCGACGCATTTCGCGGGCTTCTTTATCGATCCGAGTGATAAGCCAGCCGGTGACTTCGACATCGTTCTCAAGGGTGCGGCTACCAACTATCGCATTCCGGTGCGTACGGGTTGGGAGCGCGCGGACGTCGGCGAGTACTTCAAGGTGCCCGCGTTGGCCGCCGCGGGTTTCGAAGCGGATGTCGCCCTGACAGGTGCGGTACCCGCCGGTCGCTACAAGGTTGACTTCGTGGTCGAGCGCAACGGCGCGAAGTTCTTCTGCGAGAGCGGCAAGACGCTGGTGATCAACTAGCCCGTGCCGTTACGGTGCTTTTGGGCGAACGGGCGCTGTTGGCGCCCGTTCGAGTCTGTTACTCGCGCCGCATCTGAATGACGGCGCCGATACCGTAATAGCCGGCGGCGCACTGATTGATCCAGTACTTGGGGTCCGGCCCCACGTCGCCCCCCGCGTAGATTGGCGGGTTCGCGTCCTCGCGTGTGAAGGGTCGGACGTATGCCGGCCTGCGCGTCCCGCGGAGCAATTGTAGGCCCGCATGACGTTCGAGTTGCTCGGCGTGCCATTTGGGAGCGAAGTCCACCGCGGTCTTGAACACGGTGCGGTACGTCGAGCTGGTCAGCAGAGTAAGACCGGCTAATCCCAACGTGACGCAGCCAATCAAGAGCGAACGAGCTCCGGCTCGCTGCGCGACAGCAGCGCCTCCGCGACCAGCCAGGATCAAAGCCGCGATCGCAGCGAACGTGAAGGCCTGATTGAGGACGCGACCCGGTGCGGCTTCGCCGACGAGAAAGGGATAGGCGACTAAATGCACGGGGATCGCGAGCGCGAGTACCATGACCCAAGGCACCCAGTGGGAGTTGGGTGTAGGACGAGACGACTGCGAAAGCAGCATTCCGGCGCCAGCGCTCGCCAACAGCGCGGCGCAGGTCTCAGTCGGCTCCACGACGAAGCGCGCCGCGAAAAGCTGCAACGACTCCCAGCCGGTTGACAGCGCTGCCTGCAGGTCGTGTCGAGCTAGCACGCTGGCGGAATCGCGCGCGAAATTGCCGGGCGCTAGCACGGCCGCGGCGAACGCCGCGGCGAAGACGGCGTAGCGGATGAGGTGAGGTCGCAGTGGGCCGCCGGTGCGCAGAGCGGCGAAGGCCGGCACCGCGAGGCATGCGGCGACCATGACAGCGACGAATTCATTAAAGCCGACTACGGCGACGACCAACGCCCAAATCGGCACCTCGCCCCGAACGGACAGCGGCCGAGTACCCGCGGCGGCGACCCGAGCCAACAGGACCAGGAACAGCGAAGCGCCCAGAAAGTACACCGTCGCGCCTGTCAACCACAGGTACTGTTCCAGCTTGGATGGCATCAGCAGCATCACGGTCCCGAATGCGGCGACCGCCCAAGGGAAGTTTGGCCGCATTTCGCGATCGACCAACCTGCTAGCGCTAACGCATGCCCATAGGAAAACCAATGCGCACGCCAGCAAACCCGCTGGATACAGGAACTCGGCCGGTACTACATGACTCGCCGCCGCCGCCGCGGTCATTGCGACGATCGACGAATAGCGCCCGGTCCACTGCATATAGAGCGTCGCGATGTCGGGGAACGGGTTGCCATGCGCCGCCGCAACACGGCCAAAGGTGCAGAAGTCGTCGGTCTGCATGAAGGCGAAGAGCGTCATCGCGAGCGCCGTGAATGCGATAGCAGCTGCTGGCAGCGTTGCGGTGAAGATGGGGAGTGCGCGGTGGATCCGGGATGTCATGGCGTCCGACATGCGATTTGTTGTTCAGTTCCACCGTGTGAAACACAGGTGGCATATAGCGTCACGAGGATCGTGAGGGGGCGCCGAGCAATAGCCTCGTCATCACGAATCCGAGGGGTACGACCGCAAGTGTGGCGACAATGGGGGCGACTTCCGCTGGGAGTCCCAGCAACGAGATGCACATCCAGACGATGCCGAGGCCGACGAAAAAATTCACGAGATAGACACCCGGGAACATCGCCAGCTTTCGCCAGGACCACGTGGTGCGGAAAACGAACCATGTGTTGAAAGCGAACCCCGTAAGAATCGTCGCCACGTAGCTAGTAGCGTAGGCAACGCGGTAGTCGACCGCGCGAAGCAGGCACCAATAGATCACATAGGACAGAAGCGTGTTCAGCGCGCCCGCGAGGACGAAGCGAGCGACTTGTCCGGTCAGCAAAGGTGTACGTCGGCGCAGCACCGTCGTCACCTGGCGGCGGCTCGGCGCACGATGTCGGTATACGCGATACAGCAGTGCAGGCCCTCGGGGTCGAAGAGTTGCGCGACCATCAGGTAGCGTCCGCGGCCGGTATCAAGATAGCCCACAGACAGGCGCACCGTGCACACCTCGTCCGGATACACGGGGGCAAAGAAAAGCGAGCGCGTCTGGCTGATGATCGAACCCTGCCCAGGGAGCTCCGTCCCGAGCACGCGTGTCAGCCAGCCGTTGAATAGCATGCCGTGCGCAATGCGCCGACGGAACCCAGCCGCCTGAGCGAAGGCATCGTCGAAATGTAGGGGATTCATGTCACCGCTGGCGCGACCGTACGCTTCGATGTCCGCACCGGTGGTCACGAATTCGCGCGTTAGCGGCGTCTGCTCGGACCATGTGAGCAGCGGGCGCAGCGTCAGCGTGTGTGCACCACCGGCGGCGGCATCGGCAAACTTGAGAGGGAAGCCGACCGACGCCAAGCGCGACGCGGCATCGGCTGCGCTCGCGTGCACGCGCACTTCATCGATGCGGTCGGCCAAGACGGCCGCGACAAGCTGGCGCTCGCTCCCACTGTCGGCGTTCCAGTCCAGCGTTCGCAGGGCGCGCGCCTCGGGGTTGAATGCGGACATCAGGGGAGCACCCTGCGGAAGACATGTTCGCCCTTGCCAAACTGATATCCAAGCTTCTCCCAGCAGCGGATGACTGCGTTGTTCGTCAGCTGGGTGATGAGAAAGGAATGCTCGGCGCCGATCGATCGTAGGTGTTCGTCCAGTTCCGAAATAATCTTCACGTACCAGCCCTTGTGGCGTGGCGACACTGCGCTAAGCACAGGCTGAGCGAGATTGAGCTTCCACCCTGTCCAGTGCTCCTTGTGGTAACGCGCAGTGCAGAACGCCTCTGGCTGCGGATCGTCGGGAACGATCGTCGCGTCGGCAAAGGCACTCGATAGCGATGCATGCACCCAGCGCTCCATCAGGCGGTCGGCATCGGCGGGAGCGATGGCGGGATCCGCGTGGAATCGATCGAACGGATTAACCATCTCGCGAGCAGTGCGGGCAAGAGACGGGGCATCGTCCGGGGTGGCGAGTCGACACGGATGCCGCACGACCGGCGCATCGACCAGCGGACGGTGGTAGTGACAGCGTGACTCGATGAGCTCGAAGCCACTCGCCGACAACATGCGGATCGTTGGCAGGTCGATCGCGTCGACCTGTGCAAACACATAGTCGATGCCGCGCGAGCGCGCGACGTCCAGCACCCGATCTACGGCATCGACCTCGGGCGAGACGTCTGCCCGTAACTCGCGCCGCTTTGACGGACGCACTACAGCGTTCAACCGTGCGATCCCCCGCCCAAAGAACTCGGAATCCCAAGGGAGGCGTTCGGCCAGCACCCAGCATTCGGTGTCGCCGGACCCGACCACAAAGCGAAGGTCGTCATCCGGGCGCAAGGTGCTGAGCAATGCGTCGACCCGGATGCCACGGTCGTAGTCAGCGTCTAGGGTGCGGATAAAAGCGTGCGAACCCTCGATGCCAGCATCTGTCAGGCCGCGACGCAGCTGGTCGCAAGATAACCCGGCGAGGAGGGGCTCCGAACGCATCATCAGCTCGACCCTCCGGTCGCCGTCAGTTGCAGGAACTCGGGATAGTCCCGGATGTACTCGCCCGCATCGTAGTACTCCGAGGCGAAGACAAGGAGCACGGCGTCAGGGGAATACTTGTACTGGATGCCCCACGTCAGTGGCGGCAGGTGGAGGCCAAGCGAAGGATCGTCCAGGAGGAACTCCTCGCGGCGATGTCCATCGTCGGCCACGACCGCGCAACTGCCGTGCGCGCAGATCAGGAACTGGTGGCACGTGCGGTGCGCGTGTTCGCCTCGGATCTCGGCGTTCGGAACACCGAATACCAAGAAGTAACGTTTGGCGTCGAACGGAATCGAGCGTTCGAACTCGCCGACACTGAGATTTCCCCGCAGGTCGAGAATTTTCGGTAGCCGATGGAAGGTGACGCCCCGCACCTGCGTCTCGTGTTGCCCGGGCTCAGGCAGGCGACGCGCAGAGGATGCATCGCCCGCGGGGCGCGCTTCAGTGGTATAGCCAACGATCTGCGCAGGGTTGCCCGAAACGATGGCATGGGGTGGCACGTCGCGGACGACGACCGCGCCGGCTTGCAGCACGGCACCGCGACTGATCGTGACAGGTGCCGCGACCGTCGCGCCAGTTCCGATCCGTGCGTCGTCCTCGACCCGCAGCCGACCGCCATGACCGGGGTCGAGCACCGCGCCGACGCCGATGGTGACTCGGTCCCCGAGAGCACAATGGCCTACCACCACTGCACCGGGTCGGATTACTACATTCTCCCCGCGCACCACGGTCGGCTCAACGAGTGCCCCGGCCACGATGTGATTCATGCGTTGTCTCCTGCTTCAGCGCGTCCACTCCCTTCATTCTCTCCGAAGGCTTGAACGTCCAGCGCGATACTCAGCGGCCGTCGCTTCGTATTCTCGTAGGCACGCCAGGCGTAGTTGCCGACAAGCCCCAGCCCGAGAGCGTTGAGAGCCCCGAAAAACAGCACGGCTAACATTGTCCCGGCGTAACCGGGAACAGCGACCCATCCCAACAGGCGGCCGGTCAGGACGACGAGTCCCACGACCATAGAAAGCGAAAGCCCCAGCGTGCCCGCCCCAAGGAGCAGCCGGATCGGCGCATCGGTGAAGGCGAAAACACTGTCCAGGAGGTACGTGAGCTTTTTGCCGAACGTCCACGCGCTTTTGCCATGCTGACGAGCCGATCGCGCGTATGGCACGAATATCCGCCTCCCGCCGATCCAGAAGAGCAAGGCGAGCAGGCTGCTGTTGGCCTCCTCGAAGGCGACGATGCGATCGAGAAACGCGCGGTTAACGGCAAACACGTCAACCCCGCCTACCGGTACGTCGCGTTGCACGAAACGCCGGTAGACCCACCAGAAACCATTCGCCATCACACGGGACGCAAACGGATCGGCGCGGGACTCGCGTACGCCGAACGCGATATCGCCCTCACCGCGCTCAAGCCTGCGGAAGAACTCGACAACGAGTTGAGGCGGCTCTTGAAGATCGGCGGCCATGACTGCCGCATAATCGCCTGACGCATGGAGAAGGCCTTCGCGTATGGCCGCGAACGCGCCGAAATTACGGGACAGCAGGATCAGACGCCCGCGGAGCCCGCCTGTTTCCAAGTGCGCGCGTAGGCGCGCATGACTGTCGTCCGGGCTGCCATCGACGACGAAAATGGTTTCCAACGCATGGTCGAGGGAGTCCTGCAGACTGCGCACGGTCGCAATGAGTTCGGCGATCGACCCCGCGTTCCGGTACACCGGTATCACAAGTGAAAAGCGCGGCCTTAGAACTGGTTGCATGACTCGATCACCCGATCCACTTCAGCGTCTTCCAGTTCGGGGAAGCAAGGCAGCGTCAGCACGCTTCGGGCCATATGCTCGGTAACCGGAAGGCGCACCTCGGCAAAAGCACCGTCATGGCACGGCTGACGGTGATCGGGCGTCGGATAGTGGACGTCGCTCTGGATTCCGGCAGCGGCGAGGTGATCACGCAGTGCATCGCGTGTCTCGGTCTGCACGACGTACAGGTGCGCTACGTAGTCGTCGCCAGCGACAGGCGGCACCGCGATGGTAGGGTTCTTGATCCCTTCGGAGTAGCGATTGGCAATCGCTCGCCTGCGAACATTCCATTCATCCAGGCGAGGTAGCAGCTCAGCGAGCATCGCTGCCTGGATTTCGTCGAGCCGACTGTTTCGACCCCCGCGGTCCACATTGTTGTACTTGCCTTCCCACCCGTACTGGCGAAGCCGGCGGACGCGGTCGGCGACAGCCGGGTCATTCGTCGTCACGGCGCCGCCGTCGCCGAGCGCGCCTAAGTTCTTGGTGGGATAGAAGCTGAAGCTTGCTGCATCACCGATAGCGCCGGCACGTTCTCCATCGCGGACCGCCCCGTGCGCCTGCGCGCAGTCTTCCATGACGCGAACACCGCGGGCCTCGGCGATGCGTTTGATCGCCGCCATATCGGCAAGCCGACCGTAGAGATGTGTGGCGATCACGACACGAATGCGGTCGTCATCTGCAAGCACGCGTTCCAGGTCGGCGGGATCGAGCGTGCCCGTCGTCGCGTCGACGTCCACAAATACGGGCTGCGCGCCGCACGCCTGAGTGGCGGTCGTGCCATACATTGCGGCATTGGCCGCGACGGCGACACCATCGCCAGGTTCGACACCGAGGGCGCGCAATCCCAACTCGAGGGCATCCGTGCCGTTAGCGACCCCAATGCACTCCCTAGCGCCGCAGTACCTCGCGAACGCTCGCTCGAACTCGACGACGTGCGGCCCGAGCACATAGTGTCCACTCGCCACGACGCGCGCGGCCGCCGCGCTCAGTTGCTGCTGAAGTGGCGCGATGTGGCGTGCCAGCGAATTGACGGGAATCATGTCCTTCATTGTGGAGTCCTAGAGCAAGGCAAATTTCGGAAAGACATCGTTACGTAACTCCCCATGGTCGCACGCCTCCAACGGTCTGGAGCGGGGTCAGCCAACGATCGCTTGCTCAAGCTCCGGCAGTATCTGGAACAGATCGCCCACGAGCCCGATGTCCGCGATCTCGAAAATCGCCGCATCCGCATCCTTGTTGATTGCGACGATGGTGCCCGCGTCCTTGATGCCGGTCAGATGCTGGATCGCACCGGAAATGCCGACCGCGATGTAGAGCTCCGGCGCGATGATCTTGCCGGTTTGGCCCACCTGCATCTCGTTCGGAACATAGCCCGCGTCGACCGCCGCGCGCGACGCGCCGACCGCTGCGCCGAGCTTGTCGGCGAGGTCGTAGATGATCTTGAAGTTTTCGGCCGAGCCGACGCCGCGACCGCCCGAGACGACGCGCTTCGCGCTCTGCAGGTCCGGGCGGTCGCTGGAGCCGGCCGCGAGGCCGACGAAGCGCGTGTTGGTCGGCAACGTTGCGTCGACGCTGGTCGCCTCGACCGGCGCATCGCCGTCGCGCGCGGTCTCGGCGAACGACGCGGTGCGGATCGTCGCGACAACGATCACGCCCTCCGGCACCTCGACCGTCACGATCGCATTGCCGGCATAGATGGGGCGCTTGAACGTACGCGAGCCTTCGACCGCCATCGCATCCGACACCTGCGGTGCGTTCAGCAGCGCGGCGACGCACGGCATCAGGTCCTTGCCGAACGTGGTGCTCGGACCGAACACATGCGTGTAGTTCGCGGCGACCTTCGCCACCTGCGGTGCGAGCACCTGCGCGATAGCGCTGGCGTTCGCCGCGTTCGCGACGGTGAGCACGCGGGAGATGCCGTTGAGTTTCGCCGCATCGGCGGCGACCGCGGACGGGTCGTCCGCGAGCACGAGCACGTCGATGGCCTCCGGCGACAACGCCTTCGCGGCGGTGACGCACTTGGCGGTGGAGGCGTTGAGGTGGCCGCCCAGGTGCTCGGCGACGATCAGAACCTTCGACATCGGAATTTCCTCGGTATACGACGTTCCGCGGGAACCTTCGTACCGGACGGTCGCGCCGCGCGCGTCCGCCCGGCGTGGCGTTACAGCAGGCCGCGCTGCTTGAGCGTGGCGACGAGCTCGGCGGCGTCCTTGACCATGATGCCCTTCGAGCGCTTGGCCGGCGGCGCGTACGACGTCGTCTTCAGGCCGGCGCCGGTGTCGACGCGCAGATCAGCGAACGCGATTGTCTCGAGCGACTTGCTCTTGGCCTTCATGATGTCCGGCAGCTTGATGAAGCGCGGCTCGTTCAGGCGCAGGTCCGTGGTGACGACGGCCGGGAGGTCGACTTCCAGCGTTTCGAGGCCAGCGTCGACTTCGCGCGTCACCGTGGCCTTGCCATCGGCGACCTCGAGCTTCGACGCGAACGTGGCTTGCGGACGGCCCCACAGCGTGGCCAGCATCTGGCCCGTCTGGTTGGCGTCGTCGTCGATGGCCTGCTTGCCGAGGATCACGAGATCCGGCTGCTCGCGCTCGACGAGCTTGAGCAGGGCGCGCGCGGCGGCGAGGGGCTGCACGTCCTGGCCGTCGACAACGACGTGGATCGCACGGTTCGCACCCATCGCAAGGCCGTTGCGCAGATGCGGCTGGGCGTCGGCCGGAGCGATCGTGGCAACCACGACCTCGGTGGCGATGCCCTTGTCGCGCAGGCGCAGCGCTTCTTCGAGCGCGATCTCGTCGAACGGGTTCGGCGAGAGCTTCACGCCCTCGGTGACGACACCGGTGCCGTCGGGCTTGACCTGGATGCGGACGTTGTAGTCCACCACGCGCTTGTAGGCGACGAGGATCTTCATCGGGCGGATTTCCATGAACGTGCGCGGCGGGCGCGCTGAGGACCGGCGATTTTAGCTGACTGCGGCCGCTTTGGCCGTTAGGTGGGAGTGACGGCGGCCGGCGGTATTCTGTCACCACGCCGATTCAGGACGATCCGATGCTGCATCCCGTGGTGCTCAGTGGTGGTAGCGGTACCCGGCTCTGGCCGTTGTCGCGCCAGAACCAGCCCAAGCAGTTCCTCGCGCTCCTCGGCCATCGATCGCTGTATCAGGAGACGGTGTTGCGCGCGAGCCGTCTGCCCGGTGCGGCAGGGCCAGTCACCGTGTGCGCGGACGACCACCGCTTCATGGTCGGCGAGCAACTGCAGGGTGTGGGCCTGCGGAACGGCGGCATCCTGCTCGAGCCGGTCGCGCGCAACACGGCGCCGGCCATCGCGATCGCCGCGCTCCACCTGCTCGCGCGCGATGCGGACGCCCTGATGCTGGTGCTGCCCGCCGATCACCTCATCGAGGACGAGGCGGCGTTCCGCGACGCTGTCGCCCGCGCTGCCGGGTTGGCGGACGATGGTTGGCTGGTGACGTTCGGCATCCGCCCGGACTACGCGGAGACGGGCTACGGCTACATCCTCGGTGGCGCACCCCAAGGTGATGCGGGTTTCGCCGTCGCGCGATTCGTCGAGAAGCCCGATCGTGCGACGGCGGAGGGCTATGTGGCGGACGGCGGCTACTCCTGGAACTCGGGCATGTTCCTGTTCCGCGCCGGCCGCTACCTCGAGGAGCTCGAGCGGCATGCGCCTGCGATCGCCACCGCCGCCCGCTTGGCATACGACCGTTCCACGCGCGATCTCGACTTCGTCCGTATCGATCCCGATGCGTTCGCGTCGAGTCCCAATGATTCGATCGACTACGCCGTGATGGAAAAGACCGATCGCGCGGCGGTCGTGCCGGTTAGCTGCGGCTGGAGCGACATCGGTTCGTGGTCCGCATTGTGGTCGGTCGCAGAGCGTGACGCCGACGGTAATCGCCACGATGGCGACGTCATCTCCGTCGACAGTCGCGGCAACCTCGTGCGCGCGGCGGAGCGGCGCATGATCGCGACGTTGGGTGTCGAAGACCTCGTGATCGTCGACACCCCCGATGCGACACTCGTCGCGCGCAAGGACCGCGTGCAGGACGTCAAGGCGCTCGTCGATCGCATGAAGGCGGACAAGCGCACCGAGCATCTCGTGCATCGCAAGGTGTACCGGCCCTGGGGCAGCTACGACTCGCTGGCGGTGGGGGCGCGTTTCCAGGTCAAGCGCATCGTCGTGAACCCGGGCGCGGCATTGAGCCTTCAGAAGCATGCGCATCGAGCGGAGCACTGGATCGTCGTGTCCGGTGTCGCCGAAGTCACCTGCGACGACCGCGTGTTCGACCTGCACGAGAACGAGAGCACGTACATTCCGCTCGGCAGCGTGCATCGCCTGCGCAACAAGGGCACGGAGCCGGTCGAGCTGATCGAGGTGCAGTCGGGGCACTACCTCGGCGAGGACGACATCGTGCGCCTCGAGGACGTTTACGGTCGCTCCTGACCAAGCGCGCGGCCTCCCCTGTTCTTGCAGGTGGAGCCGCATCGGCCAAAAGTACGGTGCGGTGCAGCAACGGCACCGCTAGAATCCGCGGGTCCCGTATACGGAGTGTCCGCATGGCCGCGCGCAGCAAGGTCTTTCCCGATGCCAAGACGGCGCTTGCCGATCTGGTCGCCGACAACCAGACGCTGGCGGTCGGCGGATTCGGTCTGTGCGGCATCCCGGAAGCGCTGATCGCGGCATTGCGCGACTCGGGCGTGACCGGTCTGACGGCGATCTCCAACAACGCGGGCGTCGACGGCTTTGGCCTCGGGCTGCTTCTGGAGACGCGACAGATCCGCAAGATGATTTCGTCCTACGTCGGCGAGAACAAGGAATTCGAACGCCAGTTCCTCGCCGGCGAGCTCGAACTCGAATTCAATCCGCAGGGCACGTTGGCCGAGCGCCTGCGTGCGGGTGGCGCGGGCATTCCGGCGTTCTTCACGCGTACCGGTTACGGCACGGTCGTTGCCGAGGGCAAGGAAACGCGCGAGTTCGATGGTCACATGTACGTGATGGAAACCGCGCTGCGGGCCGACGTGTCGCTGGTGAAGGCGTGGAAGGCTGACAAGGCCGGCAACCTCGTGTTCCGGAAGACCGCTCGCAACTTCAATCCGGCCTGCGCGATGGCGGGCAAGGTCTGCGTCGCCGAAGTCGAGCAGCTCGTCGAGATCGGCGAGATCGATCCCGACCACGTGCATCTGCCGGGCATCTACGTCGATCGCATCGTCCTGAACGCTTCGCCCGAGAAGCGCATCGAACAGCGCACCGTGCGCGCCGCCTGAGGAGACGACCATGCCCTGGACCCGCGACGAGATGGCGCAGCGCGCCGCCCGCGAACTCACCGACGGCGCCTATGTGAACCTCGGCATCGGCCTGCCGACGCTGGTAGCGAACTACATCCCCGACGGCATGGACGTCTGGCTGCAGAGCGAGAATGGCCTGCTCGGCATCGGCCCGTTCCCGACCGAGGCCGAAGTCGACGCCGACCTCATCAACGCCGGCAAGCAGACCGTCACCGCGCAGCCGGGGGCGAGCTTCTTCGGCAGCCACGACTCGTTCGCGATGATCCGCGGCGGGCACATCGACCTCGCGATCCTCGGCGCCATGCAGGTGACGGACAAGGGCGATCTCGCCAACTGGATGGTGCCCGGCAAGATGGTTAAAGGCATGGGCGGTGCGATGGATCTGGTGGCTGGCGTCAAGCGGGTCGTCGTGCTGATGGAGCACACGGCGAAGAACGGCGAGCACAAGATCCTGGCGGAATGCACGCTGCCTTTGACGGGCGTAGGCGTCGTCAATCGCATCATCACCGAGCTGGCTGTGATGGACGTCACGCCCGACGGTTTACGGCTCGTCGAACTAGCCCCGGGCGTTTCTGCGGACGAGTTGGCGGTTAAAACGGGCGTGCCTGTCGCAGCGGTAAGCGGCTGATTCGAGTGCCTTGCCGGTGCGTGCCGGCGGCCTTACGGTAGCGATGTCAGGAGAGGCTCGGGGAGAGCCGCCTGCTCCCTTTCCGATTGGGCTCCGTCATGCGCAAGGTTCTGCCTTTCGTCGCTCTGGCCGCCGTTCTGGCCGGCTGCGTTCGCTCCGATGATTCCAAGACCGTTGCCGGGGCGACGAAACCCGCGGCGCTGGCTGCCACCGAGCGTCATGCGATCGCGACGCCGCTGTCCGCGATCCGTGCCCGGGTCGTCCATGGCGAGCGGTACGCATCGCTGCCCGATCGCGGAGAGCTTCTCGCATACACCGCGGGCGTGCCCGAAGTACGTACACGCGCGTACACGTGGAAACAGGTCCGGCTGAGCGAGGCCCATGCGCTCGATGCGATCGGCGGTGTCATGAGCGTCGAAGCGCCGGACGGCCACCTCGTCCGGCTGCGCTACGACCACCACATTGAACATCCGAACGGCGACTGGACTTGGATCGGCCGACCGGCCGGTGCGCAGCCGGGCACGGAAGCGATCATCACCTTCGGTGAGAAGGCGGTATTCGGCTCGATCCCCGACGGGAAGGGGCCGCCGCTGCGCCTGATGCACGCGAATGGCGTGTCGTGGATGGTGCAGACCGATGCCGCTGCACTGGCATCGATTCCAGGCGCTCACCCGACAGGGACGGACGCGATTCCGGTGCCGCGCGCTGCGTTGCGGCCAGCTGCTGACGCGCCGTCTCGCGGGTCAGCCGCAGCGCCGACTGCAGCCGCGGCGACTGCGACCGCGTCCACGACTGTCGATCTCGTTCTCGGCTACACGAGTGGTTTCGCCAGTCGCCTCGGCGGCCAGTCGCAGGCGACAACGCGCTTGAACAACATGGTCGACTTTGCCAACCAGGCGTACCAGAACAGCGGCATCGACGGGCAGGTCCGCCTCGTCTACACGCTCCAGGTCGACTACGCGGACAACACGAGCAACGACCAGGCCCTGTACGACCTGACAGGGTACGACTGCTCCGGTAGCTCGTGCACGAGGCGGACCATTCCAGCTGCACTACAGCCGCTGCGCAACGCTCGCGATCAGTATGGAGCGGACCTTATTTCGCTCGTCCGAGCCTTCGACAACGGTACGAACGGAAGCTGTGGTGTCGGCTGGATTATCGGTGGCGGGCAGCAGCCGATCGATAGTTCGGATGCGGCATGGGCGATGTCGATCGTAAGTGACAGCAATGGCCGCGGTGCAGGGTCGTTCCCGAGCGGCGGGTATGTCTGTCGCGATGAGACGCTGGCGCACGAAATGGGCCACAACATGGGCGCGCAGCATGATGTGGCGACCGCGAAGGGTAGCAATGGCGTTCTGGACGCCAATGATTATGGGCGTTACGCGTATTCCTTTGGTTACAAGACGGACGCGAATAACGGCAACTTCTACACCATTATGGCGTACGGCGATTCGGGGCAGACGGCTTACCGCATTTTTTCTAATCCGCGTACTACGTACTGCGGGGGGAACCCGTGTGGTACGAACCAAGCAGACAACGCTCAGACGCTGGCGCAAACGATGCCGGTAATCGCGTCCTTCCGTGCGACGGTAGTGCCGGTGCCGGTGCCGGTGCCGGTGCGAGTGCCTGTGAACGCTGTGCAATGCGGCGACGCGAACGGTGATGGTCGTGCCGACGTGTTCTGGCATAACCCGAACTTCGGCATGGAGTATTGGCTGATGAACGGGACGACGTGGAGCTATGGGGGCGTGCGCGGCGTTGCCAGCAAGTATGAAATCGCAGCAATCGGTGATTTCAATGGTGATTCGAGGGCGGACATTCTCTGGCGCGACGTGGATCGTACGGAACTCTGGGAATGGCAGGCGAAGCCGGACGGTACCTACAACGTCGTCTTCCTGCGTTCCTACCCGGCCGGGTGGGATATCGTTGGGACCGGCGACGCGAACGGTGATGGTCGTGCCGACGTGTTCTGGCATAACCCGAACTTCGGCATGGAGTATTGGCTGATGAACGGGACGACGTGGAGCTATGGGGGCGTGCGCGGCGTTGCCAGCAAGTATGAAATCGCAGCAATCGGTGATTTCAATGGTGATTCGAGGGCGGACATTCTCTGGCGCGACGTGGATCGTACGGAACTCTGGGAATGGCAGGCGAAGCCGGACGGTACCTACAACGTCGTCTTCCTGCGTTCCTACCCGGCCGGGTGGGATATCGTTGGGACCGGCGACGCGAACGGTGATGGTCGTGCCGACGTGTTCTGGCATAACCCGAACTTCGGCATGGAGTATTGGCTGATGAACGGGACGACGTGGAGCTATGGGGGCGTGCGCGGCGTTGCCAGCAAGTATGAAATCGCAGCAATCGGTGATTTCAATGGTGATTCGAGGGCGGACATTCTCTGGCGCGACGTGGATCGTACGGAACTCTGGGAATGGCAGGCGAAGCCGGACGGTACCTACAACGTCGTCTTCCTGCGTTCCTACCCGGCCGGGTGGGCGATCTGCAGCGGCTACTGAGATTGACGGTTCACCATTAGGCGTACGGGTAATTGGTTCGGTGTAAGGCGGTCCCGACTCCGAACTCAGCTACCGCGTAGCCATTTGCCTTCGCGACATGGAGGATGATCCGCTCCAGCGCGTGGGCGATAGTTCCGTCCAGCTGGCCAGTTTCAATTTCAAAGTCTGAGCTAGTGAGCGTGGCGTCCAGCAGCGGCATGATTGCTGCGAGGCGCAGCCAGTACATGCTTCCCGAGGCGAAAGTCGCGTCGTGCCCCGGCGCAGCAATGCCCAGTCGGGTGCATAGGCGTTCTACATTGGCGGCGTTCGCGCCCCAGTAGTAGGCGATCGGCACCTCGTGGCCTGCCGGCACGAGCAGGCCCAAGCGCGCGTTCGTCGAGAAGGCCTGAAAAGCGCTCACGCCACGGCCATCGGCGAGGAGACTGCGTACCATATTGTCGCGCCATGTGTCGCCGTCGCTGCGATGCGGCGATTTCTTCGTGTGCAGCTTAAGCACGATGGCCTCACCCTCGTGATGCAGGCGCCTCACGACGCGGAGAAAGGGTAGGAGGTCGCGACCGCGATTCTCGTAGATAACTATCTCCGTCGGATGCGGGTGGCGCTCGGCTACGGTTTGCACGGCCGCCGCCCGTTCTGGAGTTGTGGTGACGACAATCCGGGCATTTGGCAGCGCATGGTGGACCGCGTCCAAAAGTTCTCCGAGCACGTCGGCATACCACGCATGGACCACCACACAGGGGCGTATCGGCGTCTCGTGAGCTGAGGGCGCAAGTGCACGACGCGTCGCGTGCAGCCAAGCGTGGCCCCAAGCCGCGTCGGGCTCGAGCACGGCGCCCTCGGCCCATTCGTTCCAAGCATTGATAAAGACGGGGCGATCCTGCTGCAGTTCGATCAGGTCGCGGAGCCATCGACCATACTGTGTGGGTGTGGCGTGCAGGTAAGTGCGGCCGCAGCCAGCGCGGCGCGCCTCGTTATCCCATCCGCAGTTGACCCCACGATGCAGGTGATAGGCAGGCGGCTGGCGGCGGACAAACCCGTCGGCCATTGCTCTCCAGCTTAGCGTCTGGCCTGCATAGTCGGGATTGAGCAGCGCTTGCCGAGCGGTAGCGTCGACATCTACGCCCAGACTCGGCGGAAACTCAACGGCAGCATCAAATCCGATACTGCCTGCATCCGGTCGTTCGAACGACTGCACATACGCGAGATGGATTTCCCCGATGTTATTTTCGCGACACCACGTACGCCAGCGCTCCGCGGTCGCTTTCGGATCCGGCAACAGCATCGGCCGGTAGAGCAGCAGCATTGGCTTGCCGTCCACGCGCAGATAGCGGGGATCGCGCAGATAGTTGGCGACATGCGAAATGAACGCGATGTCGTCCTCCGGTGAGTGCTTCTGTGCGATGAGGACTTCGTCGTCGCGGCCGTCCCAGCGGCGCGTCCAATTCTCGTTCGCCCAGCAGAGGCAGTACTGGAAGTCGATGGACTTGTCATTGAGCCAATTGCTTAGCGGCTCTTCGAGCAGCGTCTTGCCGCCGAACCAGTAGAAGTAGAAGCAGAACGCGGACAGGCCGTAGGTCTTCGCGAGTTTGGCTTGGTCGCGCATGACCTGCGGATTGCGCAGGTCGTAGAAGCCGAGGTCCCCGGGGAGGCGTGGTTGCAGGTGGCCCTCGAACTGCGGGAGGGCGCGCGTGACGTTGCGCCACTCGGTAAACCCTTTGCCCCACCACTCGTCGTTCTCGGGAATGGTGTGGAACTGCGGCAGGTAGAACGCGACGAGCGTGGCGGGCAGCGGGTCGGGCAGGGGCTCTTCGCTGTATTCGAGGTAACCGATGCAGCGCTCGTCGGCGCGCACGTGCGGGCGGCGTTCGTAGCGGCTCGCGACCTGGCCCTGCGCGGGCAACGGGCGCACGGTCTGGAATTGGCGCAGGAAGCGCGAGCGCCAGAGGTCGCGTTGCGCCTCGCTCATGGGGATAGCGCGAAACACGGTGCGCAGCGCGACGAACAATGCACTACGAACACGGCGGGTGAGAGGGGGCGGCGTCATTCGGCGCGAACTCCTGGGTATGACGGGGCCGGCGGTCGAGCCTTCACGGACACGCTGACGCAACGACAGTCGATTCGGACTGGACCAGCGTCGATGGGGTGGTGTTCGCTGCCGCCAAGGAGCGAATCCGGTACCCGCGGCCGCTCGTGTGTCGATCGGTGTGCGAGCCGACGGTTGGCAACCCGGCGTCGCAAGTTCGGTTTCACCATCGTCGAGCGCCGCTAGGTATGTCGGTCAAGACAACAGTGGCATCGACCTGCTACAGCATCTGGTAATTCGGCCCCGAGCCACCTTCCGGTGTCACCCAGTTGATGATCTCGTACGGGTCCTTGATGTCGCAGGTCTTGCAGTGCACGCAGTTCGCGGCGTTGATCTGCAGGCGCTTGCCGACGTCGGCTTCTTCGACGATCTCATAGACGCCCGCCGGGCAGAAGCGCGTGCACGGATTGCCGTATTCCTCGGTGCAGCGCGTCACGCAGATCGAGCTGTCGAGCACCTTGAGGTGCACGGGCTGGTCTTCGTCGTGTTCGGTCGCGGCGAAGTACACGCCGGCGAGGCGGTCGCGCGGCGGGAGCGTGCGGTCGACGTAGTCGCGCTTCGGGCTTTCGGAGTCGGCCAGCTTTTCCATCTGGCACCAGTCCGGCTTGTTGCGCAGCGTCCACGGCGAGCGACCACCGGTCACGGTCTCCCATGCGGCGTTGAGCAGGCCGAACCACAGGCCACGCTTGAATGCGGGCTTGATGTTGCGGACGGTGTGCAGTTCCTTCATCGCGTCCGACGCACGCAGCTTTGCGTCCCAACCCTGAGGCGACAGCTGCGTCGACACGAGATGTTCGGCGGCGAGCATGCCGGAGCGGATCGCCTGGTGCGTGCCCTTGATCTTCGGCACGTTGAGCAGGCCGGCGGTGTCACCGATGAGGATTGCGCCCGGCATCTCGCAGGTCGGCAGCGACTGCCAGCCGCCCGTGACGATCGCGCGTGCGCCCGCCGACACGATTGAGCCGCCTTCGAGCAGCGGCTTCACCGAAGGATGGTTCTTCCACTGCTGGAAGGCCTCCCACGGCTGGTAGTTCGGATCCTTGTAATCGAGGCCGCTGACGTAGCCGATCGCGATGCGGCCCTTGTCCAGGTGGTACAGGAAGCTGCCGCCGTAGATGCTGTTGTCCGCCGGCCAGCCGAGCGTGTGCACGATCTTGCCGGGCGAGACCCGCTGTTCCGGGACCTGCCACAGCTCCTTGATGCCGATCGAATACGTCTGCGGGTCGTGGCCTTCGTCGAGCTTGAACTGCTTGACGAGTCGCTTGGTGAGATGACCGCGCGCGCCTTCGGCGAGCACGGTGACCTTCGCGCGGATGTCGATGCCCGGCGTGTAGCCCGGCTTGTGCGAGCCGTCCTTCGCGACGCCCATGTCGCCGATGCGCACGCCGATCACGGCACCGCTTTCGTCGTGCAGCGTCTCCGCGGCGGCGAAGCCCGGATAGATCTCGACGCCCAGCGCCTCCGCCTGCGGTGCGAGCCAAGCGCACATCGCACCCAGACTGACGATGACATTGCCGTGGTTGTTCATCCCCGGCGGCACCGGCAGCTTGCGCGCACCGGTCTTCGACAGCAGCCAGAACTCGTCGTCCTTCGCCGGCACGCACACCGGCGGCGGGTTGTCGCGCCAGTTCGGTAGCAGCGCGTCCAGCGGCCCCGTTTCGATCACCGCTCCCGACAGGATGTGTGCGCCGATCGTCGACGCCTTCTCGATCACGCAGACCGAGATCTCCGGGTTCAGCTGCTTCAGGCGGATCGCGAACGCCAGGCCCGACGGCCCCGCGCCGACGGTGACGACGTCGTACTCCATCACGTCGCGTTCGATACTCGACTCCGTCAGCATTGCTTCACTCCGGGCGCATCGGCCCGACAGGTTGGGGAGAGGGGCGCATGTTACCTTCCGGCCGGCATTCGGGCCCGCCGAGGCGTCTGGCGCGCCCGGGGCGACGCGCCGACGGAGGCCTGTCTAGAATGGCCGCTTCCTCTCCAATCTCCGAGGGTTCGGTAATGTCGGTAATTTCACGTCGCACTGTCGCCAGCCTGATCGCCTGCGTCGCACTTGCGGGCTGCACTCAGGAACCTGCGACGCCGGGTGCGCCCGCTTCGTCGTCCGCCGCGGCGCCGGCGGCTGCAGTGCCGGCCGCCTCCGAAGCAGACGAACAAGCCCGCCGCGACGTCTACCTGCATTCCACGCAGACCCTCGCGTTCATGGGTGTCACGCCCGACAAGCATGTGCTTGACGTGGAACCGCAGTCGCCGTGGCTGGTGCGCGCGCTCGGCGGCAACGCGAACTACGCCGCTGTCGTGCCGATGGCGGCCAGCGATTTCCTCGCCGCGAACAAGAATGTCACTGGATGGAGCGCCGCGAACGTGCGCTCGTTCAGCCCGGTGGACCCCGTGTTAGGTGAGCCGGCTTCCGTCGACGTTGTGATATCGGTCGACGACGTCGGCGGCTGGTTCCGCGACAAACGCATCGAAGGAATGTTCAAGGCGATGCACGCCGTGCTTAAGCCTGGCGGAACGCTGGGCGTCATCGCGCCGCGGGCCACCGCGCCGATGGCGGAAAGCGACACGTCCGGTTACCTGGCGGAAAAGCAGGTGGTCTTCTACGCCGAGCTCGCAGGTTTCCAGCTCGCGCAGTGGAGCGAAATGAACGCGAACAAGAGGGACACGCGGGACTACCCTAACGGTGCAGCCTCGCTCCCACCGACCCTTAAGGGCGGGGATAACGATCGCGCTCGATTCGAAGCTATCGGCGAGCCTGACCGCATGACGCTGAAGTTCATCAAGAAGTAGCGTTGAATCGTCGACCGCGGGCGTCGTGTGGGCGCCCGCGGGATCGAACGAAGTCACTTCATTCGACTTCCCGTGCCGATCGACGCTGCGGTTGAAAGTGTCCATCCGGCCACCTCACGATCGAGCTTCACCAGCGCGCGATCGAACGCGTCCACCACGTTCGGCACGTCCGTCGACGACGCCGGTTCCGCGACGACGAACGTGCGCGACGCCAGTACATCGGCGGCGTCTGGACGCAGCAGCTTCGCGCTGACTTCGATCGTCGCCTTCGGCAGAGCGCCACCGGCGTAATCGGCTTCGAAGCGCCGCACGTCGAGCAGCAGACGGTAGTCGCCGTTGACGCCACTTCCCGCGCGCGCCACTGCGCGCAGGCGGCCGGAGTCCTCGAACGTGCGCACCAGCGAGGCCAGCAGCATGTCCGACGGACGCTGCGCCCAGACGCCGCCCTTGTACACCTGCAGCTCCTGCGGCGTCGGGCGGACGGCGATGCGCATGCTGTCGTAGGGGCGATCAATCTGCACCGGCCCGACGGTCAGCTGCGCATCGACACGCGGCCATGCCGGGTCAGGCGCCGCATTCGCACGCGGTGCGAACTGCTGCGGCGGCTCCTTGCTGCCGCCGATGATCGAACATGCGGGCAGCGCGAGCACGGCCACGAGCACCGCGGTGCGGGCGAGGGACGTCGTCACGGACATGCGCGGCTTCATTTGGGTTCGAATTCCTTCGGACGTTCGCGGCCGAGCAGATAGCTCGTCGGGCCGCTGTCGAGACGATCGGTGACCTGGCGCAGGTCACGCACCAGCGAACGCAGTTCGGTCAGGGTCGGGCCGACCTGGCCCAGCCCGTCGTTCGCGAACGAATGGATGGCGGCGCGGTTCTCGTTGACGATGCCGTTCGCGCCGTTCGCCGCCGACTGCAGCTTGTCGAGCGTGCCGTCGAGCTTGGCGACGAGGCCCGGCAACTTGCTGGCGAGATCGCGGTCGACGTCGTTCACCACGCCATGCGCCTGCACCAGCGTCGCGTTGAGCTCGGCGCTCGAGGCCTTCGCGTTCGCGATGACGGCGCGCAGGTCTTCGCGCTCGGACGCGATCGACGTCGTCAACGCGTCGATGTTGTTGAGCGTGTTGGACACATGCTGGATGTTCTTCTCGCTCAGCACCTGGTCGAGGCGCGCGACGAGCCGGTTCGCGGTGTCCGCGATGTTCTGCAGCGCGCTTGACTCCGTAAGGATCACCGGCTTCTCGCGGTGGTCGACGCTTACGAGCAGTGGCGCGTTCGGGCTGCCACCGGTGAGCTGGATGAACGGCGGGCCGGTGATGCCGCTCTGCGACATCTTGGCGCGCGTGTCGGTCTTGATCGGCGTTTCGGACTGGATGCGCAGCGTGGCCAGCACGCGGCGCGGGTCTTCCGGTGCGAGCTTGAGGCTTTCGACGGTGCCCACCGAGATGCCGTTGTACTGCACGGAGCTGCCTTCGCTGAGGCCGGTGACCGGTTCGTTGAAGACGACGGAATATTCCTGCCAGTCCTTCTCCGACGAGTACTTCGCGGCCCACAGGGCGAACAGCAGCAACGTCGCCGTGACGACGATGGTGAAGGCACCGATGAGGACGTAGTTGGCCTTGGTTTCCATGGTGCGCGGTCCGGTCAGGCGGTTCGGGTGCGGTCACGTCCGGCCTGCGCCGCACGCGCCCGCGGGCCGTGGAAGTACTCGCGTACCCAGGGATGGTCGAGCTGCTCGATCTCCTCGATCGGCGCGGCCGCGACCACCTTGTGGTCGGCGAGCACGGCCACGCGATCGCAGATAGCGTAAAGCGTGTCCAGATCGTGTGTGATCAGGAAAACGGTCAGGCCCAGCGCCTTCTGCAGCGTGCGCAGCAACTGGTCGAACGCGGCGGCACCGATCGGGTCGAGGCCGGCCGTCGGCTCGTCGAGGAAGAGCAGGGGCGGATCCAGCGCGAGCGCGCGCGCCAGGCCCGCGCGCTTGCGCATGCCACCCGACAGCTGCGACGGCAGCTTGTCGATCGCTTCGGCGGACAGTCCCGCGAGCTTGACCTTCAGCAGCGCAATCTCGCGGCGCAGCGAATCGGGCAGGTCGCGGTGGTATTCCTTCAGCGGCACTTCGACGTTCTCGCCGACGGTGAGCGACGAGAACAGTGCGCCGTCCTGGAACAGCACACCGGTGTTGCGCTCGATCTCGCGACGCTTGGCTGGATCGTCGCTGCGCGCGTCCACGCCGAGCACCTCGATCTCGCCTTCGTCAGGGGTGCGCAGACCGAGGATGGAGCGCATCAGCACCGACTTGCCGGTACCCGAGCCGCCGACCACGCCGATGATCTCGCCGGGCATGACGTCGAGATCGACGCCGTCGTGCACCACCTGGTCGCCGAAGCGATTGACCAGGCCGCGCACGCGGATGATGGGCGAGGGCGCGTTGCGCGCGTCGTCGGTCGCCATCAGACGTCCATCACCATGAACCACAGCGCCGCGGCGGCGTCGAACACGATCACCAGCGAGATCGCCTGCACGACGGCCGACGTCGTGCGTTCGCCCACCGACTGCGCCGTGCCTTCCACCTGCAGGCCCTCTAGGCAGCCCACCAGCGAGATCACCATCGCGAAGATCGGTGCCTTCGCCAAGCCGACCCACAAATGCCGCACTTCCATCGTCTCCTGCATGCGCGCGAGGTACTGCTGCGGCGGGATGTCGAGTGCGTACGCGCCGACCGTGAGGCCACCGAGCAGGCCGGAAATCATTGCGACGAAGGTGAGCAGCGGCAGCATCGCCAGCAAGGCGAGCACGCGCGGGATGACGAGCAGGTCGATCGGATCCATGCCGAGCGTGCGGATCGCATCGACCTCCTCGCGACTCTTCATCGCGCCGATCTGCGCGGTGAACGCGCTGGCGGTGCGGCCCGCGAGGATGATCGCGGTGAGCAGGATGCCGAACTCGCGCAGGAACGACACGCTGACGAGTTCGACGACGTAGATCTCCGCGCCGAAGTCGCGCAGCACGTTGGCGCCCAGGAACGCGACGACCGCGCCGACCAGGAACGACAGCAGCGCCACCAGCGGCGTCGCGTCGAGGCCGACCTGCTCCATGTGGTGCACCAGCGCGATCGGCCGGAAACGCGAGGGCTCCTTGATCGTGCGCAGCAGCTTCACCAGCACTTCGCCGAGGAACGCGACCAGCGCCATCGCTTCCTTGGCGTTGTCGTGCACGGCGAAGCCGAGACGGCCGATCGCGGCGACGAGGCCGTATTCCTTCTTGCGCTTCGGGCGTTCGTCGGCGACGTCCTCGATCGCCGCGACCAGTGCGCGGTGTTCGTCGCGGAACTCGAAGCTGTCGAAGTCGACGCCGCAGCGCCGCGACCAGCGCAGCAGTTGCAGCACGCCCAACGAATCGAGGCGCCCGATGTCGCGTGCGTCGACCTGCTGCAGCCCGCAGGGCGCGGCGGCAAGGATCTCGCCAATGGACGTCGCGTGTTCGAGCGTCCACTGGCCGCCGAGGCGAACGGTGCCGCCGCCGGCATCGGCGTCGAGAGTGGGCGGGGCGGAAGTCGGGTCAGTCATGCTCGCGGCGGAGCATACCGGCTCGGCGGTGCGCGGAAGGCATGCGATCCTTCACCCATGACCGCGCCCATGAGCGAAGCCGCCTACGTCGCGCGAATCGACTTCATGGTCGAGCTCGCGTCGCGCCTGCACCGTTATGGCACCACGGCCGAACGCCTTGAGGGCGCGATCGTCGCGGTGGCGTCACGCCTGGGGCTGGGCTGCGAGCCGTGGTCGAACCCGACGGGGCTGATCCTCACCTTCACCGATCCGGGGCGCGCGACCGGCCTGCGCGATATCACGCGCGTGCTGCGCCTGTCGCCGGGCGACGTCGACCTGCATCGACTCGTCGAGTCCGACCGCATCGCCGAGGAAGTGCTGGAAGGCCGGCTCGATGTCGACGAGGCGCGCGTGCAGCTGCGCGCGCTGGACGCGCCTGCGCCGCCGATGATCCGGCGCGCGGAAGTGGTGGCCTTCGGGCTCGCGGCCGCGGCCGTCGCCGGCCTGCTGCGCCTGCCGTGGCTGGACATCGGCGTCGCCGGCGCGACCGGGCTGATGATCGGCCTGCTCGATCTTCTGGCCGAGCGCCATCCGCGCGTGCGCGCGGGCTTCGAGGCGCTGGCGGGCATGCTCGCTGGCGCCACGGCGGTGGTGGTCGGCAGTTTCATCGGGCCGCTCAACCAGAACACCGTGATCATCGTGTCGCTGATCGTGCTGTTGCCCGGCCTCACGCTGACCAATGCGGTCAACGAACTGACGGGCCAACAGCTCGTCTCCGGCACCGCGCGCTTCGCGGGCGCATTGACCACGGTGCTGAAACTCGCCGTCGGCGTGCTGGTGGCGGTGTACGCGCTCGACCTGATCGGGCTCGATCCGCCGGCGCGCGGCTCGCGGCCGCAACCGCCGTGGATGGAATGGGTCGCGCTGGCCGTGGCGTCGTTCGCGTTCGCCGTGCTGTTCCGCGCCAGCGTGCGCGACTACTTGCGTGTCATGGCTGCGGCGGCGACGGGCTACCTGATCTCGCGTTTCGTCGGCGAAGTCGCGGGCAGCCCGGCCGGCGTGTTCGTCGCGGCGTTGTCGATCACCGCGCTCGGCAATGCCTATGCGCGTTGGTGGCATCGTCCGGGCGCGATCATCCGCGTGCCGGGCATCATCACGCTGGTGCCCGGCAGCACGAGCATGCGGGGCCTGCTCAACCTGATGCAGACACAGGACATGGGCGCCGGCCAGGCCGCGATGGTCACGGTGATCAACGTGCTGGCGGCACTCGTCGCCGGCCTGCTGTTCGGCAATCTGCTGCTGCCGTCGCGACGCAATCTCTGACTCAGACCCGCGGCGCCTGCCAGACGTCGTAGGCCCACAGCGCGGCCAAGGCGAGCGCCACGGCCCAGATCGCGACGATCACCGCGGCCATGCCGCGACTCGTCGGCCGCGTCGCCATCGCGGCCGCGCGCGCATGCGCATCGGCGATCACCTCGGCCGGCATCCAGCGCATCACGAGCGCGATACCGAGCGGCACGATCAGCACGTCGTCGAGATAGCCGAGCACCGGGATGAAGTCGGGGATCAGGTCGATCGGGCTCAGCGCATAAGCCGCGACCGCGAGCGCGGCGATGCGCACCGCCCAGGGCGTGCGTGGATCGCGCGCGGCGAAGTACACGACGAGCGTTTGCTGCTTGAGGCGCCGGGCCCAGCCGCGCAGGGACGTCAGGATGGACATGCGACAAGCCTCGCGTCGCGCAGGTGACGGGGCTGAAAACGACGACGCCGGCACGAAGCCGGCGTCGAAGACGAGCGCATGCGGATCAGCGGATCACGAAATCTTCCAGTGCGCGGCCCTTGTCGGTGAATGCCTGCAGCCAGCGCGGCTGCTTGCCACGACCGCTCCAGGTCTCGTTCGCGTTCTCGGGGTTGCGGTACTTCGGCGCGACCTTGGTACCGGCGAACTTCGACGGCCCGCGCTTGGCGCGCGTGCGCTTGACCGGTGCGGCGGGCTGGGTCGATGCCGATGCCGACGCGCCACGCGCGCCGAACAGCTCGGCGATCGAATACCCCTCGGCACGGGCGAGCTGCTCGAGGCGCTTACGCACGTCGGCGATCGGCTTGCGCTTCTTCAGCGCCGCGCGACGCTTGTTCGCCTGGGCGATGAGCGATTCGAGCTCCTTCGCCGACATGCTGTTGAGATCCAGGGCCATGCTGCCTCCGAATACCGAAAAGAAAATGGGCCGCCCGATCGCGGACGGCCCATCGTAACCAGCCAAGCTAATCGCGTAAACGCACGGAGATAATCAGCCAGCGACGACGCGCGCGATCGCGGCGTCGCGATCGAGCTGTTCGGCCTCGCTCGCACTGCGGTGGCGGTATTCGTATGTACCGGCCTGCAGGCCGCGTTCGGACACCACGATGCGGTGCGGCACGCCGATGAGTTCCATGTCCGCGAACATCGCGCCCGGGCGCAGGCCGCGGTCGTCGAGCGCGACATCCACGCCCGCCTTCTGCAGGTCGCGATACAGCGCCTGCGCGGCGTCGTTCACCGCGTCGACATTCTTCGGATTGATCACGCAGACCACCGCCTGCCATGGCGCGATCGGGTCCGGCCAGACGATGCCGTTGGCGTCGTGGTTCTGCTCGATCGCGGCAGCCACGATCCGCGACACGCCGATGCCGTAGCAGCCCATCGCCGGCGTCAGCGCCTTGCCGGTCTCGTCGAGCACGGTGCACTTCATGGCCTCGGCATACTTGCGGCCGAGCTGGAACACGTGGCCGACCTCGATGCCGCGCGCGATGCCGAGCGTGCCCGCGCCGTCCGGCGACGCGTCGCCTTCGACGACATTTCGGATATCGGCGACCAGGTTCGGTTCCGGCAGGTCGCGGCCCCAGTTCACGCCCGCGATGTGGAAGCCATCCGCGTTCGCACCGACGACGAAGTCGGCCATCGCCGCGACGTCGCGATCGGCGACCACGAAGATGTCCTTCGCGGGCGAGATCGGGCCGAGGAAACCCGGCGACGCGTTGAGGTGTTCGCGGATCTCGTCCTCGGTGGCGAGGCGGTATTCCGTCATGCCCGGCAGCTTGGCGAGCTTGATCTCGTTGACGACGTGATCGCCGCGCACCAGTGCAAGCACGAAGCGTGGGTTGTTCTCCGGGTCGACGCCCATCGCCGCGACGGACTTCACCGTGCGCGACAGCGGAATGCCCATCAGCGCGGCGACGTCTTCGCAGGTCTTCTGCGTGGGCGTGTCGATGCGGCGCATTGATTCGTTTGCGGCACCACGCGGTGCGGGTGCGGCGGCTTCTGCGCGTTCGACGTTCGCGGCGTAGTCCGACCCCGTCGAGAACGCGAGTGCGTCCTCACCCGAATCGGCGAGCACGTGGAACTCATGCGACATCGCACCGCCGATCGCGCCGGTATCGGCGACGACCGCGCGGAATTTCAGCCCCAGCCGCGTGAAGATGCGGCCGTAGGTGTCGTACATGTTCTGGTATTCGCGGCCGAGGTCCTCGTCGTTCGTATGGAACGAGTAGGCGTCCTTCATCAGGAACTCGCGCGCGCGCATCACGCCGAAGCGCGGGCGGATCTCGTCGCGGAACTTGGTCTGGATCTGGAAGAAGTTGACCGGCAACTGCTTGTACGACGACAGCTCCTGGCGCGCGAAATCGGTGATGACTTCCTCGTGCGTCGGGCCGTAGCAGTACCAGGCGTCCTTGCGGTCCTTGATCTTGAGCAGCTGGCCGCCGAACTTCTCCCAGCGCCCCGTCTCCTCCCACAGCTCGCGCGGCTGGATCGACGGCATCAGCACTTCGATCGCGCCCGCGTTCGTCATTTCGTCGCGGACGATGCGCTCGACCTTGCGCAGCACGCGCAGGCCCAGCGGCGACCACGTGTACACGCCGGCCGCGAGCTTGCGGAGCATGCCCGCGCGCAGCATCAGCTGGTGGCTGACGACTTCGGCGTCGGCGGGCGTTTCCTTGGCGGTGTGGAGATGGAACTGCGACAGGCGCATCGGCGGCTTTTCGAACGCGGAAAAACCGCATTCTGCCACGCGTGGCGTGGCAGCCGGTTCGTCATCTCGGAGATCGGCGCGTCGCGATAGCGACGCGCGAAGGTCAGGTCTGCTTGGTGGTCGCCACGCCCGCGGACGGGCCGGTGCAGTACAGCTCGACCTGGCCTTCGGCCACCTTCAGGCGGGCGGCACGTTCCGACGCGGTGATCTCGCGGTCGGCCTTGCCGTCCTTGTCCTCGTCCACGCCGACCTTGCCGGTGCCCTGCAGCAGCGTCAGGTTGCTGCGGGCGTTCGTGCAGTCCTGGTTGACGACCGCCTTCGGCGCAGCGGGGGGCGTGGCGGCGTGCTCGCCGAATGCGCGCGGCTTCATCTTCTGCCCGGCAGGCGGGGCATCGGAATAATGGGTCACGCCCTTCGCGTCCTTCCAGGTGTACACCTGGGCAGCAACGACGGGCAGGGCCGCCACGAGGGCCAGCGGCAGGACGAGGCGGGCGAGGGTCGAGGGCCGGCGCATGTCGGCAGTCCAGTCAGAAGGGGGATCCCGTCCCGATTCGACCACCGCCGGGGCGGCGGGGCAAGCGATACACTGAACAAATGGAATCCATGTCTCCGGGTGCCAAGCCCCGCCCGCGCGCCCGCGGCATCTATCTGCTGCCGAACCTGTTCACCACGGGCGGCATGTTCGCCGGCTTCTTCGCCATCATCTCGGCCGCCCAAGGCCGCTTCCCGGACGCCTGCATCGCGGTCTTCGTGGCGGCGATCCTGGACGGGCTGGACGGCCGCGTCGCCCGCCTGACCAACACCCAGAGCGAGTTCGGCGTGCAGTACGACTCGCTGGCGGACCTGATCAGCTTCGGCCTGGCGCCGTCGCTGGTGATGTATCACTGGGCGCTGTCGACGCTGCGCCTGGACGGCGCCACCCCCGGCAAGATCGGCTGGATCGTCGCCTTCCTCTACGCCGCCTGCGCCGCGCTACGCCTCGCACGTTTCAACGCGCAGGTCGGGCAGGTCGACAAGCGCTGGTTCATCGGTTTGGCGAGTCCGGCCGCCGCCGGCCTCGTGGTGAGCTTCGTCTGGACCTGCGACAAGTTCGAGTTCAGCGGTCGCGACCTGCGGTATTACGCGCTGGGCGTGACCGTCGCTGCCGCGCTGCTGATGGTCAGCCGACTGCGCTACTTCAGCTTCAAGGGCGGCGGTCCACGCAACGATCGCGTGCCGTTCCTCGCGATCATCATCGTGGTGGCGGTGCTGGTCGCGGTCGCGATCGACCCGCCGACCGTGCTGCTCGGCGTGTTCGCGCTGTATGCGCTGTCCGGCCCGTTCTACTGGGCGTGGCGACGCCTGCGCCGTCCCGCGGAGGTCACTGCGTGAGCCTGCCCTGGAGCGCGCAGCAGATCGAATGGCTGCAGGCGATGGGGCTCGACGTGCTGCAGCGGCCAGCGGCGCCGGTCACGCGCGTCGCCGTGTCTTCGTCGTCGACCGGGGACCTGCCTGCGGCGCTCGTCCGCGCGGCGCGCGGCGCCGATCTCGCGTCGCTGATCGCGCAGCACGGGGTACCGCGTGACGGCGCGTCGCGTCGCGTGTTCTGGCGGGCATTGCGGTCGGCACGCAAGGCGGCGTCGCGCCCATGAGCGCGCAGCCGTCCATGAGCGGTCGTCCCGCAGCGCTGCGGCCGATGCGCGAGCTGGACGTCGACGCCGTGAACGCGATCGAGCATCGCGCCTACGAATTTCCTTGGACGGCCGGAATCTTCCGCGACTGCCTGCGTGCGGATTACCTCGCGTGGGTGCTCGACGTCGACGGTGTCATCGCCGGCTATTTCCTGATGAGCCTCGCTGCGGGCGAGGCGCATGTGCTCAACATCTGCGTCGCACCCGAGTTCCAGGGGCAGGGCCACGGTCGGCGCCTGCTGCGCTCGCTGGTGCAGCTCGCGCGCTCGCGCGGCGCACAGCGGCTCTTCCTCGAGGTGCGGCCGTCGAATCGCCATGCGATCGCGCTGTACGACCAGGAAGGCTTCAACGAGATCGGCCGGCGACCGCGCTATTACCCGGCGAAGGACGGCCGCGAGGACGCGATCGTAATGGCGATGGAGCTGGTTCTGCCGGAACCTTAGGATCCTCGGACCACCCTTGGAGATTGCAGGATGCGACCCACCTACCGCTGCGTGCCCGTACTGCTCGCGTTGGCCGTATCGACCGTGTCCGCGGGCGAGCCGGCTGCATCCCAGATTCCCGTGCTGTCGGCCATGCCCGCCTGCGCGCTCGAACGCGTAGGCAGCGTGTCAGGGAGCGACGGGCGCGAGCCTTCGGCGAATGCGCGCGAAGTCTCGATGGGCGGCGCCGACTACCGTCGCGCGTTTGCAGGAATGACGAATGCGGCCATCAAGCGGGGTGCGAACGCCGTCGTGCTGACCGGTCACAACGCGCAGTTCTTCACACGCGGCAACAGCGCTTCACGCCGGCCCGTCTACATCGCACTCGATGGCGTGGCGATCAAGCTGGCCGACGCCACGCATTGCGCGCTGCAGGTGCAGGACCCGGATGCGTTGCTCAAGCGCGCGGTCCAGAACCGCGGCGCCGCGACGCCGATGCAGGGCGTCGCGACGAACTAGCGGGCGACGGTCAACCCAGTTTCGCGCGCTGCGTCGCCAGCGCCTCGCGCTGCGAGGTCCAGTCGACGAGGCGCTTGCGTTCCTGTTCGACCACGGCTGGCGGCGCGTTCGCGACGAACGTATCGCTTGCGAGCTTGCCCTGCGCTTTCGCGATTTCGCCGTCGACACGCTTGAGTTCCTTGTCGAGGCGCGCGCGTTCGGCGCCCAGGTCGACGAGGCCTTCCAGCGGCACGAGCAGCTTGAGTTCACCGACCACGCCCGCGGCGGAGGCCGGTGCGGTGTTCGCGTCATCGATGTAGGTGATCGCATCGAGCTTGCAGAGGAAACGCAGCTGCGAGTCGAAGCGCGACGCGCGCTCGCGATCCGCTGCGTCGCCTTCGGCCATCAGCAACGCCACCTGCTTCGACGGCGCGACGTTGAGTTCGCTGCGGATGCGGCGGACGGTCGAGATCGCGGCCTTGAGCCATTCGACGGCGGCTTCCGCGTTCGCATCGCCCGCCGGCAGCTCCGCGGCGCGCGGATACGGTCGCAGCATGATGGTCGTCTCCGCGACACCGAGCTTCGGTGCCACTGCCTGCCACAGCTCTTCGGTGACGAACGGAATCAGCGGGTGCAGCAGCGAGAGCAGGCGCTCGAGCACGTAGAGCAGCGTGTGGCGCGTGCTGTTTGCGGCATCCGCGTCATCGCCGTTGAGTGCGGGTTTCGCGAGTTCGACGAACCAGTCGCAGAACTGGTTCCAGGCGAACTCGTACAGCGCCTGCGCGAGCAGGTCGAAGCGGTAGTCGGCGAAATGCTGCTCGGCTTCGGCGGCGACGCGCGAGAGCTGCGCGAGTATCCAGCGCTCGGCGTCGGTCTTCGGCTGCGGTAAACCCGAGGCCGCAAAGCCTTCGGTGTTCATCAGCACGAAGCGCGTGGCGTTCCAGAGCTTGTTGCAGAAGTTCTTGTACCCCTCGGCGCGACCGAGGTCGAACTTGATGTCGCGGCCGTGGGTGGCGAGCGCGCTGATGGTGAAGCGCAGCGCATCGGCGCCGAACGCGGGGATGCCGTTCGGGAATTCCTTGCGCGTGGCCTTCTCGATCTTCTCGGCCATCTTCGGCTGCATCAAACCCGACGTGCGCTTGGCGACGAGGTCGTCCAGCGAGATGCCGTCGATGAGGTCGAGCGGGTCGAGGATGTTGCCCTTCGACTTCGACATCTTCTTGCCCTGGGCGTCGCGCACGAGGCCGGTGATGTAGACGTCCTTGAACGGGACTTCGCCCGTGAAGTGGTCGGTCATCATGATCATCCGGGCGACCCAGAAGAAGATGATGTCGAAGCCGGTGACCAACACGCTCGACGGAACGTAGCGATCGAAGCCGCGCTCCTTCATGAGCTGCTCGTTCGGCCAACCCTGCGTGCTGAACGGCCACAACGCAGAGGAGAACCACGTCTCCAGTACGTCGGTGTCCTGCGTGAGCGGCATCGTGTCGTCGATGGCGTGCCTGGCGCGCACCTCGGCCTCATCGCGGCCGACGTAGACGCGGCCCTCGACGTCGTACCACGCGGGGATGCGATGGCCCCACCAGAGCTGGCGCGAGATGCACCAGTCCTGGATGTTCTCCATCCAGTGGCGGTAGGTGTTGATCCAATTCGAAGGGACGAATTTCACGGCCCCGGATTCGGCCAACGCGAGACCCTTCGCGCCAAGCGTTTCCATGCGCACGAACCACTGGTCCGTGAGGTACGGCTCGATCACCTGGCCGGTGCGATCGCCGCGCGGCACCTGCAGCTTGTGCGGCTTCGTTTCGACAAGCAGGGCCTGCGCTTCCAGGTCGGCGAGCACCGCCTTGCGGGCGTCGAACCGGTCGAGCCCGCGGTACGCCGTCGGCACTGCGACGTCATCGGCCAGCGCGCCGTCGATGATCTTCGCGTCCGGCGTAAAGATGTTGATCAGCGGCAGCGAATGGCGCTGCCCGACCGCGTAGTCGTTGAAGTCGTGCGCGGGCGTGACCTTGACCACGCCGGTACCGAACGCGCGGTCGACGTAGTCGTCGGTTATGACGGGAATGCGGCGGCCCGTCAGCGGCAGATCGACGAACTTGCCGTGCAGCGACGCGTAGCGTTCGTCGTCGGGATGCACCATCACCGCCGTGTCGCCGAGCATGGTCTCGGGGCGCGTGGTGGCAACGACGAGGTAGTCGCGCGTCTCGCGCAACGTCTCGTTGCCGTCCTCATCGCGCTCGACGTATTCGTACGTCACGCCGTCCGCGAGCGGATAGCGGATCGACCACAGCGAGCCGTCCTCTTCCTCGTTGACGACTTCTAGGTCGGAGATCGCGGTCTTCAGCACCGGATCCCAGTTCACCAGGCGCTGGCCGCGATAGATCAGGCCCTGCTCGAACAGGCGCACGAAAGCTTCGCGCACCGCGTCGGCGGCCATCGGATCCATCGTGAAGACGCTGCGCGTCCAGTCGCCGGACGTGCCGAGGCGACGCATCTGCCGTTCGATCGTGTCGCCCGACTTCTGCTTCCACTCCCACACTTTCGCGATGAAGCCCTCGCGGCCCAGCGTGTCGCGCGATTCGCCCTTGCCTTCGAGCGCGAGGTTGCGCGACACCACCATCTCGGTCGCGATGCCGGCGTGGTCGGTGCCCATCTGCCAGAGCACGTCGAAGCCGCGCATGCGGTGGTAGCGGATCAGCGCGTCCTGCAGCGTGTGCTGGAACGCGTGGCCCATGTGCAGCGTGCCGGTGACGTTCGGCGGCGGCAGCAGGATGGAATAGGGCTCGCCGGTGCCGCGCGGCTTGAACACGCCGCTCGCCTCCCACTGCTGGTAGAGGCGCGTTTCGAACTGCGTGGGGTCGTAACCGGGGGCGAGGGACATGGCGGCGAAAACTCGGCGCTCCGCGACTGCGGAGCTGTGCAGGTGGGGACGTGCGATGGGTACGTCGCGCGGACTGCGCAGGATACCGGACGGGCCCGCGCGGACGCGGCGTCAGCGGGACAGGTAGCCCTGGTGGTAGGGCGGGCCGCAGCGCTGCACGACTTCGGGATCGGTGCCGGCCGGCGCGATGTCACCGAGTCCGCCGCCGCCGAACTGGATGGGTTCGCCGACTCGGTAGCGCCGTTCGCCGTCCTCGCGACGGAGGAAATAGCCGTGCGCATCGTGGTCGACGAGGGTGCCTTTCAACCACAGGACCGTGCGGAGCGCGCCACCGCGAAGCGCACGTACTCGGACGCAGCCGCGATCGATCATGAGGACGCCGAACTCCTCGGCGGTCAGCGCAACGGCCGCCAGGCCGGGCGGCCGTGGCGGTTCGAGTGGCAGTAGCGGTGCGGCGGCGGGAATGCGCATCGCGCATCCGCCCAACAGCAGCACAGCCGCGAGCGCGGCAGCGAGACGTGACTCCATGTCGTGTCTCCAACAGATGTGTGGAACCAGTCGCCGCGCGAGCGCGCCGTCACATGTCGTGCTTCTTCAGCTCCAGACCGCGCGACTGGTACTGCTTCCAGCGCTCGCGCAGCGGGCCGCGCGCCGATTCGTCGGCGGGGACGACTTCGAGCACGCGGTCGAACGCACCGTCGACGGCGGCGTCGCGCAGGTTGATCACGAGTGGGCGCAGCGGGGCATCGACGTCGGGCGAGGCGATCAGCACTTCGGCTTCCTCCTCGTCCTCTTCGGCGCCCGCGATCTGGTGCGGGATGTAGACCTCGTCGCCCATGTCCCAGAGCAGGTCGTCGAGCGCTTCGGCCTGCTCCTGCGAGCGGGCGAGGACGAGCGTCGGCAGACCGGCGTCGAACGCCTTGCGCGCGAGCTCGCACACCAGACGCAGCGGCTCCGAGCGGAACCGCGACGTGGTGATCAGATAGAAATCGGCACGGGCCATCGGGTCGTGGCTGTCCGGATCAGGCCTGGGCGGCGCGATCCATCAGCCACTGCGACAGCAGCCCGACCGGGCGGCCGGTCGCCAGGCCGCGCTTGCCTTCGTCGTTGGCGACGCCGGCGATGTCCAGATGCGCCCAGCGCTGGCCTTCGGTGAAGCGCGCGAGGAAGCAGCCCGCGGTGATCGCACCGGCCCAGCGGCCGCCGATGTTGTAGACGTCGGCGAACGTGGATTCGAGCTGCGACTGGTATTCGTCCCACAGCGGCAGGCGCCAGGCGCGGTCGAACACGTTCTCGCCGGCCTCGATGAGTTCTGCGGAGAGATCGTCGTCCTTGGTCATCAGGCCGGTGGCGTACTTGCCCAGCGCGATGACGCAGGCGCCGGTCAGCGTCGCGACGTCGAGCAGCGCGGCCGGCTCGAAGCGCTGCGCATAGGTCAGCGCGTCGCAGAGGATCAGGCGGCCTTCGGCGTCGGTGTTGCCGACTTCGATCGTCTTGCCCGACATCGACGTCAGCACGTCCGACGGGCGATAGCTGTTGCCGTCCGGCATGTTCTCGACCGCCGGCACGACGACCGTGAGGTTGATCGGCAGCTTCAGCCCGACCGCGGACACGAACGTGCCCATGACGGTGGCTGCGCCGCACATGTCGAACTTCATCTCTTCGACGCCGCCCTGCACCTTGAGGTTGATGCCGCCGGTGTCGAAGGTGATGCCCTTGCCCACGAGGACGTACGGCTTGGCGTCGCCGCCGCCGGTGTACTTGAGGACGATGAGCTTGGGCGGGTTCGCCGAGCCGCGTGCGACGGACAGCAGCGAGCCCATGCCGAGCTGCTCCATCTGCTCGCGGTCGAGCACTTCGCACGAACATTCGGCGAAGCGCGACGCAAACTCCTGCGCCTGCTGCGCGAGGTAGGCCGGGTTGCAGATGTTCGGCGGCAGGTTGCCGAGCTCGCGCGCGAACTGCACGCCCGCCGCGATCGCGCGGCCCTGCGCGAGCGCCTGGGCGTCGTCGCTGGCGACCGTCAGGCGCGTCAGGCCCGGTTCGAGCTTGGCGCGCGACTTCTCGCCGAGCGTCGCTGTGTAGCGGTAGGCGATGTGGTCCGTCGTGCCGACTGCCTGGCGGATCGCCCAAGCGGTGTCGCGGCCCTTCACCGGAACCTGCGGCAGCGTGGTCACCGCATGCGAAATCGGGCCGACCTTCAGCGCGCGCGCCGCGTCGCCCACCGCCTTGATGTACTGCGGCACCGCGAACTTGGCCTGGTCGCCGAGGCCGACCACCAGCACGCGCGGCGCCTTCACGTCGGCCAGGTCGTGCAGCAGCGCGGTCTTGCCGGCCTTGCCGCTGACGTCGCCACGCTCGATCAGCGCCGACAGGCGCCCTCCGCAGGCGCGATCGATCGCCGACGCCGCCTCCGTCAGGGTCTTGTCAGCGAAGACGCCGACGATCACGCAGTCCGCGGAAACGGATGCGGGGGCGTCGGAGGTCAGGTCGAATTCGAGGGCCATCCAGGATTCCGGGGGGTGTGAAAGGGGATTTACGTACAATCACCGACCCTTATGGGCCGAGGACGCCGGCGATGGCCGGGTCGCGCACCCGACCGCGCCGAAGCGCCGTGCCGGGCCGTTGAACGAACGACGAGTCTAGAACAGCCCGTGCGAATGCTGAAATTCGATCGCTACCTGCTTTCCGAATGCGTACAGGCGGTCCTTGCGACCACGCTCGTGCTGTTGATGGTGGCCTTCGGCGCGGTCTTCGCCGATGTGCTGCGCGACATCGCCGAGGGCCGCTTCCCGGCGGACATGCTGCTGCCGCAGCTGGGCCTGCTGTTCCTCAACTGGCTGCCGATCATCCTGCCGCTCGCGCTGATGCTGGGCCTGATGCTGGCGCTGGGCCGCCTGTACCGCGATTCGGAGATGCCGGTGCTGGCGTCGGTCGGCATTGGCCCGCGGCGCATGCTGAAGCCGCTGTTCGGCCTGATCGGCCCGGTCGCGCTGGTGATCGCGCTGTGCTCGCTGTGGCTCGCGCCGTGGGCCGAGCGCACGTCGAAGGAAATGGTGAACGCGGCGACGCGCAACCTGCTCGTGGCCGGCCTCGAGCCCGGTCGCTTCACGCCGATCGGCAAGGGCGGCGTGGTGTTCGTCAGCCGCATGTCCACCGACGGCACGCACTTCGAGCGCGTGTTCATCTATCGCCAGAAGAACGACCGTCTCGACGTGACCACCGCGAAGACCGGGCACCTCGAAGTCGACAACGATGGCCACCGTATCCTGGTGCTCGACAACGGCTTCGAGGTCGAAGGCCCGCGCGAAGGTACCAATCGCGACTATCGCCTGATGCACTACCGCGCCAACGAAGCCGAGATGCCGTCGTCGAAGGGCCGCTACGACGCGAACGACCCGCGCATGCTGTCGACGCCGCGGCTGCTGGTCGATCCGCGCCGTGAAGCCAAGGCCGAGCTGCATTCGCGCATCGCGCCGCCGTTCCTCGCCATCGCGTTCGCGCTGCTGGCGGTGCCGCTCGCGCGCAGCTCGCCGCGCGAGGGGCGCCTGGGCCGCATTTCCGTCGGCTTCCTGATCTATCTCGTCGGCACGATGCTGTCGCTGGCGAGCGTCAACTGGATCACCAAGGGCAAGATCCCGGTCGCGCTGGGCCAGTGGTGGCTGGTGCTTCCGCTGCTCGCGCTCGGTGCATGGATGTATCTGAACGACGGCCGCGTGCGCGCGCCGCGCCTGCGCGGAGCACGTCGATGAAGCCGTTTCCGAAACTCCACGACACCTTCGTCGCGCGTGCGGTTCTCGGCACGGTGCTGCTGACGTGGATGGTGCTGCTCGGCCTCGACGTCATGCTCGCGCTGGTCAACGAGATCGGCGAAATCGGCAAGGGCGACTACGGCTTCGGCAAGGCGGTCGCGCACGTCGCTTATACCGCGCCGCGTCGCGCGTACACGCTGTTCCCGACTGCGGCGGTGATCGGCGCGCTCATGGGCCTCGGCCAGCTCGCGTCGTCGTCCGAGTTGACCGCGTTGCGCGCGGTCGGCCTGTCGCGACGCCGTCTCAGCATCAGCGTCGCCGGTGCGATCGCGTTCCTCACCCTGCTGATGGTGGCGAATGGCGAGACGCTCGGGCCGTGGGGCGATCGCATGTCGAACGTGGTCAAGCAGACCGCGACGAACCGCGACACGGTGGTCGCGCGCTATTCGGGTCTGTGGGCGCGCGAGGGCGAGGTCATCCTCAATGCGCAGGGCGGGCAGGAGCGCAGCGACGGCAGCGGCAAGACCTTCCTCGAACTGCGCGATGTACGCCTTTACGAGTTCGAGGCGGACGGTCGCCTGAAATCGATCTCGCACGCGCAGGTGGCGGAGCATCGTCCGGGCAGCTGGCTGTTGCACGACGTCACCCGCACGCTGTTCGACAACAAGTCGGTACACACCGAGACGGTGCCGGAACTGCAGTGGGCGTCGAAGCTGGACACCGCTGCGTTGACGGCGGACCTCGACAGCCCGCGTTATCTCGCCTCGGCCGAGCTACGCGAGGCGATGGAATACCGCGAGCGCAACGGCCTCGATGCCAACGAGTTCGAGGAGCACTACTGGGGCCGCTGGTTCTATCCGCTCAACGTGCTCGCGCTGTGCCTGGCCGCGGTGCCGTTCGCGTTCGGCACGCTGCGCAGCGGCGGCCTCGGACGTCGGCTGTTCATCGGCATCGTGTTCGCGCTGGGCTTCTGGCTCGCGCAGATCGTGTTCGTGCGCGCCGCCCGCGCATTCCAGCTCGACTACCGCATCGCCTACATCGCGCCGACACTGCTGATGCTCGCGCTGTCGGGCGTGCTGTTCAGACGTCGATCGGGGTGAGGGCAGGCCGCTGACGCGGCACTGCCGCGTGGCCTGCCCGAACGCCCGCCGCGCTGCGGCGGGCCGGGAGTTCGAAAAGCTCGAGGCGCGATGCGAACCCCGACCGCCGTCGCGGCCTTGCCGCGCAGGCGTTACGAATGCCCGTCGCGCTGCGATGGGCCTATCGCATGATCATCAAACCCGAATGACGTCGGTGCTCTAGCGTTGCGAAAGACGATCGATGTCGACGAGCGATCGATGCCCCGCATGCGATCGCCCCGCACGCATCCCGTCACCGCTTCTCGAATCGCACCACTCGCGTCGCACTCGCACGGTCATGCCACGTCAGACGATCGCGATCGATCCACGCCCACCAGAAGCCAAGCCCACCGGCGAGCAAAGACAGCGTCCCCACGGCATACCGCTTTACCAGCGCACCGCGCGACGGCGTACCCGCCAGACCGATCACGCGCAGCCGCCACGGGCGCATGCCCAGCGTCTGCCCGCCGTGTCCCCAGCTCACCACCGCGTACACGCCGGCGACCAGCCAGCACGCGATCCACAGCAGCCACGACAGCAGGCTGAAGGGATGGATGTTCTCGCGCGCGGCATGGCCCGCCGCGTAGTAGCCGACGGTGAACGCCGCCGACACCAGCATCCACAGGGCCACGACGGGCCAGAAGTCGTAGAACAGCGCGAGAAGGCGCCAGCCGATGTAGGGGCGCGCGGGAGCGTTCGATGCCATGGGATCAGGATAGTCGCTAAGCTGCCGCGCATGGATGCAAAAGCCGGAACGCGACGCGCGGACGCGATCGCGGCACGTCGACAGGCGGCGCGCGCGCTGCCCGAACTCGGCGCGGCGGACGCACAGCTCATCGATCGCCATCTCGACGCCGTATGGGCGGAAACCGGGCTGTTGCAGGCGTCGCGCGAAAGCTACCGGCGCGATCTGGCCGGCTTCGCGCGCTGGCGTGATCGCGACGGCGCGCTGGCATCGACGAATGCATCCGATCTCTCGCAATATCTGGCCACGCGCGCGCGCGACGGCTACTCGCCCCGCAGCAACGCGCGTCTGCTGTCGGCCTTGCGCGGCTTCTACGCCTGGTGCATCCGCCAGCGTTTGCGCGCTGACGATCCGACCGCGCTGCTCGGCGCACCGACGCTGCCGCGCCTTCTTCCCAAAGCCCTGACCGAGTCGCAGATCAGCGCATTGCTGGTCGCGCCGGACGTCGAAACACCCGAGGGTCTGCGCGACAAGGCGATGCTCGAACTGATGTACGCGACCGGACTCCGCGTGAGCGAGCTCGTCGGCCTGCCGACGCAGGCGGTGAACCTGCGACAGGGCGCCTTGCGCGTCACCGGCAAGGGCAGTCGCGAGCGCCTCGTGCCGATGGGGGAGGAGGCGCAGCATTGGCTGGAACGCTATGCGTCGACCGCGCGTCCCGCGTTGCTCGCCAAGGGACGGACGTCGCCCTTCCTGTTCGTCGATGCGAAAGGTGACGTGCTCACGCGGCAACAGTTCTGGGCGACGGTGAAACGCGTGGCGGGTGTGGCCGGCATCGATCCGGCGCGCATCTCGCCGCACGGCCTGCGCCACAGTTTTGCGACGCACCTGCTCAACCACGGCGCCGATCTGCGCGCGCTGCAGATGCTGCTCGGGCACAGCTCCCTGTCGACGACGCAGATCTACACGCTGGTCGCCAAGGAAAAGCTCAAGCACCTCCACCGGACGCACCACCCGAGAGGGTGAAAACGGACTGCTTGCGCGGCACGGCCGCGCGGGCGGTTTTCGCGCCGGTGCCACTGGCACCGGCCAGGTCGCGTGGCGTCGCCGAACGCACGCTGCGCTCGGGCGGGCCGCGGGTTCGATCGGCATCGCGCTCGACGCAAATTCCGACCGCGGCCTCGAATTGCGCGCACCGCTGCTTCTCGCCTTTCGCCGCCGGCATCCACGTCGACCGAATCCCGCCCACCGAATCGCCACTCCGGACGCGGAACTCGCCCGCTGCCGCAACCCAACCCTCGGCGGCCGCCAGCGCCGAACCTCACGGCCGCCCCTGAAGCCCCGCCAACCCCATCCACAGCCGTCCGCTGACCCCGTGCCACAATCGGCTTCCCCTGCCGTTTCCCCGGGTTCCGATGCGTCCTCTTCGTTCTTCGCTCGTCCTCGCCGCGCTTGCCGTCGCCAGCCTCGCTGCCTGCGCCAAGGTTCCTTCCGAGGCAGCGACGGCGAAGGCCACCGCGCCGCTGACGCGGACGGCCGGCTCCTCCGTCGAGGCCAAGCCGGTTGCCGGAACCCCCGAGGCCCGCGCGGTCGACGCCATCCACGCGCTGGAGCCGCGCGCCGTGGTCGAGCATGTCAGCGCCGCGCCGATCCCTGGCTTCCGTGAAGCCGTGGTCGGCGGCCAGGTCACCTACGTCAGCGACGACGGCCGCTACATGTTCATCCCGGGCCCGGGCGGCGCGCTCTACGACGCCCAGAAGAAGGACAACCTGACCGAGGCCTCGCTGTCCGGCCTGCGCCAGAAGCTGGTTCAGCAGATCCCCGCCAGCGACCGCATCGTGTTCGCACCGCCGGCGCCCAAGCACCGGGTCACCGTGTTCACCGACATCAGCTGCGGGTTCTGCCGCAAGTTCCACAGCCAGATCGCCGAGTACAACGCGCTGGGCATCGAAGTCGACTACGTGGCCTTCCCGCGCGCGGGCATCGGCAGCGACGACTACCGCCAGATGGTCTCGGTCTGGTGCGCGGCGGATCGCAAGAAGGCCCTGACCGACGCCAAGAACGACCGCCCGGTGCCGCAGCGCAGCTGCAAGAACCCGGTCGACATGGAGTACGACATCGGACAGCGTTCCGGGCTGACCGGCACCCCGATGGTGATCGCGGACGACGGCACCCAGCTCGGCGGCTACGTCCCGCCGGAGAAGCTGCGCGACATCCTCGACCAGATGGACACGAAGGCCGCGCCCGCACCGACGGCTAAGCCCGCCGGCTGAGGTCGCCCGCCCCGGGGCGGGTACAATGGCGGGCCCTGCCGTCGCACGGTCCGTCGGACATGATCGTCCTCGAGGGCGCCCCCGCCCTGTCGCCGTTCCGCCTGGAGCGGCTCCAAGCCCGCCTCCGCAGCATCCACCCCGACGTCCGCCTGCTCGGCACCCGGCACACCTACTGGGTGCTGCCGACGCCGGACGCGCAGCCTGAGGTCATCAAGCTCGGCGCGATCCTCGAAGCCGGGCCGACATTCGCCGACCGCGATCCGTCGGCCGTCTCCCGCTTCGTGACGCCGCGCCTGGGCACGCATTCGCCGTGGTCGAGCAAGGCGACGGAGCTGCTGCAGGGCGCCGGGCTGCCGGTGCACCGCGTCGAACGCGGCACGCGCATCGACCTCGCCAATTGGCCGAGCGACGCCGCCACCCAGGGCGCACTCGCGAAGGTGCTGCACGACCCGATGACGCAGTCGCTGCTCGACGCGCGCGAGGACGCGGTCGCGCTGTTCGAAGCGCCGTCGCGCGGCGACCTGGAACGTATTGATCTTGCCGACCTCGAGAACGCGAATACGCGCCTCGGCCTCGCCCTCGCCGACGACGAGATCGCCTACCTGCGCGAGCGCTACGCCGCGCTCGGCCGCGCGCCCGCCGACGTCGAACTGATGATGTTCGCGCAGGCGAACAGCGAGCACTGCCGCCACAAGATCTTCAACGCGAGCTGGACCATCGATGGCGTCGACGCGCCGAAGTCGCTGTTCGGCATGATCCGCCACACCCACGCGACGACGCCGCAGCACACGCTGAGCGCGTACAGCGACAACGCCGCGGTGGTCGAAGGCTATCGCGCGAAGCGTTTCCGCCCGTCCGGCCCGAACTTCACCTATCGCAGCGAAGGCGAAGTCGATTCGGCGTTCTGCATCAAGGTGGAGACGCACAACCATCCGACCGCGATCGCGCCATTTCCGGGCGCATCGACGGGCGCGGGCGGTGAAATCCGCGACGAAGGCGCGACCGGTCGCGGTGGCAAGCCGAAGGCGGGCCTCTGCGGCTTCTCCGTCTCGCACCTGCGCATTCCGACGCTGCCGCAGCCATGGGAAGCGCCGCGCGCGCTCAACCCGCGCATGGCGCCCGCGCTCGAGATCATGCTCGACGGCCCGATCGGTGCCGCAGCGTTCAACAACGAATTCGGTCGTCCGAACCTGCTCGGCTACTTCCGCAGCTTCGAGTTGCCGGAAGGCGCGCTCGCCCGCGCCTACGACAAGCCGATCATGCTCGCTGGCGGCCTCGGCGCCATCGACCGCATCCAGGTGCAGAAGCACGGCCTGCGCGACGGCGACGCCATCGTCGTGCTGGGCGGGCCAGCGATGCTGATCGGTCTCGGCGGCGGCGCCGCGAGTTCGGTCGCGTCCGGGGAAAGCCAGGAAGCGCTCGATTTCGCCAGCGTGCAGCGCGACAACCCGGAGATGGAGCGTCGCTGCCAGGAAGTGATCGACCGCTGCGTCGGCATGGGCGACAACAATCCCATCGCGACCGTGCACGACGTCGGCGCGGGCGGCCTGTCGAACGCGATCCCCGAGCTGCTGCACGACAGCGACCTTGGCGGCGTCATCGATCTCGATCGCGTACCCAGCGACGACCCGTCGCTGTCGCCGATGCAGCTGTGGTGCAACGAGTCGCAGGAACGCTACGTCCTCGGCCTGCCGCCGGAGCGCGTCGACGAGTTCCGCGCGATCTGCGAACGCGAGCGTTGCCCGTTCGCGGTCGTCGGTTACGCGACGACGGAGGAGCGCCTGGTCGTCGGCCACGGCGCGACGCGTGAACGTGTCGCCGCCGGTGAAACCGGTTGGGCGATCGACATCCCGATGGATGTGCTGTTCGGCAAGCCGCCGAAGATGCACCGCGACACGCAGCACCCGGCGCCGGCGAAGTGGCCCGCGCTGAAGTGGGGTGGACTCGACCTGCGCGACGCCGGCCTGCGCGTGCTCGCGCATCCGACCGTTGCGTCCAAGAACTTCCTCGTCACCATCGGCGACCGCAGCGTCGGCGGCCTGACCGCGCGCGACCAGATGGTCGGCCCGTGGCAGCTTCCGGTCGCTGATTGCGCGATCACGTTCAGCGGTTTCGACACGTATGCGGGCGAGGCGATGGCGATCGGTGAACGCACACCGCTCGCGCTGCTCGACTCGGCCGCGGCCGCGCGCATGGCGGTCGGCGAGGCGATCACGAACCTCTGCGCCGCGCCGGTCGAAGCGCTGGATCGCATCAAGCTGTCCGCGAACTGGATGGCGGCCTGCGGTCATCCAGGCGAAGACGCGCTGCTGTTCGACGCGGTCAAGGCGATCGCGATGGAGTTGTGTCCGACGCTGCAGCTCGCGATTCCGGTCGGCAAGGATTCGCTGTCGATGCAGGCGCAGTGGCATGCCGGTGGCGCTCAGCAGAAGTCGGTGTCGCCGGTGTCGCTGATCGTCACCGCGTTCGCGCCGGTGACGGACGTGCGTGACCAGTTCACCCCGCTGCTCGATCGCAGCGTCGACAGCGAGCTGTGGCTGATCGGCCTCGGCGGCGGCAAGCAGCGCCTCGGCGGTTCCGTGCTCGCGCAGTGCCACCCGGAGTCGGGCGGTGATGCGGCGTTCCCGGCGTTCGCCGCAGCCGGCGAACGTGATGGCTTCGGCGTGCCCGACGTCGACGATCCGCAGCGCATCGTCGAGTTCTTCGAGCTGATGCGCGCCGCGCGCACGGCCGGCCTGATCCGTGCGTACCACGACCGCTCCGACGGCGGCGCGTTCGCCGCGTTCGCCGAAATGGCGTTCAGCTCGCGCACCGGCCTCGACATCTCGCTCGACAACTGGGGCGAGGACCCGTTCCGCTGCCTGTTCAACGAGGAGCTCGGCGCGATCGTGCAGGTCGCCGTCGAGGATCGCGCGGAGTTCGCCGACCTCGTCGCGCAGCACGGCCTGATCGACTGCGCGCAGCGTGTGGCCAAGCCCACCACGGCGCCGCAGATCCGCGTGCGTCGCGACGGCGAAACCGTCGCCGAATGGAGCTGGCAGGAGCTGTTCGACGCCTGGTGGTCGGTGACGCATGCGATGCAGCGCCTGCGCGACAACCCGGACTGCGCCGACGAGGAGCGCGAGATCGCGCGCGACTTCGATGCGCCGGGCCTGGTGCCGAAGCTGACCTTCGACCCGGCCGACGACATCGCCGCGCCGTACGTCAATGTCGGCGCGAAGCCGAAGGTTGCGATCCTGCGCGAGCAGGGCGTCAACGGCCAGATCGAGATGGCATGGGGCTTCGACAAGGCGGGCTTCACCGCCGTCGACGTGCACATGAGCGATCTCATCGCCGGCCGCGTGAACCTCGCCGATTTCATCGGCATGGCGGCATGCGGTGGCTTCAGCTACGGCGATGTGCTTGGCGCCGGCCGCGGCTGGGCGACCAGCGCGCTCGAGCGCTCGGCAGTGCGCGAGGCGTTCGAAGCGTTCTTCGGTCGCGCGGACACGTTCGCGCTGGGCGTGTGCAACGGCTGCCAGATGATGTCGGCGCTCGCGCCGGTGATCCCGGGCGCGGAGCACTTCCCGCGTCTGCTGCGCAACCGCAGCGAGCAGTTCGAGGCGCGCCTCGGCCTGCTGCAGATCACCGAGTCGCCGTCGCTGTTCTTCAAGGGCATGGAAGGCTCGCGCATTCCGGTCGCGGTCGCGCACGGCGAAGGTCGCGTTCACTTCGACGATCCGGCGGCGCGCATGGCGATTGCCGTGTCGGCCCGTTATGTCGACGGCACGGGCGAACAGGGGTCGCAGTACCCGCTCAATCCGAACGGGTCGCACGACGCGATCGCCGGCTTCACCAGCCGCGACGGTCGCGTGACGCTACTGATGCCGCATCCGGAGCGCACGCTGCGCACCGCGAACCTCAGCTGGGCGCCGCGCGACTGGCCGGCGGATTCGCCGTGGCTACGCATGTTCCGCAACGCGCGGGCGTGCGTCGGCTGACGTATTCAGCAGAGTGATCGATGGGCAACGGAGGGCCCCGATGCGCACCCCGGTGGCGCGTCCTGCGCCGTCTGCCTGATACAGTCCGGCGGTCGTCAGGGAGGTGCGGGTGAACGCGGTCGTCGATCCCATCGAGGAACCCATCGGCGGTGATCCCGTCGAAGCGCGCATCGTCGCGCTGCTGATCGAGCGCGGCCGTCTGAAGGACGCTGACTTCGCGCGGGCCCGTCGCCTCGAGGCCGAAACCGGCGGTTCGCTGCTCGCGCTGCTCGGCCGGCTTGGCCTTGTCTCCGAACGCGACCATGCGGAAGCCGTCGCGAACGTGCTCGATCTTCCGATTGTCGCGACGAAGGATCTGCCGGACCTGCCGCCCGAGAACGTCGCGCTGTCCGCGAAGTTCATGCGGCAGTTCCATCTCTGCCCGATCCGCGAAGGCGATGCGGCGATCGACGTGCTGATGGCGGATCCGCAGGACGCCTACCAGCTCGACGCACTGCGCCTTGCGATGCCGAAGCTGTTGAACCCGCTGGTCGGGCTGCGTTCGGAAATCGACGCGCTGATCGAACGCTGGCACGGCCAGGGCCGCAGCGCGATGGGTGCGATCGTCGATACCGCGGAAGGCGAGGGCGGCGAACTCGACGATGTCGAACACCTGCGCGATCTCGCGTCCGAAGCGCCGGTCATCCGTCTCGTGAATCTGGTGATCCAGCGCGCGGTCGAACTGAAAGCGTCGGACATCCACATCGAGCCGTTCGAGAACCAGCTGAAGGTGCGTTACCGCGTCGACGGCGTGCTGCATGAAGGTGAGAGCCCGCCGACGAATCTGACCGCGGCGGTGATCTCGCGCATCAAGATCATGGCGCGTTTGAACATCGCCGAGCGCCGCCTGCCGCAGGACGGGCGCATCCAGATGCGCGTGCAGGGTCGCGAACTCGACCTGCGTGTGTCGACCGTGCCGACGTCGCATGGCGAAAGCGTGGTCATGCGACTGCTCGATCGCGAATCGGTCGTGCTGAGCTTCGAGAAGCTCGGCTTCACCAACGATTTCCTGCCGCAGTTCCAGAAGGTGCTCGACCAGCCGCACGGCATCCTGCTCGTCACCGGCCCGACCGGTTCGGGCAAGACGACGACGCTCTACACCGCGCTGTCCAAGCTCAACACGCCCGACGTCAAGATCATCACTGTCGAGGATCCGGTCGAATACCAGATCGAAGGCATCAACCAGATCCAGGTGAAGCCGCAGATCGGCTTGGACTTCGCGAACGCGCTGCGTTCGATCGTCCGCCAGGATCCGGACATCATCATGATCGGCGAAATGCGCGACCTCGAGACCGCGCGCATCGCGATCCAGTCCGCGCTTACCGGCCACCTGGTGTTGTCGACGCTGCATACGAACAACGCGGCGGGCGGCATCACGCGACTGCTCGACATGGGTGTCGAGGACTACCTGCTCACGTCGACGATCAACGGCATCCTCGCGCAGCGCCTCGTGCGCAAGCTGGAGCCGACGCATGCCGAGCGCTACCTCGCGCTGCCGGAAGAGATCGAGAAGTTCGGCCTGCGCCGTTTGCAGCCGCAGGGCGACATCTATCTGTATCGCCCGAAGCCCTCGCCGATCGCGCCGAGCGGATATTCCGGGCGCATGACCATCACCGAATTCCTCGTCATGAACGACGAGCTGCGTCGCGCGGTCATGCGTCACGCCGGCATGGGCGAGATCGAGCAGATCGCGCGCGCCGCGGGCATGCGCACGATGTACGAGGACGGCATCGCCAAGGCGCTCGCCGGCCTCACGACCATCGAGGAAGTGCTGCGCGTGACGGAAGAGGCCTGATCGACGCATGGCGCTGTACCGCTACAAGGCGCTGAACCCGCGCGGCGAAATGCTCGACGGCCAGATGGAGGCCGCGAGCGTCGACGAGGTCGCGCAGCGCCTGCAGTCGCAGGGGCATCTGCCGGTCGAAGCGAAGCTCGCGAGCGAAGGCGGCGGCCCGGCGTTCTGGAAGGGTCTGTTCAAGCCCAAGCCGTTCGCAGGCCCGCGCCTCGTGCAGTTCACGCAGCAGTTGTCGACACTGCTCGGCGCGGGTCAGCCGCTCGATCGCGCGCTGTCGATCCTGCTCGAACTGCCGGATGACGAAACCGCACGCCGCACCATTTCCGATATCCGCGAATCGGTGCGTGGCGGCACGGCGCTGTCGACCGCGCTGGATCGACAGCACGGCACGTTCTCGCGCCTCTACATCAACATGGTTCGTGCCGGCGAGGCAGGCGGCAACCTGCACGAAACGCTCGCGCGGTTGGCGGATTACCTCGAGCGCGCGCGTGCGCTACAGGGGCGCGTGGTCAACGCGCTGATCTATCCCGCGATCCTGATGGTGATGGTCACGCTGAGCATGCTGTTCCTGCTCGGCTACGTCGTGCCGCAGTTCGCGCAGATGTACGAGAGCCTCGGCGCGGAGCTGCCGGTCTTCACCAAGATCATTCTCGCGATCGGTAACTTCGTGCGCGATTTCTGGATCGTGATCGTGGCGGCGCCCGCGCTGGCGCTGTGGTGGGTTGAACGCAAGCGTCGTGACCCCGCGTTTCGCATGGCGTTCGACGCGTGGCTGCTGCGCCGCAAGTTCACCGGGCTGCTTGTCGCACGCATCGAGGTTGCGCGGCTTGCACGTACGCTGGGCACGCTGGTGCGCAATGGTGTTCCGCTGATCACCGCGCTCGGCATCGGCCGCAACGTGCTCGGCAACCGCATGCTTGCGGACGACGTCGAAAAGGCCGCGGACGAGGTGAAGAACGGCGTGGCGCTGTCGACTGCGCTGGGGCGCGGCAAGCGGTTCCCGCGTCTCGCGCTGCAGATGATCCAGGTGGGCGAGGAATCCGGCGCGCTCGACGTCATGCTGCTGCGCACGGCAGAAACGTTCGAACAGGAAACCGCGCTCGCGCTGGACCGCATGTTGGCCGCGCTGGTGCCGATCGTGACGATGGTGCTGGCGTTCGTGATCGGCACGGTGATCCTCGGCATCCTGGTGCCGATGTACGACCTCACGGGGCAGATTGGGTGAGGCTCGCCGCGCTTTGCGCGGCATTGCCGCGCAGGCGAGCCGAACGCCCGGCGTGCTAGGCGGGGCCGAGTTCGAGGAATCCCAGTCGCGATGCGATCCGTCGGCGCATCGCGGCAATGCGGCGTGGCCTGACGGAACGTCCGGCGCGCTACGCGGGGCGGGGTGAGGCGGCGTCGCCCACGCGGCGTGCAGCGTGACTCTGACGAACGCCGGCGTGCTACGCCCGCCGGAGCGCCATGGGGCGCAGCGCGACACCCGCGTCGGCATCGCCTCGCTTTGCTCCTCCAGCGCCGCGCGGGACTTCCACGCGACCGGATGCGGCCCACGCTCGTGTGATGAAAGTCGCGCGGCAGGCGCATGCTTCGGGAAACTTCGCCTCGATCGTCCGGTCCCACCCTCGGGCCCGCTACGAAAAAACCTGAACAGGCCGGCCAGAAATTTCCGCTTCACGTCACGAATTTGGTAAACAGTCGCCCTCTCCCCGGAAGCCGTCGCCCATGCGCAACCGTCGTGCACTGACCCGATCGCCTGCTCCCCGCGCGCTGCAGCGCGGCATGAGCCTCATCGAAATCATCATCGTCATCGTGCTGATCGGCATCGTGCTGACGTTCGTGGGCAACCGCATCCTCGGCGGCTCCGATCGCGCCAAGGCCAACCTCGCCAAGTCCGAGGTCACCACGCTCGCGCAGAAGATCGAGCAGTACAAGGAAGACGTGGGCAAGTACCCGACGACGCTGTCCGACCTCGCGACCGCGCCGCAGGGCGTGTCGGGCTGGCTCGGCCCGTATGCGAAGGAAGGCGAGCTCAAGGATCCGTGGGGCAACGCGATCGCGTACAAGGCACCTGGCGATGACGGCCATGCGTTCGACGTGATCATCCTCGGCAAGGACGGCAAGCCGGGCGGCACCAGCGTCGACGGCGACATCCGCAACGAATGATCCGCATCGCGCCACGACGGACGGCTGCACCCGCCGCCCGCCGTGCGCGCGGCGTCTCGCTGATCGAGATGATCATCGTGGTCGTGCTGATCGCGGTGATGAGCGTGCTCGCCGCCGGTGCGATGAGTGGCGGCTTCAAGGGCATGCAGCTGCGTTCCGCGGCGAAGGAAGTCGCGTCGCAGCTGCGCTTCACCCGCACGCGCGCGATCGCCACCGGACAGACGCAGCGCTTCGTGATCCAGCCACGCACGCACGCGTGGCAGGCGCCGGACGGTCGACATGGCTCGATTCCGGCGGAGATCGGCCTGTCCTTCATCGGCGCGCGACAAACGCGGCCGTCGCCTGACGAAGGAGCGATCCTGTTCTTCGCCGACGGCGCGTCTACAGGTGGGCGCGTGCGCCTGGTGCGTGACACGGCCGCGTTCAACATCGACGTCGCCTGGCTTACCGGTGAGGTCAAACTCGACCGCTCGGAGGCGCGCTGATGCGACGCCTTGCGCGCGGCTACACGCTGATCGAGGTGATCGTCGCGTTCGCGATCCTCGCGGTGGCGCTGACGCTCCTGCTCGGCACGCTCACCAATTCGACGAAACAGGTGCGCTGGTCGGCCGATGCCGGACGCGCGGCGATGCTCGCGCAGTCGGTGCTCGATCGCGTCGATACCGACGGCCCGCTGCGCGAGGGCGAACGCGACGGCGAGCTCGAGGACGGACGCTACCGCTGGCAGCTGCACGTCGCGCCGTATCGCACGAATGCACCGGCGAGTGCGCAACCGGTCGATCCGAACGCGCCGGTGCTTCTGTCGCTCGATCTGGTGATGCAGTGGGGCGAAGGCGGCCCGCGCGAGCGCCTGGAGCTGCATTCGCTGCGCCTGGTGCCGGCGAATCTTGGAGCGCCGCCGACGTGAGGCGCGCGCGCGGCTTCACGTTGATCGAAGTGCTGATCGCGACGGTGCTGCTCGCGGCCGGGCTCACGCTCGCGTTCGCGACGATCACCGGCGCCACCGGCGCGACGCGTCACGGCGAAGCGACCGCTGCAAGCAACGAACACATCCGCGCGGTCGAAGGCTTCCTGCGCCGACGACTCGCTGGCGCGCGCGCCGTGTCGTTCCAGATCGATCCGTCGACCGGGCAGGCGATGCGTTTCGCGGGTGACGCCGAGCGCATGCGCTTCGTGTCCGACCTGCCGGACTACATCGGGCGCGGCGGCCCGAGCGTGCATGACCTGCGCATCCAGCGCATGGCCTCGGGCGACGGTGTGCGCCTCACGCTCGGACTCGTCGCCGCGCAGCCGGGTGATGCGACGGCGGCGGTCGATCGCGAACCGGAGGTGCTGGCGGAGAACCTGCGCAGCGTCGAGTTCCACTACCGCGGCGTCGGCGAAGACGGCAAGCCGGCCGAGTGGCAGGACGACTGGACGACCACGGAACAACTTCCGTTGCTGGTCGAGATCCGCATCACCGGGGAAGACGGCAAGCCGTGGCCCGTGCTCGACGTCGCGCCGCGTCTTGCGGCGGCGTACGCCACGGGGATCACGCGATGACGCGTCGGACGCGCGGTGCCGCGCTGCTGATCGTGCTGTGGCTGATGGTGCTTCTGATCGCACTGGTCGGCGCGTTCTCGCTCACCGCGCGCACCGAAGGCATGCAGGGCCGCGCGCTGGTCGACGGCGTGCAGGCGATGCAGATCGCGCGTGCGGGCCTCGAGTATTCGCTGACGAAGGTCAATCAGCCGGATCCGCGCCAGCAATGGCGGCCGGACGGGCGCACGTACAAGTGGGCCTACGAGGATGCGAACGTCGAGATCCGCATCGTCGACGAGGACGGCAAGGTCGACCTCAACCACGCCGATCCGCCGTTGCTGATCGGGCTGTTCGACGCGGTCGGCATCGAGCATGCGCGCAGCGAAAAACTCGCGGGCGCGGTCATCGACTGGCGCGATGCGGACCAACTCACGCAGCCGTCGGGCGGCGCCGAGGACCAGGATTACGCCGCGGCCGGACTGACCTACGGCGCCAAGGACATGGACTTCGAGAGCAGCGCGGAGCTGCTGCAGATCCTCGGGTTCACGGCCGACGACTACAAACACCTCGCGCCTTACGTCACCGTGTTCAGCGGGCGCGGCCGGCCCGAGCCCGCATTCGCCGGCGCACCGGTGCTGACCGCGATGGGCATGGACGGCAAGGCGATCGTGCAGCAGCGCGATGCCTGGGATCCGTCGACCGGGCAACCGCTTCCCGGCATTCCCGGCGGCGAAAGCCAGCAGGCGTTCGGAAGCGGAACGTATAGTATCGAGAGCACGGCCCGGCTCCGTGGCGGACGCATCGCCACGCTCGGCGCCGTAGTACGCACCGGGGGCAGCGCCATTCCGGGGATGGCCTACACACCGTTGCGTTGGGAGGAGGGGGTTCCGTCACCATGACCTCGGTTCTCGAGGGCCGGACGCGCGGCCTCGCGCGGATCGCCGCCCGATTGGGCCCGCAGGCCACCAGTCTGCGCGGGCTGCTTGCCTGGTGGGGACGCGCGCTCGCCGCGTGGCTGCCGGTGCGCGTGCGCCGTGCGCTGGGTGTCGATCGCGGCCGCCTCTTGCTGATGCCGCTCGCCGACGGCGAGGTGCGCCTGCAACTGCAGCGCGACGGCGACATGCTCGATTTCGGCCGACTGCCCGTGTTGGTCGATGCACCGGGCGACGACCCGCTCGCCAACGTGCTCAGTTCCGCCGCGGTCGACCTGCCGCGCTGGCTGGTGCTGCCCGCCACCGCCACACTCGTGCGTCGCCTCGCGCTGCCGGGCGCTGCGGCCGATCGCTTGCGTGACGTCGTGCGGTTCGAACTCGATCGCCAGACGCCGTTCGCGGCCGACGAGGTGATCTACGACGCGCGCCTGGTCGGGCGTCGTCCTGATGGTCAGCTCGATGTCGAGCTCGTCGCTGCGCCGCGCGTACGCGCCGAACCTCTGCTGGCCGCGCTTGGTCCGTTGGCCGGGCGCCTTGCGGGCGTCGACGTGCTCGATGTCGACGGCACGCCGCGTGGTGTCAACCTGCTCGACCCCGCAGCGCGTCGTCACCAGCGCGATCCCTGGCAGGTGTGGAACCGCGTGCTCGCCGGCGTCGGCGTCATCGCGGTCGGCTTCGCACTGGTCACCATTCTGGACAACCGCCGCCAGGCCGCCGACGACCTCGAGCGGAAGGTGCGTGCGCGCAGCGGCCCGGCAAAGATCGCCGCGCAGCAGCGCGAGGCGCTGAACGAACTCGTCGCCGGGCAGGCGTTCCTCGACAAGCGTCGTGCCGAACAGCCGACCGCGATCGAAGTGCTGGACGAGGTCAGTCGTCGCCTGCCGGATGGCACCTACCTCGAGAAGCTGGCCATGGAAGGCGATCGCCTGACGCTGCTGGGACTCAGCAACGAAGCGCCGTCGCTGGTGAACCGCCTCGAGGGTTCGCCGCTGTGGCAGTCGCCGGCGCTCGCCGGTGCGTTGCAGCCGGATCCCGCTACCAATCGTGATCGCTTTACGTTGACCGCCGAACTCGGCCGCACGCCGGCCGCGAAGAAGGGGGCGTCGCGATGACGCCGGTCGTGACCGATCGCGAGCGCTGGATCGCGCTGGGCCTGCTCGTCGCCGTGCTGCTGATCGCGTACGGCGTGCTGATCCATCCATGGTGGACGGTGCCGATGCGCGAGGTGAGCGCGCGCATCGACCTGCTGCAGGAGCGCAATGCGCGCCTGCAGGCCGAACTCGCGCAGGCGCCGGCGGTGCAGCGTCGTCTGCAGGAAGCACAGCAGCGCCTCGCCACGCGGCCGGGCTTCCTGCCCGAGGCGACCGCCGAACTCGCCGTCGCGGGACTCGTGCAGCGCCTCGAAACCGTGGTCGCGCAGGCGAGCCCGGGCAATCGCAGCTGCCAGATCCAGAACCGGTCGCCGTTGCAGAACGAATCGGGCGAGGCGTACACGCGCGTCGCCGTGCAGGTGCGCCTGCGCTGCGGCACGCCGGAACTCGCGGCGGTGCTGCATGCGCTCGAAGCCGGCACGCCGCGCCTGTTCGTCGAGAACCTCAACATCCTCGCGCAGCGCTTCTTTGGTGGCATGGAGCCGAACGCGTCCAGCGGTGGTCTGGACGTGAGCTTCGATCTGGTCGGCTACCTGCGCCCAGCGGGCGCGATCGTCGACGGTGCGACGGTGGCACCCGCGATGTCGGCGGCGCCGATGCAGTCAGCGCCGCCGATCTCGGCCGCGCCGCCCGCGCCCGTCCCGACGGCGGTCCCGGGCCCAGGGCCGGCCGTGATGCCGGGTTCGGACGTGAACCCCGCCGCGCCGCCGCCGCCCTCGGGCATCACCGGACCCAAGATGCCGCCGCCGGGCCCGCTGCCGACGCCCGCGCCGTCCGCGACGCCGCAGGGCACGTCGGAGCCCGCGACCCCGCCTTCGGGAGGTCCCGGTGCGCCCTGACCACGTCGCCCCGCGCACTTTGTTGCTCGGCGCATTCGCCGGCTGGGCGCTGCTCGCCTGGGTGCTGGCCCTCGCCGGCATGGGCAGCCACATCACCGAGGGCAAGGGCGGTGCGATCACCGACAGCCGCCTTCCGACGCTGCCGGCCAGCGATGCCGCGGCGACGCTGGGCCCGATCGGCCAGTACGGCGAGATCGCGGCACGTCCGCTGTTCGCGACCGACCGCCGCCCGCATCCCTTCTCGCTGGTCACCGACAACGACCAGGCGGGCGCCACGTCCGAATTCGATCTCGTACTGACCAGCGTGCTCATCACGCCGCAGGCCAGCATCGCGATCCTGCAGAAGCCCGATGGTAGCGAGTCGTGGCGCGTGAAGATCGGCGACGCACCGGATTCTTTCCCCGCGTGGCGACTCGTGTCGCTGCAGCCGCGCAGCGCGGTGTTCGAAGGCCCCGAGGGCCAAAAGGAACTCACCCTGCGCGTGTACGACGGCAAGGGCGGCGCGGCGCCGACAGCGATGACGAGCGCGCCTTCCGTGCCGCCGTCGCCCGTGCCGATGCCGACCGGCGTCGCCGCCGCCGCACCACCGCCCACCGACGCCACGTCCGCGCCCGACCCGGCGCAGATCGAACAGATCCGCCAGCGCATCGAAGCCCGCCGCGAGGAAATGCGCCGGCGTGCCCAGAACGCCAACCCGCCTGCGACCGCCGTGCCGCGGCCGACGACCCGCTGAGTCCCGCGATGACCTTCTCTCCGAACGCCACCGTCTTCCGTCCGGCCCTGCGCCTGTCGACCACCGCCCTCGCGATCGCGTCGATCCTCGCCGGCTGCACCACGGTCACGCCGCCCGTCGTGCGTCGCGATGGACGCCTCGACGGCCCCGTTGCCGGCACCTCGTCTGCGCCAACCACCACTTCGACCATCAGCGACGGCGTCACCACCGCGCCGCTGGAAGCGCATGACGAAGGCCCTCGCGCGCAGATCCGTCGTGGCACCGGCACGGTCATCAACAACCGGGTCGCCAGCGCGCCGCCGTCGCGTCTGGGCGGCAGCTCCGGCGCGGCGACCTTCAACTTCGAAGGCGAATCGCTGCAGGCGGTGGTGAAAGCCATCCTCGGCGACATGCTCGGCCAGAACTACGTGATCGCGCCCAACGTGCAGGGCACGGTGACCCTCGCGACGCCGAAGCCGGTCAGCCCGGCCGAAGCGCTGAACCTGCTGGAGATGGTGCTGGGCTGGAACAACGCGCGCATGGTCTACAGCGGCGGGCGCTACAACATCGTGCCGGCCGATCAGGCGCTTGCCGGCACCGTCGCACCGCGCACCGGCCCCGCGTCGAGCGCGCGCGGTTTCGAAGCGCGCACGGTGCCGCTGAAGTTCGTGTCGGCCACGGAGATGGAGAAGATCCTCAAGCCGTACGCGCGACCGAACGCGATCGTCACCGTCGACAACGCGCGCAACGTCATCACCGTCGCCGGTACGCGCGCGGAACTCGAGAACTACCTGCGCACGATTGAAACATTCGACGTCGACTGGCTCGCGGGCATGTCGGTCGGCGTATTCCCGCTGCAGTCGGGCCGCGCGAGCCGCGTCGTCGCCGATCTGGAAAAGGTGTTCGGCGAACAGAGCAAGTCGCCGGTCGCCGGCATGTTCCGTTTCATGCCGCTGGAAGGCGCGAACGCGATCCTGGTGATCACGCCGCAGGCTGCGTACCTCGACGACATCCAGCAGTGGCTGGAGCGCATCGACGGCGCCGGCAGCGAGCCGCGCCTGTATTCGTACGAGTTGAAGTACATCAAGGCGAAGGATCTCGCGGATCGGTTGTCGGAAGTTTTCGGTGGCGGCCGCGGCGGCAGCGGTGGCACGAACGGACAGCCGTCGCTGATGCCGGGGCTGGATTCGACGGAGATTCGCGACACCGATAACGGGTCGACCGCGGCCATCGGCCAGACGCCGACCTCGGGGGACACCGGCACGGGCTCGACGGGCGGTGGCATGTCGTCGTCGCTCTCGCTGGATCCGCGCCCGAATGGCAACGGCTCGGTGACGTTCGATGTCGACGGCCAGCACGTCGGCGTGTCCGCGGTCGACGAGACCAACTCGCTGTTGGTGCGCGCTACGCCGCAGGCGTGGGCGTCGATGCGCGATGTCATCGAACGCCTCGACGTCATGCCGATGCAGGTGCAGATCGAAGCGCAGGTCGTCGAAGTGCAGCTGAGCGGCGCGCTGCAGTACGGCGTCAACTGGTTCTTCGAACAGGCGGTGAGCGATCCGGTGTCGTCCGGCGGCGCCGGTCTTCCGAACGCGGCGGGCCGCAATATCTGGGGCGATCTGAAGGGCAGCATCCGTCCCGCCGACGTCACCAACCCCGGTCTGGCGTGGACGTTCCTCGGCAAGAACGCTGCGGCTGTCATCAACGCACTCGACCAGGTCACCGACCTGCAGCTGCTGCAGACACCGTCGGTGTTCGTGCGCAACAACGCGGAAGCCACCCTCAACGTCGGCAGCCGCATTCCGATCTCGTCGGTCACGGTGGATCCGGGCACCGGTACGGGCGGCGTGACCTACAGCCAGGTGCAGTACCTCGACACCGGCATCATCCTCAAGGTGCGCCCGCGCATCACGCGCGACGGCATGGTGTTCCTCGACATCGTGCAGGAAGTGAGTTCGCCCGGCACCGTCGCCGACCGCAACGGCAACGTGCGCATCGACACACGCAAGGTGAAGACCGAAACCGCCGTGCAGAGCGGCGACACCGTGATGCTCGCCGGCCTCATCAGCGATGGCGTGCAGCGCGGTTCGTCGGGCTTCCCGGGGCTGAGCCGCATTCCGGTCGTCGGCGGCCTGTTCGGCCGGCAGAACTCGCGCACCGATCGCAACGAAGTCATCGTGCTGCTCACGCCCACCGTGGTGCGCAACCCGCAGGAAGTGCGCGACCTCACCGACGACTACACCCGCCGTTTCCGCGCGATGGAGCCGCTGCACCGCAAGCAGAAGGTGCGTGGCGGCATCGAGGTGCGCTGACACAGTGACGGACGTGGCCGAGGCGGCGCCAGGCGACGCCCTGCCCATCGTGGTGATCCCGGTGGGCGTCGACGACGTCGCGCTCGACGGTTGTCTTGCTGCACTGGAGGCGACCACGCCGGCCGGCACGCGCGTTTGGCTGGCGGACGACGCGCGCGGCGGCCCGCGCGTGCGCGCGGTCGTCGACGCATGGCTTGCGGCGACGCGCATGAGCGCCGACTACAGCCGTCGCACCCGTGCACTCGGCGAAACCGCGCATCTCGCCGAAGTGCTGCGAGCCTGCGGTGACGCCGATGTCGTGATTCTTGCGGACGATGCGCGCCCCGCATCGGGCTGGCTGGTTCGCATGGCGCGTTGCCTGCGCGAATCTCCGGATGCCACCACCATCACGCCGTGGAGCAATGCCGGCGAGACCGCAGCGTGGCCGCGCCTCGGCGATGTCGCGCCGCTGCCGGACGATCCCGCGCGCATCGCCGACGTGCTCGCCGACGTCGCGCTACCCGCCGAGCCGCTTCCCGCGGCGGTGGGACATGCCGTGCTGCTGCGCGGCGCCGCATGCCGTCGCGTCGGCGGCATCGATGCGACGAGCTACGCCTCGTGGTACGCCGCGCTCATCGATCTCTGCCTGCGCATGCAGGCGTTCGGCGGCGTCGACCTGCTGTGCATGCAGGCCTACGTCGGGCGTGTCGACGAAGGCCGACCGGCCGACGGCGATCTCGATCGCGTCGCCGCGCGCTGGCCGCACTGGAACGCGCGTCTCGCCGAATTCCTGATGGACGACCCGCTGCGCGCGCAGCGCGAACACATCTCGCGCGCCATGGCGCAGCGCGACGCCAGCGACGCGCAGGCCGACCTGTTCGGAGCGACTCCGTGAGCGACGACGGCATCGCGGTCGTCATCGTCACCCATCGCAGCGCGGAGACGATCGAACTCTGCCTGAAATGCGTGCGTGCGGCCGACGGCGTCGTGCAAATCCGCGTGGTCGACAACGCGTCGGACGACGGCACGCTCGGCGTCGTGCAGCGCATCGCCGCGGGCGAGCCGCGGCTGAAGTTCGTCGCCAACCCCGACAACCCGGGCTTCGCCGTCGCCTGCAACCAGGGCGCGCAGGACAGCGATGCACCGTGGATCGCGTTCGTGAATCCCGACTGCCTGATCGAACGGGACACGCTCGCGCGGCTCCGCGCGCGCGCGGAGCAGGTCGCTCCCGCGCTGATCGGTTCCGAACTCATCGATGAAGACGGTGTGCTCGATCCCGCAGCGCGACGTCGCGATCCCGACTTCGCCCGCATGCTGGCGGGCGAGGGTACCGACCTGTCGATCCCCTCGAACGGCGATGCCGTGCAGCGCGTGGATGCGATCTCCGGTGCGCTCATGCTGATGCCGCGCACGCTGTTCGATGCGGTGCACGGCTTCGACGAAGGCTACCGCCTGCATGCGGAGGACCTTGACCTCTGTCGCCGCGTACGCGAAGCGGGCGGCACCGTCGCGATCGCGAACGCCGTGCGCGTCGTGCACATCCGGGGCGTGTCCAGCCGCTCGCGGCCGTTCTTCGTCGAATGGCACAAGCACCGCGGCCTGTGGCGCTACTTCTCGCGCTTCGAGGCGCCGCATCGCAGCGCGCCGCTACGTGCGGTGGTGGCGATGGTCATCGCGATGCGTTTCGTCGTCGCCTCGATGCGCGCCTGGTGGCGCAGCGTCAACTGATCATCGACCGAGGCGGAACTTGAGCTGCAGGCCGAGCGTGTTCGGCGTGGAGCCGGGAATGCGGGGCAGGTAGATCAGGTTCATGCCGACGCGACGGTATTCCACCTTCGCGACGAGTCCACCGCCCGGCGCCGCATTGCCGTGGTTGTAGCCCGGGTAGCCGCTGACCAGTCCGACCATGGCGCCAAGCCGCACGTGCTCGCCCAGCGGCAGCGGCGTGTAGTGATACAGCGCGTACCACGAGTCCTCGTACACCGAATTGCGGTAGTAGCCCACGGAGGCACCGTGGCGCGGCTGCCACTGCAGTTCGACGCCGCCGCCGTAATTGTTCTGGTTGAAGTGCTCGCCAGGACCCAGGTACTCGTCGGCATCCTCGAAGTGATGCGATGCGACGTTCACGTCCACCCACCACTCGGGCGGGGGCCTCGCGGGCGACATCGCCTCCTGCGCGAGTGCGGGGAGCGCGACGGCGAACAGCAGCGGCGACATCCAGCGTGCGATGCGATGCGACATGGCGGGCTCCGTCGTTTCGACGCACGCTAGCAGCCGCCACCGCGCGGTCGCCTCACACGGAGACGGCGAAGCTGAATCAGGCGAGCGGGTAGTCGTAGCGGATGAAACCGCGGTGCACCGCGACGCGGTCGTACAACGCGCGTGCGGTGGCGTTGTGCGCCTGCGTCAGCCAGTACATGCGTGTCGCTTCGCGTTCGCTTGCCTCGTGCGCGACGGCTTCGATCAGCGCACGGGCAACGCCGCGTCCGCGCGCTGCCTCGTCGGTGAACAGGTCCTGGAGGTAACAGGTACGCTCGGCCCAGACCGTCGCGTGGAACAGGAAGTGGACGATGCCGACCAGCCGCCCATCGACCTTTGCACCGAGGCCATGCACGGCCTCGTCGTCGAGCAGGCGCGCCCACGCCGCGTCGTATTCGGCCGATGCGGTCGGCGTCGCATAGAACGCCTTGTAGCCCTCCGCGAGGCGCTGCCAGTCGTCGCGATCGCCCGGAGCGAATGGCACGATGACGATCGCGTCGGCCACGTCAGCGACTTGCGTTGATGATGTCGCGCAGCGCGCGCGCCGCGTTGGCGGCGGCGATCGCGAAGTCATCCCCATCCGATGCGTAGAGCACGGCGCGCGACGAGCTGATCATCAGACCGGTGCCGTCGGGCGTCTTCGCGTTGGAGACGACGGCCGCGGCATCGCCGCCCTGCGCACCGACACCGGGCACCAGCAGCGGAACGTCCTTCACGAGCGCACGCACTTCGGCGAGCTGTTCGGGCCACGTCGCGCCGACGACGAGCGCAACGTTGCCGTTCGCATTCCACTCGATGGCCGCCTTTTCGGCGACGTGCTGATACAGCGGGCGACCACCGACCAGCATGTCCTGCAATTCACCCGCGCCCGGATTCGAGGTGCGGCAGAGGATGATCACGCCCTTGTCGGCGCGGTCGAGGAAGGGCTGCAGCGCGTCGCGGCCCAGATACGGGTTCACCGTCACCGCGTCCGCGCCGTAGCGATCGAACGCTTCGCTCGCGTAGTGCTGCGCCGTGCTGCCGATGTCGCCGCGCTTGCTGTCGAGAATGACCGGCACGTGCGGATGCGCGGACTTGAGATGCGCGATCAGGCGTTCGAGCGCGCCCTCCGCACGCAGCGCCGCGAAGTGCGCGATCTGCGGCTTGAACGCACAGGCGTAGTCGGCGGTGGCGTCGGCGATGTCGCGGCAGAACGCGAAGACCGCGTCGGGATCGTTCGCGAATCGCGCGGGGAACTTCGCGGGTTCCGGATCCAGGCCCACGCACACCAGCGTGTTCGCGGCTTTCCAGCGGGCGCGCAGGGTGGTCATGAAGCTCATCGGTGATCTCCCGTAGTCCGAATCAGAGTCGCTTCCACACCTGCCACAGGCCGACGGCGTGCACGACGCCGATCGCGAGGCAGATGGCGGAACTCCAGAGGTTGAACGGCGTCCGCAGGGCGGGCATCGCCGCCGCGGGCAGGACGGCGAGGCCGCGCAGTACGTACACGCCGGTGATGGCAACGAGCGCAGCCGCTGTCAGCGGTAGCGGCCGAATCAGGCCTGCCGCGGATGCCGCGTACGTTGCCCACACCGCGAGCACCAGCGCGATACCCAACGTCACGACTGTCGGCACCGGGCTACGCGCCTCGGCCAGCCGCGCCATGCGTTCGCCCGCACCGAAGAACCGATACCAGTCCGGCCCACCCGCGATCACCGCGACATGCAGCACCGCCGCCAGCGCGCTGAGCGCTGCGGCCAGAACGAGCATTCGATTGACGTCCGCTGCCATGTCGAACTCCGCATGCGAGACGCCCGCCGTGAAGGCGGGCGTCGGTGTCGCGATTACTTGAGCGCCTTGAAACGCAGGCGGTGCGGCTGCGCACCTTCCGCGCCCATGCGGCGCTTTTTGTCTTCCTCGTACTCGCGGTAGTTGCCCTGGAAGAACTCGACGTGCGAGTCGCCTTCGAACGCGAGGATGTGCGTGGCGATGCGGTCGAGGAACCAGCGATCGTGCGAGATCACGAACGTGTTGCCCGGGAACTCGAGCAGCGCGTCTTCGAGCGCACGCAGCGTTTCGATGTCGAGATCGTTCGACGGTTCGTCGAGCAGCAGCACGTTGCCGCCCTGCAGCAGCGTCTTCGCCATGTGCAGGCGGCCGCGTTCACCGCCCGAGAGCTGGCTGACGATCTTCTGCTGGTCCTGGCCCTTGAAGTTGAAGCGCCCGATGTACGCGCGCGACTGGATCTCGATGCCGTTGATGTTGAGGATGTCGAGGCCGCCCGACACCTCCTGGAACACGTTGTGGTTGCCTTCCAGCGCGTCGCGGCTCTGGTCGACGTAGGCGAGCTTCACCGTCTGGCCGATGTCGATCTCGCCGGAATCCGGCTTTTCCTTGCCGATGATCATCTTGAACAGCGTCGACTTGCCGGCGCCGTTCGGGCCGATGATGCCGACGATCGCGCCTGGCGGCACCGAGAACGAGAGGTCGTCGATCAGCAGGCGATCGCCGAACTTCTTCGAGACGTTCTTGAACTCGATCACCTTGTTGCCCAGGCGCTCGCCCGGCGGAATGAAGATCTCGTTCGTTTCCTGGCGGCGCTGGTAGTCGACCGACTGCAGCTCCTCGATGCGCGCAAGACGCGCCTTGCCCTTCGAACGGCCGCCCTTGGCATTGCTGCGCGCCCATTCCAGTTCCTTCTGGATGGCCTTCTGGCGCGACTTTTCCTGGTTCTCTTCCTGCTTGAGGCGCTCGTCCTTCTGCACGAGCCACTCGGTGTAGTTGCCCTTCCACGGAATGCCGCGGCCGCGGTCGAGTTCGAGGATCCACTCGGCGGCGTTGTCGAGGAAGTAGCGATCGTGCGTCACCGCGACCACGGTGCCGGTGTAGCGCGCGAGGAACTGCTCCAGCCACTCGACCGACTCGGCGTCGAGGTGGTTGGTCGGTTCGTCGAGCAGCAGCATGTCCGGCTTCTGCAGCAGCAGGCGGCACAGCGCGACGCGGCGCTTCTCGCCGCCCGACAGCTTGCCGACGATGGCGTCCCACGGCGGCAGGCGCAGCGCATCGGCCGCCACTTCGAGCTGGTTCTCGAGCGTGTGCGCGTCACCGGCGGCGAGGATCGCTTCGAGGCGCTCCTGCTCCTTGGCGAGCGCGTCGAAATCCGCGCCTTCCTCGGCGTAGGCGGCATACACCGCTTCCAGCGCGGCCTGCGCGTTGATGATGTCGCCCAGACCTTCCTCGACGGCCTGACGCACGGTGTGCTCCGGGTTGAGCTCCGGCTCCTGCGCGAGGTAGCCGACCTTGATGCCCGGTTGCGGACGCGCCTCACCCGAGAAATCGGTGTCGACGCCCGCCATGATCTTGAGCACCGTCGACTTGCCGGCGCCGTTCAGGCCGAGCAGGCCGATCTTCGCGCCGGGGAAGAACGACAGCGAGATGTCCTTGATGATCTGGCGCTTCGGAGGAACGGTCTTGCTGACGCCGTTCATCGTGTAGATGTACTGCATGGGGCTCGGAGCTCCGGTCGAACGCGGGCGCGCGGCGCCGCGTGGGGCAGGCGACGGCCGCCTGCGCAGGGCAGGGGCCGCAAGGGATTCGGAATAGCCCGAAATTATAAGGCCCGCGGGCCCCGGGCGGACCCGGCCGGGCAGCCCGGCGGGCTAGAATTCACGTCTACCCGCACCCCTCCGGAGTCCCGATGTTCCCGCGCGATGCCCGTATCGAAGGATTCGACCCCGAACTGGCCCAGGCGATCGCGGACGAGCGCCGCCGGCAGGAGGACCACGTCGAACTGATCGCGTCCGAGAACTACGCGTCGCCGCGCGTGCTGGAAGCGCAGGGGTCGGTGCTGACCAACAAGTACGCCGAGGGTTACCCCGGGAAGCGTTATTACGGCGGCTGCGAGTACGTCGACGTCGCTGAGCAGCTCGCGATCGACCGCTGCAAGCAGCTGTTCGACGCGGACTACGCGAACGTGCAGCCGCACTCGGGCAGCCAGGCGAACCAGGCGGTCTACTTCGCGCTGTTGAATCCGGGCGACACGATCCTCGGCATGTCGCTCGCGCACGGCGGCCACCTCACGCACGGCGCGAAGGTGAACCTGTCCGGCAAGATCTACAACGCCGTGCAGTACGGCGTCGACGAGAACGGCCTGATCGACTACGCCGAGGTCGAGCGCCTCGCGCAGGAACACAAGCCGAAGATGCTGGTCGCCGGCTTCTCCGCGTATTCGCAGGTCGTCGACTGGGCGCGCATGCGCCAGATCGCCGATTCGGTCGGCGCGCTGTTCTTCGTCGACATGGCGCACATCGCAGGCCTCGTCGCCGCGGGTGTGTACCCGTCGCCGCTGCCGCACGCGCACGTCGTGACGTCGACCACGCACAAGACCTTGCGCGGTCCGCGCGGCGGCATCATCGTCGCGAAGAATCCGTCGGAAGAGCTGACGAAGAAGCTGCAGAGCATCGTCTTCCCGGGCATCCAGGGCGGCCCGCTGATGCACGTGATCGCGGCCAAGGCCGTTGCGTTCAAGGAAGCGCTGGGCGAGGAGTTCCAGGCCTACCAGGCGCAGGTCGTGAAGAACGCGCAGGCGATGGCGGACACGCTCATCAAGCGCGGCTACAAGATCGTTTCGGGCGGCACGCAGAACCACCTGATGCTGGTCGACATGATTGGCCGCGACGTCAGCGGCAAGGACGCGGAAGCCGCGCTCGGCCGCGCGCACATCACCGTGAACAAGAACTCGGTGCCGAACGATCCGCGCTCGCCGTTCGTGACCTCGGGCCTGCGCCTCGGTACGCCGGCCGTCACCACGCGTGGTTATCGCGAAGCCGAGTGCATCGCGCTCGCGAACTGGATCGCCGACGTGCTCGACAATCCGAAGGACGAGGCAGTGATCGCGCGCGTCGCGGACGCGGTGCAGTCGCAGTGCGCGCAGTTCCCGGTGTACGGGGCGCTCGCATGATGCGCGTCGCGCTGCTTTCGCTCGCCCTCCTGCCGCTCTCCGCGTTCGCGCAGGCTGCACCCGATGCCGGCACGCCGGACACCAGCGCGCCCGACGCGACGGCGCCGGGCGACGATCTGTCGTCGGGTCTGGACTACACCGATCCCGCGCTGCACCACCAGCCGATCACCTGCCGTGAAGGCGACATCGAGCGTCACGCGGGCCAGTCGCTGGGCCAGCTGTTCGGCGACGCCTGGCCGACGCCGCCGGCCGCCGCGACGAAACGCGAGCATGCTGCGATCGATCACTGGGCGAAGGTGGTGATGCCGAATGGCCTAGCGCCGAAGGACGTCACCGTCGTGGTCGCGGCGCTGGTCGGTGCGGACGGCAAGCCGCAGCGTGCGGAAGCGATCTGCGCGTCCACGGCCGGCTTCGACACGTCGGCCGTGCGTACCGTCATGCAGAGCCGCTTTACGCCGACGATGTACGACGGCGTGGCGTCGGTCGGTGCAGCGGTTGTCGTGGTCCGCTATTCGCGCGGCGCATCGGGCATGAGAACCGGTCGCCGTCCCTGATGCATTGCCCGTTCTGCCAGCACCAGGACACCCGCGTGATCGACTCGCGCGTGTCCGAAGACGGCGCGACGATCCGTCGCCGCCGCGTCTGCGAGGCCTGCGGCGAACGGTTCTCCACGCTCGAAACCATCGAGCTCAAGCTGCCGACCATCGTGAAAAGCGACGGCCGGCGCGAAGCGTTCGATGCGCGCAAGCTACGCTTCGGCTTCGATCGCGCGCTGCAGAAGCGCCCGGTCGCGGAAGAGCAGATCGAAGCCGCGGTGCGATCGGTCGTGCACCAGCTGCGGATGACCACGGAACGCGAAGTCCCGTCGCGCCGCATCGGCGAATTCGTGATGGGTGAGCTGCGCAAGCTCGACCACGTCGCCTACGTGCGATTTGCGTCGGTGTATCGCGCGTTCGAGGACGTTGCCGATTTCCGCGAGGAACTCGATCGTCTCGAGCGTGACGTCGCACCGACCGAGGGCCAGTTGCCGTTGCTCGCCGAAGACGAGCCCAAGCCCGAAAAGGGGCGCCGGCGTTGAGCCTGCGCGGACGTCGCTACGGTTTCCGGGCGTATCCCGCGCCTCCACTTCGCAAGTTCCATCGCAGGCGTGACGTTCGTGGCGCCGCGCGTTCCATTGATTTCGACAGCAGGCCCGCCGCATGACCGACGCGTTCTCCGCCCTCGACCACGCGATGATGGCGCGCGCGTTGCGCCTCGCCGAACGCGGCGCGTACACCACCAAGCCGAACCCGATGGTCGGCAGCGTGCTGGTGCGCGATGGAGAGGTGGTGGGCGAGGGCTTCCACGAACGCGCAGGTGGCCCGCATGCGGAAGTGTTCGCGCTGCGCGAGGCGGGTGATCGCGCACGCGGCGCGACGGCGTACGTCACGCTCGAACCCTGCGCGCACATGGGACGCACCGCACCGTGTGCGGATTCGCTGATCGAAGCCGGCGTCGTTCGCGTCGTCGCGGCGATGCGCGATCCGTTCCCGAAAGTGGACGGTGCGGGTTTCGAGAAGCTGCGCGCGGCCGGCATCAAGGTGCAGGCCGGCCTGATGGAAGCGCAGGCGCGCGAACTCAATCGCGGGTTCCTCTCGCGCGTCGAACGCGGACGGCCGTGGCTGCGCGTGAAGCTCGCGACGAGTCTCGACGGACGCACTGCGCTCGCCAGCGGGGATTCGAAGTGGATCAGTGGCGAGGCCTCGCGTCTCGACGTGCAGCGCTGGCGCGCACGCGCATCGGCGCTGATGACCGGTGCCGGCACCGTGCTTGCCGACGATCCGCAGCTCACCGTGCGCCTGGGCGACGACACGCCGTTCGTCGCGCCGCTGCGCGTCGTGCTCGATCCGGGTCTCGCGACGATCCATCGCGGCCACGTGCGCGACGGCGATGCACCGACGCTCTACATTCACGCGCCCGACGCGCGTCTGCCGAAGGTGAGCGGCGCGCAGATGGCGGCTGCGCCGGTGCACGAGGGGCGCTTCGATCTCGACGCCGTGCTGCGCCTGCTCGGCGAGCGCGGCATCAACGAAGTGCAGCTGGAAGCGGGTGCGACGCTCGCGGGTGCGTTCCTCGCCGCCGGGCTCGTCGACGAACTGCTGCTCTACGTCGCACCGGTACTGCTCGGCGCCGGCGCGCGTCCGCTGTTCGATGGTCTCGACGTGCAGCAGATGAGCGAACGCCTGGCACTGCGCATCGTCGACACGCGCCGCGTGGGTGACGACCTGCGGTTGCTGATGCGGCCTGCCGCGTGAGTGTGCAGGATCATTTCTCCGGCGTGGCGCAGGCCTACGCGGTGGCGCGCCCGGACTATCCGGCCGCGTTGTTCGATGCGCTTGCGGCGCACGTGCCGGCCAGTGCGCATGTATGGGAGCCGGGCTGCGGCAGCGGGCAGGCGACGCGCGATCTCGCGGCGCGCTTCGCGCACGTGCATGCGACGGATCCGAGCGCGAAGCAACTCGCGCAGCATTGGGCGAGCGATGCGCGCGTGGACAACGCCACGCTGACCGTCGAACCCGGCGAACGCACGTGGCTGATCGATGCATCGGTCGACCTGGTCGCCGTCGCGCAGGCGCTGCACTGGTTCGACGTGCCGGCGTTCTTCACCGAATGCGATCGCGTGCTGCGCCCCGGTGGCGTGCTCGCAGCGTGGGGCTATGACGATTTCGACGTGTCGCCCGACATGGCGGATGCAGTCGCATCATTTCGCGACCGCATCGAGGCGGACTGGCCGCCCGAACGTGCGTTCATCAAGCGTCACTACGCCGACTTCGACTGGCCGTTCGAGCGCATCGACGCGCCGCCGCTGACGCTGGCCGTCGACTGGAATTTCGAACGCTTCATCGGATACCTGTCGAGCTTTTCCGCCGGCGTCCAGCACCGTGCACGCACCGGGGAAGACGCCGTGGAACTTCATCGCGACGCGCTGCGCGAGGCCTGGGGCGATCCGGTCAGAGTCCGCCGCATCACCTGGCCGCTGTTCCTGCACCTGCGTCACAAGCCGGCCTGAGCCGCGGAACGCTGCGTCCGCCGGGGCGCGGGAAAACCCGGTGATAAACTGCGCGTGCCGGCTCGCCGGCTTCCATTGACGTCTTCAGGGCGGGGCGAAACTCCCCACCGGCGGTAGGCGCGATCAGCGCGAGCCCGCGAGCGCTTCCGTGACACGGAAGGTCAGCAGATCCGGTCGAATGCCGGAGCCGACGGTCACAGTCCGGATGAAAGAAGACGGCGCCTGCAAGCAGGGCTTCGGCCGTGCGTGCGTTCGCCTCGTGCCTTGGGGCGTTTTTCGCTTCGTCATCCTGCGAGAAACGTTTTCCATGTCCAATTCCATCCGCTCCATCGCCGTCTTCGTCTCGGAGGCGTGCTGATGTTCACCGGCATCATCGAAGGCGTCGGCGCAATTGCCGCCGTCGAACCGCGCGGCGGCGACGTCCGCCTGCGCGTGGCTACCGGCACGCTCCCATTCGACGACGTGCGCCTCGGTGAGAGCATCGCCGTCAACGGCGTCTGTCTCACGGTGGTCGCGTTCGACGCGGCGTCGTTCGAGGCCGATGCATCGACCGAAACGCTGTCGCTCACCACGCTCGGCCGCCTCGGCATCGGTGCGACGGTGAACCTCGAACGCGCGATGCGTCCGAACGATCGCCTCGGCGGGCATCTCGTCAGCGGCCACGTCGACGGCGTGGGCACCGTCGTGTCCGTGCATGACGACGCGCGTGCGCAGCGCTGGCGCTTTTCCGCGCCGGCCGCACTGCTGCGCTACATCGCGAAGAAGGGTTCGATCTGCGTCGACGGCGTCAGTCTGACCGTCAACGAAGTCGATGCCGACGGCTTCGAGGTGGCGCTGGTGCCGCACACCGTGTCGCATACCGCGTTCGCATCCACGCAGGCCGGTGATGCGGTGAACCTCGAGATCGACCTCGTCGCTCGTTACGTCGAGCGCCTGCTGACCGGAGAGCGCGCATGAGCTTCGCACCGATTCCCGAGCTGCTCGAAGAGATCCGCGCCGGGCGCATGGTCGTCATAGTCGACGACGAGGATCGCGAGAACGAAGGCGACCTGATCATGGCCGCGGAGCTGGTGCGGCCGCAGGACATCAACTTCATGGTCACGCATGCGCGCGGCCTGGTCTGCCTGTCGCTGACGCGCGAGCGCTGCCGCCAGCTCGGCCTGCCGCCGATGGTGCGCGACAACACCTCGCCGCACCACACCAACTTCACCGTCTCGATCGAGGCAGCGGAAGGCGTAACGACCGGTATTTCTGCGTACGACCGCGCACACACCGTGCGCACCGCCGTGCGCCCCGACGCAAGCGCCGATGATCTCAGCCAGCCCGGCCACATCTTCCCGTTGATGGCGCAACCGGGCGGCGTGCTGAGCCGCGCCGGTCACACAGAAGCGGCGAGCGATCTCGCGTTGCTCGCCGGCATGGAGCCGGCCGGCGTGCTCGTCGAAATCCTCAATCCCGATGGTTCGATGGCGCGACGCCCGGAGCTCGAGGCGTTCGCGCGCGAGCACGGTCTGAAGATGGGCTCGATCGAAGAGCTGATCCGCTACCGCCTCGAGAACGAACACACCGTCGAACGCGTGGAGACGCGCGCCATCGATACCGAGCACGGCCCGTTCACGCTTGCCGTCTACCGCGACCGCGTCAGCCATGCGCTGCACTACGCGCTCGTGCGCGGCGACGTCGATCCGGCGACGCCGACGCTGGTGCGTGTGCACATGCTCAATCCGCTCGCCGACGCGCTGCACTGGCGTCGCGCCGACTTCGGGCCGGCGGTCGGCGACGTGCTCGCGCGCATCGCCGACGAAGGCCGCGGCGCGCTGGTGCTGCTGTCGGAGTCGTCGAGCGCCGACGCGCTGCTCGCGCGTATCCGCGAACAACCGCTGGAGGACGCCGAGCGTGGCGGCCTCGCCGAATGGCGTCGCAACGGGGCCGGTGCGCAGATCCTCGCGGACCTCGGCCTGGGCCGGCTGCGGGTGATCGGCACGCCGCGCAAGCAGATCGGCCTGGCCGGCTTCGGTCTGGAAGTCGTGGAATACGTCGATCCGGCGCGCTGAGGCGCGTCTCACCGGCCGCCCGCGGCGCACCCGTTAGAATTGCCGACCCTTTCCGCGAGCCCCCGGCCCATGCCGCACCTCGAAGGCGACCTGCGCAGCCCCGCGGGCGCGCGCTACGCCATCATCGCCAGCCGCTGGAACCCGCGCATCACCGACACGCTGGTCGCCGGCGCGCGCAAGACGTTCGTCGACCACGGCGTCGACGATGCGGCGGTCGACGTGATCCGCGTGCCCGGCGCGTGGGAGATTCCGGTCGCGGCCGCGCGGGTCGCGCATGCGGGTGCGCACGTCGCGATCGTCGCGCTCGGCTGCGTGGTGCGCGGTGATACGCGCCATTACGAGCAGGTGGCGGACGGCTGTTCCGACGGCCTCATGCGCGTGTCGCTCGACCACCGGGTGCCGGTCGCCAACGGCGTGCTCGCGGTGGAGCGGTTCGAGGATGCCGAGGCGCGTGCCGGCGGCAGCCACGGCAACAAGGGCGAAGAAGCGGCGCTGGTCGCCATTGAAATGGCGCACCTGCTGACGCAGCTGCCCGGAGCGAACGAATGAACAAGCATCCCCGCCGCGACGGCATCGATCCCGTGCTCCGCTCCCGCGCGCGCCGTCGCGCGCTGCAGGCCGTCTACGCCTGGCAGCTGTCGGGCGCGCCGGTGCGCGACGTGATCGCGCAGTTCGCGCACGAGCAGGCACGCGAGATCGCCGACCTCGAGTACTTCGAAGACCTCGTGCGTGGTGTCGACGCCCATCGCGACGCACTCGACGAAGCACTCGCGCCCTTCCTCGACCGCGACATCGACCAGGTCGATCCGGTCGAGCGCGCCGTGCTGCGCATCGCCGCCTATGAACTGCGCATGCGTGTCGACGTGCCGTATCGCGTCGTCATCAACGAGGCGATCGAAACCGCCAAGCGTTTCGGCGCCGAGCACGGCCACACCTATGTCAACGGCGTGCTCGACCACGCCGCGGCGGAGTGGCGCGCGCCGGAAGTGCAAGCCCCGCGCCGGCCGCGCTGACGGTCGGCGGTCCCGCGTCCGCATGCGCACGCCGGGCGAATTCGACCTGATCGAACGGATCCGCCGTCGCGTCGTCGCGCGTGGCGACGTCGTGCTGGGTATCGGCGACGACGCCGCATTACTCGCGGTGCCGGCGGATCGACAGCTTGTCATCGCGATGGACACGCTCAATGCCGGCGTGCATTTCCCGCACGACACGCGCGCCGCGGACATTGGCTGGAAGGCGCTGGCGGTGAACCTTTCCGACCTCGCCGCGATGGGCGCGGAGCCGGCGTGGTGCACGCTGTCGCTGTCGCTTCCCGAAGCGGACGATGCGTGGCTCGACGCATTCCTCGACGGCTTCAGTGAGCTCGCAGCGATGCACCACGTGGCGTTGGTCGGCGGCGATACCACGCGCGGGCCGCTGTCGATCTGCGTCACCGTGCATGGCTTCGTCGAACCGGGGCGCGCGCTGCGACGCGATGGCGCGCAGGCAGGCGACGACGTGTGGGTGAGTGGCACGCTGGGCGATGCCGCGGCGTCGCTGGCGCTGCGCGGCATCGGTTCGGTCAACGCTCCGCGCGATGTGTCGCCGGAAGTCGCTGCAGCATTGGCTGTGCGGCTCGATCGCCCAGCGCCGCGCATCGCGCTCGGTCGCGCGCTCGCCGGTCTCGCGACGGCATGCATCGATGTCTCGGATGGTTTACTGGCTGATGCAGGCCATATCTCGCATGCGAGCGGCGTAGCGCTGGCGATCGATATCGATGCGCTTCCGGCGTCCGACACACTGCGCGATGTGTTTGAAGGCGAAGCGCGCCGTCGTCTCCAGGCGGCAGGTGGCGATGACTACGAGCTCTGCTTCACCGCACCTGCGGACGCCACGGAGCGCGTGAAAACGCTTGCACGGGAAATCGGTGTGGGTGTCGCACGCGTCGGCCGCGTTGGAGTCGGTGCGGGTGTCGTAGCGTCGACATCGGATGGACGCGCATGGTCGATCGCGCGAACGGGCTTCGACCATTTCATGCCGAGCGCGTAGATGTTGCCGCGCCAGTGGCCTGCGGGCGACGAGGAGTTCCGGAACGGCTGCGAGCGATGTCGTGTTACGACGTCAACCGGTCGGCGTCAGTAGCGCTGGGGCGCCGAGCAACCCGTGCACACGCTCCCGCAGCATCGGCAGCACGTCCGCATCGAACCACGGGTTGGCCTTGAACCACGCGACGTTGCGCGGGCTCGGATGCGGCAGCGGGACCAGGGAAGGCGCGTACTCGCGCCACGCGCGCACCGTCTCGGTCAGGGTTTGCTTGCGTCGATCGCCAAGGAAGTAGGCCTGCGCGTACTGGCCGATGAGCAGGGTGAGGCCGACATTGGGCAACAGCGGCAGCAGCTGCGGATGCCACGTCGTCCGGCATTCGCTGCGCGGTGGTGCGTCGCCGCTGCCGGCGCGACCGGGATAGCAGAAACCCATAGGCACGATGGCGATGCGTGATTCGTCGTAGAAGGCCGCGGTGTCGACCTGCAGCCAGTCGCGCAGGCGTCGGCCGCTGGCGTCGTCCCACGGCACGCCGCTGGCGTGCACGCGCGTACCCGGTGCCTGCCCGACGATGAGCAGACTCGCGCTGGTCGATGCCCGCAGCACCGGGCGCGGGCCGAGCGGCAGATGCGCTTCGCACAGGCGGCAGGCACGGATGGAGTCCAGCAGGGCGTCGAGGGCCATGTCGCTGCGATGCACGACGTCGGCGGAACTCGCGCTTTACATGCGATTCAAGGCAACAACTTGCCGGGATTGAGGATGCCGTCGGGATCGAAGGTCGCCTTGACCGCGCGCATCAGCGCGAGCGTCGCCGGGGTCACCGCCTGCGGCATGAAATCGCGCTTGGCGAGGCCGATGCCGTGCTCGCCCGACAGCGTGCCGCCCACCGCCACAGTGAGGGCGAACACCTTCGACAGCGCAGCGTCCGCGCGCATGCACTGCGACGCGTCGTCCGCCCCGTAGAGGATATTGACGTGCAGGTTGCCGTTGCCGGCGTGGCCGAAGCACACGATCGGAAGATCGGCGTCGCGCGCGATGGCCTGCACGCCGTCGACGAGGGCGGGAATGCGCGACACCGGCACCACGACATCTTCGTTGATCTTGCCGGCGGCGAGCGTGCGCAACGACGGGGAGAGCGCCTTGCGTGCGGCCCAGAGCTTCTCGCGAGCCGCCTCATCCGCTGCGCTATCGATCGAGAGCAGTCCGTCACCCGCGGCGGCTGCCGAGAGTGCCGTGACATCCGCATCGAGTCGTGACGCATCGCCGTCCGCTTCGATCATCAGCAATGCGCCGGCATCCGTCGGAAGGTCCGCACCGCCGACGTCGCGCGCGAGTCGCACGGCGTGCGCGTCGATGAACTCGAGCATCGAGGGTGTCACGGGTTGCGCCATCAATCGTGCAACCGCTGCGGCCGCGCTGGCGACGTCGCGATACACCGCGCGCAACGCGCGGCGTGCCGGCGGCGTCGGCACCAGGCGCAACGTCGCCTCGACGATCAGCGCGAGCGTGCCCTCGCTGCCGACGAGCAGGCGCTGCAGGTCGTAGCCGGTCGCCCCCTTGGTGGTCGCGCTGCCACAGACGACGAGTTCGCCGGTGCCCGTCACCGCGGTAAGTGCGAGCACGTTGTCGCGACTCGCGCCGTACTTCACCGCGCGCGGGCCGCCGGCATTGCAGGCGAGGTTGCCACCGACGGTACTGAACGCGGCGCTGGTCGGATCCGGTGGCCAGAACAGCGCGTGCGGCGCGAGCGCGGCCTGCAGGTCGCCGTTGAGCACGCCGGGTTCGACCACGGCGCAACGATCGCCCGGACGGATGTCGATGATGCGATCCATGCGTTCGAACGAGACCACGACACCACCGGCGATCGGCACTGCTGCACCGGTCGTGTTGGTTCCACGCCCGCGCGCGACGATCGGTACGCGATGCGCGCGGCAGGCGCGCACGAGCGCGACGACTTGGTCGCGCGCGCGTGGCAACGCGACGCCGTCGGGCATCGCTTCGCGGCGCGAGTTGTCGTAGCCGTAGGTCAATCGTTCCGCCGGATCGGTGCGCCAGCCGTCGCCGAGAAGGGCGGCGAGTTGTCCGTCGAGCGCGGCGGGGAGGGCGCTCATTTTCGATGTGCCCGACGTGCAGCGAGCGCGACCATGAGCGCAGGTGCGACCACCCACACCAGCTCGGACGCCACCACCGTCAGCCCGCGAGCGCTGAGGAATGCTGCACCGATGGGCGAAACCTCGATCGGCCGCCATGGCGCGAACACGCGCGCATCGCTCAGCGGCCAGCCGATCATCACGCCCGGGCCGCCATTGGTGAGAAGGTCGAGCAAGGGATGCGACAGCGCGCAGGCCAGCACGAACAGGCCCGCGCGTGCCGCACGCACCTGCAACCAGCGCGAACCCAGCACCGCGATGCCGGCGACGACCAGCGCGAACGCGAGCGAATGCGTGACGCCGCGGTGCGCCAACAACGTGCCGCGCTCGATGCCGAACAGCGCGCCGATCGTGTCGGCGTCGGGCAGCATCGAGGCGATCAGCCCCGTGACGAGCAGGCGCGGCGGAAATGCACGCGGAATGCGCGAGGCGAGCGGAATGGCGAAGTGGCCGACGACGCTCGGCATCAGCAGTCGTCGGCGCGGAATGCGTCGCGCAACCACGACAGCACGGGACGCTCGATGTCGCCGCTCGCTTCGACCACATCGAAGCGGCACGGCGCGTCCGCCCAGCGCGGGTGTGCGGCGAGGAACGCGCTCGCGGCCCGGACGAGCTTGCGACGCTTGGCGTGCGTGATGGATTGCGCGCCACCGCCGAAGCGGTCATCGGCACGGAAGCGCACTTCGACGAACACCAGCGTCGCGCCGTCGCGCATCACCAGGTCCAGTTCGCCGAAGCGGTAGTTCGCATTCGCAGCGACCGGTGAAAGTCCTGCACGAACCAGATGGTCGCGGGCCGCGGCTTCCACGCGCGCGCCGCGCGAGCGCGTGGAGGCGACCGGGGTCACGTCAGCGCGCGGCGTCGGCCAGCGGCGCGGGGTCGCCGTTCGCGAAGGTCGACCACGCCGGCGTGCGCTGCACGTTGCCGAAGCCGTCGAGATGCAGCACGCCGGTCGCGCCTTCGACCGCGGCGCCGGCGTCGCGACCCAGCGAGTCGAGATACGCGGTGAGCAGCCAGGCGTCGAAGCCGAACGCGAACAGTCGGCCGGCCGGTCCCTTCGCGCTGGGCAAGCGGGCGCCGGTGGCTTCGGCGGTGCCGAGGCCGCGCACGCTGCGCGTCACCCACGACTCGCTGGGGAACGCGATGCCGTCGAGCACGCGGTCGTCTTCCGCCTTGCCGGTGCCCGACAGGATCTGTGACGTCGCCGCGCGCGGCTTGTCGCCGATGCCCGCGGCCTGCAGGCGCGGCACGATCGCGCGCGCGACGTTGCCCTTGGTCGCGATGAACACCGCATCGATCTGCTTGCCGGCGACGACGGGCGCGAAGTCGGTCGCATCGTCATCGGCGACTGCGACGACGCTGCCGCCACGCGCCGCGAGGCGTTCGCGGAAGCTGGCGACGGCGCGACGCTGCGTGTCATCGCCCGCGGCGATCACCAGCACATTGCGTGCATTGCGATGCAACAGATAGTCGGCCGCAGCAAGACCTTCGTCTTCCGGCGACAGCGAGAAGCTCGACTGGCCCTTCGGCGTCGACTGCGTGCCGCGATTGAGCGCGAGCATCGGTACGCCGAGCTCCGCGCGACCGAACAGCGCGCTCACTTCGTCGCGGCCAAGCGGACCGACGACGAAGTCGTTGCCGTCGGCGGTCGCGCGGTCGTAGGCGGACATCGCGCCCGCTGCGCTACCGGCCGTGTCGTAGAAGCGCACCTCCGGACGACGACGCGTTTCGCCGTAGTAGCCGGCGAGGAAACCGTCGCGCACTGGGCGCGCGGCCACCGACAGCGAGCCCGACAGCGGCAACAGCACCGCGAGCTTCACCGGGGGGCGGTAACCGTCGCGTTCGGCGGGCGGGCGATTGTCGAAATTCCACCCGCGGGCGAATGCGTGCGGCAGCGGCAGGCCGCGACGCAGCAGGGCGCGGCCCGCGTAGCCGTAGAGCGGGTCGTCGGCGGCGAGGCGCGCGGCTTCGCGCTGCAGCGTCGCGTCATCGAGTTGTGCGAGCAGGCGATCGATCTGCGCGTCGGTGTCGTGGCGCTGCGTGCCGGTCTGCGTCGACGCCGCGATGGCGAGCTGTGACGCCTGCAGCATGGCGTCGCGGGTCGCGGCATTCGTGGTGTCGGTCGGCGCCGTGGAGCGCGTGGGCGTCGGCACGCAACCGACGGCGAGCGCGGTCGCGAGCAGCAGCGTGGCGATACGGGGGATCGAGCGGAACGTGACGCGGGGGACGGCGTTGGGCATGCGCGCGGGCATCGACGTGGACCGGGTTACGATTCTACTCGCGCCCCTGTGCAGGACCACGATGCAGACCCCAGGCACGCTCCACGTCGTCGCCACCCCGATCGGCAACCTCGGCGACTTCGGTGCCCGCGCGCAGGACGTGCTCCGCTCCGTCGACGCCATCTGCGCCGAGGACACGCGGCATACGCGCCAGCTTCTCGCGCACTTCGGCATCGAAAAGGCATTGATCGCGCTGCACCAGCACAACGAGGAGGCGCAGGTCGCCCAGCTGGTCGGCCGCCTACGCGAGGGCCAGTCGCTGGCCTTGGTCAGCGACGCAGGCACCCCGCTCGTGAGTGACCCCGGCTTTCGGCTGGTGCGTGCGGTGCGCGAGGCGGGGCTGCGCGTGTCCCCGGTCCCGGGCGCGTGTGCGGCGATCGCGGCGCTGAGCGTGGCGGGCATCGCGTCCGACCGCTTCGCCTTCGAGGGTTTCCTGCCAGCCAAGGCGGGAGCGCGCCGCGAGCGTCTGTCAGCGCTGCTGGCCGAGCCGCGCACGCTGATCTTCTACGAGGCCTCGCATCGCATCGAGGAGACGCTGGCGGATTTCGCCGCGGTGTTCGGGTCGCGCCGCGCGGTGATCGCGCGGGAGCTGACCAAGCTGTTCGAGACCGTGCTCGACGGCGACCTCGCGCAGCTGCACGCGGTTGTCGCGGCCGATCCCAACCAGCGGAAGGGGGAGTTCGTGCTGATCGTCGAGGGCGCGCCGGAAGACGAGGACGCCACGCTGGCCGAAGGTCGCCGGGTCTACGCCAAGCTTTGCGACCACATGAAGCCCTCGCAGGCGGCGAAGGTCGCGGCCGAGATCACCGGCGCGCCGCGCAAGGCCCTCTACGGCGGCGAAACGGCCTGATCGCGACGCGCGGATTCAGGCCGCCCGTTCGCGACGCCGCTAAACTTCGCCACGGCGGAGTCGGCCAGGCAGTCGCGTCATCTTCGGATGCCGAGGAAAGTCCGGGCTCCACAGGGTACGGTGCCAGGTAACGCCTGGGCGGCGCGAGCCGACGGAAAGTGCAACAGAGAGCAGACCGCCGAACGGCGCCGAAAGGCGTGCGTGGTAAGGGTGAAACGGTGCGGTAAGAGCGCACCGCGAGTCCGGCAACGGACCGGCACGGCAAACCCCACCGGGAGCAAGACCAAATAGGGAGGCGATGCCGCGACCCGCGGTGCCTCCGGGTAGGTTGCTTGAGCGCAGGCGGTGACGCCTCGCCGAGAGGAATGACTGTCCACGACAGAACCCGGCTTACCGGCCGGCTCCGCCACTTTCCTTTTCCATCAACGACTTGCCACAAGCGACGCTAGCCGCGTGCGCCGACGAATGGTCGCGTCCGTGAAGCCGGCTGTGGCGCCTGTGGACACTCGGTGACGATCCCGAGCCAAGTGCCTGTTGTCTCAGGATTTGAGACAAAACAGCAGCTTGTGGATAAAGCTTGAACAAGTCTCTCAAGTTCGCCGCAAGTCGTTGACTTCACTTAGGAAAATGACCGCGCCGGATTGTTGACAACCCCCAAGGTGGGGCATAAGGTGGCTCTCCGTGGGGAAACCGGGTTTTTCGTGGTTTTCCTTAGCCATCAAGCCCGCGTGAAGACGGGTGACGACCGGAAGGGGACAGGTCCGTGTTTCAGGGCGAATCCGCCATCACCATCGATGACAAAGGCCGGCTGGCGGTTCCTACCGCGTACCGCGACGTCATCGCGCGTGAGTGCGGCGGTCGCCTGGTCGTGACCTACAACCCGTTCGAAGCGGGCTCGCTCTACCTCTATCCGCAGGCCGTCTGGGAGCGCGTGCGCGACCAGGTCAACGCGTTGCCGCGGACCAAGCGTCAGAACCGTTTCCTGCAGCTGAAGCTCGTCGGCGCCGCCGCTTTCGTCGAGCCCGACGCCAACGGCCGCATTTCCCTACCGGCCAGTCAGCGTGCTGCCGTCGGCATCGAAAAGCGCGCCGTGCTGCTGGGCATGGGCGACAAGTTCGAACTGTGGAGCGAGCAGGCCCACCTCGCGCAGATCCGTCAGACGTTGTCCGACGACGATCTGGGCGACGACCTGCTGGGTCTCGAGTTGTGACCGCGGGTGGCATGGAGCGCGGTGCGCTCGCAGGCCACCTCCCGGTGATGTACGCGCAGGTCCTGGACGGCCTGCGTGTCGTTGGGGATGGAACGTATCTGGACGGCACGTTCGGTCGCGGCGGGCATGCCCGCGGCGTACTGGAACAACTGGGCCCGGAAGGTCGCCTGCTCGTGATGGACAAGGATCCCGACGCGATCGCCGTCGCCGAACGTGAGTTCGGTGGCGATCCGCGCGTGTCCATATTCCGCGGCAGCTTCGCGCAGCTCGCGCAGTGGGATGCCACCGCAGCGGGACTCGACGGCGTGCTGTTCGATCTCGGCGTGTCGTCGCCGCAGCTCGACGTCGCCGAGCGCGGCTTCTCGTTCGGCAAGGACGGCCCGCTCGACATGCGCATGGATCCCGAGTCGGGCATCAGCGCGGCCGAATGGCTCAACACCGCGTCGGACAGGGAAATCGCCGACGTCCTGTACACCTTCGGCGAGGAGCGCCAGAGCCGACGCATCGCCCGCGCGATCGTCGCGCGTCGTGCGCAGGCGCCATTCGCGCGAACCGCCGAACTCGCGGAACTCATCGCGTCGGTGATTCCGCGCGGTGATTCGAAGATCCATCCGGCGACGCGTTCGTTCCAGGCGATCCGCATCTTCATCAATCGTGAACTCGGCGATCTGGAAGACGGTCTCGACGCCGCGATGGCGCGTCTGAAGCCTGGCGGTCGCCTCGCGGTGATCAGCTTCCACTCGCTGGAAGATCGCATCGTCAAGCAGTTCATCGCCAAGCACGCGAAGGCGCCGGCGGGCAATCGCCGCATGCCGGTCGAAGTCGCATTCACGCCGACGCTGCGCGATGTCGGCGGTGCGATCAAGGCGGACGACGCGGAGCTCGCGGTGAATCCGCGTGCGCGCAGTGCCGTTCTGCGCGTCGCTGAAAAGATCGGGGAGGCTGCATGATCCTGCGCGTCCTCCTCGCCGTGCTCGTGGTCGCCAACGTCGTGACCGCGCTGGCGATCGTCGAGACGCGCCAGCGTCATCGCCAGCTGTTCGTACAGGTCTCCAAGCTCGAGCGCGCGCGTGACGAGCTCAACATCGAGTTCGGCCGCCTGCAGCTCGAGCAGGCGACGTGGGCCGAGTCCAATCGCATCGACCAGGTTGCGCGTGATCGGCTCGGCATGAAGTTCCCCGAAGGCAACGACATCGTGGTGATCCGCCCATGAGTATTCCGGGCGACCGCCGCCGCGATCGCAACGCCAACAGCCGCGGCAGCGATGTCGCGCGCCGGTTGCGCGCACTGCTCGGTGGGGCGGGTGGCGCGCGCGGTCGTTCGCGCATGGACGTGCGCATGCGCCTGCTGTGCATCGCCGCGGCGATGGGGCTGTGCTCGTTCGCGCTGGTCGCCCGCGCGTTCTACATCCAGGTGCTCGATCGCGACTTCTACGTCGCGCAGGGCGAGGCGCGTTCGTTGCGCGAGATCCCGATCGCGACGTCGCGCGGCATGATCACCGACCGCAACGGCGAGCCGCTCGCGGTATCGACGCCGGTCGAATCGGTCTGGGGCAATCCGCAGGAACTGCTGAAGAATCCCGATCGCCTGCCGCAGCTCGCCGATGCGCTGGGTGTGCCGGTCGACGTGCTGCAGCGCAAGCTCAGCCAGAAGGCCGGCAAGGAATTCCTCTACCTCAAGCGCCGCATCAATCCGGACGAGGCGAAGAAGATCCTCGCGCTCGGCGTTCCGGGTGTGGCCAGCCAGCGCGAATACCGTCGCTTCTACCCGCAGGGTGAAGCGATGGCGCACGTGCTGGGCTTCACGAATGTCGACGACGAAGGCCAGGAGGGCCTCGAGCTCGCGTTCGATGAATGGCTGCGCGGCAAGCCCGGCGCGAAGCGCGTGCTGCGCGATGGCCACGGTCGCATCATCGAGAACGTCGATCTGGTGCGCGCGGCCGAGCCCGGTCGCGATCTCACGCTGACCATCGACCGTCGCATGCAGTTCCTCGCCTACCGCGAACTGCGCAAGGCGTTGATGGAGCATGGCGCATCAAGTGGTTCGATCGTCACCCTCGACGTCACCACCGGCGAAGTGCTGGCGATGGCGAACCTGCCGACGTTCAATCCGAATGCCGTGTCGACGTCCGACCGCGAGGCCCATCGCAACCGCGCGATCACCGACGTGTTCGAACCCGGCTCGACGATGAAGCCGATCACCATTGCTGCCGCGCTCACCGCCGGCGTAGTGACGCCGACGACGCCGATCGATCTCTCGCCGGGCTGGATGAAGCTCGGCAAGTACACGATCCGCGATCACAGCAACTACGGCCTGCAGACCGTCACGGGCGTCATCACCAAGAGCTCGAACATCGGCGCGTCGAAGATCTCGGCCAAGCTACAGGATCGCTACTTCTACGAGTTCATCAAGCGCTTCGGCTATGGCAGCAAGCCGGGCAGTGGCTTCCCAGGCGAAGTGTCGGGTGTGCTCGCGCCGCCGTCGCGCTGGAATGGTCTGCAGAAGGCGACGATCTCGTACGGCTACGGCCTGTCGGCGACGCCGCTGCAGATCGCCGTCGCCTACGCCGCGATCGCGAATCACGGTGTATTGACCACGCCGACCTTCGTGAAGGGCGAACACGGCCAGACGCGTCAGGTGCTCGATCCGAAGGTCGCGCATGAAGTCATCAAGATGATGCAGACGGTGACGGAGCCGGGCGGCACCGCGACGCAGGGCGCGATCCTCGGTTATCACGTCGCCGGCAAGACCGGCACGGCGCGCAAGTTCAATGGTCGCGGCGGTTACTCGCAGCGCTATCTCTCGTACTTCGCCGGCATTGTGCCGGTCGACAACCCGCGCTTCGCGACCGTCGTCGTCGTCAACGATCCGGACCCGAGCAAGGGCTACTTCGGCGGCCTCGTCTCCGCGCCGGTGTTCAAGTCGGTGATGGAAGGCTCGCTGCGCCTGATGGACGTGCCGCCGGACGACATCGAGACCTGGCTCGCCGCGCAGGACAAGCTCACGCACGGAAACAGCGTCGCCACCGCGCCAGCGCCGACCCCGGCGCCGATGCCGGCACCCGTCGCATCGGACGACGATGTCGACATCCCCTTCGAAGCCGCACCGGTGACGCCATGACGCGCACGATGCGACTCGCCGAACTGCTTCCCGACGTCGACGGCATCCCCGTCGACTTGGTCGTTTCCGGTCTCGTGCAGGACAGCCGCGAAGTCACGCCGGGCGATGCGTTCGTCGCGATCGGTGGCTTTGGCGCGCACGGCCTCGGTTTCGTGGATGCGGCGAAGGCGCGCGGCGCGTCCGCGGTGCTGTTCGAGCCGCCGGCGCCGGCCGAGGTTCCCGCTCCGGTCGACGCCATCGCGGTACCCGACCTGCGCACGCGTCTCGGCGAAATGGCACACCGTTTCCACGGTCGCGCCACCGAATCGATGACCGTCGTCGGCGTCACCGGTACCAACGGCAAGACCTCGACGGTGCAGCTGATCGCGCAGGCGTGGACTCTTCGCGGCGTCACCGCTGGCACCGTCGGCACGCTGGGCGCGGGCCTCTACGGCCGCACCGAACCGACCGGTTTCACTACGCCGCTGGTGTTGAAGCTGCACCAGCTGATCGGCGCGATGCGTGACGAAGGCGCGGACGCGCTCGCGATGGAAGTCAGCTCGCATGCGCTCGACCAGGGCCGTGTCGACGGCGTGCGTTTCGACGTTGCGGTGTTCACCAACCTCACCCGGGACCACCTCGACTACCACGGCACCATGGCGGCGTACGGCGCGGCAAAAGCGCGCCTTTTCGGCTGGTCGGGTCTCGCGTCGGCGGTGGTCAATCTCGACGACGACTACGGCCGCCAGCTGTTCGATGCGCTTCCGTCGACGGTGCGCGGTGTCGGCGTGAGTTCGCGCGCGGCGGCCGGTGCGACGCTTCGCGCGGCCGACGTCTCACTCGACGCCACTGGCATCACGTTCGAGCTCGTTGGCGGCGATGCGAGGGCGCCCGTGCATTCGCCGCTCCTCGGCCGCTTCAATGTCGACAACCTGCTCGCGGTCGCTGGCGTCCTGCACGCACTAGGCGCGGATGTCGCCGATGTCGCCGGGACGCTGTCGCGTCTCCAGCCGATCCACGGCCGCATGAACCGCCTCGGCGCCGCCGGCCAGCCGCTGGTGGTCATCGACTACGCACACACGCCGGACGCGCTCGAACAGGCGCTGTCGACACTCCGCGCGCACACGCGCGGTCGTCTCATCTGCGTGTTCGGGTGCGGTGGCGAACGCGACACCGGCAAGCGTCCGCAGATGGGCGCGATCGCCGAGCGTCTGGCCGACGTCGCGATCGTCACCGACGACAACCCGCGCGGCGAGGACGGCGATGCGATCGTCGCCGGCATCCTCGACGGTTTTTCCGATCGCGCGCGCGCCATCGTGCTGCGCGATCGCCGCGTCGCCATCCAGCGCGCGATTGGTGACGCGAACGCCGACGACGTCGTGCTCGTCGCCGGCAAGGGCCACGAGCCCTACCAGGAAGTCGCGGGCGTGAAGCATCCGTTCGACGACACCGAAGTGGCGCGCGAAGCGCTGGAGGTGCACGCATGAGGCCGCTGCGTCTATCCGATATCGCCGCGATGACCGCGGGCCGTGTCGTCGGCGAGGACATCGTCGTCGACCGTCTGCTCACCGATACCCGGGGGCTCAGCTCCGTCGAGCCGTCGGTATGCGCGTCCAGCCTGTTCGTCGCGCTGAAGGGCGCGAATTTCGATGGGCACGACCATGTGTCCGCTGCGGCAGACGCCGGCATCGGCGCCGCGCTGGTGTCGCGCATCACCGGCGACCTGCCGCAGGTGCTGGTCGGTGATACGCAGCTCGCGCTTGCCGATCTCGCGCGCGGCGTGCAGGCGTCGCGTTCGACGAAGGTGGTCGCGATCACCGGCAGCAACGGCAAGACCAGCGTGAAGACGCTCACGCTCGCCATCCTCGAACAGGCCGGTCGCACCTACGGCAATCCCGGTAATCGCAACAACGAGATCGGCCTGCCGCTCGCGGTGATCGATGCGCCGGAAGACGCGCAGTTCGCCGTCTACGAAATGGGCGCCGGCCAGCCGGGCGACATCGCGTATCTCACCGCGATCGCGCGGCCCGACGTGTCCATCGTCAACAACATCGCGCCCGCGCACCTGGAGCGCATGGGCTCGTTGCTCGGCGTCGCCGACACCAAGGCCGCGATTTACGACGCGCTGCCGGCCGACGGCGTTGCGGTGATCAACGCCGACGACAGCTTCGCGCCGTTCTTCGCCGAGCGTGCGGCGGGGCGTCGTCATATCCGCTTCGGCCTCGAGACCAGCGCCGACGTCACCGCGCGCGACATCGCACTCAGCGAGAACGGTTCGAGTTTCACGATCGTCACGCCGCAGGGCGAGGCGTCAGTCGAACTCGCGATGCCGGGCCGTCACAACGTGCGCAATGCATTGGCCGCAGCGTCGCTCGCGATCGGCGCCGGCGTTCCGCTGTCGACGATCGCGTCGGGTCTGTCGGCCGCGCGACCTGTCGCAGGCCGCCTGGTCACGCATCGCCTGCGCAGCGGCGCGACGCTGATCGACGACAGCTACAACGCGAATCCGGGTTCGCTCGCCGCTGCGATCGATACGCTCGCGGCGATGCCGGGTGCGTCGTGGCTGGTGCTGGGTGACATGCGCGAACTCGGCGACGACGCCGTCGCGCTGCATGCCCAGGCCGGTACGCGCGCCCGTGAAGCCGGCATCGCGCGTCTCTACGCCCTGGGCCCGCTGAGCGCGGCCGCCGCCGAGGCGTTCGGTGCGAATGCGCGCCACTTCGCTACCCATGAATCACTCGCCGAAGCGCTGCGCGCGGACCTGTCCGCCGACGTGCGCGTGCTCGTCAAGGGCTCCCGCGGCAGCGCGATGGATCGCATCGTCGCTGCGCTACTGAACGGACACTCGCATGCTGCTTGAACTCACCCGCTGGCTCGAACAGCTGCAGAGCCACTTCGGGCTTTTCAGCTACCTCACGTTCCGCGGCATCCTCAGCGCGCTGACGTCGCTGTTCCTCTCGCTCTGGTGGGGGCCGGCGGTCATTCGCCGCCTCGGCCAGCTCAAGGCGGGCGGCCAGCCGATCCGCAAGGACGGCCCGCAGTCGCACTTCTCGAAGGCGGGCACGCCGACGATGGGCGGCGCGCTGATCCTGCTGACGGTGCTCGCGTCGGTGCTGCTGTGGGGTGACCTGCGCAACCGCTACGTGTGGCTGGTGCTGGCGGTGATGGTTGCGTTCGGCGCGATCGGCTGGTGGGACGACTGGATCAAGATCGTCAAGCGCGATCCCAATGGCATGCGGTCGCGCACCAAGTATTTCCTGCAGTCGGTGTTCGGCCTTGCTGCCGGCCTGTTCCTCTACTACTACGCCAACCCGGGCGTGGCCGCGGCGACGACGTTCTACATCCCGCTCTTCAAGCAGGTCGCGCTGCCGCTGGTGAGCGTGTCCTTCGTCTTCATCGCCTATCTGTGGATCGTCGGCTTCTCGAACGCGGTGAACCTCACCGACGGCCTCGACGGCCTCGCGATCATGCCGACGGTGCTCGTCGCCTGCGCCCTGGGCGTGTTTGCGTATGCGTCGGGCAACGCGGTGTTCTCGAACTACCTGCAGATCCCGCAGATCCCGGGCGCGGGCGAACTCATCGTCATCTGCGCGGCGATCGCGGGCGCGGGCCTGGGCTTCCTGTGGTTCAACACCTATCCCGCGATGGTGTTCATGGGCGACATCGGCGCGCTCGCGCTCGGCGCCGTGCTCGGCACGATCGCGGTGATCGTCCGCCAGGAACTCGTGCTGGTGATCATGGGCGGCATCTTCGTCATCGAGACGCTCTCGGTGATGATCCAGGTCGCCAGCTTCAAGCTCACCGGCAAGCGCGTCTTCAAGATGGCACCGATCCACCATCACTTCGAGCTCAAGGGCTGGCCCGAGCCGCGCGTCATCGTGCGCTTCTGGATCATCTCGGTGGTGCTCGTCCTCATCGGCCTCGCGACGTTGAAGGTGCGCTGATGGACATGTCTTCCCGCCAGGCCACGCGCCTCGACGCCATCACCGGTCGTTTCGATTCGTGGCTGCTCGGCCTGATCGGCGCGCTGCTGTGCCTGGGCGTGGTGATGGTGGGTTCGAGCTCGGTCGCGCAGGCGGCGAGCCCGACGTATTACCTGACGCGCCACCTCGTGTTCCTGTTCGCCGGTTCCGTCGCCGCGATGGCGATGATGCGCATCGAGCTCAAGACCATCGAGCGCTATGCGCAGTGGATGCCGATCGTCGGCCTCGTGCTGCTGCTGGTGGTCGCGGTGCCGGGCCTTGGCGTGACGGTGAAGGGCGCGCGTCGCTGGATCAATCTCGGCTTCACCAACTTCCAGCCCGTGGAAGCGGTCAAGCTCATGATGGTCGTGTGGCTCGCGGCCTACCTCAAGCGCTTCAGCGAAGAGGTGAGTGCATCGTGGCGCGCGATCATCAAGGTGATCGGCGTCGCCTGCGCGTTCGCGGGCGTGCTGCTGGCCGTGCAGAAGGACTTCGGTTCGTCGGCGCTGATCCTCGCGATGACGGCGGGCATGCTGGTGCTCGGTGGTGCGAACCTGCCGCGCCTGGTCGGCCCGCTGTTCGCGCTGCTGCCCGCACTCGGCGCGATGATCCTGCTCGAGCCGTACCGCGTGCGTCGCCTCACCTCGTTCACCGATCCGTTCGCCGATCCGTTCGGTGACGGCTACCAGCTCGCGAACGCGCTGATGGCGGTGGGCCGCGGCGAATGGTTCGGTGCAGGGCTAGGCGCGTCCGTGCACAAGCTCTCGTACCTACCCGAAGCGCACACCGACTTCATCATGGCGGTGATCGCCGAGGAACTCGGCTTCGTCGGCGTGTGCCTCGTCATCGCGCTGTATGCCGGCCTCGTCGCCCGCGCGATGTGGGTCGGCCTGCAGTGCGTGGAGATGCGCCGTCACTTCGCGGGCTATTGCGCGTTCGGCATCGCGCTGTGGATCGGCATCCAGAGCACGGTGTCGATCGGCGTGAACCTCGGTCTGCTCCCGACCAAGGGCCTGACGCTGCCGCTGATCTCCTACGGCGGCTCGTCGTTCGCGATGACGCTGGGTGCGATGGGGCTGCTGTTGCGCATCTCGTACGAGCTTGAGCGCGCCCGTCGCCAGGTGGCGCTGCGTCGCGATGCATTCGGTGCGCCGGCAGCGGCAGGTCAGTCCGATATGCCGGCCGCGCGTCCGATGGCGGCAGCGCCAGTGTCGCCTGCGCCCATCGGCCGCAACGACACGCGCGGCACCAACCGCCTGCGTCCGCGCGTCGAACCGGTGTTCGGACGCAGCGCATGACCGACGTTCGCGCCAACGCGCATGCAGAGATCGGCGTGATGATCCTCGCCGGCGGCACGGGCGGGCACATCTTCCCGGGCCTTGCCGTTGCGCACGAGCTGCGCCGCCGCGGCGTTGCCGTGGGCTGGCTCGGCAGCGAAGGCGGGATGGAAACGCGGCTGGTGCCCCCGCACGGCATCGACGTCGACACGATCGCGATCCGCGGCGTGCGCGGCAAAGGCGCGGCAACGCTGCTCGCCGCGCCGTTCAAGCTGATGTCGGCGGTGTCGGCTGCACGCGCGATCCTGTCGCGCCGTCGTCCGCGGGCGGTAATCAGCTTCGGGGGCTTCGCCGCGGGCCCGGGCGGCCTCGCTGCGCGCCTCGCCGGCATTCCGCTGTTCGTGCACGAACAGAACCGCGCGCCGGGCATGACCAATCGCGTGTTGTCGAAGATGGCGCGCCGCGTGCTGACGGGATTCCCGGGCAGCTTCGCGAAGGAAGAAGTCGTCGGGAATCCGGTGCGTACCGAGATCGCCGACGTCGCGCCGCCATCGACGCGCTTCGAATTCCGTGACGGCCCGCTGCGCCTGCTGGTGCTCGGCGGTAGCCAGGGTGCTGCGGCGTTGAATCGCGCGGTGCCCACCGCGATCGCCGCACAGCGCGATCGCACGCGCTGGCAGGTGCGGCATCAGTGCGGCGAACGCATGCTCGATGCGGCGATCGCGTCGTATCGCGAGGCTGGCGTCGACGCCAGCGTCGAGCCTTTCATTGCCGACATGGCCGCTGCTTACGCGTGGGCCGATCTCGTGGTCTGCCGCGCCGGTGCGCTCACGCTCGCGGAAGTCTGCGCGGTCGGCGTGGCCAGCGTGCTCGTGCCGTTCCCGCAGGCGGTAGACGACCACCAGACCAAGAACGCGCAGTTCCTCGTCGAGCGCGGCGCCGCGCGCCTGCTGCCGCAGGACGAGCACCTCGCCGCGAAGCTCGCCGACACCCTCGAATCCTTCGCCTCGCGCGCCGAGCTGCGGCCGATGGCCGACGCCGCACGCGCGCTGGCCCGGCCCGACGCCGCATCGCACGTCGCCGACCTTGTTATGGAACAGATCGCCATGGATCGCGCCGCATGATCGCAACGCATCGCCACCGCCTGCTCGACAACGCCGACAAGGGCGGCGCGCGCGTGCATTTCGTCGGCATCGGCGGCGTCGGCATGAGCGGCATCGCCGAGGTCATGTGCACGCTGGGCTACCAGGTGTCCGGCTCGGATAACGCCGACAACGCGGTGACGCGCCGTCTCGCGCGCCTCGGCATCACCGTGCATCGCGGCCATGATGCGAAGAACGTCGACGGCGTCGAATGCCTCGTCGTGTCGAGCGCGATCAAGGCCGACAACCCCGAACTGATGGCCGCGCGCGAGCAGCGCATTCCGATCGTGCCGCGCGCCGAGATGCTCGCCGAGCTGATGCGGTTCAAGCGTGGCATCGCGATCGCCGGCACGCACGGCAAGACCACCACGACGTCGCTCACCGCCAGCGTGCTGGGCGAGGGTGGGATCGACCCGACGTTCGTGATCGGCGGTCAGCTGCTCGCGGCCGGCGCGAACGCGAAGCTCGGCGGTGGCGACTGGCTGGTCGCCGAAGCGGACGAGTCCGACGGCAGCTTCCTGCGCCTGAACCCGCAGATCGCCGTCGTCACCAACATCGATGCCGACCACCTCGAGAACTACGGCGGCGACTTCGCCAAGGTCCAGGCGGCGTTCGACGAGTTCCTGCATCGCCTGCCGTTCTACGGCCTTGCCGTGCTGTGCATCGACGATGCGGAAGTGGCGGCGCTCGCGAAGAATGCGACGCGTCATGTGCTCACGTACGGGTTCTCGGAGGAGGCCGACGTGCGCGCCGAGAACGTCGTGCAGCAGGGCGCGCGCATGCGTTTCACGTTGTGCATGCCCGACGGCACGCGCTGCGAGACGACGCTCGCACTGCCGGGTCGCCACAACGTGCAGAACGCACTCGCGGCGGCGGCAGTGGGTTGGCAGCTCGGGGTCGAGCAGGCGGCAATCTGCCGCGCGCTGGAAAACTTCGCGGGCATCGGCCGCCGCTTCAACCTGCTCGCGCAGGTACCGGTCACCGGCGGTGGCACGGTCACGCTGGTCGACGACTACGGCCATCACCCCAAGGAACTGGAAGCGGTGTTCAAGGCGGCACGTGGCGGGTGGGGCGACAAGCGCCTTGTCGTCGCGTTCCAGCCGCATCGCTACAGCCGCACGCGCGACCTGTTCGACGACTTCGCGCAGGTGCTGTCGGAAGTTGACGTGCTGGTGCTGACCGAGGTGTATCCGGCCGGCGAAGCACCGATTGCGGGCGCCGATGCGAAATCGCTGGCCCGCGCGATTCGCGCGCGTGGCCGCACCGAACCTGTCGTCGTGTCGCGTGCTGCGGATCTCGCGCGCGTGCTGCCCGACGTTCTCAAGTCCGATGACCTGCTGCTCATGATGGGCGCGGGCGACATCGGCCACGCCGCGCAGCAGATCGCGGCCCACGGTTTCGAAGGAGCGGATTCGTGAGCATCGCCATCGTCCCGTCGCGCGTCACCGATCCGGCCGTGTTCGGCCGCGTCGCCGTGCTCATGGGCGGCACCAGTTCCGAGCGCGAAGTCTCGCTCGACTCCGGTCGCAACGTGCTGGAGGCACTGCAGTCGAAGGGCGTGAATGCATTCGGCGTCGACGGCATTCCGGCGCTGGTCGATGCGATCCGCGACGGCCGCGTCGACCGCGTGTTCAACATCCTCCACGGCAACAAGGGCGGTGGCGAGGACGGCGTGCTGCAGGGCCTGCTCGAAGCGCTGCGCATTCCGTACACCGGTTCGGGCGTGCTCGGCTCCGCGCTGTCGATGGACAAGATCCGCACCAAGCAGGTGTGGTTGAGCGTGGGCCTGCCGACGCCGCGCTACATCCGCCTGAAGAAGGGCGACGACGTGCATGCCGCGGGACGGAGCCTTGGCCTGCCCGTGATCGTGAAGCCGTCGTGCGAAGGCTCGAGCGTCGGCGTGTCGCGCGTGCACGACAACGCGGGCCTCGACGAAGCCGTCGAACTCGCCGCGCGCTATCCGGGCGAGATGCTGATGGAGCAGCTCGTCGTCGGCGACGAACTTACCGTCGCGGTCATCGCGAACGGCGACGACTTCGTCGCGCTGCCGTCGATCCGCATCGTCCCCAAGGGCGAGTGGTACGACTACAACGCCAAGTACATCGCCGAGGACACGCAGTATCTGTGTCCGGGTCTCGAAGGCGACGGCGAGGCGGAGATCCGTCGCATCGCCGTCGAAGCGTTCAAGGCCGCGGGCTGTGAAGGCTGGGGTCGCGTCGACGTCATGCGCGATCGCCGCGCCGGCCAGTTCTTCCTGCTCGAAGTGAACACCGCGCCCGGCATGACCAGCCATTCGTTGGTGCCCAAGGCCGCGCGCCAGGTCGGCATCGAATTCGCCGACCTGTGCTGGCGCGTGCTCGAGTCGAGCCTCGCGCGCGGAGGTGCCGCGGCGTGAACCCGATGCTCCGTCTCGCCGGCTGGCTGATCGCGGTGGCGCTCGTCGCGCTGCCGGTGGTCGCCGTGCTGCGCGGATGGATCGGCGCCGAGCGCTGGCCGCTCACGCATCTACGCGCGACGGGCCGTTTCGAACATGTCGACCCGAAGCTCGTGCAGGCGGCGTTGCTGCCGTACGCGAAGCACGGTTATTTCGCCGTCGATCTTCAGGGGGCGCAGGCCGCGGTCGCGAAGCTGCCGTGGGTCGACCAGGCGCAGGTGCGCAAGCGCTGGCCGGACGTCCTCGAGGTGTCGATCACCGAGCACCGCCCGTTCGCGCGCTGGGGCAGGGATCGCCTGCTGTCCGACCGCGGCGCGTTGTTTGACGCGCGTGGTGCGCAGGTGCCGCCCGGTCTGCCGAATTTCGCCGGTCCGGATGCGCGCACGCGCGACGTGGTCGAGCTGTACCAGCAGTCGCGCACGCTGTTCGCACCGATCGGCATGCAGGTCGACACCGTCGTGCTCGATCCGCGCGGCAGCTGGACGCTCACGCTGCTCGATCGCGCCCACGGCGGCATTCCGACGCAGGTCATCGTCGGCCGCGCCGAAGCACGCGCCCGCATTGGGCGTTTCGTGCGCCTGATGCCGCAGCTGCTCGTCAATCCCGAGCGCCACATCGAGCGCGCCGACCTTCGCTACACCAACGGTTTCGCACTCGTGTGGAGCACGCCGCAGGCGCCCGCACCGGCGAAGCCCGCGACCGCCGCTGCCGTGATCCCGGCCACGCCCTGGGCCGCCGCAATCGACACGCTCAAGCGCGCCCTCTCCGCGACGCAGGCGCCGCGCGCCGCGTTCGTCCTCCCCCGATTCCCCACTTCGTCTCTCACATGAACCGCAAGGGCGACAAATCCCTCATCGTCGGCCTCGACATCGGCACCTCCAAGGTGACGGCGCTGGTCGGCGAATACCTGCCCGGCCAGCCGATCGAAGTGATCGGACTCGGCTCGCACGAGTCGCGCGGCATGCGCCGCGGCGTCGTCGTCGACATCGATTCGACCGTGCAGTCGATCCAGCGCGCGATCGAGGAGGCCGAGCTCATGGCCGGCTGCGAGATCCGCTCGGTCTACGCCTCGATCTCCGGCAGCCACATCCAGTGCCGCAATTCGCAGGGCATCGCGCCGATCCGCGACAACAGCGAAGTCACGTACGCCGATCTCGATCGCGTCCTCGACGCGGCGAAGGCGGTCGCGATCCCGGCCGACCAGAAGATCCTGCACGCGATCCCGCGCGACTACGTGCTCGACGACTCGCAGGAAGGCATCCGCAACCCGGTCGGCATGACCGGCGTGCGGCTCGAGGTGCATGCGCACCTGGTGATCTGCGCGCAGTCGGCCGCCGCGAACATCAGCAAGTGCGTGCAGAAGTGCGGGCTGGCGGTCGACGACCTGATCCTGTCGGTGCTGGCTTCCTCGCAGGCGGTGCTGACGCCGGACGAGCGCGAACTCGGCGTGGTCTGCGTCGATATCGGCGCTGGCACCACCGACATCGCAGTGTTCGTGCAGGGCGCGATCGCGCACAGCGCGAGCCTGCCGATCGCCGGCGACAAGGTCACCGAGGACATCGCGCACATGCTGCGCACGCCGACGCCGGAAGCCGAACAGATCAAGGTCCGCTACGCCTGCGCGCTGTCGCAGATGGCGACGGCGGAAGAGTCGATCCAGGTGCCGAGCGTGGGTGACCGTCCGCCGCGTCGCATGCCGCGCGCATCGCTCGCGCAGGCGGTGCAGGCGCGTTACGAGGAAATCTTCGAGATGGTGCAGGCCGAGCTGCGCCGTTCCGGCTTCGAGCAGCACGTCCGCGCCGGCATGGTGCTGACGGGCGGCGCATCGAAGATGGAAGGCGTGGTCGAACTCGCCGAAGAGATGCTGCAGATGCCGGTGCGCGTGGGGATTCCGCAGCACGTCACCGGGTTGGGTGAAGTGGTGGGCAACCCGGTGCATGGCACCGGCGTGGGCCTGCTGCTGATGGGAAGCCAGATCGAAAACCCGCGTCGGCCGATGTTGCCGACGGGTCGTGCGGGCGGCTTCCTGAGCAAGTTGAAGAACTGGTATCGCGGCGAGTTCTGAAGGCAGAACGCGTCGTTGGTCGCGGGCGGGCGAAGAAGCAAAAAAAAGTTGAAGAAATTTTCGTAGCGACGACACACAGCGTTTCGTACATCAGCAACAATACACATCAAATAAAGCAGGCATCGGGGACGAAACGAATGCCTGCACCAACAATGAGGACAACGGACATGCAATTCGAACTGGTCGAGAAGATGGCGCCGAATGCGGTCATCAAGGTCGTCGGCGTGGGCGGCGGTGGCGGTAATGCCGTGGCGCACATGGTCAACGCGAGCGTCGACGGCGTGGAGTTCATCACCGCCAACACCGACGCGCAGGCAATCAAGAACTGCGGCGCGAAGCTGCAGCTGCAGCTCGGTGGCAACGTCACCAAGGGCCTCGGTGCCGGCGCGAATCCGGAAGTCGGCCGCCAGGCCGCGCTCGAAGATCGCGATCGCATCATGGACGCGCTGCAGGGCGCCGACATGGTGTTCATCACCGCTGGCATGGGTGGCGGCACCGGTACGGGCGCCGCGCCGGTCGTCGCGCAGCTCGCGAAGGAGATGGGCATCCTGACCGTCGCCGTCGTGACCAAGCCGTTCCCGTTCGAAGGCCGCCGCCGCATGCAGGTGGCGCTCAAGGGCATCGACGAGCTGAGCCAGCACTGCGACTCGCTGATCACCATCCCGAATGAAAAGCTGATCACCGTGCTCGGTCGCAACGCGACGATGATCCAGGCATTCCGTGCCGCCAACGACGTGCTGCTCGGCGCCGTGCAGGGCATCGCCGACCTCATCGTCCGTCCGGGCCTGATCAACGTCGACTTCGCCGACGTGCGCACCGTCATGAGTGAGATGGGTCTCGCGATGATGGGCACCGGCGCCGCGCGCGGCGACGATCGTGCGCAGGCCGCGGCCGAAGCCGCGATCCAGAACCCGCTGCTCGACGACGTCAATCTGTCGGGCGCGAACGGCATCCTCGTCAACATCACCGCCGGCCCGGATTTCACGATGGCCGAGTTCGACGAAGTCGGCCGCACGGTCGAGCAGTTCGCGTCCGAAGACGCGACCGTCGTCATCGGTACCGTGCTCGATCCGGACATGCAGGACGAAGTGCGCGTCACCGTCGTCGCGACGGGTCTCAATCGCGCGGTCACGCGTTCGAGCAACTTCGAGCCGCAGCGTCGTCCGCAGATGCAGGTCGTCGCCACCAAGCGCGACGGCACCACCGGCATGCCGATCGAGGACATCACCAACGCGTACTCGCCGAACGTGTCGAACAGCGTGCCGAGCTTCACCAGCGGCCTGCGCACGCGTGTCGATGCCGCGCCGTCGGCACCGGCGTCGCAGCCGGCGGTCGCGGACTTCGGCGGTGACAGCTACCTCGACATCCCGGCCTTCCTGCGTCGCCAGGCCGACTGAGGTTCCGTACGCGCCGACCGCGATGCGGTCGGTCGCGGCATCCCGTCATCGGTGCACGGCACCGGTGCGGGCGCGTCACCGCCGATGCCGCGCGCATCGGGTGCTGCAGTGCGTCGCATCCGTGCGACGTCGAATACTTCGGTCGCCGTCCGTCGACCGTCGCTTGGGGTGGGATGCCTTCGGGCATCCCACCGTTTTCCGTTCGGGCTTACCGGTGGTCGGATCGTCAGCGCCGCGAACCCGTGACATGACCTCGCGTTCACGCCGGGTGCCGCTTATGTCCCGTCGGTGAAACAGCCCATGCCGGCTTTTCCGTTCAGGTTCAGCCGACCCCGTGTTAACTTTTTCGTCCGGTACGTACCAGGCTCGACCACGCCCCATGCCCCGCCAGCGAACTCTCAAGAACACCATCCGCGCGACCGGAGTCGGTCTGCACAGCGGTGAAAAGGTGTTCATGACGCTGCGCCCGGCGCCCATCGACACCGGCATCGTGTTCCGGCGCACCGATCTCGATCCCGTTGCCGAAGTGCCGGGGCGTGCGGATCTCGTTACCGAGACGATCCTCTGCACCGGCCTGAGCTGCGGCGCCGCGAAGATCCAGACCGTCGAGCACCTGCTGTCCGCGCTCGCGGGTCTCGGCATCGACAACTGCTACATCGAGCTGTCCGCGGCGGAAGTGCCGATCATGGACGGCTCCGCGGGCCCCTTCGTTTTCCTTCTGCAATCGGCGGGCATCGCCGAGCAGGAAAAGCCGAAGCGCTTCATCCGCGTGACGCGCGAGGTCGAAGTGCGCGACGGCGACAAGTTCGCGCGCTTCTCGCCGCATGACGGCTTCCGCATCGGCTTCACCGTCCAGTTCGACCATCCGGCGATCCCCGCCTCGCAATCGCGTGCGGTCGTCGACTTCTCGACCGAGGCCTACATCCGCGAAGTGAGCCGCGCGCGTACGTTCGGCTTCATGCGCGATCTCGAGTACATGCGCGAGCGCAACCTCGGCCTCGGCGGCTCGATGGACAACGCGATCGTCCTCGACGAGTTCCGCGTGCTCAACGACGACGGCCTGCGTTACGCCGACGAATTCGTGCGCCACAAGATCCTCGACGCGGTGGGCGACCTCTATCTCGCCGGCCACCCCATCATCGGCGCCTACGAGGGCTACAAGTCCGGCCACGCGCTCAACAATAAGCTGGTGCGTGCGCTTCTCGCCGAGCAGGGCGCGTGGGAAGAGGTGACGTTCACCGATTCCGAGCCGACGCCGGTCGCGTTCGGCACGCCGGGTCTGCCGGCGCTCGGGACGATCTGAGCGGGCTCGTCCTTTCCAATCAACGACTTGCATCGCGCGGCGCGGCCTTTAGGGTCGCGCCGCAGTCGTTTTGGGGGTGCGCCTCACGACCGTTCGTCGTCACGCCGGTGAATTTCCGGTGACGAATAACCCCGTCTTAACGAAACCGTCGCCTCGCTTACCGGGGTGTTAACACCCCTCGGTCATCCGCTGCGTACGATGCCGCCACCTCGCCGTCCGGCATACCACGCCGTACGGGAGGCGCATCACGCGTACGGGACTATTCGACGTCCCTCAGCGATGCCAACGCCGCCTGCAGCGCCTTCTGCGCTTCGGCGGACATGGGACGAGGTGCCCTGACCGGTCGGTCGGTGGACGTCCCCGGCGATGTCCTGATCACGACGTCGTCCGCAGCAAGCCCGAGGGAACGGGCCGCATGAAGGAGTTCCGGACCGGCCAGCCGCAGCTTGGCCTGCCAGACCGGAGCGTCGACGACAAACACGAGCCTCCCGCGATCGTAGTTCGCGAGCCGCGCATGCGCGGCCAGCCCCGCGGGCAGGCATGGGCGTAATCGACCGTCCAGGTCATCGAGCCACAGGGCTCGACGCACGGGGTCGCCGCCCGGACCCTCCAGCAGCGCATCGAGCGGTGCACGGGCGGGACCGGTGGCCTTCTTCCGGGATCTGGGCGTGGAATCTGACATCGGACCTATGACCGTTTCGACCATCGTAAATCCCCGCGATCTCATCAGCGATGCGCTCGCCTTCCTCGGCGAACGCGCGGCCCGGCGCCCGGCGCTGGCGCTTTCCGTCTTCATGGCCGGCGGCCTTGCGCTGCTGGCCGCGGGCGGTGTCGCCGGCTCGGCGATCTCCCGTCAGCACTACCAGCAACAGATCGCGCGGCAATCGCCCGCGCAGGCGCAGCGCGAAATCAACGCGCTCGCAGCGCGCGTCGGCGAGCTGCAGGCCCAGGCCAACCGTCTCAATGCGCTAGGTGACCGACTGACCCGCATGGGTGGCCTCAAGGACGGCGAATTCGACTTCGACCGCCCGGTGGGCGTCGGCGGCGCGGGTCCGGTCCACGACATGCCCAAGGCCGAGCTGGGCCAGAGCCTCGACCTGCTCTCGCGACAGCTGCGCAGCTCGGGCGATCAGCTCACCGTGCTCGACACCCTGCTGACCGACCGCCAGCTCACGCTCGCCTCCGTGCCCTCGCGCGCGCCGGTGCGCGACAGCTACGTCACCTCCGGCTTCGGCGATCGCGCCGACCCGATCGCGGGCGGCGGCGAGTTCCACAAGGGCATCGATTTCTCCGCCAACACCGGCGACCCGGTGCTGGCGGTCGCGGACGGCGTGGTCAGCTTCGTCGGCCAGCGCTCGGGCTACGGCAATGTGGTCGAAATCGACCACGGCAATGGCTACGTGACGCGCTACGCGCACAACTCGCAACTCGAGCGTCGCCAAGGCGAACTCGTCCGTGCGGGCGATGAAATCGCCAAGGCAGGCTCGACCGGCCGCTCCACCGGCGCCCACGTGCATCTGGAAGTCTGGCAGGACGGTCGCGTGGTGAATCCGCGTCCCTTCCTTCAGGACGCGCTGCGCGGCTGACCGGCAACCGGCTGGCTTGCAAACGCCGCCGACCGCCTCCAGCTACAATCCGCGATGCCGTAAAAGGGCGCCCAGCGCCCTTTTTTATTGGTGGCGACGTTCGAACGTCGCTGCAGCCCCTTTTTCAACCGGTCCGTCATGCTCAACAGCCTGCTCACCCGTGTCTTCGGCAGCCGCAACGAACGTCTCCTGCGCCAGTTGCAGCGCTCCGTCGACAAGATCAACGCCCTCGAGCCGCAGATCCAGAAGCTCAGCGACGAGGAGCTGAAGGCGAAGACGCCGGAGTTCCAGCAGCGCATCGCCAACGGCGAATCGCTCGACAAGATCCTTCCCGAAGCCTTCGCGGTCTGCCGCGAGGCCTCGGTGCGCGTGCTCGGCATGCGTCATTTCGACGTGCAGCTGATCGGCGGCATGGTGCTGCACCTGGGCAAGATCGCCGAGATGCGCACCGGCGAAGGCAAGACGCTGACCGCGACGCTGCCGGTCTACCTCAACGCGTTGGAAGGCAAGGGCGTCCACGTCGTCACCGTCAACGACTACCTCGCCCGCCGCGACGCCGCGCAGATGGGCAAGCTCTACGGCTGGCTCGGCCTGACCACCAGCGTCGTCTATCCGGGCATGCCGCATTCGGACAAGAGCGCCGCCTACGCCGCGGACATCACCTACGCGACCAACAACGAGATCGGCTTCGACTACCTGCGCGACAACATGGCGCTGTCGAAGGCCGACCGCGTGCAGCGTGGCCTCAATTTCGCGATCGTCGACGAAGTCGACTCGATCCTGATCGACGAAGCACGCACGCCGCTCATCATTTCCGGCCCGGCCGACGAATCGCCGGAGCTCTACATCAAGGTCAACCGCATCGTCCCGAGCTTCGTCCGTCAGGCGACGGAAGAGGGCGAGGGCGACTTCTGGGTCGACGAGAAGGCCAAGCAGGTGCACCTGTCCGAAGCGGGCCAGGAGCACGCGGAAGAGTTGCTGCGCCAAGCCGGCATCCTCGGCGAGGACGACGAGCTGTACGACCCGCGCCATCTCAGCGTCGTGCACCACCTCAATGCGGCGATGCGCGCGCATTCGATCTATCAGCGTGACGTCGACTACATCGTGCGCGACGGCGAAGTCGTCATCGTCGACGAGTTCACCGGCCGCACGCTGCCGGGTCGTCGCTGGTCCGACGGCCTGCACCAGGCGGTCGAGGCGAAGGAAGGCGTGCCGGTCCAGCGCGAGAACCAGACGCTCGCATCGATCACCTTCCAGAACCTGTTCCGCATGTACAACAAGCTGGCCGGCATGACCGGTACGGCCGATACGGAAGCCTACGAGTTCCAGAGCATCTACGGCCTGGAAGTCACGGTGATCCCGACCAACCGCGCGATGATCCGCAAGGACCATCCGGACGCGGTCTTCCTCAACCGCAACGGCAAGTTCCGTGCGGTGATCAACGAGATCAAGACCGCGCACGAGAAGAAGCAGCCGGTGCTGGTCGGCACGACGTCGATCGAAGTGTCGGAAATGCTCAGCAAGCAGCTGACCGAAGCGGGTATCCCCCACGAAGTGCTCAACGCGAAGCAGCACGAGCGCGAGGCGCACATCGTCGCGCAGGCGGGTCGCCCGGCGGCGATCACGATCGCCACGAACATGGCCGGCCGCGGTACCGACATCGTGCTGGGCGGTTCGCTGGAAGCCGAACTCGCCGCGCTCGAAGCGAACGGCACGGAAGTCGACGAAGTCACGAAGCAGCGTCTGAAGTCGGAATGGCAGGCGCGGCATGAAGCGGTCAAGGCCGCCGGCGGTCTGCACATCATCGGCACCGAACGCCACGAGTCGCGCCGCATCGACAACCAGCTGCGCGGCCGCTCGGGCCGCCAGGGCGACCCCGGTTCGTCGCGCTTCTACCTGTCGCTCGAAGACAACCTGATGCGCATCTTCGCGGCCGACTGGGTGCAGCGCGTCATGGCGCGCATGGGCCTGAAGGAAGACGACATCATCGAGTCGCCGCTGGTCACGAAGCAGATCGCGAATGCGCAGCGGAAGGTCGAGGCGCACAACTTCGACATCCGCAAGAACCTGCTCGAGTTCGACGACGTCAACAACGACCAGCGCAAGGTCATCTACGGCCAGCGTGACGAGCTGCTCGAAGCCGAGGACATCGCCGAGAACATCGCGGCGATCCGTGGCGACGTGGTGGCCGAAACGGTCGAACGCTTCGTGCCGCCGAATTCGATCGACGAGCAGTGGGACCTGCGCGGCCTTGAGTCGACGATCGCCGAGGACTTCGGCGTGCAGCTCGACCTGGACGCGCTGGTGAAGGCGTCGCCGGAACTCGACGCCGAAGGCGTGCTGACGCACGTCGAGGACGCGGTGACCAAGCACTTCAGCGATCGCGAGCAGATGCTGGGCAGCGAGACCGCCCGCATGCTCGAGAAGCACATCATGCTCAACGTGCTCGACCAGAGCTGGAAGGAGCACCTCGCGCGCATGGACTACCTGCGCCAGGGCATCCACCTGCGCGGTTACGCGCAGAAGCAGCCCAAGCAGGAATACAAGCGCGAAGCCTTCGAACTGTTCTCCGAGATGCTGGAGAAGGTGAAGCGTGAAGTCGTGACGCTGCTGGCCCGCGTGCGCATCCGCACCGAGGAAGAGATCGCGCAGGAAGAAGCCGCCGCGCGCGCGCAGCTCGAGGCGCAGGCGCGCCAGATGCAGTTTCAGCACGCCGATGTCGGCGGCTTCAGTGCCGACGAGGAAGCGGGCGACGTGCTCGCGGCCAGCGCCGCCGCCGCGGCCGCCGGCACGATCGGTCGGAATGATCCCTGCCCGTGTGGCAGCGGCAAGAAGTACAAGCACTGCCACGGCCAGCTCGCCTGATCGGCCATCGCACGAGCGGTAATCCTCACCGGCGCGGCCTCAGGGTCGCGCCGGTGTCGTGTCCGGCCCATGGCTGAGCCGCGGCGATCGATCCACGTCGTCGCTGGCGTGATCCGCGACGTGCGCGGCCGCGTCTTGCTTGCGCGTCGGACCGAAGGCCGCGACCTCGCCGGCCTTTGGGAATTTCCGGGGGGCAAGTGCGAGCCAGGCGAGACGCCGGAACAGGCACTCGCCCGTGAACTGCACGAGGAGCTCGGCATCGATGTGCGCGTCGGCGCGCCACTCATCCGCGTTCCGCAGCAGTACCCCGACAAGGCGCTGGTGCTGGATGTCCGCATCGTCGAGTCGTGGACCGGAACCGCGCGCGGCCGCGAAGGGCAGGCGCTGGCCTGGGTGCCGATCGACAAGCTCGTCCGTTACGACATGCCGCCGGCGGACCGACCTGTCGTCGCCGCACTGCTGCAGCCGCCGCTGTACGCGGTGACGCCAGCGCTGGGCGAGGAGGTCGCGCCATGGCTCGACGCGCTGTCGCGGGCCTTGGAGGCCGGGGCCCGGCGTGTGCAGCTTCGTTCGCCGCAGGCACCGGTCGCCCGATGGGCGCAGGCGGTCGGCGCCGCTGTGGCGCTCTGCCGAGCGGCGGGCGCCGAGGTGCTGCTCAATGGCGAGATCGCGCGCGCGCGTGAGCTGGGCGTCGGCGTGCATCTGCGGGCCGCGCAGCTGGCCGACATCGGGGCTCGCCCGTTACCTGCGGACGTGTCGGTGGCCGCGTCCTGCCACGACGCCGCGGACCTCGCGGCCGCCGAGCGTCTGGGTTGCGACTTCGCGGTGCTCGGCCATGTCGCGCCGACGCCGTCCCATCCCGATCGCCTGCCGATCGGGTGGGCAGGTTTTGCGGCGTTGCGCGAAACCGCATCGCTGCCCATCTACGCGATCGGCGGCGTCGGCCCGTCCGACGTCGAGTTCGCGCGCGCGCACGGTGCCCAAGGCGTGGCCGGCATCCGCGGCTTCTTCGGCCCGGCGCCGCTCGGCTAGGCTGGCAGCGGAGGTGGCCATGCAGCCCTACGTGATCGGCCTGACTGGCGGCGTTGCCTCGGGCAAGTCGGAACTCACCCGCCTGTTCGAGGCCCGCGGCATCACGATCGTCGATGCGGACATCATCGCGCGCGAGGTCGTCGCGGCGGGAAGCCCGGGCCTTGCGGCGGTGGTCGCCCGCTTCGGCGCGGACGTGCTGCAGGCGGACGGCCAGCTGGATCGGGCGGCCCTGCGGCGCCACGTGTTCGAAGCGCCCGATGCCCGCGCCGCGCTGGAAGCCATCGTCCATCCGCGGGTGCGAAGCGCGATCGAGCAGCGATGCCGCGAGGCGACGTCGCCCTACGTGATCGCGGCGATTCCCTTGCTCGCCGAAGGCGGCGGCCGCGCGGCGTATCCGTATCTGGCGAGGATCCTGGTCGTCGATGCCCCGGTCGACGTCCAGCGCGAACGCCTCATCGCACGCGACGGCATCGACGCCGCGTTGGCCGATCGAATGATCAACGCACAGGCCAATCGCGCGCAGCGGCTGGCGATCGCGGACGACGTGGTGGTCAATGGGAACGAGCGCGAGGCGCTCGGGGCCCTCATCGAGGCGCTCGATGCGCGCTATCGGCGATTCGCGGGCGCGTAGCTCACGCCAAACTGTGGCTCAGCGCAGGTGGGCAAACCGCAGGTAGCCGTCGACCAGCGCCTCGCCCCAGAAGAAGACGATCCAGCCGGCGACGGCCAGGTAGGGACCGAACGGGATCGGTGTCGCGCGATCGCGTCCCTTCACCGCCAGCCAGATCGATCCCACGATCGCGCCTACCAGCGACGAGATCAGGATCGTCGGCAGCACGCCGCGCAGCCCGCACCAGGCCCCGATCGCGGCCAGCAGCTTGAAATCGCCATGGCCCATGCCTTCCTTGCCGGTGAGCTGCTTGAACAGCCACCACACCGACCACAGGCTCGCGTAACCCACCGCCGCGCCGATCAACGCCGGTTTGGCGGCGATGTAGAGGTGGTCCGACGCCGCGATCAGGCCCAGCCACATCAGGGGCAGGGTCAGCGAGTCCGGCAGAAGCTGCGTGCGCAGGTCGATGCCGGACATCGAGATCAGGAAGCCGGTGAACACCATCGCGCCGAAGCCCTGCCAGCCGAAGCCGAAGCGTGCAACGCACGCGACGAACAGCAGCATCGTTAGGAGTTCGACCAGCGGGTACTGCGCCGAGATGGGCGCCTTGCAGTAACGGCACCGCCCACGTAACGCCAGCCAGCTGAAGAGCGGGATGTTCTCGTACCAGCTCAGCACGTGTTTGCAATGCGGACAGTGCGAGCGCTCGACGACGATGCCGGGAGGCGACGGGTCGTAGACCTCGTCGAGCCCGAGTACCTCGCGCGAGTCGCGCTTCCATGTCCACTCCAGCCGCGCCGGCAACCGGAGGATCACCACGTTGAGAAAACTGCCGACGAGCAGGCCGAAGCCTGCTACGAGCGGATAGCCGAGTTGTGGATTCTGATCGAGGAACGCCACCGGTCAGCCGACGACCGAGGCCAGCTTGAAGATCGGCAGGTACATCGCGACCACCATGCCACCGACCACGACGCCGAGGAACACCATGATCATCGGTTCCAGCAGGCTCGACAGCGCGTCGACCGCATTGTTGACCTCCTGCTCATAGAACTCCGCGACCTTGAACAGCATCGTATCGAGCGCGCCAGCCTCTTCGCCGATCGCGGTCATCTGGATGACCATGTGTGGAAACAGATTCGTCTGCTTCATCGCGACATTGACTGGATAGCCGACGGCGACGTCGTCACGCATGCGCAGCACCGCTTGTTCGTAGACGATGTTGCCCGTGGCGCCCGCCACGGTATCCATTGCCTCGACAAGCGGGACGCCCGCGCGGAAGGTGACGCCGAGCGTGCGCGAGAAACGCGCAATCGCCGAGTTGTGCATGATCTGGCCGATGACCGGCACCTTCAAGATCAGGCGATCGAGGAAGTGTTGGAAGGCCACCGACCGCTTCTTGGCTGCGATGAACGCGACCACCGCACCGATGGCACCGACCAGCATCAACCACCACCACGCCACCATGAATCGACTCAGGTTCACGACCATCTGAGTGAATGCAGGTAGATCCGCACCGAAACTCTTGAATACGTCTTCGAATTGGGGAACGACGAATACCAGCAAAATCGCGCTGACGAGAAGGGCCACGGCAACGACCATGATCGGATAGAACATGGCCTTCTTGATCTTGCTCTTAAGCGCTTCAAGGTTTTCCTTGTACGTCGCAACGGTGTCGAGCACCGTCTCGAGTACGCCTGCCGATTCGCCGGCGCGCACAAGATTCTGGTAAAGCTCATCGAAATAGACCGGATGCTTGCCCAACGCCTCCGAGAATGACTGGCCGCCCTGGATGTCGGCGCGGATCGTGTTGACCAGCTTCTGAATTCGCGGGTTCTTGTTGCCGTTCGCGATGATTTCCAGTGCGCCAACGATCGGAACGCCCGACTTCATCATGGTCGCGATCTGACGACTGAAGATCGCAATGTCACGTGCCTTGATCGCACTGCCGGCGGCGCCGAACAGGGGTTTTCCCTTCGGCTTCACCGTCTGCGGAGTGATGCCCTGGCGACGCAGCTCCGCCTTGACGAGGTTGATGTTCTTCGCGGGCGTCTCGCCCTTCATCACCACGCCACGCTTGTCCTTGCCGACCCAGGTGAAGGTCTGCATTCCGTCACCGGCGCGGGCGGTGGTCTTGGCTGTCGAGCGGCTCGCGGACATGGCTCAGTCCCTTAATCCTTTGTGACGCGGTTGATTTCGGCAAGGCTGGTGACGCCGTTCCGGACCTTCAGCAGGGCCGACTGGCGCAGGTCCCGGATCCCGGAGCGCTGCGCTGCAGCCGCGATCTGCATGGCGTTGCCGCCCTCGAGGATGATCGCCTGAATCTCTTCGGTCATCGGCATGACCTGATAGATGCCCGTCCGCCCCTTGTAACCTTCCGTGCAGTCGGGGCAACCGACAGCTTCGTACACCGTGAAGCCCGTCGCGATTTCTTCGGGCGTGAACCCTTCGGCGATGAGCGCGTGCTCAGGCAGCTGCGAGGGCCGCTTGCAGTCATGCAGGCGCCGGGCGAGGCGTTGGGCGATGACCAGCGACACCGAGGAGATGATGTTGAAGGGCGCGATGCCCATGTTCATCAGGCGCGACACGGTCTGCGGCGCGTCGTTCGTATGCAGCGTCGACAGCACCATGTGGCCGGTCTGCGCTGCCTTGACGGCGATCTCGGCGGTTTCGAGGTCGCGGATTTCGCCGACCATGATCACGTCCGGGTCCTGGCGCAGGAAGCTGCGCAACGCGGCCGCGAAGGTCATGCCGCGCTTCTGGTTCTGCTGCACCTGGTTGATGCCCGGCACGCGGATTTCGACCGGGTCCTCGACCGTTGAGATGTTGCGCGTCTCGTCGTTGAGGATATTCAGCGCCGTATAGAGAGACACCGTCTTACCCGAGCCGGTCGGGCCGGTCACGAGGACCATCCCGTACGGCTTGGCGATCGCCGACAGGAACAGGTCGCGCTGGTCGTCCTCGTAGCCGAGCTTGTCGATACCGAGCTTCGCCGCGCTGCCGTCGAGGATACGGAGCACCACTTTCTCGCCGAACAGGGTTGGCAGGGTGCTGGCGCGGAAGTCGATCTGCTTGGTCTTGGACAGGTTGAGCTTGATGCGGCCGTCCTGGGGAACCCGCTTCTCGGCGATGTCCAGCTGCGCCATCACCTTCAGGCGCGCGGCGATACGCGTACCGAGCTTCTGCGGCGCCTTCGCGGCCTGCTTGAGGATGCCGTCAATGCGCATGCGCACGCGGTAGTCCGTCTCGTACGGCTCGAAATGGATGTCCGACGCGCCGCGACGGATCGCATCGACCAGCACCTTGTTCACGAAGCGCACCACCGGCGTGTCGTCACCCTTGGCGTCGACGCCGGAGTCGCCACTCGCGCCAAGATCGTCGTCCTTGCCGACTTCCAGGTTTTCCAGGCCTTCGTCGTCGTCGCCGCCCTCACTCAGGCTATCCGACGTCTCAGCCCACCGATCAAGGCACCTCGTGATGGTGTCCGCGTCGACCAGAATCGCTTCGACTGCGAGATTGGTCTGGAATTTGATTTCATCGAGCGCGTGCGAATTCGTCGGATCGGTAACGCCCACGAATAACCGATTGCCGCGTTTGAACAGCGGCAGGACGCCGTGTTTGCGCAACAGCTCTTCGTTGACCAGCTTGATCGCCGACTGGCCGGGGTCGAACGCGTTCGCATCCAGCAGAGGAACGCCGAACTCGACGGAGTTGGCGGCGGCCATGCTCGCGGCCGAAACGAGCCGGCGATCCGACAGATAGGTCGCGAGCGGCTTCTTTTCGGCGGTCGCAGCGGCCATGGCCTCGCGGGCGACGCTCTCGTCGAGCGCGCCGTCGAGAACCAGACGACGGGCAATGCCCGTGATGCCCACCAGATTGGCGGCGACGGCGGTATTCATGTTGACCCTTTTCCAGCCCCTTTACCGACTCTAGCGCAAAAACAGCATGAAGCTGTGCGGACGCGTCCGCTTTTTGACGGTCCTGACGGGACGGCCTTCCGTCCCCAGAAGCGGGGTCGGTAGGCCAGTTGCCGGCTCCGCAGCTGCTGTCCAACCCTCACGCGTTGCGCACAGGCGCGTGACGCGCCACGCTAGCCGCCGGTCCCCCCTGCAGGTCGCCAATGCGCGTTTCTGTCGTTCTGCCAGCAAAAAACGAGGAACAGGGCTTGGCCCGCACCCTGCCGGGCCTGCGCGCGCTATGGCCGGATGCAGAACTTATCGTGTCCGATGACGGGTCGACCGACCGGACCGCAGTCATCGCCGCGGAACACGGCGCTCGTGTCGTCCGTGCGCCCTACTCAATGGGCAACGGCGCCGCAATAAAGCGCGGTGCCCGTGCCGCGACGGGCGAGGTCATCGTATTCATGGATGCCGACGGCCAGCACGACGGCGTCCATCTTGAGGCACTGCTCGCCAAGCTCAGCGACGGTTACGACATGGTGGTCGGGGCTCGGAATGCGACCGGGCAAGCCAGCCGGGGTCGAGGCCTGGCGAACGGTCTGTATAACAGGCTGGCCAGCTGGATGACCGGCCACCGTATCCTCGATCTCACCTCGGGATTCCGTGCGGTGCGCGCCGATCGCTTTCGCGAGTTCCTGCACCTGCTCCCTAACGGCTTCTCCTATCCGACGACCTGCACGATGGCCTTTTTCCGCAGCGGATATCCAGTGGCGTACGTGCCTGTCCCGGTAGCGCGACGGGTCGGCCGAAGCCACATTCGACCGCTGCGCGATGGCGTGCGCTTCCTGCTGATCATTTTCAAGATCGCGACGCTCTACTCGCCGTTGAAGCTGTTCGCACCGGTGTCCGTGGCGTTCGGAAGCGTGGGGCTTGCGTATTACGCCTATACGTTCAGCACGCAACATCGCTTTACGAATATGAGCGCCCTCCTGTTCAGTGCTGCGGTCATCGTGTTCCTTATTGGACTCGTGTCGGAGCAGATTACGAGCCTCACCTACCGGCGCGACGGCTAGGCATTTGTCGCGGCCACGCATCCTGCTGGTGACGCGAAACCTGCCGCCGTTGCTCGGTGGCATGGAGAAACTCAATCTCCGCATGGTCCGCGGACTGGCCGAGTGGGCCGACGTCGAGGTGGTAGGCCCCTCGGGTGCAGAGTCGTTGCTCGCGCCACTGCCGGTCTGTGAAGTCGCGCCGGCGCCGCTCCGCGCGTTCGTGCCGGCGGCAGCGGTTTCGGCGATCGCTACGGCGCGGCGCGTACGGCCGCAGCTCGTCGTTGCCGGCAGCGGCCTGACCGCACCGATGGTTTGGATGGCGGCCCGCGCCGTAGGCGCCCGAAGCGCAGCCTACGTACACGGCCTCGATTTGATCGCACCTCACGTTATCTACCGATCGCTATGGATTCCTGCGATCCGGGCGATGGACGTCGTGGTTGCCAATAGTCGGAATACGGCCAGCATCGCAATGGCGAACGGCGTGCAGGCCGCACGGTTGAGCGTGGTGAATCCGGGCACCGATCTCGCTTCGCCGCGACCCGGCGGACGGGAACGCTTCCGTTCCCAGTACGGTTTTGGTGATGCGCCCGTGCTGCTATCCGTCGGCCGCCTGACCGCACGCAAGGGCCTGTTGGAATTCGTCACGAACGCGTTGCCCGCGATCGCAGGCGCGCGGCCCGATGTTGTGTTGGCCGTGATCGGCAACGAAGCACCGGACGCGCTGCACCGCGTTGGCGGGGGAAGCGCGGCACTGCTGGAGGCCGCGTCTCGCGCCGGCGTTGCATCCGCTGTGCGACTGCTGGGCCCGTGCAGTGACGACGCTCTCGACGACGCTTATGCCGGTGCTGACCTTCACGTCTTTCCGGTACGTGCCGTCAAGAACGACGTCGAGGGATTCGGTATGGTCGCAATCGAGGCCGCAGCGCACGGCCTAGCGACCGTCGCGTTTGACGTCGGCGGTGTTGGCGATGCGATCACGCCTGACACCGGGGCACTTCTCCCGCCAGAGGACTACCCGCAGATGATTGCCGTGGTCCTGCGACATCTCGAGGGCCGCCACGACCGTGAGCGTTGCCGCAGCTCGGCCGTGGCCTTTGCATGGTCGCGCTTCGACAACGAGATTCGTCAGATTCTCGAACCCCAATGCGGACTTTGACGCAAGTTCGCCTCGACGAAGCACATCGTCAGGCCACGCTTACGACTCCGATGTCGCTGTGCCAACGCAGAAGCTCAATGCACTCACCAGCCGTACCGCGGCTGCTTTGAACGCGAAGGGCATCGGGATGCGTAGCATGTGATCGACGCTGGCGGCCAGCCACGAGAGCCGCGGTTCTGCGATGCGCGCAATCAGCCTTAAGGATGGGTGCCGCCGCGAATCAATCGCGGCATAACCAAGCGTGATGTATGCCTCTGGGAAGCGACGGGCGAATTCGGCCGCCGAAGGTCCACCCGCTTCGCGCATCTTAGCGCTGACACCAACGAGTGTAAGTTCGTCGAGGTGCCTCACACGCGCTCGTCCGGCCCACTCGACGCGGCCCCAGGTCGCGAGACGCAGCAGCAGATCGCGATCCTCGAAGCCGTAGCGTCGGTACCCCGTGTCGAAACCACCGACACGCTGAAACGCATCGCGCAGCACCGCAAGGTTCTGCGAACTTCCGGCGTGTGTAACGCCTTGCGCATGCTGCCGCGCGCGGCGCGCGGAGGCCATCGTCTGGTATCGCGACCAGAATCCCGAGTCGCGGCCGGTGACTTCACCTGTACTTGCAACGGCGCCAGCGGTGAGTACTGCGTAATGGGCTTCGATCATGTGCCTGTCGACAGGCACGCAGTCGCAATCCATGAACACGATGATGCTGCTTCGCACGGCAGCAGCTCCCGCATTGCGTGCTGCTGATCGGCCGGCATTGCGTGGCAGCGACAGCAGCCTCACGCGCTCGTCCGCGCAGCGCTTCAATAGTTCGGCGGTATCGTCATCCGATCCGTCATCAACGAGAACGACCTCGAGCTCGCAGCCGGCGGGAACCACCTGATCGAGTATGGCTTGGGCCGCCGAGACGCCACGTGCGCCGTCCCGATATACCGGAATGACGACGCTAATCATGTCCATCGGTGGTCGCGTCTTGCGCTGGGAGATCGGGCCGGGGACGGGTGATCTCCGGCATCGACGCGCCTCGACAGTCTGTTCCGAGTCGAGATTTCGGACGACCCAGAAATGCGGCCGCAGCATTCAGTCCCGGTGTCCGTGTTCGGACGGCGGCTCGTCTGACACAGGATGCGCATGTCAGTAATGCATCCTCAAAGCACGCGCAACATAGGGTCGCCACATGCGGTCAACAAATACCCAAGATGCCCACATCAGTCCAAGCCGCGGGCAGTCTTTCTGGATACGCCAATATTCCTTCATGGTGACGAGCTTTCTTTTGCGGCTGACGCCGCCGTCCTGGATCCTGACCAGCACCTCGTCCACAAACGTTGCCGTAGTCGACGGCGGCAGCCGTAGCATCCATTCGTAATCTGCCGCGACGCGATACCGCGGGTCGAATAGTCCGACTTGGCCGAAGAGGCGTCGCGCATGCAATGCGCCGGGGTGACAAATTCCCATGCGACGGGCGACACCGCGGTAGCTCCACTGTTTCCCGATCACGCCAAGTGAGCGCCCGTCCGCTGCAACCACTTTCCCCTTGAAGCTGATCAGGTCGCTTCCGCACGACGTGAGTTCGCACAGCCTCCGGACTGCGCCGGGCTCTAATGCATCGTCGGCACCTAGGAATGCAATGTAATCACCTTGGGCCCGCATGACGCCCTTGTTCCACGCGTCATACAGCCCCTTATCCGGCTCCGACAGCCAGAAGCCCAGTTCGCGCTGTCGCGCCGAAAGGACCTCAATCGTACCGTCGTGAGAACCACCGTCGATGACAATCACCTCGGCATCGGCGCCCAGTTGCGAGGTAATGGAATCGAGGCAACGCTCGAGCGTATCCGCCGCGTTATACGTGGCAATGACGATACTGATGCGCGTCATCGCGGCTGCTGCACTCGCGCCTGCAAATACGCGAGAAGCTGGTCGCAGAGGAGTCGTAAGCGACGTTTCCCCGCTTCGATTGCCGCTTCGCGATCAAGGGCGTGGGGTGACGTGGAGAGCAGGGTGGTTGTCTGCGCGACGAGGTCACTTGCCGACCCGGGTACGAAGTATGCGCAGGGGCCTTCCGTGATCTCGCGGTTGACGGGAATGTCGGAAAGAATGGTAGGGATTCCGAGCCCCATCGCCTCGTAACACGCGCCGCCGCCGGGGCCACCTTCATAAAGCGTTGGTTGCCAGAGCACACGGCAGCTGCGGAGCAACGCAAGTTGCTCCGGCTTCGGCACCAGTCCGAGGACATGGAGGCGATCAGCGATGCCGAGCTCGCTGGCGAGCGACACGAGGCCCCGGAAGTGCTCGGGATCGCGGAAGTCGACCGGGTCACCCGTGCACACGAGTTGCCACTCCCGAAACTCATCGATACGGATCAGGCTGGCAAACGCGCGTAGGGCGGTCGCGTGGTCTTTGTGCTTCCAGAAATGGTTACACACCAGCACGAAGTCATCACCGATGGCGTACTTGGCGCGGACGCTCGTTGGATCGCAGTCGAACCATTCCGGAAGCGCATAGGGCGTAAAGCGCATGGCGAGGATTCGCTCGCGCGGGACTCCCAGCAGCGCGACACACTGGTCCGCGACCGCCCTGGAGTTGACTACCAGCCCCCCGGTTGCCCGTGCGATGCGGCGGAACGCCCGGTCGCGACGTCGCCGGATTCTCGGCGAAAACAAGTCGGGCATATCGATGTGCTGAAAGTCGAACACGTAACCGGTCCAGGGCGGCGAACGCTGTGGAAGGGCAAGGAACGATGGGAAGACGATGTCGGCGCCGATACCGTTCGCGTGCCGCGCAATGTCGGCTGCGCCCGTTCCGATCCTTGCACAGTTCGTTGCCCCGATCATCTTCTCGGCGGTAACCAGCAGTGCATCCTGGCTGCCGCGCGCGAGAAGTGCGCGCTTCTGCGGGCTGGCGAAAATTCCGAGGTTGCGCGAAAGGCGGTCGAGCCAGCGCCGCTTCCATGAGGGCTTGGGAAGCGCGTAGTGGATTTCCACGGTGTCCGGGGCGTGGGCCAGTGCCGCCACGATCATGCGGATGAGGTCGAGCCCGCCATTCCATCGGACGAAACCGTGGAGCGGAACGAGTATCTTCATGCCCGAGGCGTCTGCCGCCGGGCAGGCACGCCGATCCACGTTCCCGCTTCGTCGATGTCGCGTGTCACGACGGCGCCGGCTCCGAGTACGCAGCCGGACGCGACACGAACGCCTTCGAGGATGACGCAGCCTGCGCCGACGAAGGTGCCTGCACCGATTCGTGCGTCTCCCGATATGTGCGCGCCCGGGCACGCCGTCACATAGTCGCCCACCTGCGCACCGTGGCCGATGGTGCTACCGGGATTGACCTGCACAAATTCACCGAGCTTGATGCCGGTCGTCAGCGACGCCATCGGATAGATGATGCTGCCGTCGCCCACGAGTGCCGCACCGGGCCTGCTATCCAGACTGGCGCGTGCGTGCGTTACCGCGGGAAAGCGCCAGCGCGCATGTCGGACGCGCTCATGGATACGTTGGCGAATCCGGCAGTCGCCCACCGCGATATATGCCTCAGCGTCCACGTCGGACAGCCGCGAGATAGCGTCGTCCTCGGCCATCCACTCGCCGAATTCCGCAGGGAGGCCGCGCTGGCTGGGTGAAGGTTCGCGTGTGACGAAGATGCACTCGCACGAGCGTGCCGATTCCTGCGCAAGCAGCCACATGAGTTCGCTTGGCACGCCGCCAGCGCCAAAGATCAGCTTCATCGGGCGGAGAAGAACTTGCGGATGTGGTCGCAGATCGTGTCAAGCGCGTCGTCTGGAAGACGGTGCCAGCTGGGCAGGTTGATTCCTCGTGCGGCGATGTCCGTTGCAATCGGAAATGCTTCCTCCCCCGACCGGTACATCGGCATGGTGTGTACGGGGTGGAAGATGGGGCGGGTTTCGACACCGGCTTCAGCGAGGTGGGTGCGAAGTGGATCGCGCAATTCCGCTGTTGGGGTCAACACGGTCACCATCCAGTAGGACGGCTCTTCACCGGTCGTCTGCGCCTGGAAGGTGAGGGGCGTATCCGCAAGGCGTTGGCGGTATGCGTCTGCAAGGCGCCGCTTCATCTCCAGGATCGAATCGATGCGCTCAAGCTGCGCGGCGCCGATCGCCGCGCAGATGTTCGTCATGCGGTAGTTGTAACCGACCACGTCGTGCCAATACTCGCGATCCGGGGCAAGTCCTTGGCCGCGGAGATGGCGCACACGCTCGTCCACGTCCGCCAAGCGCGAAAGCACCATGCCGCCTTCGCCCGTCGTGATCGTTTTATTGCCGAAAAAACTGAACGTGGAGAGCAGGCCGAAGGTTCCGACGTGGGCACCTTGGTATCGCGTTCCTATCGCCTCGGCGCAATCCTCGATCAGCACCAGGCCGTGCTGTTCGCAAACCGCTGCGAGCGCATGCAGGTCGCAACTCCCGCCGTACAGGTGCACCGCCAACACGGCGCGCGTCCGCGGGCCGACGTGGTCCAGAAGCGACGCGGACGATAGCTGCCACGTATCGGCAAGCGAGTCGACAAAGACCGGGGTTGCGCCGACATAGCGGATCGCATTGACGGACGCTACGTAGGTGAGCGTGGGGACGAGCACCTCATCGCCAGGGCCGATGCCAGCGGCGAGAAGCGCAAGGTGGAGGGCGACCGTTCCGTTCGAAACCGCCGCGGCGTGCGGACTTCCGGTCCAATTTGCGAAGGCTTGTTCAAACTCGCCCAGGAAGCGGCCTTTCGAAGAAATCCACGTGCTGTCGATGCAGTCGAGCACGTACTCACGTTCGCGCCCCGAAAGGTCCGGCTGGTAGACAGGTATGCGATACATGCGCAGCTCTTAATAGTGTTTCTTCAGGAAAGCGTTTCGGACAAGCCATCGGCCGAGCAGCGCCGTCGGGAACAGACTGATTGAAACGTAGACGAAAAAAGTTGCCCAGGGGGCCGCAGTCGCACCGAAACGACCGATCGCCCATGCCTTGGCGGCGAGGCACGCGGCAGCCAGCACGAGCGCGACGATGACTTGGTACCGCATGACGCTGGCCGCGTTGAAGAACGTGGAAATCGCCCCGCCCACTGCGTCGGCGACGGTCCAGAGTGCGAAGCCGAGGATCAGGCCTGTACTGGCCTGCTGCAGCACGGCGACTCCGTGTTCACGGCCTAACATCAGTCCCACGGCCAGGATGCTGCCAGCAACGACCGCATACAGCAGCGCGCCGATCACGGAGCGCCGAAGCGTAGTTGACACCCATTGCCGGTGGCCGGCTGCAAGAGCTTGTCGATACGTGGGCCAGAGCGGCGCCCACAGCAGGCCAAGTGACAGGGAAACGATCGAGAAGGCGCGTTGCACGACAGCGAAGCCGCCCGCGGCTTCGGGACCGGCCAAGCGGGTAATCAATGTGAGATCGAGGCCGAAAGCGACAGCGGCCGCCAGCTGCAACACGAAGAACAGCTGTCCCTCCCCGCGGATCCGTGTTTCCAGATCGTGCAGGTTGGCGGCGGAGTTCCATGGAGGCAGTCGCGTCGTCAATTCGATGGTGGACGCCACTGCTCCTAGCAATGGCCCAGCGACCGCCGCTGTTACCAGAAGCAGAAGACTCGAGGTGTGCTGCGCGATAAGTGCGATCAGTGCCAGTGAAGTGGCCTGCGCGAGCGCCTGCCAGCGAAACGCCCGCCCGCCCTCGCCAATGCCCAAAAGAACGCGAGTGGAGAGATTCAACGGAATGCCTACAACGATCGCGCTCGCAACAACGGCCACGCACAGTCGCAATTCGCGCTCCGGAATCTCCGGGAGGTGCAGCAGACGCCCCCATGGCAGCAGGAGCACCAACGCTGCCGAGACGATCGCGACCTTGGCAGCGATCCGTAACAGCGAGCGGCGCGCGGCATCTACGATCACTCCCACTTCTTCGTGTGCTTCTCGTCCGCGCGCGCCGGCAACGAGGTTCATCGCGCCGTTGCCGAAACCGAAGTCGAGAAAGCCGCCGAACGTAGTTAGTGAAACGAGAGTCGCCCAGACGCCGAATCGAAGGGGGCCGAGTGACGCGAGCGCGAGGGGCACCGAGAGCAGCAAATTCCCGGCGCTCGCAGCCTTGGCGACAGCGGACCACGCCCCGTCGCGGAGCAAGTGGCGACCACGGTGTCCGATGAGCGAGGACAGGATGTGCGCGGCGCTCGCTGTCGCTTTCATTCGAGCAACTGGCGGTAAGCCGCCACCGTACGGCGGAGGCCTGTGTCCAGGTCCGTCCGCGCGCGCCATCCCATTGCATCCAGCTTGGATGTGTCCAGCCGTTTGCGTGGCGTGCCGTCGGGACGGCTCGCGTCGAATGTGACCGTTCCCGTGAAGCCACACGCGGCGGCGATTCGCCGCGCAAGCTCATCGATGCTCAATTCCTGCCCGGTCCCGACATTGATGGGCTCGTCGGACTCGTAATGGTGCATCAGGTGGATGAGCGCATCCGCGAGGTCGTCCACGTACAGGAACTCGCGCAGAGGTGTTCCCGTCCCCCACACGACAACCTCGCGATCGCCTGTCTGTACCGCCGAGACGAAGCGACGGATCAGACCCGCGACGACGTGTGAGCCGTCGGCGTCGTAATTGTCGCCCGGACCGTACAGGTTGGTGGGCATGGGAACGATCGCATCGAATCCGTACTGGCGCCGATACGCTTGGCACATGGCGAGGCCGGCAATCTTCGCGATGGCATAGGCTTCGTTGGTCGCTTCGAGGGCGCCCGTCAAAAGCGCATCTTCCCGGATCGGCTGTGCTGCGAACTTTGGGTAGATGCAGGACGACCCCAGAAAAAGCAGCTTGCTTACGCCGTGCTTCCACGCCGAGTGGATCACGTTCGTCTGGATCGCAAGGTTGTTGCGAATGAACTCCGCGGGAAAGCTCGCGTTGGCCTGAATTCCGCCTACGTGCGCTGCGCACAGGAAGACATAGTCAGGACGCTCGTTGGAGAAGAAGTCGTCCACCGCAGCCTGATCGGCAAGGTCGAGCTCGTTGCGCCCCTTGACGATTGGCGGCCGCGCACCTTGCGCGTGGAGTGCGCGCACCACGGCACTCCCCACAAGGCCGCGGTGCCCGGCCACGAAAACCTTGCGTCCCAGGTCGAATGCCGTCATCCGCTCACTCCTGCGGCATGTTTGCCCGGAAGCCAGCGCCCGTCACAAGGGCGTCCCGCTGAGCCAGTTGCAGATCCGCAGCAACCATTTCATTGACGAGGGCCTCGAAACCGATCCGCGGCTGCCAACCCAACTGGATGCGTGCCTTGGTGGCGTCACCGAGAAGGGTGTCGACTTCGGTGGGACGGTAGTAGCGCGGATCGATCGCGACGATCACTTGTCCAACCTTCGCCTGCGAGTCGCTGGTGACGCGGCTGACGACGCCGCGTTCGTCGACGCCAGTACCCGTCCAGGCGACCGTGATGCCGAGCGCCGCCGCAGCCCGCTCCACGAACTCACGCACGGAGTGCTGCACCCCGCTGGCGATCACATAGTCCTCGGGCTGGGGCTGCTGCAGCATGAGCCACTGCATTTCGACGTAGTCCCGCGCGTGGCCCCAGTCGCGTCGCGCGTCGAGGTTGCCCAGATAGAGCTGATCCTGCTGGCCGAGATGAATCCGCGCGAGCGCGCGCGTGATCTTGCGTGTCACGAAAGTCTCGCCACGAATGGGCGATTCATGGTTGAACAAGATGCCGTTGCACGCATAGATGCCATACGCTTCGCGGTAGTTCACCGTGATCCAGTAGGCGTAGAGCTTGGCGACACCGTAGGGCGAGCGCGGGTAGAACGGCGTTGTTTCCGTTTGGGGTGTTTCAGCCACCTTGCCGTAAAGCTCGGACGTGGATGCTTGGTAAAACCTCGTCTTCGACTCGAGCCCCAGGATGCGAATCGCCTCTAGTAGGCGCAGAGCTCCCACACCGTCTGCGTTCGCGGTGTATTCGGGCGTCTCGAACGAAACCTGGACGTGGCTCTGGGCCCCGAGGTTGTAAACCTCGTCCGGCTGCACGTTCTGCAGAATGCGGATGAGATTGGTTGCGTCCGTGAGGTCGCCATAGTGCAGGACGAGGCGCCGGTCGGCGTCGTGGGGGTCCTGGTAAAGGTGATCGATGCGCTCGGTGTTGAACGACGACGCACGCCGCTTTAGCCCGTGGACCTCGTAGCCCTTTGCAAGTAGCAACTCCGCCAGGTAGGCACCGTCCTGGCCGGTGATGCCGGTAATCAAGGCTCGTTTCATATGCGCGCCTAGTAGGAGAGCGCGAGCGTAGCGCGAAGCTGACCGGCGCGCAGCTTGTTTTAGTGACGCCCCGCCCGCCCTAGTGCCCGTCAACAGGAACTGAGCGCGGCCGTTGCGGCACCCGCCGCTGCGCAGATTCCGGGATTTTCGGAGCACGCACGCGCCGCGTAGCGAATACGCTGCCGTGGTTTTGCAGACACCATGGTCGTTCGGCCCTTCCGCGCCTCAATCACCCAGGTAGGCCAAGCTCGCCGCACGCGCCGCCGCCGATCATAGCCATCGCCTTACCGACCGCACCTGTTGACTGCGACAGGAGGCAGCGCGATAGCTAACAAGAGGGCGATGATCGCGACGACGATCATCAACTCGATAAGGGTGAATCCGCGTTGGCGCATGAGCGTGGCCACGCCGAGATTGAGCGTCTTCCAGCAAGATCCGCTCCATCCATAACATGCGCCGCCGCTCGTCGGTGCCCTCCCGATCATCATTGAGCGAAGGCGCCGCTTGCTCCCTTCTGCAATCAAGTCGTCGTATTCGTGACTATTACCTGCACCGCAACTGCGTAGTGCCCTTGCACCGTGTTGGGCTCGTGTGCACTGCGCCCGCGGGCAAGCTCGACACACAGTCGACAGACTCGGCGGCGCTCATGCGGAGCCGGTTCGCCTGCCGCGCTCGAAGCCGCCGGCAGCCTTGTCCGCAGCCCATTGCTAGCGCTGCTTTCCCGTACGCGGTATCTGCCGCAAGCGGGCGACCCAGTCAGCGCTTCCCGCCTCGGTCAGCTCGCGGAACATTCTTTCGGTGTCCGCGTCTCCTTCAGGCGACAGTTCGACCGAAAGCTTCAGGTAGCGCAACGCGTCTGCTGGACTCTGACCGTTGTTATAGATGTATGCGCCGAACCGCCGGTAATCGTTCGCCCCAAAGGATCCGCGCGGAGCGATGGCGTTGATGAGAGCCGTCATGCCCTTGCTGTCTAGCGGAATGCCGTTGTCGGCGTCGTTGAGCATGGTGCTAAGCATGAATTGGACCTGCAGCGTGACCGGCTGCCTTTGCGCGCTCCGCACAAGGTTGTCCCAGTCGCGCGAGGTCACATCCCCTCGCCGCGTCTTGTAAATAACCACGTTCGAGTAGCCGGCGGGCGTACCGGTGCGCCGCGAGGCTGCTTCATTGGCATCGATAGCTTGCTGGTAAAGCGGGCTGCGCGGATCGCCGCGGGAAGCCTCGTAGTACGCGCCGGCAAGCGCGAGCCCAGCGCGTGGCGAGTCAGGTCGAATGGACACCGAATAGCGCGCGAAGCGGATCGGGTCGCCCCACTCGTAAGCACGCAGGATCGTGCAGCCTGTCGTGACGCACAGGGCTAGAGCCGCAAGAGCCCAATCGAGCCGCCGAGATTTGGCGTGCTGCCATCCTAAGGCCCAAAGGTCGCCAACGGCGAGCACTATGCCGATCAGCGGAAACTGGTTGCGGTGTTCGAATACCAGTTCGAGATTGAGTACGTTACTGGTGATCACGTGGCCAGCGAAGAAGAGCAGTATCCCTAGAGAGAACAGGGGGCGGCGGGCGCGCCAGGCCCACGCCCAGACGAGGAGTGCCGCCAAAACGAGCATCGACGCGGCTGTCGTCCACGGATCAAGCACGTTGTGGGACACCGGAAAGGTGTCGTAGTAGAAGGGGAGGTTGGCCGGGGCGGGGAACAGTGCCTGGCCGATGTACATCACTAAGACGCGGGCCTGCGTCAGCAGTCGCTCCACGCTGGAGAACTGCCGGCCTGGCACCGTCTGCTGATGCCAGTTGTGCGGCAGCACATATAGCGTGAACACGATCAGTGATATCGCGCCGAGCGCCAGAAAGCTCCAGCGCAGGACGCGCGATTGGACCGGGATGCGCGCTGTGAACCTCAGCAGCGTCACTTCCAAGGCAAGCGCGTAGAGCGGGTATAGGGCGGCGTCTTCCTTGCTGGCCACGCCGAGCACCATGAACAGTGCTGCGTAGACCGCGTAGCCACGGCTGCGCTCGCCGTTGATCTGCGCCTGACGCATTCGCACGTACGCGATGAGCGCAAGCACGGCAAATAGCGTCACCAACGTCTGCATCCGCTGGACGACGTAGAAGACGGACGACACCTGCAGCGGATGAAGTGCCCAAAAAGCGGCAAGCGCCAGTGCTGCGGCTGCGGCTCGCCGAGGTGGTCGTCCCGCCTGTATCAGCAAGAGGTAGATGAGCCACGCGAGCGCTATGGTGGTCGCCGCGTGGATCGCGAGGTTCGTGGCCTTGAAGGCGCGGGGATCCATTCCGCTCCGCCAACCGTCGAACGCGAACGTGGCCATCGACAGCATGCGCGACCCATGTCCGGGTTGGAAGCTGTAGACCGCGTACGGCACGTCGGCGAGCCTTAGACGTGATAGGTGCAGCGCCGCGTTCTGGACGATGTTCGGTTGGTCATCGAGGATGAAGCCGCCACCGAGGCCAAGCGACAGGGCAGCGATCGCTCCAAGGGCGACCAGCACCGCGCCCATTAGGACAAACCGACCAGGCTCCGTGTTACGCCAACCGTCGAGTCGGGCCATCCGCAGCTGCCTCCACGCACATCACAAAAAAGGAGAGCGCCAATTGGCGCTCTCCATCGAAACGCATGCTTGCGCGTACGTTACGGCAGCAAGCGGCATGTACCGCTGCCGGCCTCACACTTCGAGTCCTTCTTGATGCTGGAATTGCCCTTGACCTGGGCGACGAAGTCCACCGAAGCATTGGAGTTGTACATCGTCGTCGTCATGGTCGTGCCGCTTGCACAGGCCTTCGGGGTGAAGGTCGCCGGCGCACGATTGTCGGCAGCGTCGGCTACCGCGGTGCTCATGTAGGCCTTGCCCTCGGCCAAGCAGGCGCCGTTGGACGAACGCTGCGTGTAGTTGCGGTACTGCGGCAGCGCGATGGCGGCCAGGATGGCGATGATCGCGACGACGATCATCAGTTCGATGAGGGTAAAGCCCTGCTGCTTCTTCATGGTGTATCCCCTAGGAGTGGATTTGGAACTTCACGGACTACTACGGACGACTCGCCGGATCCTTGGTCTGCCGTGCGTGGGTCCGTGCATCCGGACATACGCATAACCCGTGCCAAGGGGGCGTGCCAATCGGGACGGAACGCTTTCGCGGCGCCGGTCACGTTTGGAATGGTTCAGCTGACAACCCCGGTGCCCCTATTTGTCAGCTTCCCGCCGGTGCATGACGCAGTGCGTCAGGCTTATTCGATCCCCAGTTTCTTCAACTTGTACCGCAGGGCCCGGAAGGTGATGCCAAGGGCCGCGGCGGTCCGAGTCTTGTTGTAGCGGTTTTCCTGCAGCGCGTGCTGGATCGCGGCGCGCTCGATTTCCTCGATGTACGACGGCAGCGCGCTGGTCGCGGTGTCGCGGGGATCGAGGTTGCGCGGATCGGCCGCCGCCGGGGCGGCCGGCGGCGGCGCGGCTGCGGGCGCGGCAGGAGTCGCCGGTGGCGCCGGCTTCGGGGCCGACTTGGGCAGGCTCAGGTCGTCGGACTCGATCGTCTCGCCTTCGGCCAGCGCGAGCGCGCGCTCCAGGATGTTCTCGAGTTCACGGACGTTGCCGGGGAACGGATAGGCGTGCAGCGCCTCGACCGCGTCGGACGACAGGTGCGGGATGACCCGATCCTGGGCGGCTGCAAGGCGGCGGAGGATGACGTCGGCCAGACCCGGCAGGTCTTCCGGGCGGTCGCGCAGCGGCGGGACGCGCAGCTCGATGACGTTGATGCGGTAGTAGAGGTCGTGGCGGAAGCGGCCCTCCTCCACCAGCGCCGCGAGGTCCTTGTGCGTCGCCGACAGGATGCGGACGTCGACCTTGACCTCGTTGTTCGAGCCGACCGGGCGGATCGACTTCTCCTGGATCGCGCGCAGCAGCTTGACCTGCATCGGCAGCGGCAGCTCGGCGACCTCGTCGAGGAAGAGGGTGCCACCGTCGGCCGCCTGGAACAGGCCGGGCTTGTCGGCATGGGCGCCGGTGAAGCTGCCCTTCTTATGGCCGAAGAACTCGCTCTCCATGAGTTCGGCGGGAATCGCGCCGCAATTCACCGGCACGAACGGCCCGGAGGCGCGTCCACCCTCCGCGTGGATCGTGCGCGCGACGAGCTCCTTGCCGACGCCCGATTCGCCGGAGATGTAGACCGGCGCCTGACTGCGGGCGACCTTGGTGAGCGTGGCGCGCAGCGAGGCCATGGCCGGTGATTCGCCGAACAGGCGCGACGAGATGCCGGCTTCGCTGGCGGCGCGGCGGCGTTCGTGGAGTTCCAGCGCCTGCTTGACCAGGTCGCGCAGCACGCCGAGGTCGACCGGCTTGCTGACGAAGTCGAACGCACCGGCCTTCAGCGCCTCGACCGCGGCCTCGACGTTGCCGAAGGCCGTGATCATGGCGACCGGCGTGGTCGGGTGCTTCGAATTGATCTCGGAAACGATCTCGAGCCCGGTGCCGTCGGGCAGCCGCATGTCGGTCAGGCAGAGGTCGTATTTGTTGCGGGAGAGCAGGGCGCGGGCGTCGGTGACGTTCGCCGCCGTATCGCAGCGCAGGCCCATACGGCCGAGGGTCATGACCAGCAATTCGCGGATGTCGCGCTCGTCATCCACGACAAGGGCGGTGCGGGCGGGTGCGCTACGGGGTTCGGCCATCGGTTCCTCCGCCGCGCACCTTAGCGGAAGTGACCGCCTGCGGCCACTTCGTCCCCTTTTTGTCAGGGCCGCGGCAGGTTCATCGGCCCAGCGCACTCATGCGGATGCGGAAGCAGCCGCCGACGCCCGGGGTCGGAACGTAGTCGAGGCTGGCCTGGTTGGCACGGCACAGCTCGCGCGCGATGTAGAGGCCGAGACCGGTGCCGTGGCTCGAGGTCGTGAAGAACGGTTTGAACAGGCGGTGGCGGATCGGCTCGGGAATGCCGGGGCCGCGATCGATGACGTCCAGCACCGGCTGGCCGCCGTCCATGGCCGCGCGCACCGTCACCCGCGCCGGCTCGCCGGGCATGCGGCCGTAGTTGAGCGCGTTCGCGACGAGCACGGTCACGGCCTGGTGCAGCTGGCGCGGATCGAACAGCGCATTGATCTCCGGTTGCGTCGACGCACTGATCAAAGTGTCGCTTTCGATGGGATGGCTGACGAGGTAGTCGTCGACGAACTGTCCGGCGAAGTGCACCAGTTCGATCACCACCGGTTTCGCCGGTTCGCGACGCGCCAGGCCAAGCACGTTCTCGACGATGCCGTTCATGCGCACGATGTGCTGGTGGATGATCTCCAGCAGCCGGCGATCCGCCGGGCGAATGTCGTCCGATTCCTCCAGCAGCTGCACTGCGTAACTCATCGCCGCGAGCGGATTGCGGATCTCGTGCGCCAGGCTCGCGGAAAAGCGGCCCAGCGTCGCCAGCGTGATCGATTCGGCGTGCTGCGACAGCAGCGACGTGTCGTCGAGGAACACGAGCGCCTGGTCGCTGTTGGCCTGGAGGCGTGCGAAGCGTGGAATGACGTCGGGCTGATCGGCGGCCACGCGCATCGGCGTCTCATCGACGGCGTTGGACGCGCGCCAGTGCGCGAGGCGACGACCCAGCTCGGGCACCGCCAGCGCGAGTTCGCGGAAACCGTGCAGTTCGTCGCCGACGTCGCCGACCAGTGCGGTCGCGGCTTCGTTCGCGAGGCGCATGCGTCCCATGCCGTCGACCAGCAGCACGCCGGTGCGCAGGCGGCGAATGATGAGTTCGTTGACCTGCGCGAGGTGTTCGTTCTCGGTCGTACGCAGCGCGGCAATCTCGTAGCTGTCGCGCATCTGCCGGCCCAGCACGTTCATCACCGTCGCGAGCGCGGCATAGCCGATCGCGAACATCACCGGCTCGGTGAACGAGCGTCGTGGCGCGCCGTCGATGACGCCCCAGGCGTACTCCGCGAACAGCAGTGCGATGGACACCATCGCGAAGGCGAAGGCGAAGCGCGACGGCAACAGGAGTGACGCCGCGCCGACGTTGAAGAGGATCATCACCGCGATGCCGCTACCGGCCGACGGAAGCGCGTGCATCGCGAGGATGCCGAAGAACAGGTCAGCGGCAACGCCGATGCCCGCGGACAGGCGCACGTCGATGCGGCGCCCGAGCCCCAGCATCACGAGGGACACGAACAGGTAGGTGATGACGACGGAGCGCGCGAGCAGCGCATAGCGCGGCGGATCGAGAAAGCCCGTCGTCGGCCCGAACACCAGCGCCACCAGCAGCGCCGCCTCGAGCACCCGGTAGAGGTTGAAGAGCCGCAGTTCGCGGTAGAGGACGTGGTCGGCGTCGAGCGGGGTCAGCGCAGGTTTGAAGGGCACGGCGCGCGTCCAGCGGTCGGTCGGCCGAGTATAGGTGCCTGATTCTCCGGACGTTCCCCCGGTCAGTCGGGGTGGCCCGGCCCCGCCCGATCGGCGACAATATGGCCCCCTCGCGCCCACCCCGGCCGCGCCGTCAGGCGCGCGAGGCCCCACGTCCATCCTTCGGTGACGCATGAATTTCCACGAATACCAGGCGAAGCAGCTCTTCGCCGACTACGGCATCGCCGTTCCCAAGGGCATCGTCGCCCGCTCGCCCGACGAGGCGGTGGCGGCGGCCAAGCAGATCCCGGGCGACCTCTGGGTCGTCAAGGCGCAGATCCACGCGGGCGGCCGCGGCAAGGCCGGCGGCGTGAAGCTCGCCCGGTCGTACGACGAAGTGCGCGAGTACGCCAAGGCGATGCTCGGCACCAAGATGGCGACCTACCAGACCGCCGGCGTCGAGCTGCCGATCGATGCGGTGCTGATCTCCGAAGGCACGGACATCGCGAAGGAGCTTTACCTATCGGTGCTCGTCGATCGTTCGACGAAGACGGTGACGTTCATCGCGTCGGCCGAAGGCGGCATGGACATCGAGCAGGTCGCCCACGAGAAGCCCGAGGCGATCCAGACGCTGCACATCAACTACGTCGAAGGTCTGCAGCCGTACCAGTGCCGCGACCTCGGCTTCGCGATGGGCCTCAACGCCAAGCAGGTCGGCCAGCTCACCAAGATCATGACGGGCCTGTTCAAGCTCTTCATGGACAAGGACCTCGCGCTGGTCGAGCTCAACCCGCTCGCGATCCTCACCAACGGCGATCTCGCCGTGCTCGACGGCAAGGTCGATTCGGACGACAACGCCTCGTTCCGTCATCCGGAACTCGTCGCCATGCGCGACACGCGCCAGGAAGACGAGACGGAAGTGCTCGCGTCGAAGTACGACCTCAACTACGTCACGATGGACGGCGACATCGGTTGCATGGTCAACGGTGCAGGCCTCGCCATGGCGACGATGGACGTCATCGCGCTCAACGGCGGTTCGCCGGCGAACTTCCTCGACGTCGGCGGCGGTGCGACGAAGGAGCGCGTCACCGAGGCGTTCAAGCTGATCCTGTCGAGCGACAAGGTGAAGGCGATCTTCGTAAACATCTTCGGCGGCATCGTCCGCTGCGACATGATCGCCGACGGCATCATCGCGGCGGTCAAGGAAGTCGACGTCAAGGTGCCGGTGATTGTGCGCCTCGAGGGCACGAACGTCGAAGCGGGCAAGGAGTTGCTGCGCAACTCCGGCCTCGCCATCACCCCGGCCGACGACATCAACGACGGTGCGAAGAAGGCCGTCGCGGCCGTCAAGCACGCCGCCTGAGACTTCCACGTCGCGCGGCCTTGATCCGCGCGACCGACACAGGAATAGAAATCCAATGTCCGTTCTGATCAACAAGGACACGAAGGTGCTGGTGCAGGGCTTCACCGGCTCGCAGGGCACCTTCCACGCGCAGCAGATGCTCGACTACGGCACCCAGGTCGTGGGCGGCGTCACCCCGGGCAAGGGCGGCACGACGCACCTCGGCCTGCCGGTGTTCAACACGATGGAAGAAGCCGTCGCCGCCACCGGCGCCGATGCGTCCGTCATCTATGTACCGCCGCCGTTCGCGGCCGACGCGATCATGGAAGCCGCGGCCGCCGGCATCCGCGTCATCGTCTGCATCACCGAAGGCATCCCGGTGCTCGACATGCTGCGCGCGAAGAACGTGCTGAACGGCTATCCGGAGACGGTGCTCGTCGGTCCGAACTGCCCGGGCGTGATCACGCCGGGCGAGTGCAAGATCGGCATCATGCCGGGCCACATCCACATGCCGGGCAAGATCGGCATCGTGTCGCGCTCGGGCACGCTCACGTATGAGGCGGTCAAGCAGACGACCGACGTCGGTCTCGGCCAGTCGACCTGTATTGGTATTGGCGGCGATCCCATCAACGGCACCAACTTCATCGATGCGCTGAAGTGGTTCCAGGACGACCCGCAGACCGAAGGCATCATCATGGTCGGCGAGATCGGTGGTTCGGCCGAGGAAGAAGCGGCGCAGTTCATCTCGCAGTACGTGACCAAGCCGGTGGTCGGCTTCATCGCCGGTGCGTCGGCGCCGAAGGGCAAGCGCATGGGCCACGCGGGCGCGATCGCCTCGGGCGGCTCGGGCACGGCGGAAGGCAAGTTCGCGGCGCTGGAGGAGGCGGGCGTCACCACGGTGAAGTCGCCGGGCGATCTCGGTGCGGCGATTGCCAAGAAGCTTGCGGGCTGATTGGTTCGCCGAGTTGTTGTTGGAGAGGCCGCCTTCGGGCGGCCTTTCTGCTTTCTGGGGTTGGTGTTGCGACGTGCTGCTGCTGCGGTTGCCTCGCGTGTCCCTGTTTCCTTGGAACGCGCGTCGTTGTTGGATGCGGTTGCGATGGTGCTTGTAGACGGAAGCAACAGCGTTCCGTGCGCTGGCGCGCGCGGGTCACTTTTCTTTGCTGGTGCAAAGAAAAGGTAACCAAAAGAAAGCACCTTCCCCGACGGATCTACAGCTCGCGATCGGGCGAGTTTGTCGCGATCGCCACACTCGGCTCCTGCCTCGGGTGGCGACGGCGCGCGTCCTGCGCGCCGCCCCTTCGGGTCTTCACGATTGGCGCCAGCTGTCGAAAAGAGTCCCCGCGTGGACGTGTTGCCTACAACCCGTCTCTGCGTTGGCGTCAAGAAGACCTGCCTACAAAATATTGTGTTGACGCGCTTGGACATGCCGCATATGTTGTGCCCGTCGAAGGTGCCGCGCCCGCCAGGGCCGGCTTAAAAGGGAATCCGGTTCAAAGCCGGAACTGCCCCGCAGCGGTGAGTGGAAACGACCCGCGTCATTGGCACTGGCCCCAGCGGCTGGGAAGCGACGCGCAGTAGGTGGCGACTCCGGTCGTCGTAGTCCACGAGTCCGAAGACCTGCCTCGATCGGCGGCCGCGTGCCGCCGTTGGCCAGGCGTCCTCGTGGGAGGGACGGGTCGGTCCGCGGAGCTCGTCCGCTACCTTCCGTCTCCAACATGTCGATGCCGGCTCGCCCGAGGGGGCGGGGGCCGGCGCAGGACGACGCGTGCGCCGCTTTCGCTTCCTCTCCATCGCCACCGGAGAGGAAAAAATGACGACCGAAACACTCACCGACGTCCAAGCCGACGCGCTCGACACCGACCAGCCGGGCTTCGCGCTGACGCCGCCGCATGCACCGGGGACCATGACCGTCACCAAGCGCGACGGCCGCCGCGAGCCGGTCGACGTCGCCAAGATCGTGCGCGCCGTGCAGCGCTGCAGTGCGGGACTCGCCGACATCGACCCCATGCGCGTCGCGCTCAAGACCATCGGCGGCATCTACGACGGCGCGACCACGCGCGAGCTCGACGAGCTGTCGATCCACACCGCCGCGGCGTTCACCGCGGAAGAACCGCAATACTCGCGCCTCGCCGCGCGCTTGCTCAGCGCGTACATCGACAAGGAAGTCGCCGGGCTCGGCGTGTATTCGTTCTCGCAGTCGATCGTGCTCGGCCACGACCTCGGTCTGATCAACGACCGCGTGCGCGACGCGGTCGAGGCCAACGCACGCAAGTTCAACGACGCGATCGATGCGACGCAGACGCAGCGCTTCGAGTACTTCGGCCTGCGCACGCTCTACGACCGCTACCTGCTCAAGCATCCGCACAAGCGCCACGTCATCGAGACCCCGCAGCACTTTTTCATGCGCATCGCGGTCGCGCTGACCGATAGCGCGGCCGGCGCACTGCAGCTGTATCGGCTGATGTCCTCGCTGGACTACGTGCCGAGCTCGCCGACCCTGTTCAACTCCGGCACACGGCACGAGCAGCTGTCGTCCTGCTTCCTGCTCGATTCGCCGCAGGATTCGCTGACCGACATCTACGAGCGCTACGGCGACGTCGCGCAGCTCTCGAAGTTCTCCGGCGGCATCGGGCAGGCTTACCACCGCATCCGCGCGCGCGGTTCGCTGATCCGTTCGACCAATGGCCGCAGCAACGGCATCGTGCCGTGGCTGAAGACGCTCGACGCGTCCGTCGCCGCGGTGAACCAGGGCGGCAAGCGCAAGGGCGCCGCGTGCATCTACCTCGAGACGTGGCACGCGGACATCGAGGAGTTCCTCGAGCTGCGCGACAACACCGGCGACGAGATGCGTCGCACCCACAACCTCAATCTCGCGAACTGGGTTCCGGACCTCTTCATGCGCCGCGTCGATGCGGACGGTGACTGGTCGCTGTTCGATCCGAAAGCGGTGCCGGAACTGCCGGACCTGTGGGGTGACGCGTTCGACCGCGCCTACGAGCAGGCTGAGCAGCAGGAACTCGCGAGTCGCACCGTCAAGGCGCGCGAACTCTACGCTCGCATGATGAAAGTGCTGGGCGAAACCGGGAACGGATGGATGACGTTCAAGGACGCGTCCAACCGCACTTGCAACCAGGTCGGACCGGGTCGCACCGTGCATCTGTCCAACCTTTGCACGGAAATCCTTGAAGTCACCAGCGCGGACGAGACCGCGGTCTGCAACCTCGGTTCGATCAATCTCGCGCAGCACGTCGGCGAACACGGGTTCGACTTCGACAAGCTGGCGGAGACGGTGCAGGTCGCCGTTCGCCAGCTCGACCGCGTGATCGATCTCAACTTCTATCCGATCGAATCTGCGCGTCGCTCGAACCTGCGCTGGCGTCCGGTCGGGCTCGGCGTGATGGGCCTGCAGGACGTGTTCTTCAAGCTGCGGATGCCGTTCGATTCGGCGGAAGCGCTGGGACTGTCGACGCGCATCGCCGAGCGCATCTACCTGCATGCGCTGGAGGCGTCGTGCGACCTCGCGGAACTGCACGGCGCGCATCCGTCGTTCGCGGAGACGCGTGCAGCGGCCGACGACCTGCAATTCGACCTGTGGAGCGTGACGCCGACACAGTCCGTCGCGTGGGAGGCGCTGAAGGCACGCATCGCGCAACACGGCCTGCGTAACTCGCTCCTCATCGCCATCGCGCCGACCGCGACCATCGCGTCGATCGCCGGCTGCTACGAATGCATCGAGCCGCAGGTGTCGAACCTGTTCAAGCGCGAGACGCTGTCGGGCGACTTCGTCCAGGTCAATCGTTATCTGGTCGACGAGCTGAAGAAGCTCGGGCTGTGGACGCAGACCGTGCGCGACGCGATCAAGCTCGGCGAAGGTTCGATCCAGTCGATCGAGGCGATCCCCGCCGCGCTGCGCGACGTCTATCGCACCGCGTGGGAGCTGCCGCAGAAGGCGCTGATCGATCTCGCCGCCGCGCGCGGGGCGTACATCGACCAGTCGCAGTCCCTCAATCTCTTCATGGAGAGCCCGAACATCGGGCGCCTGTCGTCGATGTACATGTACGCGTGGAAGTCGGGCCTGAAGACGACGTACTACCTGCGTTCCCGGCCGGCCACGCGCATCGCGAAGGCGACGGTGAGCACCGTCGCGCCGCAGGCCGCCGTCGCCTGTTCGCTCGAGAACCCCGAGGCCTGCGAGGCCTGCCAGTAAACGACTCATGCGCCGGCCGCGGTGACGCGCCGGCGTCTTCCCTATGCAGGGGCGCGCGGAAGACGGCAGGAGCCGTCGAGGGAACGCCGGCGCAATGGATCGCGCGCTTGGACGCGACGCAAGGACGTCGTCCGCCGCCCCTGCACCTTATTCATGCGACGCAGTGCGTCGCCGTCGGACATCACCATGACTGGACGCCTGCTCGACCCCGGCTTCGCCCTCACGCTGCGCCCCATGCGCTATCCCGCGTTCTACGACATGTACCGCGATGCGGTGCGCAACACGTGGACGGTGGAGGAGATCGACTTCGGCATCGACGTCAATGACCTGCGCGACAAGCTCACGCCGGCCGACCGGCATCTCATCGAGCGACTCGTCGCCTTCTTCGCCACCGGCGATTCGATCGTCGCCAATAACCTTGTGCTGAACCTCTACCAGCACGTCAACGCGCCCGAGGCGCGCATGTACCTGTCGCGCCAGCTCTACGAGGAAGCGCTGCACGTGCAGTTCTACCTGACGTTGCTCGACGCTTACGTGCCCGACGTAGAACGGCGCGCGGCAGCGTTCGACGCGATCGAGAACATCCCGTCGATCCGCGCCAAGGCCGACTTCTGCTTCCGCTGGATCGATTCGATCCAGGGCCTGCAGCGCCTCGAAACGCGCGGCGATCGTCGCACATTACTGCTCAACCTCATCTGCTTCGCCTGCTGCATCGAAGGCCTGTTCTTCTTCGCCGCGTTCGCCTACGTCTGGTTCCTGCGCTCGCGCGGGCTGCTGCCGGGTCTCGCGGCCGGCACCAACTGGGTCTTCCGCGACGAGTCCGGCCATATGGCATTCGCGCTCGAGGTGATTCGCACTGCACGCGACGAGGAGCCCGACCTGTTCGACGTCGCGATGGAGCGCGACGTCCGCGCCATGTTGCGCGAGGCGGTGGATGTCGAAGCCGCGTTCGCGCACGACGTGCTGGCCGGTGGCGTGAATGGCCTGTCGCCTCGCGAGATGCGCCAGTACCTCGAATACGTCGCCGACCTGCGTCTCGCGGCGCTGGGCATGACGCCCGAATTCGGCAGCCGCAATCCGTTCGCCTTCATGGACTTGCAGGACGTGCAGGAACTCACCAACTTCTTCGAGCGCCGCGTGTCGGCCTACCAGGTCGGCGTGAGCGGACAGGTCGCGTTCGATGACGCGTTCTGAGGCACCGCGCGAGGCGCGCCTCTGGGAAATCGTGTTTCCCGATCACGCCAACCATCTCGGCACGCTGTTCGGCGGACAGGCGCTGGCGTGGATGGACAAGGCGGCGTTCATCGCCGCCACGCGCTATGCACGCCGCACGGTGGTGACCGCCCGCTCGGAACAGGTCGATTTCCACGTGCCGGTGCGGCAGGGCCAGCTCGTCGAGCTGGTCTCGCGCGTGGCCGACGTCGGGCGGAGTTCGATGCGCATCGAGGTGGAGCTGCACACCGAGGACCCGCATGCCGGCACGCGGCATCTGTGCACGCGTGGCCACTTCACCATGATCGCGCTCGATGCCAGCGGCCGGCCGGCGCCGGTCGAACCGCTCGATGACGGGGCCGCGCACGCGCCTGCGTAAAATCGGCCGCTCTGGACAGGAGTGGCCATGGCCCTGCGAATCGCCCTCGCGCAGTTCGACTTCCCGGTCGGCGACATCGCCGGCAACACCACGCGCATCGAAGCCTTGATCGCTCAGGCGCGCGACACGCACGGCGCGCAGCTCGTGGTGTTCCCGGAGCTTGCGGTCTGCGGCTACTCGCCGGAAGACCTGCTGCTGCGGCCGAGTTTCCTCGCCGACAGCGAGAAGGCGATCCGGCAGATCGCGGCGTCGACGCGTGGCATCACCGCGGTCGTCGGCTGGCCCGAAACCGCGGGTGCGATCGTCTACAACGCCGCCAGCGTTCTGCGCGACGGGCGCATCGAACGCACCTATCGCAAGCGCGAGCTGCCGAACTACCAGGTGTTCGACGAACGCCGCTATTTCTCCGTCGACCCGAACGGCGAGACCTGCGTGGTGGACGTCGAGGGCGTGCAGGTCGGCGTGGTGATCTGCGAGGACCTCTGGTTTCCCGAACCGCTTGCGGCGACTGTCGCCGAAGGCGCGCAGCTGGTCGTCGTGCCGAACGCGTCACCCTACGAGCACGACAAGCACGCGACGCGCGATGCGTTGCTGGCCGAGCGCGCGACCGAATCGGGTGCGGCGATCGCGTATCTCAATGTCGTCGGCGGACAGGATCATGTCGTGTTCGACGGGGCATCGGTCGTGGCGGATGGCGATGGTCGCGTGCATCCGGCCGCAGGCGCGTTCGACGATCAATGGCTGCTGGTCGACTTCGACGTGGCGACGAAACGCTTCTCGCCCGTGCGCTGGATGATCGAAGACGACGAAAGCCGCGAAGGGCTCGCTTGGCGCGGCATCGTGCGGGGCACGCGTGACTACTGCCGCAAGAACGGCTTCGAGAAGGTCTGGCTCGGGCTCTCCGGTGGCATCGATTCCGCGCTGGTGCTCGCGATCGCCGTCGATGCGCTGGGTGCGGAGAACGTGACCGCCGTGCGCCTGCCGTCGCGCTACACCGCGGGTATGTCGAACGATCTCGCCGCCGAGCAGTGCGAGCGGCAGGGTGTGCGCCTGCTCACACTGCCGATCGAGAAGCCGTTCGAGGCCTACCTCGCGACGCTCGCCTCCACTTTCGAAGGGCGTGACGTCGACGTCACCGAAGAGAACCTGCAGTCGCGCATCCGCGGCGCCACGCTGATGGCGCTGTCCAACAAGTTCGGCGGTCTGCTGCTCACCACCGGCAACAAGAGCGAGTACGCGGTCGGCTACGCGACCATCTACGGCGACATGTGCGGTGGCTACGCGCCGATCAAGGACGTCTACAAGACCGACGTGTTCGCGCTCGCGCGCTGGCGCAATACGATCGATGCGGTAATCCCGCAGCAGGTGATCGACCGTCCGCCGTCGGCCGAATTGCGCGACAACCAGAAGGACCAGGATTCGTTGCCGCCCTACGACGTGCTCGACGCGATCCTGCAGCGGCATGTCGATGGCGAGCAGTCGCGCGACGAGATCGTCGCCGCCGGGTTCGACGCCGCGACCGTGGAGCGCGTGCTCAAGCTCGTGCGCACGTCCGAGTGGAAGCGCCATCAGGCGGCGCCCGGTCCGAAGATGACGCCGCGTGCGTTCGGCCGCGAACGCCGTTACCCGATCAGCAACGGCTATCGCTGACCGCGCCGTCTACTCGGCGGTGGTCGCGTCGATGACGTTGTGGACGCGCGACACGCGGTTGGCCGGGAAGCCGCCGCGACGCGCGTGTTCGCGCACGGTGTCTTCGTCCGGCGCCACGTAGATGCAGTAGACGCGGTCACCGGTCACGTAGCTTTCGACCCATTGGATCTGCGGGCCCATTGCCTGCAGGACGCCGCAGGACGTGGCCGAGATGTCTTTCAGCTGCTGCTGCGTGAGATCGCCCGCGCCGGGGATGTCCCGCTCGATGACGTAACGTGGCATGCGCCTTCTCCGTGGGTGGGGCGCTGCAGTCTCGCGCCGTCGCGGCCCAGGTCGGCGTCCGTCCGTCGTCGTAATGAAAACGCCGCCCGAAGGCGGCGTTTTTTGTGGAGCCTGGCGCGAAGCGTCAGTGGCCGACCGTCGAGGTGTCGCCACCGAACGGATTCAGGCGACGCAGGTGGCTCGGGTAGTCCGGCCACTGGCCCTTGAGGAAGGCGTGGTTCGGATCGGCCTTCTGCAGCTCGGCGCGCGCGCCGTTGGCGAGCTCGGTATTGCCGAGGTCGGTGTAGGCGGCAGCGAGCGTCGCGATCGCATCGGCCTGGTACGCCGACCGCGGGTAGTTCTCGAGCACGTACTTGGCGCGGTCGATCGCGGCGACGTCGGCACCGCGCTTCAGGTAGTACAGCGCCGTCTCCACCTCGTAGCGCGCGAACATGTCGCGCAGCTTGGCCATGCGGTCGCGCGCGTCGGCGGCGTAGCGGCTGTTGCCGTAGCGCTCGACGACGATGCCGAAGTCGTTATAGGCCTGCTGCGGCGTCGCGAGGTCGCGGCGCGCCGGATCGAGGTGCCACACGCGCTGCAGGAACACCGCATCGCGCGAGGAGTTCACCAGGCCGCGCAGGTAGTAGAGGTAGGCGATGTTGCGGTTGGTCGGATACGTGCGGATGAAGCGGTCGATGGTGCTGACCGCGTCGTCGTGCTGGCCGGCCTTGTATTGCGCGTAGGCCGTCTCGATCAGCGCCTGCTCGGTGTACGGCCCGTACGGGTACTGGGCGATCAGGCGCTTGTAGGTCTCTTCGGCCGACGACCAGTTGCCATTCGTCATCGACTTGTGGCCCTTCTGGTACAGCGTTTCCACCGGGACGCCCTCGTTCGAGTCGTCCTTCTTGCGGAACTTGGAGCAGCCGGTGCCGGCGAGGAGCGAGACCGCGAGGACGGCGACCGCCATGCCACGGAAGAGGGACACGTGCGACGGGCGGAAGGCGGAGCTTGAGCTCATGGGATCGACGGATGCCGGATCGGGAGACAGGAAGGCCGGATAATAGCAGGCCCGTCTTAACCGACCCGCGCTGCCGGGCCGTAGGAAAAAGCTCCCGATGCCCGACACGATCACCCTCGAAGCCCTCGTCCCCGATGCCAGCGCCGGGCGCCGCTTCGACGCCGTGCTGGCCGAGCTGTTCCCCGAGCATTCGCGCTCGCGGCTGGCCGGCTGGATCAAGGCGGGGCAGGCCCGCCTCGACGGCCGCGAGGTCCGCCCCCGGGATCCGGTGCGCGGCGGCGAGCGGGTGACGGTCGAGGCCGAGATCGGCATCCAGACCGACGCCCCGGCCGAGGACATCGCCCTCGACGTGCTCTACGAGGATGCGGACGTGATCGTGCTGAACAAGCCCGCCGGGCTGGTCGTGCACCCGGGCGCGGGCAATCCGGCGGGTACGCTGGTGAATGCGCTGCTGCATCGCGACCCCGCGCTCGCCGCGCTGCCGCGCGCCGGCATCGTGCACCGCCTCGACAAGGACACCTCGGGCGTGATGGTCGTCTCCCGCACGCTGCAGGCGCATACCGCGCTGGTCGACCAGCTCTCGGCGCGACAGGTGCATCGCCAGTACCTTGCCGTCGTGGTGGGGGCGCTGGTGTCGGGCGGCACCGCGAACGCACCGATCGACCGCCATCCGCGCGATCGCCTGCGCATGGCGGTGCGCGAAGACGGCAAGGACGCGATCACGCACTTCCGCCTGCGCGAACGCTTCCGCGCGCACACGCTGCTGGAATGCCGCCTCGAGACCGGGCGCACCCACCAGATCCGTGTGCACATGGCGCACCTCAAGCATCCGATCGTGGGCGATCCACTGTACGGCGGGCCGCTCAAGCTGCCGCGGGGCGCGTCGCCGGAAACCATCGAGGCGCTGCGCGGGTTCCGGCGCCAGGCGCTGCATGCGGAGACGCTCGAGTTCGTGCACCCGGTGTCCGGCGAGTCGATCCGCTGCACCGCGCCGGTGCCGGATGACCTGCGCGCGCTCGTCGACGCCCTGCGCGTCGATCAGCGCGAGCACGAGGACCGCGCACGGTGACGGCCTTCCTGCACGCCGACTGGCCCGCGCCACCTGGCGTGCAGGGGCTGACGACGCTGCGCTTCGGCGCCGGACGGTCGCAGGCCCCGTTCGACACCTTCAACCTCGGTAACCGTCATGCCGCGGACGGCGACGATGCGGCGACGGTCGACGCCAATCGCGCGGAACTGGTCGATCGACTTGCGCTGCCATCGCGCCCACGCTGGCTGCGGCAGGTGCACGGTATCGACGTGGTGCGTTTCGCATCGAGCGACATCGCGAGCGACGAGCCGCAGGCGGATGCATCGGTGACGTCCGACCCCGGCGTCGTGCTCGCCATCCTCACCGCCGACTGCCTGCCGGTGCTGTTCGCCGCGCGCGACGGCTCGGAAGTCGCGGGCGCGCACGCCGGCTGGCGCGGTCTTGCCGATGGCGTGCTCGAGGCGACGATCGCCGCGATGCGCACGTCACCCGATGGCGTCGTTGCGTGGCTCGGTCCTGCGGCGGGGCCTGCTGATTACGAGATCGGCGTCGATGTGCACGACGCGTTCGTCGATCGCGATCCCGGCGCGGCGACCGCGTTCGCTGCGACCCGCGCCGGCCACTGGCGCGTCGATCTGTATGCGCTCGCGCGTCGCCGTCTCGTCGCTGCCGGCATCTCTCCCGATGCCATCCACGGCGGCGAGCTGAGCACGATCGGCGAACCGGCGCGCTTCTTCTCGCACCGGCGCGACCGTCGCACCGGGCGCATGGCGTCGCTGGTGTGGATCACTCGCTGATTCCCGACACGCTGTTCGGTCGCCTGCTCGGCGAGGCGTACGTGCGCCTGCCCGCGACGGTGGCCGCCTTGCACGCTCGCGATGGCGCCCAGCGCTATACGGGCGAGGTCGACGTCGCGCGCGGCACGCGTCTGCTCGCGCGCGTGTGCGGGGCGGCAACGCGGCTGCCGCCCGCCGGCCGCGGCCGTATCGACGTCGACATCGTGGCCGACACGCAGGGTGAAACCTGGACCCGCCACGTCGCCGGCCACGCCATGCGGTCGCGCCTTCGCGCACACGACGGACGTCTGCGCGAAACATTGGGCCTGGTGACTTTCGATTTCCGCATCGGCTGCGACGACGGGCGCCTGCACTGGACCGTCGAGCGCGTGCGCGTTTTCGGCGTCGTGCTGCCGCGCACGTGGTTTCGCGATGTGGCGGCGGTCGAGTACGAAGAGGATGGACGCTACCGGTTCGATGTCCGCGCCGGCCTGCCGCTCGCCGGGCTGCTCGTGCACTACCGGGGCTGGCTCGATGTCGACTGAAACGCCGATCATCGTGTTCGATGGCGTCTGCGTGCTCTGCAATGGCTGGGTGCGTTTTCTCCTGCGCCACGATCGCGAGGCGCGCTTCCGGTTCGCGGCGATGCAGACCGATGCGGGGCACGCGCTGCTCGTCGCACATGGGCTGGATCCCGTTGATCCGGTCTCGTTCCTGCTCGTCGACACGGACCGCGCATGGACGGACACCGATGCGATCGCGCGCGTGCTCGCGACGCTGGGCGCGCCGTGGTCGATTGCCGCGCTGTTGATGCGGATGACGCCGCGCGTGCTGCGCGATCCGGCCTACCGGTTCCTCGCACGCCACCGCTATCGCGTGTTCGGCCGCCACACCGCCTGCGCCTTGCCGCCGCCCGACGCGGTCGCGCGCTTCATCCGTTGACGAGCACCTGCGTCGACGCTGCGATCGGCAGGTGATCGAGCGCCGCCATGAACTCGTGGAGATCGAAGAGGTCGACGCAGGCGCCTGCGCCCGGCGGCGGCGATGCATGCCGCCAGCAACGTGCGAGCACGACGGCTGCGGTCGCCGGAATGTGCGGCCCGCTGCCGTCGCGGGCGACGATCGTCCAGCGCAGCCGGAGCGGTTTGCCGTCGGGGCTAGTGCCCACGAGATCCACCGCCATCACCCCCGTATCGCTTCCGGCGTCGATCCAGCGATTGCTCAGCTTCAACAGCGCAGTTGCATGGCGTTCGAGGCCGCGCACGATGCGCGCGCGCACCGCCCACGACACCAGCCACAGACCGAAGTGCATGCGTCGCAGTTCGAGTCCGGCGCGGAAGTCGCAGTGGCGCAGGTCGGGATAGCGATGCGGTAGCACGTCGAGATCGGGAACATCGCAGCGCGCGAGCCAGCGTGTACCGGCGTCGTCGAAGCGCAGGCGTCGCAACGACTGCCAGCCATGCACCGCGCGGCGTTGCCCGTCGACGAGCGCGGGGAACGGCCGGCCGACATACCCCAGGATCGCGCGCGTGGTCGCCAGCCCGCGCTCGGTCCGGTTGCCTGGACTGATCGCGGACTCGACCGACTCCAGTCGCGCGAACCGCGGCGCATGCGCCGCGACGACCGCAGCCGACAGTCCCGGCACGCTGCTCGCACCGCTGACGAGTCGCACGCCGCGCGCGCGTGCCTGCGCGTCGAGGCGATCGATCCCGGTGACGAATTCGCGCCCGTCCGCCAGGTCGATGTAGTGCGCGCCCACCGCGATCGCGGCGTCGGCGACGCGGTAGTCGCGGCGCTGGAACGGGCCGGCGGTGTGGATCAGCAGCGTGGGCGCGAGCGCAGCGATGTCGTCGACGAGATGCGGTGACTCGACGTCGAGGCGCGTGGGGATCAGCCGCGCGCCCCCGGCCGCGCCGACTCGGTCGGCCAAGGCCTGCGCCCGCGCCAGATCGCGTCCCGCGAGCAGAAGGTCGACATCGTCGCGGGCCAGGGCTTCCGCGATGCGGGATCCGAATTGACCGTAGGCCCCGATGAGCAGGATGCGTTCGCGCGACATCCGCACAGCTTAGAACGCTGCCGGCGCGGGGTACGGATGGCGCACGATCAAGCGGCTGCATGCGCCGTTGACGCGGCGGGGTGCATAAGTGCGGCGCCGGATCGTCCGGTCAGGGGAACGCGTTGGCTGCCGAGACGTCCACCATCCACCGCGCGTTGCCCGTGCTCGTCGGCGCGGCGCTCGTCCTCGCCTTCCTCTACTGGGCGAAGGTGATCGTGATTCCGGTCGCGCTCGCGATCCTCTTCACGTTCCTGCTGACGCCGCCCGCGCATTACCTCGAGCGCCGGGGTGTGTCGCGCGTGGTGTCGAGCGTGCTGATGACCGTCCTCGCGCTGGCGCTCGCGATCGGCGCGGGCGTGGCGGTGACGCGGCAGATCGGCAGCCTACTGGATGCCTATCCGCGCTACGAACCGAACGTCACCGCGAAGATCGAGCAGTTGCGCGCGCGCGGGCGCACCGGACTGCTCGACAAGCTGCAGGTCGTCACCGAGCGCATCTCGGTGCAGCTCGACCGCCGCGGCCCCGCGCCGATGACGCAGGCCGAGCGCGAAGTCGCACGCGCGCAACCGGTTCGCATCGTGCAGCAGGAACCGGTGCGACTGTCGCAGCTGTGGGCCATCGCCAGCCCGCTGCTGGAGCCGCTCGCCGGCCTCGGCCTGGTCCTCGTGCTGGTGATATTCATGCTGATCCACCGCGAAGACCTGCGCGATCGCGTGATCTCGCTCGTCGGCGTCGACCAGCTCGCCGACACCACACGCGCGCTGGAGGACGCCGGTCAGCGGGTCAGCCGCTATCTGCTGATGCAGCTGATGGTCAACAGCGGCTACGGGGTGTCGGTGGCGATCGGGCTGTGGGCGATCGGCGTGCCGTATGCGCTGCTGTGGGGCTTCTTCGCGGCGGTGCTGCGCTACATCCCGTACCTCGGCTCGTGGCTCGCGGCGTTCATGCCGGTGGCACTGAGCCTGCTGATCACGCGCGAGTGGACGACGGCACTCCTGGTGGTCGGGCTGTTCGGCACGCTGGAACTGATCACCAACATGCTCGTCGAGCCCTGGGTCTATGGCCGCGGCATGGGCGTGTCGCAGGCCGCGCTGCTGATCGCGGTCGCGTTCTGGACGTGGCTTTGGGGACCGATCGGGCTGGTGCTCGCGTCGCCGCTGACGGTCTGCCTGGTGGTGCTCGGACGCTACGTGCCGTTTCTCAAGTTCCTCGACACGCTGCTCGGCGATACGCCGCCGCTCGCGCCCGCACATCGGTTCTACCAGCGCCTGCTCGCGCAGGACGAGACCGAGGCCGCCGACCTGCTCGACGACTACGCCGCACTGGACGGCCTCGATCGCGCCTACGACGAGATCGTGGTGCCGACGCTGGCGCATGCACGCGAGGACCTGCGTCAGCGCCGGCTGCAGACGCCCGACCACGGGCGTGTGGTCGACGAGATCCACGCATTGGTCGACGCGCATCGACGCCTGATTCGTCCGGACGACATGGTCGGCGGCGATCGCATGCGGGTTCTCGCCATTCCATTGCGCGACGCGGTGGACGACGTCGCCGTGGCGATGCTGGGCAAGCTGGTGGACATGGGACGCGTCGACTGGGTCGCCGCGTCGTCCGCGGTGCTCGCCTCGGACGTGGTGGAGTCCATCCGTTCGGCGCAGGTCGATGCGCTCGTGCTGGTGTCGGTGCCGCCGGGCGGGCTGGCGCACGTGCGTTACGTCATCAAACGTCTGGGGACGGAGCTCGGCAATCTCCCGCTGGTGGTGGTCCGTCCGGGCCTTGCCGACGACGCGCAGGTACGACTCCGGCGCGAGCTTTCCGAGCTCGGCGTCTCGCGTCTTGCCACCACGCTGGCAGGCGCGGCGTCGGAACTGCGCAAGATCGCCGCGCTGCGCTGAGGCGCGCGTGGCGTGGACGCTCAGTGGTGGCGCAGGTCGTGTGATGCGTCGGCCTTGCGACGACGCAACGAGCGGCGCTCGTGTGCGCGGGGCACGTTATCGTCGACGTCGACGCGGTCGTCCCCGCGTAGCGCCCGGAGATAACTCCGGCACCAGTGCGTGATGTCGTGCGTCTTCAGGCGCTGGAACATCCCCCGCCAGCGCTCGCGTCGCTCCTCGATCGGCATGGTCATCGCCTGCGCGATTGCATCGCCGGTGCCGTCGAGGTCGTAGGGATTCACGACGAGTGCGCCGTCCAGCTCACGCGCGGCGCCCGCGAACGGCGACAGCAGCAGCACGCCGGGATCCTCCGCATCCTGCGCAGCGACGAATTCCTTCGCGACGAGATTCATGCCGTCGCGCAGCGGCGTCACCAGTCCCACCTTCGCCAGCCGGTAGAAGCCGGTCAGCGTCGCGTGCGGGTAATTGCGATTGACGTAGCGCACCGGCGTCCAGTCGGGCTCGGCGAAGCGTCCGTTGATGTGGCCGGAGAGCTGTTCGAGTTCGCCGCGCAGCTGCCGGTACTCGGCGACGCCGCCGCGCGACACCGGCGCGATCTGCAGGAACGTCAGCTGCCCCCGCTGCTGCGGATAACGCTTGAGGTAGTTCGCGAACGCCTTGAAGCGTTCGGGCAGGCCCTTGGAATAGTCGAGGCGGTCGACGCCGATCGCGAGCGCGCGACCGGACAGGCTCGACATCAGGCGTTTGACGCCGGGCTTGGCCGCCGCTTCCCGCGCGAGCTCCGCGATGCGCGGCGTGTCGATGCTGATCGGGAACGCGCCGGCGCGGAAGCGGCGTCCGTTCGGTGCTTCCAGCAGGCCGCGTTCGATCACGCGGCCGCCGCCGAACAGGCGCACGTAGTCCTGGAAACGTTCGAGATCGCGTTCGGTCTGGAAGCCGACGAGGTCGCAGGACGAGAAGCCGTCGAAGAGACGCTGATGGCTCGGCAGGGCCGCGAGCAGATCCGACGACGGCATCGGCACGTGCAGGAAAAAACCGATGCGACACTTGACGCCGCGGTCGCGCAGCAGGCGCGCGAGCGGGATCAGGTGGTAGTCGTGGATCCAGACCAGGTCATCCTCGCGGAGCATCGGCGCGAGCTTGCCGGCGAACAGCGCGTTGACGACCTGGTAGCCCTCGTAGGTGTCGCGGTCGTAGTCCACGAGGTCCATGCGGAAGTGCAGTAACGGCCACAACGTGCGATTCGCGAAGCCGTTGTAGTAGTCCTCGTGGTCCTGCGCAGACAGGTCCATGGTGACGAATTCGATGTTGCCGTCCTGCTGTTCATGCAGACGGCCCGACGCATGCGGATCGATCTTTCCGCTCCAGCCGAACCACAGGCCGCCGTCCTCGCGCAGCGCGTCGAGCAGCGCGATCGCGAGTCCGCCGGCGCGGGATTCTTCCGGAAGTGCGACACGATTGCTGACGACGACGAGGCGACCCATGCGATACCTGCGCTGCTGCTCCAGCCGGCGATCGCCGGCGCGACGCAGCATGCACGGCGGCATTTCGAGAGTGCGTGATGGCCGCGACCCGCAGGCGGAACGCTAGGTTTCAGAGTCCCACGGTCGACTGAGCCGCATCGCGGCATTGATCAGGCCGACATGCGAATAGGTCTGCGGGAAGTTGCCCCAGAGCTCGTTGCCTTCGAGCGACAGGTCTTCCGACAGCAGCCCCAGCGGATTGCGTCGCGCGAGCACGCGTTCGAACATCTCTCGCGCTTCGTCGATGCGGCCGATCGCCGCAAGTGCGTCCACGTACCAGAACGTGCAGATGGTGAAGCTGGTTTCGGGCACGCCGAAATCGTCGGGCGCGACGTAGCGCAGCATGCCGTCGCCACGACGCAGCTCACGACCGACGACGTCGACCGTCGCGGCGAAGCGCGGGTCGTCGGCGCGGACGAAGCCGAGATCGACGAGCAGCAGCAGTACGGCGTCCATGCGACCGCTGCGCGTGCCTTCGACGAACACGCCGCGCGAAGGGTCGAACGCGAGCTCGCTGATGCGCGCGTGCATGCCGTCGGCGCGTTCGCGCCAGAAGCGGGCGCGTTCATCCAGTTTCAGGGCGACCGCGATCTTGGCGAGGCGGTCGCACGCCGCCCAGCACATCACCGCCGAGTAGGTATGCACCTCGACCCGGCCGCGGAATTCCCACAGGCCCGCATCCGGTTGATCGAAAAGTTCGAACGCACGTTCGCCCAGCCGCTCCAGGCGCCGGAAGTGCGTGCTGCCGCTCGGCAGGTTGAGGCGTCGGTCGAGATACATCTGCGTCGACGCGAGCACCACGCTGCCGTAGACGTCGTGCTGCGGCTGCACCCAGGCGAGGTTGCCGCGCCGCACCGGGCCCATGCCGCGGTAGCCGGTCAGTGCCGGCATCTCTTCCTCGTGCAGTTCGCGCTGCAGCCCGATTCCGTAGAGCGGCTGCAGGTGGCCGTCCTCCGGAATCAGGTTGGAGACGTAGCGCAGGTATTCCTCCATCGTGCGCGTCGCACCGAGGCGGTTCAGCGCACGCACCACGAACGCGGAATCGCGCAGCCAGCAGTAGCGGTAATCCCAGTTGCGCTGGGTGTCGGCCGCTTCGGGAATCGACGTCGTCATCGCGGCGACGATCGCGCCCGTTTCGTCGTACTGGCAGAGCTTCAGCGTGATCGCGCTGCGGATGACCGCGTCCTGCCACTCCAGCGGGACCGACAGCGCGCGCACCCACTCGCGCCAGTAGTCGACCGTCTTCTCCAGTGCCTCGTGCGCGTAGTCGTCGATGGCGCGGGTGAAGGTCTCGTCCGGGCCGAGGATGAAATTGATCTCGCGATCGAGGAGGAAGGGAATTTCCTCGCGGACCATGCGCACGGGCGCGTCGGTGTTGAGGCGCAGGGTGAAGCCGGGCAGCACGAAGCGCATGTGGTTGCTGCCCCACGTGCTCTCCGGCACGCGCGCGCCGTAGTCGGCGAGGGGGCGCAGTCGCACCCGCACGCGCGGTTCGCCCGAGAGCGGGCGCACGGTGCGGATGAGCATCACTGGACGGTAGAAGCGCTTGTACTGCTTCCAGCGCGGCGCGAGATCGATGATCTCGACGGCGCCGCCGCGCGCGTCGCGCAGCACCGTGCGCAGCACCGCAGTGTTCTCGATGTAGTGCTGTTCGCTCGACACCATGCCCTCGAGCTCGATCGCGAAGTCGCCGCCATCGATGCGCGGTGACAGCAACGAGCAGAAGGTCGGGTCGCCGTCGAAGGCCGGCACGCAGGCCCAGACCACGCGGGCCTGCGGGTCGATGAGTGCGCCGATGCTGCCGTTGCCGACCAGGCCCAGGGACAGCGTGCTCATGCGATCGTTCCGAGTCGCATCGCGCCGTCGGCGATCCACTGCCGCAGCGCGGAGGTGTCGGCCAGCGTATGCGTGGCCAGGCTCGGCACGCGGTCGCCGACGCGCACCGACAGGCCACCGAGGCGATTCGCCGCGGCGAAGCCGTCCTCGTCGGTCAGGTCGTCGCCGGCAAAGACGGGCGTGCGGCCGTCGAACGGCGCGACGCGCATCAGGCGGTGCACGGCATCGCCCTTGTCGGCGTGGGCCGGTCGGAGCTCGACCACGCAGTTGCCGTGCTGCAGGCGGTAGCCGGGAAGATTGGTGAGCGCTGCCGCGGCGATCGCCTGCAGCGGTGACGCCGCTGCAGGCGCCGCGCGCCAGTGCAGGGCGAGGGCGATGCCCTTGTCTTCGACGCGTGCGCCGGGGTGCGCGCTGGCGATCTGTTCGGCCGCTTCGCGCGCGCGCTGCAGATCCGGCGGCGGGTCGAGTGCAGGCGCGTGCTCGATCGCCTCGCGCAGTTCGAGCCCGTGCAGTCCGGCCGCCGGTGCGCGCAGGGCCGGGAATAGCCGATCGAGCTGCGCGATGCGGCGTCCGCTCACCAGCGCGAGCGCGCCGTCGAGCGCGCTCGACAGTCGCGACAGCGCGTCGCCCAGGCCGTCGGGAACGTGCACGTCGTCGGGGTCGTCGGCGAAATCGAGCAGGCAGCCGTCGACATCGAGGAACAGCGCCCAGTGCGGTTGCACGGGCGGCGGGGCGGGCAGGTCCAGCGGGGCGGTCGCACTCATCCGGCGGAGTCTGGTGGGCGGCGCGTAAGGAGCGGGTGGACGGCGCGCATTTGACGCGCTGCTGAGCGGTCGCGCGCGACGCTTGAATCACCGGGCATAGTCCGCATCTATCGGACATCGCGGTCGATGGCCGCCCCCGGTTTCCGAGGACTCTCCCATGCGGATGGACAAGCTCACATCCCGCTTCCAGCAGGCGCTCGGCGACGCGCAGTCGCTGGCAGTCGCGCGCGATCACAGCGTGATCGAGCCGGTGCATCTGATGGTGGCACTGCTGGACCAGCAGGGCGGCAGCACCCGCCCCTTGCTTGCGCAGGCGGGCGTGAACGTGGCGGCGCTGCGCGAGCGCCTCGGCGAAGCGCTGGACAAGCTGCCGAAGGTGACCGGGCAGGCGGGCAACGTGAGCCTCGGCAACGATCTTTCGCGCCTGCTCAACGTCACCGAGAAGCTCGCGACGCAGCGCGGCGATTCCTTCATCGCCAGCGAGCTGTTCGTGCTGGCGGCGCTGGAGGACAACGGGGACCTCGGCCGGGCGCTGAAAGCCACGGGCGCGACCAAGGAAAAGCTCGAAGCGGCCATCGACAAGCTGCGCGGTGGCGAGAAGGTGCAGGACGAGAACGCGGAAGACGCACGCCAGGCGCTGGAGAAGTACACCGTAGACCTGACCGCGCGCGCCGAGAGCGGCAAGCTCGATCCAGTGATCGGCCGCGACGAGGAGATCCGTCGCACGATCCAGGTGCTGCAGCGTCGTACCAAGAACAATCCGGTGCTGATCGGCGAGCCGGGCGTCGGCAAGACCGCGATCGTCGAAGGCCTCGCACAGCGCATCATCAACGGCGAGGTGCCGGAAGGCCTGCGCGGCAAGCGCGTGCTGTCGCTCGACATGGGCGCGCTGATCGCCGGTGCGAAGTACCGCGGCGAGTTCGAAGAGCGGCTCAAGGCTGTATTGAACGATCTCGCCAAGAACGAAGGCCAGATCATCCTCTTCATCGACGAGCTGCACACGATGGTCGGCGCGGGCAAGGCCGACGGTGCGATGGATGCCGGCAACATGCTCAAGCCGGCGCTGGCGCGCGGCGAACTGCACTGCATCGGCGCGACCACGCTCGACGAATACCGCAAGTACATCGAGAAGGACGCCGCGCTGGAACGTCGCTTCCAGAAGGTGTTCGTCGGTGAACCTTCGGTCGAGGACACCATCGCGATCCTGCGTGGCCTCAAGGAGCGCTACGCGGTCCACCACGGCGTGGAGATCACCGATCCCGCGATCGTCGCGGCCGCCACGCTCTCGCATCGCTACATCCCCGACCGCCAGCTGCCCGACAAGGCCATCGACCTGATGGACGAAGCGGCGTCGCGCATCCGCATGGAGATCGACTCCAAGCCGGAGGAACTCGATCGCAAGGAGCGTCGACTCATCCAGCTCAAGATCCAGCGCGAGGCGCTGAAGAAGGAGAAGGACGCGGCGTCGAAGCAGCGCTTGGCGGACCTTGAAAGCGAAATCGCCACGCTCGAGCGCGAGTTCAACGACCTCGAGGAAATCTGGAAGGCCGAGAAGGCCACCCTGCAGGGTGCGACGAAGATCAAGGAGCAGATCGAAGCGGCAAAGCTCGAACTCGAAGCCGCGCAGCGCCGGCAGGACTACGCGCGCATGTCGGAGATCCAGTACGGCCTCATTCCGGAACTCGAGAAGCAGCTGGCCGCTGCGCAGGAAGCCGAAACCAAGGGCTTCAGGCTGCTGCAGGACAAGGTCACCGCCGAGGAGATCGCGGAAGTCGTCTCGCGCTGGACCGGCATTCCGGTCAGCAAGATGCTCGAAGGCGAGCGCGAGAAGCTGCTGAGGATGGAAGAGCACCTGCACACCCGCGTGGTCGGGCAGGAGGAAGCGATCAAGGTCGTGTCGGACGCCGTGCGTCGTTCACGCGCCGGCTTGAGCGATCCGAATCGCCCGAGTGGCTCGTTCCTGTTCCTGGGCCCCACCGGCGTCGGCAAGACCGAGCTGTGCAAGGCGCTCGCCGAATTCCTGTTCGACTCGCAGGACGCGATGGTGCGCATCGACATGAGCGAGTTCATGGAGAAGCACGCCGTCAGCCGCCTGGTCGGCGCGCCTCCGGGCTATGTCGGTTACGAGGAGGGCGGTTACCTCACCGAAGCGGTGCGTCGCCGCCCGTACAGCGTGATCCTGCTCGACGAGGTGGAGAAGGCGCATCCGGATGTCTTCAACATCCTGCTGCAGGTGCTGGACGACGGCCGCCTCACCGACGGCCAGGGCCGCACGGTCGACTTCCGCAACACGGTCATCGTGATGACGTCCAACCTCGGCTCGCACCAGATCCAGGAACTTGCGGGCGACGACTCGCCGGAGGCCTACCTGCAGATCAAGGCGGCGGTGATGGGCGTGGTGCAGGCGCACTTCCGTCCGGAGTTCATTAACCGGCTCGACGACATCGTCGTCTTCCATCCGCTCGACAAGGCGCAGATCCGCGAGATCGCGAAGATCCAGCTGCGCGGGCTGGACAAGCGCCTGGGCGAACGCGGTCTGAAGCTCGAAGTCACCGAGGAAGCGCTGGCGCTGCTCGGCAATGTCGGCTTCGATCCGGTGTACGGCGCGCGTCCGCTAAAGCGTGCCATCCAGCAGCAGCTCGAAAACCCGCTCGCGCAACGCATTCTTGCCGGCGAGTTCGTGAGTGGCGACACGGTGCGCGTCCGCACCGAGGGCGGGCATCTCGTGTTCGACCGCGTGACGTCGGAGCTGCCTGGCATGCCGCCGTCGCGCGGCGCAGACGGGCCTGTTCCGCGCGCGCTGCATTGATCGGACCTGAAGAGGCCGCGGGACACCGCGGCCTCTTCGCTTGCTACTTCGACGCCTTGAACTTCAGCGCGCCGTCGTAGGCCGGCCATGCGATCGACGTGTCCCCGCGGACATTGATCGCGACCGGCGTGCTCGTGGCGCTATCGGTGGTCACCGACGTCATCAGCGCCGGCATGTACCACTCGACGAGGAACGTCATGTCGCGATCGATGATGGGAAGCATCGTCAGGGTCGTCGTCTTGCCGGGCTCGATCGTGAACTTCACGACGTCGGCGTTCACAAACGCGCCCTTGGCCAGCACCTTCTCCGGGCTGAAAGCCGTGTGCATTTCAAGGCCGATACCGGTGAGCGAGTACTCGCCGGGCGGAAGCGCGAGCGTCTCGCTGCGGCCGTAGCGCGTCATGTGCGCGATGTCGAAATCGATGAAGCGCTTGTTGACCATCGTCACCACCATCTGGTGATCCTTCAGGCCCCATTCGATGCCGCCGGATTCCAGCTGCGACTGGATCTTCGGTTTGAGCGTCACTTCCGACTGGAACGGCTTGACGTCGAGCACGAGCGTGCCGGTCACGTCCTGGGCGAACGCCGGCGCGGCGACGGCGAGCAATGCCGCGAGCGCGGCGGTCTTGAACAGACTGAGCATTCGATCCCCTGGTGATGCGCCTCCCCGGCGCCGCCGGGATTCTAGACGGCACCCAGCGAATCGACGAATCGCAGGAGGCCCATGCTTGCCGGCATCGCCCAGTAGTCGTCGACATCGTGCGTGAGCGCGCTTCGCGACGGATTGATCTCCAGCACCGGCACGCCGCGCCGTCGCGCCAGGGTGGGTAACGACGCCGCGGGCTGCACGAGTCCCGACGTGCCGACGACCACCACGCGATCCGCACCCGCGGTCGCCGATACGGCTGCATCCCACGCCCGCTCTGGAAGCGCTTCACCGAACCACACGACATCGGGGCGGAGCGGTCCGGTGCAACGCTCGCAGCGTGGAGGCGCCTCGCGCCGGCCGTCGTCCGGCCCGTCGTACGGCGCGACGATGGGGTCGGGTTCCCGCCAGGCGCCGCAGTCCGCGCAGCGCGAACGCAGCAGCCGTCCGTGCAGATGCTCGACCCGCGTGCTGCCTGCGCGCTCGTGGAGGTCATCGACGTTCTGGGTCACCACGTGCACATCGTGGCCGAGGCATTCGAGTGTCGCGAGCGCGTCGTGCCCGGCGTTCGGCCGCGCACGCAGTACCTGCGCGGCGCGCCAGCGGTACCAGCCCCAGACGAGGTCGGGGTCGCCCCGGAATGCTCCGGGCGTCGCGAGGCGCTCCGCGTCGAAACGCGACCACAGACCGGTGAGTGCATCGCGGAACGTCGGCACGCCGCTTTCCGCGGACATGCCGGCCCCGGTGAGCACGACGAGCTTCACGTCAGGCGGTGGCCGGCGGCAGCGAACGCTCGCCGCGGAACGCGGGCAACGCTCCGACCATCTCCGCAAGGCTGTGCGCGAGTTCGCGTTCGGCCATCACCGCGCCGTCGGCGCCGCGTTCGAGCAGGTACTTCACCCCCGCATCGGAATGCGCGCGGGCGATCACGCTGATCGTCGGATTCAGTTCGCGAAGGCGTTCGATGATCTCGCCCGACTCGAACGCGTTCGGAATCGCGACCAGCGCCATCTGCGCACGATCGGGGCGAGCTTCCGACAGCACCGCCGGGTTCGCCGCGTGACCGCGCACGGCCGGGATTCCGGCGGCACGCGCGCGTTCGACCAGTGGCAGATCGTCGTCGATGACCACGAGCGGAATGTCGTGTGCCTGCAGCAGCGGCCCGAGTTCGCTGCCCACGCGCCCGTAGCCGATCAGGATCACGTGCGGACGTTCGCCATCCGGCAGTGGCGGTGATATCACCTCGATCGCCTCCGGCTTGCCGCGCTCGCGGCGCGCCTCGATGCGGTCGTGCAGGGCGAACAGCAGCGGATTGACGATGATCGAGAGAATCGCTGCAGCGAGGATCAGGCTCTGGCCGTCCTTGGACAGCATGCCCAGCGACACCCCGAGGCCGGCGAGGATGAAGGAGAACTCGCCGATCTGCGACAGGCTGACCGCGAGCAGGCGCGCCGTGCCGCTCGGCTTGCCCAGCAGGCGCGCGACGGCCCACGCCGCGATGCCGTTGCCGACCACCACCACGAGAAACGTCGCGAGCACGTTCACGGGTTCGGTGACGAGGATCATCGGGTCGAACAGCATGCCGACGGAGACGAAGAACAGCACCGCGAACGCATCGCGCAGCGGCAGCGTTTCGTTCGCGGCCTGATGGCTGAATTCGGATTCGCTGAGGATGACGCCCGCGAAGAACGCGCCCAGCGCGAACGACACGCCGAACAGGTGCGCGGATCCGAACGCGACGCCGAGCGCGATCGTCAGCACGCACAGGGTGAACAACTCGCGCGAGCCGGTGGCGGCGACGCGTTCGAGGATCCACGGAATCACGCGCTTGCCGACCAGAAGCATGAACACCACGAAGCCGCCGACCTTCGCGATCGTCGTCAGCAGCGCGCCGCCGAGGCTGCCGCCTTCGCGGCCGCCCAACGCGGGCAGCAGCACCAGCGCCAGCACCATCGCGAGGTCCTCGACGATCAGCCAGCCCACCGCGATGCGCCCGCGCGAGGTGTCGAGCAGTCGTCGCTCTTCGAGGCCGCGCAGCACGACGACGGTACTCGCCACCGACAGCGCGAGCCCGAACACGATGCCGGTCACGTTCGGCCAGCCGATCAGGCGCGCCAGACCCCAGCCCAGCGCGGTGACCACAGCGATCTGCACCAGCGCGCCCGGCACCGCGATGTTCTTCACGTCCAGCAGGTCGCGCAGCGAGAAGTGCAGGCCGACGCCGAACATCAGCAGGATCACGCCGATCTCCGCCAGCTGCGGCGCCAGCGAGGCGTCGCCGATGAACCCGGGGGTGAACGGGCCCATGAGCACACCGGCGAGCAGGTAGCCGACGAGGGGCGACAGGCGCAGGCGGTGGGCGAGCCCGCCGAACAGAAAGGCGAGGGCGAAGCCCACGACGAGCAGGGCGATGAGCGAGGTGTGGTGCATGGGGTCGTCGGCAGTGGGGAAGTGGCGCGGCGGCCGTTCAGCACCTTAACCGTCGTGCGTCTCCGTGATGTGGGCGCCAGGTCGGGCTCGGACGCCCCGGTACAATGTCCGGATGATCGGATTTCGTGATTTCGCCCTGCGTCGCGGCGAGCGGCTGCTTTTGTCCAACGTCGACCTTTCGCTGCATGCCGGCTGGCGTGTGGGCGTGGTCGGCCGCAACGGCACGGGCAAGTCCTCGCTGTTCGCGGCGCTGCAGGGCGAGGTCGAGCCGGACAAGGGCGACATCGACATCCCCGGCCGCGCGCGCATCGCCAGCGTCGCGCAGGAAACGCCCGCGCTCGACGACACCGCCCTCGACTTCGTGCTGTCCGGGGACGCCAAGGTGCACGCCGCGATCGCCGCCGAGCGCGAGGCCGCTGCACGCGAAGACTGGGAAGCGGTCGCTGAAGCGCACCACGTCCTCGAGGAGGTCGGCGGTTACGACGCCGAAGCGCGTGCGGCGAAACTGCTGCACGGCCTCGGTTTCTCGTCGGAGACGCACGATCGCGCGGTGAAATCGTTCTCGGGTGGCTGGCGCGTGCGCCTGAACCTCGCGCGCGCGCTGATGACGCCCTCGGACCTGTTGCTGCTCGACGAGCCGACCAACCACCTCGACCTCGACGCCGTGTTGTGGCTCGAACAGTGGCTGCTGAAATATCCCGGCACGCTGTTCGTGATCTCGCACGACCGCGAATTCCTCGACGGCCTATGCAGCCACATGCTGCACCTGCATTCGGGCACCGCGAAGCTCTACACCGGCAACTACACCGACTTCGAGCGCCAGCGCGCCGAACAGCTGCGTCAGCAGCAGATCGCGCACGAGAAGGAGCAGGTCGAGCGCGCGCACCTGCAGAAGTTCATCGACCGCTTCAAGGCCAAGGCGTCGAAGGCCAAGCAGGCGCAGAGCCGCATGAAGCGCCTCGCCAAGCTCGCCGGCACCGAGGCCGTGCGCGCCGAGCGTTCGCTGCACATCGATTTCCCGGTGCCGGACAAACTGCCGCATTCGCTGCTCGGACTGACGCACGCGAACTGCGGCTATGGCGACAAGCAGATCCTGCACGACATCACCTTCCGCCTCGAAGCGGGTGATCGCATCGCGCTGCTCGGCCCGAACGGCGCGGGCAAGTCGACGCTGGTGAAGTCGCTGGTCGACGAGATTCCGCTGCTCGCCGGCGAGCGTGGCGGCCATCCCGACCTGCGTATCGGCTACTTCGCGCAGCACACGGTGGAATCGCTTCGCGAAGGCGAAACGCCGATCGAGCATCTGCAGAAGCTGGCGCCGGGTGTCGCCACGCAGCAGCTGCGCGACTTCCTCGGCAAGTGGCAGTTCCCCGGTGACCGCGCGTTCGAATCGGTCGACGGCTTCTCCGGCGGCGAACGCGCGCGCCTCGCGCTCGCGATGATCGCGTGGCGCAAGCCGAACGTGCTGCTGCTCGACGAACCGACCAACCACCTCGACCTCGACATGCGCGAGGCATTGGCCGAAGCGCTGGCGGATTTCGACGGCGCGATCGTGCTGGTCTCGCACGATCGCCATCTCATCGGCCTGGTCTGCGAAACGTTCTGGCGCGTCGCTGGCGGCGTCGCCCAGCCGTTCGATGGCGACCTCGACGAATACGCCGTGTGGCTGCGTACGCGGGAGAGCGAGCCGGCGAAGGCTGCGGCCCTCGCACCCGTCGCTGCAGCCGCACCGCAGCCCGCCACCGCGAAGGCCGCGAAGAAGGCCAACCCGGTCAAGCTGCAACAAGCCGAAGCGCGCGTCGCCGAGCTGGAGGCGAAGCTGCAGTCGATCGACGCGCAGCTCGCCGACCCCGCCAGGTTCGCCGAAGCCGGCAAGCTTGCGGCCGACCGCGCCGTGGCCGCGACGGCGCTCGCCGAAGCCGAAGCCGCCTTCCTCGCACTCTACGACGCGGCCTGACGCTCCCTTTCCGCTTGAAAACCCGCCTGCGGGCCCCATCGTCGGGCTCGAGGTTCCAACGAAACGACACCGCGCATGCCCATCTACGCCTTCGAATGCGCCGCCTGCGGCCATGACTTCGACCGCCTGCAGAAGCTCAGCGACGCGGACCCGGCCGACTGCCCGCAGTGCAGCGCGCCGCAGGTCCGCCGTCGACTGACCGCACCGCAGTTCCGCCTCGCCGGCGGCGGCTGGTACGAGACCGACTTCAAGAAGGATGGCGACAAGAAGCGGAACCTCGCGGGCGACGGCGGGTCGTCGTCCGGCAGCGCGTCCTCGGGCGGTGCGTCGTCGGGTGGCGGCGACGCCAAGCCGGCGGCTCCAGCGTCTGGCTCGTCGGCTAGCTGCGGTTCGACCTCAGGCAGCAGCTCGGGCGGCACGTCCGCGGCGAGCTGAATACGTCGGCATCGAACGGTCGACACGCGTCGGGCCGGGTCCGCAGCCCGCGCGGACGCTAAACTAGCCGGCTCATCCGCGCCCGCTTCCGGGGCGCCGCCGGAGTGTCCATGCGTACCCAGTTCTGCGGCCTCGTCGACGAGCGCCTGATCGGCCAGACCGTCACCCTCTGCGGGTGGGTCAACAGCGCCCGCGTCCAGAGCCACCAGACCTTCATCGACCTGCGCGACCACGAAGGCGTCGTGCAGGTGCTCGTCGAGAGCGACCAGCCCGAGCTGTTCAAGGCCGCGGCGGCACTCGGCAACGAGGACGCCGTGCGCGTCACCGGCACCGTGCGCGCGCGCTACGCCGCGAATGACAAGATCCGCACCGGCCGCGTCGAGATCATCCCGACGTCGATCGAAGTGCTGAACAAGGCCGACCCGCTGCCGTTCCACGCGCACGAGAACGCGGGCGAGGACATCCGCCTCAAGTACCGCTACCTCGACATGCGCCGTCCCGAGATGCAGCAGATGATGCGCACGCGCATCAAGCTTGTCGCGGCGCTGCGCCGCTACCTCGACGAGCGCGGCTTCCAGGACATCGAGACGCCGATCCTCACCAAGGCCACGCCCGAAGGCGCGCGCGACTTCCTCGTGCCGGCGCGCATGCATCCGGGCGAGTTCTACGCGCTGCCGCAGTCGCCGCAGCTGTTCAAGCAGATCCTGATGATGGCGGGCTTCGACCGCTACTACCAGATCGCGCGCTGCTTCCGCGACGAAGCGCTCCGTGCCGACCGCCAGCTCGAATTCACGCAGCTCGACATGGAGTTCGCGTGGGTGTCCGAGCGTGACGTGCAGGACATGGTCGAGGAGATGATCCGCAGCGTGTTCCGCGACGTCATTGGCGTCGAACTCGATGCGGAATTCCCGCGCATGACCTATGCCGAAGCGATGCGTCGCTACGGTTCGGACAAGCCGGACCTGCGCATCGCGATGGAGTTCACCGACATCGCGGAGCTGGTGAAGAACTGCGAGTTCAAGGTCTTCACCGACTGGGCGAACCACGCCGACGGTCGCGTCGTCGCGCTGTGCGCAACGGGCGGCGCGCAGCTGTCGCGCAAGCAGATCGACGAGCTCGGCGCGCATGCCGCAAAGTACGGCGCGAAGGGGGTCGCGTGGATGAAGGTCGAGGACGCGTCGAAGGGCCGCGACGGCATCAATTCGCCGATCGCGAAGTTCCTTGACGACGCCACGCTCGACGCGATCCTGCGCGCGACCAAGGCGAACACCGGCGACGCCATCTTCTTCGGCGCGGCGACCTACAAGTCGGCGTCCGATTTCATGGGCGCGCTGCGCCTGAAGCTCGGCAAGGATCTCGGCCTGGTGCAGGACGGCTGGAAGCCGCTGTGGGTCACCGACTTCCCGATGTTCGAGTGGGACGAAGAGGAGCAGCGCTACGTCGCGCTGCATCACCCGTTCACCGCGCCGAGCGTCGACGACGAGGCCGACCTGCGTGCGAACGCTGCGACGGCGGTGTCGCGTGGCTACGACATGGTGCTCAACGGCAACGAGATCGGCGGCGGTTCGATCCGCATCCATCGCTCGTCGATGCAGTCGGCCGTGTTCGACCTGCTCGGCATCGGCCGCGAGGAAGCCGAGCTCAAGTTCGGCTTCCTGCTCGAAGCGCTGCGCTACGGCGCGCCGCCGCACGGCGGCATCGCCTTCGGCATCGACCGCATCGCCGCGCTGATGGCCGGCACCGAGTCCATTCGCGACGTCATTCCGTTCCCGAAGACGACGTCCGCGCAGTGCCTGATGACCGGCGCGCCGTCGCCGATTCCGGACGCGCAGCTGAAGGAAGTGCACATCGCGGTGCGTCCGCGCGAGGCCAAGGCCGAGTGATCATCCGCCGCGCGACCGTCGACGATGCGGCGACGCTGTCATCGCTCGCGACGGCGACGTTCGTCGAGACGTTCGGCCATCTGTATCCGGCCGAAGACCTGCAGGCGTTCCTCGACGACGCCTACGACGTCGGCAAGCAGGCGGTGATCCTGTCGCATCCCGACTACGCGGTGTGGCTGCTCGAAGCCGACGGTCGTGCCGTCGGCCATTGCGCGGCGGGTCCGTGCGGACTGCCGCATGCGGAGGTCGCGCCAGGCGATCGCGAACTCAAGCGCCTCTACGTGCTGCGCGACTTCCAGAACGGCGGCGCCGGCCGTCGCCTGATGGACACCGCGATGGACTGGCTGGAACGCGACGGCCCGCACACGCTGTGGCTGGGCGTGTGGAGCGAGAACCTCGGCGCGCAGCGCTTCTATGCGCGCTACGGCTTCGAGAAGGCGGGCACGTACGAATTCCCGGTGGGCCGCGTGCGCGACCTGGAATTCATCTTGCGACGTCCTGCGCGCGCCTGAGCGTCGTCACTGCAAAGTTCGGCGTCGCCGGCTTGTGTCATCCCCGTGTCGCCCCGATGTGGTCGTCATGACGACTTCGCGCGTGCTTCTGGTCCACGGCCTGTGGATGCGCCCCGCGTCGATGGCGATGCTCGCGCGTCGACTCGCGCACCAGGGCTTCGACGTCGACTTCATCGGTTACGCGAGCACGCGCGACAGCCCCGCCCATGCGGTCGAGCGCCTCGCGACGGCTGCGGCGAAGTCGCCATGCCATGTCGTCGGCCACAGCCTCGGCGGGCTGGTGACGCTGACCGCGCTGGAGGCGGAGCCCGAGCTGCCCGTGGAACGCGTGGTCTGCCTGGGCTCGCCGCTCTGCGGCAGCGCCGCGGCGACGGGAATGGCGCGGCTGCCGGGTCTCCGGCGCTGGCTCGGCCACAGTCATGGCCTCCTGCGCGACGGTTGCCGGCCGTGGCGCGGGCGCGCGGCGGTCGGATCGATCGCGGGAACGCTTCCGCTGGGGCTCGGCCGCGTGGTGGGGCGGCTGCGCGGGCCCAACGACGGCACCGTCGCGGTTTCCGAAACCCGCCTCGAGGGGCTGGCCGACCATCTCGTCGTCCGCGCCACGCACAGCGGGCTGGTGCTGTCGCCCACCGCCGCCCGGCAGACGGCCGCCTTCCTGCGCGATGGTCATTTCGAGCACTGAACAGGCGCGGGCGCGGCCGATGGCGAGCGGCTGATCCGGTAAAATCTTCTCCCCGTTTCCTGTTGTCCGGACGTGCCCGATGGGTCGTGGTCCCTCGATCGAAGCCCGCAAGAACGCCGTGGACGCGGTCCGCGGAAAGATCTTCACCAAGGTGATCCGCGAGATCGGCGTCGCGGCGCGCATGGGCGGCGGCGATCCTTCGGGCAATCCGCGCCTGCGCGCGGCGATCGATCGCGGCCTGCAGGTCAACATGTCGAAGGACGTGATCGAGCGCGCGATCAAGAAGGCGACCGGCGAACTCGAAGGTGTCACCTATGAAGAGATCCGCTACGAAGGCTATGCGCCCGGCGGCGTCGCGGTGATCGTCGACTGCCTCACCGACAACAAGATTCGCACCGTCGCCGACGTCCGCCACGCGTTCTCGAAGTTCGGCGGCAACCTCGGCACCGACGGCTCGGTCGCCTTCATGTTCCACAAGCGTGGCGTGATCTGGTTCGGCGCCGGGGCGGACGAAGACCGCATCACCGAAGCCGCGATCGAGGCCGGCGCCGACGATGTCGTCGTGTATCCCGAAGACGGTTCGATCGACGTGCTCACCGCGCCCGAGTCGTTCGCCGAAGTGAAGGCCGCGCTCGAAGCCGCGGGCCTGGTGCCGGGCGAAGCGCAGGTGACGTTCCGCGCCGAAAACGACGTCAAGGTCGAGGGCGACACCGCGAAGCAGGTCGCGAAGCTGCTCGCCTGGCTCGAAGAGATGGACGACGTGCAGCACGTCTACTCCAACGCCGAACTGGGCGAGGACGCGTACGCCTGACCGGCGCGCATCGACGTGACTCGCATTCTTGGCATCGATCCGGGCTCGCAGCGCACCGGCGTCGGCTTCGTCGACGTGGACGCGCGCGGCAAGTGCACCTACGTGTCGGCGCACACGCTCAAGCTGCTCGACGCCGAGGATTTCCCCAAGCGCCTCGGCCTGCTGTGCGACGGCCTCGATGCGCTGATCGACGAATGGAAGCCGCAGCACGTCGCGATCGAAACCGTCTTCATGGACAAGTCGGCGACCAGTGCGCTCAAGCTCGGCCACGCGCGCGGGGCGGCGATCGCGACGGTGGTGCGTCGCGGCCTCGAAGTCAGCGAATACGCGCCGCGGCTGATCAAGCAGTCGCTGGTCGGGCGCGGCGCCGCCGACAAGCAGCAGGTGCAGCACATGGTCCGCCTGCTGCTGAACCTGCCTGAACAGAAGATCCAGGCGGACGCCGCCGACGCACTGGCCGTCGCGCTGACCCACGCCCACATGAGCGCGACGTCGGGGCGCACCGGCATCGATCTCGCCCAGCTGCGCCGGCGCGGCGCCTGAGACCGCGGCATGACACCGTCGACGTCGAAACGGGCGCACAATGCGCGCCGCCGCACAGCCGGCGCAGGGGATGGGGCATGACCGCACGGGTTCACGAGATCGGACGCATCGCGCGCTGCACGGCCGCGGGAGCGCGCGCGTGATCGGTCGTCTTCGCGGGGTGCTCGTCCAGAAGCAACCGCCGTGGCTGCTCGTCGAGGTGGCCGGCGGCATCGGCTACGAGCTCGAGGCGCCGATGAGCACGTTCTACGACCTGCCCGAAGCCGGGCGCGAGGTCGTGCTCTTCACCCACTACGCGCAGAAGGAAGACAGCGTCGCGCTGTACGGCTTTCTCCGTGAAGGCGAGCGTCGTCTCTTCCGCGACGTGCAGAAGGTCACCGGCATCGGCGCGAAGATCGCGCTGGCCATTCTTTCCGCGGTGAGCGTCGACGACTTCGCGCGGCTGGTGCAGGCCGGCGACGTCACCGCACTCACACGCATCCCGGGCATCGGCAAGAAGACCGCCGAGCGCATCGTCGTCGAACTGCGTGACCGCGCCGCCGATCTCGCCGGCCTCGGCGCGGCGCTTGGCGTGAACGCCGGCCTGCCGGCCGATCCGCAGTCCGAAGCCGTCGTCGCCCTGCAGCAGCTTGGCTACAAACCCGCCGAGGCCGCACGCATGGCGAAGGACGCCGCGCAGCCCGGCGACGACACCGCGACCATCATCCGCAAGGCGCTACAGTCCGCGCTCCGTTGAGCGAAGGACCGTTCGAGAACGCTCCATGACCGCTTCTGCTTCCACGGCTTCGCCTTCCAATGGCGTCGGCGACACCAGCCATTCGCATCACGGGCACGGGCATGCCGGACTGGCGACGCTCGTCGTCGGCGCGGTGGGCGTGGTGTTCGGCGACATCGGTACCAGCCCGCTCTACACGATGCAGGAAATGTTCCTGCCGCATTACGGCCTGGTGCCGGACGCGCACACCGTGAAGGGCCTGCTGTCGCTGGCGTTCTGGGCGCTGATGCTGGTCGTCACGCTGAAGTACGTCATCGTCATCATGCGCGCCGACAACGAAGGCGAGGGCGGCATCATGGCGCTCACCGCACTCGCACAGCGATCGCTGAAGCCGGGTTCGCGGCTCAACTACACGGTCGGCATTCTTGGCATCTTCGGCGCGTCGCTGTTCTTCGGCGACGGCATGATCACGCCGCCGGTCACCGTGTTGGGTGCGCTCGATGGTCTGCGCGTGATCTCGCCGGCGTTCTCGCACTTCGTGATGCCGGTCGGCCTGCTGATCCTGTTCGCGCTGTTCGCGTTCCAGCGCTTCGGCACAGAAGCCGTGGGCAAGGCCTTCGGCCCGGTGATGATCGCGTGGTTCATTGCACTCGCGGTCCTCGGCGCGCACAACATCGTTCGCTATCCGACGGTGCTGTCGGCGCTGAATCCGTACTGGGCGTTCGACTTCTTCACGACGCACGGCACCCATGCGCTCTTCATCCTCGGCGCGGTCGTGCTCGCGATCACCGGCGGTGAAGCGCTGTATGCCGACATGGGCCACTTCGGCAAGAAGCCCATCCGCTGGGGCTGGTTCGCCTTCGTGCTGCCGGCGCTCGTGCTGAACTATTTCGGCCAGGGCGCCGTGCTGCTGCAGAACCCGGCCGCGCGTTCGAATCCCTTCTACATGTCGATGCCGGACTGGGCGCAGATTCCGATGCTCGGCCTCGCCACCGTTGCCGCCGCGATCGCGTCGCAGGCGGTCATCACCGGCGCGTATTCGGTGACGCGCCAGGCGATCCAGCTCGGCTATCTGCCGCGCCTGTCGATCAAGCACACCTCGCGCCAGACCATCGGCCAGATCTACGTGCCGTCGATCAACTGGATGCTGCTCGGCGCGGTCGTGCTGCTCACGCTGTCGTTCCAGAGCGCCACGAATCTCGCCACGGCGTACGGCCTGTCGGTGACGGGCACGATGCTGATCGACACGCTGCTGCTCGCGGTCGTCGCCTACACGCGCTGGGAGCGTTCGCGCCGGTGGGTGCTGCCGCTGTGCGGCCTGTTCCTCATCATCGACGTCGCCTTCCTCATCGCGAACGGCGGCAAGCTGTTCACCGGCATCGGCGCGTGGGTGCCGCTGATCATCGGCATCGGCTCGTTCACGGTGATGCGCACCTGGCGTCGTGGCCGTGCGCTGCTGCACGAGGAGATCCGCAAGGAAGGCATCCAGCTCGACGTGTTCCTGCCGGGCCTGATGCTGTCGCCGCCGGTGCGCGTGCCCGGCACCGCGATCTTCCTCACCGCCGACCGCGGCGTCGTGCCGCAGGCGCTCCTGCACAACCTCAAGCACAACAAGGTGCTGCACGAGCGCAACGTGTTCCTGACGATCGAACCGATGACGGTGCCGACCGCGCCGAAGGACAAGCGCCTGAAGATCGAGTCGATCGGCGAGAACTTCTACCGCGTCACGCTCAAGTTCGGCTTCATGGAAACACCGGACGTGCCACTGGCGCTGATGCGCTCCTGCGACAAGGGTGGCATCCACTTCGACCCGATGGACACGACGTATTTCGCGAGCCGCGAGACGGTCGTCGCCAGCAAGCACCGTGGCATGCCGTTCTGGCGCGACAAACTCTTCGCGCTCATGCACCGCAATGCGGCGCCGGCGACGACGTTCTTCCGCATTCCGGGCAACCGCCTCGTCGAGCTGGGCGCGCAGGTCGAAATCTGAGCGTCGCACCGCGTGATCCGTGCCGGGCCATAATCCCGGCATGACCGACACCCGCCTCATCGCCGCCGGCGCCACGTCCGAAGACGCCGTCGCCGAAGCCTCGATCCGCCCCAAGCGCCTGGACGAGTATCTCGGCCAGGTGCCGGTGCGCGAGCAGATGAAGATCTACATCGAGGCGGCCAAGGGTCGTGGCGAGGCGCTCGACCATGTGCTGATCTTCGGGCCTCCCGGTCTCGGCAAGACCACGCTGAGCCAGGTCATCGCGAACGAACTCGGCGTCAACCTGCGACAGACGTCGGGCCCGGTGATCGAGAAGGCGGGCGACCTCGCCGCGCTGCTCACCAACCTGCAGCCGCACGACGTGCTGTTCGTCGACGAGATCCACCGTCTTTCGCCGCTGGTCGAGGAAGTGCTCTATCCGGCGATGGAGGATTTCCAGCTCGACATCATGATCGGCGAAGGCCCCGCGGCGCGCTCGATCAAGATCGACCTGCCGCCGTTCACTCTGATCGGCGCGACCACGCGCGCGGGCCTGCTGACCGCGCCGCTGCGCGACCGCTTCGGCATCGTGCAGCGCCTGGAGTTCTACAGCGCGGAGGAGCTGACCAAGATCGTGCAGCGCTCGGCGCAGATCCTCGGCATCGCCTGCACGCCGGACGGCGCGGCTGAAATCGCACGCCGCTCGCGCGGTACGCCGCGTATCGCGAACCGCCTGCTGCGCCGTGTGCGCGATTTCGCGCAGGTGCGCGGCGACGGCACGATCAGCCGCGACACCGCGTTCGATTCGATGTCGATGCTGAAGGTCGATCCGGAAGGTTTCGACGAACTCGACCGTCGCCTGCTCGGCATCATCATCGAATCGTTCGATGGCGGGCCGGTGGGCGTGGAATCGCTGGCCGCGGCGCTCAGCGAAGAACGCGGCACGCTCGAGGACGTGGTCGAGCCGTACCTGATCCAGCAGGGCTACGTGATACGCACCGCGCGGGGTCGCATGGCGACACCGAAGGCGTACCGGCACCTCGGATTCACGCCGCGCGCGAAGGCGAATGATCTGTTCGAGCCGCCCGCGGTCTGACGGCGGCGACGTGCCGGCTACGCCGGCGACTGATGCCCGATCGTGCGCTGCATCGACACAGCGCTGTCGAGCGCGAAGCGCCGCGCCACTGTGCGCCGGCGCGTCGAAAAGAGGCCGCGCACGCGATCTTTCGCGACGTGCCACCTGCGTAGCGGCGCGTCGATACCGTCGCTGGCTGAACCCGCCAAGAACCATGCGGTCGATCCCGTCGTCACACCGCGGGTAGACTGGCCCGCCCCCGCCCGCACCGCACGGAGCGCATGTTCAGCCTGCCGGTCCGCATCTACTGGGAAGACACCGACGCCGGTGGCGTCGTGTACCACGCGCGCTACGTCGCCTTCCTCGAGCGCGCTCGCTCGGAATGGATGCGTGCGAACGGGCACGGGCAGGCGTCGCTGCAGGCCGAAGGCCTCGTCTTCGCGGTGCGCGCGATGACCCTGGATTTCCTGAAACCGGCACGCCTCGACGACGCGCTCGACGTGACCTGCGAACTCGCCGAATGCCGCCGCGCCAGCCTGTCGTTCCGACAGACGATCGCGCGCGACGGCGAGTGTCTGCTGACGTCGACGGTCCGCATCGCCGCGCTCGACGCCGCGACGTTCCGTCCCGCACCGATCCCGTCCGGGCTGCACGCGCAGCTCGCCGCCCTCGAGTCCACGAACTGACATGGTCCGCCGCACGGACCGGAGAGCCCGCATGACCGCATCGCATCGCCCGCACGTTACCGGTTCGACGCCGGAGTCCGCCCGATGAGCGCGTTGTCGCTGATGCTGCAGTCGAGCCCGAGCGCGCTGCCCGACGCCGCGCCCGCCGCGTCGCAGCCGCTGGCCGATGTCGCGCAGGCCGCCACGGCTGCGGCGCCGGCAACGCCGTCGCTCGACTTGCTGCATCTGGTCACGGCGGCGAGCCTGCCGGTGCAGTTCATCATGCTGCTGCTGTTCGTCGCGTCGATCGCGTCGTGGATCATCATCTTCCGCAAGGCGGCGCTGCTGCGTCGCGCCAAGCGCGAAGCAGTGCAGTTCGAAGAGCGCTTCTGGTCCGGCGCCGAACTCAACAAGCTGTACGAGGGCGCGAGTGGCCACGGTCGCGATGTCGGCGGCATGGAAGCGATCTTCGAAGCCGGTTTCCGCGATTTCAACCGTCTTCGCCAGCGTCGCGGCGCCGACAACGACGCACAGCTCGAAGCCGCGCAGCGCGGCATGCGCGCGACGACGTCGCGCGAACTCGATTCGCTCGAGCACAACCTCGAATTGCTGGCCAACATCGGTTCGACGTCGCCGTACATCGGCCTGGTCGGCACCGTGTTCGGCATCATGGTGACGATGCATTCGCTGCTCGCGAGTTCGCAGCAGGTCGGCATCAAGGACGTCGCGCCGGGCATCTCCGAAGCCCTGCTCGCCACCGCGATGGGCCTGTTCGTCGCAATTCCGGCGGTGTGGGCCTACAACCGTTTCGCGACGGCCGTCGAACGCCTGGCGAGCCGCTACGAGGCCTTCTCCGAGGAGTTCTCGTCCATCCTGCAGCGGCAGGCGCACCTCGAGGGCTGATCCATGTCGCTCTCGATGAGGCGGCACCGCCGCCGCAAACTCAAGTCCGAGATCAACGTCGTGCCGTATATCGACGTCATGCTCGTGCTGCTCGTCATTTTTATGATCACCGCGCCGCTGTTGAACCTCGGTGTCGATGTCGACCTGCCGAAGTCGAACGCGAAATCGCTGCAGCAGAAGTCCGAGCCGGTCGTCGTGCAGGTCGATGCCGACGGCAACTACTTCCTCGCGGTGAAGGCGGGCAGCAACGAAGCGGTGACCGGTGCTCAGCTCACCGCGCGGCTGTCGACGATCGTCGCGCAGAACCGTGACGCACAGGTGCTGATCGGCGCCGATGCCAAAGCGAGCTACCAGACCGTCACCGATGCGATCGACCTGCTCAAGAAGGCCGGCGTCGAGAAGGTGTCGCTGATCAGCTCACCGAAGGGTTCGACGAAGTGAGGATGCGGCCGGCCGACGACGCCACCGCGGTCGCGCTGGCGATCGCGTTGCACGTCGCGCTCGCGCTGCTGCTTTGGTTCGCGATGCGACCGAGCGAGAACGTGCAGGCGAGCGCAGGTGGCATGGCCGCGGATGTGGTCGACGTCGGCCAGCTGTCGGCGGCGATGCAGCGCACGCTGCGTCATCGTCCCGAGCCCGTCGAAGAGCCGCTGCCCGAGCCGGTGCCGGAGGAACAACCGGAGCCCGTCCCGGAGCAACAGCCCAAGCCGCAGGAACAGCTCGCGCAGCCGGACGACGTCGATCAGCAAGCGGTCGTCGAGACGCCGACGCCGCAGAAGGCGATCGAGACCAAGCCGCAGGAAGAAAAGCATCGCCAGCAGCAGGCCGACCTGACCAATCCAGCGGACGCGCAGGCCGACGCACAGCAGAAGCTCAAGGCGGAGCGTGAGGCGCAGCTCGCCGAGATCCGCAGGCGTCGTGCGGCGGCGTCGCGCGAAGCGTTGGCGGCGGAGGAGCGTCTCGCGCAACTGACGGCGCCGCGCGGCGGCTCGGCCGCGCAGCAGGCGGCGCAGGCGGACGCGCAGGCCAGCGGCAGCGGACCGGCGGACGACGGCCTGCTCGGCCGCTATGCCGCCGCATTGCAGGAGGCCATCCGCGCGAAGTGGGTGCGGCCGGACAACATCCCGTCCGGCGCGATGTGCCGCCTCGTGATCCGCCAGCTGCCCGGCGGCGAGGTCATCGACGCGCAGGTCAGTTCGCCTTGCGTCTATGACGAGGCGGGACGGCGCTCGATCGAAGCGGCGGTCCTCAAGGCGCAGCCGCTGCCGTACGCGGGCTTCGAAAAAGTGTTCAAGCGCGAGCTCACGCTCAACTTCCGCGCACCCTGACGCGGCGGGCCCTGCGGCCGCTGTCAAGACGCTAAACGGTTCAGGTGTGAGCTAGGATTCACGAACGGGCTGGTACCTGTATGGCCCCCTGCCGAGCGTGAGGAATCGCGATGGGTCGTCTCGTGTGGTTGCTGGTCCTGTGTTTTGCCTGCCTGCTGCCCCTGGCTGCGGGCGCCCAGCAGCAGGGTCTCGAGATCGACATCGTCGGCGGCAATGCCGCGGCGCTGCCGATCGCCGTCGTCCCGTTCCAGAACGGCACCGGCGATACGGACGAGGCCGCCATCGTCGCCGCCGACCTCAACCGCTCCGGCCAGTTCAAGTCGCTGGCGGTCGACGCGCTGCCGGAGCGCCCGGCCCGCAGCGAAGAGGTGAACTACCCGGCCTGGCGCGCGATCAACCAGGACTACCTCGTCGTCGGCCGCGTGCTCGATGCCGGCGGCGGTGCGTACCGCGTCGAATACGAGCTGCTGGATGTCGCCAAGCAGACGCGCCTTCTCGGCTTCGCGCTGACCGCGCGCTCGGGCCAGATGCGCGACGTCGCGCACCAGATCGCCGATGCGATCTACGAGAAGATCACCGGCGTGCGCGGCGCGTTCTTCACCCGCATCGCGTACGTCACGCAGAGTGGCGCGGGCAACGGCGCGCGCTACGCGCTCGTCATCGCCGACAGCGACGGCTACAACCCGCAGACGGTCGTGCGCTCGGCCGAGCCGCTGATGTCGCCGTCGTGGAGCCCGGACGGGGCGCGTCTCGCGTACGTCGGTTTCGAAGGCGGCAACTCGGCGATCTACATCCAGACGATCGCGAGCGGCGCGCGCGAGATCGTCGCGCACTTCCGCGGCATCAACGGCTCGCCCGAATTCTCGCCGGACGGCCGTCGCCTGGCGATGACGCTGTCGCGCTCGGGCAATCCCGAGGTCTACGTGATGGATCTGGGCAGCCGCGCGCTGACACAGATCACCAACCACTATTCGATCGACACCGAGCCGACGTGGAGCGCGGATGGTTCGCGCCTGTACTTCACCTCCGACCGCGGCGGTCGCCCGCAGATCTACAGCGCGTCGGCTTCCGGCGGCAGCGCGACGCGCGTCAGCTTCCAGGGCTCGTACAACGCGAGCGCGACCGTGTCGTACGACAGCAAGAAGATCGCGACCGCCCAGGGCGCCGGCAACACCTACCGCATCGCACTGATGGATTCGAGCCTCGGCAGTGCGCGCTGGAGCCTGCTGTCGCCGGGCAACCTCGACGAATCCCCGAGCTTTGCGCCGAACGCGAGCATGCTCATCTACGCCGCGCGAGAAGGCGGCCGCGGCGTGCTCTACGCGGTGTCGGCCGATGCCCGCGTCCGCCAGCGCCTCGTGCTTGCCGATGGTGACGTCCGCGAGCCGGCGTGGGGCCCTTATCGCACGCCGCGTTGAGCGTCGTGAGCCGTAACCCCGATCGAACAACCACGAGGAACGACCCATGCACGTGAAATCCGCCAGCAAGCTCCTGATCGTCGCCGCGATGTGCACCCTCGCGATGGCGTGCTCGAAGAAGGTCAAGGAAACGCCGCCGACCGACACCGGCACCGTCGGCACGACGCAGCCGGCCGTCGACAACGGCCCGACGACCGCCGGCATGTACGGCCCGAACGATCTCGATACCGATTCGTGCCTGCGCCAGCGCGTCGTCTACTTCGACCTCGACCAGGACGCGCTGAAACCGGAATTCCAGGCCATCGTGAACTGCCATGCGAAGTACCTGCGCGATCGTCCGTCGTCGCGCATGACGCTGGACGGCCACGCCGACGAGCGCGGCAGCCGCGACTACAACCTCGCGCTGGGCGAGCGTCGCGCGAATGCGGTGTCGTCCGCGATGCAGGCCGCGGGTGGCCAGTCGTCGCAGCTCACGACGAACAGCTTCGGCGAAGAGAAGCCGGTCTGCACCGCGTCGGGCGAAGAGTGCTGGTCGAAGAACCGTCGCGTCGAGATCAGCTACAGCGCGCGTTGATCGACACGCATCGTGATACCGGACGGGCCGCCACGCGCGGCCCGTTCGCTTTCGGCGACCCGCGTTCATCGACGCGACAGTCGCAGCCTCGTTCCGCCGCGGCATACTCGGGCGGACGATCGGACACTGGGGACACCGTCATGACCGCACCGCGCGCACTCGCGCTCGCCATCGCCCTCGTGCTCGTCGCGCCGTTGCCGGCCGCGGCGCAGCGCGCCAGCCTCGCCGACCGCGTCGCGGCGCTCGAACTGCGTGCGGCGAATCCGCAGAACGTCGACCTGGTGAACCAGATCGCCCAGCTGCGTACCGAGATCCAGGCGCTGCGCGGACAGCTCGAGGAGGCGCAGCAGGCGAACGAGCAGCTGCGCAACTCGATGCGCACGCAGTACCTCGATGTCGACGGTCGACTGCAGCGTCTCGAGGGGTCGGCAACTCCCGCACCGGCTGCGCCGGCGGTGACCGCGCCCGCGCCGGCCAAACCGAAGCCCGCCGCAACGAGCGGCGCCAAGCCGGCCGCGTCGACCGCCAAACCCGCGAAGCCGGCCGCGCCGATCGCCGCCGCGGGCAGCGCCACGCCCACGGGTGGCGAACTCGCCGCCTACAACACCGCGTTCGATGCACTGAAGGCGGGCAGCTACGCCGATGCCTCGCGCCTGTTCGCTGACTTCCTCGACCGCTATCCGGGTGGGGTTTATGCGCCTAACGCCCTCTACTGGCTCGGCGAGAGCTACTACGCCACGCACAACTACGCAGAGGCGATCGGGCCGTTCACCCAGCTGCTCGACCGCTTTCCGACCCACGACAAGGCGCCGGGCGCCCTGCTCAAGCTCGGCCTGACCCGCCAGAACCTGCACGACGACGACGCGGCACGCGGCGCCTATGCCGACGTGGTCGCGCGGTATCCGGGCACAGACGCAGCCCGGTCCGCCGCCGATCGCCTGCGCGCGCTCGGCCCGGGCCGCTGAGCGCCTGAACGCCGCGCCGTGGCCGTCCGCCGGCGCGGTCAGGCAGGGCGGTAAAATCGCGGCATGAGCGCCCCCGTCACTGCGGTCGCTGCAGCCCCCGAACGGCTGCGGCTGACCGAGATTTTCCTGTCGCTGCAAGGCGAGTCGAATTCCGTCGGCTGGCCCACCGTCTTCGTGCGCCTCACCGGCTGCCCGCTGCGCTGCCAGTACTGCGACACCACCTATTCCTTCCACGGCGGCGACTGGTGGGAGATGGACGCCATCCTCGCCGAGGTCGCGCGCTACGGTGTGCGCCACGTCTGCGTCACCGGCGGCGAGCCGCTGGCACAGAAGCGCTGCATCACGTTGCTGCAGCGCCTGTGCGACGCCGGCTACACCGTGTCTCTGGAGACATCGGGTGCGCTCGACATCGGCGGTGTCGATCCGCGCGTCGTACGCGTCGTCGACATCAAGACGCCCGGATCTGCGGAAGTGCATCGCAACCGCTGGGAAAACATCCCGCTGCTGACGTCGCGCGACGAAGTGAAGTTCGTGATCTGCTCGCGCGAGGACTACGAGTGGTCACGCGGGATCGTTGCGGAGCATGCGCTGTCGTCGCGTTGCGAGGTGTTGTTCTCGCCGAGCTTCGCCCAGGTTTCGCCGCGCGAACTCGCGCAGTGGATCGTTGACGACCGTCTGCCGGTGCGCTTCCAGCTGCAGCTGCACAAAATCCTGTGGGGCGACGAACCCGGGCGCTGAGCGTCTGCGTTGTCGGCGCGCGATGCCGCCCAACGCATCGTCCAGGCTTTCGTCGACGTCGCAGATTCCGAAGCACTTCCGATCCACCTCGATCCACGCAGGTTGTCCGTGACCATTTCCGATTCCCGACCGGCTGACGCGAAGCGCGCCGTCGTCCTCCTTTCCGGCGGCATGGACTCCGCCGTCGTCGTCGCGATGGCGAAAGCGCAAGGTTTCGACGTGTACGCACTCAGCGTGCGCTACGGCCAGCGCCACACCTCCGAGCTCGACGCCGCCGCCCGCGTCGCCACGTCGCTCGGCGCGGCTGCGCACAAGACCGTGGTGGTCGACCTCGGCACGATCGGCGGCTCCGCGCTCACGGATGCCAGCATCGACGTGCCGACGGCGGGGGATACCGGCGACACGATTCCGGTGACCTACGTGCCGGCGCGCAACACCATCATGCTGTCGATCGCGCTGGGCTGGGCCGAGGTGCTGGGCGCGAACGACATCTTCTGCGGCGTCAATGCGGTGGACTATTCGGGTTATCCGGATTGCCGACCCGAATTCGTCGCTGCGTTCGAGCGCCTCGCGAACCTCGCGACCAAGGCGGGCGTCGAAGGCGCGGGTCTGCGCGTGCACGCGCCGCTGCAGTTCATGAGCAAGGCCGACATCGCGCGCGAAGGCATGCGCTTGGGCGTCGACTTCGGACTGACCGTTTCCTGCTACCAGGCCGACGCCGACGGCCGCGCCTGCGGCGCCTGCGACGCATGCCGCCTGCGTGCGCAGGGCTTCGAAGCGGCGGGTGTGCCGGATCCGACGCGTTACGCTTGAGGCGCTCGCCTCGAGTCGTTGGAGCGCGCCACGCATGAAGCTCATGGCTGTGTTGCCGGCGGCACACGGCCCCACGGAACTGTCGGACCAGCCGGTGCCCGCCCGGGTGCGATCAGAAGTCGCGCTGGATATATCCGTGCTCCCAGACCACACGGCTCGCGCTCGCGCTTTGCGAATCTCGCCGGGCGTTGAACGGGAGCCGAGCCGGGCTGTGGCACAATGCCGCCCCCGCTTGGTGCGGGCCCGTGGGTCGTTAGCTCAGTCGGTAGAGCATCGGACTTTTAATCCGCTGGTCGTTGGTTCGATTCCAACACGACCCACCATTTGGTCTCGTCTCTCACGGAGACAGATGCGGCTGGCCTCAGCCGTCGACGACCCGCCTTGATCAGCGGTAGGGCAGCGGGTCCCGGGTTGTTGCGCTGCTTGCGTACCGTGGACTGTTCGTTCTTCCTGCCCAATCCCCAGTCACGTCTCCGTGCGATGCATATCGCTCGAACCACTCGATGGTCATGCGCTCGAGGACATCGCCGTTGCGCGAATCGCGGTGGCGGGCGGCGCTGCCGTCGCACAGCGATTGCGAAAGCACCCGCTCGCCGCGCCGGCGGTGGCCAACGTTCCGCTCGCGCTGTTCTACCTGATGACGAATCCGCGTCGTAACGGCTAAGCGGTCCTCGCGTTGACGACACGGCGCGGCGTGACCATCCGGTCGGCGACGCCGCCGCCCTTACCGCACCGAGCGATAACCGCCCGGCACGCCGTTTGGCGACAGCACCAGCTGCCAGAGTTGCGCCTGGCGTACCCGGAACGCCGCCATGCTGGCCGACAGGTAGTAACGCCACATGCGGCGAAATCGCTCGTCATAGCGTGCAGGCAGGCACGACCACGCCTCTTCGATGTTCGCCCGCCATGCGCGGAGCGTGCGGTCGTAATCGGGGCCGAAGCTGTGCCAGTCCTCAAGGACGAAGCGCCCTTCGAACGCATGGGTGATCTGTGTGGCCGAGGGCAGCATCGAGTTCGGAAAGATGTAGCGCTCGATCCAGGGGTCGGTGCGATGCGTCGAGACGTTCGAACCGATCGAGTGCAGCAGGAGCAGGCCGTCGGGTTCCAGGCGATCGCGGACAGTCGCGAAGTATTCGGCGTAGTTTCGGTAGCCCACGTGCTCGAACATGCCAATGGAGAACACGCGATCGAACTTCGCACCGACCTCGCGGTAGTCGCAGAGTTTGATGGTGACCGGAAGCCCCTTGCAGATCTGTTCGCCGTACTCGGCCTGCTGGCGCGAAATCGTCACGCCGACGCCGGTGATGCCGTAGCGAACGGCAAAGTATTTCAGCGCTTCGCCCCAGCCGCACCCGACGTCGAGCACGCGCATGCCCGGCTGCAGGTCGAGCTTGCGGGCGATGAGGTCGAGTTTCGCCAGCTGCGCGTCATCGAGCGTCTCCGCTTGGGCCCAGTAACCACAGCTGTAGACCAGCCGGGCACCCAGCATGGCGGCGTAGAGATCGTTGCCCAGGTCATAGTGGACCTCAGCGACACGCATGCGACGCAGGCCGGCCTGTGCGTTCCGGAGGCGCGCCACGAACTCGCGCCGGACTCTCGCACTGAGTATCTCGACTTTCATGTCGAGTTCGGCGGCCAGTAGACGCGACAGGCAGTCATCGAGCTGGCGCGCATCCCACCAGCCGTCTACATATGTTTCACCAAACGCGAGCGAGCCACCGGCAAGAACGCGACGGAAGAACGCGGCGTTATGGACGTCGATGTCGTGCGGCGCGTACCCGCCGACGGCGACGCCGGCGGGGCGAAGTAGCGCCTCGACGCGTCGTCGAGCCCACGAATCGGGCAACGCAGAATTGGTCCGCAAAGTCACTTCGCGCGCGACGCCACTCACGGTGCCTCCAGGTCGAGCTGCTACGTCGGACGACACTTATGGTGTCGAAGTGTCCATGCTCCGACCGCGCGCACGTTGACGCCCATCAGTATTTGGACGGCAGCTGGAGACATGCCGGATGGCGTGGACATACGAACTGGTATGCGTGGAGCCGAGATTTTCACCGGCGCTTATCGAGCGGAACATGCAGGTTGGCGGTCAAGCCGCAGCCAGTACTGCATGAGAAGCAGCAGGCGCCGCGTGGAGAAGCTGGCGCATTACGCCGCCGAGCGCCATTTCGAGAGGCGCATGTGGCCGTAGGCACGGCAACCAGCAGGTCGGCGTTCTCCTCGTGCGCCGCCGCAGCAGAACAGCGCCGGTCGGCTCGCCGATATCGCCATCAGCCGCATCCTCGTGATCAAACTGTGCCGCGACATCCGCAGCGACAGGCCGACGGTCGGTCAGCCTTCGGCCGCGCGCGCACCATCGCCAGACTCGAACGCCCGCGGATGATCGACCACTCGACGTCGAAGACGTCCTGCCAGTCGTCGTAGTGGATGCCGGCGTTGTTGATCAGCACGTCCACCGGACGGATCGCCTTCCGGACGGGGGGGCCGCGTCCGGTTGTCCGACATCGAGTTGCACCGCTCGTGCGGAGTCGCCCGGTGCGGCCGCCCACTGGTTGACGTCGCGTTGGAAGTGGGCTTCAGCGACCACTCGCACTTCACGAAGGTGCTCGCGGCTGCGTTCGGGAACACACCCGCGCGGCTGGCAGCGCTTGGCGAGTCGGTGAGTGGCCGTATCGATTACGTCCGCTTTTGGCCGGAAGCGGACATCTCTCGGCTCCGAGCCGGTCCCCGCACCACCGCCATGCAAACCCCGACCGCCTGCAGCTTGAGCGCGCCCGTGCGGACTCGCGTGGCCTCCAGGCGCGGCTATCCGCCGCAGTCATCGAAGTAGCGGGGCTGTCCTTGTGTGCGATTTCGCACACAACGGCTTCACGCCGTCGTGACGAAGATTCGCGCGGACGACTTGTGGTGACCCTGTGGCCAGGCATTCCGACCAACTCATCGCAGATGCGCTGGCTGCACTTTGTGCCGGCGACATGGGCGGCGCCACATTGACGGTCGATGAGCTCGAAGCTCTCGGGCTCATTTCGCGTGCCGGAGACTCGCTGCAGTGCACAGCGGACGGACTTCTGATGCTTGCCCTGAAGGCGAAGGGCGCATCCGACGCGGCGGGAGCCGAGCTCGCTTAGGCCGTCGCGTCCGTCGGCCGCAAGTCGACGGGAAAGCCGCGCGGGTGGCCGTTTACGAGCCAAGGCGGACGTTCGCGTGCCCGAAGCTACGATGTTGACGAGGCCGTCTGGGTTTGGCCGACAGCAGACCTCGGCATTTGCGATCCCGTCTTTGAGAGGTGACCGCCGACCAGAGCCCACGCCGGTTCAGTAGGTCCTCCGATTGCCGATGGCCCTGGGTTGACGGGCTCCATCACTGGCCCGAAAGGCTTCCTGCATCTGCAGCGGTGTGCCCGGGCGACTTAGTCACGCAGTCGCGCGGCGTGAGCGGCCCGGGTGCGTCGGCACGGATCGCCACACGCGATGTTGCGGCTGCAAGCAGGCGCACATAGGCGTCGGTATAGACCGATGCGCATCGCTGCGACAGATGCGACCACTCGGGAATGTCGAGCCCCTGCAATTGCGGATGGTCGTCGACGTGGATGCCGACCGCTTGCGCGCGTGCAAGTAGCGCGTCCCAGCCGAGCCGCCGCGGAATGCGCTGTTCCTCGCGAACACGCAACGGGCCGGACGATGGCGGTCGCACGAACACGACGTCGCCGCCGCGCGCACGGATGCGCGCCACCGCGGCCTGCGTCTTCGCAAGCGTGGACTCGATCGTCTTCGCATCGACCGGCGGACGCGGCGGACGTCCGGGCATGTCGAGCCAGGCTTGGCGTGCTTGCGCACGAAGGTGGGAGTCAGTCTCGATCTTGGACCACAGCGACGCCTGTCCGCGCTCATCGACCTGGATCAGCTTCCACGGGCGGTAGTACCACGACGCGCCGCCGCGTCGCTGCCCGCGATCTGTGGTGTAGACGAGCGTGCTGAGCCGGTATGCCGGATCGATGAAGGCGAAGTTGCGCTCGAGCACCCGCGACAGCAGGTAACCGGTGCGTTGCGACGGCATCTCGCTGTGGGAGCGATCGAGCGCGCGCTCCCCGTTGCCAATGCCATCGCGGAAGTACGACATGTCGGCCAGGCCGACGATGAGCAGACCGTGGAAATGCGGGTCGTTGGCGACGTCCTCGAGGAACGGTCGCGCGTTGGAGCCCGGTAGAGCGAGCTGCAGTGGACGCACGCCGGTGAGTTGCTGGAAACGGTCGAGGTCGGTGTCGAACAGGATGCGCGAGTCGCCGACGATCGCCACCGGCAGATCGCCCATGTCGATCTGCCGGCGCGCCGCGGCCCAGCCGGACGGTTCGATCCCGTAGTCCCCGGCGCGCAAACCGACACGCCGCATCTGCCACTCCCAGCCGGCGATCGCGATGACCGCGAGCAAGACGGCCGTCGCGGCGATGCCACGCCACGGCCGGGGTGGCACGGGACGAACCGGTACCGGCTGCGCTTCGCCCGGGCGATCCGCAGCAGTGGCGCGCACCGCATCGGGCAGCGCTTCAAAACTGGAAATAGATGAAGGCATTGCCTTCTCCCTGTTCGACCACCACCGCGAACGCCATGGCCGCCCAGCCGACTGCGATGGCGGGCGCTGGGATGCGTGCGACCACCGCTTCGAGCGTGGTGTCGCGCATGCGCCAGTGCACGGCCACGATCGACGTCATGATCAGCGCGACGGCGACCAGCTCGCACGCCGACAGCAGCGGCATCGGATGCGGCGTTGCGCCGGCCATGCCACGCAGCATCGTGAACGCGCCTTCGAAGGTCTTCGAGCGGAAGAACACCCACGTCACGTTGATCAACGCGTACGTCAGCAACCCGAGTCCGAAGAAGGTAAGCGGCCCGGGTCGCCAGTGCCCGAATCGCGAACGCAGCATGCGTTCACCGGCGAGGTACAAACCATGCAGCCCGCCCCAGGCGACGAAGGTCCAGTTCGCGCCGTGCCACAGGCCACCTAGCAGCATCGTCAGCATCAGCGCGATATAAGTGCGCGCGGGACCGTGGCGGTTACCACCCAGTGGGATGTAGAGGTAGTCGCGAAGCCACGACGACAGGGTGATGTGCCAACGTCGCCAGAAGTCCGAGAACCCGATAGCCGCATAAGGGAACCGGAAGTTGTCGGGCATCGCAAAGCCGAGGCACATCGCCGCGCCGATCGCCGTCGTGGAATAGCCGGCGAAGTCGCAGAAGATCTGTCCGCTGAAGGCGAGCGTGCCGATCCAGGCATCGAGAGCGCCCGGCGCCGTCTTCGCGTCGAACACTCCTTCCGCGGGCGGTGCGAGGAAACCGTCTGCCAACACGACCTTCATGAAGAGACCGAGCGTCATCAGCGCCAGGCCGAAGCGGATCGCGTCGCCGCTCGCGCGGCGCGGCTGCTCGAACTGTGGCACCAGCTCGGTCGGCCGCATGATCGGGCCGGCAACGAGGTGCGGGAAGAACGTCACAAACAGCGCGTAGTCGAGGAAGTTGCGCGCGGGCATCGCGCGGCGCAGGTACACATCGAGCGTGTAGGACAACGTGGCGAACGTGTAGAACGAAATGCCGACCGGAAGCACGATGTCGGACTTCGGCGGCTGATAGGCGACGCCCAGCGAGTGCATCAACGCGGCGAAGTTGTCGAGCGCGAACTCGCCGTACTTGAACCATGCCAGCATGCCGAGGTTCACCACCACCGACAGCAGCATCCACGCCTTGCGCGCAAGGGGTCTCTGCGCGTGCACGAGGCCCTGCGCGGCGTACCAATCCACTACTGTGGAAATCCACAGCAGGATGATGAAAGGCGGGTTCCACGCGGCGTAGAACAGGTAGCTCGCGAGCAGCAGATTGACTTTCTTGGTCGTCCAGCCCAGCGGCAGCGAATGCATCGCCAGCACGAGCACGAAGAACACCGCGAAGGTGAGCGAGTTGAAGACCATGGGCGGGCTCCGGCGCGTGGCGCGCCGAGCCCTTATAGGGCAGCCACGTATCGCACAGCGGCCGCCCGTCGGGTGTCGGCGTTAGCGATTTGTTACACACCGCGCGCGAAACCGTCCAGGGAGCAGGCCACCCGGCACCTCGGCCGCACCTACAGCCTGGCACCGGATAGCGCGCGGCCTTACACCGACGCCGCCACGCCGCCACGCCGACCTCGGCGCATCGGGGTGGAGACTGCCGACGGCTGTTCTCGAGCCCACGAGCACGCAGGTGGCCCAGCGCAACGACCGCTCATGGCCGGGCGGACATTGGCGTACTCGCCGCACACGGGGGCTGCGGCATGCTGGCGACATGACGACCAAGCCTTTCGCGCCCGCCTGCGAGCGCAATCGTGATCCGATCCTCGATGTGCTGCGTACCCGCTTCTTGGACCGCCGCAGCGTGCTCGAGGTCGGCAGCGGCACCGGCCAACATGCCGTGCATTTCGCTGCGGCGATGCCATGGTTGTCGTGGCAGTGCGCCGATCTCCCTTCGCAGTTGCCTGGTATCCGGCAATGGTTGGACGAGGCGAAACTTTCCAATACGCCGACGCCGATCCCGCTCGATGTATCTGGGCCTTGGCCGACGGGGCCGTACGATGCGGTGTTCAGCGCCAACACGCTGCACATCGTCGACTGGCCAGGCGTCGAGAAGTTCTTCGACGGCGTTGAACGCGTACTCGACAATGGGGGTGTGCTCGTCGTGTACGGCCCCTTCAACGAAGACGGCATCTACACGAGCCCAAGTAACCGCGACTTCGATGCTTGGCTAAAAGCGCGTGATCCGCGCTCAGGGATCCGAGATGTTGAGTCGGTGCGGATCCTCGCGGGGAACGCTGGTCTGCGGCTTGTCGACGACGTGGCCATGCCGGCGAACAACCGCTGCCTTGTCTGGCAGCGCGGCTGATGTCTTTCCAACGCTGGTTTCGGCCCAGATGTTCGGGGGATCGCCTCTAGCCGTCCGTTCTCCTGCAGCGCCGCTGATTGTGGAATGCCGACGTCCGCTTCCGACCCAGAGCGGACGCCTACCGGGACCTGTCGCAGCAAGCTCCCCGCTATTGCTTGCCGCGGCAAGTCGACAACTGCCAGTTCTCGATTTGGACCACTTGGGAATTCCTTGGACACGCGCCGCGCGCCACGATGTCGACAGCTAGCGTCACGCACGGTCCAATGAGGGAAGCGTGTGCCGCGCACGCAGTGACTACCACACTACGGGTGCCTGCCGTTCTTTAAACGCCATGCGGACGGGAAGCGCGAACGCGGTCAACCGACAGGCAAGGATGAGCATGCCGGCTTGCTGAGGAGTGCTGTCGCGCTGGTCGCTTTCCCTCACCAATCACCTGAGCCAGCGCCTCGGCAGCGGCGGGACCCGCGGAGCATGTTGTCGCTCGCCCGGCCTAGACACGTGTCGAGCCGCAAACGCCTTCCTGATCACACTTTCGGATCTCCAGGGCGTAGAACTGACCTCGATCAAGCGGAGCACACCGTGCGGGGCGACACTGCGGGGAAACGCCGCCCACGAGCCAGCGCTGCCCTGCAGGACCATCGTGCGAAACAACCATCCCGTGAGCGGGCGTGAGATTTGGTTGCCCCACGGAACGCTCCAGGTGCCGCCCACGGATATGCGTGCCTGTATCACGTTCGTTAAACGGGCGTCCGGCGAGATCAGCGGTCGCCGAGCCTGAGCGACACGCGCGGCTCGTGCTTAGACCGCGCGCCGGGGCGTAGACAACATTTGGTTCGGGAAAATTGGCATGGCACATCAAATCGTCATCCATGACAGGTTCGTCGAGGTTATACACAGCGGCGACGTCGGCTATCCGGAGCGTCTCTCCGCGCTACAAGCTGCGAAAGCCTTGAAAGAAATCCGGCCGGGCATGCCATTGCTGATCAACTTTCTTGGCGCACAGTTGCGCGCACCGCTCACGAATGAAGAGCAAGAGGTGCGCGAACGCATCGATTACACGACTCGTGTCGCCATGGATTCTTTTTTTGCTCATCGACGCGTTGCCATCGTCGGAGGTGATGAGCCGAACGTGCGCCCGGCGTCGGTCGCGGCTCAGATTCGACGATTGACGTTCCGTGCCTTTAGCGAACGCCAGGAGGGTCTGTGGTGGCTGCTTGAACCGGCCTGAGCCACAACTCGCTCGAGCAACCGCTTCTGGCCGAAAGCGGACATAGCTCTGCGTCGGTCAGCGCAGCAGCCGCCTCTGCGTATCCAGGACCATCAGCACGCTGCACACCGCGCCGCCTAAGACGCCTACGATGAGTGCGGTTGTGGCCGCGTTTCCCGATCGCGCCAGCGCATTCGTTGGGATGAGCCATGGAAAGTATGGGCCTAGGTCCGAGCCGGTCGCGGCGACGGCGACGAATGTGCCGCCAATGCCGAGCACGAGCGGTGGCACGAAACTGCGCCAGCGCAGGGCGGCCCAGAGTTGAAGCGCGACGAGGAACCAGGCACTCGCGAACATTCGCGCCAGCAAGCCGGCGAACGCGCGGAAATCGGGCGACCCCGCAAGCGATCGACCGGGCGTAAGTGCGTCGGCGATCAGACCACTCACGGGGGCCAGCATGCCGAGTGCAAGCGTCATCGCCGCACACAGCAGCAGCGCAACGACGAGTTTGGCAAGCAGAACCGACGCGCGCGGCACGGGCAATGCGAGCAGGTGATTCCAGAAGCGCGGCCCGTGCTCCATTTGTGCGATGAGCACGGTCAGCGCGGTCACCGACATGGGCAGCATGAAGAATCCCCACGTCGCCGCGTTGCCGGTGAGGTACATCGACCACGGCAGGTCCTTTCCGCCCTGGCGATTGAAGATGATGGCCATCAATACCGCGACGAACAGCGGCGCCGCCGCGCACAGCAGCAGCGCGAGCGAGCGTCGGAGCTTGGCGAACTCCACGACGATGCAGTTCAACAGCGACAGGTCATGCATGGGCGGCGACCGGCGCGAGCGTGAGTTCATGGAACATCTCCTCGAGGCAGGCCGCGCGTGCGCCCAGGCCATGTACCGGAATGTCGTGGCGGACCAGCAACGCATTGAGCTTCGCGAGTTCCGATGCCTGCGCGGAGCCGTGCACGAGCACGCGGTCTCCATCGACACGCACGTCGAGCCCCGTCCTGTGAAGAAGTTCGCGGGCGATCTCGGGCTGGTCGGTCTGGATCTCGATGCGCGCGCCATGGCGCCGGCGCAAATCGTCCACGGTGCCTTGAAGGACAAGGGCGCCGCGATCCATGAGGCCGACGTGGGTCGCGATCTGGTCGATCTCGCCCAGCGCATGGCTGGAGACGAGGACCGTGACTCCCTCGCGCTCGGGCAGTTCGCGCAGCACCAGGCGCATGTCCCGCACGCCGTGCGGATCCAGCCCGTTGGTGGGCTCGTCCAGCACGAGCAGGCGCGGGCTGCCGAGCAGCGCCCGCGCCACGCCGAGCCTCTGGCGCATCCCCAGCGAGTACGCGCCGACCCGGCGACCGGCATCGCCCGACAGGGAGACGATGCCGAGCACGCGATCGATCGCACTGCGGGGAACGCCCAACAGGCGCGCAGTGATCGCGAGGTTCTCGCGGCCGGTCAGGTGGTCGTAATGGCACGGCGTCTCGACCATCGCGCCGGTGAGGCGCGCGGCCTGCAGGCGCTCGCGTTGCACGTCGTGGCCGAACAGCGAGATCGCGCCGGCCGTTGGGCGGAGCAACCCCAGGATCATCCGGATCGTGGTGGTCTTGCCCGCCCCGTTGGGGCCGAGGAATCCGTAGATGGCGCCGGTGGGCACGTCGAGGTCGAGGTCGCGGACCGCCTCGACGCCGCCGAAGCGGCAGCCGAGGCCCCGGGCGCGGATAGCGACTGTCATGCGGGGGCCTACCGGGCGTAGAATTTAAGTTAGAGCTTAATATATTTAAGTAGGACTTAAAGTCAATGACCAGCAAAGACCTCAAGCGGCTCCAACAGCAGAGCCGCTGGCTGAGCACGGTGGCCGGCCTGATGTTTCTCGGACTCGCGGCGTTGGTGGTACTGCCGCTGCTGGCGGTGATCCAACGGAACGACCTCACCCTCGATGAAGTCCTGGGCCGCGGCGTCTGGATGCAGTGGTTGCCCACCATTCCGTACCTGTTCGCCATCGTCGCCATCCGTCGGGGCTTCGCCGTGTTCGCTCGCGGCGGTCGGGTGGGCATTGCGATGGGTGTTGCCTGCCGGCGTGCGGGATGGGCCCTGGCGATCGGCGCGGGCTTCAGCGCCTTCGGCGTGCCGATGCTGGCGCGCGCGGGGGACGCGCATTCGCGAACGCTGATGAACTTCGACCCGGCCTACGTGGCGATCGGCGTCGTCGGGCTGGCGCTCGTGCTGTTGGGCGGTCTTCTGGATCGCGCCTCATCGGCGGAGGCGCGAGTGGAATCCCTCGAGCACGAGTTGCAGGAGTTCGTCTGATGCCGGTCGGGGTCACATTGGACGCGGTGCTCGCCGCGCGACGGATGACGGCCAAAGAGCTGGCGCGTCGCGTGGGACTGAGCGAAACGCAGCTCTCGATGCTGCGTACCGGAAAGGTTCGCGGCATGCGCTTTTCGACCATGGCGGCCCTGTGCGCCGTTCTCGAGTGCCAACCCGGTGATTTGCTGTCCTATACGTTCGATGCATCCGACGTCGGCGGTGCGGTCAACGACGGAGTTCAGCCGAAGTGATCCGCGGTTGTGCTGGTGGCTTTGGCTGGTCGTCACCGGTCAACGCTGTGCCACATGCCGAGCGTCCGTTTCCGACCCAAAGCGGACATCGGCGCTTATGCAGAGTGCGAAACAAAAAAGCCCCGCCGAAGCGGGGCTCTTCCGTCCAGAGGTGTCGTTAGCAGCAACCCATCGGGCAACCCGAGGCGGCCCAAGCGGCGAATGCGGCCGAGAACAGCGCAACACCGACCAGAATCTTCTGAAGCTTCACGGATCACCTCCTTTCGAGTGGACGTGGAGGGACGGTAACGGATGTGCGGCTAACCCTCAATCCAACTTCAGCCGCACAAACGTCATAGCTCCCGTCGGCCGACGGCTGCCGTACAGGTCGTTTAACTGTTCAGGTACGAAGTTGAGCGCGTACAGACCGCCGACGCCGAATAGAACGTGCTGCGCGACACGGAAGTCACGCACGGCACCGATCGAAACCTTGCCGACTTGGTACGCAGGGCCATGGCCATCATCCGCGTCCACGAGCTCGCGGTTTTCGGTGCTTTCCCCGCGCCCGAAGTACGTCCAGCCGCCATGCTTCAGCGACGCCTCTACCGCGTAGGCGTCATCGTTGAAGTGTTGGCCGTGATGTTCGATCGACTTGCGTCCCCACGCCGCGGTGCCAGCGAAGCGCCATCCGGTGGCGAACTCGCGAGCGTACAGCGCGCTCGCCGACCATCGATCCTGATCCACGCCAGGTTCAAGCTGTTCGGGATCCTTGAAGCGTCCCCAACTGACTTGCAACGCGAGTGAGTCAATCGGGTTCCACGACGCGCGGAGGGCGGTCGAATCGATCGCGCCGGTCTCGATGTTCCAGCGATGCTCGTCCGGCTCGCGCGCGTTGAATCGGCTGACCTCGAACTTGGCCTTGTCCACGACCACGCCCGCGGTCACTACGCCCATGCTGATGTGCGTAGAGTCCAACCAGTGGTGCGTTATCGGTGCTTCCGGTGATTCCATGATCGCTTCACGATGCATGAAGGCAGGCGGACCGAATGCGGGCTCGCCCGGAAGACCGCCGTAGACGAACACCGAACTGCGCGGACCGATGTTGTGCGAGACCGACGCAGCCAACTCCATGAAGAAGTCGTGCGGGTGCTGACGATCGACAAGCCGATCAACGCCGTTCGCTGTTTCACCGCTCGCGAGAAGAAGCGGATAGCCGCGCGCGCCCATGAGTGGGTCCGGGCTCAGCATCGCCCGCAATTGAAGCGTCCCGTCGCCCAGCGGGCGCTGCGCCATGCCCATCACCATTCCTGACGCGAACGAGCCGCTGTCACCGCGCGGTCCTGACTGATCGTCGTAGACGGCATTGACGACGCCATGCGCCATCAGCATCCAGTCGCCACGCATGGCGTGAAGTCCGCTGTGCCCGGACGCATCCGGCTGCCACGAGGTGCCCGACGCTTCGCGACTCGACGAGTACGGGCCAAGCGCCCCCGCCATACCGTGCATGGAGTGACCGGACGCACTCATACCCGGCATGTCGCCATCGGCCGTCATGTCGTGGCCCATAGCGGAATGGTCCATTGTTGAATGGTCCATGGACTGCGCCGTCGGTTGCGTTGGTGCAGGCACGGTCGTAGTCGTGGCTGGCGGCTCGCCGTGATGGTCGTGCTGCGCGAGCGAGGGAAATGCAGCGCTGGCAGCCATGGCCGCAGTGAGTACCGCAGTGATCTTCATGAGGGAATCTTCCGCTGGCGCGCAGTGGCGCATTTGTGAAGCCGGCGCTCGCTGTTGAGGCCGTCTGGGTTGCTGAAAGAAGGCGCTACATCAGGCGCGCGAGCATCCACATCGCCATGCCGACCATCATCAGGTTCTCGGCAAGCGACACCGCACCGAGCGGGACGCGACTGTCACCGCCTACGCAAGCGCACTTGATTTCGCGCTTGTCGATGTAGACCGCCTTGATGACGGACGCGGCACCGATGCCGCCAATGAGCAGCGCAACGGGAATGGACACGGCGTGCAGCACGCCCGCAACCATCAGCACGCCCGCCGCCGCCTCTGCGAACGGGTAGATGTACGCATAGGGCACCCACCGCTTCGCGAGTAGGTCATAGCCCAGAAACATGCTTGAAAAGCGCTCGACGTCCTGCAACTTCAGAAGCGCGAGCACACACATGGACAGGCCGACGAACCACTGCAACGCCTGCCAGGTCATCGGCTTTTCGTACGCGGCTTGGCTCACAGCCACTGCCATCAACGCCGTCATGGCGAAGACAGCCAATACTGGCTTGTAAGTGGTCGCTTTAGGATCGCGTACGGTCTTGCCGAAATGGCGGCGCAGGTCGTCGTATCCCCCGATGCGCTGGCCACCTGTGAACGCTTGCGGCGTGGTGGCTACGCCGTGCTCGGCCTTGAAGGCATCGACCTGCTCGCGCGTGGTCAACCAGCGATCGTCGACGGTGAAACCGCGCCGGCGAAGCAGGTCTAGCGCCTTGATGCCGAACGGGCACGTGTGGGTCGGCATCACCATCCGATAAAGGGTGGCGCGACGGCTGGTTGGTGCGTTCATCGAATGCCTCCATGAAGCTGTGCGGACAGGCTACAGTCCGTACCTTGGTACGGAGTCAAGCGATGGACGGAATGACGATTGCCGGGCTGGCGCGCGCCGGCGGTGTGGGCGTCGAAACGGTGCGCTACTACCAGCGACGCGGACTGCTCGGCGTACCGGAGCGCGGAATTGACTCCGGCATCCGTCGGTATGGCAGCGATGACGTACGCAAGCTCCGCTTCATCCGATCCGCACAATCGGCTGGCTTCACTTTGGAGGAGATCGCGTCACTCGTGGAAATGGATGCGGTTGCTGACCGCGGGCCCGCGCGAGCGTTGGCGCTGCAACGCATCGAGGCACTTGATGCCAAGATCGCGGAGCTAACCGAGGCGCGCAACGGTCTGGTTCGCTTGGCTGCGCGCTGCGGTGGCAAGGGTGCAGGGCCGTGCCCGATTCTTTCGGCGTTCGAGCCTGAGGGTTAGCGCGGGAGAGTCACGGCAACGTCGGCTTTCGACCCAAAGCGGACTTCCACCTGGGAACGCCGCCATTGGTGAACCCGGACATGTCCATGGCACGCCTGAGCGTGTCGGTTCGTCTGCCGCGAGCCACCGGGCGAAGCTGAGCCCCTGCAAGGTTTCACCGCGGGAGTACGTCCAACCAGTTCAGGCCCAAGGCCGCTACGCAGGCGACGATCAGGCCGACGCTCGTCCAGCCCGCCACCGCTGTCGCCGCTCCGGAGCGTCCGTTGCCCATGATTCGGCGGTCCTGCGTGAGCAACTGCAGTGCCACGACGTGGAACGGCAGCATCACGGCATTGACGACCTGGCTGCTGTAGATCAGCGGAATCAGCGGCAGGCCGGGTAGGGAAACGATGCTTGCCGCCGCGGCGACCAGGACCACGAACGCGACATAGAAGATGCGGAAATGGCGGGTGTCCAGGTCCAGCGACGCCGGTGAGCCGACGCCTTCTGCGATGGAATAGGCCGTGGCCAATGGCACCACGGCGGCTGCCAGCAATGCCGCGCCCAGCAGACCGGCGCCGAACAGCGCTTTCGCGAATGAACCGGCGAGCGGCCGCAGTGCGGCGGCGGCGTCACTGGCGTCGTTGATGTGGACGCCCGCGCGATGAAGCGTCGCAGCGCATGCGACAGCGATGGCGAGGCCGATCAGACCCGTCAGCAAGGAACCGATGACGACGTCGACACGCTCCCAGCGCAGCTGCGCGAGCGTGATCTTCTTGTCCACCGAATACGACTGGATGAAAGCCAGCCCCCACGGGGCGAGTGTCGTGCCGAGAGTTGCCGCGACGGCGATCCAGCCGGTGGAGTCGTTCGGCAGGGTCGGGGTCAGTGAGCCGTGCAGCACGCGCGACCAGTCCGGCTTCGCGAGAACCCCGTCGATCAGATAAAGACCGAGCGTCGCGGAGATCAGCAGCAGTACGCGCTCGACACGGTGGAACGATCCGAGGACGACGACCAGCGAAATCAGCAACGCGGAGACCGGCGTGCTGACCCATGTCGGAATGCCGACGAGCGAACACGCGGCGGAGATGCCCGCGTACTCGGCGCAGATCGTCCCGAAGTTCGCGAACACCAGGCCGACGAGTGCCGCATATCCGTATCGCCGCCCCCATCGTTCCCGGATGATGCCGACGAACCCTTTTCCCGTTGCGGCGCCGAGGCGCATGGCCATCATGTGGAACTGGATGAGAAGCACGGTCGAGGCCGGGATGATCCAGATCAAGCGATAGCCGTGATCGGTGCCGAGGACGGAATACGTGGTGATTCCGGCCGGGTCATCGTCGGAGAGCCCAGCCAGCAAGCCGGGGCCGAGTACCGCCATGAACGCCGCGAACGCGCTGGCACCCTGCATTCGAAAATGCGCGAAGCGCAGGGAGATGCCGCGACGATGGTGTGCTGTCGCATGCGGCGGCGTCCGCGCCGCGGCGTGCAGGCGGCGAATCAGGCCAGGCCGGTGCTTCGCAGTCCTCATCTCGGAACAAGTGGGCGTGTGCCGTTTCCTGACGTGTCGGATCGCGTTCGAACATTCACCGCGTGGCATCCATTCCTGGCGCGCGACGACCACTGACGTCGTCGTCCCGTGCGCCCGCGGCCTTGCCGGGTGGAACCCGCGCGGCCGCGACGCCGCCACGTATGCACCAGCGGCGGCATGGAGTTGAAGATGGTCCATCAACGGCGTTGAACCCGTCGAAGGCACCGGATCGGGCCGCTCGCGTCACCCAATGACGAGGCGATCGACGACATGCCTCACGCCCGGCGCCGACCACGCGGCGCGCTCGTCGGGCACGGTGCCGTCCCACCGCAGGAGTGCGAGGGCGCGATGGACGATGTCTTCGTCCGTCGGGCCGTCGGCCGGCCGATGCACGTCGACGGTGTCGACGATGGCCTTGGCGCCTTTGACGCGCCACGTGGCACGTTCGGCTGCCATCTTTTGTGCGTACGACTCCACATGCCCGCCCAAGGTGATGACGCGGGCGGCCGCCGCGACACCGATGCGGCTGCCGTCGACGCCAGGCTCGAAAGCCAGCTCGTCGAGCACGGCTTGCTGCTGGTCGGCATCGGCGAAGTGGTCTGACATGGCAGTGGTCGCTCGTGCGAGGAGACGCCTTGCGCCATTCCACGTCCAGCCGTCCCACTCGATGTTGACCGGCGTCAGCAACGGACCGCGACGGCTTCGAATGCGAATGCTGATTCGGTCAGCAACTCCACGAGCCGGGCCGTCCACATTGAGCGGCAACGCGCTCGGCCGAGGTCACGGCCTTTGCCCGCGCACCACCCGACAACGAGGCTTCAGATGACCACGGCAACGACACGACGCGGAAATACGGCAGGCGGCACGATCCGCACCACGCTGCGCGCCGGCTCGCGCGCCGCACGCGAGACGCTGCACGACGTGGAGGGTTCGCTGGATCGCGGCGCACGGCAGGCGAGAAAGATCGAGCGCGCCGCGTTCGACCGGGCGGAGAAGTTTGGCGGCACGGTCGTGCGGCGCGTTCGCGAGCGACCGCTGACCGCACTGTCACTGGCGGGTGTCTCCCTGGCGCTTTTCTACTTCATGACCAAGCCGCGTCGCACCGATCAGTAATCGGTGTGTGCGGCTTTGCGTCAACGGCATCGCGAGCGGGCCGCCGAGCACTACCGATCGGCAGCGGTGCGTAGCGCCTCACGGGTCGCGCTCCGCTCAACCGGGTTCTCGTGCTAATGCCGCATCACCATGGGAAGCGGAGCGTGCTCGAGCAGATGCCGGGTAACGCCGCCCAGAATCCATTCCGAAAAGCGCGTGTGGCCGTACGCGCCCGTGACGAGCAGGTCGGCTTGCTCCTCACGGGCGGCACTCAATAGGGCCGCGCCCGTCGGCTCACCACCGTCACCGATGTCACCAAGTTGCCGGATCCGCGCGTTGGGTCGGTGCCGCGCGAGCCACGGAGGGAGTGCAACGGTCGGCCAGACCTCCGCCGCTCGACGGTCGTTACCCACCAGCACGACGACGTCCCGAGCGTGCTCAACGAACGCGCGAGCGCCGTGCAGTGCGCGTGCGGCGCCGGGCGTTCCATTCCACGCCACGGCGACGGTGCCGGCCAGCCGGGCGGGGTCGGTGCCCGCAGGCACGATGAGCGTCGGCAGGCGGTTCGACAGGACGATTCGCGCGACACCGGCGGGCCGGGCCCACCAATCGTCGTCGCGGGACGACCGCTGTGTGACGTAAAGATCGTGCCAGGTCGCGATCCTCGACATGACGTGCGTCGCATCACCCGCTGAAGCCATCCATACCGCATTGCGCACGCCGAGGGACGACGCCCAGGCGCTGAATGCCGGTGCGTTTTTTTCGGCCTCCTCGACCAGGCGCTCGGCTTCGAGTGTCGCCGCGGCATCGAGCATGCCGGGGTCATAGGGCGCGAGCGGCAGCAGGCCCATCGGCACCACGTGAACCGCGGTCAGCGAGCCGCGGAACGATGCCGCGACTCGGGCGGCGATCTCGACGTCGAACCCTGAGCCATCCGCGCTCGTCGAGCGCACGAGCACATCGAGCATGGCCTTGCCCTCAGCGTAGGTCCGTCTGCACCTTCTGCAATGTGCCTTCGCGGCTTACTGACGCGCGTCAGTGAACGACACGTGCTCGAACTGCCCACGGACAGAAGCGAGAAGACCGGCCGCCGTGGCGGGTATCAATCCACCACACGGCGCAGATGCGAAAGAGCCGCACCGCGAGCAGCGGCGGGTGAGCGAACTGAGCCGGCATGGACGACGCCCGAAGGGATGATTCGCAGTGGGGTCAGCTCTGCGCAGACGGAACCTGATTCACGTCAGCTGTCGGACGGCGCGATGCGTCGAAAGTGGTGAGGCAAGCGGCCACGCACCCATTTCTCGCCACGCGTTCGCCGCACCGTCCTTCACGACAGCGGAGGTTGGGCGAATGTCCATTACCCAGCGCCCGTCGCCGCCGCTCGTGACGTCGAGCCCGGCGCAGTCGCGGTCGGGCCTTTCGACAGTCGAAGCCGCCCAACGGCGCGCTCGCGATGGCGCCAACGTGATCGAGGCCCACCAGTCGCGTCCCCTGGCGACGGCGATCCGCGCAGCGGTGGGCGAACCGATGCTGCTCGTGCTGATGGCAGCGGTCGCCATCTACGCGCTGCTTGGCGCCGCGGGAGACGCCGCGGTGCTCGCGGTGTCGGTGGTGCTGGTCGTCGCACTGACGGTGTACCAGAGCTGGCGTGCTGAGCGCGCTGTCAGCGCTCTGCAGGAGTTGGCCGCATTCGAGGCGGTGGTGCGGCGGGACGGGCGCGTCATGAAAATCCCGGCGCGCGACGTCGTCGTCGGCGACCTCGTGGAAGTGGCGGAGGGTACGCGCATCGCGGCGGACGGAACCTTGTTGCATGCCGTCGACCTGCAGGTCGACGAATCGCTGTTGACGGGTGAGTCGGCGCCGGTGTCCAAGACTGCCGGCGCGCCCGATGCCGCGGTCTTTTCCGGAACGTTCGCCGTTCGCGGGCAGGGGACCTTCGAGGTCACCGCGATCGGATCGGCAACGCGACTGGGCCAGATCGGCCGTCTGCTCGCGAAGCAGGAGCGCGAGCCCAGCCCGATGGAACGCACGATTCGCCGCCTCGTGCGGCGATTTGCGGTGCTCGGCCTTCTGTTGTCGGCCGTGCTGGTTGCCGTCCAAATGGCTCACGGCGTCGGCCTGTTGCGCGCGCTGCTCGCGGGGCTGACGCTGGCCATCGCCACGATTCCGGAAGAATTCCCCGTAGTCCTCAGTGTGTTTCTGGCCCTGGGGGGATGGCGGATGGCGCGACAGAACGCGATCGTTCGCCGGCCTTCGGCAATCGAAGCGATCGGGTCGACCACGGTTCTGTGCACGGACAAGACCGGCACGCTCACGGTCGGGCACATGGCGCTGCACTCCGTCTGGCTCGATGACCGCGAGCATGTTCTGCAGCCGGGCGTCGAACCGCCGCCTTCGGCTCGGGCCATCGTCGAAACCGCAGCACTCGCGACGGCCACGCCGACGCACGACCCGATGGACCGCGCGCTGCTCGATCGGGTGTCAGCGCAGCCTGCAATCGTGCTCCGGCACTATCCGTTCAACGCGGCCATCCGGCTCGCCGCGAGCGTCACCGCGCAGGGATCCGTGGCGTGCAAGGGCTCGCCCGAAGCGGTGTTGAGCCTGTGCGATCGCGATGATGCGTTGACGTCGTCCGTCAGTCAGGCGATGGAACGTTTGGGAGCGCACGGCCTCCGCATGCTTGGCGTCGCGGAAGGCTATGTGGCGCCCGGCGCCTTGCCGGACTCGCCTGCATCGATGTCACTTCATTGGCTCGGGCTGGTCGCGTTCGAGGATCCGTTGCGAGCCGAGGTGCCGGACGCGGTCCAGGCCGCACAGGCCGCCGGCGTCCGCATCCTCCTTGTGACCGGCGACAGCATCGCGACGGCGTGCGCCATCGCGCAGCAGGCAGGAATCAAGCCGTGCGACAACGCGCTCAGCGGCGCTGCGATGCGAACGCTGAGCGACGACGATCTGCTCGAACGGCTCCGACTGACCTCCGTCATCGCGCGCGTACAGCCCGAGGACAAGTTGCGGCTTGTGCGGGTGCTGGCGCGTTCCGGTGAAGTGGTGACCATGACGGGCGACGGCGTGAACGACGCGCCTGCGCTCAAAGCGGCCCATTCGGGCGTCTCCATGGGCAAGCGGGGCACGGACGTCGCGCGCGAGGCCGCGTCGATCGTGCTGGCCGACGACAACTTCGCAACGATCGTGGGTGCCATCGCTGCGGGACGTCGAATACAGCGGAATCTGCGAGGTGCGATCCGCTACATCATCGCCGTCCACGTGCCCATCGTCGGCGTTGCGCTGCTGCCGGTCATCGCGGGCGGGCCGATGCTGCTCACCCCGGTGCACGTGCTGATGCTCGAGATGTTGATCGATCCCGTGTCCAGCCTGATGTTCGAGCAGCTGCCGGCGGATGCCGCGATTCCACGCCGTGCGGGCGCTGCTGCGGAGAGCCCGATGATGTCGCTGCCCTCGCTGGTTCACGCGGTGCTGCTGGGTACGGGGTCGCTGGTGGGCGCTGCACTGGTCTATCGATGGGTGCACCACCTCGGGTCGGGCGTGGCCACAACGCTCGCGTTCTTCGCGATCGTGGCCGGCAACCTCAGCATCCTCGCCTGGAGCGGGCCGTGGTTGCGTACGAAACAGGCACGAAAGGTGTTCGTCCTCGTGACCGCCTCGGTCTTCGCGGTACTCGCACTACTCGTCGGGTACCTGCCGCTCGCTCATGTGCTCGGTTTCGCAACCGTGCCCATCGGCTGGGCGTTGCTGAGTGCGCTGGCTGCGGTCGCTGCAGTGGGTGCAGCGGGCATCGCGACGATGGCGTTTCGTTCGGCATTGCGGCGCGCGTCGGTTTGGCGTGCTCGCGCGTCTCTCTCGTAAGCGCGCAGAGCTGGCTTCTACACGGAGGCGACTGCAGTTCGTCGGCGAACCTCGCCACGGCGCAGCCTGCCTCGAGCGCGGTGGGCGACGGCGATGCACCAAGACGTCGAATCGGAAGCCGGTAGCCGCCGGCCAGGCCGGAACGAACAAGATTCGTGCAGTGAATTCGCATGCTCGTCGAGCGGGCCGTCGCCTTCGAAACCGATGCACTCCTGCACGGGCCGGTGCTTGCCGACGGCGACAGGGCGCTGCAAATGCTGCCGCAGGTCATGAAGCGGGCCCGCAGCGGAAACCTAATCAGAATCAGCCAACAAATGCAGGTGCTGCGATGACGACGCCGGCCGACCGGAGCATCCGGAAGCAGGTTCTCGACGAGCTCGACTATGCGCCCGACATTGATCAGGTGAATATCGGCGTCACCGTCGATGCGGGCGTCGTGACGCTGAGCGGATTCGCGCAGACATATGCCCAACTGCTGGCGGCGGAGGAGGCGGCCTGGCGCATTCGCGGCGTACAGGGTGTGGTGCAGAACATGCACGTCCGGCAACGCTTCGAGAGTCCCACCGATGCCGACATCGCGCTGCGCGCGATCGCAACACTCCGGCGGCAGTGCACAGTTCCCGAATCGGTACGCGTGCGCGTCAGCGAGGGGTGGGTGACCCTGCATGGCCAGGTCGACTGGCACTATCAGCGCGCGAACGCCGAAGCCGCCGTACGCACGCTTGCGGGCGTCCGCGGAGTGAGTAACCGGATCGGTCTACGAGCGCAGGGCGCCGATGCCTCGGTTCGCGACCGCATCGTCAGCGCCCTGCAGCGCAATGCGGAAGTCGAGGCGAGCCGGATCAAGGTGGACGTCGACGACAAGGCGACCTGCATCCTCGAAGGCACCGTGCACGATGTGTCGGAACGCATGGCCGCGGAGCACGCGGCGTGGGCGGCGCCGGGCATCAAGGCGGTGGTCGACCGCATCCAGATCGCCTGACGGCGCAACCGCGATTCATCGTGCTGCAGTCATGAAGTACGCATAGACGCCGAGATTCCATGCGACCAGCATCGCCAGCTGCACGCCGAATGCGGCGAACACCAGAAGGAACGCGTCCGGGAGGTGGAGCTCCTCGGTGTCGCGAGTGAGTGGCGTGACGAGCGCCGCGGCCGCTGCCAATGTCACGAGGTACACCGGATTCAGCGCGGAGCCGAGCGAGCCCGCCTCGGCGAGCCATGCGTCGATCGCGGTTGCGAACCAGAGCGTGAGCGCGACGACGAGGCCACGCAGGACCAGGCGCCTTGCCGGTCGCGTGACATGCGACCGCCACGGGCGTGTCGGCGATGAGGGCGCGTGCGACGCCAGCGACAGAACTCTCATAGTGGTATCTCCTCGCCGTGATCTGCCACGTGGATCGGCCAGCCCAGATCGCGCTGCACGCGCAGTCGCAGCGCATCGGATGCGCTCGGCTCCCCGTGCGTGAGGTAGATCGCGGCCGAAGGCCTCGGGCCATCGCGTAGCCACTGCGTGATTTCGTTCGAATCGGCGTGCGCCGAAAAACTCTTCAGCTGCACGACCTCGGCGTTGATTGGCACATCCCGACCGAAGATGCGCAACACGCTATCGCCGGCAACGAGTCGGGCGCCGCGTGTGCCGGCGGCCTGGTAGCCGGAAAGCACGATCGCATTGCGCGCGTCCGGCGCGAAGGCCGTGACGTGATGGAGTACGCGTCCGCCCGTCAGCATGCCGCTTGCCGAGAGAATGATCATCGGGCCGTGCTGTCGATTGAGCGCCTTGGATGCCTCCGCGCTACCCACGAACGTGACGCGATCGAAGGTCTGCCGGCAGGCCTCGGCATCGAGTTTGTGATCGGCCGGGTGTCGCCGATAGAGGCCGCTCGCCTGTTCGGCCATCGGGCTGTTGAGATACACCGGTACGGGGTGGATCGCGTCGCGCTGTCGCAAGCGTGCGATGTGCAGGAGCAGCTCCTGTGCCCGACCGACCGCAAAAGCCGGGATCACGACGACACCGCCGCGCCCGGTTACACGGTTGATGACCTCCGCGAGTTCGTCCTCCGCATCGACGAACGGATGCACGCGATCGCCGTATGTCGACTCGCAGACGAGTGTGTCGCAAGCCGGATGCGGCGCCGGCGGCGGCAGTAGCGCGTCGACCGGTCGACCGAGGTCGCCGGAAAAATGCACGCGTCGATGATCGAGCGTCAGCGTGATCTGTGCGGCGCCCAGGATGTGCCCTGCGCGGATGAAGCGTGCAGTCCCGCCGGGAATCTCGATGTCCTTGTCGAACGACACCGGCGACAGATGCCGGAGACTCCGGCGTGCATCGGCCTCGGTGTAGAGCGGAAGCGGCTGCGCATGCTTCGAATAGCCCTTCTTCGCGGCGAACCTCGCTTCTTCCTCCAGGAGGCGGCCGCTGTCGGGCAGCAGGAGTGCGCAGAGATCGCGCGTCGCTTCCGTGCACAGCACCTTGCCCTGGTAGCCCTCCTGGATGATGCGGGGCAAGTACCCGGAATGGTCGAGATGCGCGTGGGTCAGAAGGACGAGATCGATGCTCGACGGCGGCACGGGGAACGGCCGGCGATTACGCTCGCGCAAAACCTTGTAGCCCTGGAAGAGTCCGCAATCGACGAGCAGGCGGTGGGCGCCGACGTCGACCAGGAAACGGGATCCGGTGACCGTGCCCGCGGCACCGAGGAAGCGCAGCGTGGGAACCGACGGCGTCGACATGTGCGCTCCAGGTGGTGATGTCGACGCTGCGCGCAGACCGGTCACGGAATCCTGATCCAGGTCAGAGACGAGGCATCCCGCGCACGACGGCGTAGCGCCTTCCATTTGACGGGCGGCTCGTCCAAGCGGGCCCGAAGCTGACTGCGATCAGCTTTCGTGTCGGCACGCGCAACACACTGCAGGCAACCGCCCGCGCCGCGCGTACTGCGAGTGCGTCGGCCGGACGACACGCGTGCGAGGAGACGCCGCCATGATCCGCGACATCCTGCTTGCCCTCACCGATACCGCCTCGGACGAAGTCGCGCTGGAAGCCGCCGTGTCACTGGCGCAGTCCACCGACGCGCGGCTGACGGTGGCGGTGCCGCTCGACCGACCGCTCGCGACGGTGGCGTCCTATGGCGTCACTCCCGTCGTGCTGGAGCAGAGCCTGACCCTGCAGCGTGATACGGCGGAGGCACGCGCAGTGCGTTTTCGCGAGACGTTGAAGTCGCGCGACATCGTCTTCGACGTTCACGTGGCCGAAGCGCACACCGCGGCGGTGCCGCATCTCCTGGCGCTCGAGGCGCGCTACGCGGATCTCGTGGTCGTTGCCGCCGCAGGCCCCAAGACGGCCGACACGCCGGCGCTGCATGCCGCATTCGCCACGTTGCTCTTCGAATCCGGTCGGCCGGTCCTGACCATTCCGCACGACGGTGACGTGCGTTTCCCGATACGCCGCGCCGCAGTCGCGTGGCGGCCGACCCCCGAAGCCGCTCGCGCCGTCCATGACGCGCTGCCTTTGCTTCCGAAAGGCGCGCACGTCGACGTGCTGGTGATCGAGCCGATGCTGGGTGACCGCGACCACGGACAGGAGCCAGGCGCCGACATCGCTGCGCATCTGGCTCGACATGGGCTGGAGGTCAGTGTGCAGGTGCACCCGACCGCTCGGGGCGGTGTAGGCAACGACCTGCTTCTGACGGCGGTGGAGTCGCGATCGGACCTGATCATCTGCGGCGGCTACGGTCATTCCCGCGCACGTGAATGGGCATTCGGCGGTGCAACGCGCGAGCTGCTGTGGCGCAGCCATGTGCCTGTCCTCTTCTCCCACTGACGGACAACGCGCTCCGCCGGCGAGGTGGAATCTCCACGCGCGCGCAGCGATGCATCACGTCGACGGCGTGATCGTGCAAGCGCGCTTGCGTGCGGAACAGCTCACGCAGGGTCGTGATAGCCGGCTTCTGCACGAACACATGCTTGGCGAACTACTGCGCCACCAGGAGCATCTCGCAGAGCTGCATGAACGCATCGACGCGGCGGACGCCGAGGCGCGCGCCGGCCTGTGGCAGGCGTTCTTCCTGTGCTATGACGACTTCATCGCCGTACTCGAGCGCGACCGGCGCGAGACGCCGCACCGTCAGGACACGTCGAGTTCGTAGATCACCTGCCGGGCGTCATCGGGATCGGTTCGCGCGTGTGCGCCGACCGCACGAGCGAATTCGCGCATGTGCTCGTTCGAGACGGCATCGATCGAGTAGAGCCGGCGAATGCCCCGCTTGGCAGCCAGGCTGCGCAGTGCCTCAAGCAGGCGATGGCCCAGGCCGCGCCGCTGCCACGCGTCGGCTACGGTGATCGCGCATTCCGCCGCCCGCCCGCCCGACGGCGCGATACGCGCGACGCCGATGATCTCGAGGCCACGTTCGCCCGGCAGTGTGGCGACGACCGCAAGTGGTCCTTCCGCGTCCTCCGCCATCAGGAGTTGCAGCAGGCCTTCTCCGACGCCATTCATCGTCGTGAGAAAGCGTTCGCGCCGCGTCTGCGGCGACAGCCCTTCGATGAATCGCCGTTCCGCCGCGGCGTCGGTGGCCTGCAGGGTGCGGATGGTCGCGGCATGGCCGTTGCCGAGATCGACCGTGGCGAGAGTGGAAGGCCGCTCGATGCGTGTGGGCATGCTCATGACGTCACCGCAACAGGAAGCTGACACGCAGACGGACACGCCATTCTGTGATCTCGCCGCGCTCATTCGTTTGTACGTTGATGTCGCTCACCCACGCGCCCTGCACGCCGTCCAGCGTGTCGCTCGCGCGTTTGAGTCCTTGCGCGACGGCGTCCTCGATGCTCTGGTCCGAGGCGGCGTTGATCTCGATGACTTTCGTGACGGCCATGGCGCGTCTCCATCAGCGGGCGGTGTAGCCGCCGTCGATGACCAGCTGTGCGCCGGTCATGAAGGCGGATTCGTCGGAGGCGAGATAGACCACGCCCCAGGCGATGTCGTCCGGCTCCCCGACGCGCCCGATCGGATGCAGCTGCGCCAGATCGCGGCGCGCGGCGTCCATATCCGTCGCGCCGGTGTCGCGCATGTGCCCTTCGACCATCGGCGTCCAGATGTAACCGGGGTGGATCGAATTGACGCGGATGCCACGCGATGCGTAAAGCAGCGCGTCCGTCCGCGACATCAGGGCCACGGCACCTTTGGAGGCGTGGTAGGGCGGTACGTCGGGCGCACCGACGAGGCCATAGATCGATGAGAGGTTCACGATGCTGCCGCCTCGGTCCCACATGTGCGGGACGGCGTGCTTGGTGCAGAAGAACACCCCTTTGACGTTCACGGCCTGCACGCGGTCCCACTCGTCCTCGGTCACTTCATGCGTCGGCTTGTTGGTGCCTGCGATACCGGCGTTGTTGACCAGCACGTCGAGACTTCCAAAGTGTTCGACGACCTCCGCGATCGCGCGATGCACGGCGATCTCCGTGGCCACGTCGACCGACCAATAGCGTGCGCGGTCGGCCAGGCCACGCATGGCCGCGGGCGGAGTGATCGCGAGATCGAAGACCGCGACCCGCGCACCCTCGTCGACGAGCCGCTGCGCGCATGCCGTACCGATGCCGACCGCGCCCCCGGTGACGATGCACACCTTGTTCTCGACGCGCCGCATGACTCAGGCGATCGCGAGGCGATCGATGACGGCGCGCACGCCAGGTGCCGACCAGACCGCGCGCTCGACCGCGGCACGCTCCGCCCAGTTGTCCACGTGGCCCTCGAGGGTGACGGTCGTGCCGTCCTTCACCTCGACGCGGATCTCCTTGGCTTCGATCTCCGCGCTTCGCTTGAGGGCTTCGACGATCAGCGGCTTGATCGACGCCGCTTGCGCGGCCGGTTTCAGCTCGATCAGGTTGTTGATGCCGCGTAGGCCCCGGAGGTGGCGCAGGCAGCGCTCGGCATTGGTGCGCTGGTGCTGGGTTTGCACGTCGCCCTCCAGCGTGATCCATCCTTTGCTCACGCGAACATGGATGCCCTGCGGCACCGTGGTATCCCACTTCAGCTGCGCAACGGCGTGTTGCGCGATCTCCTCGTCGCTGGGCGCATCGCCAAGGTAGTGGACGTCGATATTCTGGACGACGGCCCTGACGCCCTTGACCCGCCACGTAGCGCGCTCGGCGTCGCACTTCTGTGCGTAGGTCTCGACGTGACCCGACAGGGTGACGACGCCCTGATCCGCTGCAACACCGATATTCGCGCTGTCGATGCTCGGCTCCCAATCGAGCTCTTCCATGACGGATTGCTGGATGTCCTTGTCGCTGTACAGAGGGGTCGTCATTGCTCGGCTCCCGCAACGGCGTGCGTGGTGATGAGCCTCATCCGATCACCCGACGCGCGTGCGGTGTTGACCCGCGTCAGCATTTCGCGGACGCCGTGCAAAGCTGATCGGGATCAACACGCACCACACGTCGGCGCGAATGCTCGTTGCACCTTCAGCCTGGGAGAACCTGCCATGCGCACTGCACTTGAGCCGATGCGGCACCTGCTCGAGCCGCTCGATGACGATCTCGACCGCCTGTACCGCCGTCTGGGGCGGCTGCTCGATCGGGACATGGGTTCGCTCGGACTCCGCAGCGACATTCGCGAAGAAGAAAGTCGCTATCTCGTCGATGTCGACATGCCGGGCGTCAGGAAGAGCGACATCGACATCTCGATTTCAGGCAACGCCGTCACTGTGCAGGCGGAGTTCAAGAACACCGAAGACGCGAACTCCAGCAAGCGACTGCAGCAGGAGCGGTTATCCGGCGAATGTTTCCGGTCGTACACATTCCCGGCCGAGATCGACGCCGCGCACGCCAGCGCGTCGTTCGATCATGGTGTCCTGAGCCTTACGCTGCCGAAGGCGACGCAGACCAAGGCACAGCACGTCCGCGTGAGTTGACGCACGGGAGCCTAGTCAGCAGCCTCCGCGCAATGACGCAGGCTGCGCGGAGCGCAAGTGGGCTGACCGATATCAGCCGGCGTGGGGCGTGGGGGCGTGCGACGGCTGACCGGCGCCGCGGTCGAACGTGCTGACATGCCCGCGTTGCGCGCGGCGCACGAAGCGCTGGACCTCGGCATGCCGGACGACATCGGGCACGGCACCGACGCGTTCGGAATACGCCGCCACTGCGCGTGCACCTGCCAGGCGTTCCAGGTCCTCGACCGCAGCCGATTCCGTCGCGCCACGCTGCGTGCAGAAGAACGCGAGTCGCGGCGCGCCACGACCGACGGTTGCGACGTAAGCACGCGCGACAGGTGCAAACCGGCCCATCCAGATGGGTGCGCCGACGAACACCAGGTCGTACTCGCTCGGGCGACGGGTCGCCGCCTGGAGCGACGGGCGCAGGCGCAGCGCCGCCTCCACGCCACAGCGGACCCATCCCGGCGGCCGCCCGCTGCGCGTTGCCTCGGCGAGCTCTTCGATGTCGGCGCCGGTCATGTCGCGGATCTCGTGCGCGAGTCGACGCGTATTGCCGGTGCGCGAGTAATAGACGACGAGCGAGCGGGCCATGGCTGTCCCCGGTGGAAGTGCCGGACGAGAGGCGGCCGACGGGGCGATCGCGCGCGGCCCGAATTCCCGACGGACCCGGCGTGACCGGGCCCCGGGGCGATCCGTCGCCGGGGCCGGTGACCCGACACCCGCGACGCCAGTCGCGGGTGGATCACGACCGGCCGACACAGGGCAAGCCTGGGCGGGCGGGTGATCCCTGCCGGTTCGGACGCCACCCCCTTGGCGGTGTACGTCCGCGGTGCCGGCGCGCCGAGCGTCACGACACGCGGGGAAGGGGCTGTCGGACCCGTCCACGCGGCCGGTCGCACGAGCGTCGGTGCCTCTCGTACCGACACGGCAAGCATCGCGTGCCGACGCCATCGAACGCTGACGTGCATCAGCAACTGCCCTGGTGTTACACGCTGTTACAACCCGCAAACGTTCGAATCGCTACTTGCGCGTCGACGCGCCTAGAGTCTGGCGTGGAGGTACAGGCCATGGCCGATGTCATCGCACTGCACGAACGCCGCGTCGAGCCGGTTGCACCCCGGACCCTCGACACGGACTGGGACACCGATCGCGCGACGCATCGTCGCGTACGGCGCAAGCACATGCTCTATCGCAGCGGGCAGGTCGCGAGGACTGCGTACGTCGTCCACGCGGGCATTTTCAAATGCACGGTGCTCGACGAACACGGGCGCGAACGTGTGACCGCCTTCGCGCTCAAGGGCGACGTCCTCGGCGTGGAGGCGCTCGCCAGCGGGCGTTACGCCGCGGATGTGATGGCACTCGACGTCGCCGACGTGATCGAGTTGCCCCAGTCCGACCTGCTCGATCCCGTGCGGGGACTGCTCCCGCAGGTTGCGGGAATGATGTCGACCGCGCTGGCCCGTGACTGGAGCTGGATGCTTGCGCTTCATGCGCTCGATGCCGAGCAGCGCGTCGCCTACTTCCTGCTTGACCTGAGTGCGCGTCTTTCGAAACGCGGCTACAGCGCGGACGAGCTGATGTTACGGATGACCCGCTACGACATCGGGAGCTTCCTCGACATCGCGTCGGAGAGCGTCGTACGCGCGCTGACGCGACTCGAAGGCGCCGGGTTGATCCGCGTCGACTGCAGGAACATCACGATCCTGGATCGAAACGCGCTCGTGCGCCTGCTCGCGCCGGACGACTACGCAACGCGGGCTACTCCGTCTCCTCGACGCGAATCTGTTCACTGAGTGCGGCGCGGACGGCCCGCGCAAGTTCCTCCCGACGGTAAGGCTTGGGCAGGAGCGTGAACCGGTCCAGGCCGTCACGCACCGCGGCGTCCGGATGGCCGGATGTCAGGAGCACGGCCACATCGGGTCGGACGCGGCGAGCCTCGTGGCCGAGCTGGGCGCCGGTCATCTCGTGCTCGAGCGTGAGGTCGCTGAAGAGCAGACGGATATCGCCGAGCGTCTCCACGCACTCGAGCGCCGCCTCGGGCGATGGCGTTGCGATGACGTGGTAGCCCAACGATTTGAGCATTCCCTCCACCGTCGCACGGACCGCGTCGTCGTCCTCCACGACCAAGACGATCTCGTTACCGCCGACCACGACCTCCGGGGCCGTAATTCCTGCCGCTTCCTGCTCGCTCGCGGCGGGCAGGTAGAGAGTGACTGTCGTGCCGCGGCCGGGGGCGCTTTGAAGATGGACGTGCCCACCGCTTTGCCGGATGAAGCCGTAGACCATGCTGAGGCCCAGTCCGGTGCCGTGACCGGACGCCTTGGTCGTGTAGAAGGGCTCCCACGCGTGGGCAAGAACCTCTTCGGTCATGCCGCATCCCGTGTCGCGCACGGCGAGCGCGATGTACCGGCCTTGGGGGAGCGGGCCGCGGCCGTCGCCAGCGATCCATTCGTCCGAAATGGTCACTGACACCTCACCCGCACCGTCGATGGCGTCGCGTGCGTTGAGGATGAGATTAAGCACGACGCTGTCGAGCATGGACGAATCGACGCGCACCGGCGGCAGATCGGCGGCAGCGTGAACCGTCAGCCGGATCCGCTCCCCGAGCGTCGCGCGTGCGAGTCGTTCCAGCTCGCGCATTTCACGTCCGAGCGATATCAGCATGGGACGCAACCGCTGCTTGCCGGCAAACGAGAGCAGCTTGCGCGTCAACGACGCGCCTTGGTCTGCCGCCCGCAAGGCGGCGGCCAGCAGTTCGCGCGGCTCGCCCTCGTCACTTACGTGGGCTTCGAGCATCTGCAGGTTGCCGGAGATCACCGTCAGCAGATTGTTGAAATCGTGCGCAACGCCGCCGGTCAGTTTGCCGATCGCTTCCAGTCGCTGCGCATGCGCCAACGCCTCCGCGGAACGTTGGCGCTGGAGCATCGACGACAGCATCGTCGCGGTGGTCTGCAGGAGCTGCTCGGCATCGCTGTCGAACGCCTCGATGTCGCGCGAGAACGCGGTCAGCGCCGCAGCGGCGGTGCCGTCGGCGAGGAGCAGGGGATAGGCCAGGCCGGAGCGCATGCCCTCCGGCGGCGTCGCCGCGCCCAGCCGATCGCCTTCGACGCGGACGACCTGACCCGGCTCGAGCGACGCGAAAAGCGCCTCGGACTGTGCCGCAAGCCAGTCGTCCGGCGGCGCGGTCAGGCCGATGCCCGTGCATCGACGGATGCCTCTCGAGTCCCGGGTCAATACCCAGACCGGCCCGACGCCCATCGCTTCGCTGAGTTCGCGCGCGACCTCGTTGAGGATCTGGCCCACCTCGCCCGTGCCGACGATCAGCGGGCCGATGACCGCGAGTGCCGCGTCGTGAATCGAACGCCGTTGCACGCGTTGCGCCATTGGCGTGTCCGACACGTCGCGGATCGACGCCAGCACCTGCATGTGTTCACCGAGATGCAGCGGATTCAGCGCGATCTGCACGGGAAACTGCGAGCCGTCCTGTCGGCACCCCATCAGCGCCATGTGCGCTTGGCCCATTGCACGCTCGCGTGGCTGTCTGCGGAAGCCCCGCCGGTGACGGCGATGCTGGTCGCTCAGCTCGGGGGGAATCAGCTGCTCCACCGATCGGCCGACAAGCGCGGGCGCTTCGTAACCGAACAGGCGGTACGCCATCCGGTTCGCCATCAGGATTCGCCCGTCGTCGTCGACGATGACCAGCGCATCGGGAATCGCATCGAACAGGGCGGTGTGCATCACGCCACCACGGACGTGGGTACTTCCGCCAGGCGATAACCGACGCCACGCACCGAACACACGAGCGCAGGCCTCGCGGGATCGCGCTCGACTTTCTGCCGCAGGCGCGCGACCTGCACATCGATGGCGCGGTCGAACGGGCCGGCCTGGCGTCCACGCGTCTGGCTCATCAATGCATCGCGGCTGACGGGTTGCAGCGGATGCCTCAGAAGCACGGCGAGAACGTCGAATTCGCCCTCCGTCAACGCCAGAGGGGCGCCGTCGCGTCCCGTCACCGTGCGTCGCGCGAGGTTGACGCGAAGCCCGTCAATCGACAGTTCGGCGTCGGTGCGCGGTGGGGCGCCACGTCTCAACGCAGCGTTCAGTCGCGCAAGAAGCTCCCGCAGGTCGAACGGCTTGTCGACGAAGTCGTCGGCACCGGACTCCAGGCCGAGTACATGTTCCACCGTTTCCGAGCGCCCGCTGAGGATGAGGACGGGCCCGGACCACACCGCGCGAACTTCGCTCAACGCGGTGAGTCCGTCGCCGTCCGGCAAGCCGAGATCCAGCAGCATGGCGTCGAAGGCCGAGGTCGCCAACGCGCGACGCAGTCCCGCCAACGACGATGCCACCTCGACACGCATGCCTCGGCCCCCGAGATACCGGGTGAGAAGCCCCGCCACCGCGGGGTCGTCATCGACGACCAGTACGGTCGGGGACGCTGGAGTGCACGAAGCGGCCATACGACATGACGAGCGACGTCTGCCGTTGACTCTAGGTCCGACCCGCCGTGCGCAGATGCCGCCTGTCGGCGGCGCTGCGATTTAGCCGCGCGTCGAGCGGCGCCGTGCCAGGAAGACGTTGTACAGCGGCACACCGACGAGCGCGATGTACCAGCCCCAGGCGAAGGCGAAGATCGCGCCCTCGAGCAACTCGCCCGGTGGTGGCGCCTGCGTGCCCGGGATGAATTCGTGGATGAGTGCCTGCGTCATCGGCATGTGCGGATCCAGCAGGTAGGCGACCGCGATGATTCCGTAGGTGATGAGGAAGAACACGCTCAGGGCGGCGCCCACCGCGATGACGTCGAATCGCTCATGTTCGCGCGATGCGAGTGGCCGCGCTTGTGATGTGATGGTCGCGCTCATTGGACAGCTCCCGAAGTAGGCCTGCGACCATCCTGGTCGCGAGATCCGAGTGGAACATGACGCTGGTCAGGATCGCGCGCGACTGCCGTTCGAGGCGCGAACGTCGAAGCTGATCCGTGTCAGTAACGTGGCTTGCATGCATGAGCCACTGGTCGACGCGCATTCCGCGTCCATCCGCGGAAGGGACGACGATGAAGCCATGTTCACGCTGGCCGCCGCCGCTGCGGGTCGGGCTGTCCTCGGCGCAGGCGGCGCCGCAATGCTGACCGCACCGTCTGCCGCGGCCACCTCATGCCGGAAGTTGACGCGTCCTTCCGGCAGTGGGGCCACCTTGTCCGACATGAGCGAGCATGACGCCCCGGTGGGTCGGCGCCTCCAGCGATACGTGGCCGAACAGTTGCATCTGGCCATGTCCGAGCTCGAGCTTCGCGGCCACGAATCGCGTCGAGGCATCCATCAAGGACGGAAGGCCGTGCGGCGCGCACGCGCTGCGCTGTTGCTCGCGTGGCCGCATCCGCAAGGCGGCGTCGCGCTTGCGCTCGATGAGCTGAAGTACGCCAACGACCGCACGTCCGACCTGCGCGACGCGCACGCGCTGCTGGGCGCATTGAAAAGTCTCGAACGAAGCGCCAGCGACAAGACGGCAAATGCCCTCGACGCCGCGCGCAAGTACCTGAAGCGCACCCGCGCTCGACTGGAAGCTGACGCCGACAGCGCCGCGCGGATGGCATCGGCTCGCGGCCAGATCGCGTCAGTCGCCGAGGTTATGGCCGACTGGCCATGGGAGGACGTCGCGATGGCCGACATCCGCACGGCGGTTGAAGCGACGACCACCCAGGTCGCGCTCGCGCGGGCTGCCGCAGTAGCGGACCCGTCGCCCAGAAAGATTCACAAGTGGCGGCGCCGATTGCGGCGACTCGTTCAACAACGTGATGCCTGTGTCGCACTTGGCATCGACATGCCTGCAGACCCGGTCTCGGAGTGCTGGGCCGAGCAACTTGGCCGCCTGCAGGACGACAACGTTCTCCTGGCGAGCACCGCGTGTGGAAGCAAGTTGAGTGACCGGAAGCGAAAACGCCTTCGACGCGTGCTGCGCAAGGCGCGTAACACGCAGCGGGATCGGCTGCTTTCCGTCAGCCGCCTCGTCGGCTAGCGCGACGTCGTCGCCAGCATGCGTGCTCGCGCGCTCCTCAGAATCGACCCGCAGCCCGCCGGTTGATCAGGCGAGTTCCCGCGCCGATGCGCCCGACGCGGTGGCGGGAAAATTCGAGGGATTTTTTTCCGCATGCACGACGCGACGAGACGATCCTGCGAGTCACGGTCGTCAGCGCCGATGTGCAAGCTCAGCTGGCTTTCAGCGCAGCGGCCAGCGCAAGCAGATCGTCGGGCGCGACCCGGATGATGCCGTGGCGTGCGCTGTCGATGTCGGCGATGAGAAAGAACGCGATCGAAATGACGAGAGGCAACGCGATCACCACGAAACGCTCCCGTTGCGGATTCTTCGCGCCCTCTCCAAGCAGAACATGCCCGCAGATCGCCATCGAAAGCATCAGGCCCCACGCTGCGCGAGGGATTCGGTTCGACCACGCGAACTGTGTGTATCCCCGCCGATTGATGACGTCGTTCATGCCGATCACCGCAGCCAACGCCGGCGGCGTCGGATTGTCGTTCGCGGCCGCTTCGACGATCGACCACATCGCGTTCTCGACGGTGGCGGTCCGTTCCCCCAAAGCCGCAAGTGATGCGTCGTCACGCGTCGAGTAGAACGCGATGCGCAGGTCGGTGTAGTCGCGAAGGCGCGCGCGCAGGCTCCGGGCGGCTGCGGGTCCGAGAAGACCCACCCGGAGGTATTCCGTCCCGATCGCATTCGCCTCTTCCTCCTCGAACATCTTGCGCTGGTCATATCGCGCTACGGCCATGGCGAAGGCGAAGCTGACGACAAGGCCGAGCAGTGTCAGCGTGCCGCCGATGACGATGGCGAAGTCTGCTTCCTCTGCGTGGGGCGATCGTCGCTTTCGACGACGACCGATCGCGACGCCCGCGTACAACGATCCCGCCAGCAGGGCGAGGCTTACGAAAAACACGAGCAGCGGGTAATCCGAAATTCGCATTCTCGAGGCAGACCGCGTTCCGCGTCGTCAAGCGGGCCGTTGGCGGTCGGGCCCGGTTTGCGGGTGCGCCCGGCGGTGTTCGCTTACGCCGCCGACGCAGCCCCGCAGTCCGTCGTTCGCACGGCGGGTATCGGCATTGTCGTTGGCGCATCCCGCCCGATGCTGATGCGGGTCAGCATCGGTCGTAGCGGTCGTTCGACGCCATGCATCGAAGCTGACGAGCGTCAACTAAGAACACTGCTGCCCTCGGCCAAATACGAGGCGGCAACATGATTCACTCGGGGCTGCAACGATGAAACCAGTGGAGTCGACGTCAGCGCCTGCGACTTTCCCTGCGGATTCCTGCGTACCGCCGTCGCGACATGAGCGTGTCGCCGTGACGGCGTTCGGCTCATTTGGATCGACCGTCGTTCTTCAGGCCGGTAAGGACGCCGGACCGATCGTATGCACAGACGCGAACCATCGACTCGGCAAGGTGGTCGTGCTCCACAGGTGTGCGTCGCCATCCGTTTCGCGACGGCGGAATTTTCGACACTTCAAACGTGGAGTAGAGGGCGCCGCGCGGCTGTGTCCCGGCGCGCGTCGGCCCGCGTCTGGCGGCCGGGAAATGGATATCTGTATTGCCCTCGGCCGCCCCTTGCCCGAGCGCCTCCACGCCGCATTGCGGGTTGCGGATGCAGTCGCGCATGCCGCGATCAGTCTGGCGTGCCACCGCGAATGACGATGGGTGCTGTCAATGCCGCCGTCGAACTGGCCGAAAACGCGGCCTACCTCACCCTCGACGGTGCGGGTCGGCTAGTCGACGACGTTGCGGACGCGAGCGCCGGCGCGGCGGGTGTCGTGCACGTCATCGACGCCGATGAGCCCGTGCGCATCTCGCTCGCGCGGCTGCTCACGGACTGCGGGTTTGAAGTGCGGTTGTATCCATCGGTGGGTCACTTCCTGCTGTCCTCGCCGGGATCTCAGGTACCGCAGTGCCTGATCGTTGAAATGCGCCTCCCTGGCCCGGGCGGCCTTGACCTGCAGCAGTCGCTTGCGCACGACCCGTGCGCGCCCCCATTCGTGTTCCTTACGGCGTCCGACGACATCGCCGCTGCGGTGCAGGCGATGCGCGGAGGCGCGGTCGATGTGCTTTCCAAGCCGGCCTCCAGAAGCGTTCTGCTGTCCGCGGTCGAAGCGGCCATGCGTCGCGATCTCGAACAACGCGACCGCGCGGCCCAAGTAGCGCGAGCGTTCGATCGTGCGTCTACGCTGACATCGTGCGAGTGGTCTGTGCTCGAGGCTGTCGTGTCCGGACGACTCAACAAGCAGATCGCGGACGACCTGCGAATGTGCGAGCGAACAGTGAAGGCCCACCGTGCGCGCCTCATGGCGAAGCTTGGCGTTCATAGCATCGCGGGCCTGGTTCGCATTGCGGCCGAGTTTGGCGTGGAGGGCGGCCGGAGTTGGCGTGTTCCCGCCGCGTGCCGGAGGGACGCCGCATCCAGAGGGTCGACGCTCCACGTCCGGCCATCGGTCCCCAGTGCCGCTAACGAAGACCGGAGCTCGTTGACGGTCGGCCGGAGGTGCGGGCCTCGCTGAGTGACCGGCTCACGTGCAGGCTCGCGTAAACGCAGCGCGTATATCGCGAAAGGGCGGTGCCATCCCATGCGCGGCGACACAACGTCGGTGAAGCATCAGGGGAGGCCCGTTGCCGACCTGGCGGTCGGCACGCTCTACATCTGCCCGATGCATCCGGAGATTCGGCGTGACGAGCCCGGCGTGTGTCCCATTTGCGGCATGGCGCTCGAGCCCGCCATGCCCTTGGCGAGCGATGCGCCGTCGCCGGAGCTCGTCGAGTTCACGCACCGCTTCTGGTGGACGCTGCCGCTTACCGTGGTTGTGCTGGTGCTTGCGATGGCAGGGCATCGGATTTCCGGCATGCCCCCGTCAGTGCGGAGCTGGATCGAACTGGTGCTGGCGACGCCCGTCGTCCTGTGGGCCGGCCGCCCGTTCTTCGTCCGCTGGGCCCAATCGATCCGCAATCGGGCGCCGAACATGTGGACGCTCATCGGCACCGGCGTGGGCGCCGCATTCGTCTACAGCCTGATCGCGACGGTCTCGCCGCAGCTGTTTCCGGAGGCCTTCCACGCGGAAGGACGCGTAGGCGTCTATTTCGAGGCAGCCGCTGCCATCGTGTCGCTGACGCTCTTGGGCCAGATACTCGAGTTGCGCGCGCGCTCGCAAACGTCCGGGGCGATTCGCGCCCTGTTGGGACTCGCACCCCGCACCGCCCGTCGCGTCATGGACGATGGGACCGAAAACGACGTGCCGCTTGAGGACGTGCGCGTCGGAGAGCGCGTGCGCGTACGGCCGGGCGAGAAGGTGCCGGTCGATGGCGTGGTCGTCGATGGTCACTCGAACGTCGACGAATCGATGCTGACCGGCGAACCGGTGCCGGTGGAGAAAGTCCGGGGCGCGACCGTGATCGGCGCGACGCTCAACACGACCGGCAGCCTGCTCATCGAGACGCGCGCGGTCGGGGCGGGCAGCGTGCTCGCACAGATCGTGCAACTGGTGGCGAACGCGCAACGCTCTCGCGCTCCGATGCAGCGGCTGGCCGACCGGGCCGCGCACTGGTTCGTACTCGCGGTTCTCGCGATCGCACTCGTGACACTGGTCGTGTGGGGACTTGTCGGGCCCGAGCCGTCGTGGACTTACGGGCTATTGAACGCCGTGTCCGTGCTCATCATTGCCTGCCCGTGTGCGCTTGGCCTCGCGACCCCAATGTCCGTGATGGTGGCAACGGGGCGCGCGGCGCGGGAAGGGGTGCTGTTTCGCGATGCCGAGGCGCTCGAGCGGCTGCGGGCGGTCGACACGCTGATCGTCGACAAGACCGGCACACTCACGGAAGGGCGGGCGCGGTTTGCCAACGTCCTCGCTTTCCCCGGCCAACGCGACGACGATCTCCTTCGCCTTGCGGCGTCACTCGATGCGGGCAGCGAACATCCGCTGGCGGCTGCGATCGTTGCCGAGGCCCGCGGTCGCGGGCTTTCGCTGCAGCCGGCCGACGGCTTCGAGGCCGTTGCGGGGTTAGGCGTGCGCGGGCGAGTCGACGGGCATGCGCTCCTGTTCGGCAACGCACAGCTGATGCTCGACAGCAACATCGAGATCTCCGCGCTCCTCGACGATGCCGAGCAACTGCGTGGACAAGGCGCGAGCGTCATGTTTCTGGCCGTTGATGGGCGCGCCTGGGGCCTCATCGCCGTGGCCGACCCGATCAAGCCGAGCGCCGGGCCGGCGCTGCACGAGCTGCGCAATGAGGGACTTCGCGTCGTCATGGCGACGGGCGATGGTCAGACGACTGCACAGGCGGTTGCGAGAACGCTGGGGATCGACGAGGTACACGGGGAGGTCCGGCCGGAGGACAAGGCGCGCCTGGTCGACGAGCTCAGGAAGAACGGCGCCACAGTCGCCATGGCCGGTGACGGCATCAACGACGCCCCCGCGCTTGCGGCGAGCGACGTCGGCATCGCGATGGGCACCGGCACCGACGTCGCGATGTCGAGCGCACACGTGACGCTCGTCCGCGGCGACCTTCGAGCAATCGCACGGGCCCGCCGGATTTCGCAGGCGACAGTTTCGAACATGCGCCAGAACCTCACGTTCGCACTCGCGTACAACGCCCTTGGCGTTCCGCTTGCGGCGGGCGTCCTCTATCCGTGGACCGGCTGGCTCCTGAGCCCCATGGTGGCGGCGCTCGCGATGAGTCTGTCGTCGTTCTCGGTGGTCGCGAACGCACTGAGGCTCGATCGTCTCGGAGAGACGACCACGACCGGCGCCCCGGCCACGCCGCTGGGAAAGGACGCGTCGTGCCACTGAGCGACGTACGTGCAATGCAGGCGCGAGGAACGAAAGGGTAGCTGCGCGATGCGGGCCGCGCGCTCGAATCGTCCAGCGCATTCCCCAGGCAGTTCCGCGCCAACGTTCACGGCGTGCGGGATGTGACTGATTGCGCTGGCGCCCATTCCTCTTACGGCGTCCCATAATCTTGCCGAACAACTGCGCACACAGATCCGCTCTTTCATCCGCTGGTCGACGGCTCGAATCCATTACGACCTACCACTTGTCGGCTGCCGCGGCGGGGCTGTCAACGCCGACTAGCGCGCTGACGACGGTCGACGGATGTCCGCTTCCGACCTGAAGCGCACCTGCCCCCCCCAAGGAGCGCCGCCATTGTTGAACTCGGAGATGTCCAAGGCACGCCTGAGCGTGTCGGTTCGACTGTTCGTCGGCCAACCAGCGAAGCTGAGCCACTGCAGGTCTTCACCGCGGGAGCACGTCCAACCAATTCAAGCCCAACGCTCGTCCAGGCCGCCACCGCTGTCGCAGCTCCGCAGCGTCCGTCCGCCCATGATTCGGCCGTTCTGCGTGAGCAACTGAAGTGCCACGACGTGGAATGGCAGCATCACGGCATTGACGGCCTGGCTGCTGTAGATCAACGGAATCAGCGGCAGGGCCGCATAGGTTTCCAATGCCCTGTCGTCGGGCATTCACCCTGCGCCGTCTCACTAGGCCGCGTCGACCGACGGCGCCCATCATGCGCCGGCATGGTCTACCGCAATGGAACGACCTTCAGTTGAGCGCGCAGCTGTCGCTACCTGATTCGCAGCTCGTCGTCCGGAGCGCCGTAGGCGCTCCCTTGTTCATTGGGGTAAAGGTTTTGACGACGTTGTTCGAGTAGTCGGTCGGACTAACGGTGATCCCGCTAGACACCGGACTACAGGCGATGGCGACGAACGCCGCGCCGGTACGACCATCTGCGGCTTCGGCCACTGCGGTGTTCATCCACACCTTCGCTTCGGCGAGACATGCGCCATTAGCGGTGTGCTGGGTGTAATTGCGGTACTGCGGAAGCGCAATCGAGGCGAGGATGGCGATGATCGCGACCACGATCATCAGCTCGATGAGTGTGAAGCCCTGCTGCTTCTTCATGACGGTGTCCCCCTTCTCGAACCGCGAGGCGTGGCTGGCGGTGCGGCGAGGAACAATCTAGGGGGCCCCAAACGCGATTGGACGCCCTTGGTCGGCGATTTTCGGTTGTGGGATCGCGGTCACGCACAGAACCGACAATGCCATGTCCGCGATTGTCAGGTTCTGACCCCGATTGTCGTTGGCTGACGCGCGCCGGGGCCCGGCGGTCGGCTCGGGAGTGCGGGTTGCGCGAAATGGATTCGACGGTGTGCGGGCAGGCGGCCGACCTCGCCCGACTCGTCCGCATCAGCGTTGGTGCGACCTGACCTCCCGCGTCGGCGGATGCGCCTCGGTATTCAACACCACCCGGTCCAGATCCAGCGTGCCAGGGGCGCGAACAGCAGGTAGAAGTACTTGAAGGTTTCGGCCAGCACGAAGCTCTCCATCTCGTCGGCCTGCTTCCTGGTGGTCAGTAGCTCATCCGCAAAAACAGGCGCGAGCTTGCGAGGTCGCTCGATCATCAAGAAGAACGCCGACGTCCCGACCAGCAAAGCCAAGTGGCAGCCGCGTGTGCCGCGGTGGCGGGCGAACCGGGTACCGTCCTACCATGGGGTTCAGACTGGAGCTTCACCGGGGCCGCGCGATACAGCGGTCAGCAGTTCAATACGCTGGACAACAGCGACGTGAACAGCCACACCTGCTTCGGCGCCAGCGGTTCCTCGTGGTCCACGCACGCGTGCACTGCCGGGCGAACGCGCACGGGAGCGGCGCGGTCGGCGTCGACAACCTCGGCGATCGCACGTACTGGAACGTCCATCCATACAACCGGCGCACGCTGACCCTGGAGATGCGATATGACGACTGATCTCCGCCGAGGCGCTTTCGCGCTCGCCGTCGCGTCGCTGCTGTCCGCGTGCGCGAAGCCGGGCGCCGATACGGCTGCGACGTCGACGCCCACCGCAACGACGCCGGCGACCAGGACAGCGCCGCGAAGCGCGGTCGCGATGTCGCCCTGGACCTTGCCGATCGACGCGGCGCAGCAACCCGACCTTGCCGTCACACCCGACGGCTCGTTGCTGATGTCATGGATCGAGCAGACCGGTGACATGCAACGGCTGTGGTTCTCGCGATGGCGCGACGGGCGCTGGAGCGCGCCGCAGTCGATCGCGCAGGGCGAGGGCATCGGCAACGGTGCCGACACGCCGCACCTGCGGCAGACACCGGATGGCGCGCTGTGGGCGACGTGGCTGCGCAAGCGCGGCAGCGGCCACGCGCGCGACATCGTGATCGCGCGGTCGGCCAACGGGGGCCTGACCTGGTCGGCGCCGGCACCGGTGAACACCGATGGCACCGCGACGGAACACGGTTTCGCGTCGTTGTGGGCGGACGGGCCGGCTTCGCTCGGGGTCGCATGGCTCGACGGGCGTGAAACCGGCGGCGAACACGCTCACGACATGCACGCGATGCACGGCAGCGGCGGACACGGCGGCATGCACGACGCCGGACCCGAGCACGCCACCATGCTGCGCACCGCGGTGTTCGACGCGCAGCTCGCGCGTCACGACGAGTCGGTCATCGACACGGCGACCTGCGACTGTTGCCAGACCGATGTCGCCGTGCTCGCCGATGGCCCGCGCCTGGTCTATCGCGATCGTGCGCCAGGCGAGATTCGCGACATCGCGCTGCTCACACACGCGGGAAAGCGCTGGTCGTCACCGACACTCGTGCACGTCGACAACTGGCGGATGCCGGCGTGTCCGGTGAATGGTCCGGCGATTGCGGGTGATGCGCGCGATGTTTCCGTTGCCTGGTACACGATGCGCGGCGACACCCCGACCGTGCGTTTCGCGCGCAGCGCGGATGGCGGCGCGACCTTCGGCGATTCGATCGACCTCGCGTCGGCCGCCGACGTGCAGGGCCGTGTCGACGTCGCGCTCGACGCGACCGGTGCATGGGTCGCGTGGCTGACCGAAGCATCGGAGGCGCAGGCGTTGCATCTCGCGCATGTGCCGACAGCTGCTGCGGCGCCCGATCGAACGATGATCGCAGCGACGCTCGCCGGACGCGGCCGCGCCACCGGTTGGCCGCGACTGGTTGTATCGGACGGCACGCTGCACGCGGTGTGGACGGACGTCCACGACGGTCATCCGGTATTGCACGGAGCGACGATGCCGGTGCAGTGACGCGCGAGCGACGCTGTCCAGGCTGCACACACACGCGCCGCGCGGGGCGAGAGAAAGCCGCGGATGCTCGCGTCCCACGACTGCACGGCGCGTAGTGCGGACGGAAGTGCGCGGCCACGCTTCGGCGAGGTGCATGCACGCAAAAAAAAAACGGCGAAGGAAGATCCTTCGCCGTCGAGTTTGCTGCGTGGAGGCGCGGCCTACTTCGTGACCGTCAGCGTGCCCTTCATGATCGCGCTGTGGCCGGGGAAGGAGCAGAAGAAGGAGTACGCACCGCCGGCGGTGAGCTTCTTGCCGGGGAAGGTCGTCTTGGTGCTCGCACCACCGCCGACCATCGGCGTCGCGGCGATGATGCGCGCGTCGCCCTTCGGCAGATAGTGAGCGGCGGCGCCTGCAGCCATGCCGGCGGCCGCGACGGCCGGCATGTCGGCCGTCTTGGTGATCACGACGTCGTGGCCCATCGAGGTGATGGGCAACGTGCCCGTGTGCTTCAACGTGATGGTGATGGTGGGGCAGGCGGCCGATACCGTGGCGGCTTTCTGGTCGAACTGCATTTGATCATTCGCCTTGAGCGCGATCGTGCAGTTCGGCGCCGCTGTGGCGGCGCCTGCAAGACCGACGAGCGTGGTCGCGAGCAGGACGTGCATGGTTTTCATGATGGACTCCGTGGGATTCGCAGGGAGGGCGCGTGCGCATGGTGCGCGCAAACGGCGCGTCGCATGTTGATTCGGGTCAAATCGGAAAGCGGCCTGGAGCATGATTCAGGATGCGACAACACGCCGCTGCGATGAGTTGCTGATCGTCTCGGCTGCGGCCTGCTTCGCGCGCGCATTAACGCGACGCCCCCCATGTCAAATCGCGCGCGAGAAGCGCGGGCGGGCAACGGCGGCCGCCTTGTCCAGATAGGCGTCGAAGCACATCGCGATGTTGCGCAGGAGCATGCGCCCCTGCGCGGTCGCGCGGATCCCATCGCTATCCAGCTTCACGAGCCCGTCGGCCTCCAGCGGCGCGAGCTTCGCCATGCTCGAGCGGAAGTAGTCGCCGAAGCGGATGCCATAGCGGCGCTCGAGGGCACCGATCTGAATCTTTCCCTGGCACATCAGTGTCTGGATGAGGTCGGCGCGCAGCCGGTCGTCGTCGGACAGATGCAGTCCGCGGAACACCGGCAGGCGGCCGTCGTCGAGTGCGATTTCCCAGCTCGCGAGATCGCGCGGGTTCTGGCTGAAGGTGTCGCCGATGTGGCTGATCGCGCTCACGCCAAGGCCAATGAGGTCGCTGTCGGCATGCGTGGTGTAACCCATGAAATTGCGATGCAAGCAGCCGCGCGCCTGCGCCTGCGCGAGGTCGTCGTCGGGCAGCGCGAAGTGATCCATGCCGATGTAGACGTAGCCGGCCTGCGTCAGGCGCTGGATGGCGAGCATCAGCAGCGAAAGCTTCGTGTCGGGCGACGGCAGATCGGTGGCGTTGACCTGGCGTTGCGGGCGGAACAGGTCGGGCAGGTGTGCGTAGCTGTACACCGCGAGTCGATCGGCCCGCATGGCAAGCACGTCGTCGAGCGTCTGGCCGAAGCCGTGCAGCGTCTGCCGGGGCAGGCCGTAGATCAGGTCGATGTTGACCGAGCGGACGCCGTTCTCGCGACAGGCCTCGACCACCGCGCGCGTCTCGTCGACGCCCTGGATGCGATTGACCGCGCGCTGCACGGCCGGATCGAAATCCTGCACGCCCAGACTCGCGCGATTGAAGCCCGCGCACGCGAGTTCGGCCACCTCCGCCGGCGTGATGAAACGCGGATCGAGTTCGATCGAAATGTCGCGATCGGGCGCGTCGGACACGCGGAACTGCCGCTGCAAGCGATCCACGCACTCGCGTAGCTGGTCGGTCGACAGGAAGTTGGGCGTGCCACCGCCGAAATGCAGCTGGATGACGTCGCGGTCGCGGTCGAACAGCTGAGCCACGAGCGTGATCTCGCGATACAGCCGCGCCAGGTAGACATCGCCGCGTGTGCGATCGCGCGTGATGACGCGGTTGCAGCCGCAGTAGAAGCACGGGCTCGTGCAGAACGGCACGTGCACATAGACCGACAGGCGACGAGGGATCGGATCGCCGTTGCTGGCGTCGATGGCGGCGCGCAGGTCGGATTCGCCGAAACCCTCGCGGAACTGCGGGGCCGTCGGGTAGGAGGTGTAGCGGGGGCCCGGGCGGTCGTAGCGCTCGAGCAGTTCGCGGTCGATGGAGGCGTCGTTCGTAGCCACGGACGACACGCTATCGAGCCGGCCCGCATGCGGACTTGATCCGGATCAATCGCGGCGCGTCAGCTGCTGACGCGTCGCACCAGCTCGCCCTGCAACGTGCCGCCGCGGATGCGCACGATGGCGTGCACCGCCGTGCCGGGTGCCCAGTCGCGCTGCAACTCCTGCAGCTCGTGCGGCGTGGTGGTCAGGGTGAGATGCAGCGCTTCGTGTGTCGGCGCGCAGCCGGGGCGCGACCACGGCGCCAGTCGCACGCGCGCGGTCCAGTGTGCATCGGGCATCGCGCGTTCGGCGCAGACGCCTTCGGCCGCGACCGTGCCAGTGACCCGCACCGTCGACGCATGCAGGTGATGCAGGAAACGGGGGAACACGCCTACTCCGGCAGGCCGGCGGCTTCGGGCTGGTAGAGCACTTCCTTGACGCGCAGACGCGACGTGCGGCCACCCGGCATCTGCCAGTCGATCGCATCGCCCGCGCGCAGGCCGAGCAGTGCGGCGCCGACCGGTGCGAGCACGGAGACGTAAAGCGGCGAGGCGGCGGCGACGTCGGGATACACCACGCGTACGGTGCGCGCGGTGCCGGTGCTTTCGTCCTCGACGACGACGCTCGAATTCATGGTGACGACGTCGGCCGGAACGTCCTGCGCTTCGCGCACGTCGGCCCGCGCGATCTCGTTCTCGAGACGCTCCGCACCATCAGTGCCGGCGAACATGGGCGATGCGAGCATCGCTTCCAGTCGCGTGGCGTCACGAACGGACATGATCAGGCGCGGCGTGTCCATGGCGGCTCCCGAGTGGTGCGCGGCGAACGACGAATGAGCGCGAACCGTAGGTGCGCATCGCGCGTGGGGTCAATCGATCGCGTGGCTCGGCGACAGCGGATGTTCAGATCGCGCACAACAACGCGTCGTGCATGCGGTGGGCGATGCGACAGCGCGCGCATCGGGCGTGAGGTTTTGCGACGCAGCACGAGGCAACGCGTGCGCGACAACACGCAACGGCCAGCAACCAAGCAGCTGTTGCCGACTGACCCGTCGAGCCCAACGGACCGCCCGTCGGCTCATGACCAATGACCTAGACAAGATGGTCTAGACAAGCCGGTCTAGTCGATGCAGCATCGCCGCACGATCCCCGCGAGTCCGCCCGTGTCCGAAGCCCGCCGCAAGCTGCCCAAGCCCACACCCGCCGAACTCGAGCTACTGCGCGTGCTGTGGACTCTCGGCCCGGCGACGGTGAAGAACGTGCACCGCGCGCGTCAGGCCGAGCGGCCGGACATCACCTACGCGACGGTGCTGCGGCTGATGCAGGTCATGCACGGCAAGGGCCTGCTGCTGCGCGACGAGAGCCAGCGCTCCCACGTCTACAGCGCGGTGCAGAAACCCGACGCGCTGCGCACCGGCCTCCTCGGAGACCTCATCCAGCGCGCGTTCGCCGGCTCCGGCAAGGATCTGGTGATGGCGGCTCTGAAGGTGCATGTATCCGCCGAAGAGCGCGAGGAAATCCGTCGTTACCTGCGGGAGACCGGTGATGAGTGAGGCCTGGATCGACGCCGTGCCGCTGCTCGGGCGCGCACTCGTGCATTTCCTCTGGCAGGGCGCGCTGATCGGCGTCGCCGCGGCGGTACTGCTCGCTGCCATGCGTCGCTCTCGACCGCAGGCGCGCTACCTCGTCGGCTGCATCGCGATGCTGGCCTGCGTGCTCGCGCCGATCGCGACCATGATGCGCGTGTCCGACGTGGCGCCGGTCGGCGATGTCGTTGTCCGTGCGATCGCCGCGCGGGGCGTCGATACCGTGTCGACCTCGCCGACGGCGATGTTCGATGCGCTGATGCCGTGGCTGGTCGCGATCTGGGCCGGCGGCGCGGTGATGTTCGGCGCGCGCACGCTGGCCGGCCTCGCGTGGATCGAACGCCTGCGCCGTCACGCGCAATGCGACCTGCACGGTGTCTGGCAGGACCGGGTCGATGCGCTCGCCGGCCGCATGCATCTGCCGCGGGGCGTGACGCTGCGATTCGTCGACGATCTCGCATCGCCCATCACCGCCGGCTGGTGGAAGCCGGCGGTGCTGATGCCGGCGGCGCTCGCGACGCGCATGCCGGTCGCGCTGGTCGAAGCGCTGCTCGCGCACGAACTCGCGCACATCCGTCGCCACGACTACCTGGTCAACCTGCTGCAGGCCGTCGTCGAGGCGCTGCTGTTCTATCACCCGGTCGTGTGGTGGCTGTCGCGCCGCGTGCGCGCCGAACGTGAACTCATCGCCGATGCGCTCGCCGCCGAAGCGATCGGCGAGCCGCGCCGTCTGGCGGTCGCGCTGTCCGAACTCTCCGAACTCCACGCGGCGCCCCTGCCACGTGCCGCTCTTGCCGCCCGAGGAGGCGAACTCATGCCGCGCATCCAGAACCTGCTGCGTCCCGCGACGCCCGCCGCTGGTGGTCGTCTCGCCATTCCCGTCATCGCGCTCGTCGGGCTCGGCCTTGCGGTGTATGCGCAGGCCAGCGTCGCGCCGCAGGGGGCTGCTCCTGCCACGTCGACAACGCCGATTGTTGCCACCGCGCCCGCCGCGCGTGCATTGCCTGCGCCCGTCGCGGTGTCCGGTCCCGTACTCGCGCCGGCAGCGAATGCACAGGCCGCAGCCGACGCGGCGAGCGCATCGATCGCGCGAGATCCGTCGCCGAGTCGCGACCACGACATCGTGACGCGCGACGACGAGCACGAGATCGAACGTACCGTCGAACACGCGATGCTCGCGCAGACTGACGCGATGAAAACGGTGGCCTCCGCGCACGTACCGGATCTCGGTTCGCTCAATGTGGGCGACGATGCGATGACGTTCGATCGCAACGGCCGGCGCTATCGTGTGACGGATCCAGGTCTCATCGCTCGCGTCAACGCGGCCTGGCGCGACACGCAGGCGATCGGCGAGCAGATGAGCGCGCTGGGTGATCGCATGAACCAGCAGGGCGAGGTCATGAACCGCATCGGCCAGTCCATGAGCGCCGAAGCGAACAATCCCGAACGCAGCCAGGCGATGGCCGATGCCGAAATCGCATTGAACAAGGCGGCGAACGAATACGGGCGTCTCGCGGCGCAGGCAGCGCTCGCGGACAGCGACGCCACGCTCGCCGCACGCCTGCAGAAGCTGCAGGGCGAGATGGATCGCCAGAGCGCGATCATTTCGACGCAGGCCAAGCTCGCCGCCGCGCCGATGGCGGATTACGAGCGCCGCATGGCCGAAGCGTCGAAGCCGATGCACGAACTCGAGCAGCAGATGAAGCCCCTCGAGCAGCGCATGCGCGTCGAGACCGCGGCCGCGCGGCGCAAGACCGACGCGCTGATCGACGAAGCGATGTCGCGCGGTCTCGCGCAGCCGATCGAAACGCGCTGACGAAGCGTTACGCCGGCGGGACGCGCGGCATGCGTGCTTCCGCAGCGGCGAGCAGGGCGGCGACCGTGCGTTCCAGGCTCTGCACGTGCGCGGGCGACAGCAGGTCGCCCGCCGCGTCGAAGGCTTCCATGGCGCGCGCGACTGACACCATCGATGGCAGCACGCTCGCGCCCAACCCGAGCTCGAGCGACTGCCGCAGCGCCATCAGCCCGCGATAGCCGCCCAGGCCGCCCGGCGACGCTGCCGCCAGCGCGAAAACCGGGCCGCCGAACGCGGCGGGGATGCCGCCGTCCTCGCGCACGCGCGAAATCCAGTCGATGGTGTTCTTGGTCAGCGGCGGAATGCTCGCGTTGTATTCCGGCGTGACGATGAACACGCCCGCGGCGGTGCGGAATAGCGCGTGCAGCCGGCGTGCGGGTTCCGGTACGCCGTGTTCGGCTTCGAGATCGCCGTCGTACAGCGGCATCGCGTAGTCGCGCAGGTCGACATCGACCACGTCCGCGCCCTTGGCACGCAGTTCGCGCACCACCAGCGCTTCGAGTCGACGGTTGAAGGAGCCGGTGCGGTTCGAGCCGGGCAGGACGACGATGCGAGGGGCAGGCATGAGCGGCTCCCGTGGTGAAACGTCGAGCGTGCCACGCCGTCGCAAGATGCGGCGCGCCTTACGAATCCACCGTCGCGCTGCGCGGCCGGTTGGCGTGCGGCTGCTTTCGTCGTGACGATGGCGCATGGGGTGCCGCCGACCGTCCGTCTGGCGGAGGTCGCCACCGGTCCCGTCCGCCATGACCGTTCAGCCGCACAGGGGTTTCCCCCGATAGCCTGCCGGGCCGGGATACCAGTACGGTCCCCTCGTCGCTCAAGGGAACGACCGTGAAGCTCGATCTGTACCGACGCAGCGATGGTGCGCTGGTCGTGGTGCCCGCACGGTTCGCGCCCGACGTGCCGGTGCTCGCGCCCGGCGGCCTGCGTTACATCCGCACCGTCGATCGCGAACTCGCGACGCTCGGTGACGCGCTCGTGCTCGACATCGGCCTCAACGGCTATGCGGTCGCGCGTGGCGCGGACGAGGCCTTGTTGCGCAGCTGGCCCGGTGTGGATCCGCTGACGGCGTGAGGTGACGTGGCGTCAGGCCGCGTCGAACAGCTGCTGCAGCACCGCCTCGCCGTAGCGGTCGAGCTTGCTGCTGCCGATGCCCGGGATGCGTGCGAGTTCGTCGAGATCGGCGGGGTCGCCCTCGGCGATCGCGCGCAACGTGGCGTCGTGGAAGATCACGTAGGCCGGCACGTTCTGCTCTCGCGCGGTCTGCGCGCGCCATTCGCGCAGCGCCTGGAAACGCGCCAGCGATGCGGGATCCAGGTCGAATGCTTCCGCTTCGGAGGTGCGGCGATCGCGACGCGAACGCACCGCCGCCTTCGGTTCGGTGCGAAAGCGCACCGTCGTCTCGCCGCGGAGCAGCGGACGCGCAGCTTCGGTCAGGCGCAGCGCGCCGAAATGCTCGACGTCCACATCGACGAACCCGCCCGCCATCAGCTGGCGGAACACGCTGCGCCACTGGCGGTCATCAAGGTCCTTGCCGACACCGAACACGCTCAACACGTCGTGGCGGAACTGCGCGACCTTGTCGGTACGGACTCCACGCAAGACATCGACGAGATGACCGACGCCGAAGCGCTGCCCGGTGCGGTAGATCGCCGACAGCGCCTTGCGCGAGGCTTCCGTGCCGTCCCAGCTCTCGGGTGGCGACAGGCAGTTATCGCAATTGCCGCAGCCGCCCGCGCGCTCTTCCCCGAACCAGCGCAGCAGCGCCTGGCGTCGGCAGTCGGTGCTTTCGCAGTAGCCGAGCAATGCGTCGAGCTTGCGCAGCTCGAGGCGCTTGCGCTCTTCGCCCGCCTCGCCCTGTTCGACCATCTGCCGCAGGCTGACGACGTCGCCGAGCCCGTAGCTCAACCACGCCTCCGACGCGCCGCCGTCGCGGCCCGCGCGGCCAGTCTCCTGGTAATAACCTTCAACCGACTTCGGCAGATCGACATGCGCGACGAAGCGCACGTCGGGTTTGTCGATGCCCATGCCGAATGCGATGGTCGCGACCATCACGATGCCGTCTTCCTGCAGGAAACGACGCTGGTTGGCCGCGCGGATGGAAGCGTCCATGCCGGCGTGGTACGCCAGCGCCTTCATGCCGGCCTTGCACAGCTGTTCCGCCACCGATTCGACACGCTTGCGCGAGAACGCGTAGACGATGCCGCTCTGGCCCGGATGCCGCGCGAGGAAGTCCAGCAACTGGCGCGTGCCGCCGCCGTCCTTGGGCACGACGGTGTAGCGGATGTTGGGCCGATCGAACGAACTGACGAACTGCTTCGCGTCCTCGAGTGCGAGGCGTTCGACGATCTCGCGCCGCGTCGGTGCATCGGCCGTCGCGGTGAGCGCGATGCGCGGCACGTCGGGCCAGCGCTCGTGCAGCACCGTGAGCTGGCGATATTCGGGGCGGAAGTCGTGGCCCCACTGCGAGACGCAGTGCGCCTCGTCGATGGCGAACAGCCCGAGTTGCGCGCGATCGAGCAGCGACAGGAAGCGCCCGGTGAGCAGGCGCTCCGGCGCGACGTACAGAAGATCGAGTTCCCCCTGCAGCAGCTGGCGCTCGATCATCGCTGCGGTCTCGGCGTCGAGCGTCGAATTGAGATACGCGGCGCGCACGCCGACCTGGCGCAGCGCCTCCACCTGGTCCTGCATCAGCGCGATCAGCGGCGAGACCACGATCGCCACGCCGTCGCGCAGAAGCGCGGGGATCTGGTAGCAGATCGACTTGCCGCCGCCGGTGGGCATCAGCACGAGTGCGTCGCCGCCCTGGGCGACGTGGTCGACGATGTGCGCCTGCTCACCGCGGAAGGCCGTGTGGCCGAAGATGCGGTGGAGGAGGTCGAGGGCGGTGTCGGGCATCGCGGGGGCGGCTTCGGTCGTGACGGAAAGATGGGGTCGCGACATCGAGCCGCCTAGCGGAGCGCGACGCGTTCCGGCGTGGGAATTATCCGGTCTTCGGGTCTCAGGGACTGAAGCGGCGCCGATAGGCAGGGCAGGTCGCACCGTCGCGACGCGGCCGCGACCATGCAAATAAAGAGGGGCCGGCATTGCGCCGGCCCCTCGCGTGATCCGTTCAGCTCGTTCACTGCAGCAGCGAACGCAGCATCCACGCGTACTTCTCGTGCGTCTGCAGGCGCTGGGTCATGAGGTCGACGGTCGGATCGTCGCCGGCATCATCGGCCCGCTTGAGCACGGTTCGCGCGGTGCGGCAGACGCCTTCGTTGCCGGTCACCAGCTGGCGCACCATCTCGCGCCAGTCCACTGTCTCCGTCAGGCCGGGCTCCTCCGGCAGCGAGCTCAGGCGGATGAACTCCGCGTACGAGCCCGGCGCGTTGAAGCCCAGGGCGCGGATGCGCTCGGCGATGTCGTCGAGCGCCGCCCACTGCTCGGTGTACTGCGTCTCGAACATCACGTGCAGCGCATTGAACATCTGGCCCGTCACGTTCCAGTGGAAGTTATGGGTCTTGAGGTACAGCGTGAACGCGTCGGACAGGTAGCGCGACAGGCCTTCGGCGACCGCCTTGCGATCGTCTTCCTCGATCCCGATATTCACTGCGGGCATGCTGCCGGCGACCTGCACGCCGCCATTGCCGTTCTTCCCGGTTTCCTTCTGCATCTGCCTTCTCCGACGTCTTGCCGTGACTCCCGCCAAAATAGGGAGCCGCCCGGCCGTTGTGAAATCGAAATTTCGTCTTGAACCGATCCACGCCCTCTATCGATCCGCGTGACCTCCCGCTCGCGCGCCGCCGCCTCGATGACGCGATGACGCGTGATCGCGGCCGTCTGCACGGCCTCTGGATGCGCTGGAACCAGTCACCTGGCGACATCGCCCGTCGCGATGCCTTCGAGCGTGCGCTCGCGGCGTCGGTAGCGCAACGCGAGGCCCGCGCGCGCAACCTGCCGACCGCGACCGTCGACGCGGCATTGCCGATCGCGGCGGAGGCCGAGCGCATTGTCGACCTGATCCGTGAACACCCGGTCGTGGTGATCGCTGGCGAGACCGGTTCGGGTAAGACCACGCAGATCCCGAAGCTCTGCATCGCGGCCGGGCGTGGCGTCGCCGGCATGATCGGTTGTACGCAGCCGCGCCGGATCGCCGCACGCGCAGTGGCGCGTCGCGTTGCCGAAGAACTGAAGGTGCCGATGGGTGGCGCGGTCGGCTACCAGGTGCGCTTCACCGACAACGTCGGCGAGGACACCGTGGTCAAGTTCATGACCGACGGCATCCTGCTCGCGGAAATCCAGTCCGACCGCTGGCTGTCGCGCTACGACACGCTGCTCATCGACGAAGCGCACGAGCGCTCGCTCAACATCGATTTCCTGCTCGGTTATCTGAAGCAGCTGCTGCAGCGTCGGAAAGACCTCAAGGTCATCATCACCTCCGCGACGATCGATACCGCACGCTTCGCCGCGCATTTCCAGAATGCGCCCGTGGTGAGCGTCGAAGGACGCGGCTATCCGGTGTCGGTTCGCTATCGCCCACTCGAAGGCGAGTCCGACGCCACGTCGCGGACGCGGCGCGCGCCGTTGGCGGACGAGTCCTCGCGCGATGGCGCGCGCACCGTCAACGAAGCCATCGTCGCGGCCTGCGACGAAATCAGCTCCGAGGATGCACGCGGCGACGTGCTGATCTTCCTTCCGGGCGAGCGTGAGATCCGGGACGCGCACCAGGCGCTGGAGCGTCGCAAGTACCGCCACACCGAAGTGCTGCCGCTGTATGCGCGTCTGAGTGCGCGCGACCAGGATCGCGTCTTTAATCCCGGCCCGCAGCGCCGCATCGTGCTCGCGACCAACGTCGCCGAGACGTCGCTGACGGTGCCGCGCATCCGCTACGTCGTCGATCCCGGCTTGGCGCGCGTCAAGCGCTACAGCCCGCGCGCCAAGCTCGACCGCCTGCACATCGAGCCGGTCAGTCAGGCCAGTGCGAACCAGCGCATGGGTCGATGCGGCCGCGTCTCGGAAGGCACCTGCTATCGCCTGTATGCCGAGGCCGATTTCCAGTCGCGCCCGGAGTTCACCGACCCCGAAATCCGTCGCGCCGCACTTGCGGGCGTGATCCTGCGCATGCTCGCGCTCGGCCTCGGGCGCATCGAGGATTTCCCGTTCCTCGAACCGCCGGACCCGCGCGCGATCGCGGATGGCTGGCAACAGCTCGCCGAGCTCGGTGCGGTCGACGTCGATCGCAAGCTGACCGAGATCGGTCGTCTGATGGCGCGCATGCCGGTCGACGTCAAGCTGGCGCGCATGCTCGTCGCCGCCAACGCGCACGGCGTGCTGCGCGAGTTGCTGGTGATCGCCGCGTTCCTCGGTATCCAGGATCCGCGCGAGCGTCCGTCGGACCAGCGCGCCGCCGCGGACAACGCGCATGCCGAATTCGCCGACACGCGTTCGGAGTTCGTCGGCATCCTCAAGCTGTGGGACGCGTACGAGACGGCGCATGCCGACCTCACCCAGTCCAAGCTGCGCGCGTGGTGCGAGAAGCACTTCCTCGGCTTTCTGCGCATGCGCGAATGGCGTGAGCTGCACCGTCAGCTGAAGCTGATGGCGGAGGAACTGGGCTGGTCGGCGGGCCGTGCCGATGCGCCGGTGACGAGTGCGGGGCTCGCGTCGCCGCGTGCAGCGAATCGTGACAAGGCGGCGCGGCCGACGCGCAGCCACGGGGGGTTGCCCGTCGCCGCGCGAAGCCAGCCAACTTCCGCGCCCGCAGCGGCAGCGGCAGCGGTCGGCGCCTCCTCGTCACCAGCGAGCGGCGACGCGGAGATGGCGGCCGACAGCGGCAAAGCGGCCGCACATCACTTCACCAAGTTGCACCGCGCAATCCTCGCCGGTCTGCCGACGCAAGTCGGCCAGCGCACCGATCGCGGCTACGACGGCCCACGCGGTCGCAAATTCCAGCTGTTTCCCGGGTCGTCGCTGGCGAAAAAACCGCCGCCGTGGGTACTGTCCGCCACGCTGCTCGACACCGAGCGCGTGTGGGCGCTGACGAACGCGTCGATCGAGCCGCAATGGGCCATCGACGAACTGCCGCACCTGCTTGCGCGCCGGCAGAGCGATCCGCGCTGGTCGCGCTCGCAGGGGCGCGTCATCGGCAGCGAACAGATCTCGCTGTTCGGTCTCGTGCTCGCGCCGAAACGACCGATCCACTACGGCGCGCTGTTCCCCGAGGAGAGCCGGGTGATCTTCGCGCGCGATGCGCTGGTCACCGGCGAGATCAATACACGTTCGGTGTTCCTGAAGAAGAACCTCGCGACGTACCAGAAGGCCAAGGAGGAGGAAGCGAAACAACGTCGCGCCGGCCTGGTCGTCGACGAGGAATGGATGGCACAGTGGTACCTCGATCGGCTTCCCGCACACGTGCACAACGCGCAGGCGCTGGACGCGTGGTACGCGAAGCTGCCGGCGAACGAGAAGGCCGCGCTGGAGTGGTCGCTCGATGACCTGATGATCGGCGAGGCGACCACCGCGTCGCGCTTCCCGCCGTTCCTGCGCATGGGCGACGTGCAGCTCGCGGTGAAGTACCGCTTCGAGCCGGGCGCGGACGATGACGGCATGACGATCGCGGTGCCGCTGCACCTGCTCAACGCACTCGATGCACCGCAGCTGTCGTGGCTTGCGCCGGGCTTCGTCGCCGACAAGGCCGCCGCGCTCATTCGCTCGCTGCCGAAAGCGCAGCGGCGCAACTTCGTGCCTGCACCGGATTTCGCCAAGGCGTTCGCGGAGGCGCACGGCGCGTGGGCGAACGGCCGTCCCACCGAACCCGACGACATCACCGGAACGCTCGCGCGTTTCCTGTCGAAACTCACTGGCGTGCAGGTGATGGCGATGGAGTTCGACGCGGCGTCGATCAAGGCACATCTGCGGACGAACCTGCGCCTGCTCGATCGTGACGGCCGGCGCGTGCTCGCGGAGTCGCGCGATCTCGACGATCTGCGCGATCGCTTCGGCGCGCTCGCCGCGGACGCGTTCGCGGAGAAGGCGTCCAGCGGCCTCGCGCAGGACGGGCTGGCGACCTTCCCGGCCACGCGCATTCCCGACAGCGTGCGGGGCGCCGGCGGCATTCCCGCGTTCCCCGCATTGCAGGACGACGGCGCGACCGCGTCGTTGCACGTGTTCGCCCAGCGCGTCGAAGCCGAGCGCGCGCATCCCGCTGGCGTGCGCCGCCTGCTGCGCCTCGCCTTCGTCGATCGCATGCGTCAGGCGCGCAAGCAGTTGCCGGTATCGCCGAAGACCGCGCTGCTGTACGCGGCGATCGAGTCGGCGGCACCGCGCACCGGCGAAGCGGCCACGCTCAAGGAAGGCGACAGACTGCGTCTCGATCTCGTGGAAGGTGCATTCGACGCGTTGACGGACGACGGACTCGGCGCGATCCGCGATCCCGATGCGTTCGATGCGCGCCGCGAGCAGGTCGCCAAGCGCCTGTTCGCCGAAGCAACCGACCGCCTGCGTCAGGCCGAGGCGATTCTCACCGCGGTGGCCGATGTGCGCGCCAGGCTCGAGGCACCGCTGATGGGCTGGGCCAGCGGCAATCTCGACGACATGCGCGCGCATCTCGCCTCGCTGACGCCGCCCGGCTTCCTGCGTGACACGCCCGCGGCGCTACTGCGCGAATACCCGCGCTATCTCAAGGCGCTCTCACTGCGTGCCGAGCGTGCGCTGCGCGATCCCGCACGCGACCAGGCGCGCATGCTCGAGCTTCGACCGTTCGTTCAGGCGCTCGAAGCGGCGAATGCCGACGACCTCGCATGGCAGGAGTTCCGCCAGGACCTCGAGGAACTGCGCGTCTCGCTGTTCGCGCAGGAACTCGGTGCGCGTGGCGGGGTGTCGCCCAAGAAGCTCGCGCAACGGCTGGCGCAGTTGGCGCGCTGACGTCAGCGTTAGTGCAGTCTCAGAGCGATGGCGTTGCGCGCACCGCGCCACGCACGGCGATTGCAAACATGATCACAAGGATCAGTGCCCCCGCACCGAAGGCGCCACGGCACACGACCTCAGACGTCGCGATCCGCGCGCCGAACGCCAGCGTCGTGCACTGACGCGGTCCACTGCCGAACGCGATCCAGCCGGGCACGATGATCATTGCGCCGAGCAGCACGCAGACCAGCCACCGCACCAGGCCCTCGAGCCGCAACGCCTGGCCGACCAGGCAGCGGCCGGCGAGTCCGAACAACCCGAGCGCGGTGAAGACCACCCAGGCGGGCGCCTTCAGTTGCTCGGGATGTCCGTGCACCAGCGCCGCCATGCCGGCGGCGACGATCACCAGTCCGATGCCCACCGCGATCGGCGGGCGCGTCGTGCCCATCGGATCGCAGCGCGCGCTTACTTGACGCGCATGACCTTGGCGCGCGTGCCATATCCCTGCACGGCCATGTACCACGCGTTGCCGATCACGCTCGGCGAAATCGTGACGTTGGGATGGGTCAGGCGAACGCCGGCGAGCGTCGCCGAATCGATCTGGCGCCAGACCTGTCCATTGTCGAGCGTGTAGGTGCGACCCTGCTCGAAGCCACGGAACTCACCCGTCACCGCGCTCTTGATCGGATCGGTCGAGCCGAAGTTGAAGAAGCCGCGGTTGTCGTCCTCGACCTTCTTCTTCGCGCCGGCCGCGGCCTTCGCCGTTTCTGTTTCGATCGTGCGGCCGAGCCAGGTGTTGAGGTGTGCGAGTTCGTCGGGCGAGAGCTTGTCGAGGCCTGCGGCCTTGAACTCCTCGGGCGACATCTGCTGCTGGATCGGTGGCTGCGCTGCGACGGCCGCGCCGGTGCAGGCGAGGGCGACGGCGAGGACGAGGGCACGCATGCGAGCTGGAGCCATGAACTGTTCCTCCGGGCGGATGCGGGCTAGTGTAGACCGCTCCGATTCCCGTCTCCGCATGAACGCGCCGTCGCCCCCGCCGACGCATCCGCTCGCCGACGCACTCGCGCACCCTGCCGCCACGGTGCTGGCGGCGCCGCTGCGGACGGCGCTCGAATCGGCGGCGGTGGCGCCCGTCGGCACCGCGGCGTGGGCGCTGATCGAATCCACGCTCGGCTCGCTGGCCACGCTGGGCGGCGACAGCGACATGGTCGCCGCCACATTGGTGCATGACTGGCCCGGGCTGGCCGACGCATTGGATGCAGGATTCGGCGCGCGTTTCCCCGCCGTCGCCGCGCTGGTCGAGAGCCAGCACGCCGCGGAGCCCGTATCGGACCTGCACGCGCGCCATCCCGACGGCCGCGGCAGTGAAGGTCTGCGACGCCTGCTGCTGGCCATGGTGCGCGACCTGCGCGTCGTGCCGATCCTGCTCGCGCGGCAGCTCGCCCGCCTGCGTCTGGCGAACACGCTGCCCGAGGACGAGCAGCGCGCGCTCGCCGCACTCACGCGCGACATCCACGCGCCGCTCGCGAACCGGCTCGGCATCTGGCAGCTGAAGTGGGAACTCGAGGACCTCGCGTTCCGCTTTCTGGAACCGGCGACGTACCAGCAGATCGCGCGTCTGCTCGACGAGAAGCGCGTCGCGCGCGAACGCTACATCGAGGACGTCAAGCAGACGCTGCGCAACGCGCTCGACGCGCAGGGCATTCGCGCCGATGTCGCAGGCCGGCCCAAGCACATCTATTCCATCTGGAAGAAGATGCAGCGCAAGAACGTGCCGATCAGCGAGCTTTACGACCTGCGCGCCGTGCGAATCCTGGTCGACGACCTGGCCGCCTGCTACGCCGCGCTCGGCATCGTGCACGCGACCTGGGCGCCGATTCCCAGCGAGTTCGATGACTACATCGCGCGTCCCAAGCGCAACGACTACCGCTCGCTGCACACCGCGGTCGTCGGACCGGAGGGCAAGACGCTCGAGGTGCAGATCCGCACGCACGACATGCATCGTCAGGCCGAGCTGGGCGTCGCTGCGCACTGGAAATACAAGGAGGGGGGCGGGCCGGGCGGTTCGAGCGCGAATGCCGCCGCCGCGTTCGAACGGAAGATCGCGTGGATGCGTCGCCTGCTCGACGCCGCGGGCGAGGAGGGCGCGCTTGCCGGCGAACTCGACAGCGAACTCGTCGAGGACCGCGTCTACGTGCTGACGCCGAAGGGCGAGGTCGTGGATCTGCCCGCGGGCGCGACGCCGCTCGATTTCGCCTACCACGTGCATACGGAGGTCGGGCATCGCTGCCGCGGCGCGAAGATCGACGGCCGCATCGTCCCGCTCGATCACAAACTGCGCAGCGGCGATCACGTCGAGATCCTCACCGGCAAGGTGTCGGAGCCCCGGCGCGACTGGCTGGTCGCATCGAACGGGTTTCTCGCGAGTGCGCGTTCGCGCGAGAAGGTGCGCACCTGGTTCAACCGCCTCGATCGCGAACGCAACGAGCAGGCCGGTCGCGACATGCTCGAAAAGGAACTGCGCCGGCTGTCGATGTTGAATGCCGACCTCGCGCCGGCACGTGAGCGCTTCCACGCAGAGAGCGACGACGACCTGTACGTGCTGGTCGCGCTCGGCGACGTCGGCCCGCATCAGGTCGGACGCGCGCTGCTTGAGCACGAACGCGCGGCGCGGGACGCGGCGATGCCGGTCGCCCCTTCCACGATCGTCGCACCGGAGCGTCACAAGCCGCGGAGTCGCGACGGCGAGTTTACGGTCGAAGGCGTGGGCAACCTGCTCGTGCAGCTTGCGCGCTGCTGCCAGCCGCTGCCGGGGGAGGGGATCGTCGGCTACCTCACCAAGGCGCGCGGCGTCAGCGTGCATCGGCCCGACTGTGCGGCGTTCGAGCGCCTCGCCGCGGCGCAACCGCAACGCGTGTTGCCGGTGGAGTGGCGGCGCGCCGGCAGTTCGTACGATGTCGATGTCGAACTCGTGGCGATCGACCGCAAGTGGCTGTTGAAGGAGGTCACGAACGTCGTCGCGCAGAACGGCGTCGGTGTCAGCAGCCTCAACACCGAACACGATCGCGGTGGCGCGCGGGTCACGCTGCGGCTTCGCCTGCGCGTTGCCGACTACGGCCAGCTGTCGACGGTGCTCGGCAAGCTTTCGGCGCTGCCGGGCGTGGAGCAGGCCCGCCGCGCCTGATCAGTCGAGCTTCAGCGCGCGACGCACCGCGTCGCGTGCGGCGTCGGCGGAAAAGTGGCGACGCACGTTCTCGAGACCATTTGTGGACAGGCGATTCCACAGCGCCTCGTCTTCGTAGGCGCGCAGCACGGCATCGGCGAACGCCTGCGGCGTATCGGCAACCAGGACGTCCTCGCCGTCGCGCAGGTGCATGCCTTCCACCGCGCAAGAGGTCGCGACCACCGGTTGGCCGTGCGCCATGCTCAGGTTGACCTTGCCCTTCACGCCGGCCCCGAAACGCAGGGGCGCGATCGACAGCCGCACGTTGTCCATGAACGGCGCGAGTTCCGGCACGTGACCGTGTAGCTGAATGCCGTCGATGCTGGCGAGCGCGGCAATTTCCGCGGGTGCATCGGCGCCAATGCAGTGGAAAACCAGATCTCCGCGTCGCGTGCGCAGCAGCGGCCACACCTCGCGCGCGAACCACATCACCGCGTCGACATTCGGCGGGTGTCGGAAGCCGCCGACGAACACGAGGTCGTGGCGCTCTGCGAACGACCCACCGGCGCCGGCCACGTCGTGCACGTTCGATACGACTTCGATGGTGGCGCCCGCGGCTTCCACGCGCAGCAGATCGCGCTCGACCGAGCTGACCACCAGCGTGACGTCGCTGCGGCCGATCACGTCGAGCTCCGCCGCACGCGTGCGTTCGGCGGCACGAAGTGCGATCGAGTCGTTCGCCAGTTCCGCCGCACGCTTTTCGCGCAGGAAGTGCAGGTCGACCGTGTCGAAGACGACGCGCGCACCCGGCATCGCCTTGCGCACGATCGGCAGCACGGACCGTGCGACCGGGTGGCGGCACAGCCATGCGGTGTCGAAGCGATGCCCATGACGACGCAGCCACGCCGCGATGCCGCCCGTGGACGCGGTATCCCACGCCTCGACACCAAGCGCGCGCAGTCGCGCCAAGGCAGTATCGTCATGACCGGGACCGATCTGCACGAACGCGACATGCGCGCCCGCGTCGAGCATCAGGCGCATGAGGTTCACGAGGCGCAGTGAACCCGAATCGCGCTGGGGATCCGGCAGGTATTCGTCGACGACGACCACCGCCCGTCCGCGACCGAATGCAGCAACGTCGGGATTGCCGCCCGGTGCCGGCTGCGACGCGAGCGCATTGCGCCACTTCTCCGCGAACTTCGATTGGTTTGCGATCTGGTACGCCTTCATGCCGCGCCGCAGGTCGGTGCCCGCGGTTACGCCCTCGCAGTGCAAGACGACCGATGCCGGCTGATAGCGCACCGCGCGGCCCTGCGCACGCACCGCGAAGGCGAGGTCGGTGTCTTCGAAATACGCAGGGCGATAGCGGACGTCGAAACCGCCGATGGCGGCGAACAGCGCGCGGGGGATCGACAGTGCTGCGCCGGATACGTAGTCGGTTTCGCGCATGACCTCGAAGCGCGGATCGCGAGGTTCCTCAAATCGCCCGTAGTTCCACGCGCTGCCGTCGGCGAACACGATTCCCCCGGCTTCCTGCAGGCGCCCGTCCGGATAAACCAGCTTCGCGCCCACGATGCCGGTGTCGGGATGGGTGTCGAACGTGGACAGCAATGCCTCGAGCCAGCCCGGCTGCGGAACAGTGTCGTTGTTGAGGAAGACGAGCACGTCGCCGCGCGCGACGGACGCGCCGTCGTTGCAGGCGTCGATGAAACCGCCGTTCGCCGCGCGTCGCACATGACGCAGGCCGGTGATCTGCGGCATCAGCGTCGCGGTGGCATCGCTCGACGCGTCGTCGACCACGACCACTTCGTGGGGTGTGGACGGCGGGTGTTCGGCGAGCGCGCGCAGGCAGGTGAGCGTGTGCTCGACCTGGTTGAAGACCGGGATGACGATGCTGGCCCGTGGGGCGTCGCTGGTGGCCAGCGCGAACGGCGCAAAGGGGCGGGACGCCGGGTAGTAGAGCGCTGTGGACCGCGGACGCGGCGTCGGCCGCACGTGGTCGCCGATGCGGCGAAGCGTCGAGGCGAGGCCGCGCTGGCGCAGGCTGGTGCTGGCGCGCCGTGCCAGCCCCATCGCGCGTACGAGCGAAAAGCGCAGTCCGTCCCAACTCATCGGCTTGCGCGATTCCTCATCCGGAGCAGGCTCCAACTGTGCGTGAACCGCGCCGCGGGCGCGAACGGTGGCGTCGGGCGCCTGCGCTAGACTCGCGGCAGGCGGGCGCCAGGCCCTTCATTCTCGCATTCCGTGGCCCGAATCGATTACGACGAAGACGACGACACCGCCGACACCGGCGGCCAGCCCGGCTGGCGCCGCCGCCTGTTCACCATCGCGCTGGTGCTCATCGGCCTCGCGCTGGGCTTCCTGATTCCCTACGTCACCTATCTGAACCACGAGGTGGGGCAGCGCTTCGGCCAGTTGCGCTGGCAGCTGCCGACGCGCGTGTATGCGCGACCGCTGGAAGTGGAGCCCGGCCTCGTCATGGACGCGGCCACGCTCAAGACCGAACTCGACGCCGCGGCCTATCGCCCCGGCGACGGCGTTCGCGAGGGCACGTACACCCAGCAGGGCGGGCGCTGGACGATCGCGTCGCGTGGCTTTGCGGACGTCGACGGCCAAGTGCCCGCGCGTCGCGTCGAGGTCATCCTGTCGGGCGGCAAGGTGATGAGCGTGCGCGACCCGGCGTTGCATCGCACGCTGCGCGCGCATCGCCTCGATCCCGCGCGCATCGCGACGCTGTACGGCCAGAAGCAGGAAGAGCGTCGCCTGGTCCGGATCAACGAAGTGCCGGACCTGCTCGTCACCGGGCTGCAGGCGGTCGAGGACCGCGACTTCAACCATCACATCGGCATCGACTTCACCGGCCTCGCGCGCGCGGTGCTGGTCAACCTGCGCAGCGGCGAGAAGCGCCAGGGTGCGAGCACGCTGACGCAGCAGCTTGCGCGATCGGGCCTGCTCGGCATCGGCCAGGAGCAGACGTTCACCCGCAAGTTCAAGGAAATCATCTACGCGCTGCTGATCGACGCGCGTTACGACAAGAGCGTGATCCTCGAGGCCTACTTCAATCAGGTCTACCTGGGCCAGCACGGCTCGCAGGCGATCCGCGGAGTGGCGGCGGGCTCGGAGTTCTGGTTCGGCCGCGACCTCAACGACCTCAGCACCGAGCAGATCGCGCTGCTGATCGGCATCGTGCGCGGCCCGTCGTATTACGACCCGCGCGTGCACGCCGATCGCGCGCTGGAACGCCGCAACTTCGTGCTCGACAAGATGCTCGAGACGCAACTGATCACGCAGGCCGAGCACGACCGCGCCTCGAAGGCGCCGCTCGGCGTCACGTCGAATCCGACAAGTCTTGCGCCCAATCGCTTCCCGGCCTATGTCGACCTGGTGCGTCGCCAGCTCGCGCGCGACTTCCCGTCGGAAGGCCTCGTCGGCGCGGGTCTCAGCGTCATGACGGCGATGTCGCCGTCTGCGCAGGCGTACGCCGAAGGCGCGGTGACGAAGACGTTGAAGAGCCTGCAGACGCCGAAGCGTCCGGAGCTCGAAGCGGGTGTCGTCGTCACCGACGTGCATCGCGGCGAAGTCGTCGCGGCGGTCGGTGCGCGCGAATTCACCGAACACGGCTTCAATCGTGCGGTGGAAGCGCAGCGTCCGGTCGGTTCGCTGCTCAAGCCGTTCGTGTACTTGCTCGCACTGGCCGAACCTTCGAAGTGGTCGCTGTCGAGTTATGTCGTGGACGCGCCGATCACGGTGAAGATCCCCGGCAGCAAACCGTGGTCGCCGGGCAATTCGGATGGTCGAAGCCATGGCACCGTGCGGGTGGTCGATGCGCTCGCGCTGTCGATGAACCAGGCGACGGTACGCGTCGGCATGCAGGTCGGGCCGCAGCGTCTGGCCGATCTCATTCGCACGCTGGCGGGCATCGAGATCGCGGGCAACGTCAATCCGTCGCTGATCCTCGGTGCGGTCGACGAGAGCCCGTATGCGATGGCGCAGCTCTACCAGTTCCTCGCTTCGGGGGGGCAGATCCAGCCCTTGCGCGCGGTGCGCGGCGTGCTCGACGCCAACGGTCGCGCGCTGAATCGCTACGACAAGCCGTCGGCGCCCGCGCAGCCGGGCGATGCGACTGCCGCGAAGCTGGTGACGTACGCGATGCAGCAGGTCGTCAATCGGGGCACGGCGCGTCCGCTGATCGCCGATGGCCGCGGCAATCTGTCGCCGGCGGGCAAGACCGGTACCTCGAACGACGGTCGCGACAGCTGGTTCGCCGGTTTCACGGGTGACCACCTCGCAGTGATCTGGGTCGGCAACGACCAGAACAAGATGACGGGCCTGTACGGTGCGACCGGCGCGATGCGCGTATGGTCGTCACTGTTCGCGCGCCTGCCGTCCGCGCCACTGCACGTGCCCGACGACGGCCTCGACTGGGAGTGGGTCGCGGGCAGCAACACCACCGACCCCGGTTGCCCGGGTTCGGAGCGTTTCCCGTTCGTGCCGGGTTACGCGCCAGGTCGCGTGCCTTGCCCCTACGGCTCGCCGAACGCGCCCTCGGACGTCAGCCAGGAAGCCACCGACGCGCAGCAGGACAGCGGTGGCGGCTTCTGGGATTCGCTGTTCGGTCGCAACAAGTCGAACGAACCCGATCCGGCTAAGCGTGTTCCGCCGCCGGCGGACGCCCCGCCCGCACCGCCGGCGCCGGCGGGCAACGGTCGATGAAGCGCGCGTCGCTCATTGCGGTGCTGATGCTGGTCGGCTGCGCGACGGCGCCACCGCCTGCGCCGCCCGCACCGTCGTACGACGCAGCAGCGATCGTCGCGGGCGTGCGTGCATCGGGCAAACCCGTCGCGACCGAAGTGGAAGTGCATCCGCCGCAGGATCCGCTGGTCGCCGACCTGCGCCAACAGGCGCAGCGCGACGAGCAGGCCGGGCGTATTGCGGAGGCCGCGGCGGCACTCGATCGAGCGCTTGCCGAGCGTCCACAGGATCCTGCGGTGTTGCAGGAGCGCGCGGAAGTCGCGCTGCTCGAACGTCATATCGACGCCGCTTTCGATTTCGCCCGGCGCGCGCATGCCGCTGGGCCCACGGTCGGCCCGCTGTGCCGTCGCACGCTGGAAATGCTGGTGCAGGTCGAAGGCCTGCGCGGTGCCGCGGGCGATGCCGGTGCCGGCCCGCGTGCCATGGACTTCGCGAAGCAGCGCGACGCCTGCACGGTGAAGCCGCCGCCGCGGTACTGAGATGACGTCCAACCGCCTGGCCGATGCGAGCCGCGCGGCGCTCGCCGATGGCGGGCTGCTGGCGTCGGAGATTGCGAGTTTCCGTGCGCGCCCCGCGCAGCAGGACCTCTCCGCGGCGATCGCCGAGGCGTTCGACGCGCGTGGGACGTTGCTGGCCGAAGCCGGTACCGGCACCGGCAAGACGTTCGCCTATCTCGTGCCCGCACTGCTGTCGGGCAAGAAGACCATCATCTCGACCGGCACGCGCGCGCTGCAGGACCAGCTTTATCACCGTGACCTTCCGCGCGTGCGCAATGCGCTCGGCGTTGGCCACACCAGCGCGCTGCTGAAGGGTCGTGCGAATTATCTTTGCCACTACCGTATGCGGCAGGCGCAGGGGGAGCCGCGTTTCAGCAGTCGCGAGCAGGTCGCGCAGTTCCAGCGCATCGTCGCCTGGTCCGGGCGCACGCGCATGGGCGATCTGGCCGAACTTGAGGATCTTCCCGAAGATTCGCCGCTGCATGCGCTGGTGACGAGTACCGCGGAAAACTGCCTCGGCACCGAATGCCCGTTCTATGCCGATTGCTTCGTCGTCGCGGCGCGCCAGCGCGCGCAGGCGGCGGACGTCGTGGTCGTGAATCACCACCTGCTGCTCGCCGATCTCGCGCTCAAGCAGGAAGGCTTCGGCGAAATCCTGCCGGGCGCCGAAGCGTTCGTGATCGACGAAGCCCATCAGCTGCCCGAACTCGCCGCGCAGTTCTTCGGCGAGTCGCTGAGCGCGCGCCCGCTGGTGGAACTCGCGCGCGATGCGCTGCTCGAGTGCCGGCAGGTGACGGGCGCGATCGCGACGATCCAGGCGCCGGCGAGCGATCTCGAATTGCGCGTGCGTCAACTGCGCAGCGCGATGGACGAGCTGCCCGTGCGCGGCACGCGCCGGCGCGCGCATGAAGTGCCGGCAGTCGAAGCGGCGTTCGACGCGTTGGACGATGCACTCGCCACGATGCAGGACGCGCTGCGCCCGCTGTGCGCGGGCTCGCCCGGTTTCGACAGTTGCCTCGCGCGTGCGAACGAGTTCCGCGAGCGCCTGTCGCGCTGGCGCAACGAGGCGGACCACGATGCGGTCGACGTCGACGCCGCGGATGACGAAGACTCGAACGACGAAGATCCGTCGAAGAAGCACCGCAACGACGGCAGCGTGCTCTGGTACGAACTGACCGCGCGCGGCTTCCGTCTGGCACGCACGCCGCTCGACGTCGCTGGCCCCCTCGCGCAGCACCGCGCACGCACGCAGGCCGCGTGGATTTTCACGTCCGCGACGCTCGCGGTCGGTGGTCGTTTCGAGCACTTCTCGATCAAGCTGGGCCTGTGGCAGCCGCAGACGATGCTGGCGCCGAGCCCGTTCGACTGGAACACGCGGGCACTCTGCTACGTACCGAAGAATCTGCCGGAACCGGCAGCGCGCGACTACACGAGCGCCGTGGTCGATGCCGTGCGGCCGGTACTTGAAGCCTCGGGTGGACGCGCGTTCCTGCTGTTCGCTTCGCATCGCGCGCTACGCGAGGCGGCCGAACTGTTGAAGGACGGTCCGTGGCCACTGTTCGTGCAGGGCGAGGCGCCGCGCTCGATCCTCCTCGAGCGTTTCCGCGCATCCGGCAACGGTGTGCTCCTCGGCGCTGCGAGTTTCCGCGAAGGCGTCGACGTCGCCGGCGACGCGCTCAGCGTGGTCGTCATCGACAAACTGCCGTTCGCCGCGCCGGATGATCCGGTGTTCGAAGCGCGCCTCGACGCGATCCGCCGCAACGGCGGCAATCCATTCCGCGACGAACAGCTGCCGCAGGCGGTAATCGCGCTGAAGCAGGGCGTCGGCCGGCTGATCCGCACCGAAACGGACCGCGGCGTCCTCGTGCTTTGCGATCCGCGCCTCGTGACCAAGCAGTACGGCGGCGTTTTCTTCAATTCGCTGCCGCCTTTCCCCAAGACCCGCAGCGTGGCCCACGTGCAGGCGTTCTTCGGGCCTTCCGAAGCCGGCGAGGGCGCGTCGTCGCAACACCCCCTGCTCGGCATCGCCTGAAGCTGCGACCATTCACGCCATGAAACTGCTCGCCTTCGAAACCGCTACCGAAGCCTGCTCCGTCGCGCTCGCGATCGACGGCGAGATCGTCGAGCGTTACGAGATTGCGCCGCGTCGTCATGCCGAGCTCGCGCTGCCGTGGGCGGATGCGCTGCTCGCCGAGGCCGGGATCGCGCGCGCGCAGCTCGATGCGATCGCGGTCGGTCGCGGCCCGGGTGCGTTCACCGGCGTGCGCCTTGCGATCGCGATCGCGCAGGGCGTCGCACTCGGACTCGATCGACCGCTGGTGCCGGTGTCGACCCTCGCTGCGCTCGCGTTGCCCGCAGTGCGCGCAAATCCCAGCGCGTGCGTGCTCGCGGCGATCGATGCGCGCATGAACGAACTGTACGTCGCACGGTATCGCGCGCTCGATGGTGATCTGGAGCTGCTCGGCGAAGAACAGTTGCTCACAGCCGCTGATGTCGTGATCGACGGCGCCGACTGGCGCGGTGTCGGTACCGGTTTCGCCGCGCAGGAACGCGCGCTGGCCACCCGCTTCGCGTCGCAACTCGTTGCGGTCGATGCTGCCGCACTTCCGCACGCCGCCGACATCGCACGCCTGGCGCTGCGCAGCTTCGAGCGTGGCGGCGCGATCGCACCCGAACGCGTCGAGCCCGCCTACCTGCGCAACAACGTGGCGCTGACGCTGCTCGAACAGCAGGCGCTCCGCGATTCGCGTAAATGACACGCGCACGTTCGCGTCGTTACGCGAACGCGCCGAGCGGACTCAGTCGTCGACCATTCGCCCTTCCGGACGGAACCACCACGTACGCGTGACGTGCAGGATGTCCGGATCTTCTTTGGTGCGCGGCAGCGGCGCATAGGGTTCGGCGAGGCGCGCGATGCGCGTGGCGGCCTGGTCGAGCGCGGGAATGCCGCTCGACTGCACGATGTCGGTGCGTTCGACGCTGCCGTTGCGACGGATCGCGATCGTGATGACGACCTGTCCCGACAGGTGATGACGGCGGATCTCGTCGGGGTAGTTGAGGTTGCCGACGCGCTCGACGCGATCCACCCAGTCGCGCAGATACGTCGCCCACACATATTCCTGCGTGCTCGCGGACACGAACTTTCGCTTCGGGCGCTTGGCGTAGCGCACCGAGCGCAGCTGGATTTCCGCGGCGAGCCGCGCCATGCGCTCGTCGCGTTCGATGCGTTCCGCCCCAACGGGTGCAGGCACTTCGGTCGGCGTCGGATTGATCTGCGCCTGCGGCATCACCGCCGGGCCGCGGGTGCTGCTGACGATGCGCGCCTTCGGCGGCGGTGCGGGTGCGGGCGACTGCGCGCGCAGTTCGCGCGGCGCGACACCGGGTTCGGGCTGTGGCGACGCACCGCTCTGCGCTTCGTGCGGTCGTGAAGTCTTCTCGTGCTCGCCGCCGCCCTGGTTGTTCGCCTGCGCGAGGAAGTCCGCCTGCTTCGGCGTCAGCGCGCTCTGCGTCTCGGTGAAGATGACATCGAGCGTGGGCACGACCGGTGCGGCCTTTTCCGGCGCGAACCCGATCGCGAAGATCACGAACAGGTGCACGCCCAGCGAGACCGCCATCGTCCAGCCGAGCCGATGCGTCTCGATCAGCGGCGGATCATGCGCAGGGCCGAGCGTGGTCATGCGCTCAGCGGACCTTCGCCTCGATGGCGTCGAACAGCAGGCCGGCGATGTTGACGCCGAACTGCGCATCGAGTTCGCGGATGCAGGTCGGGCTGGTCACGTTGACTTCGGTGAGGTAGTCGCCGATCACGTCGAGGCCGACGAACAGCATGCCGCGCGCCTTCATCTCCGGGCCGACCTGCGCCGCGATCCAGCGATCGCGGTCACTCAGTGGGCGGCCTTCACCACGACCGCCGGCCGCGAGGTTGCCGCGGAACTCGTCGCCCTGCGGGATACGCGCGAGGCAGTAGTCCACCGGCACGCCGTCGACCAGCAGGATGCGCTTGTCGCCGTCGGTGATCTCGGGGATGTAGCGCTGCGCCATCGCGAAATGCTGGCCGCTCTCGGTCAGCGTCTCGAGGATGACGTTGGTGTTCGGGTCGCCGTGGCGCGCGCGGAAGATCGAGCGTCCGCCCATGCCGTCCAGCGTCTTCAGCACCGCCTCGCCGTGGTGGGCGATGAAGGCCTTGAGCTCGGCGGCGTGGCGGCTGACCAGCGTCGGCGGGCAGCACTGCGGGAATTCCAGCGCGGTCAGCTTCTCGTTCATGTCGCGCAGGCCGCGCGGGTCGTTGACCACCAGCGCGCCCGCGCGCTGCGCCAGGCCGAGTACCTGGGTGTCGTGCAGGTAGTTGGCGTCGACCGGCGGGTCCTTGCGCATCAGGACGACGTGACCCGTACCCAGCTCAACCTGTGATGCATCTCCCAGTTCGAACCACCCGCGCGGATCGTCGACGACGTGCAACACCGAAACGCGCGCCATCGCGCGACCATCGTGGACCGACAGGCCGCCCGGCATCACGTACAACAGCCGGTGGCCGCGGCGCTGGGCTTCCAGCAGCATCGCGAAGGTCGAATCCTTGGCGATCTTGATGGAGCCGATCGGGTCCATCACGACGACGATGTCGAGGGGCATGGTTCAAGCCGCGGTCGGGACTGCCGATGGTAGCAGCGGGTCGGGCCGGGCCTGACCAAAAGTGTCCAGTTCGTCAGTTTCGTTGTGACGAAAATTGCCTGCTTGACAGCCCTCGCAGGGCTTGAAATAAAGGCTTTACGCGCCACCAGACGTGGCGCCGGGGGATTTACGAATGCAGGATGACGCCCGCAACGGCAGCCTGGGCGGCCTCAAGGTCATGGTCATCGACGACTCGAAGACCATTCGACGCACGGCCGAGACGCTGCTCAAGCGCGAGGGCTGTGACGTGGTGACCGCCTCGGACGGCTTTGAAGCGTTGGCGAAGATCGCCGACCAGAACCCGCAGATCATTTTCGTGGACGTGATGATGCCGCGCCTGGACGGTTACCAGACCTGCGCGCTCATCAAGAACAACCAGAGTTTCAAGTCGACGCCCGTGATCATGCTGTCCTCGAAGGACGGCCTGTTCGACAAGGCGCGCGGCCGCATCGTCGGTTCGGAGCAGTACCTGACCAAACCGTTCACCCGCGAAGAACTGCTCGACGCGATCCGCAAGCACGTCAACGCCTGACCGGGGGGGAAGGGCACCAATGGCACGTATTCTTCTGATCGAAGACTCGCCGACCGAGTCGGCGGTCATGACCCAGCTCCTCGAACGCAACGGCCACCAGGTGATGACTTCGGTCAGCGCCGAGGACGGCATCGAGACCTGCCGCCGCGAACGTCCGGACCTCGTCCTCATGGACGTGGTCCTGCCCGGCATGAACGGCTTCCAGGCCACGCGCGCGCTATCGCGCGACGCCGAGACCAAGACCATCCCGGTGCTGATCGTCAGCACCAAGGGCATGGACACCGATCGTGCCTGGGGCCTGCGTCAGGGCGCCAAGGACTACATCGTGAAGCCGCCGCGCGAGGATGAACTCATCGCGCGCATCAACGAACTGCTGGGCGCCTGACATGAACCTCGCGATGAGCCCGTTCGACGTGCTCGTCGACTACGAGCGCCGCTCGCTCGCGCACGTCGCGGGCCTGCCGGAACAGCTCGACGCGCCCGGTCTGTGGCGCGGGGTCGGCTATCGCATCGGCTCGCGCCGCCTCGCCTCCGAGTTCGGCGAGGTGCGCGAAATCCTGACCGTCCCGCAGATCACGCCGGTGCCCGGCACGCAGCCTTGGATGCTCGGCGTCGCCAACGTGCGCGGCCAGCTGCTGCCGATCGTCGACATGAAGCAGTTCCTCGAGGGCGAGCGCACCGTGCTGCACGAAAGCATGCGCGTGCTGCTCGTTCGCCAGGGCGGCGGCGACGTCGCCGTGCTGGTGGACGAACTGTTCGGCCAGCGTTCGTTCGTCGAAGAGCAGATGCTCGACGACGAGGCGCTCGAACCGTTCGCGCAGGGCCGCTACGCGCACTTCATCGACCGCGCCTACCACCTGGGCGAGCACGACTGGGCTGTCTTCAGCCTCGACCGCCTCGCCCGTACTCCCGAATTCCGACAAGCCGCCGCCTGACGGCCCAGCACGAAGACCTGAGGTTCAACCATGAGCACCACGATGGATAACGTCGCCGGCAAAGGCCGTGACATCAAAGTCAACACCTGGGTCACGGCGCTGATCGTCTCGCTGGTCGTGCTGGGCGCCAACGTCGGTTACGCGTCGTACAAGGCCGGTCGCCTCAGCGGCGCGAGCTCGTCGGCCTCGGAACTGCAGGTGCTCTCGCAGCAGCTCGCGGTGCGCGGCACCGAGGCCGTCGGTGGTAATGCGGAGGCGTTCAAGGCCTTCCGCGATACCAAGGCGCGCATCGAAGACGACATCAAGAACCTGCAGACCACCTACGGCGATGACAGCCGCGCCGGCAGCGCGATCAGCAACGTCGCGTCGACGTGGGCACCGATCGGCAAGAACGCGGACACGGTGCTGCAGTCGGAACAGGCGATCGTCGAACTGGCCGGCCACGCCGACAAGTTCAACCAGAGCCTGCCGAACTTCCAGGCCTCGCTCGACGAACTCGTCCGCGCGATGTCGGCCTCGGGCTCGCCCTCGTCGCAGGTCTACATCGCACTGCGCCAGGTCGTCGTTTCCGGAACCATGGCCCGCCGCATCGCGGAAATCCGCAGCGGCGGCCAGGGTGCGCAGGTCGCCGGTGACGCGCTCGGCCGCGACGCCAACCTCTTCTCGACGGTGCTCGCCGGCCTGCGCAAGGGCGACGACGCCAACCGCATCCTGCCGCTGACGTCGGGTCCGGCGGTGGCCCAGCTCGGCCAGGTCGAACAGCAGTGGGCGGTGATGAAGAAGGACCTCGACGCGATCACGGCGAGCTCCCGCAACCTCATCGGCGCGCAGCGCGCGGCCGACGAGATCACCAAGAATTCGGGCCAGATGCTCGATGCGTCGCAGAAGCTGTTCGGCGCGTTCACCTCGATCGGTTCGATCAAGGACACCAGCCTGCTGGGCAACATCTGGATCTCGATCGTCGCGGGTGTGCTGACGATCCTCTCGCTGCTCGGCCTGCTCTACGCCCTCAACAAGCAGCAGCAGAGCCGCTACCAGGCCACGAAGGAACTCAACGACCGTAACCAGGAGGCCATCATGCGCCTGCTGGACGAGATGGGTTCGCTCGCAGAAGGCGACCTGACGGTGAAGGCGACGGTCACGGAAGACATGACCGGCGCGATCGCGGACTCGATCAACTTTGCAGTCGAACAGCTGCGCAGCCTCGTGCAGACCATTACCGATACGTCGGTGCAGGTCGCGGCGAGCGCGCAGGAGACGCAGGCCACCGCCATGCAGCTCGCGGAAGCCGCGGAGCACCAGGCGCAGGAGATCGGCTCGGCCTCGGAACGCATCAACGAAATCGCGGCGAGCATCGACCAGGTTTCGAAGAACTCCGCGGAGTCCGCGGAGGTGGCGCAGCGCTCGGTGCAGATCGCGACGAAGGGCGCCGGCGTCGTGCGTCAGACGATTCAGGGCATGGACTCGATCCGTGACCAGATCCAGGAAACCTCGAAGCGAATCAAGCGCCTCGGCGAGTCGTCGCAGGAAATCGGCTCGATCGTTGAACTGATTAACGACATCTCGGAACAGACGAACATCCTCGCGCTGAACGCGGCAATTCAGGCGGCTTCGGCCGGTGAAGCGGGCCGCGGCTTCGCGGTCGTCGCCGACGAAGTGCAGCGCCTCGCAGAACGCGCATCGAACGCGACGAAGCGAATCGAAACGCTGGTCCAGACGATTCAGAGCGATACCAACGAAGCGGTGTCGTCGATGGAACAGACGACCTCGGAAGTCGTCGCCGGTGCACGCCTCGCGGAAGACGCGGGTACCGCGCTGGGCGAGATCGAAAAGGTTTCGACCGACCTGTCGAACCTCATTCAGGGCATCTCGACGGCGGCACAGCAGCAGTCGTTCGCCGCGTCGAGCATCACCCAGACGATGACCTCGATTCAGTCGATTACGGCGCAGACCTCGCAGGGTGCGAGTCAGACGGCGGCGTCGATTGGAAACCTCGCGCAGCTGGCGGCCGACCTGCGTCGTTCGGTCGCCGACTTCAAGCTCCCGGCCTGATCGCGAACGGACCACCCGAAGAAATGACTTTGCACGCACCTGACCGCCGCTGCCGCGCGACCGCGCTCCTTCGAGGGAGCGCGCCGCGCACGGACGCCCAGGCGCGAGGTGCACGATGATCGCGATGCGTGAAGTGATCGACACGACGACCCTCGGCTGGATCAAGCCGGAACTCGACGAAACCCTGCGCCTGGCGCGGCAGGAGATCGAAGCGTTCCTCGAAGATCCCACCGACTCCGCGCGCATGCGCGCCTGCGCCACCCACCTGCATCAGGTGCGCGGCACGCTGCACATGATCGAGCTCGACGCGCCCGCGATGGTCGCGACCGAGATGGAGAAGCTCGCTTACGCGCTGCAGTCGGGTGAAGTCGCCGACCGCGACGAAGCCTGCGCGGCGCTGCTGCGCGGCGTCGTCCAGCTGCCGGACTACCTCGAGCGCCTGCAGGGCGGCCATCGCGACATCCCGATCGTGCTGCTGCCGCTGCTCAACGAGCTGCGCGCCGCGCGTGGCGAAGCGGGCCTGAGCGAAAGCGTGTTGTTCGCACCGGACATCGACCGTCCGGTGCCGGCGGGCGGTGCGGCCGATGCTGCGGTCGATACACATGCCGCGGCCGAGCGTTTGTCCGCTGCGCTGGCGAATTGGCCGGAGACCGGCGACCCGTCCGACGCACGTGCTCTCGTCGACGCGATCGGCGAGCTGATGCGCGCCAGCGCCGATGAAGCCCATCAGCGCATGCTGTGGGTGGCCGAAGGCGTCGCCGTGTCGATCGCCGAAGGTGCGATGCCGACCAGCCGTGGCCTGCGTCAGGCGTTCAGTGCGCTCGAGCGTGCGGTGCGCGAGACCGCACAGGACGCAATGGCACTGCCGACCGAGGATCTCGCGGCCGACGCCACGCGCCAGCTGCTCTATCACGTTGCTCACAGCGGGGCCTCGCATCCGCGACTGGACGACATTCGCGAAACCTTCGATCTCGATGCGCAGCGTCCCAGCGAAAGCGAAATCGCGCACGCGCGCGGTTCGCTGAGCGGCCGCAACCGCGCGCTGCTCGACACGGTGTCGGCGGCGATCAAGGAAGACCTGATGCGCGTCAAGGACGCGCTCGACATCCACCTGCGCACCGGCCGCATCGACGTGGCCGAACTGCGCCCGCAGGTCGACGCGCTGACGCAGGTCGGCGACACGCTCGGCATGATGGGGCTGTCCACTGCGCGCGGCGTGGTGATGCAGCAGCGCGACGCGATGTCGGACGTCGTCAACGGCCGCCGTATCGCGGACGAGCACGCGCTGCTCGATATCGCGGGTGCACTGCTGTATGTCGATGCGTCGCTCGATGACCAGGTCTCGCGCCTGGGCCTCGAAGACCAGGACGACGGCGACAACGCGCTCGCGCGCGAGTCGCGCAAGGTGCTCGACATCGTCGTGCGCGAAGCGATCGCCAATTTCGGTGATGCGCGCCAGTCGTTCGTCGCGTTCGTCGAGACCGGCTGGGATCACGCCGAACTCGCGGAAGTACCGCGCCTGCTCGACGAAGTCGCCGGCGCCATGCGCATGGTGCAGCTGGCGACGCCGGCCGAATACCTCGATGCGATCGCGCGCTATTCGCAGCGCGAGCTGATCGATCGTCGCCACGTGCCGACCAGCGCCGAACTCGACGCGCTGGCCGACGCGCTCGCGAGTCTCGAATACTTCCTCGAAGCCCTGCGCGACCACCGTCCGAACCGCGACGGCATGCTCGACATCGCGCAGTCGAGCCTCGAGTCGCTGCACTACTGGCCGGTGCCCGCCGCGCCGGTGCAGGTCGAAGCCGCGCCGCCCGTGGCCGCCGAGCCGGCGGTGGACGCCGCGATCGCCGAGACGTTGCACCCGGAATCCGTCGATGCATCGGCTCAGCCGATCGTCGCCGAGAGCGAAGACGAGACGGTGCTCGCGCACATCGCCGAGACGTTCGCGGTCGTCGATCTGCAGGCACGCGAAGAAGAGACCCCGGTCGTGCACGAGCCGGTGGCGATCGATGCCTCGGCGATCGACGCGATCGAGCCGGTCGTGGTCGCGCCGATCGGCGCGGTTCACGGCGGCTTCGAAGCCAACGCCGACATCGACGATGACATCCGCGAGGTCTTCCTCGAAGAGCTGTCGGAGGAGATGGACAACCTCGCGTCGCTGCTTCCCGCGTGGAAGGCGATGCCCGAGGAGATGGAGCGCCTGCGCCCCATCCGCCGCGTCTTCCACACGCTCAAGGGCAGCGGCCGCCTCGTCGGCGCCAAGGTCCTCGGCGAGTTCAGCTGGAAGATCGAGAACATGCTCAACCGCGTGCTGGATGGCACGCGTCCGCCGAGCCCGGCGGTAGCATCCATCCTCGAACATGCGGTCGGCACGCTGCCGCAGTTCCACGCGGCGCTCGCCGGTACGGCGTCGGTGACAGCAGACCTCGCAGGCTTCGAAGCGATCGCCGATCGTCTCGAGAAGGGCGAGGAAGTGTTCTACACGGCCGGCGAGTTCGCGGCGCCGGTCGCCGCGCCGGTCGAGCCGGTGGTCGAAGTGGCTGTCCCGATCGCGGTCGCGCTGCCGGTCGAAGATCCGGGTGAGCCGGCGTACGTCGATCCGGTGCTGCTGGAAATCCTCGCGACGGAAGTCGACGGCCATCTCGCGACCATCGACGACTGGCTCGAGAACGCGCGTCGCCAGCCGCAGCGCGCGGAAGATCGCCTGCAGCGTTCGATCCACACGCTCAACGGCGCGTTCGCGATGACGGAGGTGCCGGTGATCCCGGCGATCACCGGTCCGACCGAGGCCTACATCAAGCGTCTGCTCGCGGCCGGTACGAGCGCGACGCAGGAAGGCGTCGAAGCGATCGCCGACGTCGCCGACGCGATCCGCACCACGCTCGCCCGTCTGCAGGCCGACCGCCCGCACGTGCCGCGTTTCGAAGGACTTGCCGAGCGCGTCGTCGCGCTGCGCGATAGCCTCCCGGACGCGCGCCAGGCGGCGCCGATCGATCCGCTCGACGCGTCGGCGGCAGAAGACTTCGAACAACTGGAAGCGGCGCAGGCGGAAGCCGAGCGCGTCGCCGCGGAGCAGGCCGAGCAGCGGCGCATCGCCGAGGAGATCGCGCGCGTCGATGCCGAGCGTCTCGCTGCGGAGCAGGCGGAGGCGGAATACGCGGAGCAGGCGCGTCTTGCCGCGCACGCCGAAGCCGAGCGGCTCGCGGCCGAGGAAGCGGAAGCGCAGCGCATCGCTGAAGAAACGGCGCGTGCGGAAGCGGAACGCATTGCTGCCGAAGCGGCCGAAGTGGAGCGTCTGGAGCAGGAGCGTCTCGCCGCCGAACAGGCAGAAGCCGAACGTGTCGCCGCGGAACAGGCGGAGGCGCAGCGTGTCGCCGCTGAAGCTGCGCAGGCCGAGGCCGAGCGTCTTGCCGCGACGCAGACCGAAGCAGAGCGGGAGGCTGCGGCCCAGGCTGAAGCCGAACGTGTCGAGCAGGAACGCATTGCCGCCGAGCTGGCCGAAGCAGAGCGTCTGGAGCAGGAGCGCGTCGCGGCCGAACAGGCCGAGGCCGAACGTCTCGAGCAGGAGCGCGTCGCGGCCGAGCAGGCCGAGATTGAGCGCCTCGCGGCGGAGCAGGCGGAAGCCCAGCGTCTCGAACAGGAACGCATCGCCGCCGAGCAGGCCGAAGCCGAACGCCTTGCGGCCGAAGAAGCCGCGCGCGCCGAAGCGGAGCGGATCGCGGCCGAACAGGCGGACGCGCGTCGCATCGAAGAAGAGCGTTTGGCCGCCGAGCGCGCCGAGCGCGAACGCATTGAAGCCGAGCGGGCGGAGGCCGAGCGTCTCGAACGCGAGCGCGTTGAAGCCGCCGAGCGCGAGCGGGCGCGCATGGAGTCGCAGCGTGCCGAAGCCGAGCGCCTGGAGCGCATGGCGGCCGAGCAGAAGATGGCGGAGCAGGTCCGCGCGGCGATCGCCGCGGCGTCCGCGGCCGCGCACTCCGGTGCGGCGATGCCGGCAAGCGTCGTCGACGAAGCCGACCCGAACACCGGGCTGGACCTCACCGGCCTCGATCCGGAACTCGTCGACATCTTCGTCGAGGAAGGCGCCGACCTGCTCGACCACTCCGACAGCCTGCTCGCGCAGCTTCGCCAGCAGCCGGATGACCGCGAAACGCTGGTCGGCCTGCAGCGCGACCTGCACACGCTCAAGGGCGGTGCGCGCATGGCCGGCATCATGGCCGTGGGCGAACTCGGCCACGTCATGGAGTCGCTGCTCGAGGCGGTCGTCGATCACCGCAGCGAACTCGGTCGCGACGGCGTGTCGCTGCTCGAGAAGGGCTTCGATCGCCTGCACGGTATGGTCACCCGCGTCGGCGAACGCCACGCGATCGGCATGCCGTTCGCGCTGATCGCACAGTTCGAAGCGCGTGCGCGCGGCGAGCGCCTGCCGATGCCGGCCTACGAGCCGCAGCACGAAGAGGCCACGCCGGAAGTACCGCTGCCGGTCGCGGAGCTCAAGCCGTTGTCGGCGCCGATCGGCGAACAGCCCGCGCTCACGGACGACGACGACATCGCCGTGCGTGCGCCGCAGGAACAGGTGCGTATCCGCGCCGACCTGCTCGATCGCCTCGTCAACTACGCCGGTGAGGTCGCGATCTATCGCGCCCGCCTGGAACAGCAGCTCGGCGCGTTCCGGTCGGCCATCGCGGAAATGGAAGCGACGAACACGCGTATGCGCGACCAGCTGCGCCGTCTCGAGATCGAGACGGAGGCGCAGATCGTCGCGCGCTATAAGCGCGAGGACGCCACCGAGGCGACGTTCGATCCGCTGGAGCTCGACCGCTTCTCGACGCTGCAGCAGCTGACCCGCGCACTGTCCGAGTCCGCGGCCGACCAGACCTCGCTTCAGGCGACGTTCGACGACCTCACGCGTCAGTACGACACGCTGCTGTTGCAGCAGTCGCGCGTGTCGTCCGAACTGCAGGAAGGCCTCATGCGCACGCGCATGGTGCCGTTCGACGGCCTGCTGCCGCGTCTGCGCCGCGTCGTCCGCCAGGCGTCGGGTGAAACGGGCAAGCACGTGCTGCTCAAGCTCGAAGGCACGCAGGGCGAGCTCGATCGCAACGTGCTGGAGCGCATGACCGCGCCGCTGGAGCACATGCTCCGCAACGCGGTCGCGCATGGCCTCGAGTCGCCGGAGAAGCGCGCGGCCGCAGGCAAGCAGGAAGAAGGCACCATCCGCATCGCGGTCCGTCGCGAAGGTTCGGAAGTCGTGCTGGAAGTCGGCGACGACGGCCGCGGCCTCGATCGCGAAGCGATCCGACGTCGCGGCATCGAACGCAACCTGATCCGCAGCGATGCGGTGATGGCCGAGTCCGACCTCGACATGCTGATCTTCGAGCCGGGTTTCTCGACCGCCGACGAGGTCAGCCGCCTCGCCGGTCGTGGCGTTGGCATGGACGTGGTCGCGTCCGAAGTGCGCCAGCTCGGCGGCACGATTGATATCCGCACGACGAAGGGCTCGGGCACGACGTTCACGCTGCGCCTGCCGCAGACGCTCGCGGTCACGCAGGCGGTCTTCGTGCGCATCGGCGAGACCGCGTTCGCGGTGCCGATCGCCTCGGTGCGCGGCGTCGGCCGTATCTCGCGCGAAGAACTCGCGCAGGCGATGCAGAACGAGGACGGTGGCACCTACCGCTACGGCGGCGAGGACTACGCGGTGCACGACCTCGGTCGCCTGCTCGGTCAGTCGTCGGCGAAGGCCGAGGGCCTGCTGCAGGTGCCGCTGCTGCTGATCCGCGCCGGTGAACTGCGCGCCGCCGTCACCGTCGACCAGGTCATCGGCAACCGCGAAATCGTGGTGAAGCCGGTCGGCCCGCAGGTCGCCTCGGTGCCGGGCATCTTCGGCGCGACGATCATGGGCGACGGTCGCGTGGTCGTGATCCTCGACATCGCGCCGCTGGTGCGCCGCCAGGCCACGCTGCCGCGCGACTTCCAGCCGGTGTTCGTTCCGGTCGAGAAGCGCGCCGTTCCGCTGGTCATGGTGGTCGACGACTCGGTCACGATGCGCAAGGTCACCGGCCGCGTACTCGAACGTCACGGCTACGAAGTCGCCACCGCGAAGGACGGCATCGACGCACTCGAACGCATGGCCGAGCGCGTGCCGGACCTGATGCTGCTCGACATTGAAATGCCGCGCATGGACGGCTACGAGCTTGCCGGCGCGATGAAGGGCGATTCGCGACTGCGCGACGTGCCGATCATCATGATCACGTCGCGTACCGGCGAGAAGCACCGCCAGCGTGCGTTCGAACTCGGCGTCAATCGCTACCTCGGCAAGCCGTACCAGGAACCCGAGCTGATGCGGAACGTCAACGAGCTGCTCGAGCAGGTGCATGCGCATGAGTGACACCAGCCGACGCGTCGCCCTCCTGGCGCGTCCCGGCGCCGCGCGCGACAGCGTGCGCGGCGCACTGCTGGAAATCGGCGCGGACATCGTCGCCGAGGAAGATCCGGGCGCATCCTCACCCGATGCGATCCGCAGCGTGTCGCCCGACGTGCTGATGATCGTGCTCGATCCCGTCAGCGAAGGCGCGCTCGACCGTTACGACAGCATGCTCGGCGATCCTTCGATCGAGGTGATGTTCGAAGAGGCCGACGTCGCCGCGTCGCGCGACGGCTGGGAGGCCGCGCGCTGGCGCCGCCACCTCGCCGCCAAGCTGCATCACCGCCAGGACGTGCTGCCGCCGGTCGCCGGCGCGGACCTCGTGCCCGCGGTGGATCCGCTGACGGTGCAGCTCGAGGAAATGATCTCGACCGACGACCCGGAGTTCCCGCCGGTCGCACAGATCGCGGTGCCCGAAGGCGCGACGGGCGGCGAAGACTTTTCCGTATTCGATCCCGCGGCTGCGGACGCGGACGAGATGAGTGTCGAGGAGTACGTGCTGTCCGTGCACGGACTCGAACTTGATCCGAGCGCGATCGATGCACCGCTTCCGGAAACGGCCGGCATCGAACTCGAAGCTGTCGGCTTCGACGGCGCTTCGCTCGACGCGCCGAACTTTGAAGGCGTGCAGCTCGAGGGCGTGGGGTTCGACGGCGGTTCGATCGAGGCCACCCGTTTCGAGGGCCTGCCACCGGTCACCGGCCCCGACTTCAGTGCCAGCGATTTCGATCCGCTGCTCGCAGAGCTCGATGCCGAACTCCCTGATCTCTCGCTGCCCGATGCGCCCGCGCTGCCGGAGTCCGACTGGCAGGGTGGGTTGGTCGATGACTTCGCCGTTGTCGAAGAGGTGTCGTTCGATGACGTTCAGGCTGAAACGGCTTCGCCTACGGCTGCCGTGCCGCCGCCGCTGCCGCCGATGGGTTTCGGTGAGCTGAGCCTCGCGGACGACGCCGCGCCGATCGCGACGGCGCCGACCGGCGCGCTGCGCTCGCACGATCTTGGCGAACTCGAGCGTCGCATCGCGTCGCTGGAACTGGTCGACGATACGAAAGCGACGTCGTCCGGCGCGGTGCTCGTACTCGCCGGTATCGGCGGCCCCGACGCGGTCCGTCAACTGCTCGGTGCCTTGCCGGCGCGCTTCAGTAAGCCCGTGCTGATCCGCCAGCGCCTCGATGGCGCCCGGTACGACAAGCTGGTTGCGCAGCTCCAGCGCGCCGCCGCGTTGCCCGTCGCGCTCGCGCAGGCGGGCGATCCGATCCAGAACGGCCAGATCTACGTCCTCGGCGACGACATGGGTGTGTCGGAGGACGCGACGGCGTTCGCGACCGGCGGCCTCGCCACCCTCGTCGCGCGCATCCCTGCCGAGAAGAGTGCCGTGCTCGTCTTCAGCGGTGCAGACGCCGAAATGGCCGACGCGATCGCCGACCTCGGCAAGCGCGGCGCCTTCATCGGCGCGCAATCCGCAGATGGCTGCTACGACGCCACCGCCGCCTCCGCGGTGGCCGCACGCGGCGCGGTCACCGCGCCGCCCTCCGAACTCGCTGCACAACTCGCCGGCCGCTGGAGCCGCTGAGAGGTCCCGTCGTGTCCAAGAAGAAAAACCGCCACCGCCGTCCGAACCCGCCGTCGCGCGGGCCAGTCGCCATCGCGCCGAATGGCCAGCCGGCCGATGCCGAGAGCGCGTCGGATTTCGACGAAGCCGACGAGATCGACGACGCCGATGAGGTCGACGCCGCGGAGGCGGATGTCGATTCGGTCGTCGACGTTGTGTTGTCGCAGGCCGCCGCGATGGGCAGCGTCGGCCCGGACGCGCACGCGAACGACCCGATCGCGCCTGCGCCGGTTGCGCCCTCGCCGAGCTGGGGTCAGCAGGAAACGGGCGACATCCGCGGCGTGCTCATCCAGGTGGCCGGTGGCCGTCTGCTGCTGCCGAACGCGACGATCGCCGAGGTGCTGTCGTACGCCGAGCCGGAAAGCGATCCGAGCGGCGTCGACTGGCTGCTGGGTCGTTTCCGCTGGCGCGGCTGGCAGATTCCGCTGATCGCGTTTGCGCGCCTTGCCGGGATCGGCGAGGACAAGCCGGGCCTCGGCTCGAAGGTCATCGTGCTGAAGGCGTTCGGTGGCGACCGCCGCATCCCGTTCTTCGCGATCGTGACGCAGGGCTTCCCGCGCCTCGTGACGGTGTCACGCGCTGCGCTGGAGGTCGAAGCGCAGGACGGCGACCTCCCGTTGGGCGTGCAGGCCTACGTGCGTCTCAACGACGAGCCGGCGCTGCTGCCGGATCTGCTGCAGATCGAGGAACGCCTGCGCGAGGTGCGCGAAGCGGCCTGACCGGCGCCCGCGCATTACGCAAGGAAAGGCCGCCTCCGGGGCGGCCTTTTTGCATACGGAGACGACTCAGACGAGATCGCCGAAGCGCGCCTGCAGAGCGGAAATCGCAGAGAGGCCGGCCGTTTCCGTGCGCAGGATGCGCGGGCCCAGACGCAGGCCGTCGAAGCGCGCGGCATGGAGCTGTTCGCGGTCGAGCGGCGACCAGCCGCCTTCCGGTCCCACTGCGATGCAGATCGACGCGGCATCGTCCAGCGTCATCGAGCGCAGGGAATGCGTGCCTTCCGGATCGAGCAGCAAACGCATCGCGTGCGGCTCCAGCGCCGCCAGCGCTGCTGCGAGCGACAGCGGTGGCGCGACTTCCGGGACCACCGCACGACCGCACTGCTCGCAGCCCGAGACCACCACATTGCGCCAGTGATCCAGGCGCTTCGCCGCACGCTCGCCGTCGAGCTTCACGTCACTGCGCTGCGACCATACGGGCAGGATCGCGTGCACGCCGAGCTCGGTCGCCTTCTGCAGGATCAGGTCCATCTTCTCGCCCTTGGCGACGCCCTGCAGCAGCGTGATGCGCAGCGGCGATTCGCGATCGACGCGTGTTGCTTCGCCGATGCGGAGCCGCGCGTCGCGCTTGCCCGCCGCAACGAGTGTCGCCGCGTAGTCCTGGCCATCACCGTTGAAGACGATGCAGGCGTCGCCCACGCCGAGTCTCAGCACGCGCGTGAGGTGCGCGGCGGCGCCTTCGGGCAGCGTGATCTCCGCGCCGGAAACCAGCGGTTGCGGGACGTGGACACGGGTCAAGCGCATGTCGGGCCTCCGAACGCGGCGTCGATGGCGTGGCGCGTGGTGTCGGCGAGCAGGTCCAGTGCGTCGTCGTCGATGCAGTAGGGCGGGAACCAGTACAGCACGTCGCCCAGCGGGCGCAGCAGCACACCGCGGGCGATTGCTTCCCGGTAAGCGCGCAGGCCGCGACCGCCCGCGATCTCGACGGCGGTACCGTCATGCGCGTCGACGTCCGCGGTCATTTCGATCGCGACGACCATGCCGGTCTGGCGCACGTCGACCACGCGCGGATGCGCGCGGAAAGCGTCGGCGCGCTCAGCGAGCTTGCTCGCGGTTCCGACGTTGCGCGCGATGACGTCGTCGCTTTCGAAGATGCGCAGCGATGCGAGCGCCGCCGCGCAGCCGAGCGGATTGCCCGTGTAGCTGTGCGAATGCAGGAAGGCCCGCTCACGGCTGTCGTCGAGGAAACCGTCATAGATGCGTTGCGTCGCCAGCACCGCCGCGAGGGGCAGGGAGCCGCCGGTGAGCCCCTTCGACAGGCAGAGCAGGTCGGGCGCGATGCCGGCCTGTTCGCACGCGAACATCGTGCCGGTGCGGCCGAAGCCCACCGCGATCTCGTCGGCAATGAGGAAGATGCCGTGCGCGTCGCAGAGCTCGCGTACGCGTCGCAGATAGGCCGGATGATGCATCCGCATGCCGCCCGCGCACTGGATCAGGGGCTCGAAGATCAGTGCGCAGACATCGTGGCCGTGTTCCGCGAGGAGCGTCGCCAACGCATCGGCCGCGCGATGCGCACGTTGTTCCGCCGTCTCGCCCGCGGTGGCGAGAAACGCATCCGGCGATGGCGCGAACAGCGCCTCGGCGAGCAGTGGCGCGTAGACGCGGCGGTACAACGGAATGTCACCCACCGCGAGCGCACCGAGCGTCTCGCCGTGGTAGCTGTTCTCGAGCGCGATGAACTTCGTGCGTCGCGTTTCGCCGGCGTTGCGGAACCAGTGGAACGCCATCTTCAGCGCGACTTCCACGCCGGCCGAGCCGTTGTCGGCGAAGAAGACCCTGCTGAGCGGCGCACGGCCGACCTGCTTCGGCGCGATCGCGATGAGGCGCTCGGCGAGTTCCACCGCTGGCGCGTGCGTGCAGCCCGCGAGGATCACGTGCTCCAGCGTGCGCGCCTGCTGTGCGATCGCCTCGGCGATGCGCGGCTCGGCGTGGCCGTGGACGCAGGTCCACCAGCTCGACACCGCATCGAGGTAGCGACGCCCGTCCATGCCGACCAGCCATTCGCGCTCGCCGCGTTCGATAGGGAGCAGTGGGAGCCGATCCGGGTGCTCGCGCATCTGCGTGCACGGATGCCAGACGACGTCGAGGTCGCGGCGGCGCCATGCGTCCGCCGGGCTTTCGCCCGCCCCTGCTAGGATCGTGTCGTGATCGAGCCTGTTCATCCCGCCATTATCCCGCGTCGCGCCGGCCCGTCGCCCACAGCCCCATGAAGACGCTGCCGACCATCCATCACGTCACCGAGCACGACGCCGGGCCCTATCGCATGGAGCGGCTCGACCTCGAGTTCAGCAACGGCGAGCGGCGTCAGTTCGAGCGCCTGCACGGGCGCGGACACGGCGCCGTGATCGTCGTGCCGATGCTCGACGCCGATACCGTGCTGCTGGTGCGCGAGTACGCCGCCGGCTTCCATCGCTACGAACTCGGTCTGGTGAAGGGCCGCATCGATGCCGGCGAGTCGCCGGAACAGGCGGCCGACCGCGAGCTCAAGGAAGAGATCGGCTACGGCGCGCGTTCGCTGCTGCGCCTGCGCGAGCTGTCGCTGGCGCCGACCTACATGAGTCACGCGACGCAGATGGTCATCGCGCGTGATCTCTACGAAGAGCGTTTGCCGGGTGATGAACCCGAGCCGCTCGATGTCGTGCCGTGGAGGCTCGATGCATTGCACGAGCTCATCCTCCGCGACGATTTCTCCGAAGGCCGCTCCATCGCGGCGCTGTTCATCGCCCGTGAGTGGCTGAGGTTGAACCATGCCTGATGCACCACTGCGCGAGGCCGTCATCGCGCTGGCCGTCGACGCTGCGCGCCAGATTCTCGCAGTCTACGAAGCCGACTTCGATGTCGAGAGCAAGAAGGATCATTCGCCGCTCACGGAGGCGGATCTGGCCTCGCATCGCGTGATCGCCGAGGGCCTCGCCCGCCTGACGCCCGACATTCCGGTGTTGTCGGAAGAAGCCGAGCACAAGGTCGACGCCGACATTCGTCGCGCATGGCGCCGCCTGTGGATCGTCGATCCGCTCGACGGCACACGCGAGTTCGTCAAGCGCAACGGCGAGTTCACCGTGAACATCGCCCTGGTCGAGGACGGTATCGCGACCTGGGGCGTGATCCAGGCGCCGGTGACCGGAGTGATCTGGCACGGTGGCGCGACGCATGGCGCCTTCCGCAGGGAGCGCCTCGATGGCGGCGATCACGCGATGCACGTCCAGTCGCCCCCGGGCATGCCCATGCGTGTCGCCGCGAGTCGTTCGCACAGGGACGGTCGCAGCGAGGCGTTCATCGACGCGATGCGCACGCGCGGTGACGTCGAGCAACTGAATCTCGGGTCGTCGCTCAAGTTCTGCCGCATCGCCGAGGGCGGCCTCGACCTTTACCCGCGCTTCGGCCCGACGTGCGAATGGGATACGGCCGCGGGGCAGGCGATTCTGGAAGGCGCGGGCGGGCAGGTGGTGGATCCGCGCGGTCGGCCGCTGCGCTACAACGTGCGGGACACGCTGCTCAACGGCGACTTCATCGCGATCGGCGATCCGCAACTGCCGTGGCGCGAGTGGACGGCCGCGGCACAGCAGGCGTCGTCGCCGTGACGATGCCGGGTGATGCGCGTGACGTCGCCACGCTGCTCGCGATCATGGCGAGGTTGCGTGATCCCGACGGTGGCTGCCCATGGGACGTGCAGCAGACGTTCGCGACCATCGCGCCGTACACGATCGAGGAGGCCTACGAAGTAGCCGATGCCATCGAGCGCCATGATCTGCACGAGCTGCGCGACGAACTGGGCGACCTTCTATTGCAGGTCATCTTCCATTCGCGCATGGCGGAAGAGCAGGGCGCGTTCGCGTTCGGCGACGTCGTCGAATCGATCAACGGGAAGATGGTGCGACGCCACCCGCATGTGTTCGGCGACGCCTCGTTCGAGGACGCCGAAGCGCAGACGGCCAACTGGGAAGCGATCAAGCGCGCGGAACGCGCGTCGAAAGGTCACGACGATCACTCTGTCCTCGCCGGCATCGCGCGCGGGCTGCCGGAATGGCAGCGTGCAGTGAAGCTGCAGAAGCGCGCGGCAACGATCGGCTTCGACTGGCCGGGCCCCGCACCGGTCATCGACAAGCTGCACGAGGAGATCGACGAGGTGCGCGTCGAATTCGCAGCGCTGGCGGGCGGCGACACGCAGGCCCACGACCGCCTCGAAGACGAGATCGGCGACCTGCTGTTCGTCGCGGCGAATCTGGCACGGCACGCCAAGGTCGATCCGGGCGTGGCATTGCGTCGCGCGAACGCGAAGTTCGAACGCCGCTTCCGCGCGATGGAGCGGATGGCGGCCGACGACGGCGTCGACCTCGCGTCGCTCGATCTCGACGCGCAGGACGGCTACTGGAATCGCGCGAAAGCGGAAGAACGCAACGCCTGAGTCAGTGCGGCGTGTGTTTCCAGCCGGCGCGCGACATGCAGGCTTCGAATGCCGTCGCGCGTGCATCCGCATCCGCGATGCCGGACGCCTCGCCCTTGCACTGGGCCTGGATCGACGCATCGGGCGAGTCGTGGAGCGAGGCCCAGTCGCCATCGCTGGCGCAGGCGCTGAGCAGCAGAACCGGTACGACGAGGACGACGCGCTTCATGTGCGACCTCCGGAGCGGACGGCCACAGCGTAGGTCGCGCGGTGCCGGTGTGTGGCGCCGTTCGGCGGCCGGTCAGAGCTTCACGCGCCCCGTGAGGATGTCCTTGAACATCACCCAGTCGCCCATCAGCGAATAGAGCGGATGCTTGAACGTGGCCGGCCGGTTCTTTTCGAACATGAAATGGCCGACCCACGCGAAACCGTAGCCGCACAGCGGTGCGCCGATGAACCAGCGCGCGTCGCGCGTGACGATCGCCGTGACGACGAACAGCAGCACGCCCAGGCTGCCGATGAAATGCAGCCGCCGGCTGACCGCGTTGGCGTGTTCGGTGAGATAGAACGGATAGAACTCGCGGAAGCTGGCGAAGCGGCGCATGGCGGACCTCCGGAACCCGTGTCGATCATGCGCCGGCGTCGTCATTCGAGGAAGATCAGCCAGCCGGCGACGACGATCAGCACGAAGCCCGCGATGTGGTTCCACCGAAGCGGCTGGCCGAGATACCAGATCGAGAAGACCGCGAAGACGACCAGCGTGATGATCTCCTGCATGCCCTTGAGCTGCGGTGCGCTGTAGACGTTGCTGCCGATGCGATTGGCCGGCACCTGCAGGCAGTACTCGAACAACGCGATACCCCAACTGGCCAGGATCACCCACTTCAGCGGCGCGCTCTTGAACTTGAGATGCCCGTACCAGGCGAAGGTCATGAAGATGTTGGAGCCGAGCAGCAGGAGCGGACTGAGGATGCGTGCGTTCATCGAGGTCAGGGGGAGTTGAGGGGATTGGCGGGTCTTCACAGCGTCTAGACTGGGCGGCGGGCACCTTTCACAAAACTGAAGGAGGGCTCCTCACCATGCAGACCAATCGCGACGGCGGCCTCGTCCTCATCATCGAGGACAACCGCAATATCTCCGAGATGATGGGCGAATACCTCGAAAGCCGTGGCTTCGAGGTGGACTACGCAGCCGACGGCCTCGACGGCTACCGGCTGGCGGCCGAGAACAGCTACGACGTGCTCGTGCTCGACCTGATGCTGCCGCGCCTGGACGGCGTGGAAGTGTGCAAGCGGCTGCGTGAGGAAGCGCGCAAGTCGACCCCGGTGCTGATGCTGACCTCGCGCGACACGCTCGACGAGAAGCTGACCGGCCTGTCCGCCGGCGCCGACGACTACCTGACCAAGCCCTTCGCGATCCAGGAGCTCGAGGCCCGTCTGCGCGCCCTGATCCGCCGCGAGCGCCGCCAGGTCGGTGGCGAAGTGTTGAAGGTCGCCGACCTCGTGCTCGACCCGGCCAGCCTGCGCGTCACCCGTGGCGGCGTCGAACTGCAGCTCTCGCCGATCGGCCTGCGTCTTCTGACCATCCTGATGCGCGAGTCGCCGCGCGTGGTGAGCCGCCAGGAAATCGAACGCGAGATCTGGGGCAATGGCCTGCCGGATTCCGACACGCTGCGCAGCCACCTCTACAACCTGCGCAAGACGATCGACAAGCCGTTCGACAAGCAGCTGCTGCACACCGTGCAGTCGGCCGGCTACCGCATCGCCGACATCTCGCAGCCGCCGGAGTAATCCGGCGACCGCATGGCGCACGGCCTACCCCGCAAGATCAAGGTCGCGTTCATCGTCCAGGCTCTCCTCGCGAGCCTGGTGATGGCGCTCGGCATCGCGTGTGCGGAGATCGGCGTTCGCCAGGTTCTCTTGCACGAGCGCTTGGCCGACGAGGCAGCGAACGCGTGGGAGCAAGTGGCCGCCGGGCCGCGCGGATCGCTGCCGCACAACGCGCGCATGGCGACCTACTTCGTGCCCGCAGGCCGGCCCGCAACGGGCGTGCCAGCCGACGTACTCGCGGCGCCACCGGGGTATCACATCCCCTACTGGGGCGCGCCCGCGTCCCTCGTGGAACAGCGGCGCGACGGCACGCTCTACGTCTACTTCGATCCGGAATTCAGCGACAGCGCGATTTTCTGGACCGGCGGCCTGAGCTTGCTGCTCGCGCTGCTGGTCACCTACGTCTCCGCGTGGCTGACCTACCGGACGTCCAAGCGCATGGTCGCGCCGGTGAGCTGGCTCGCCGGCGTGGTGGCGCGCTGGGAGCCGTCGTCGCCGAATGCCGGCGCCCTGTCGCCGCAGAACCTGCCGATCGATGCAGGCATGGAAGTGCGACGTCTCGCCCACGCGCTGCGCGGCATGTCGGGCCGCGTCGGCGAATTCGTCGAGCGTGAGCGCCAGTTCACGCGCGACGCCAGCCACGAGCTGCGCACGCCGCTCACCGTCATCCGGGTGGCGTCCGACATCATGGCCGCCGACAGCGAGCTGCCCGAGCGTTCGCGTCGCGCGGTCGGACGCATCCAGCGTGCCGGGCAGGACATGCAGACCGTCATCGATGCGTTCTTCATCCTCGCCCGCGACGCCGAAGTCGAATCCGAGAGCGAGCGTTTCGACGTGCACGAGGTGGTCGATGACGAAGTCGAAAATGCGCGTGCGCAGGTCGGGGACAAACCCGTCGAGGTCGTGGTCCGTGATGAAGGCGGCGGCGTGATCGATGCGCCGCGCCGCGTGCTGTCGCTGATGGTGGGCAACCTGCTGAGCAATGCGGTCCGCTTCACCGACGCGGGGCTGGTGGAAGTGGTGATCAGGCCGGACCGCATCGAAGTGCGCGATACGGGCGTCGGCATGACGCGCGAAACGCTGACCAAGGCATTCGACGCGTTCTATCGTCACGACCGCGACAGCGCCGATGGAATGGGGATCGGGCTGTCGATCGTTCGCCGACTTGGCGAGCGGTTCGGGTGGCCGGTCGAGCTGGACAGCACGCCGGGCGAAGGAACAGTCGCGACCATTCGGCTCCGTGGCTAATCCTCTCTATTGATGTCAACCGCGGGCGCGCGCGTGCGTTTCCGGTCGTTGACGCCCTTTTGCATTTCATCCCCGACATTCCCCGAATGAGTCGAAACGGTTCCGCTGTGCCCCGTCCCGCGCGTCGCCGCGGCCTCTTGGTCCTGATCACGCTGCTCGTGCTGGCTGCGGCCGGCGGATGGGCGTGGAAACATCACAAGGCGTCGGCCGGCGCGGCGGACAGCGGTTACCGCACGGCGAAGGTCGACCGTGGCGACATCCGCGTCGTCATCTCCTCGACGGGCCAGCTCAGCGCGATTTCGACGGTGGTGGTCGGCTCGGAAGTGTCGGGCAAGGTCACCGACGTCTACGTCGACTACAACGATCACGTGCGCAAGGGCCAGGTGCTCGCGCGTATCGATCCGAGTACGTACGAGGCGCAGATCGCGCAGGGCAGCGCACAGATCAGCGCGGCACAGGCGAATGCGACGGAAGCCGCGGCGGCCCTGCGTAACGCCGAGATCGATTACCAGCGCAAGGCGCAGCTCGGCAAGGACAAGCTCGTTGCGCAGTCGGACGTCGATCTCGCGCGCAGCACGCTGGAACGCGCACGCGCCACGCTCGCTGCCAGCCGCGCGCAGATCGCGCAGCAGCAGGCGGGCACGCGCACCGCGCGCGTGAACCTGGGCCGCACCGAAATCCGTTCGCCCGTCGATGGCGTGGTGCTGACGCGCAGCATCGAGCCCGGGCAGACGGTCGCCGCGAGCCTGCAGGCGCCCGAGCTGTTCAAGCTCGCGGAAGACCTGTCGAAGATGAAGATCGAGCTCGCCGTCGACGAAGCCGACATCGGGCAGGTCACGTCGGGCCTGCGTGCGACCTTCACCGTCGACGCGTATCCCGATCGCAAGTTCGTGGGCCAGGTGTCGCAGGTGCGGCTGTCGGCGACGACGACGAACAACGTCGTGACGTATCCGGTCGTCATCGACGTCGACAACAGCGACGGCAAGCTGCTGCCCGGCATGACGGCGAACGCGGAGATCGAGGTGAGCAGTCGCGACAACGTGCTGCGCGTGCCCAACGCGGCGCTGCGCTACAAGCCGACCGACGAAGAAGCCGCGGCGATGCAGGCGAGCGCGCAAGGCGGCGCACAGCAGCCCGGCGGTGGTCGCATGGGCATGACCGAGGATCTGCAGAAGCTCGCGACGTCGCTCGGTCTGAAGCCCGAACAGAAGGCCGCGTTTGATGCGGCGGTCGAGCAGATGCGCCAGCGCCAGCAGGCGCGTACGGCGCAGGTGCAGCAGCAGGGTGGCAGTGCGCTGTTCGGCGGCGGTCCCGGTGGCGGTCGCGGCGGCCCCGGCGGAAGCGGCGGGACTCCGCGAGGCGGCGACAGCGGGGCGATGCGTCAACGCATGGCCGAGCGCATGTCGCAGCAGTTCGCTTCGTTCCGCGTGACGCTCGACGACAGCCAGCAACAGCGGTGGGACCGCGGCATCGACCAGTTGCTCGCCGCGCGTCGCGCGCCGCTGTACCTGCTCGTCGACGGCAAGCCGAAGATGACGATGGCGCGCCTCGGTGCGAGCGACGGCTCGTACACCGAAGTCTCCGGCGGCGGCGTCAAGGAAGGCGATACCGTGATCACCGGCGCGGAGCGCAAGACGAAATGACCGATGCCGTCATCGAGACGCGCGGCCTCGGCAAGGTCTACTCCCCGGGCAGCGAGGCCGAAGTGGTGGCGCTCCACGGTGTGAACCTGGTGATCGGTCGCTGCGAATTCGTCGCAATCATGGGGCCGTCGGGGTCCGGCAAGTCCACGCTGATGAACCTGCTCGGCTGCCTCGACACGCCGAGCGACGGCGTCTATCTCTGCGACGGCGTCGACGTGTCGACGCTCGACGCCGAACAGCGCGCGCAACTGCGTCTGCGCACCATTGGCTTCGTGTTCCAGGGCTTCAACCTGCTGACGCGACTGGATGCGCTCGAGAACGTGGCGATGCCGCTCGGATACGCGGACATCGCCAAGGCCGAGCGCCAGCAGCGCGCACGGGAAGCGCTCGAAGCCGTCGGTCTCGGCGCGCGCATGCACCACAAGCCGACTGAACTGTCGGGCGGTCAGCAGCAGCGCGTCGCGATCGCGCGTGCGTTGATCAATCGCCCGCCCGTGCTGCTCGCCGATGAACCCACCGGTGCGCTCGACACCAGGACCGGCGAGGAGATCCTCGCGCTGTTCAAGACGCTGCGCGACGACGGCCATACCGTGGTGCTGATCACGCACGATCCGGAAGTCGCCGCGCACGCCGATCGCGTGTTCGTGATGCGCGACGGCGAACTGCACGCGCAGACCGATGAAACGCGCGTGCCCGACATCGCGCCACCGGCGCACGCCGGCCCGTGGACCGAGGGCGCGACATGAGGTTCGCTGAAACCCTTCGCACCGCGACATTCTCGCTGCGCGGCAACTGGCTCCGCAGCGCGCTGACCTCGCTGGGCGTGATCATCGGCATCGCCGCGGTCATCGTGATGGTGTCGGTCGGGCAAGGCACGCAGGCGGAGATCGACAAGCTGGTGTCCGGCCTCGGATCCAATCGCCTCGACGTCGGCCCGGGCGCGGGTCGCGGCTTCGGCGGCATCCGCATGTCATCGAGTTCCTTCTTTACGCTGAGCGAGCAGGACGCGGACGCGATCCGCCACGAGATTCCGGAAGTGCAGTACGTCGCCGGTTCACTGCGTGGCAACACGCAGGTGGTGTTCGCCGAGAACAACGCGTCGACGTCGTGGCAGGGCGTGCAGCCGGACTGGTTCTCGATCAACGACTGGCAGATGGCGAGCGGCGACGGTTTTTCGCAGGCCGATTACTCCGGCGGCAAGTCGGTGATCATCGGCGAGACCGTGCGTCGCGAACTCTTCGGCGACGAGGACGCGGTGGGGCAGACCATCCGCCTCGGTCGCGTGCCGTTCACCGTCGCCGGCGTGCTGAAGTCGAAGGGGCAGGGCGGGTTCGGCCAGGACCAGGACGACCTCGTCGTCGTGCCGCTCGAAACGGCGCGCCGTCGTCTGATGGGCGCGATGGGTCTGCCCGCGGGCGCGGTGATGCAGATCGCGGTCGGCGTCGGCGACGCCAAGGATCTCGACTACGCACAGGGCGAGATCGAAGGCCTGCTGCGCCAGCGCCACAAGATCCAGCCCGGCGACGAGGACGACTTCAACGTGCGTAACATCGCGGAAGTCGTGGCCACGCGCACGCAGACGACGAAGCTGATGTCGCTGCTGCTCGGTGCGGTCGCGAGCATTTCGCTGATCGTCGGCGGCATCGGCATCATGAACATCATGCTGGTGTCGGTGACGGAGCGTATTCGTGAGATCGGTCTGCGCATGGCGGTGGGCGCGGGCCCGCGCGACATCCAGCGCCAGTTCCTCGCCGAGGCGATGCTGATCTCGCTCATTGGCGGTGCGTTCGGTATCGCGATCGGCGTGCTCGGCGCACTCGCGGTCGGCAAGTTCGGGTCATTGCCGGTGAAGCTCGACAGCAGCGTGATCCTGCTCGCCGCGGGCTTCTCGATCGCGACCGGCCTGTTCTTCGGCTTCTATCCGGCGCGCAAGGCGTCGCGTCTGGATCCGATCGAAGCGCTGCGTTCGCAGTGACACGAAAAGGAAGGCGACCCGAAGGCCGCCTTCTGGTCACGCGATGACGCTCAACGCGAATACAGCAGGATGTTCGGCGAACCGCTGCCCGGGCTGGTGACCTTGCCCGTGGTGCCGTTCGTCGTCAGCCAGCTGCGCACCTGCGAGGGCGTCGCCGACGGCACGCGCTGCAGGTAGAGCGCGGCGGCGCCTGCCACGTGCGGCGACGCCATCGACGTGCCGCTGATCGTGTTGGTCGCCGTCGTGCTCGTGTACCACGCCGACTTGATCGAGCTGCCCGGTGCGAACAGGTCGACGCAGCCGCCGTAGTTCGAGTAAGACGCGCGTGCATCGGTCGAGGTGGTGGCGCCGATCGTGATCGCACCGGCCGCACGCGCCGGCGAGTAGTTGCACGCGCTCGCGCTGTCGTTGCCCGCGGCGACGACCACGGCCACGCCCGAGTTCGACAGATTGTTGACCGCGGTATCGACGGCCGACGACGCACCACCGCCGAGCGACATGTTCGCCACCGCCGGCTTGATCGCATGCGTGCGCACCCAGTCGATGCCGGCGATCACGCCCGAGTTGGTGCCCGAGCCGCTGCAGTCGAGCACGCGCACCGGAACGAGCGACACCGACTTCGCGACGCCGTAGGTCGAGCCACCGATCGTGCCGGACACGTGCGTGCCGTGGCCGTTGCAGTCGGTGGTGCCGCGACCGTCGCTGATCGCGGTGTAGCCGCTGCCGACGCGACCGCCGAACTGCGAATGCGACGACAGGATGCCGGTGTCGATCACGTAGGCGTGCACGCCCGAGCCGGTGTAGTCGTAGGTGTACGTGCCGCTGAGCGGGAGCGAGCGCTGGTCGATGCGATCGATGCCCCAAGTGGCGCCGCTCTGCGTGGCGGTCGCCGTCACCGTCGCGTCTTCCTCGATGAAGGCGACGCGCGGATCCTTCAGCATGCGGGCGACCACCGCTTCGGGTGCGTGCACCACGAAGCCTTGCACCGCATTGCGATAGACCATGCCGACATCGCCGCCGAACTTCGCAGCGAGATCGACGGTTGCGTTCTCAGCGGCCTTGGCAAGGCCCGCTTCGCGTGCAAGCCCGGCCTGCAGCGGCAGGCGCGACGGATTGAGTACGACGATGTACTGGTTGTCGATGCGGTTCTTTTCCGCACGGACGAGAGTGCCGGCGCTGGCGGCGGTGGACGTGAGGGCCAGCGAGATGGCTAACGCGAGGACGCACTTGCTGTTCATTGCTGCTCCATCAGAGGTGGGGGAAAGCCCGCATCGGCATGACGCGGGCCCGAGCGCCGGGGGCAGGTCCGGCGCGGCGCTGACAATCCGAATGCGGGTTGAACGCTGTCAACTCCCAGTGTCCGAAAAAGCTGAAGAACTGCGTTTCCAGCTTTCGCGATGGAGCTGTCGCGTAACGCAAACTGCCTTAAAACAGGTCATTTGCGTCAGAAAACGGTCATGAACGACTGCGCCGCGCGTCTTCAGCGACGTGATGTTCCCGTCAAGATTCGTGTTGCATTGCAACGCCGGGACCGACGCTCGCAAGCGGTGCCGAGCGGCCGTTATGCTCGGCCGATCCGATCGGAGCCCGACCATGCGTCGCTACGCCCCTCTTCTGTTGCTCGCACTCGCCATGAACGCCCACGCCCAGACAGCGCCTTCGACCGCGCGCACCGCCCTCGTCATCCACGGCGGCGCCGGTTTCGTCCCCAAAGAGACGCTGAGCGCGGCGGACGAGAAGGACTATCGCGACACGCTCAATCGCGCGCTCGATGCGGGCAATGCAGTGCTGCAGAAGGGCGGGGCAGCGATCGATGCGGTCGAGGCCGCGATCCTCGTCATGGAGGAGTCGCCGCGCTTCAACGCGGGCAAGGGCGCGGTGTTCAACGCCAAGGGCGGACACGAACTCGATGCGTCGATCATGGAAGGCCATACGCGTCGCGCAGGCGCGGTGGCGGGCGTCACCACCGTGCGCAATCCGATCAAGCTCGCGCGTGCGGTGATGGAGCGCAGTCCGCACGTGATGCTGGCCGGCGCCGGCGCCGAGGCGTTCGCCGATACGCAGAAGGACATCGAGCGCGTGCCGAACACGTGGTTCGACACGCCGATGCGCAGGAAGCAGCTCGAGGAAGCGCAGAAGAAGGAGGCCGCGCAGAAGGCCGCGGTCATCCAGGGCGACGACGGCAACGTGCGGCGGTATCTCGGCACGGTCGGCGCGGTGGCGCTCGACAAGGCCGGTCACATCGCCGCCGGCACGAGCACCGGCGGCATGACCAACAAGCGCTGGGGTCGCGTGGGTGACTCGCCGATCATCGGCGCCGGCACCTGGGCGGACGAACGTTGCGGTGTGTCGGGCACGGGCTGGGGCGAGTTCTACATCCGTGCGAATGCAGCCCGCGATATCTGCGCGCGCGTCGAGTACACGAACGTGCCGCTGCAGAAGGCGGCCGAGGAAGTCATCAACAAGATCATTCCGGCGATGGGCGGCGACGGCGGCGCGATCGCACTCGACCGCGACGGCAACATCGCGTTGCCGTTCAACAGCGGCAGCATGTTCCGCGGCTGGATCCGCCCGGACGGCAGCCGCGGCGTCGCCATCCACGAGGACTGAGCCGACCCGGGCGCAGCGTCGTGCCACAGCAGCGCCTGACCGCACGGCCAGGCAGCCCCGCCGGACGCCCGTGATCGCATGCGACAATCCGGACGGGCGCTGACCGGGGATCCGCGCCGCATCGTGCAGCCGCAGGGACGGGCGGTGCCCCGGCCCGACCGTCGACACGAGAGCATCTCCATGGCCGACACCGTCGGACACCTTCCGCGGCATCCGCTGCGCATCATGAAAGCCGCGAAGTGGTCCATCCAGGGCCTGTGCGCCGCCTGGACCCACGAATCCTCGTTCCGCCTGGAAGTCTGGCTGTTCGTCGTGCTCGCGCCGCTGGCGTGGTGGCTGGGCCAGAGCGGCGTCGAACGCGCGCTGATGATCGGCTCGATGCTCGCGGTCATCGCGGTCGAGCTGCTCAATTCATCGATCGAAGCGGTCATCGAGCGCTACGGCGCCGAGTTCCATGAGCTGGCCGGCCGCGCCAAGGACATGGGTTCGGCCGCGGTGTTCGTGATGATGCTCAATGTGTTCGTCACGTGGGGCGCGATCCTCGTGCCGCGCTTCTCCGCCCACGCCGCGTAAACTGCGCGGCCGCGCAAAGGACGGAAGCCCGTGATGGAGATGCTGCTCGACCCCCAGACCTGGATCACGCTGGTGACACTCAGCACCGTCGAGATCGTGCTGGGCATCGACAACCTGGTCTTCATCTCGATCGCGGTCAGCCGCCTGCCGTCCGTTTCGCGCGATCGCGCACGCCGTTTCGGCATCGCCGTCGCCTGCATCACCCGGATCGGCCTGCTGCTCACGCTGGCGTGGCTGGCCGGCCTGACCGATCCACTGTTCCCGCTGTTCGGTCGCGGCATCTCGGTGCGCGACCTGGTGTTGATCATCGGCGGCCTCTTCCTGCTGGTGAAGGGCACGGGGGAGATCCGCGACCTCATCGTCGGCGAAGGCGAGGAAGCGGACGTGCGCACCAAGCCGGCGGCGTCGTTCGGGCTGGTGATCGCGCAGATCGCCGTCATCGACATCGTGTTCTCGCTCGACTCGGTGATCGCCGCGGTCGGCATGGCCAGCCAGCGCATCGTCATGGTGTCGGCCATCCTGCTGGCGGTCGCGGTGATGCTGCTCGCGTCCAAGCCATTCGGGCGCTTCATCGACGAGAACCCGTCGATCAAGATGCTGGCGCTCGCCTTCATCGTACTGGTCGGCGCGTACCTCATCGCCGAAGGCTTCGGCATCCACATTCCGAAGGGCTACATCTATGGCGCGATGGCGTTCTCGGCCCTGGTCGAGAGCCTCAACCTCGCCGCACGTCGGCGCGCCAGCGCGCGCCAGCTCGAGCCCTAGCGCCGACGGCCGTCACGTCGTATTTATTGCCGCTGCCGGTAGTGTTGCCGCCGGTAGCGCCGATCCCACGACGAGGCCCCCCATGCGCAAGCTGATCTCCGCATTCCTGCTGCTCACGCTGACCGTGCTGCTCAGCGGTTGCGGCTACAACACGATCCAGCAGAAGGACGAAGCGGTGAACGCCGCCTGGTCGCAGGTGCTGAACGTCTACAAGCGCCGGGCCGACCTCGTGCCGAATCTCGTCGCGACGGTGAAGGGCTACGCGAGCCACGAAGAGCGCGTGCTGACGGAGGTCACCGAGGCGCGCTCGCGCGTCGGCAGCATCAACGTCAACGCGAACGATCCGAACTCCCTCGCGCAGTTCCAGGCCGCGCAGGCGCAGCTGCAGAGCGCGATCGGCCGCCTGCTGGTGGTCAGCGAGAACTATCCGCAGCTCAAGGCCGATCAGAACTTCCTGCAGCTGCAGGCGCAGCTCGAAGGCACGGAAAACCGCATCACCGTCGAGCGCCAGCGCTACATCCAGACGGTGCAGGACTACAACACCTACATCCGCCAGTTCCCGACCAACATCACCGCGAAGATGTTCGGTTACAAGCCGAAGCCGAACTTCACGGTCGAGAACGAAGCGCAGATCTCGAATGCACCGACGGTCGACTTTTCGACGCCGCCGCCGGTGAATACCGCGCCGGCACCCGCAGCGCCTGCGCCGGGTGCTCCGCAGGCCCTGCCGCCGGCGACGTCGCCGCAGCCGTCGACGCAGCCCAACCCTGCGCCGACGACGCCCACGACCACGCCTGGCCCGCAGACGCAGGGCTGATCGGCGCCGATGCGCGCGCGTGCGCTCCTCGCCGTCGCGATCGTCCTCTTCGCGACGGCGTTCGCCGCGATCGCGCAGCAACTCGCGGCGATTCCGCCGCTGACGTCGCCGGTGGTCGACACCACCGGCACGATCGACGCGACCACCCGCGCGCAGCTCGAACAGCAGGCGCTGGCGCTGCAGAAGCGCAAGGGCGCGCAGCTGCAGATCCTGATGATTCCGACGACGCAGCCGGAAGACATCGCGCAGTACGCGACGCGCGCGTTCGACCAGTACAGGCTCGGCCGTCAGAAGACCGATGACGGCGTGCTGGTGATCGTCGCCAAGGACGACCACCGCGCACGCATCGAAGTCGGCTACGGCCTGGAAGGCGCGATTCCCGACGCGATCGCCAGCCGCGTCATCAACGAATACATGGCGCCGCACTTCAAGCAGGACGACTACGCGGGCGGCCTGACCGAAGCGACGAAAGTGCTGACGCAGATCATCGATGGCGAACCGCTTCCAGCACCGATGGCAGGGCAGGACAACGCGGGCGATCGCGTCGCCCGCCACGGCAATCCGATGCTGGGACTGATCGTCGCGTTCTTCGTCGCCCAGTTCGTGCGCGGCCTGTTCGGCGGCACGCCGGCGGGCGTGCGCGGCCTGATTGGCGGGGGCGTGGCCGGCGGCGTGGCATGGCTGCTGTCGCATATCGCCTGGATCGGCGCGATCGGCGGCCTGCTCGGCTTCATCCTCTCGCTCGCCGGCGGACGACGGGTGCGTTATGCGCGCGACGCCGGCTTCGGCGGCTGGGGTGGCGGAGGATTCGGCGGGGGCGGTTTCGGCGGCGGCGGTGGAGGCGGCTGGGGCGGGGGCGGTGGCATGAGCGGAGGCGGCGGCGCCTCCGGGAGCTGGTGATGCGCGCGCTCCGCCATCTGTTCGCGCCGTCGTCGGCCCGCGTGTTTCCGCCCGACGCGCTGGAGCGCATCGCCGGTGCGATCGCCGCCAGTGAGTCGCGCCATACGGGCGAGATCTGTTTCGCGGTCGAAGCCGCGCTGCCGGTGCGCCTCGCGCTGGTCGACCACGCGCCGCGCGAACGCGCACACGACGTGTTCACCCGCCTGCGCGCCTGGGATACCGAGGCCAACAACGGCGTACTCGTCTACATCCTGCTCGCGGACCGCGCGATCGAGATCGTCGCCGACCGCGGCTTCAAGGGCCGCGTCTCCGACGAGGACTGGTCGACGATCTGTCGCGGTCTCGAGGCCGCCATGCGCGACGGCGATACCGAGGGCGGCGTGATGCGCGCGATCGAGGCGATCTCGGCGCAACTCGAACGCCATTTCCCCCGGCCCGCCGACTACGTCGACACCAACGAGCTGCCCGATCGCCCGCACATGCTGTGAGGCGCGGCGGGTCGATCGGCCCATGACGCGGCGGCGTTCAGCGGCGACAATGGCGGTCACTTCCGCCGTCGGCCCGACCTGATGACGTATCTGCACGACATCGACCCGATCGCCCTCCACCTCGGTCCGGTGCAGGTGCACTGGTACGGGGTGATGTACATGCTCGGCTTCATCGCTGCCTGGGTGCTCGGCCGTCGCCGCATCCGCGCGGGTCGCCTGCCGGGCGTGGACGACCAGGCGTTCGGCGACATGCTCTTCTACGGGATGCTCGGCGTCGTGCTCGGCGGACGCATCGGCTACATCCTGTTCTACGCGTTCGGCGACTTCGTCAAACACCCGCTGATGATCGTGCGCATCTGGGAAGGCGGCATGAGCTTCCACGGTGGCCTGCTCGGCGTCATGACCGGCGTGTGGCTGTGGTGTCGACGTCGCAACATCCACTTCATGGACGCGATGGATTTCCTCGCGCCGCTGGTGCCGCTGGGCCTCGGCTTCGGTCGCATCGGCAACTGGATCGGTGGCGAGCTGTGGGGCAAGCCGACCGGCGGAAGCTGGGGCGTGATCTTCCCGCGCAGCCTGCCGGAACCGTATCTGCACATGCCGATGCAGCAGCTGCGCGACCTGCACGCCAAGGGCGTGCTCGACGTATTCGCGCGCCATCCGTCGCAGCTGTACCAGGCGGTGCTCGAAGGCGTGGTCATGGCGTCGATCCTGTGGTGGTTCTCCAGCAAGCCGCGTCCGCGTTACGCCGTCGGCGGCCTGTTCGCGCTGCTCTACGGCACGTTCCGCTTCCTCGTCGAATTCGTGCGCGTGCCCGATGCGCAGCTCGGCTACCTCGCGTTCGGCTGGCTGACGATGGGGCAGGTGCTGGAACTCCCCGTGATCGCCTTCGGCCTGTGGTGCCTGTGGCGCGCGCGCCGTTCGCCGACGCTGCAGCCGCAGCCCGTCGTCGCGACCGACGCAGGCTGATCGCATGCGCGCCTACCTCGACCTGCTGCAGCACGTCCTCGAACACGGCACGGTCAAGGCCGACCGCACCGGCACCGGCACGCGCAGCGTGTTCGGCTGGCAGATGCGCTTCGACCTCAACGAAGGCTTTCCGCTCGTCACGACGAAGAAGCTGCACCTGCGCTCGATCATCCACGAGCTGCTGTGGTTCCTGAAGGGCGAAACCAACATCGCCTACCTGCGCGACAACAAGGTCAGCATCTGGGACGAGTGGGCGGATGCCGAGGGCGAACTCGGTCCCGTGTACGGCAAGCAGTGGCGGCGCTGGACCGGCAGCGACGGCAGCGAGATCGATCAGATCAAGTGGGTGGTCGAAGGAATCAAGCGCAATCCCGATTCGCGCCGCCTGATCGTCAGCGCGTGGAACGTCGCTGATCTGCCGCACATGGCGCTGATGCCCTGCCACACGATGTTCCAGTTCTACGTCGCCGAAGGCAAGCTCAGCTGCCAGCTCTACCAGCGCAGCGGCGACATCTTCCTCGGCGTGCCGTTCAACATCGCGAGTTATGCGCTGCTGACGCACATGGTCGCGCAGGTCTGCGGGCTCGGCGTCGGCGATTTCGTGCACACGCTGGGCGACGCGCACCTCTACTCGAACCACGTCGACCAGGCCCGCGAACAGCTCACGCGCACGCCGCGCGCATTGCCGAAGCTCGCGCTCAATCCCGACGTCACCGACCTGTTCGCCTTCACCTTCGACGACATCGCGATCGAAGGCTACGACCCGCATCCGGCGATCAAGGCGCCTGTCGCCGTCTGATGCGCATCTCGCTCGTCGTCGCCTACGACCGCAATCGCGCGATCGGCGTCGACAACGCGCTGCCGTGGCATCTGCCGGACGATCTCAAGCGCTTCAAGGCGCTGACGCTGGGCAAGCCGATCCTGATGGGGCGCCTCACGGCGGAGTCGTTGGGTCGCGCGTTGCCGGGGCGTCGCAACCTGGTGCTGACGCGCAGCGGCCGCGCGCCGTTCGACGGCATGGACGCGGTTTCGAGCATCGATGAAGCGATCGCGCTGGCGCGGGCGGATGGTGCAGCGGAGATCGCGGTCATCGGCGGAGGCGGCGTCTTTGAAGCCACGCTGCCCATCGCCACGACCTTGCATCTCACGCGCGTGGACACCGCCGTCCCGCGTGCGGACGCGTACTTCCCCGTGTTCGATGCGACGGAGTGGCGCGAAGTCGCGCGCCTGCACCACCCGGCGGACGCGAAGCACGTCTTCGCGTTCGATTTCGTGGATCTCGATCGGATCTGATCGCACTGCCGTCGTATGACCGCGGCACCGCTCATGCAAAGCGCGACTCAGTCGGTCTTCGGCGCCGCGTCGTTGCGGGGCGGACGCGGTCCGCGGTCACGATCGCGATTTCCGCCATGCCGATGCCGGCCATCACGCCCCGGCGAACGCGGCTTCGGCGGTTGCGCCGGCACGTCGCGACCCGGCACCTGCGCGAGTTGCAGTTCGTCCGTGTCGAGGCGGATCGCGGTCAGCTTGCCACCCCAGACCGCGCCGGTATCGATGGCATGCACGCCGTGGCCGATGAAGAGGCCGAGCGTCGACCAGTGGCCGCAGACGATCTTCAGATCACGCGGCGCGTGGCCCGGCACGGAGTACCACGGGTACAGGCCGACCGGCTGCGTCCCCGGCGCGCCCTTGTCCTCGAAGCTGATGCGTCCACGCGGGCTGCAGAAACGCATGCGCGTGAACACGTTGATGATCGCGCGCCAGCGGTCGATGCCCGCAAGGCGCGGATTCCACGCGGGCGCGTCGCCATAGATGTGCTTGAGCAGGCGCGTGTACTGCTCGCCGTGCAGCACCTTCTCGACTTCGCGCGCATGGCGCTCGGCCATCGGGATCGTCCACTTCGGCGCGATGCCGGCGTGCAGCATCGCCCAGCCGAGCGCGCGGTCGACGTGCATGAGTTTCTGCCTGCGCAGCCAGCCCAGCAGTTCGTCCCGATCGGGCGCGGTGACGATGCGCTGCAGGTCCGGATTGACCTTGCGCTGTTCCTCTTCGCGACGCTCGCCGATCGCGAGCAGCGAGAGATCGTGATTGCCGAGCACCACCACGCTCTGCTCGCGCAATGAATGCACGAGCCGCAACGTCTCCAGCGACTGCCCGCCGCGGTTGACGAGGTCGCCGCAGAACCACAGGCGGTCCTTCGCGGGATCGAAGGCGATGCGTTCGAGCAGGCGCTGCGTCGCGTCGTAGCAGCCCTGGAGATCGCCGATGGCCCAGACCGTCATGCCGTCGCTCAGTGCAGCGTGCGAGGCACGGTCAGGGTGAACGCGGGAATCGGCGCTTCGAACTGCGTGCCGTCGTCCGCCTGCATGCGATACGTGCCGTGCATGGTGCCGAGATCAGTCTCCAGCACCGCGCCCGAGGTGTACTCGAACGCCTCGCCGGGCTCGAGATGGGGCTGCTTGCCGACGACGCCGTCGCCATCGACTTCGCGCACCTGGCCATGGGCGTCGGTGATGATCCAGTGGCGACCGAGCAGCTTGGCCGCCACCGTGCCGCGGTTCTGCACGCGCACGGTGTAGGCGAAGACGTAGCGGTCCTGCTCGGGTTCGGATTCGCTTTCGACGTAGTGCGCCTGCACTTCGACGCCGATCGCGTGGGAATTTCCGTCGTTCATCCGCCCGAGTTTACGTGCCCGGGCGAGCGGGTGAAACCGCGCAGCCGTCACGCGCCGTTGCGCGCGAGCAAGTTGGCCAGCGCGATGAAGCCCTCGACCGGCACCTGCTCGGCGCGATGCTGCGGGTCGATGCCGGCCGCGGCGATCGCCTCCGCGTCGCAGACGTTGGAAAGCGCGTTGCGCAGCGTCTTGCGGCGCTGGCCGAACGCATCGCGCACCACGCGTGCGAACAGCGCGCGGTCGATGACGGTGATTTCCGAATCGGGACGCGGCACCAGCCGCACCACGGCCGAGTCGACCTTCGGCGGCGGATTGAACGCGCCCGGCGGCACGTTGAACAGCGGCGTCACCCGGCAATAGGCCTGCAGCATCACGCCGAGGCGCCCGTAGACCTTGCTGCCTGGTCCGGCGGCCATGCGGTCGACGACTTCCTTCTGCAGCATGAAATGCATGTCGCGCACGACGGCCGCGTGGTCGAGCGCATGGAACAGGATCGGCGACGACAGGTTGTAGGGCAGGTTGCCGACCAGTCGGATCGTGCCGCCCGCGGCGAGCGCGGTGAAGTCGACCTGCAGCACGTCGGAATGGATGACGTGCAGCGTGCCGCGGCTCTGCGCGGCCTCCGTCAACGGCGCGATCAGGTCGCGGTCGAACTCGATGACGGTGAGTTCGTGGTGGCGCTCGAGCAACGGAAAGGTGATCGCGCCCTGGCCGGGGCCGATCTCGACGAGGCGGTCGCCGGGCTGCGGATCCACGGCCTGCACGATCTTCGAGATGATCCCGCGCTCGTGCAGGAAGTGCTGGCCGAGGCGCTTCTTCGGCGGTTCGGTGAACGGGGTGGTCGTCATCGGGCGATTATCCCGTACTGGAGCGGCGGGTCAGGCCGATGCGCGTTTGGGTGGACGGCCGGGGTGGCAGACCAGGCACCGACTGGTCCTGCGGGCTCGTGGCGGTGGCTTCGCGTTTTCCGATCGGCGTGAGTGATCGTGGGTGCGAGCACCGTCGTCGTCACGACGCATTTCCGTCGTGCCCCGCCGCACCAGCGCTGCGTATCGACGTCGCAAGACGGCCTACAGCGATCAGCTGGCGCGGCGATGCGAGGCGAGCTTCGCGCAGAGATCCGCGGCTGCAAACAGACTCGCAGGGTCGGCGCGCCCGGTGCCGGCGAGATCGAGGGCGGTGCCGTGATCGACCGCGACACGCGGATAGGGCAGGCCCAGCGTGATGTTCACCGCGCGCTCGAAGCCGCTGAACTTGAGCACCGGCAGACCCTGGTCGTGATACATCGCCACCACCGCGTCGAAGTCCGCGAGCTTCTGCGGGAGGAAGGCGGTGTCCGCGGGCAGTGGACCGACGAGATGCAGACCCGCATCGCGCAGGCGCGTGATCACGGGCGCGATCACATCGGTCTCTTCGCGACCGAGGTGACCGTCTTCGCCCGCATGCGGATTGAGGCCGAGCACCGCCACGGTCGGCGCGGCGATGCCGAAATCGCGGCGCAGCGCGGTGTCGACGATGCGCAGCGTGCGTTCGAGACCTTCCTGCGTGATCGCATCCGGCACGGCGCGCAATGACAGATGCGTGGTCGCCAGCGCGACGCGCAGGGATTCGTGGCCGAGCATCATCACCACGTCGCAGCCCGCCTGATGCGCAAGCAACTCGGTGGTACCGGAGTAGGCGATGCCGGCCTCGTTGACGATCGCCTTGTGCACCGGGCCGGTGACGAGGCCATGCAACCTGCCGTCCAGAGACGCGCGAGCTGCTGCAGTGAGCGCGTCGATCACCGACGGCGCGTTCGCAACGTCGAGTCGCCCGGGCTCGACCGGCCGTGCCACTGGAATCGGCACGATGCCAAGCGCGCCGGCGCGCGAGGCGTCGGCGTCATCGGGATCGACAAGTCGGAGAGTGGTGCCGGCGCGTCGCGCGGCGGCTTCGAGCACGCCGGGATCGGCGTATGCGATCAGTGCGGCGTCGCGCGGCCTTTGAGCCAGCGCGACGCAGAGTTCGGGCCCGACGCCGGCCGGTTCACCCGGGACCAGCGCGAGCCGCGTCGAACTCACTCAGCCGCCGGACGCCGGCGCGGGGGGCGTGGCTGGCGCGGTAGCAGGCGCCGCGGCACCGACGCGCACGTCGACGTAGGCCTCGCCGCGCAGTTCGCGCAGGTAGAGGTTCCACTGGTCTTCGAGCTTGCGACGGCCGAGTGTTTCGGCGACCTGCGCACGGCGGTTCTGGTCGCCGACGTTCGACTCGCGCGAGCCCAGCCGCTGCAGGACGTGCCAGCCGGCCTGCGTACGGAACGGCTTGGAGATGCCGTTGTCGTTGAGCAGCGTGACCTGTGCGCGGAACTCCGGGCCGAACTCGTCGGCGGTGAACCAGCCGAGGTCGCCGCCCTTGCCGGCCGAGTTCTGGTCCTGAGAATTCGCCTTCGCGAGTTCGGCGAAGTCGGCGCCGCCGGCCAGACGCGCGGCGAGCGTGTCGGCTTCGGCATGCGCCTGGTCGTCGGTCTTGCCGCCGCCCACGCGGATCAGGATGTGGCGGCCGTGGTACTGCGTGACCATCTGCGCCGGGGCGCTGGAGGCGTCGCGCACTTCGACCAGCTGCAGCAGCTGGAAGCCGCTCGGGCCGCGAATCGGATCAGTGACCTGGCCCGGCTGCAGGCCGTTGACCAGCGCCGCGAACGCGCTCGGGATCTCATCCGCCGCGCGCCAGCCCAGGTCGCCGCCTTCCAGCGCGTTCGGGCTATCGGAATAGCGTACCGCCGCGGCCTTGAAGTCCATCTCGCCACGCCCGATCAAGGCCTTGATGCCGTCGACCTTCTTCTGCGCGGTCTCGATCTGCTCCGCCGTCGCGCCGTCGGGCAGCGACACGAGGATGTGCGCGAGGTGGTACTGCTTGCCCGACTTCGCCGACGCGGCGAGGGCGGATTCGATTTCGGCTTCGCTGACGTTGACGCGGCTCTGCGCGAAACGCTGGCGCAGGCGCTGCAGCAGGAGTTCCTCGCGGATCGAGGTGCGGAAATCGGCGTAGCTCGAACCGTCGGCGGTCACGCGCTGACGGAGCTGGTCGACGCTGACGCCGTTCTGCTGCGCGACCGCGGCGATCGCCTGGTCGACTTCCTCGTCATTGACGCGGATGCCGGTTTCCTGCGCGCGCGCGACCTGCAGCTTGGTGAGGATCAGGCGCTCGAGCACCTGGCGTTCCAGCACGTCCTGCGGCGGGAGCTGGTTTTCCTTGCCGGCGTACTGCGAGCGGATGTTGGCGACGGCGCGATCGAGTTCGCTGCGCAGCACGACGTCCTCGTTCACCACCGCGGCGATGCGATCGAGTTCCTGCGTCTGCGTCTGCGCGAACACCGGCAACGGTGCGACGGTGGGCGCCACCACCAGGGCGGACAGCAGGCACGCGAGCAGGGTCTTCACCGGGCGGGAGGATGTCGTCATGGGGTCGAGTCGGAAGTCGTGGAGGTGCCGTTTTGGACGGGCGGACTCACCGTCTGCGGCGGGACGAGATACAGGTCGTCGCGGTCGTAGCCGAGAATAGCACGGCGCAATACGCGGCTTGCCTTCTGTCCGGCCGAGCCCAGGCCCTTCAGTTCAACTTCCAGTTGGATTGAGTTGTTCAGGTCACCGGTGCGGTCGCGCAGGTAGCGGCGGCCGACGGCGCGGACCGCGAGGCAGCAGCTTTCCCACTGGACGCCCGCGATCTCCTCGAGCGGCTTGTGATCGAGGATCGAGTAGTAGTACCGGCCGACGACGCTCCAGTTGTCGGTGATCGGATACAGGAAGGACACGTCGGCCTGACGCACGAGATCCGGCTGGCTGCCCGCCACCGCAGGGTTGAACGTCGTGTTGCGGCGGTAGCGGTAACCGAAGTTGAGGATGCCGCGGTCGCCGACGAGGTAGCGCGCACGCAGCGACGCGAGATCCTGACCGCGGATCTTCGGATCCCACTGGTAGGCGCCGTTGATCAGCCAGCGATCGCTGGGCGAGAAGCTCGACTCCAGCACCCACGCCGACTTGCCCTGCGACACCGGCGACTCGGCGCCGTCGATGATGACGCGGCTGTCCTCGAAGTAGCGGATCTGGCCCAGGCTGACCGACAGGCGCTCGCGACCATCCGACTCGCTGATGAAGCGCGTGGTCGCCGCGACGGTGAGCTGGTTGGCGTCGGTCTGGCGATCCGGCCCGGTGTAGCGGTTGTCGCGGAACAACTGGCCCCAGCTGAACGTCATCGGCGCGGTGTCGAACAGCGGAATACCGTTCTGGTCGCGATACGGAACGTTGAGATAGAACAGGCGCGGTTCGAACGTCTGCAGATAGCGCGTGCCGAGTACCGAGGTGCTGCGGTCGAAGTACATGCCGGCATCAAGAGTGCTGATCGGCAGGCTGCGCGACGGCGAGAGATCGGTGAGCGGCTGGAGCGCGCGCGTCTGCCAATCGTTGTCGAGCTGCCAGCCCGTGTAGCGCCATGCCAGCTTGGGATGCACGAACCAGCTCGCACCGTCGAAGTTGGCGGCGACGTAGGGTTTGAGGTCGAGGCGCGAGCCGTCGAACTGGCCGTTCTGGCCGGAGTACGTGACGTGTTGGAAGCGCACCATCTCGCCGTCGACACCTGCTTCCAGCCAGCGCCCGAACGGCTGCGCCCAGTGACCGTACAGGCGCGGCAGGCGGTCGTAGGGCAGGTTGGCGTCGCTCAGCGTGTAGTCGGCGAGCTGGTAGTGGTCGGCGGCTAGGCCGGCATTCCAGTAGCGCCCGCGACCGAACACGCCGGTCTCGCTGTGCACGAAATAGCTCGAGACGCCGTACAGGCTGTTGCTGAAGTCCTCGAGGTAATGCGTGTCGCTGACCCAGCCGAGGTTCGCGCTCGCGTAGAACGTCGAGTTGATGTTGTGGATGGCGGTCAGACCGAACTGGCCGCGGTTGCTGTCGGGCAGCGTCGCGCCGGGAATCGGGTTGCCATTGAGATCTTCGAGGTAGCGTTCCGGACGACGACCGGGCAGGTCGTCCTTCGGCATCCACGCGCCGTAGACGCTGCCGCTGCCCTGCTCGTAGAGCCAGCGGAATTCGGCGCCCAGGTGCAGGCCGCGCTTGCTCATGTAGCGCGGATACAACGTCGCGTCGTAGTTCGGCGCGATGTTGATGTAGATGGGCTGCTTCCAGTCGAAACCGTTGCGGTTCGAGCTGGAGATCGACGGGTACAACAGGCCGGTCTGGCGACGGTCGTCCGTCGGGAACGCGAACCACGGCACGTACAGCACCGGCACCTTGCCGACGCGCAGCGTGGCGTTGTGCGCGACGCCGCGGCCCTTCGCGAGATCGATGTCGATCTCCTTCGCACGCAGCTCCCATGCACGCTGGCCGGGATCGCAGGTCGAATAGGTGCCGCCGTACAGCGCGCCGTTCTGGTCCTTGAGCGCGATCTTCTCGGCACCGCCGTTGCCGCGACGACGCATCAGCTGGTACTGCAGGTCGTTGATGGTGTGGGTGTCGGATTCCTGGTTGCCCTCGGCGCTCTTGGCGACGATGCGCATGCCCGAATCCTGGTACCGCACGCTGCCGTCGGCCTTGTAGTCGCCGGACGTCTGGTTGTAGATCAGGCGATCGGTGCCGAGGAACTGGTCGCCGCGACGCAGCTGCACGTTGCCCTGCACGAGCGTATCGGTCGACTCCGACCCCTGCAGCGTGTCGCCCTCGATGTCGGTGGGCTGGGTCACGCGGGTGGCGGTGTCGCCGGACGCCGGCGTCGCCACGCCTTCGAACGCGGGCACCGCGTCGCGCAACGGGCACAGGCTCCAGTCCTCCTTCTCCTCGGCGGCCATTGCGGGGAGCGCGATGGCGATGCACAGCGATAACGGGAGCAGGCGGAGAGTGGGTCGCACGCGGGGCATTCCGTCTAGGTGAATGGCGTTTCGGCCATCGGGCGGGTAGCTTGCCGTATCCCCGACGGGGCGGCAACGCGGCAGGATCGGGGTTTCCCGGTGGAGGCGACATGAGTTCGGATGACGCGCAGAGCGCAAACGCACCGGCACACACCGACGAGGAGTGGCGCGCCAAGCTGACGCCCGAGCAGTACGCGGTCTGCCGATGTTCGGCCACCGAGCGCGCGTTCACCGGCAAGTTCTGGAACCACAAGGCCGCGGGCAGCTACACCTGTGTGGCCTGCGGCGCGCACCTGTTCCTATCGGTCGACAAGTACGACTCGGGCAGCGGATGGCCGAGTTTCGTTCGGCCAGCCAAGCCCGACGCGGTGTCCGAGCACGCGGACGCGAGCCACGGCATGCGCCGTGTCGAAGTGAAGTGCGCGCATTGCGAGTCGCACCTCGGCCACGTGTTCCCGGACGGCCCGCCGCCCACCGGGCTGCGCTACTGCATCAATTCGGCCGCGCTCGATTTCGAGCCCGAGCCGACGGGCTGAGCATGCGCGAACTGCTCCTGGTCGGACTCGGCGGTGCGATCGGTGCGATGGCGCGTCATGCCGCCGGCGCCGCTCTGCTGGCGACATCGAGTGCGTGGAAGTTTCCGGTCGGCACGTTGGCCGTGAACGTGTCCGGCTGTCTTCTGATCGGCGTGTTCGCCGCGTTCGCCGAGATGCTGCCGGGACTCAACGGCCCCGCGCGGCTGTTCCTGGTGACGGGCGTGCTCGGCGGTTACACCACGTTCTCGGCGTTCGGCCTCGAGACCCTGCTGATGCTGCGCCGGGGCGACACGATGCTCGCGACGGGCTATGTCGCCGCGAGCATCGTGCTGGGCCTGGCCGCGGTGTGGCTCGGCATGAAGGCCGTCCTGCTTGTGCGCTGATCAGGCGGCGGCGAACGCGTCGCGCGTCAGGTTCAACGGGGCGCCGTCGGTGCAGGCCACGTCGTCCTCGATGCGGATGCCGCCGAACGGGCGGAATGCCTCGACACGCGACCAGTCCACGCTGTCGGCATGAGGCCCGGCGCGCAGGTCGTCGAGCAGCATGTCGATGAAGTACAGGCCGGGCTCGATCGTCACCACCATGCCTGGCGCCAGCGTGCGTGTCAGGCGCAAGTAGGGATGGCCTTCGGGTTTCGACAACGTCGCGCCGCCCGCGTCGTCCGAGGCGAAACCCGCGACATCGTGCACCTGCAGGCCGATGCCGTGGCCGATGCCGTGCGGGAAGAATGTGCCGCTGACGCCTGTTTCCACGGCAACCTCGGGCGACACACGCAGCACGCCGTGATCGCGCAGCACGCGGGCAAGCGCGAGGTGCGCGTCGAGATGCAGTTGGCGATAGTCGAAGCCCGAACGCACCTGCGCGCACATGCGCTGCTGGGCGGTGTCGACGTCGTTGATCAGCGCCTGGAATTCGCTCGCGTGGTCGCGCGCATAGGTGCGGGTGATGTCGCAGGCGTACCCGCCGAACGAGGCGCCGGCATCGATCAGGAAGCTGCGGATGTCGGCGGGTGCATCGCGATCGAGCTCGGTGTAGTGCAGCACAGCGCCGTGTTCGTTGAGCGCGACGATGTTGCCGTAGGGCAGGTCGTTGGCGTCCTGGCGCGCGGCCGCGCAATAGGCAAGGTGGATGTCGAATTCGGAGCGCCCTTCGCGGAACGCGGCTTCGGCGGCGCGGTGCGCGCGCACGCCGATGCGCGAGGCCTCGCGCATCATCGCGATCTCGTACGGCGTCTTGAATGCGCGGTGGTATTCAAGGTAGGCGACGACCGCCGGCGGATTGTTCGGGGCATACTCGCCCAGCGCGCTCTGCGGTTCGCCGACGATCGCGCACCTGCCAGGAGGGGGCAGGTGGGAGGCGGCTTCGTCCGCGGTCCGGATCACGACGATGTCGAAATGATCGACCCACCAGCCCTTCGGCGCCTGCGGAACGACATGCCAATAATCGCGGGGCTGCAGATAAATCAGTTTCGGCCGTTGACCCGGAGTAGCGACCAGCCAGCTTCCGGGGTTGCGCACGAGCGGCAGCCAGGCCTTGAACTGCGGGTTGACCGCATAGGGATAGTCACGGTCGTCGAACGCCTGGTAATGCAGGGTGCCGCTGGGCACGACGAGGTGGTCGAAGCCACCGCGTTCGAGCGCGATGGCAGTCCGGGCCTGCAGCACTTCGATGTGACGGGCGTACAGGGACGGGAGCGAAGGATCGGTCATGTCGACAGGATCAGGGGGCGACGACGTGGATTCTGACCCATCCGCCCGCCGGGCGCCGGGCGCCGGCACACGGCGGCCGCGGCGCGCGTGGGCGGCGAGCCTGCTGGCGTTCGGCGTCGGCATCGCGTTGACGATCGCGCTGCTGGGCGCGCAACTGCATCGCGCGCGCTTGCAGCGGGCGCAGCAGCTCGATGCGCTCGCCGATGGCGAGATCGGCGCGTTGCGGGAGCAGCTGCGGTCCTACGACCTCGCACTGCGTGCGCTGCAGGCCGGGTTCCTGGCGCGCGAGGTGGATTTCACCGGCTTCGACCGGCTCTATCGCACGCTCAATCTGCGCAAGCGCCTGCCGGGGCTGCAGGCCGTCGTGTATTCCGTGCCGCGTCCGGGCGCTGACGGCATCCATTACCCCACGCTCTACGTCGCACCGCTGGATGGCAACGAACGCGTGCTCGGCCTCGACGTGCGCACGCAGCCGGCCAATCTGGTGGCGCTGGAACAGTCACGCGACACCGATCGCCCGGTGCTGTCCGCACCGTTTCGCCTGGTTCAGGACCCACCGGGCCACGCGCCCGACGGTCTGCTGTTGCGCCTGCCCGCCTACAGCCCCGGTGACGTGCCGACCACGCTGGAGGCGCGTCGCGCACGCTTCGTCGGTTCGCTGGCGATGTCGTTCCGGATTTCGCGACTGACGCAGGACGCCTTCCGCCCCGAATGGCGCCGCGCGTTGCACCTGCGCGTGACCGATGTCGACGCGACGCCGAACGCGCTCGTGTTCGATTCGAGTCCGGGGCATGCTCCGGCGGGCGACGCCTGGCACCAGACGCACACGATCGCGTTCGCGGGCCGCCACTGGCGCGTCGAGATGCACGACGCGCTCGACGGCCATTTCGACGTTCGCGAAAGCCTGCCGCTGCTGATCGCGGGCATCGCCGGCAGCGTGCTGTTCGCGCTGTGGATCGCCGCGCTCGCCGGCGCCCGGCAGCGCGCGCTGGAAGTCGGCGAGGCGATGAGCCGTCGCTACCGCGAGAGCGAGGAACGCTTCCGCGTCGTCAACGAACTGCTTCCCGCGCTCGTGCTGCTCGTGCGCGAGGAAGACGGCAGCGTGATGTACGCGAACCAGGCGGCGCGCATCCGGCTCGGAGAAAACGTCGACGGTGCGCAGATCGAAGCCCTGTTCGAGGACGCACACCGCCGCGCGGAGGTGATGCAGGCGGAGGATCCGGGCTGGGATGGCGTCGAAGCGATGTTGCGCAGCACGAATGGCGATCGCTTCTGGGCCAGCGTGTCGATGTCGCGGGTGCGCATCAACGGACGCTGGAAGCGGCTGGTCGTCGCGTCGGACATCTCCCAGCAGCGTCAGCTCACCGAGCTGCTGAGTTACCAGGCCTCCCACGATGCGCTCACCGAACTGTTCAATCGTCGCGAGTTCGAGCGGCACGTCGAGCGCACCCTCGCGCATTCGGGGTCGGGGACGACGCGCTATGCACTGCTCTACGTCGACCTCGACCAGTTCAAGCTGATCAACGACACCTCCGGCCACGCCGCGGGTGACCAGCTGCTGTCGCAGCTCGCGCAGGTGATGCGTGAGCAGCTGCGCTCGGGTGACGTGCTGGCGCGTTTGGGCGGCGATGAATTCGGCGTGCTCGCCTGCGACGTGCAGGACGAAGCCGCCGCGCGCCTCGTGGCCGAGCGCCTGCGCCAACACATCGACGGCTATACCTTCGTGTGGGAGCAGTCGAGCTACGGCATCACGGCAAGCATCGGCGGCGTGCTGCTCGATCCGTCGAGCTCGCTGAAGGAGCTGTTCGCCCAAGCCGACAGCGCCTGCTACATGGCGAAGGAAGCGGGCCGCAACCGCGTGCACTTCTTCTCGACCGGCGACAACGCGATGGCGCAGCGTCGCACCGAAATGGAGTGGGCGCATCGCTTGCGCTGGGCGCTCGAGTCGCAGCGCTTTCGCCTGTATTTCCAGGAAGTGCATCCGCTGGCCAGCCTCGCCGGCGGCACGCGCATCGAACTGCTGCTGCGCCTGCTCGATGAGGACGACCGCATCGTGCCGCCGGGGGCGTTCATTCCCGCAGCAGAGCGTTACGGCCTGATGCCGAACATCGATCGCTGGGTGGTCGAAACCGCGCTGGCGAACATCGACCGCCTGCATCCGGAAGGACGCGGTCTGTCGATGGTGGCGATCAATCTCTCTGGCGCCACGATCGAGGACGAGTCGTTCGTCGAACGCATCCTCGAACTGATCACGCGCTACGACATCGATCCACGCAGGCTCTGCTTCGAGATCACCGAGACGCTCGCCGTGCGCAACCTCGCGCAGGTCTCGCGTTTCATGGGCCAGCTGCGCAAGGCCGGCTGCCGCATTTCGCTGGACGACTTCGGCGTCGGCATGTCGTCGTTCGGTTATCTCAAGAACCTGCCGGTCGACATGATCAAGATCGACGGCAGCTTCGTGCAGGATCTCGCCAGCGATCCGATGAGCCACGCGATCGTGCGTGCGGTGACGGACATCGGCCATCAGCGCGGCATGCAGGTCGTCGCCGAATGGGTCGACAGCGACGCCATCATCCGCGCGCTGACGGAGATCGGCGTCGACCACGCGCAGGGCTTCGCGCTGCACCGGCCCGAGCCGGCGCAACTGCATTACTCGGATCAGACGTAGGTCGCGCCGGGGGCGTCGATCCAATCGCGCAGGCGTTCGATCTGGCCGTCGTCGAGCGACAGGAAGCGGAAGCCGGTCCACGCCTGGCCCGGCGCCGACGCATCGTTCTGCCACAGCAGGTGCGCGCCGACTTCAAACGCGTGGCGGTTGCCGGCACGGTCGGAGAGCACGAAGCGCAGCTGGTAAAGGCAGTCCTCGTACAGCGGAGCGTTCGCGAGCAATAGCAGCCCGCTTTCGGAGACGTTGCCGAGCTGGCCGATCGCCTTTTCGGTCATGTCGTCGATGACGTCGACGCGATCGTCGACGCGACGACGGCGGGCGCGGCGAGCTTCGTCCGCAAGCGTGTTCATGCAGTGCGCTCCCGCGGACGGACCGGTGCCTGGCTGGTGCCGAGTGCCTGCAACGCGGCGCGCCAGGCGCGATCGATCAGGCGGCCTTCGCCGGCGGTAACGACCTGCGCGCCGCCTGCGGCGAGATCACGCGCTAGCGCATCGAGTCGGCCGTCGGCCACGCGCTGGCCACGCGGATTCACGAACAGCGTCTGGCCGGTGACCTCGCTAAGCCACGACAGGCGACGACGCATCACCGCGCCACGTTCGCCCGGCAGATCGAACCAGGCGCCCGGCGGCAACTCACGCACGCGACGTGCCTGCGCTTCCGCGTCGGCATCGAGTGGTTCGCCGCCGTCGCCGTCCATGTCGGTGTCCTCGCCGAGGCGAGCGCGTGACTTGAGGCGCATCGTCAGCTCGGTGCGCGTCGCCGCGTCGTCGCCGTTCGCATCTTCGGTGCCGGTGAGGATGCGCGCGATACGCGCGGCGTCATCGGCGTGATAGCCGACGGTCGACAACCACTGATCGACCAGCAGCACGAGATCGGGGCCTGCGCTGGCCTTGCCCGCGGCGGCTGCGACGAGCTCGTCGGTGGCTTCGATCAGCGACGTCCACTCCCCACTTTCTTCACCTCGGCGAAGGTGCGCGAGCGTGAGCACGTCGGCCCAGGCATGGCGCAGCATGCCGCGGTGGAAGGCGGGCAGTTTGGTGGATTTCAGCGCGGTGTCGATGACATCGCCGGCGCGGCGGCGCGCCACGGCGAGCTTGTCCTTGCCGCGCGCCGCCTCGACGTTGCGGCGTTCGGCGATCTCCGAGCGTCGCGCCACCGCCTGCTGTTGCTGTTCGAGAGCGTTGAGCCCGCTGCGGAACGCGCCGGCGACGTCGGAGGGCGCGCGCGCGATCGCGTCGACGATGCGTTCGAGGTGCAGCAGAAGCTGCGGATCGATGTCGTCCGGTGCGTACCAGCGCGCGCCGGATTCGGCGACCGCGTTGAGCACTTCGCGCGCGGGATGCGCGGCGCGCAGGAAGAAACCGGGATCCGCGAGCGCGAGGCGCAGCAGCGGAAGATGCAGGCGATCGAGCATCGCCTTCGCCGGCGAGTCCGGGCGCACCTCGCGTTCGAGGTGCGAATTCATCAACGACAGCAGCTCGAAAATGTCGGCGTCTTCGCGCGAAAGCGCGACCGCCTCGCCCTGGCGCTGCCGCGCGTGCAGCAGGAGCCACTGGCGAATTCCGTCGACATCGAGACCGGCGACGTCGTCGCCCGCGGACGCGAGCAGCTCGAGTGCGATCTGAGTCGGCAGTTCGGGGCGTGTGGAGAGCGGGCGGTTGCCGGCGCCACCCGCGACGGCATCGCCGCCACCGAAGCTGCCATCGCCACCCGCAAAGCCCGCCAGTGCGTTGCCGCCACCCGCGCCGCCACTGCCCGTAGCGCCGGCGAAACCGCCGCGACCGCCTGCGCCGGTATTCGAGCCTGCGTCGCTCGCGCCCGGTGCGCCCCCTTCTTCGCCGGGCATGAAGCCGGTGCGGAAGCGGTCCGCCATCGAGCGGCGCGAGGCGAGCAGGTCCTGCAGCATCTGGAACGTCGGTGCATCGGCATCGCTCGGTGCGGCGCCGGTCCAGCCCGTGTGCGGGCGTTCGCGCTCCGCGGCAAGCGACGCATCGCTCGGCGGCGCGACGCGTGCCCGCGGCCGCAACGGTACGAACGACAGGCCCGGCATGATGCGCTGGCGCATCAGCAGGTCGTTGATCGACTCGGCGACCGCGGGGTATTCGCCCAGCACCAGGCGGTCGAATTCGCGCAACAGCATGACGCGCAGCCCGAGCCCGAATCCGTTTGCTTCCGCGGCGGCGAGCATGAGCTCGCAGAGTCGACGCGGCCCCACGGGCAGGCGGCCCGGCTCGTAGGCCGGCGATTCTGCGAGCACGGCGAAGCGCTGGCAGAGCAGGTGGATGGGCAGCGGCGCGCGCGATTCCTGGCGCATCGCGATGGCCTTGAGTTCGGTCTCTTCGTTCGCCTCGTCGTGTTCGACCAGACGAAGTTCTTCGAACGTCGGCATCAATGGACGCGCGTCCGGCGTGCGATGCTGCTGGCGCGCGACGGTGCGCAGGCCGGCCAGTTCCACGTCGACGTTCCGCGCGAACTGCGCGATGAAGGTGGCCTGGCGGCGCGCGAGCAATTGCGTCTGCTCGATCAGGTCCGGCGTCAGCGCCGGTCGCGCGCCGGTGTCGCGCATGTTGTGGCCGAAGCGATTGTCGAGGTGCGGCAGGACGCGGTCGAGCGGGTCAACCACCAATTCGTAGACGGCGGCGTGCGTGGCTTCCAGGGCGTCCCTGACCCGACGCGGCAGCGACGCGGCGGCAATCGCCTCCGCGGACGGAATCCGCCGATGGGGTGGAAATGGGACCGACACCTAGGTTCTCCCCCTCGATTGAGACGATTCAAACACGCTCACGCGCCGATGTCAGCTGCCACCTCGACATCGAGGAACAATTCGAGCACGTCGTTCGTGAACCGCCGGCCTGCTTCGGTCGGCCATACGCGCTCGCCGTCGTGAGATAGCCAGCCTCGCGCGACGGCTTCGCCGATGGGGGCATCGATCGCGTTCCGCGGCAGGCCGGTGCGGGCTTCGAACTGGGTCCAGCTGAAACCTTCGTGCAGGCGCAGGGCGTTGAGCATGAATTCGAAGGGACGCCGCGCCGGCTCGATGCGCTCGTCGCCACCCAGCGCAGCCGCGGTGCCGGCGGTGGCCAGGTACTGCGTCGGGTGTTTGTGCTTCCAGCGACGCAGGATGGTCTGCTCGGCGCCGAGCGTGATCTTGGCGTGCGCCCCGGCGCCGATGCCGAGGTAGTCGCCGAATCGCCAGTAGTTGAGGTTGTGCTCGCAGCGATGGCCGGGGCGCGCGTAGGCGCTGGTCTCGTAGTGCGCGTAGCCGGCGTCGGCGAGCATGGCCTGGCAATGCTCCTGCATGTCCCAGGCGAGGTCGTCGTCGGGAATGTTCCTCGGCGGACGCGCGGCAAAGACGGTGTTGGGTTCGAGCGTGAGCTGGTAGTGCGAGATGTGCGTGGGCGCCAATGCGAGTGCACGTTCGACGTCGCGCTCGGCCATCGCCAGATCCTGCCCGGGCAGCGCGTACATCAGGTCGAGATTGACCTCGCCGAAACCGGCGTCCTGCGCCTGCCGGATCGCGGTGGCGGCCTGCGTCGAATCGTGGATGCGGCCCAGGCGTTCGAGGCAGCCGTCATCGAAGCTCTGCACGCCGAAGCTGAGGCGGTTGACGCCCGCGGCACGGTAGTCGGCGAGCTTGTCGTATTCCGATGTGCCGGGATTCGCCTCGAGCGTGATTTCGCAATCGGGAGCGAAGCGCAGGCGCGAACTCGCCTGTTGCAGGAAGCGGTCGATGAGCGCGGCCGGCATCAGGCTGGGCGTGCCGCCGCCGAAGAACACCGTGCGGATCGTGCGCCCCCAGACCAGTGGAAGGTCGAAGTCGAGGTCGGCGATCAGGGCGTCGACGTACTGCGTGAGCGGAAGCTCACCGCGACCCTGGTGGGAGTTGAAGTCGCAGTACGGGCACTTCTTCACGCACCACGGCACATGCACGTAGAGCGAGAGAGGCGGAGTGACGAGGGTCATGCGGGTGAGGCGTCGTGAGGTTGTCGCGTCGGCCCATGTTCGGGCATGCCCGCCAATGCGTCGAGCAACGAGGTGTCGATCCGTGTGCGGCGTCGCCCGTGCACGATCAACCACAGTGCCACCGCGCGCACGGTGGGGTGCGACGGCGACGGACCCATCAGCACCAGCCCGACGCCCGCGGCCTCGCGTTCGAGTCGTAGCCGGCACCATGGCAGCACGATCCGGTGATAGCGCACGCTGGCGACCTGCCGCGCGGGCAGCACGCGGAACGCGTAACCGGTGGTGGCGTCGCGCAGGGTCACGGTCGGGCCGTCGAGCACCGCCCACTGCACGCGCGACATCACCGCAAGCGCGAGGGCCAGCAGCACCATCATCGCCACCATCGGTCCGCCGAACGCACCCGCGCCGAGCGCGAGCCCGACGATCGCCGTGCACGCCCCTACGATCGCGCCGACACGCGACTGCCAGCCGACCACCAGCTCTTCGCGAAGTGCGCTCATGTCGCTCTCCAGTCCGCCAGTTGTGCGCGCAATGCGTCGACCGCGCGGCCGCGATGGCTCACGCGCGCCTTGATCGACGGGTCGAGTTCCGCGGCCGACACGCCGCGTTCGGGATCGAGAAATACCGGGTCGTAGCCGAATCCGCCGGCGCCGCGCGCCGCGTCGAGGATGTGCCCGTGCCAGCTGCCCTCGGCGATCAACGGACGCGGATCCTCCGCGTGCCGAAGCAGGACGATCACCGCATGGAAATAGGCGCCGCGCTCGCTGTCCGCGCGATCACGCAGTGCGTCGAGCAGCTTGGTGATGTTCGCGGTCGGGTCCGCCTGGGGGCCGGCGTAACGCGCGGAATAGAGACCCGGCGCGCCGCCGAGCGCATCAACGCACAAGCCCGAATCGTCGGCGAGTGCGGGCAGGCCGGTGACACGGGCGGCGTGGCGCGCCTTGATCAACGCGTTCTCGACGAAGGTCAGACCGGTTTCGTCGGCATCCTCGACGCCCAGCGCGGACTGCGGCACGCAGTCGAAACCCAGCGGCGCGAGCAGGCGCTCGAACTCGGCAAGCTTGCCGGAGTTGCTGCTGGCGACGACCACTTTCATGTGCGTCATCGTGACGCCCGGCGGGTGTACGCCGGGTGGATCAGCGACCCAATGCCGCGCGCTGGAACGCGACGAGTTCGGCGATGCCCGCTTCGGCGAGATCGGTCAGCGCGTTGAGCTCGTCGCGTCGGAACGCATGGCCTTCGGCCGTGCCCTGCAGCTCGATGAAACCGCCGCCGTCGTTCATCACGACATTCATGTCGGTGTCGCAGTCGCTGTCCTCGGCGTAGTCGAGATCGAGCACGGGCACGCCCCGGTACACGCCTACGGACACCGCCGCCACCGCGCCGACGAGCGGATCGCGCTTGATCTCGCCGCGGGCGAGCAGCCACTGCACGGCGTCGGCCAACGCGACATACGCGCCGGTGATCGCGGCCGTGCGCGTGCCGCCGTCGGCCTGGAGGACGTCGCAATCGAGGGTGATCGTGCGTTCGCCGAGCGCGCGGCGGTCGACGCAGGCGCGCAGCGAACGGCCGATCAGGCGCTGGATCTCGAGCGTGCGGCCGCCCTGCTTGCCGCGCGAGGCTTCGCGGTCGTTGCGGGTGTTGGTCGAGCGCGGAAGCATCCCGTACTCGGCGGTCACCCAGCCTTCGCCCTTGCCGCGCAGGAAACCGGGCACCTTGCCCTCGACGCTCGCCGTGCACAGCACGCGCGTCTCGCCGAACTCGATCAGGACCGAGCCTTCGGCGTGCTTCGTGAAGCCGCGGGTGATGCGGACGGGGCGCAGCTGGTGGGGCGCGCGGCCCGACGGGCGGGCGAAATCAGCGGTCGCGCTCATGGGCGGCGATATCCGGGCGACGGCGCGTGAGCGTACCATCCACGCCCCGCGGCCCTCGGCACCGAACTCCATGTCCATCCGCAGCATGACCGCCTTCGCGAGCGGCGAAGCCACCACGCCGTGGGGCACGCTCGCCTGCGAGCTGCGTTCGGTGAACCACCGCTTCCTCGAGATCGCCACCCGCTTGCCCGACGAGCTGCGCGCGCTCGAGCCCGCTCTGCGCGAACGCATCGGCGCGCGCATCAGTCGCGGCAAGGTTGACGTGACGATGCGTCTGCGCGCGGCCGAGGGCGGCGGCGCGCTGCAGGTCAATCGCGAGCGCCTCGCCGAACTCGCGCGGCTGTCGCGCGAACTCGAAACCGACTTTCCCGGCCTGCGTACCGATTTCTCGCAGCTGCTGCAGATCCCGGGCGTGGTGAAGGGCGAGGGCGTCGACACCGCTGCGCTGCACGCCGAGGCACTGGCGCTGCTGGACCGTACGCTCGATGAATTCGTCGCCTCGCGTGAACGCGAAGGCGCGAAGCTCGCGCAGGCGATCACCGATCGCCTCGACGGCATCGCGACCATCCGCGAAACCGTGCGCGAATGCATCCCGGCGATCCGCGAAGGCCAGCGCACGCGCCTGGAAACGCGCCTCGCCGACCTGCCGGTGCCGGTCGATCCGGGCCGCATCGAACAGGAGCTCGTGCTCGCGCTGCAGAAGCTCGACGTCGATGAAGAGCTCGATCGTCTCGACGCCCACCTGTCGGAAGCGCGCCGGGTGTTGAAGCTCAAGGAAGCGGTCGGCCGTCGCCTCGATTTCCTGCTGCAGGAGTTCAATCGAGAGGCGAACACGCTGGGCAGCAAGTCGGTCGACAGCCGCACGTCGTCCGCGGCGATCGATCTCAAAGTGCTGATCGACCAGATCCGCGAGCAGGTCCAGAACATCGAGTAGCCGACGCCGGCCCGGACCGCCGCTCCGTCGGAGCAGGTAGGATTCGGCAGCCCGGCCCCGCCGATACCCGCAGACCAGAACCGGCCCATGCGTGGAACCCTCTTCATCGTCGCGGCGCCTTCGGGCGCGGGCAAATCCAGCATCGTCAATGCGGTGCTCGCCCGCGATCCGAACATCTCGCTCTCGATCTCGTTCACCTCGCGCGCGCCGCGTCCGGGTGAGCGGCATGCCGAGCACTACCACTTCGTCGGCAAGCAGGAGTTCGAGGACATGGTCGCCGCGGGCGACTTCTTCGAGCACGCGCTGGTGCATGGCGACTGGAAGGGCACGGCGCGTCAGTCGGTCGAGCCGCAACTCAATTCCGGCCGCGACGTCCTGCTCGAGATCGACTGGCAGGGGGCCCGCCAGGTCCGCGCCCAGGTGCCGGACGCGATTTCCGTCTTCATCCTCCCACCCTCGCGCGCCGCGCTCGAGGAGCGGATGCGCAAGCGCGGGCAGGACAGCGAGGACGTCATCGCCCAGCGCCTCGCCGCCGCGCGCGAGGAGATGAGCCACTACGGCGAGTTCGACTACCTCATCGTCAACGAGGACTTCGAGACCGCGGTGGCCGAGATGTGCGCGATCTTCACCGCGAGCCGCCTGCGCCGCGATCCGCAGGTTGCGCGGCACCAGCGACTGATCACGGCGCTGCTGGTCGACGACCCGTCCTGAGCTGCCGTTTCTCGGCTAACTGACTGATTCCAAAGGAAAGGCTTGCCTCGACGGCGGGGCAGCCCTACACTGCGACCCCCTTTCGCATCACGTGGCGCGCCGTCCGGCCGCCGGGAGCCCCATGGCCCGCATCACCGTAGAAGACTGCCTGAAGGTCGTCGACAACCGCTTCGAGCTGGTCATGATGGCCTCCAAGCGCGCCCGCCAGCTGGCGAACGGCGTCGACGCACAGCTCGACAACGAAGCCAACGACAAGCCGACCGTGCTGGCGCTGCGCGAAATCGCCGCGCGCCGCATCGACAACGAATACATCGACGCCGTCGAGAAGGCCGAGCGCGAGCGCAAGGAGCGTGAAGCGCTCGAGTGGGCCGCCGCCGAGGTGGTCGCCGATGACGACATGTCGAAGGGCGACGACTGATCGTCGTCACTCGCATCGAGATGAACGGACCCCGCTTCGGCGGGGTTCGTCGTTTCTGCGCCTCGTCACGCTTCATGGCCCGCGCCGAAACCAGCGGCCGGTTGGGCGCGCGGGAAACGTTGCGCAGTGGGGACGCGGACGTATAGTCGGTCGTAATGAGTTCGTTCGATCGCGTCGCCAGCCCGAAGACCGTCGCGCCTCCGCCGGTATCCACCGACGAGGTGCCGGAGTACGTCCTCGAGCTCGAGCGCGCCGCGTCCTATCTCACCGACGAGCAGCGCGCACAGCTGCGCAAGGCCTGGCGGATTGGTGCCGCCGCGCATGCGGGGCAGACCCGCAAGTCCGGCGAACCGTACATCACGCATCCGGTCGCCGTGGCGAAGGTGCTGGCGGAGCAGGGGCTCGATGTCGAGACACTGATCGCCGCGATCCTGCACGACACGCTCGAGGACACCGAGCTCAGCCACGAGCAGCTGACGGAGGAATTCGGCCCGACGGTGGCGGAGCTGGTCGACGGCGTCACCAAGCTCGACAAGCTGCAGTTCCGCGATCGCCAGGAAGCCGCCGCCGAGAGCTTCCGCAAGATGCTGCTGGCGATGTCGCGCGACCTGCGCGTCATCCTGATCAAGCTCGCTGATCGTTTGCACAACATGCGCACTCTTGGGGCGCAGAACCCCGAGTCGCGCAAGCGCATTGCGCGCGAGACGCTGGAGATCTACGCGCCGATCGCGCAGCGCCTCGGCATGAACCTTTTCAAGGCCGAGCTGCAGGATCACGGTTTCCGTGCGCTGCATCCGTGGCGCCATGCCGTCATTTCCAAGCGCATCCGCACGCAGCCGGTGATGCGCCGCGAACTGCTCGCGCAGATCGAGGCGCAACTCGCCCAGAAGCTGGCCAAGGAAAAGCTCATCCACCGGCTGGTGAGCCGGGTGAAGTCGCCATGGAGCATCTACACCAAGATGCGCACGGAGCATAAGAGCTTCCGCCAGGTGATGGATGTCTTCGGCTTCCGCGTGGTGGTGCGCAATGTGGGCGACTGCTACCGCGCGCTCGGCGTGTCGCACGCGACGTACAAGCCGCTCGACTCGCGCTTCCGCGACTTCATCGCGATTCCCAAGGCGAACGGCTATCAGTCGCTGCACACCGTGCTGTTCGGGCCGTACGGCTCGCCGGTGGAAGTGCAGATCCGCACGGAAGAGATGGACCTCGTCGCCGAACGCGGCATCGCGGCGCACTGGTCGTACAAGTTCGGCGGTGACGGCTTCAACAGTGCGCAGAACCGTGCGCATCACTGGATCACGAATCTGGTCGAAAGCCAGCGGTCCGCCGGCTCGTCGCTCGAATTCCTCGAAAACGTCAAGGTCGACCTGTTCCCTGATGAGGTCTACGTCTTTACGCCGAAGGGCGACATCCTCTCGCTGCCACGCAATTCGACCGCGCTCGACTTCGCTTACGCCGTGCACACCGACATCGGCAACACATCGGTCGCGGCACGCGTCGACGGCAAGCTGGTGCCGCTGCGTACGAAGCTCGCGAGCGGTCAGCGCGTCGACATCATCACGGCGCGCTCGGCGACGCCGAAGCCGCAATGGCTGGAGTTCGTCGTCACCGGCAAGGCGCGCACGGCGATCCGCCAGCAACTCAAGCAGCTCGAGCACGAGGATGCGGTGCAGATCGGGCATCGCATGCTCGACCGCGCGCTCGAAGCGCTCGACACCTCGCTGGAGCGCGTGCCCGCCAATCGGCTCAACGCGTATCTCACCGAAAATCGTTATCCGCGCCTGGAAGCGCTGCTCGCCGACATCGCACTCGGCAATCGCATGCCGTCGCAGGTCGCACTTACGCTGGTGCGGGAGCGTGGCGCGAACCTCAAGCCGCGTGCCGAAGACCTGATCGACGGCGTGCAGGACAAGATCCTGATCACCGGCAACGAGAAGGGCGTCATCTCGTTCGCCAGCTGCTGCCTGCCGGTGCCGGGCGACGAGATCATGGGCTATCACACGGCGGGCCGCGGTATCGTCGTGCATCGCCTCGATTGCCCGAACGTTGCCGACTATCGCAAGTCGCCCGATCGGTGGGTGCCGATCGGCTGGGATCGCGAAGTGCACGGCGATTTCCACGCCGCGCTCAAGATCGAAGTCGACAACCGCCCCGGCGCGCTCGCGCAGATCGCGGCGGCGATCGCCGAGGCGAAGGCGAACATCGATCGCGTCGAATACATCGAGCGCGACGCGAACGTCGCAGTGCTGCGCTTCGGCATCGAAGTCAGCGACCGCCGCCACCTCGCGGACGTGATGCGCAAGGTGCGCAAGCTGGCCGTGGCGCTGGGCGTGCAGCGCATCTGACGTGTCGAACATTGCGCAGTTGCTGGAGCAGGCGGCAATCGAAGTCCGCCAGTGCGCGGCGTCGGCGACGCGCGTCGGGCTGGAGTCCGGCGAACTCGAACAGCTCGCCGATCGCCTGATGCAGGCCGCGAAGCTGCCGGCCGACCACGCGGCTGCGTCGCTGGCGGTGCTCGCGCGCGTGTTCGGCGATGACCGTGACGTCTGGGCATCGATATCGCCAGCGTTCGTCGCGCTGATGGATGCCGTGCGCGCAGGTGCCCAGTAGATGGATACATCGCGTGCTCGGACAGAGGGCAATCCACCGGTCGCCGCGCGCGACCCGTCCGCATGAACACGACGCTGCTGCTGCTCGGCGTGCTGCTGAGTTCCGTCGGACTCGGCTATTTCATCTACGGACGCAAGCAGGGCGCGCCCCCTCCGCTGGTCGCCGGCATCGTGCTCATGGTCGTCCCGTACTTCATTTCAAGTGCGCTGTTGCTGGTCGCGGTGGGTGTCATCGTCGCCGCGGTACCGTGGGTGATGCGCGGCTGACCCCGTCGTGCGTGCGCCGTCGCGCATGGTGCGACGCCCACGCCGACAATCGACGCCGCCGCACCGCGTACCATTCCGCGCACATCCCCACGTCACGACCGCCATGCGCCAGCCGATCCATACCGACCGTGCCCCCGCCGCCATCGGCCCGTATTCGCAGGCGGTGCGCGCCGGCGACACGGTGTTCCTGTCCGGCCAGATCCCGCTCGATCCGGCGACGGGTGAACTGGTCACTGGCGATATCGCCACCCAGGCGCGCCGCGCATTCGACAACTTGCGCGCGGTCTGTGAGGCCGCCGGTGGTTCGCTCGACGGCGTCGTGCGCCTCGGTCTCTACCTCACCGATCTCGGCGACTTCGCCGCGGTGAATGCGGTGATGGCGGAGTACTTCCAGGCGCCGTATCCGGCCCGCTCGACGATCCAGGTGTCCGGCCTGCCCAAGGGCGCGCACTTCGAGGTCGACGCCATCCTCGTCCTCGGCTGATCGATGCCCCGCGCGGCGCGACCGACGCCTGCTCTCGCGCCGGCCGGCGATGCGCCGCTGACGTCGCTGCGTGGCTGCGGGCCGGCCCTCGCGGAAAAACTCGCCTCACGCGGGCTCGCCACGCTGCAGGACCTGTGGTTGCAGTTGCCGCGTGGCTACGAGGACCGCACGAAAATCGTGCCTGTCCGTGACCTCCAAGCCGGCACCGCCGCGCAGGTCGAAGGCGTGGTCGAGGCGGTCGAGAAAGGCTTTCGCTACCGACCGATGTTGCGCGTCGCGATCTCGGACGAATCGCACGCGACGCTCGTCTTGCGCTTCTTCCATTTCCGCGCCACGCAGGTCGCGCAGTTCCAACCTGGCACGCGGCTACGTTGTTACGGCACGCCGCGCCTGGGTCCGCAGGGGCTGGAGATCGTGCATCCGAGCTATCGCGTAGTCGAAGCCGACGAAGTGCTCGGCAACGCGCTGGATCCGGTGTATCCGCAGATCGAAGGCGTTGCGCCGGCGACGCTGCGGCGCCTCATCGGGCTCGCGCTGGAGCGGCTGCCGTCGGACGATGCGCTGGAACTTCTGCCGGTGTCGTGGTGGTCGGACCTCGGCCTGCCGTCATTGCGCGAAGCACTGGTCACGGTGCACCGACCGTCGGCCGACGACGACATCGCCGCGCTGTTGTCGGGTCGCCATCCGGCGCAACGCCGGCTCGCGCTGGAAGAACTCCTTGCACATCACCTGAGCCTGCGCGGCCAGCGACGCGCGCATCGCGCACGCATCGCGCCTGCGCTCGATGAAGCGCGCGAAGCGATGCGTTTGCGCGATGCGCTGCCGTTCGCATTGACGAATGCGCAGGCGCGCGTGTTCGACGAAGTCGCCGTCGACCTCGCGCAGCCGGTGCCGATGCTCCGACTGGTGCAAGGCGACGTCGGATCCGGCAAGACGGTGGTCGCCGCGATGGCCGCATTGCTCGCCGTCGGCACCGGCAAGCAGGCCGCATTGATGGCGCCTACCGAGCTGCTCGCCGAGCAGCACCTCAACAACCTGCGCGGCTGGCTGGAGCCGCTCGGCGTGCGCGTGCAGTGGCTTGCGGGCAAGGTCACCGGCAAGGCGCGTGCAAACGTGCTGGCCGACGTCGCATCGGGCGCGGCGCAGGTCGTCGTCGGCACGCATGCGCTGATGCAGCAGGGTGTGACGTTCCGCGACCTCGCGCTCGCCATCGTCGACGAGCAGCATCGCTTCGGCGTGCACCAGCGGCTTGCACTGGTCGACAAGGGTTCGCTCGCGCACGGCACCGTGCCGCACCAGCTGGTCATGACGGCGACGCCGATCCCACGCACGCTCGCGATGGCGGCGTACGCCGATCTCGACGTGTCGACGATCGACGAATTGCCGCCGGGCCGTACGCCGGTCACGACGGTGGTGCTGGGCTCCGATCGTCGCCCCGAACTGGTCGAGCGCATCCGTCGTGCGTGCGCCGAAGGTCGGCAGGCGTACTGGGTCTGTACGTTGATCGACGAAAGCGACGAGGTCGTGGCCAAGGCCGCGCAGACGACGTTCGACGAGCTCACCGCACAGATTCCCGAGCTGCGACTCGGTCTCGTGCACGGGCGCATGCGGCCCGCCGAGAAGCAGGCGGCGATGCTCGCGTTCAAGAACGGCGAGACCGACCTGCTGGTGGCGACGACGGTGATCGAAGTCGGCGTCGACGTGCCGAACGCCTCGCTGATGATCATCGAGAACGCCGAGCGCCTCGGCCTGTCGCAGCTGCACCAGCTGCGTGGGCGAGTCGGGCGGGGCAGTGCGCAGTCGAGCTGCGTGCTGCTCTACCAGCCGCCGCTGTCGCAGATGGCGCGCGAGCGGTTGTCGACCATGCGTGAGACCAACGATGGGTTTGTCATCGCCGAACGCGATCTGGAACTGCGCGGACCGGGCGAACTGCTGGGCACGCGACAGACCGGTCTCGCCGAATTCCGTGTGGCGGACCTGCAGCGCGATGCCGACCTGCTGCCGCGCGTGCAGGCGCTCGGCGAACGCGTCGCCGAGCGTGCGCCTGATCTCGCCGCGCGGGTCGTGGCGCGTTGGGTCGGCGGTGCAGTGCGCTACGCATCCGCGTGACACGACGGCCGCCTTCTGCATAATCGGTCGATGAACGATCTGATTCCGCTTCTCATCGATACTGATCCCGGCGTGGACGACGCCCTGGCCCTGCTGATGGCCTTCAACGATCCGCGCCATCGTGTGGTCGGCCTGACCATCGCCGCGGGCAACGTGGGCCTCGAGCACACCGTTTCCAACGCGCTGAAGCTCTGCGAAGTCGCGAACGTCGACGTACCGGTGTTCGCCGGCTGCGACTCGCCTCTGCTGCATCCCGCGCGGGACGCCGCCTATGTGCACGGCCGCGACGGTTTCGGCGACACCGGCTATGCAAAGGCGACGAAGCAGGCCGAGGCCGAGCACGCGGCGCTCGCGATCCTGCGGCTCTCGCACGAGCACGCCGGTCGCCTGCTGTTGGTGGCGCTCGGACCGCTGACGAACATCGCCGTCGCGCTCAAGCTCGATCCGACGCTGCCATCGCGCATCGGGCGTTTCGTCGTGATGGGCGGCTCGGTCACCGCGCACGGCAACATCACGCCTGCGGCCGAATTCAACATCGCGTTCGATCCCGAAGCCGCACGCATCGTGTTCGAAGCCTTCCCGCACATCGACCTCGCGGACTGGGAGGCGACGATCGCCCACGGCTTCGCGCATGAGGAGATCGAGCGCTGGCTGCAGGCGGAGCATCCGAAGGCGCGCTTCTACGACGCGATCTCGAAGCAGACCCGGCTCTGGTCCAGCGATCGGCGAGGCGATCACTGGCACGCTGCGGACGCGCTGGCGATGGCCTATGCACTGGAGCCGGAGGCGGCTGCAGAACTGGTCGACCGCCCGGTCGTCATCGAGCTGGAAGGCCGCCACACCCGCGGCGCGACCGTCGTCGACTGGAACCGCCAGGACGGCGCGCCGGACAACTGCCGGATCCTGATGCGCTACGACCAGGCCCGGTTCGAGCGCCGCATGCGCGAGGCGCTGGGCGCCTGAAAGCCGTTCAGCCGACCCGGCCGTCACCTGGCTTGCACGGGCCGGGCGAGGTCTCTATACTGCGCGGCTCCCCGAATCCCTTAATGGTGCATGCCATGAAGACCGGCATCCATCCGGACTACCGCGAAGTCGTCTTCCAGGACGTCACCACGGACTTTTCGTTCCTCACCCGCTCGACGATGCCGACCAAGGAATCGATCAAGTGGGAAGACGGTAACGAGTACCCGCTGATCAAGGTCGATATCTCGTCGGCCTCGCACCCGTTCTATACGGGCAAGCACAAGATCGTGGATACCAGCGGTCGCGTGGACAAGTTCCGCAAGCGCTACGCCCAGAAGTAATCGCGTCGCGGGTCCGCCCGCACCGATGTCGCACAACGGCCGCCCTTGGGCGGCCGTTGGCGTTTCCGGTGTCCGCTGCCCGTCATCCGCCGGGGCTTTCGCGGCGGCGGCTTCACGCCATTGGACGAAGGACACAGCCTGCCGACGCAGGCGTATGTGCGATAATCCGCGGCTTGCGAATCGATCGCTAAAGAACCTTCTCCTCCGCGCGGCGACAGCGCCGCATGCCTCCCAGGAGCGCTCCGTGTCCGAGAACAAATCCGGCCTGCAGCAGGTCAGCGTGACCGCCGGCGATGCCACCGTGACCCTGCCCGTGCAGCACCCCGTTCTGGGCGCGCCGTGCATCGACATCGCCAAGCTGCCGAAGGAAACCGGCTGCTTCACCTACGACCCCGGCTTCACCGCCACCGCCAGCTGCAAGTCGGCGATCACGTACATCGACGGCGACGCCGGCGTGCTGCTGTACCGCGGCTACCCGATCGAACAACTCGCCGAGAAGTCGAACTTCCTCGAAGTCGCGTACCTGCTTATGAACGGCGAACTGCCGAACGCGCAGGAGTTCGCGTCGTTCGAGCACGAGGTCACGCATCACACGATGATGCACGAGGCCTTCCGCACGTTCCTCTACGGCTTCCGCCACGACGCGCATCCGATGGCGATGCTGGTCGGCATGCTCGGCTCGATGGCGAGCTTCTATCACAACGATCTCGACCTCGAGGATCCGGCGCAGCGCCGCCTCGCCGCGATTCGCCTGATCGCGAAGGTGCCGACGATCGCCGCCGCCTGCCATCGCTATTCGATCGGCTGGCCGATCCGTTACCCCAAGAATTCGCTCGAGTACACCACGCGCTTCCTGCACATGATGAAGGAAGTGCCGGCCGAGCCGCTCGAGCTCAGCCCCGTCGCCGCGAAGGCGCTGGACCTGCTCTTCATCCTGCACGCCGACCACGAGCAGAACGCCTCGACGTCGACGGTACGCCTGGTCGGTTCGACTGGCGCCAACCCGTACGTCTGCGTCGCCTCCGGCGTCGCAGCGCTGTGGGGACCGGCGCACGGTGGTGCGAACGAGGCGGTGCTCAAGATGCTCGCCGAGATCGGTCGCCCCGAGAACGTGAGCAGCGCGGTCGACAAGGCCAAGGACAAGAACTCGGGCTTCCGCCTGATGGGCTTCGGCCACCGCGTCTACAAGAATTACGACCCGCGCGCCGCACTGGTGCGCAAGATGACGCACGACGTGCTCGGCGAGCTGGGCGTCAACGACCCGCTGCTCGAAGTCGCGATGAAGCTCGAAGAGGCTGCGCTGAAGGACGAGTACTTCGTGCAGCGCAAGCTCTACCCGAACGTCGACTTCTACTCGGGCATCATCTACAAGGCGCTGGGCATTCCGGTCGAGATGTTCACCGTGATGTTCGCGATCGCGCGCACCGCGGGCTGGGTCAGCCACTGGCTGGAGCAGCAGGAAGATCCAGAGAACAAGATCGGTCGTCCGCGCCAGATCTACACCGGCGCCGCGCAGCGCGATTATGTGGACGCATCGAAGCGCTGATGCCACGCGAAGTTGTTGCGAGACCTCGAAGCCGCGGCATGTCCGCGGCTTCGTCGTTTTGGGACGTCAGCCGACCGCGTAGCGACGACCTGTTGCCGCATCGTGCCGCGACACGCTGAGGAAAGTGCCAGCGGACGGTGCGACGTTAACGATGCCGGTCACGGGCAGCGCTTCGTACGCGCATGATCAGAGCGCGCGCCTACTCCAGCCCGCGCTCGAAATCCTCGATCTCCGCTTCCGCGACGATCTCCCGCAGCTGCGCGAGATTCGCGCGCCGCATCGGCTTCTCGTTGACTGGCGACAGCGGCGCCTGCCGCAGCACATCGTGCGGGAGCACCGTCACGTCGAAGGCGAGGCCTTCGGCGCTGAACACCCACACCGGAAAATCGCCGTCGCGGTGACGATCCAGGCGCAGGCGGCGATTGCGCGACTGCGCGGGCACGTCGTGTTCGACGAGGAAGCGATGCACCGCTTCGGCGTCGTCCGCATGCAGGTGGAGCATCACGGGCGAACGTGCGTCCGACGTGCCTTCGAGAACTGGCCCGACCAGGCGCGGATCGAACGCACGGAAGAAGCGGAGCGCTTCGAGTGCGGCTTCGCGACGCCGACGCAGCTCACCGATGCTGTCGCGCCCGAACAGGCGCTGGTACTGACGCAGCGCCGCCTCGATCTCGGTGTTGCGCGGCAGCGACGCGTCGTCATGGATGCCGAGGCGTTCGGCGGCCTTGCGCTTGGCCTGGTGGTAGTCGGCGATGCCGCTCTCGGCCATGAGGCGCGCAGCTTCGCCGGCGAGGCGTTCGCGACGTTCGCGGAGGCGGGACTGCGCGTGCTGGTGGGCGTGCTGACGGGCAGGGCGCATGGCGAGGCTCCGTGGCAAGCGAGGCGAACAGTCCGCCGCCGGCACGCGCCGGCACCTGCACGCTAGCACGCCCATGTCGACGCCCGTTGTCGCGGCGTCGACATCCGTTCAGACCATCAGAAGATGTCGAACGACTCTTCGGAGTTCGTGTCCTGATGGTCCGGCGTCGGCCCGTAATCGATGTCGTTCTGCATGCGCTCGAGGTCTTCGGCCTTCACCCATTCGGTGATGCCGCCCGTTGCACCCGGCAGAAGGCGGCCGCCCGGCCCGACCGCGACCTTGACCATGCCCTCCGGCGGATCGTTCGGCTGGATCGGCTGGTCCTTGAGCGCGACGCGCATGTAGTCGATCCAGATCGGCAGCGCGGCGCGACCGCCGTACTCCCGGTAGCCCAGCGACTTGAAGTCGTCGCGACCGACCCAGACCGTGGTGATGTACGGGCCGCCGAAGCCGGAGAACCAGGCATCGCGATGGTCGTTCGTCGAGCCCGTCTTGCCACCGACGTCCTCGCGGTTGAGCACGCGCGCCGGCGTACCGGTACCGCGCAGCACGACGTCGCGCAGGATGGAAACGATCTGGTAGCCGATGCGTTCGTCGATCGCGCGCGGCGCCAGCGCCATGCCGGTGGTGTCGACCTTCTTCGACTTCGATGCGTCAGCGGTCGAGGCGGGCTTCGCGTTGGCATCCGTGGGCGCAGGCGCGCCGGGCGTCGGGCCGAGGTTGAAGCCGTCGACCACCGCGTTGGGCGCCTGCACGGTCGGAGTGCCGCCCGCGTTCGCGATGACCGTGCAGCCGTGGCAACCGGTGAGCGGCTTCTCCTTGAAGATCACCGCGCCGTTGCGATCCTTCACCGTGTCGATGAACCACGGCGTGATGCGGTAGCCGCCGTTGTAGAACGCCGCGTAGCCACGCGCGACCGACAGCGGCGTCAGCGACGCGGTACCCAGCGACATCGACAGGTTCGGCGGCAGCGAGGCTTCGTCGAAACCGTAGTGGCTGATGTACTTGCGTGCGTAATCAACGCCGATCGCGTCGAGCAGGCGCACGGACACCAGGTTGCGCGACTGCACCATCGCCTCGCGAAGCCGCATCGGGCCGGCGAAGTTGCCGGTGTCGTTCTGCGGGCGCCACAGGTGGCCGACACGATCCTTGAACACGACGGGCGCGTCGAGAACGATCGAGGCCGGATTGAAGCCGCGCTCGAACGCCGCCGAATACACGAACGGCTTGAAGCTCGAGCCGGGCTGGCGCTTGGCCTGCACCGCGCGGTTGAACTTGTTGCCGGCGAAGCTGTAGCCACCGGTCAGCGCACGCAGCGCGCCGTTCATGGCGTCGATGGAGACGAGCGCGGCCTGCGCCCTGGGCAACTGGTCGAGGCGGTACGCCACCGGCGCGGCGGGGTCGGCCGGCTTGGTCGCATCGGCAGGCTTGACCCGGCTCACGCGCACCATGTCGCCGCGCTTGAGCGTCGCGTAGCTGGCGTTTTCCCAGGTATGCGCGGCGTCGAGCGTGATCGTGCGGCCGTCGGCGAGCGCAACGTCGGCGCTGCCCGCCCGCGCGGCGAGCACGACGGCGGGCAACAGGTCACCCTGCGCCGGGAATGCCGCCAGGTGGCGGGCCGCGGCCTTGGCGTCTTCGGCGTCGGTCAGGTCGAAATGGCGTTCCGCACCGCGCCAGCCGTGGCGGCGGTCGTAGGTATGCAGCCCTTCGCGCACGGCGGCGTCCGCGGCGGCCTGCAGCGTCGGATCGATGGTCGTGTAGACGTGGTAGCCCTTGGTCAGTGCCTCGGGGCCGTACCGCGTGAGCATTTCCTGACGGACCATCTCGGCCACGTACGGTGCATAGACCTCGACCGGGCGTTCGTGCGGCGTGGCGTGCATCGGCACGGCCTTGGCCTCGGCGGCCTGGCTCGGGCTGATGAACTTCAGTTCCGCCATGCGATCGAGGATGTAGTCTCGACGCACCTTCGCGCGGGCCGTGTTGCTGATCGGGTTGGCCGCGGACGGGAACTTCGGAATGCCGGCAAGCGAGGCCATCTCGTCCAGCGACAGCTTGTCGAGCGGCTTGCCGTAGTAGTACTCGGCCGCGGCGGCGACGCCGTAGGCGCGGTTACCGAAGAAGCTGACGTTGAGGTAGAGCTCGAAGATCTCGTCCTTGCTGAGCTCGCGCTCCATGCGCATGGCCAGCAGCATTTCCGCGAGCTTGCGGGTGTAGCTGTATTCGTTGCTCAGGAAGAACTGGCGGGCGACCTGCTGGGTGATGGTCGAGCCGCCGGGGACGCGCTTGTCGTGAGTCGTCGCCAGCAGCCAGACGGCGCGCAGCACGCCGGTCAGGTCGACGCCGTGGTGCTCGTAGAAGCGCGAGTCCTCGATGGCGATGAACGCCTTCTTCTGCAGGTCGGGGACCTTCTCGATGTCGACCGGGTAGCGGCGGGTCTCGCCAAACAGGGCCATCAGGCGCCCGTCCTTGGCGTAGACGTACATCGGCTCCTGCAGCTGCACGTCGCGCAGGGTCTCCACGTCAGGCAGCTTCGGCGCGATCACAGCGTAGAGCGCGCCGGCGGCGATCAGGCCGAGAACCAGCAGGCCGGCGCTGGCGAAGAGCGCCCAGCGGAGGAGGCGTCGGATACGGGGCATCGGGGGAACGTCGCGTAAAGAAATCGATAAGCCGAGTATAGGGGACGCCCTGCGAAGCCGTGCCCGGCACGGCGTCGGAAATCCGGCAAGTCCCCGTCCCAACCGTTCATCCAGCCGGTGACGGGTTTTTGTCGGGGACATCACGAATCGTGATGACCCGGTTGCCACACGGTGAAAAGTCCGTTATCTAGGCAGTGCCGCGAGGAAGTGCGTCTAAATCGCCAGCGGCAGGGGAGATTCGATAGTGGGCGTGATCACGAAGAGCCAGCCGGCCTTGGTTGGCGTGGATATCAGCTCGACCGCCGTCAAGCTGTTGCAGCTCACCCGAGCCGGCAACCGCTACCGCGTCGAGCACTATGCGGTGGAACCGCTGCCGCCCAATGCCGTGGTGGAGAAGAACATCGTCGAGGTCGAGGCGGTGGGCGAAGCCATCAAGCGCGCCGTGGCCCGGTCGGGTACGCGCGCCAAGGGGGCTGCCGCGGCAGTCGCCGGGTCGGCGGTCATCACCAAGGTCATTCCGATGCCGTCCGATCTGGACGGTGACGAGCTCGAGGCCCAGGTCGAACTGGAAGCGGCGAACTACGTGCCGTATCCGATCGACGAAGTGAACCTCGACTTCGAAGTCCTCGGCCCGATGCCCAACACGCCGGACACGCTCCAGGTGCTGCTGGCGGCGTCGCGCTCGGAGAACGTCGAGATCCGCGCCTCGGCGCTGGAACTCGGTGGCCTGACGGCGCGGGTCATGGACGTCGAGAGCTTCGCGATCGAGAACGCCTTCGCGCTCCTCTCCGAGCAGCTGAAGACGCCGCGCGACGGTCTCGTCGCCCTCGTCGACTCCGGCGCCACCATGACCACGCTGTACGTGCTGCGGAATGGCCGCACGATCTACAGCCGCGAGCAGGTCTTCGGCGGCAAGCAGCTCACCGACGAGGTGATGCGCCGTTATGGCCTCTCGTACGAGGAAGCCGGCCAGGCCAAGCGCCAGGGCGGCCTCCCCGAGGGCTACCAGACGGAAGTGCTGGAGCCTTTCAAGGAGGCGATGGTCCAGCAGATCAGCCGCCTGCTGCAGTTCTTCTACGCGGGCAGCGAATTCAATCGCGTCGACCAGCTCGTCATCGCCGGCGGTGGCGCCTCGATCTCCGGCATCGACCGGATGCTCGAGGACCAGATCGGCGTGCCGACGATGGTCGCCAACCCGCTCGCGAACATGACGCTGGGGCCGCGCGTGCAGCCGCACGCCCTCGCGCAGGACGCGCCCTCGCTCATGATCGCCTGCGGGCTCGCGCTGAGGAGCTTCGACTGATGGCACGCATCAATCTCCTCCCGTGGCGTGCCGAGCGCCGCAAGCAGCGCCAGAAGGAATTCGGCGTGATGCTGGGCGTGACCGCCGTCGGTGCGCTGGTGCTCGCGATGGGCATCAACATGTACTTCAGCAACCAGATCGACGGTCAGAACGCACGCAACGCGTACGTCCAGCAACAGATCGACGACGTCGACAAGCAGATCACCGAGATCGCCGAGCTCAACAAGACGAAGGCGCGTCTGCTGGCCCGTAAGGAAGTGATCGAGAAGCTGCAGGCCAGCCGCTCGCAGATGGTCCATCTGTTCGACTCGCTGGTCCGCACGATTCCGGACGGCGTCGTGCTCACCTCGATCAAGCAGGATGACCAGTCGCTGACGCTCGAAGGTCGTTCGCAGTCGAATGCGCGCGTCTCGACCTACATGCGCAACCTCGAGGGCTCGGGCTGGATGACGGACCCGCAGCTCTCGGTCATCGAGGCCAAGGGTGAGGACAAGGGGCTGCCGTACCAGTTCAGCCTGAGCGTGAAGCTCGCCGACCCGAACGCGCCGCGTGACACCGATGGCGATGGCGTTCCGGATGCGGAGCCGGCGGCTGCGCCTGCGGCGAATGCCCCGGCGACGGGTCCTGCGCCTGCCGCAGCTCCGGCCACGCCGGCCCCGGCACCTGCTGCCGCGTCGACCACTCCGGGAGGCAAGTCGTGAGCCGGAAAATGGATCTCAAGAGCCTCGACTTCAACAACATCGGCTCGTGGCCTCGCCAGGCGAAGATGATCTTCTGCACGGTGATCGGCGTGCTGATCGTCGCGTTGGCCTGGTTCCTCTTCATCAGCGACAAGCGCGATGAGCTGACGAACCTCGAGCACACCGAGGCCGATCTCCGCCAGACGTACGAGAAGAAGCAGGGCGAAGCCGCGAATCTGGGCGCGCTGAAGCAACAGCTCGTGCAGATGGAGGCGCAGCTTCAGCAGATGCTCCGCCAGCTGCCGAGCAAGAACGAGATGCCCGACCTCATCGTCGACATCTCGCAGACCGCGCTCGCGACGGGCATCACCAACGAACTGTTCCAGCCGGGTGACGAACAGCCGAAGGACTTCTATGCCGAGAAGCCGATCGCGCTCCGCATGGTAGGCACCTATCACCAGTTCGGTGCCTTCATGAGCGGTGTCGCATCGCTGCCGCGCGTGGTCATCATGACCATGCACGACATCTCGCTGAAGCCGAAAAACGCGCAGGCCGGCAATGGCGAAGTCGGGAGCAACGGTCTGCTCGAGCTGTCCGGCACGGTCAAGACCTACCGCTACCTCGACGAGGAAGAGGTGGCCAAGCAGGCCGCAGCGGCACCGGCCGCGGGACAGCCGCCGGCCAACGGCGCGAAGGGAGGCTGACATGCAGACGATGCGATCCTTGATCGTCCGGAGTGCCGTGCTCGTCGTCGCACTCGCGGGCTGCGCGCGCGGCGTGACCAGCACGCCGGGTGACGCGCCGAATCTCGAAAACTGGGTGGCCCAAGTGAAGGCGCGTCCCGCGCCCCCGCTGGACCCGCTCCCGGTGATGCAGCAATTCGAAACGTTCGAGTACGCCGCGCAGTCGCTGCGTGATCCGTTCAGCCGGGCCTTCACCGACGAAGGCAACGGCAACGGACCGCGCCCGGACTCGGCGCGTCGCAAGCAACCGCTCGAAGCCTTCCCGCTCGACAGCCTCGACATGGTCGGTTCGCTGGGCAAGGGAGGCGGTCTGACCGCGCTGGTGATGGCACCCGACAAGGTGACCTATCGCATCCGGCCGGGCGATTACATGGGGCAGTCCGACGGCCGCGTCACCGGCGTGTTCGAGGACCGCATCGAGCTGGTGGAACTGGTGCCTGACGGGGCGGGTGGCTGGCTGGAACGTCCGGCCACGCTGTCACTCGACGACAACAAGTGATGTTGAGGGGATGAGGATCATGACTTCTAACAATGCCCAATCCGCAAGGACGGCCCGTCCCCTGATCGGGGCCCGGCTCGCGGGACTCGCCCTCGGCATGCTCGCCGCGCTCGGCAGCGTCCAGGCCGCACCTCCGGCGCCCGCGGCGCCGGTGGCTCCGGCTCCGAGCCTCGATCCGGCCAAGCAGTTGCCGGGTACGGTCTCGGTCGCGGACATCGACTTCAAGCGCAGCGAAGACGGCTCCGGTCGTCTCGTGGTGCACTTCAGCGGCGAAGGCGCAACGCCCGATCTGCGCAAGACCGGTTCCAATGTCATTGTCGACATCGGCAACGCGCAGCTGCCCGCCAACCTGCGCAAGACGCTGGACGTGAGCGACTTCGCCACGCCGGTCACGCGCATCGATCCTCGCAACAGTGGCGCCGGTACCCAGCTGGTGCTGGACACCAGCGGATCGTTTGATTCGATGGCGTACCAGACGGGTCGCGACTACATCGTGGAGATTTCGCCGAAGTCGGCCACGAGTTCGCGCGCTGTCGGCGGCACGGCGGACGTCAAGGCCGCGGCGGCGCAGATTTCGGCTGCCAATGCCTCCGCGCGCTATTCCGGCAAGCCGGTCACGTTCAACTTCCAGGACGTGCCGGTTCGCACCGTCCTGCAGCTGATCGCGGAAGAGTCGGGTCTCAACATCGTCGCGGCCGACACCGTGCAGGGCAACGTCACCCTTCGCCTCATCAACGTGCCGTGGGACCAGGCGCTCGACATCGTTCTGCAGGCCAAGGGTCTGGACAAGCGTCGCAATGGCAACGTCGTCTGGATCGCGCCGCAGGCCGAGATCGCCAAGTACGAACAGGACCGCGAAGACGCTCGTATCGCGATCGACAACCGCACCGACCTCGTCACCGAGTATGTGCAGATCAACTACCACAACGCCGATGCCATCTTTAAGGCACTGACAGAAGCCAAGGGCATTCAGAGCGGCGGGCAAGGCTCAGGCGCTGGTAGCTCGCAGACCGGCGATACCGGCTTCCTGTCGTCTCGCGGCCGCTTGGTCGCGGATGAGCGCACCAATACGCTCATGATCAGCGACATCCCGAAGAAGGTTGCGGCGATGAAGGAGCTGATCCGCGTGATCGACCGTCCGGTCGATCAGGTGGTCATCGAGGCCCGCGTTGTTATCGCGACGGATACATTCTCCCGCGAGTTGGGCGCGAAATTCGGTATCAGTGGTGCATCCGGCAAGACTGGAGATCGCAGTTCGCTTGGTTTCGGCGGTTCGGCGGAAGCGTCTTCCGAGAATGCGAAGTCGCGCTACAACACGCTCGGCACGAGCGAGGCCCGGACGATCACGCGCACGCTCATGACGAATCTCCCGGTGAGCAACCCCGCGGGTGCGATCGGTCTGTCGATCCTCAATGCCGGTTATCTGCTCGACGCCGAGTTGTCGGCACTCCAGACGGAAGGGCGAGGGGAGGTCATTTCCAACCCGCGCGTCGTCACAAGCAACCAGCGCGAAGCCGTCATTACGCAGGGTAAAGAAGTGGGATACGTAACTCTGACGCCCGCTGCCGTCGGCGCGGTTCCCACGCCGAACGTCCAGTTCAAGGACGTGGTGCTGCAGATGCGCGTCACCCCGACGATCACGAATGACGGGCGCGTCTTCCTCAACATGGCGGTCAAGAAGGACGAGGTCGAAGGCTTCATCGACACCTCGATCGGCCAGGTGCCGCAGATCAGCAAGCGCGAAGTCAACACCGCGGTGCTGGTCGAAGACGGTCAGACCGTTGTGATCGGCGGCGTCTACGAGTTCACCGACCGCAAGGACCTCACCAAAGTGCCGTTCCTCGCCGACATCCCGTGGCTGGGCAACCTGTTTAAGAAGAACGGTCGCACCAAGGACAAGGCCGAGCTGCTGATCTTCGTGACGCCGAAGGTGCTGCACGTCGCCCAGCGCTGAGCATCGCGCGACTATGTTCAACGGACGGGGCCCTTGCGGCCCCGTTTCCGTTTAGGGCGTCCGGTTCGACGTGAAGATGCCGTTGGAACTCCGGACGCTTGAACCGGTCAGAATGCCGGCATGAACGCGCAGGAACACTCCATGGATCCGGCTCCGGACGCTGAGCGTCTGCATCGTCTTCTCACCGGGCTGCGCGAGTCGCTGCAGGCCGAGATCGTCGGCCAGGCGACGCTGGTGGAACGATTGCTGGTCGCGCTGCTCGCCGACGGACATCTTCTCGTCGAAGGCGCCCCGGGCCTCGCCAAGACCAGCGCGATCCGCGCGCTCGCCGCGCGACTGCATGCCGACTTTGCCCGCGTGCAGTTCACGCCCGATCTGCTGCCCGCCGACCTCACTGGTACCGAGGTCTGGCGTCCGCAGGACGGGCGTTTCGAATTCCAGGCCGGTCCGATCTTCCACCACCTCCTGCTCGCGGACGAAATCAATCGCGCGCCGGCGAAGGTGCAGTCCGCGCTGCTCGAGGCGATGGGCGAGCGGCAGGTCACGGTGGGTCGCGCAACGTATGCGCTGCCGCCGCTGTTCCTCGTCATGGCGACGCAGAACCCGATCGAACAGGAAGGCACCTTCCCGCTGCCGGAGGCGCAGCTCGACCGCTTCCTCATGCACGTTCGCATCGGCTATCCCGATGCCGAGGTCGAAACGGAGATCCTTCGACTCGCGCGTGAGCGCGCGCGCGACGGACTTGCCGCGACGGCGCCGTCGCCGAGCGCGGCCATTGAACGCCTGTCGGTCGATGATGTCTTCGCCGCACGTCGCCACGTGCTGTCGTTGCACGTGGCGCCCGCGGTCGAGCGCTACCTCATCGAACTCGTGCTGGCTTCCCGTGATGCGCAGCGTTATGACGCCGCGCTCGCGCGACGCATCGCCTGGGGCGCGAGCCCGCGCGGTTCGATCGCGCTCGAGCGCTGCGCTCGCGCACATGCCTGGCTCGCAGGCCGCGACTACGTGACGCCCGACGACGTGCGCAGCGTCGCGCCCGACGTCCTGCGCCATCGCGTGTTGCCGAGTTTCGAGGCGACGGCCGAGGGCTGGGACGGTGGCCGCCTCGTCGGCGAATTGCTGGCGCGGGTGCCGCTGCCCTGACCGCGCCGCCATGCGCACCGATTCCACCATCACAGTTGCCGACGGCGTCACGCCCACCATCGCGGAACTGGTCGCGCTGCGCGGCATCGCATCGAGTCCGCGCCATCTGCGTCGCGTGCGGACCGCGCACGCCGGCCTCGCGAATTCGCCGATGCGCGGCCGCGGCATGGAGTACGCGGAGTCGCGCGAGTACACCGTCGGCGACGACGCACGCCACGTCGACTGGCGGCTGACGGCGCGCACCGGTCGCGCGCATACGAAGGTTTTCCACGCCGAGCGCGAGCGGCTCACATTGCTCGTCGCCGATACCAATCCCGCGCTCTATTTCGGCACGCGTGTCCGGTTCAAATCCGTGCAGGCGGCGCGCGCGGGCGCCGTGATCGCGTGGAATGCGGTGGGCGAGGGCGATCGTGTCGCCGTCGTGCGCGCAAGCCCGCGCGAGGCGCCGGTCTCGCCCGCGGGCGGCCCGCGCGGTGCATTGCGCGCGATCGACGCACTCTCGCGCTGGTATTCGCAGCGCCCGGACGACGACCTCGGCCTGCCGGCGGCACTCGAACGCGCGCAACGCCTGCTTCGTCCCGGTGCGCGGGTTGTCGTGCTCGCCGATCCCGCCAGTCTCGAGGCCGTGCCGCTGCATCGGTGGAGCGCGCTTGCCCGCCACCACGACGCCGCCATCGTGCTGCTCAACGATCCGATCGAGACGATGCCGCCGCAGATGCGGCTGCCATTTTCCACCGGTGATGCGCGCATCGAAGTGGCGCTCGACGACCGCGTCGTGCGCGAGCGCTGGCTGGCCCGCTTCGCCGCGCCGTTGCAGCGTGCGACGGAAGCGCTGCCCGGCCGCGGCGTGCGGGTGATGGCGCTGTCGACCACCGATCCCTCCGATGCGTGCCTCGCACTGCTGCGCGGCCGCGTTGCGCAGGTGGCCTGATGGCGGACGGGCTGATCCTGCGCGATGTGCATCGGCCACCGGCGCCGTCGCTGTGGCCGCTCGCACCCGGTTGGTGGATGGTGCTGGCGGCGGTGATCATCCTCGTCGCGGCCGTCGTGTGGTTCCATCGCGCACGCGCGCGCCGTCGCGAGATCGCCCTCGCCTTGTTCGATGCGGAACTCGCCGACGCATCGTCGCCGACGACGCGTCTCGCACGAAGCTCGGAGTTGCTCCGTCGCGCATCGCGGCGTGTGCGCGCCGATGCGGATCGCCTCGAAGGCGATGACTGGCTGCGTCTTCTGGAGACGCCGAAGCTTCGCTTTGTAGACGGGCCCGGACGATTGCTGCTCGACGGTGCGTTCCGTCCGAGCGTCGATGCGCGCAGCGCGGATGCGGCCGTCGATCTGGCACGTGCGCGGTTCGTCGAGCTGATGGGGCGTCGCGCGTGATCGGTGTGCGCGAAGCCTTCGAGATGCTGCAGTGGCCGGCGTGGTTGTTCGCGATCCCGCTGCCGTGGCTGGTGGCGCGTCTCGTCCCGCCGCCGCGCAGCGATGGTGCGGCGTTGCGGATGCCCGCGCCCGAGCGGCTGCGCGAAATCGTCGGCCCGGCGATCGCACGCGGCGCGCGGCGTGGCGTCGGCATTCTTGCGGGAATCGCATGGATCCTGCTCTGCGTGGCCGCGGCGCGACCGCAGGAACTCGGCCCACCGGTACAGCCACCGGCGAAGGGACGCGACCTGATGCTCGCGCTCGATCTGTCCGGCAGCATGAACGAACCGGACATGGAGCTCGGCGGCAACGTCGTCGATCGCCTCACTGCGGCGAAGGCGGTGTTGTCGGACTTCATCGATCGCCGCGCGGGCGATCGCCTCAGCCTGCTCGTCTTCGGGCGCCAGGCACACGTGCTTACGCCGTTCACGCTCGATCGCGAGACCGTGCGCGACCAGCTCGCCGACAGTGTGGTCGGGCTTGCCGGGCAGGAGACCGCGATCGGCGACGCGATCGGCCTTGCGACACGGCGACTGCGCGACCAACCCGCGGGCGAACGCGTGCTCGTGCTGCTGACGGACGGCGTGAACACGGCGGGCATGCTCGATCCACGCAAGGCGGCACGCATCGCAGCCGATGCAGGCGTTCGCATTCACACCGTGGCGTTCGGTGGCGAAGGCGGCCTGTCGCTGTTCGGGTTCCGGATTCCCGCACCGGGCGGTGACGACGAGATCGACGAAGCGGCGTTGCGCGACATCGCGGGCACCACCGGTGGACGCTTCTTCCGTGCACGTGACACGCGCCAGCTGGCCGGCATCTACGCCGAGATCGATCGGCTCGAGCCCATCGCGCAACCGGGGCGCGCGGTACGTCCGCACATCGAGCGCTACATGTGGCCGCTCGCCGCTGCGTTCGTGTTCGCGCTGCTCGCCGCGCTGCAGTGGAGGCGCACATGATCGCGATCGGTCCCGTCAATCTGCTCCGTCCCGAGTGGCTGTACGCGCTGCTCGCGCTGCCGCTGCCGTGGTGGTGGCTGCGACGTCGGCGCGCGGATGGCGCCGCGTGGCGACGCGCGGTCGATCCGCATCTGCTGCCGCATCTGCTCGTCCCGGGTCGCACTGCGACCCACCGTATCGTTGCGTGGCTGGCCGCGATCGCATACGTGCTGCTGGTGGTCGCGCTCGCAGGCCCCGCATGGCGTCAGGTCGAGATGCCGGAGTGGCAGTCGCGCGAACCGCTGGCGATCGCAGTCGATCTGTCGAGCGCAACGGCGGCGACGGACATGCCACCGACACGCCTCGCGCAGATGCGCGCACGGCTGACGCGCCTGCTGCAGTCACCACGCAGCGGGCCGATCGCGCTGGTCGCGTTCGCGGACGACGCGTTCACGGTCGCGCCGTTGACGGACGACGCCGCGAACGTCGCCTTGTTCGTCGATGCGCTGGAACCTTCGGTGATGCCGGTCGATGGGCAGTCGCCGGCGCGCGCGATCGCGCAGTCGCGCGAACTCATCGAGCGCGCCGGATTTCCGCGAGGCCGCATCGTTCTCGTCACCGACCACGCCGACAGCGCGTCGCAACGTGCCGCCCGCGATGCACGCGCCGCCGGGATCACGGTGTCGGCGCTGGGGCTGGGCAGTGCCAGCGGCGCGAACGTGCGGACGCCGGGGGGTGCGAGCATCCATGTGCAGCTCGACGAAGGCTCGCTGCGCGACCTCGCCCGCAGCGGAGGCGGCGAGTACGCACGGCTGGCGCTGGATGGCAGTGATGACGCGGTGTTCGCGACGGGCGAAGGTGTCGCCCGCCGCGCGCGCGAGGGCGGGCGCGCATGGGCCGACGAAGGTTTCCGACTGGTGCCGCTGGTAATGCTGCTCGCACTGATCGTCGTCGCGCGACGACCGCGCGCAGCCGCGTTGCTGCTCGCCGTCGTGCTGCTGCCGCGGCCGTCGCTCGCCGCCGATCTCTTTTTCCGTCCGGACCAGCGCGCCTGGCACAACGTCGACCGCGGCGTGGAGGCGTACCGACGTGGCAAATTCGATGCAGCGGCGGCCGACTTCGCCAAGGCCGACACGGCGGACGCGCATTACAACCGTGGCAATGCACTCGCGAAGGCCGGGCATCTCGAAGAGGCGGTGTCGGCCTACGACGAAGCGCTGCGCCGACAGCGCGGCATGCCCGATGCAGTCGCCAATCGCGCGGCGGTGCTGAAGGCCTTGAAGCAGCCGCCACCGAAGGGCGGCCAGCAACAGCAGGCGGGGCAGAAGGGCGGTGCGTCGTCGCAGTCGCAACAGCCGCGCAACTGCGCACCCGGCGATGCGGCGTGCAAGGGACAGTCCTCGTCGAAGACGCCGTCGAACGGATCACCGCAGAAGCAGAACGCGGCGTCGCCGCCGAAGCCTGCCGATGCGACGCGCCAGGCGCAGGCCGACGCGGCGCAGCGCCAGCGCATGCAGCAGGCGCTGCAGCAGGCGAAGGCGAACGGCGAGAAGACGCCGGAGAAGTCGCTGACACCGCAGCAACGCGAGCGTCGCATGTCCGACGAGGCCGCGTTGATGCGCGTGCCCGACGAGCCCGGCAATCTTCTGCGCGAGAAGTTTCGGCTCGAACACGAGCGTCGTCAGCTCGGGGGCGGACGATGAATCGCATCCTCCACGCGCTGTTCGCGATCGTCCTGCTCGCGCTTGCAGGTTCCGTGAGTGCCGAAACGCGCGCATGGCTCGATCGCGATCGCATCGCGCTCGGCGAGGCCACGACGCTCAACGTCGAAACCGATGCGAACGCGGCGCCCGATTACGCGCCGCTGCTGCGCGACTTCGATCTCAGCGGGCAGGCGAGCCAGCAGCAGGTGCAGTGGGTCAACGGGCAGCTCAGTCGACGCAGTCTCTACGCCGTCGCATTGCGCCCGCGGCGCGATGGCCTGCTCGGCATTCCGGCATTGCGCGTGGGCGGGCAGGCCACCGCGCCGCTCACGTTGCTGGTGACGCAGGCGCCGACCTCGACGGCGGCATCGGGCAATGCCGACGTCTTCATCGAAAGCGAAGCGGACTCGCAGGACCCGTACGTGCAACAGTCGGTCGGCTGGGTCGTGCGTCTGTATTCGGCGATTCCGCTGATCGCCGGGCAACTCGATCAGCCGGAACCCGCGGGCGCGAGCCTGCAACGCGTCGGTGATGACGTGCAGTACCGGCGCACGGTCGGCGGTCGCTCGTACGTGGTGACGGAACGCCGCTTCATGCTGGTGCCGGAGCGTAGCGGCGAACTCGTTGTTCCGCCCGCGCGATTCGAAGGGCGCGGCACCGGCAATGCGCTCGACCAGTTCTTCGGCGACGGCCAGACCGCGCTGAACGCCGTCGCGCGTCCGCGCATCCTCCACGTGCGACCGATTCCCGCGAACGCGCCGACGCCGTGGCTGCCGCTGCGCGGGCTGACGATGCGCTACGTCGAACTGCCGACGACCGCGCGCGTCGGTGCCGCGGCGAACGTCGTCGTCGAAGTGGAGGCGGATGGCGCCGGCGCCGCGCAGTTGCCGGACCTGCGCATCGGCGCGGCGGGCAGCGCGCAGGTATTTCCCGAACGTGCGCAGTCGGACGAGTCCATGGTCGATGGGCGTCCGCACGTGCGCGAGCAGCGACGTTTCTCGATCGTGCCGACGCGCGAAGGGCGGCTCGTCGTGCCCGGCCCGCGCATCGACTGGTGGGACAGCCGCGCCGGCGAAGCGCGATCGACGCAGCTGCCGCCCATCACGCTGCAGGTCGCACCCGGTGCAGTCGCGCCGCACGATGCGCCGTCGACCACGGCGTCGCCATCCGGCGTGCCGTCGGGACGGGCATTCGATCGTCGATGGGTGCTGATCGGCATCGCTGGCATTGCCGTGGCGCTGCTGGTCGTCGGCCTTGCGTGGCGGTCCGCGTCGATGCGCAGGCGCGAACTCGCGGCGAGCGCATCCGCTGAAATGTCGACGGGTGCTGTGTCGCCGCTGTCTCCGGGCCAGCCAGGTACATCCTCCGCGCCCGGCGCCAATTCACCACTCGAGCCGCAGCGCCCGGCGTCGTCTGTCGCGACATCCGGATTGCCCAGCCTGTCGCGCGCACTCGAGCTGGGTGACCTCGCCGACATCGAGGCCGTGCTGCGCCAGCTCGCCGGCAATGACGCGCCCGATCTGGATGCCGTCGCCGCGCGCCTGGATGACGCGACGCAGCGCGACGCGGTGCTGCACCTGCGTCGCGCGCGCTGGGGCGGTGGCGATCCCGCCGAAGCGCGCGCGCGGCTACGCAGCGCCTTTGCGACCGGGCCGTGCTGGCACACCGCGCAGGCCCCCGCGCGCGACGTCCTGCCTCCCCTGTATCCGCGGACCTGACGACGGTGATCGACGGGCGGGCGCGACGCTTTGTTAAGCTCGCACCGCTTCGACGGAGACCACCATGCACGCAACGACTTCCGCCCCTCGGCGCGGCCTTCCCCTGCACGTCAAGGTGCTGCTGGGTTTCGTGCTGGGCGCCGTCATCGGCCTCGTCGTGCACGCCACGATGCCGGACGCTGCTTGGGTCGAACACCTGACGACGTACCTGCTGAAGCCGTTCGGCCAGATCTTCCTCAACCTGCTGTTCATGCTGGTCGTCCCGCTGATGTTCTCGGCGCTGGTGCTCGGCGTTGCGGAACTGGGCGACATCGCGAGCCTCGGCCGGCTCGGCTGGCGCACGCTGATCTACACCGGCGTGGTGACGGGCGCAGCGGTCGCGATCGGCCTGGTCTGCGTCAACCTGCTGCAGCCCGGCACGCACATGTCGCCGGAGCTGATCCAGAGGGCGATGAGCAGCAATCTCGCCAAAGCCAGCGAGATCGCGACGCAGGGCAACCAGCTCAACATCATGGATCTGCTGGTCAACATCGTGCCGCACAACATCGTCAGTGCGATGGGCGATGACAAGCAGAAGCTCGGCATCGTGTTCTTCGCGCTGATGTTCGGCATCGGCCTGGTGATGCGTCCGACACCGGGCACCGAAGCCTTCAAGAACGCGCTGCACGGCCTGTTCGAGATCTGCATGCATCTCATCGGCATGTTCATCAAGCTCGCGCCGTACGCGGTGTTCTGCTTCATGTTCATGCTGTGCGCCAAGCTCGGCCTCGACGTGCTGCTCAGCCTCGGCTGGTTCGTCATCACCGTGCTGTTGGCGATCTTCATCCATGGCTTCGTGGTGATCCCGCTGTGGGTGCGCTTCATGGGCGGCATGTCGCCGATCGCGTTCTTCCGCGGTTCGCAGGAAGCCACGCTCACCGCGTTCGCCACCGCATCGTCGAGTGCGACGCTGCCGGTGACCTTGCGCGTCGCCGAGGAAAACCTGCGCCTGCCGCGCAAGGTCTCGCGCTTCGTACTGACGGTGGGCGCATCGGCCAACCACCACGGCACGGCGCTGTTCGAAGGCATCACCGTGCTGTTCCTGGCGCAGGTCTATGGCCTGCACCTGGGCATCGGTCATCAGCTGATGGTGCTGGTGTTGTGCATCCTCGGTGGTATCGGCACGGCGGGCATTCCGTCGGGCTCGCTGCCGGTGATCGCGATGATCTGCGGCATCGTCGGCCTGCCGGCCGAAGGCATCGGCATCATCCTCGGCGTCAACACGTTCCTCGACATGTGCCGCACCGCGCTCAACGTGACCGGCGATCTCGCCACCGCGGTCGTCGTCTCGCACCGCAGCGGCCACACCGACGTGCCGGAAGCGCTGCCGAGCGAAGGCGGCGTCGGCCACTAGGCGAGCGGCCGGGCAGGGCGCGGCTTGGGATGGGAGAATAGCGGGCTCCGCCGCCCGCTCCGGTGACCCCGGATTCCCCGCCCGATGACCACGCCGACCCGCCGCGACCTCGCCAACGCCGTCCGTTTCCTCGCCATCGACGCGGTTCAGGCCGCCAATTCCGGTCATCCGGGCATGCCGATGGGCATGGCCGACATCGCGGAAGTTCTCTGGAACGACTACCTGAGCCACAACCCGGAGAACCCGGGCTGGTTCAACCGCGACCGTTTCATCCTGTCGAACGGCCACGGCTCGATGCTGCAGTACGCGCTGCTGCACCTGACGGGTTACGACCTGTCGATCGACGACCTGCGCAACTTCCGCCAGCTCGAATCGAAGACGCCGGGCCACCCCGAGAACTTCATGACGCCGGGCGTCGAGACCACGACCGGTCCGCTCGGCCAGGGCTTCGCGAATGCCGTCGGCCTCGCGCTCGCGGAGAAGCTGCTCGCGCAGCGCTTCAATCGCGACGGGCACCAGATCGTCGACCACCGCACTTGGGTGTTCATGGGCGACGGCTGCCTGATGGAAGGCATCTCGCATGAAGCGGCGTCGCTCGCCGGTACTTGGGGCCTGCACAAGCTCGTGGCGTTCTGGGACGACAACCACATCAGCATCGACGGCAACACCGACGGCTGGTTCACCGACGACACGCCCAAGCGCTTCGAGGCCTACGGCTGGAATGTGGTGCGCGGCGTCGACGGGCACGACGCGGCGTCGATCAAGAACGCGATCGAGCAGGCGCTGAAGTCGAATGACAAGCCGACGCTGATCTGCTGCCGCACCACGATCGGCTTCGGTTCGCCGGCGAAGGCGGGCAAGGAGTCGAGCCACGGTGCGCCGCTCGGGAAGGACGAGATCGTCGCTACGCGCGCGGCACTCGGCTGGACGGCGGGCGACTTCGAAGTGCCGCAGGCGATCGCCGACGCCTGGCGTGCGAACGGCAAGGGCCTTGCGCGTGAGGCGCAGTGGCAGAAGGCGTTCGACGCCTACGCCGCCGCGTTCCCGACCGAAGCCGCGGAGCTGTCGCGTCGCATTCGTTCGGAACTTCCGGCGAATTTCGTCGCCGATGCCGATGCGTACATCGCGAAGCTTCAGGCCGAAGGCCCCGTTGTCGCGTCGCGCAAGGCGTCGCAGATGGCGATCGAAACCTTCGCGCCACTGCTGCCGGAGCTCGTCGGCGGTTCCGCCGACTTGGCGCATTCGAACCTCACGCTGTGGAAGGGTTCGAAGTCGGTCGCGACCGACGACCCGAACGCCAACTACATCTATTTCGGTGTGCGCGAATTCGGCATGTCGGCGATCTGCAACGGCCTGGAGCTGCATAGCGGCTTCATCCCGTACGACGCCACGTTCCTCGTCTTCAGCGACTACGCGCGCAACGCGGTGCGCATGTCGGCGCTCATGGGCGCGCATGTCATCCACGTCTATACGCACGACTCGATCGGCCTCGGCGAGGACGGCCCGACGCACCAGCCGATCGAGCACCTCGCCTCGCTGCGCTACATTCCGCACAACGACGTCTGGCGTCCCTGCGATGCGGTGGAATCGGCGGCGGCGTGGAAGCACGCGATCGTCCGCAACGACGGCCCGAGCTGCCTCGTGTTCTCGCGTCAGAACCTGCCGCACCAGCAGCGCACCGCGCAGCAGGTCGCCGACATCGAGCGTGGCGGCTACGTGCTCAAGGATTCGGTCGGCACGCCGGAGCTGATCCTGATCGCGACCGGTTCGGAAGTCGGTCTCGCTATGCAGGCCGCGGAACAGCTCGGCGACACGGTACGCGTCGTGTCGATGCCGTGCACGGACATCTTCGATCGCCAGTCGCCGGAGTACCGCGAGTCGGTGCTGCCGAACGCCGTGCGTCGTCGCGTCGCGATCGAAGCCGGCACGGCCGATTTCTGGAGCAAGTACGTCGGCCTCGACGGTGTGGTGATCGGCATGCACGGCTTCGGCGCCAGCGCGCCGGCCGAGAAGCTGTTCCCGCATTTCGGATTCACCGTCGATGCGGTGGTCGAGGCGGCGCGCGCGCTGCGTTGATTGCTGCAAACAGCGTGCGGGCGTCAATCGGCACGTCGCAAACGAAAACGGCGCCTTGATGGCGCCGTTTTTTCATAGGCCAGGCCTCAGGCCGGTGCGACGCGATCCAGCAGGAACGACGCCGGCGTCGAACGGCCGATGTGATAGCCCTGCGCACGATCGCAGCCGAGGGCGCGCAGCACTTCCAGCGTCTCCGCGTCCTCGACGCCTTCCGCAACGACCTGCAGGTCGAGCTGATGGCCGAGGTCGATGATCGCGCGCACGACGCGCGCGGAGCGCAGGTCGTGGCGCATGTCGGCGACGAAGCTGCGGTCGATCTTGAGTTCGGTCGCCGGCAGCTGCTTGAGATAGGCCAGCGACGAATAGCCGGCGCCGAAGTCGTCGATCGAGATCGCGAGGCCGGCGTCGCGCAGCGTGTGCAGCATGGCGATGCTGGTCAGCGGATCTTCCATCAGCGCGCTTTCGGTGACTTCGAGTGTCACCGCGTCGGGCGGCATGTCCCAGACCGCGAGCGCGCCGGTGATCTGCTGCACCAGGTCGCGTTGGCCGAACACGCGCGGCGAGATGTTCACCGAGAAGCGAAGCCGCTGTTCGCTCGAGCGGATCGCGGCGGCATGACGGAACGTTGCGTTGAGGCTCCAGCGGGTCAGCTCGGCGATGAGGCCGGTGTCCTCGGCAAGGCGAATGAACACGTCGGGGCGGATCGGGCCGCCGTCGGGATCGTGCCAGCGTGCGAGCGACTCGTAACCGCAGACCGCATTGCGGCGCAGGTCGAGGATGGGCTCGAAGTGCGCTTCGAGACGGTTCGTGCGCAACGCATCATGCAGCCACTCGTAGGGCACCATCGCGCGCTCGGTGCCCGGGCTGTAGAGCGCGCACCGCTCACTCAGGCGCTTGGCATCGCGCAAGGCGATCTCGGCACGGCGCAGCAGTGTCGTGGCGTCGTTTCCGTGTTCCGGAAACAGGGCGACACCCACCGCGACTGGCGTCATCACCGCATGCTGCGCGAACAGCAGTGGCGTCTCGAACGCACGCACGGCGCGCGTCGCCGCGAGCATCGCGTGGCCGGGATTCATCAGCCCCGGCAGCAGCACGATGAATTCGTTCTCGGCGACCTGGTCGAGTTCGTCCTGCGGTCGCAGCAGTTCGCGGATGCGCTCGCAAGCCGCGCGACCGACGGCGTCGCTGGCCTCGTAACCGTGCACGAGGCGGAATTCCTGCAGGCGCTGCACGCGAACCAGCATCACCGCGAACGACGACGCGCCGGCTTCGATGCGCGCGTTGAGCCGATGGGACAGCTCCGCGCGGTTCAAAGATAAAGTTCCTTGACGTCGATGCCGGCGTGGTGATCGGCGAGCGGACGACGGATTTCGATCGCGCTGTCGGCCGACAGCAGATCCAGCGTCCGGAAGCCGGATAGCAGCCTGCCGTCCGGATCGGTCAGCACCAGCACGCGCGGCCGCAGTCGGCGTGCGGCGTTCTGCGACATGATCGCGACGATCTCGCCGGTGTTGAGTTCCGCGAGTGATCCTGTGGGATACACGCCCAGGCAGCTGATGAACTGCTCGACGAGTTCCGGGTAATAGCGCGTCACGCGATCGCGGTAGAGGTCCTGCAGCGCGATGTGGCGCGCCATGGCGGGCGCGTGCGGACGGTCACTGGTCATCGCGTCGAAGCTGTCCACGATCGCGGCGATGCGCGCATGCAGCGGAATGTCGCCGCCCGAACGACGCGCGGGATAACCGGTGCCGTCGGCGCGCTCGTGGTGGCCGCGCACCATCTCGATGACGGTGGCGCTGAAGCGGTCGTCCTGCAGCATCTGCGTGCCGAGTTCGACATGGCGACGCACGCGTGCCATCGACAACGGATCGAGGGGGCCTTCGCGCTCGAGCAGCGGCTGCGGCACCTGTGTCTTTCCGATGTCCATCAGCATCGCGCCGGTCGCGAGTTCGACCAGGTAGTCCTCGGGCAGACCGAGGTGGCGCCCGAACGCGGCGGCGAGCATCGCGCAGTTGAGGGCATGCGAATACGCGTAACCGTCGTGACGGCGAAGCGCGTTGAGCCAGAACATGGCATCCGCATTGCGCAGCACGCTGGCGACGACGGGGCGTGCCGCGGCGTGCGCGACCTCGGGCTCGATGGGCTTGCCCGACTGCGCCTGTTCGACCAGCTCGCTGATGGTGGTGGCGGTGTTCTCGAGCGCCTCGCGCGCGCGCGGCACCTCGTGTTCGAAATCGACGGTGTCGCGGTAGGTCGCGCTGCCGAGGCGCGGGTCACGCGTCGGCGCAGGCGTACTGACGGAGGCGCCGTTGGGCGTGATGTCGCGGTCGGTCGTCATCTGGCTGGCGGCGCTGGACAGCGCGCTCATTCCGGAAAAGCTGCGCGCATAGCCGCGCTGGGTGAGCTCGACGTCGATCCAGACGCGGCGACAGTAGTTGCGCAGTGTTTCGATCTGCGACAACTCGTGGACATAGAAGCCCTGCAGCGGGAAGGGCGTTTCGGTCCACGGGCGATCGAGCCGGCACACGAACATGCCGAGCCGTACCTGGTCCGCTTCGATCTCGCGCTCTTCGATCTGCATGCGCCCCCGTCGACCGTCCTCCGGGGACGTCGATCCCCCAAGAGTAAACCGCCGCAGGGCACTGGCAAGCATTCGAACCGCCGGACGGCGTGCGACCCATGCGGGCAGCGTGCGATGCCGACCGGGCGCGTCAGCAACCGCCGTGGGACGTCAGCCTTACGGGGCGAGCGCGGCGTTGAGCACTTGGGCGAGGTGCGTGCCGCCACGGCGCAGCTGTTCGTCGATCAGCGGTGTAAACGTCGCCGCGTAGGCAGCGTCGATCTGCGTGCCCGACGGATACACGCCGGGTCGCGTGGCGATGCGGCACGACGTCTGCGCCCATGCCGGTGAATCCGGCGGAAGCACGTGCGTCGGAATGTCAACCACCAGCGGAAGCGCGCGCAGCTTGGCGAGATAGGCCGCTTCGTCGAGGCCGGTCAGCTCGATCAGGCCGCTGTCCCACAGTGAATGCAGGTTGCTGCCCTTTTCGCCGCCGTCGGCGGTCGGGATGCGCACCTGCACCGTGTTGCCGCCCTTGTCGCGTGCGAATGCCGCATGCAGGGGCTGGTGCACGTCGCCGATGAAATGCACGACGAACTTGAGCGCCTGACGACGCGCGTCGATGGACTGCGAGTGGTCGGCAAGGATCTTGGTCTGCGCGCGGATGGCTTCGATCACGCAGTCGCCGTTCGGGCAGTCGCGCGGGGGCTCGTAAGTTCCGCAGCCGTTCTCCGCGATGTCCGCGTAGTGCCACTTCGCGCTGCGCTTGCCGAGATCCGGATCGTTCGCGCGCAGAGCGTCCGCCCAGTTGGCGATTCCGGCGAGCGTCGGTTCGGCCTCGCCCTTGAGCAGGACGTCGACTTCGTGACGCGCGGCGGGCGTGAGTTCGTCCGCAGCGAGGTCGGCGACGAGGCGGTGTCCCATCGCGCCCCAGGCGAAGGCGGGCGAGGCGATGGCGCAGAGCAGGGCGGAAGCGAGGAGGCGTCGGATCATCGCGGAATGGTACGTGACAAGCCCCGCGCGGACGGGCACCGCCTGATGGGCCGTTCAGCCGCCCTGCTAGAATGCGCGACTGTTTCCCGGCCGTTTCGGGCCCCGCAGGAGCTCTCCATGACGATCAAGGTAGGCATCAACGGCTTCGGCCGCATCGGTCGCAACGTGCTGCGTGCAGCCGTGCAGAACTTCGGCGACGACATCCAGATCGTCGGCATCAACGACCTGCTCGAGCCCGACTACCTCGCCTACATGCTGCGCTACGACTCCGTGCACGGCCGCTTCAAGGGCGACGTGTCGGTCGAGGACGGCGCGCTGGTCGTCAACGGCAAGAAGATCCGCCTGACCCAGGAACGCGATCCGGCCAACCTCAAGTGGAACGAGATCGGCGCCGACGTCGTCATCGAATCCACCGGCCTGTTCCTCGACAAGTCCACCGCCCAGAAGCATCTCGATGCCGGTGCGAAGAAGGTGATCCTGTCGGCGCCGTCGAAGGACGACACGCCGATGTTCGTCTACGGCGTCAACGAGCGCCGTTACGCGGGCGAGGCGATCATCTCGAACGCGTCCTGCACCACGAACTGCCTCGCGCCGCTGGCCAAGGTGCTGAACGACAAGTGGGGCATCAAGCGCGGCCTGATGACCACAGTGCACGCCGCGACGGCGACGCAGAAGACGGTCGACGGCCCGTCGAACAAGGACTGGCGCGGCGGCCGCGGCATCCTCGAGAACATCATCCCGTCGAGCACGGGCGCGGCGAAGGCCGTCGGTGTCGTGATTCCAGAGCTCAACAAGAAGCTCACCGGCATGAGCTTCCGCGTGCCGACGTCGGACGTGTCGGTGGTCGACCTCACGGTCGAACTCGAGAAGAACGCCACCTACGCCGAAATCTGCGCGGAAATGAAGGCGCAGTCCGAAGGCGCCCTCAAGGGCGTGCTCGGGTACACCGAAGACAAGGTCGTCGCCACCGACTTCCGCGGCGACGCACGCACGTCGATCTTCGACGCCGAAGCCGGCATCGCGCTCGACCCGACCTTCGTCAAGCTCGTCGCGTGGTACGACAACGAGTGGGGCTACTCGAACAAGTGCCTCGAGATGGTGCGCGTGGTCGCGAGGTAAGCCGTCGCGAAGTACAGTCAACGGACCCCGCGGAAGCGGGGTTCGTCGTTTATGGGGTCGGACTAATCCCACGCGACGCCGGGCGATCCTGCCGTGGCGCGACCGGTGTCTCGCTTGCGATACTGCCGCGGCGCACCCCGCGCCATCGGGGACCCACAAGGAGATTGCATGTCACGCAAGACGCTCGCCGCCTGCATGGTGGCGCTGATGGCCCTGTCGGCCGTCGCCACGGCCGAAGCCAAGAAGAAGGACGCGGACGAACCGCCGAGCCGCGAAGTCAAGGGACGCCACGATGTCGAGGGCGAGATCGTCGGCAACGAGATTCCGGGCAGCCCGTTCACGAAGCTTGAAATCGGCATGTCGATGAAGCAGGCGAACGACGTCCTCGGCGACAAGACGACGCACGGCGCCGACTGCGGCGAGTACATGACCGGCAAGTCGTTCATCCCGTTCCATTTCGGCGGCGACAAGGTCCGCACGGAATGCGCGATCAAGGGCCTGGGTCGCCTGGTCTTCACCAACCAGTCCGATTTCGACGGTCAGAAGGTGCTGATCAAGATCGAGTACGACGCGGCGGAAGACGGCTACCGCGAGTAATCGCCGCCGTTGCGCCAAGCGAAGCCCCGCCCGTGCGGGGCTTCGTCGTTCCGGGACGGCCGTTTTCCGCGGCGGCGCCGACCGGCGACAATGACGGACTGCGCATCCGCGCCGTCGCCACTCCCGGGAGCCTCCATGTCCATCCTCCGCATGTCCGACCTCGACCTCGCCGGCAAGCGCGTGCTGATCCGAGAAGATCTGAACGTGCCGATCGCCGACCGTCGCATCACGTCCGAGCAGCGCATCATCGCCGCGCTGCCGACGCTGCGCATGGCGCTGGAGAAGGGCGCGGCGGTGATGGTGATGTCACATCTCGGCAGGCCGAAGGAGGGCGTGTTCAGCGAGGGCGATTCGCTCGCGCCTGTCGCCCAGCGCGTGTCCGAACTGCTCGGCGTCGAGGTGCCGCTGGTGCGCGACTGGACCGGCGGCGTCGATGTGCAGCCCGGCCAGATCGTGATGCTCGAGAACTGCCGCATGAACGTCGGCGAGGGCAAGGACGACGAGGCGTTGTCGAAGGCGTACGCGGCGCTGTGCGACGTGTTCGTCATGGACGCCTTCGGTACCGCGCACCGCGCGCAGGCATCGACCCACGGCGTGATCCGCCAGGCGAAGGTCGCGTGTGGCGGCCCGCTGCTGATGGCCGAACTCGATGCGCTGGCGAAGGCGCTGCAGGAACCGGCGCGCCCGTTGCTGGCGATCGTCGCGGGTTCGAAGGTGTCGACCAAGCTCGAACTGCTGGGCAACCTCGTCTCGCGCGTCGACCAGCTGATCGTCGGCGGCGGCATCGCGAACACCTTCATCGCGGCGATGGGCCATGGCGTCGGCAAGTCGCTGGTCGAGCGCGACCTCATCGACACCGCGAAGGCGATCATGGCGCAGGCCAAGGCGCGGGGCGCCGAAATCCCGATGCCGGTCGACGTCGTCGTGGCGCCGGAATTCAATGCGAATGCACCGGCAACGGTGAAGACGGTCGACGCGGTCGGCGATGACGACATGATCCTCGACATCGGCCCGAAGACCGCAGCGCTCTACGCCGAACTGATCCGCAATGCCGGCACCGTGGTGTGGAACGGCCCGGTCGGCGTGTTCGAGTTCGACGCGTTCGGCAAGGGCACCGAAGCCCTCGCGCGCGCGATCGCGTCGAGCAAGGCCTTTTCGATCGCCGGCGGTGGCGACACGCTCGCGGCGGTCGACAAGTACGGCATCGCCGACGACGTCAGCTACATCTCCACCGGCGGCGGCGCGTTCCTCGAATTCCTGGAAGGCAAGACGCTGCCGGCCGTGGCTGCGCTCGAAGCGCGCGCCGCCTGACATGGCGACGCTGTTCTTCGACCTCGACGGCACGCTGATCGACTCGGCCGTCGGCATCACCCGCTGCGCGGCGCACGCATTCGAGCGGCTCGGCGAGCCCGTGCCGGACGACGCAACGCTGCGCAGCTGGATCGGCCCGCCGTTGCGCGTCAGTTTCGCGCCGTTGCTGAAGGATGATGCGCGCGTCGAGCAGGCCGTCGAGCACTACCGCGAGCGGTACGAGACGCACGGCTGGGCCGAGCACACGATCTACGACGGCATCGCTGAGGCGATCGAAGCGCTGTACGCCGCCGGGCATCGCCTCGCGGTCGTCACCGCCAAGAACGAACCGCATGCACGCAAGATCATTGCGAGCCTGCCGTTCGGCCATCGCTTCGTGGATGTCATCGGCGCGACGCTCGATGGGCGGCTCAGCCACAAGCCCGAACTGATCGCCGAAGCGCTGGACCGCCTCGGCGCCGACGCCCGCGACTGCACCATGATCGGCGACCGCCGCATGGACATGGAGGGTGCGGTGCACCACGCCATGCGGGGCATCGGCGTGCTGTGGGGATTCGGGAGCGAGGAGGAATTGCGGAAGGCGGGCGCCGACATCGTGGTTGCGCGCCCCAGCGGATTGGCGGAAGTCGCCGCATAATTCCCCCTGGGGACGGCGCCGTTCGGCACCGTGCAGGGCAGGGGAATTCGATGCGCAAGTGGATGGGAGCGGCGCTGCTGGCGTCGCTGGCGGTAGCGGTGCACGCGGAAGAGCATGTGCGCGGGCAGTACCGATTCTCGACGGCGCCCGCACCGGCGTTCGTACGGGTCGGCGACGTGCGATCGGCATGGCCGGCGCGGACGCCCGGAGCGGACGACGGACGTTGGCGGTTCTGGATGTACGACCGTCAGATCGACCATCGCGCTGGCGCTGAGCGCGCCTACACCGATACCGTGTACGAGCCGTTGTCCGCCTCGATGCTGGGCGAGGCGGGTCGATTCCAGATCGACTTCAACCCCGAGTACCAGACGCTGACGATCCACCGGGTCGAACTGCGCCGGGATGGGCATTGGTCGTCACGCCTGGATCCGGCGCGCATTTCGCTCGCACGCCGGGAAGGCGAATTCGAGAAGGACCTCGCCGACGGCGGCGTGACCGCGCTCATCGTGCTCGACGACGTCCGCGTGGGCGACGAAGTGCGCATCGCCTATACGGTGGATGGCCGGAATCCGGTGCTCGCGGACCAGGACACCGACTGGTTCTACGCCGCCTACAGCAGCCCGATCCTCGATCTGCGCAGCCGCATGCTGTTCGATGCCGGCACGCGTCTGACCGTGCATCGCGAGAACGGTGTGGAGGCACCGCGGATCGAAACCACGCCCGAGGGCGTCGTCGCGTCCTTCGAGAAGCATGGGATCGCCGCGATGGAGAATCCCGGCGACTACCCGCGTGGCTACCAGCCCTACCCCGCGTTCCAGATCGGCCACGAGCAATCCTGGGCGGACGTGGTCCGCTGGGCATTGCCTCTCTACCCCGAGGCGGGTAATGCGCTGCCGCCGGATCTTGAAGCGCGGATCGCCGCGTGGCGCCGGATCGACGACCCGATCGCCCGCATGACCGCGGCGCTGCGCGCCGTCCAGGACGAAGTGCGCTATTTCGGCCTGGAGATGGGCGAATCGTCCCATCGCCCGCATGCACCGGCCGACACGTGGACGCGGCATCTCGGCGACTGCAAGGACAAGGCCTATCTGCTCGCGACGATACTCGGTCGCCTGGACATCCCGGCCGTCCCAGCGCTCGTCTCCAGCAGCAACGGCGCGGCGGTGCGCGACTACGTGCCCTCGGCCGACGTCTTCGACCACGTGATCGTGCGAGCGCGCGTTGGCGCCGAAACGGTATGGCTGGATGCCACGATCGACCAGCAGGGCGGTGATCCGCGCGCGGTCGACCTCAGCGCCCTGGGTGCAGCACTTCCGATCGATCCTTCGACCATCGCAATGGACGCCGTTGCGCCACCGGCAAAGATCGCCGACGCGATCGAGTCGATCGAACGCTTCGAGCTGGCGACCGCGGGCGAGGCCGCGCGGCTCGTCGTCGAAACGACGTATCACGGTGGCGATGCGGACAATGCACGACGGCGCTTCGCGTCCGAGCGCGTCGATGAAACCGCGCGTCGCTACGCGGACTATTACGGCAAGCGCTATCGCAAGGTCGAGCCGGATGGGCCCCCGAAGATCACCGACGACCGCCAGGCGAACGTCGTCGTCGTGCGGGAGAGTTACCGGTTGCCTACACCCTTCGTGGACGCGAGCGGCAGTACGCGCGCAGTCGACCTGTATGCGGATGCACTCGACACGGCGACCGCGCTGCCGTCACGCGTCGATCGCATGGGGCCATTGCATGTCGGCGGGCGTGGTCATTACGTCCACCGCATCGAAGTCGTTGCCCCCGCGCAATGGAGTCCGCTGTTCTCCACCGACAGCATCCGTCGCACATCGGATGCCATGGAGTATTCGAGGGTGGTCGAGCGGAAGAGCGGCACGACGAGCATCGAGTACACGCTGGATACGAAGCAGCCCGACCTCGATGGGGCCCGAGTGGCCCAGCACATCGACATGTTGCGCTCGCTTCGCGACGACCTGTCGGTGCGACTCCGCTTTCAGACCCCCGCCGCACTCGACGCCAGCCAGCGCGAAGATCGGCTGAAGGCGCTGCTCCGCGACGCGATGAAGGAAGATCACCAATGAGACAGAAAATCCTTGCCGCGGCCACGCTGCTCGCGATCACCGGCCTTGCGCGGGCCGCCGCGCCGTTCGACGCCGCCGCGGCGTGGTCGGACTTCTTTGCGCACGCCAAGTACAGCGAAGTCAACGAGGCGTATCACGTGCTCGGCGCGGTGGGCTACGACGGCACCCGTGTCGATGCGGACAGCTGCCGCGACGCGGGCGACCGGCTCGACGCGGCACTGAAAGGGGCACCGGTCGGCGTCGCGCTGCACCACGCTGCGATGATGTGCGCGGAATCGCGTGGTGATACGGCACGCGCCGATCGCGAACTCGAGACGCTTGGTGCCCTCACGCGCCATGCGCTCAGCCAGACCGGTCGTGGCGCGTGGGCGCCGCCGCTTCGCATCGTGCGTCCCGAAGACGTCATGGCGTTCGTCAGCGCGGCGGGCTACGAGGAGCGCTATGCCTATTACACCGACCTCCACGTGAGGCAGGGCTACCCGCGGACGGTCGCGGTGTTCGATCCCGACAGCAAGCGCGAACGCGAACTTACCTTCGACTGGGTCGACACGCTCGCGCAGCTCGAAAGCGAGAGCAAATTCCGTGGCTACCCGGCCGATCGCTACGCCATCGCGCACGCCTTCCTCGAGGCATGGAGTGGCGAGGACGTCGCATCGGCGGACGCGCTCAGTGCGCGCGAAGCGTGGGGCAAGAGCGACGCGCGCGCCAAGCGTGATGCACTGAAAGCCGGCGCGGCGCGCGGCGGTGTGCTGGCGATGCAGGGGTGGATGGAAGTCTGTTCGACAAAGCCGTTCGCCGGTTGCGAGGACGGGCTGGTCGATGCGCTGCTGCCGATGGCCGAAAAGGGGCAGGCGCTTGCGCGCGCGGAACTCGCCCAGGCCTATCTGCATGGCGTTGGCGTCAAGAAGGACGAGGCCGCCGCGCTGGCGCTCATCGACGCAGCCGATCGCGCATCCGACAGCCTGGCCGGAACGGTGCTCGCGGCGTCGTTGATGACCGTGCACGGCGAGGCGTGGCCCGCGTGGCTTGTCGAGCGCGTCGGCAAGGCCGAACGCGGGGGTGTTCCCGCAGCACGCGCACTCGGCATCGCCCGCCGACTCGGAAGTCTGAAGGCCATGCCGGTGGGCGACGATCGCGCGTTTCTCGAGGCACCTGAAAACAACCGCACCGGGCGAGGTCTCGGTCTTCTGGCGACGATGGCGAGCACGCTGAAGTCGCCCGAAGCGGACGCACTGCGCGCACGTGCAGCCGAGGCGGGTGACCCCGAGTCCAAGCGGATCGTCGCTTTGCAGCGGATCGGTACGCCGGGCGCGGCGGACGCCTCGCTCGCGATGCTGCGCGATGCAGCGCTGGGTGGAGATGACTTCGCGGCAAGGATGATGGCCGCCCAGGACATGGCCGATGGGCGATACGAATCGGCCAGCAACTGGCTACTCGGCAGCGTGATCCATGGCGATGTGGATGCGGCCCTGTCGCTGGCATCGCTCCAGGAGCAGGACGTCCCGGGTGTCGGGACCGTCGCGGACGCGGCGTCCACCTATGAGGAACTGTCGGGCACCGTTCCGGCTGCGCGACGCGCGCTCGCTTCGCTTCTGATCGACGGGCGCGGGGTGGCCAAGGACGCGGCACGGGCACGTCGCCTGCTCCTTCAGGACGCCGAGCGGGATGACGCATCCTCACAGATGCAGCTCGCGCGCGCGTATCTGCAGGGCAGTTTCGGCCGCGAGGATGCGTCCAGCGCGGAGTCGTGGATGAAGAAGGCGGTTGCTACGGGCGATGTCGACGCCAAGGCGGCGTACGGTAGTTGGTTGCTGTCCCAGCCGGGCGCATCCGCACGCGAGCGCGGCATGGCGCTTCTACACGAGGCCGACGCGGCCGGATCGATGGCCGCGACGAACGACCTCGCGTGGCGACTCTGCGTCCATCCTGAAGCGTCGCAGCGTGATCCGAAGGCCGGCCTCGAAGCCGCCAAACGCCTCGGCGATCCGCGGCTGCTGTCGCCCGGCGTGCGGGATACGTTGGCCGCGTGTCACGCGGCGACGGGTGATTTCATCGAGGCGATACGACTGCAGGGACTCGCGCTGGACGGAATACCGTCGACAAAGGCGTTCGAAACCACACGCGTGCGCATGCAGGCGCGCCTCGATCTGTACAAGGCCGGCAAGCCGTACGTCGAGGACGACCTCAAGCAGCTTTGAAATCGATTGCCGCGCCCGCGGTCATTGCGGCGTGCTAGGTTTCGGCGATCGTTCCGCAACCAGCCGCCGCATGAGCCACACGACGCGTCGTACCAAGATCCTCGCCACCCTCGGTCCCGCCACGGATGCGCCTGGCGTGCTCGACCGCTTGCTCGAAGCGGGTGTCGACTGCGTTCGCCTGAACTTCTCGCACGGTGATCCGTCGGGGCAGGTGGCACGCGCGCAGGCGGTGCGTGAAGCAGCGGCACGCGTGGGACGCGAGATCGGCATCCTCGCCGACCTGCCGGGCCCGAAGATCCGCATCGAGAAGTTCGAGAACGATCGCGTCGAGCTCAAGGCCGGTGATCGCTTCGACCTCGTCGCGCGCAACGACGCGCCGCTCGGCAACGAGCGCGAAGTCGGTGTCAGCTATCTCGGCCTGCCGGGCGATGTCGTGCCGGGGGACGTGCTGCTGCTCGACGACGGCATGGTGCAGCTGCAGGTCGAGCGCGTCGAAGGCGAGCGCATCATCAACACGGTGCTCAACGATGGCGTGTTGTCGAATCGAAAGGGGTTGAACAAGCAAGGCGGTGGCCTGTCGCTCGGTGCGCTGACGCCCAAGGACGAAGAGCTCATCAAGGTCGCCGCCGGTATCGGCGTCGACTTCATCGCGGTGTCGTTCTGTCGCAACGCGCAGGACATGCACGACGCGCGCCGCATCGCACGCGAAGCGGGCTGCGACGCCGCGCTCGTGTCCAAGATCGAGCGCGCCGAAGCGATCGAGAACCTCGCCGAGATCGTCGACGCCAGCGACGTGGTGATGGTCGCGCGCGGTGATCTCGGCGTCGAAATCGGCGACGCCGAACTGCCGGGCCTGCAGAAGAAGATCATTCGCGAGTCGCTGCTGCGCAACAAGGTCGTGATCACCGCGACGCAGATGCTGCAGTCGATGGTGGACAGCCCGATCCCCACGCGCGCTGAAGTGCTCGATGTCGCCAACTCGGTGATCGACGGCACCGACGCGGTGATGCTGTCGCAGGAATCGGCAGCGGGTAAATATCCCCTCAAGGCGGTGCAGGCGATGGATCGCATCTGCATGGGCGCCGAGCGTCAGTTCGATCACGACACGAACTTCGAAGCGGCGCCGCGCGGCCTTGATCGTTCCGACCAGGCGATCGCGATGGCGGCGATGTTCCTGTCCGAACACATCGGCGTGCGGGCGATCGTCGCGATGACCGAATCGGGTGGCACCGCGCGCTTCCTGTCGCGCTTCCGCTCACCGGCGCCGATCATCGCGCTGTCGACCAAGGACGACGCGCGCCGTCGCATGGGCCTGATGCGCGATGTGACCGCGCTCGGTTTCGACAGCACCGGCATGTCTGCGGGCATCGCCGCGCGCGCGGCGGCGAAGATGCTCTTCGACCGCGGCCTGCTCGAGGATGGCGACCGCATCGTGTTCACCAGCGGCGAGATCATGCATCAGCACGGCGCGACCAATACCCTGCGCCTGCTGCAGATCGGGCCCGGGGGCAAGGCCGAGGGGCTCGGGGAGCTGTAGTCGGGCGCCGCTGGCGGCCTGCCGAGCGCCGCGCCGGTTCCGCCGCTGAAATCGTAGTCAGCCCGGCCGGTATAATGCCGGCCCCTGTATTCCAGCGCGCACGGACCCATGAGCATCGAACAGCTTGCCGAGACCGCCCAGGCGATGGTTGCCCCGGGCAAGGGCATCATCGCGATCGACGAATCCAACGCGACCTGCGCCAAGCGCTTCGCGGGCGTCGGCATCGAGAACACCGAGGAAAACCGTCGCGCCTACCGCGAGCTGCTGCTCACGGCGCCGAACATCGGCCAGTACCTGTCGGGCGCCATCCTGTTCGACGAGACGATCCGCCAGTCCACCAAGGACGGCGTGCCGTTCACCGAGGTCATGATGCAGAACGGGATCATCCCCGGCATCAAGGTCGACAAGGGCCCCGTGCCGCTGGCCGGCTTCCCCGGCGAGGTCGTGACCGAAGGCCTCGACGGCCTGCGCGGCCGCCTCGAGGAGTACTACAAGCTCGGCGCGCGCTTCGCGAAGTGGCGCGCGGTCATCAACATCGGTGACGACATCCCCACCGGCACCTGCATCGAGGCGAACAGCCACACGCTGGCGCGCTACGCCGCGCTCTGCCAGGAGCAGGGCCTGGTGCCGATGGTGGAACCCGAGGTGATCATGGACGGCAGCCACGACATCGATACCTGCTACGAGGTCACCGAGGTCGTCCTGCGCTCGCTGTTCGGCGCGCTGTACGAGCAGAACGTGATGCTCGAGGGCACGATCCTGAAGGCGTCGATGGTCATCCACGGGACACAGTCGCCGGAGAAAGCCTCGATCGAGGAAGTCGCCGCTGCGACGCTGCGCTGCCTGAAGTCGACCGTTCCAGCCACGCTGCCGGGCATCGTCTTCCTGTCGGGCGGCCAGTCCGACGCCGACGCGACCGCACACCTGAACGCGATGAACGCCGCCGGCCCGCACCCGTGGCCGCTGTCGTTCTCGTACGGCCGCGCCATGCAGCAGGCCGCGCTGAAGCTGTGGTCGCAGGACATGCAGGGCAACTATGCGAAGGCCCAGCAGACCGTGTTCGAGCGGGCCCGCGACAACGGCCTCGCCGCGCTCGGCCAGTGGCAGGCCGCAGCCTGACGTCTCGGCCGATCGTGATTCGGAGACGCCGGCCTTGCGCCGGCGTTTTCATTTCCGGCGCGCGCGGCCGGTGCGTTGACCGCCGCCGTGCAACACCGAGGTTCCAAACGCGTCACCCCATCCAGTACCGATGACACGGGTGGTAACACGGGCGCTGGCTAGAATTCCCGGTCCCCCCGCTGTTCGGATCCGCATGCGAGCGATTCTGGTGTTCCCGGCCCTCGTGGCGGCCCTGGTCCTGACGGGCTGCGGCGACCGGGCGAACGCCGCCAAGGAAGGCAGCAAGGGCGGCGGCGATCGTCCGGTCGCGGTGACGACCGAAGTCGTCCGTTCCCAGCCCTTCGTCGACACGCTTCAGGCGCTCGGCACCGTCCGCGCGCGCGAATCGGTGACCGTCACCGCGAGCGTGTCGCAGAAGGTCGCGGCCGTGCATTTCGACAGCGGGCAGATGGTCAAGGCCGGTGCGCCGCTGATCACCTTGGTGGTGCAGTCAGAGCAGGCGCAGCTGCGCGCCGCGGAGGCGGCTGCGAAGGAAGCGACCGATCTGTACAACCGTCAGGCCTCGCTCGCCGACCAGCAGCTGGTCGCGCGTTCGCAGCTCGACACCCAGCGCGCTACGCGCGATGCCGCCATCGCCCGCGTCGCGCAGATGCGCGCGCAGCTGGCCGACCGCGTAATCCGCGCGCCGTTCGCGGGCGTGCTCGGCCTGCGCCAGGTCAGCCCGGGCTCGTTGGTCACGCCGGGCACGGTGATCACCACGCTCGATGATCTGTCGACCGTGTACGTCGATTTCCCAGTCCCGGAAACGCAGCTGGCCCAGGTGTCGCCCGGCGAATCGCTGACCGGTCACGCCGCCGCATATCCAGGCCGCAGTTTCGACGGCACGGTCGCGACGATCGATGCGCGCATCGATCCCAACACGCGCGCCGTCACCGTGCGCGGCCAGTTCCCGAATGCCGATCGCGCGCTCAAGCCCGGCATGCTGCTGCAGGTCGACGTCGCGCGTGCCGAACGTCCCGCGCTACTGATTCCGGAGATCGCAGTCGTGCAGGTCGGTGACGACACCTATGTCTATCGCGTCAAAGGCGGTGCCGCTGAACGCGCCGACGTCAAGGTCGGCACGCGCGTGAACGGCCGCGTCGAAATCGTCTCGGGCCTCGCGGCCGGCGACACCATCGTCGTGGACGGCACCGGCAAGTTGAAGCCGGGTGCGAAGATCAAGGACGTCTCGAAGGCGCCGCGCAAGGTCGCGTGACGTCGCGCCTAGTGCGCGCCGCGGCCGCGTTGCGGCATCGCCCACGGATCGGGTGCCTCCTGTTTTCCCCGCCCGCGCGTAATCGCGCCGAGCCCGAGCTTCCGCGATGAACCTGTCCGATCTCTCGATCCGCCGCCCCGTCTTCGCGACCGTGATGAGCCTGCTGCTCATCACGCTGGGCGTGATGGCGTTCAGCCGCCTGACGCTGCGCGAACTGCCCGCGATCGATCCGCCGGTGGTGTCGGTGGACGTGACCTACCCGGGCGCGTCGGCGAGCGTCGTCGAAACGCGCATCACGCAGGTATTGGAAGACGCGCTGTCGGGGATCGAAGGCGTGGAGTCGATCGACTCGCGCAGCGTCAACGGGCGTTCGTCGATCTCCATCGAATTCACGCTGTCGCGCGACATGGAAGCCGCCGCCAACGACGTGCGTGACGCGGTGAGCCGCGTGACCGATCGCCTGCCCGAGGAGGCGGACGCGCCGCAGATCGCGAAGGTCGAGAGCGACGCCGACCCGATCATCTGGCTCAACATGAGCAGCAAGACGATGAACTCGCTGCAGCTGTCGGACTACGCCGACCGCTACATCACCGATCGTCTGGCCGCGCTGGAGGGCGTCGCCCAGGTGCGCATCGGTGGCGAGCAGCGCTACGCCATGCGCATCTGGCTCAACCGCGATGCGATGGCTGCACGCAACATCACCGTCGACGACATCGAGAGTGCGCTGCGTGCCGAGAACGTCGAGCTGCCCGCTGGCCGCATCGAATCGCAGACGCGCGACTTCACGCTTCGTGTGGCGCGCAACTACCAGAAGCCGGTCGACTTCGCGCAGATCCCGCTGAAGAAGGGTAGCGACGGCTACGTGATCCGCCTCGGCGACGTTGCTCGCGTCGAGCTCACCACCGCCGAGCGCCGCGCGTACTACCGCAGCAACGGCGAGAACAACATCGGCCTCGGCATCATCAAGACGTCGACGGCGAACAGTCTGGACGTCGCGCGCGCCGCGCGTGCGGCCGCCGACGAGATCCGTCCGACACTGCCGGCCGGCACCGACATCTTCGTCGCGTTCGACACCACCACGTTCATCGACGCCGCGGTCGACCGCGTCTATCACACGCTGGCCGAGGCGATCCTCCTCGTGCTGATCGTGATCTGGCTGTTCCTCGGCAGCTTCCGCGCGGCGCTGATTCCGGCGGTGACGGTGCCTGTCTGCCTCATCGCCGCGTTCATTCCGCTCTACGCGTTCGGCTATTCGATCAACCTGCTGACGCTGCTCGCGCTTGTGCTGTGTATCGGACTGGTGGTCGACGATGCGATCGTCGTGCTGGAAAACATCCAGCGACGTGCGGATCTCGGCGAACCGAAGCTGGTGGCGGCGGCGCGCGGCACCAAGCAGGTCGCGTTCGCCGTCATCGCGACGACGGCGGTGCTCGTCTCGGTGTTCCTGCCGATCGGTTTCATGCAGGGCAATACCGGGCGTCTGTTCCGCGAGCTGTCGGTCGCGCTGGCGGGTGCCGTCGCGTTGTCGGCATTCGTCGCGCTGACGCTGACGCCGATGATGTCGTCCAAGCTGGTGCGTCCGCACAGCGAGGAGAAGTCGAATCTGGCGACGCGCTGGGTGAACAACCGGCTCGAGGGCGTGAGCCTGCGTTACCGCCGCTTCCTCGATCGCTCCGTGGACCGCCCGTGGATGTTCGGCGCGCTGATGATCGCGGCGCTCGCAGCGAGCTTCGTGCTGTTCAAGATCGTGCCGTCGGAGCTCGCGCCGGCGGAAGATCGTGGCTTCTTCCAGGTGATGATCACCGGCCCCGAGGGCGCCGGCTTCGACTACACCGTGGGTCAGGTGCAGCAGGTCGAGAAGATCATCGCGTCGCACACCGGCGACGGAAAGACCATCGCGCGCTACAACCCGCGCGTTCCGGGCGGCTTCGGCGCCAGCGAGGAAATGCACACGGGCCGCATCGCGGTGTTCCTGGAGGACTGGGACAAGCGCAAGGCCAGCACGGCCGACGTCGCCGACAGCCTGAAGAAGGAGTTCGCAAAGCTGCCGGGCGTCAAGGTGGCGGCGCAGGTGAGCGGCGGACTCGTGCGTTCGCGCGGCCAGCCGGTGAACATCGTGCTTGGCGGTCCCGACTACGCGCAGCTGGTGAAGTGGCGCGACGCGCTGCAAGCGCGCATGGAGCAGAACCCGGGCTTCTTCGGCGTGGATTCGGACTACAAGGAAACGCGCCCGCAGATGCACGTCGAGATCGATCGCGGTCGCGCCGCCGATCTCGGCATCAGCGTGACCGACATCGGCCACGCCCTCGAAACAATGATGGGCAGCCGGCGCGTCACCACGTTCGTGCAGAACGGCGAGGAGTACGACGTCATCGTGCAGGCGGACCGTGTGGCGCGTGCGTCGCCGGCCGATCTGCAGCAGATCCAGGTGCGCGCGCGCGACGGTGCGCTGGTGCCGCTGTCCAACCTCGTCACGCTCAAGGAAATCGCCGAGCCCGGCAGCCTCAATCGCTTCAATCGCCTGCGTGCGATCACGATCAGCGCGGGTCTTTCGCCCGGCTACCGCATGGGCGACGCGATCAAGTTCCTCGACGATGCGGTCAAGACCGAGCTGCCACCCGAAGCGCAGATCGACTGGAAGGGTGAGTCACGCGAATACCAGCAGGCCGGCGGCGCCGTCGTGTTGACGTTCGCGCTCGCACTGCTCGTCGTGTTCCTCGTGCTCGCCGCGCAGTTCGAGAGCTTCATCCATCCGCTGGTGATCATGCTGACCGTGCCGCTGGGCGTGCTCGGTGCGCTGCTGGGCATCTGGATCACGCACGGCACGCTGAACCTCTTCAGCCAGATCGGCATCGTGATGCTGGTCGGTCTCGCGGCGAAGAACGGCATCCTGATCGTCGAGTTCGCCAACCAGCTGCGCGACGAAGGCCGCACGATCCATCAGGCCATCGTCGAAAGCGCGAGCGTGCGCCTGCGGCCGATCCTGATGACTTCGATCGCGACCGTGGTCGGCGCGGTGCCGCTGGTGCTCGCCGGCGGTCCCGGCTCGGCCAGCCGCGCCGCGATCGGCGTCGTGGTGATCTTCGGCGTCTCGTTCTCGACGCTGCTCTCGCTGTTCGTCGTCCCGGCCTTCTATGTGCTGCTCGCGAAGTACACGCGCTCGCCGGAGGCTGTGTCGCACGAACTGGAGGCGCTGGAAGCCAGTACGCCGCAGGTCAGCGGCCACGCGTGAGGCACCGGCGGCCACGGCCGGTCCCGCATCGACGACAATGGCACCCGTGAATCACGAGCCGCGCCCATGAACCGACCGTATCCCCCGCATGGGCGACCGCCTCGCGACGACGCGCCCGAGCGCGCGGTGCGCGACGAGGTGCGGCTGTACGGGCTCAATGCAGTGCGCGCGGTATTCGCGCGGCGGCCGGAGGCGATCCGCAAGGTCTACCTCGCCGAAGCGCGCATTCCGGCGTTGCAGCCGCTGCTGAAGTGGTGCGTGGCGAATCGCGTCGGCTATCGCGTGGTCGACGACATCGACCTACAGAAGCTCGCCGCGAGTTCACACCACGAAGGCGTCGTCGCTGACGTGCTGCGCGATGCGCCGATGCCGCTGTCGACCTGGCTGCGCGATCTGCCGGCGGGTCCGCAGTGCGCGCTGTGGCTGGACGGCGTCGGCAATCCGCACAACCTCGGTGCGATCCTGCGTTCGGCCGCGCATTTCGGCATTGCCGCGCTGCTCATTCCGAAGGAGTCGACGCTGTCGCTGTCCGGCGCCGCCGCTCGGGTGGCGGAGGGCGGGGCGGAGTCGGTGCCGATGGTGCGCTTGGGTCGCGCCGACAATTCGCTCGCGCAGCTGCGAGGCGCAGGTTTCCGCCTTGCCGCGACGCTGGTGCACGGTGGCGACGACCTATTTGTCGCGCCGTTGCCCGAGCGCCTGGTGTATGTGATGGGCGCCGAAGGCGAGGGCATGGATCGCGATTTCGCGGCCGCATGCGACCTGCGCGTGTCGATTCCGGGCAGTGGCGCGGTCGAAAGCCTCAACGTCGCCAGCGCGACGGCGGTGCTGCTCGCCGAATGGCGGCGTCGCGTCGGGCGTTCAGCCCTGTAAAACGCCGACCCGCGCGTCGCTTTCCTGCGGCAGTGGCAGCACGGCTTCGACCGTCGTGCGTCCCGGGCGGCTGTCGAGTCTCAACGCGCCGCCGACCAGCCGCGCGCGTTCGCGCATGGTGATAAAGCCGAGCCCGGCGCGATGGTCGGCGGGAATCCCGCGACCGTCGTCCTCGATGCGCAGGCGCAGTTCCACGTCGTCGCACTGGAGATGCAGCGCGACGCGACCGGCGCTCGCATGGCGCAGCACATTCGTGAGCGCCTCCTGCGCGATGCGGAAGCACGCGAGTTCGACGTCGCGCGGCGGGCGGCAATCGAGCGGCGGAATGTCGAGTTCGATGCGGGGCAGCTCACTGCGGAACAGCGCGCCGGCCTGCCAACGCAGTGCGGCTTCGAGACCGAGTGCGTCGAGCTGCGGCGGACGCAGCAGCAGCGAGAGGTCGCGCAGCTTCGCGACCGTCTGATCGGCGATCTGGCCGATCTCGTGCGCGGTTTCGGTGACGACGGACGTACGCGGCGGATCGGGTTCGTGCATCAGCGAGCTCGCACATAGCTTGATCGCGGTGATCGCCTGGCCGATGTCGTCGTGCAGCTCGCGCGACAGCGACGCGCGCTCGTCTTCCTGCACGCTCATCAGGCGACGCGTGAGGGTTTCGAGTTCAGCGCGCTGCCCGTCGAGGCGGGCGGCCAGTGCGCGATCCGCGCCGAGATCGGTGAACTGCACGAGGCGCAGCGTCGCACCGGCGAGCACTGCATCGCGTGCACAGACGCGCGCTTCGAAGGGACCGTTGCCGCGCCGACGCAGCAGCGCGTCACGGTCCCCCGGTGTGCCGTCGAGGATCGCGCGTGCGTCATCGCCGTCGACGAACAGCGTAGCGGGGTCGATGACGCCGACTTCGCCATCCCCGAGCCCCAGCATTTCCCGCGCCGCGGGATTGGCCGCGTGCAGCCGGCCATCGACCACGAGCAGTACACCCTGCGGGAGCGTCGCGGCGAGGTCGAGCAGGGAGCGTTCGCAGTCGGCGGCGGGATCACCGGTCGACTCCAGCGCCCGTCGCATCGCGGACGCCGCGAACGCGGCCGCGGCGAGCACGCCGACCGAGACCGCGGCACCGGCGCGGAGGTCAAGGTGCAGGGCGTAGGGCACGCCGAGGGCGATGAGCAGCACCGGCGCCAGATGGAGCGCGGCCTGCACAGGGGAGCGGTGCGGGGGCACGTCCATGGGCATGGCGGGAGTGTGCCCAGCCCGCGTCGAGGCGTCGACCCCGGGCGGCATTGGACGTTCGGCCGGCGTTCGGCCGCGCGAAGGCCCTAAAAACGATCGGGGCCGCGCACCGGTGTGTCCGGCGGCGGCCCCGAAGGGTGTCGCGATCAGGCGCGGATCTGAACAGCTCGATCAGAACAGCTCGATGCCGCCTGCATCCATGGACTGCTGCATCACCGGCTTGTGCGGCGGGCGTTCCCACTCGCCGCGCATCGAGGCGATACGCTGGGCGATCTGGCCGAGCGCGCGCTGCACTTCGACGTCGTGGTGCGGACGATGCAGGAGTTCCTGCAGCGCAACGGCTTCGCGGTTGATGGAAGCCAGGCGATCGAGGTGCACGTTCGCGGCGCCGAGGGCCTGCGTCGCGATGTCTTCGAACTGCAGCGAACGCACCGCTTCGCCGACGGAGCCATCGATCGAACGACCGCAGTCGGAGATCTCGCGCATGCCGTTGCTCAGCGAGCGGTTGATGCCTTCCACGCGTTCCAGCATCGACGCCGCTTCGCCACGTGCGCTGCGGGCACGGTCCATGTCGCGCGAGGCCATCATCGTCACGGTGTCGCGCACCTTGGCGATCGCGTCCTTCGACGAATAGGCGAGCTTGCGGATCTGCTCGTTGAACGCCGTGCTGCGCTCGGAGAGGTTGCGCACTTCGTCGGCGACGACCGCGAAGCCGCGGCCCGCTTCACCGGCGCGCGCCGCTTCGATGGCTGCGTTGAGCGCGAGAAGATTGGTCTGGTCGGCGATCGACTTGACGTCTTCGAGCAGCGCGAAGATGCCGTCGAGGTGCTCGGCCATCGCATCGATGTGCGTGACCGTGTGGCTGCTCTGGCCGGACACGGCCTCGAGCGCTTCGACGAGCTGCTCCATCTGCTGGCTGGCCTGCACCGCGAAGCGCTGCACGTCGACGCCGCCGCCGTTGTCACCGGTGCGGTCGACGATGCGCGCCACGATCTGGCTCTGCTCGCGCGACTTGCGGTTGACGGCCTCGAAGCTCGTGCCCAGCTTGGCGACGGACTCGCGGATGAGGTCCTTGGTGCGGTCGAGTTCGTGCTTGCTGCCGCTGATCTCGGTCGAGACGAAGGAGCGCAGCTCGTCGAGCACGCGGGTCTGCTCGCGGATCATCGAGATCTGCTTGCCGCCGCTGTGGCTCATCGACCACGCGAAGGCGAGCCAGGCGCCGAACATCGCGACGAGCGCGCCCCATCGCACGGCGGCCGGCCAGTCGAGGCCCACGGCGAGCATGACGAGGAAAGTGAGCGCGACCGGCGCTGCGATTCGGATGAGTACGCGGGAGTCCATCTCGGCTCTCTGGAAGAGGGTCAATTGCGATAACGGCACTGCGGGATGCGGCTTTAGTGGTGCATGTCGCGAATTTCGACGTGCTACCCGCGTATCGCGGCGCCGTAACGCCGCACGCGGTCGAACGGATGAATCGGTTCAGTCGCGATCGGTCGCGGCCAGCAGCCGCTGCGCCACATCGCCGAGCGGGACCACGTCCTGCGCGGCACCCCGCGCGACCGCCGCACCGGGCATGCCCCAGACCACGCTGGTGGCCTGGTCCTGCGCGATCGTCGCGGCACCGGCATCGCGCAGCTTCAGCAGGCCGCGCGCGCCATCCTCACCCATGCCGGTCAGCAGTGCCCCGGCGGCGTTGCGGCCGGCATGCGCGGCGACCGAATCGAACAGCACGTCGACGCTCGGACGGTGGTTGTTGACCGGCGTGTCTTCGCTGACGCGGCACAGCCAGCGCGCGCCGCTACGCTGCACGCGCAGATGCAGGCCACCCGGCGCGACGTAGGCATGCCCCGGCATGATCTGCTGGCCGTCTTCGGCCTGCAGCACGGTCATCTTGCTGTTGCGGTTGAGGCGTTCGGCGAACGGCGCGCTGAACTGCGCGGGGATGTGCTGTGCGATCACCACCGCGGGCGCGTCGGCCGGCATCGCCGACAGCACTTCGCGGATGGCCTCGGTGCCGCCGGTGGACGCGCCGATCGCGAGCAGGCGGTCGGTGGTGCGATACGACGTGATCGCCGCATTCGCCGGGCGCGGTTCGATGCGGGCGACGCGCGCGTGCGCGGCGGCATGCACCTTCTCGCGCAGCACGGCCGCGTACTCGTTCATGCCGCGCGCGACGTCGATGCTGGGCTTGGGGACGAAGTCGACCGCGCCGAGCGCGAGTGCGTCGAGTGTGACCGTCGCACCGGCCTGCGTCAGTGACGACACCATCACCACGGGCATCGGCCGCAGGCGCATCAGGTTCTGCAGGAAGGTCAGGCCGTCCATGCGCGGCATTTCGACGTCGAGCGTCAGCACGTCGGGATTGAGCTGCTTGATCTTGTCGCGCGCGATGAACGGATCGGCTGCGGCGCCCACGACATGGATGCCCGGGTCCGCGGACAGCAACTCCGTCATGAGCTGACGGATGAGCGCCGAGTCGTCGACGACCAGCACGCGGACCGGTCGGCCGATGGCCGCCGCCGTGCCCAGAGCACTCACGAAAACAGTTCCACGCTGCCGGCGACGGGCGTATGCGACAGCCGGCCGTACAGGGCGCGCTCGGCCTTGACGATTTCCTCGTCGCGCGTGACCGGCAGGTGCCGGACCAGCGCTCGGCCGGTCTGCACGAAGAAGCAGACCTTGCGGGGATGGATGTCGCCCAGGTCGCGGGCGACGATCGGAATGTCTTCGGCGCCGAGGTAATCGACCACGAAGCGCGCATTGCGCGTGCCGATCGGATCGCTGGTGAAACCGCGCAGCACGTTGCCGCCGCCGAACACTTTCGCCTGCAGGCGCGAACGGCGTGCGCCGCGCTTGAGCAGGTCGTTGATCAGCAGTTCCATCGCGTGCGCGCCGTAGCGCGCACTGCCGTCGGACTTCGCGGCCATCGACGCGGGCTCCGCATCCGGCAGCATGAAGTGGTTCATGCCGCCCACGCCGAGCGCCGGGTCGTAGATGCACGCGGCGACGCACGAGCCGAGCAGGGTGACGATCGCCATCGCATCGCCGCTGACGCGGTAGTCGGCCGGCAGCAGGCGATAGGCGTGCGTCTGCAGCGCCTCGTCGTAGTAGGTGCCGGGATCGGCGATGGCGAGCGCGGCCCCCACGTCAGCGCCGCGGCATGTAGATGGTGCGGCCACAGCCGGTGAACAGGTCGGCGGCGTGGTTGAAGCTTTCCGAGTGGCCCGCGTAAAGGCGGCCGTCGGACGACAGTAGCGGGCGCATGCGAGCCAGCACCTGGTACTGCGTCGGCTTGTCGAAATAGATCATCACGTTGCGGCAGAAGATCGCCGTCAATCCGGGCACGACGCCATAGCTCGGATCGAGCAGGTTGAGCGGCTCGAACTCGACGAGCTCACGAAGCGCCGGCTTGACCCGGCACTGGCCCGCGTTCGGCCCGCTGCCGCGCTGGAAGAACGTCTGCTTGCGCTCTTCCGAAAGATTCGCGATGCGATCGATCGTGTAGACGCCGCGTTCGGCCGTCTCCAGCACCTGCGTGTCGATGTCGGTGGCGAGGATGCGCACCGGTGGCGTCATCGTGCCGAAGGCTTCGCAGGCGGTGATCGCGAGCGACCACGGCTCTTCGCCGGTCGACGCCGCCGAGCACCAGATGCGCAACGGTTCGCTGCCGCGCTGGCGTGCATGCACTTCGCGCAGCTGGGCGATCAGCGCTTCGAAGTGGTAGGCCTCGCGGAAGAACGAGGTGAGGTTGGTGGTCAGGCAATTCACGAACGCCTGCCACTCATCCGCGTCGCCACGGAATTCGAGCAGGTCGAGGTAGTCGCCGAAGCGCGTCAGTCCGTGCGTGCGCAGGCGGCGGACGAGGCGGCTGTAGACCATGTCGCGCTTGTGCGGCCCGAGCGAGATGCCCGCGCGCTGGTGGATCAGCTTGCAGATGCGCGCGAAGTCGCGATCGTCGAACTCGAAGGCGCGTTCGAGCGACGCGCCGACGGGGAGTTCTTCGCCCCGGCGGCGCACGGATGCGTCAGCCATCGTGCTGCTCCGTGAGCAGCCATGGCGCCTGCATCGGGTTCGACGTCTGCGCGGCCAACCACTTCTCGAAGGCCTGCGGCGCGAGCGCGGGCGAGTACAGGAAGCCCTGTGCCGCATTGCAGCCGATGCCGCGCAGCAGTTCGGCCTGCGCGTGGTTTTCCACGCCTTCCGCGGTGACGTGCAGTTCCATGTTGCGCGAGATCAGCACGATGGAGCGCACGATCGCGGCGTCGCCGCGGTTGTCGAGCATGTCGCGCACGAAAGAGCGGTCGATTTTGACGCGGTCGATCGGGAAGCGCTGCAGCATCGACAGCGACGCGAAGCCCGTGCCGAAGTCGTCGAACGAGAGCTTGACACCGCGGTCGCGCAGCGACGCCAGCGCACGCGAGGCATTGTCGTCCGGCTTCAGTGCGATCGTCTCGGTGATCTCGAGTTCGAGCTGCTCGGCCGGCAGGCCGGTCTCGCGCAGCGCTTCGTCGACGTCGTGGCGCAGGTCGGTCTCGTGCACCTGGCCCGGGAACAGATTGATACTGATCGCGATGCGGCGACCGCCGACTTCCGGCCACGAGGCCGCGTCACGGCAGGCCTGGCGGATGATCCAGCGGCCGACATCGTTCGCGAGTGCGCTGCCGGCGAGCACGTCGAGGAATGCGGCGGGCGCGAGCAGCCCGCGCTCCGGATGGCGCCAGCGCAGCAGTGCTTCCGCGCCGAAGGTGAAGCCGTTGGCGAGGTCGATCTGCGGCTGGTAATGCAGCTCGAATTCGCCGCGCGCGAATGCGCGACGGAGTTCGACTTCCAGCAGGCGACGGTCGATCACTTCGCGGCGCATGCCCAGGTCGTAGCGGCACCACTGCCGGCCGCCGCGCGCCTTGGCCTTGTACAGCGCGAGGTCGGCACGTGCGATCAGCTCGCTCGCGTTCGGCAGGCTGTCCTCGCTGTGCAGGTCTTCGCGCACGGCGAGGCCGACGCTGGCCTCGAGATGGATCGGCGAACCCGTCACGTCCATGGGCTCGTTGACGGCGAGCAGCATGCGTTCGAGATGCACCGGCAGGTCGACGGTGTCGATGTCGGTGAACAGCACGCCGAATTCGTCGCCGCCGAAGCGGCCGACCTGCGCGTTCGCCGGCAGCGTCATGCGCAGGCGTGAGGCCGTGGCCTGCAGCACGATGTCGCCGGCCGCGTGGCCCAGCGTGTCGTTGATGGTCTTGAAGTTGTCGAGGCCGAGCAATGCGAGCGCGACCGGCGTTTCGGTCGCTTCGAGTCGCGCGGTCAGCGCTTCGACGAGTGCGGTGCGGTTGGGCAGGCCGGTCAGCGCGTCGTACAGCGCGAGCTGGCGCAGCGTGGCCTGCTGCGCCAGATCGTCGGTGATGTCACGCAGGATGATCGCTTTCCCGTGACCCTGGCCGAGACGCCACGTGCAGCGCGTCGCTTCCAGCGCACGCACGTCGCCGTTCGGGCCGAATGCATGCAGGCGACACTGCGGCGCGCGGCCGAGCAGCGCATCGCCATCCTCGGCGTGCAGCCACGTGTGCGAGGCGAGCGCGTCGCTCTGCAGCTGCGAGGGAAACAGCACTTCCACCGGCATGCCGCGCATGCGGCGACCGCGAATTCCGAACAGCAATTCCGCCGCGCGATTGGCGAGGGTGACCTGGCCATGTTCGTCGGTGACGATCATGGCGCTGAAGCCGGCCTGCATGATCTGCGTAGCGATGCGGTTTCGACGCTGCAGGCGGTGGCGCTCGATCAGGCGTTCGCCGAGGCCCGCAACGCGCGTCAACGCCTGCACGACGTCACGACCGGCCGCGGCGCGCGCGCTGCGATCGGCGATCGCCAGCGTGCCGACATGACGGCCGTGTTCACCGAGCAGCGCCTGCGCGTGCAGGAAGCGAATGCCCGGATAGGCGGCGACGACCGGTTCCGACACGAAGCAGGCGTCGTCCGCGGCGTCGGGCACGGTCAGGCGGGGCACTTCGGCATTGAGCGACGCGCCGAGTGCGAGCAGCGCGGTGTCGAGGCTGGCGTCGAGTCCGAAACGGGCGACCACGCGCGGCCGTGCCTCCCCATCGGACAACGCGATCCACGCGAATGGCGCATCGGCGACGCGCGCGGCGAGCGCGACCAGGTCGTCGAATTCCTCGCCCCACGCGTACGCATCGAGCGGAGCGTCCGCCGCGAGCGGCGACGACACGTCGAGGGAGTCGTTCGCGGGGGAGGGAATGAGCGCCATGGAGATCCTTCGATGATTCGTCCTGCGCAGCCGTGCGACACGGACCTGCGCCATTGGTTTAACGGCGATTGGCGGGACGACTTGAACGAAGCAGGCCGCATTCGGCCACGCGAAATGCCGAAGCGGTCACGTGTCGGGCAGGCCGCTGGTCGGCCGCCCCAAAACACGAACGCCGGCACGAGGCCGGCGTTCGCATCGACGGGGCAGGGCCGTCAGAACTCCTGCCAGTGCTGCTCGCCGTTGCTCTTGGCGGTGCTGCGACGCGCCTTCGGGGCGACGACGCTGGCGGCCTTGGCGACCGGTGCGATGTGCGCCTTCGCCGGCTCTGCCGCACGCGCCAGCGCCGCGCTGACTTCGGCCTGCGCCTCGTCGAGACGGAAGGCGGCAACCGTTTCCACCAGCTGCACGGCCTGCTGCTCGAGCGAGCGGGCGGCGGCGGAGGCTTCCTCGACCAGCGTGGCGTTCTGCTGGGTCGACTCGTCCATGTGCAGGATCGCCTGGTTCACCTGCTCGATGCCGCTGGTCTGCTCCTGCGACGCCGCGGAGATGTCCGCGATGATGTCGGAGACGCGCTTCACGCTCGTCACGATCTCCTGCATCGTCTGGCCGGCCTGGTCGACCAGCTGCGTGCCTTCGCCGACCTTCTCGACCGAGTCGTTGATCAGGCCCTTGATCTCCTTGGCAGCCTGCGCCGAACGCTGCGCAAGCGAGCGCACTTCGGAGGCGACGACCGCGAAGCCGCGGCCCTGCTCGCCAGCGCGCGCCGCTTCCACCGCCGCGTTGAGCGCGAGGATGTTCGTCTGGAAGGCGATGCCATCGATGACGCTGATGATGTCGACGATCTTGCGCGACGCCGCGTTGATCGCGCCCATCGTGCCGACCACCTTGCTCACCACCGTGCCGCCCTGCTGCGCGACGTCGGCCGCGCCGATCGCGAGCTGGTTGGCCTGGCGCGCATTGTCGGCGTTCTGGCGGACCGTGCTGGTCAGCTCTTCCATCGACGACGCGGTTTCTTCCAGCGACGCAGCCTGCTGTTCGGTACGCGCCGAGAGATCACTGTTGCCCGAGGCGATTTCGCCCGCAGCGGTGTTGATGAGCTGGCTGCCCATGCGGATCTGGCCGACGATGCCGGACAGCTGCTGCACGGTGCGGTTCGCATTGCGTGCGAGGTCGCCGAACTGGCCCGGCAGATTCTCGTCCGCATGCTGCGTGAGGTCGCCGTCCGACACCGCGGCCAGCAGCGAACCCACTTCGCGCACGCCGTGGTCGGCGCTCTGCATCAGCGTGTTGAGGTTGGCGACCATCTCGGCATAGATGAACTCGTAGGCGTCGGCATTGCCGCGCTTGCTGAAGTCGCCGGCGACCGCCGCGTCGACCAGCGTCTTGATTTCGCCGGTGACCTTGAGCATGCCCGCCTTGACCGCGTCCATCGACTCGGTAATGCGCGCTTTCTGGCCCGGATAGCGGTCGATGTCGCGCGACAGGTCGCCCTTGGCGTACTGGCCGACGAGGTCCATGACCTTCATCTGCACGTCGATGTGCGAGCCGACCAGCGTGTTGAGGTCGTCGGCCATCACGCCGTACGAGCCCGCGAACTGGTCCGCGTCGATGCGGTAATCGATGTTGCCCGACTCGTGCTGGTTGAACATGTCCTGCTGCGCCTTGGCGAAGCCGCGCAGCGCGCCGACCGCGTTCTCGATGCTGTCGCCGATGACGCGCAGCTCGTCCTGGCTGTCCACGCCGACCTTTTCCGGGAACTGGCCCGCAGCCAGCAGCTCGGACGCGTTCTTGATCTTCGCCAGCGAGTCGCGGGTGCTACGGCTGAAGCCGAGGAACAGGTAGGCCGCCACGCTCAGCGACAGAAGGACGACGAGGATGACCGAGAGCGTCTTGTTGCGCACCGCGGCAATCTGGTCGGCGGTGGTGTCGTCGAGCGAGGCGAACATCGCTTCGGACGCCTTCTGCACTGCCGCGCGCATGGCATCGTTGTTCGCAGCCATCGCCGGAATCGGCATGTCCTGCGTTTCGGCGTCGACCACGTTCTTCTGCACGAACGCCTTGTTGCCGTTGATCGCGGCGATCGCGGCCTTCAGTGCGGGCGACACCTTGGTCGCATTTTCCTTGTCGAACCGGGTCAGCTCTTTGTGGTCGAGGTCGATGCGGTCGAGCAGGAACTGCTCCATGTTGCCGGCGGCGGCGAAGCTCGCGCGGTCATCGGCCCAGATCGACTGCTCGCCGAGCACGTGCACGGCGGTGAGGCCGTAGCTCGAACTCGCTTCGCCGAGCAGCGGCAGCCAGTCGACGACGGCGCGGCTCGAGTAGAACGTGGCCGGATTGGAAGACAGGCTCAGGCCACTGGTGACGTCGATCTGCTTCACCAGCAGGCGCGCCTGGCGCAGCGCCTCGGTGTGTGCGTCGACCATCTTGGCCGCGTCGGTTCCAGGCTGCAGCGCCTTCGCCCAGGCCGCCTTGAACGTGGCGATCTGCGCGTCGAGCGGCTTGCCGCTGAGGCGGTCGTCCTGCCACGCGGAGACTTCGGTCAGCGCCTTGTCGATGGCGGTCTGCGCCGAGGCCATCGCTTCGGCCGACACCGGCACCTTGTAGAGCTGGCGCATCGCCAGCGCACGGTGCAGCTGCATCGCAGCCATCGCATCGTCGAGCGAGCGGATCGGCTTCGACGCACTCGCCGCGAGCTTGGCGGCGGACATCTCCGTGTAGGCGGACTTGGCGATGAAGCCCGTCAGCACGGTGCAGGTCAGCACGAACGCGGCGCCGATGACGATGGCCTTCTGGGTGAAGCGGAGCTTCGACATCAGGCGCGTGGCGGGTGCGAGGGCCCGGTCGGCGAAAGAAGAGTTGAAACGCATGACAGCCTCGGCGGTAGACCCTTCGTGGGTCGGCTACGTGCGTCATCGGCTTCGCGGGGTTGAACTTTAGTGATCCGCGTCGGACTTCCGGCGCGTCGGAAAACCCGCGCCGGTGCGGCGGGGCGGCCGACAGGCGGCGTTATGCGATGCGCATCAAGAACCTGCAGATCCGGTCGCTGGATTCGGCGCGCGGCGCTCAAGAACACCGCGCCATGGCCGTTGTCGGGGTCACGGCGCCACGTACGCGCCGCGTCATCCGTGTCAGGAGAAAAATAATGAACCGTTCCTTCGCGTTCGCGATCGCGTTGGCCATGGGCGCAGCGCTGCCGGCCCAGGCTGGCGACCTTCAGCCCATCAAGCGTGTCGAGCCGGCCTACCCGCCGGAGGCCGCCCGCGCCGGTACGACCGGTTACGTCGACGTCGAGTTCGAAGTCGATCCGAGCGGCAAGGTCGCTGCGGTGTCGGTCGTCAGCGCCAAGCCGACGCGCACGTTCGAGCAGTCCGCCGTCAAGGCCGTCCGCCAGTGGCAGTTCGCACCGGGCGGTGGCAAGGGGAAGGTCCGCCTGAACTTCTCGCTGTAAGGCGTCGGTTCGGCGTCACAGGGCGCTGGCTGCGGTTGGCGCTCGCGGGGCCGGTGTTAGCCGGATCCTGCAAGAACCCTTGGCCGGTCGCGAAAGTGACCGGTTTTTTGTGCGTGGGGTTTGGGTGTTTGTCGTCGAGCGACTGGTCACTCTTGCGGGGCCTGAGAGCCGTGCGATGCCAAACTCGAAACACGCGCGTTTCAGTTGCTTCGACTGACGGGCTCGTTTCGAGTCGCTAGGTCAGCTAGTACCCAAGGGCTGGATCGCATCGCGTATTGCGGGGGCTTATGGGCCGCGTTTACGCCGATGTCAAAGGCGTTACGTCCGTTGGCGCGGCCGAGTTACTTTTCTTTGCTGGTGCAAAGAAAACATAACCAAAAGAAGGCGCTTTCCTCGACGAATCTACAGCTCGCGACGTCGAGCTCCTCTCGATCGCCACACTCGGCATCCTTCGGCCCGCCGGAGCGCGGCGGGCGCTCACCGGCGCGCGAACCTACGGTTCGCAGGCGGCGCCGGATCGCCAAGTGGCGACGGCCGACATCGTGTCGGCCGGCCCTTCGGGGTCTCTACGGTTTGCGTCGCGAGTCGCCGCTCTCGTAAGGGCAGAAGCTCGCTATCCGTGGCGGCGGACTCCTGATGACGGCAGCCTGGAATACTTCGTCGGCTGCGCTCGAACAAAAAAGGCCGCCGTTTTTCACGGCGGCCCTATTGCTTGTGACGTCGCTTGGCTTACGCCGCGATCGCCTGCTCGACGAGCCCCATCTCTTCGCTCGTCATCAGCCGTTCGATGTCGAGGAGGATCAGCATGCGTTCGTCGACCACGCCGAGGCCGGTGAGGAACTGGCGGTCGATGGCGGAGCCGAGGTCGGGGACGGTGCGGACCTGCGAGGGCTCGAGGCGCAACACGTCGCTCACGCCGTCGACGACGATGCCGATCGTACGTCCGGCGACGCTGAGCACGATCATCACTGTGGTGTCGTCGTAGGTCGCGTTCGACAGCTGGAACTTCAGGCGCATGTCGACGACGGGGACGATCAGGCCGCGCAGGTTGATCGCGCCCTTCACGAAGTCGGGCGCGCCCGGCAGGCGCGTGACCTGGTCGTAGCCGCGGATCTCCTGCACCTTCAGGATATCGACGCCGTACTCCTCGCTGCCGAGGGTGAACGTGAGGTACTCGTGGTCGGTGATCGCCGCGACGTCTTGGTTATCGGTGCTCATGATGCGTTCCTGTGACTGCGCGGTTTACGCCGCGTCCTTCATGCGGATGTGCTGCGCGAGGCCGTCGGCGTCGACGATCAGCGCGACGCGGCCGTCGCCGAGGATCGTCGCGCCGGACACGCCCGCCACCTTGCGATAGTTCGATTCGAGGTTCTTGATCACGACCTGCTGCTGGCCGATGAGTTCGTCGACTTCCAGCGCGATGCGCTTGCCTTCGCTCTCGACCACGACGGCGATGGAAGGTGTGTCGAGCATCGCGCAGGTGCCCGGGCCGAACCCGTACTGCTCGGACAGGTTGACCATCGGGATGTAGTCGTCGCGCAGGCGCAGTACGCGATCGCCCCCACCAATCGTGCGGACTTCGTCGTCCTTCGGCTGCAGCGATTCGATGACGACGTTGAGCGGTAATACGAACACTTCGCTGCCGACCGCGACCGTCATGCCGTCGAGGATGGCGAGCGTGAGCGGCAGGCGGATGGTCATCGTCGACCCCTTGCCCGTCACGCTGCGGATGTCGACGCTGCCACCGAGCGCCTGGATGTTCTTGCGCACTACATCCATTCCGACGCCGCGACCCGACACGTCGGTGAGCTTGTCGGCGGTGGAGAAGCCGGGGTGGAAGATGAGTTCCCACACCTGCGCGTCGGTCGGATTTTCGGCGAGCGGAAGATTGCGCTCGATCGCCTTCGCGAGAATCTTGTCGCGATTGAGGCCGCGGCCATCGTCGGTGACTTCGATGACGATGTGCCCGCCCTGGTGCCTTGCGGTGAGCGAGATCGTGCCCGTCTCGTCCTTGCCCGCAGCGCGACGATCCTCGGGCGACTCGAGGCCGTGGTCGATCGAGTTGCGGATGAGATGCACGAGCGGATCCACGATCTTCTCGATCACGCCCTTGTCGAGTTCGGTCTGCTCGCCGACCGTCTTCAGGCGCACCTTCTTGCCCAGGCGCGTCGCGAGATCGCGGACCATGCGCGGGAAGCGCGAGAACGCGAAGTCGACCGGCAGCATGCGGACGGACATCACCGCTTCCTGCAGGTCGCGCGAGTTGCGCTCGAGCTGGTTGATCGCAGCGAGCAGGCCTTCGAACTGCACGGGATCCAGGCCTTCCGCGCGCTGCTGCAGCATCGCCTGGGTGATCACGATTTCGCCGACGAGGTTGATCAGTGCGTCCACCTTGGTGACGGCCACACGGATCGAGCTCTCGGCGCCACCGCCGCTGGCGGTCGGTGCATGCGCGTCGTTCGACGCCGCGGTCTCGACCGCGACCGGCGCGACGTCGACGTCAGCGACTTCGGGTTCGACCGCCTCGATCACGAGATCGCACTGGTCTTCCACCCACGCGAACACGTCGTCGATGGCGGCGCGCTTGACGGTGCCCGGCAGTTCGAACGACCAGCCGAGATACGCATTGACCGGATCGAACGCGCCGAATTTCGGCAACGTGTCTTCGAGGCAGACGATGTCGCGCGCGCCGAGGTCGGCGAGTTCGCGCAGCATGCGCAGCGGATCGTTGCCGCTCATGAAGAGCGACTCGAACGGACGGAAGTGGATGCGCCAGCACTCGGGGCCGTCGCTCTTCGGCTTCGCGGCCGCGGCGGTCGGCATCGGCGGCGCGACGCCGGTGAGCAGCGTGTCGAGCTCGCGCTTGCTGGCGTCGATCGCCGGCTGGTCGAGCGCGCCACCGCTTTCGGCGTACTGCAGCATGCCGCGCAGCACGTCCACGGACGTGAGCAGCACACTCACCGCGGCGGAATCGAGATGACGCTTGCCGGCGCGTGCTTCGTCCAGCAGCGTTTCCATCACGTGCGTGAAGTCGCTGATGTACTTGAAGCCGAACGTGCCGGCGCCGCCCTTGATGGAGTGGGCGGCACGGAAGATCGCGTTGATGGTGTCGGCGTCGGAACGACCGGACTCCATGCCCAGGAGGCCGGACTCCGCGATGTCGAGACCTTCGCGGCTTTCCTCGAAGAACGCCGCGTGGAACCGGCTCATGTCCATGGGGACAAAACTCCTGCCGGCTTAGCCGAGGACCTTGCGGACCGTGGCGAGCAGCTGCTCCGGATCGAACGGCTTCACGAGCCAGCCGGTCGCGCCCGCGGCGCGGCCTTCCTGCTTCTTCTCCGGGCCCGACTCGGTGGTGAGCATGAGCAGCGGGGTGAAGCGGTAGTCGGGCAGCTGGCGCAGGTTGCGGATCAGCTCGATGCCATCCATGCGCGGCATGTTGACGTCGGTGACCACCGCATCGAAACGCTTGGTCTTCGCGATGTCGAGCGCGGCCTGGCCGTCCTCGGCTTCGCTGACGTTGTAGCCACCCGACGACAGGGCGAACGCGACCATCTGCCGCATGGAGGTGGAATCGTCGACGATCAGCAGTTGCGCGCTCACGCAGTTTCTCCGTTTACAACTTCAGTGTTTTCGACGCCCAGGCTCACCGCGAGCGCGAGCTGGCGCGCGGCATTGACCAGGGCAGGGGATGCGAGGGTGAAAACCGTGCGGCGACCGGCGCCCGCGCGATCGCGCACGAAGGCATGCAGCAGCTGCAGCCCGGCGGCGTGCACGCGCTGCACCTGGTCGGCGACGATCGAAACGGGTTCGTCGTCTTCGAGATGGGGCAGCAGCACCTGCTGCAGATCGCCCACGTGCTCGATGCCGAGATCGGATTGGAGGCTCAGTTCGGTCATGACACGCCTCGCCGCGGAAAGGGTTACGACCGGTTTAACGGCCTCGGCGCGGGTGACTTGAGGTGCGCGGGGTGGGGGTGTTGTGGGAGCCCGGTCGCAGTTCGTTGCGGGCGTGGGGCCGGGTGGCCTGGCCTCAGGCCGGGCCGCGCTGGTGCGGCGGAATGCGGTCGTCTGCAAGCGAGACACCCGTCGCGTTGCTCCGCGGATGAAGCGACACCAAAGGCGTTTCGTCCGCTGACGCGGCCGAGGCACTTTTCTTTGCTGGCCCAAAGAAAAGTCCCCCAAAGAAAGGGCCTTCCTTGACGGATCTACAGCCCGCGATCGGCGAGTGCGTCGCGATCGCCACAGTCGGCAACCTGCCTCGGGTGGCGACGGCCGACGTCGTGTCGGCCGCCCCTCCGGGGTCTTCACGATTGGCGATAGCCCTCGATGCTTTCCGAAGGCTAGAGAAGCTGACTGAAGGGCTGTCTCGGGAGCTGCGCGGCCGCTGACGGCGTCGAAAGCGGAGCAGAGCTGCTCCTCGATCAACCGTAGTGCTCAGTCAAACAACGCATCCGCATCCAGCAGCACCGTCGGCGCATCCGTCACACGCGCCACACCGAGCGTCGGCCCGGGATCCGCGCCCAGCAGCGGTGGTTCGACGTGTTCGCGTTCGAGCGACACCACGTCCTCGACGCAGGTCACCAGCACGCCGATCAGCTCGTCGTCGCGCTCGATCACCACCACGCGCGAACGCTCCTCGATGTGCACGGAGCCGACGTCGAGCCACAGCCCCAGGTCGAACACCGGCACGATGCGACCGCGCAGGTTCATCACGCCCAGCACCGAATGCGCGGCGCCGCGCATGGCGACGACCGGCGCGACGCGGACGACTTCCTGCACCCGCAGCAGTTCGAAAGCGTACGAGTCGTTCGCGACGCAGACGCGCAGCCAGCGGTTGCCGCCGGTCGCGGTACGTGCACGGCCGGGCGGTGCGGCGACCGGCACGCGCGGAATCGGTGCGATCGGTGCCGTGGCGGCGAACGCTTCCAGCGACGGCAGTGCACGCGCGGGCGACGGCGCGGGGGCCGGATGCACGACCGGCGGCTCGATCGGCGCGACCACCGATGCGACGAACGCGGGCTCGATCGCGTCGTCGAACGCGGCCGTTTCGACCGGCGAAGGGCTCTCGATCGCTTCGACCGCGCGCATCAGGGCTTCGGGTTCGAGCGCCGCGGGCGATGCCGGCAGGTCCGCAGCGGCCACGGCCGCAGGAGCGGGCTGGGTGCCGAGCAGTTCGTCGAGATAGGCGTCGATGGGGGCCATGTCAGGCGGCCTCGCACTGAAGAGAAAGGGGGTCGAGGAGCCACTGCAGCGCCTCGCGGTAGGCGTCGGCGCCACGGCTCGCGAGCTTGGGGCCGGTCGCGACCGCGCTCGCGTCACGCAGGCGCGTGTCCAGCGGGATCGCGTCGGGGCTCACCTGCTCGCCGTAGGTCTCGCGCAGCTGTTCGAGGCTGTTCTGTCCCGAGCGCGTGCGCTTGTCGTGCAGCGTCGGAATGATCGCGCGCGGCAGCGGCCGACGACGCGAGCGTTCGACCATGTCCGCGGTGCGCAGCATGTCGCGCAGGCCGTGCAGCGCGAGCGGATCGGTCTGCGTGGGCGCGATCAGGCGATCGGCCGCGGCCAGCGCGTTGACCATGAGCAGGCCAAGCGTCGGCGGGCAGTCGAGCAGTGCGTAGTCGTAGGTATCGCGTGCCGCATGCAGTGCGCGACCGAGCGCGAGGCCGAGCCCCGGCTGCGTTGCGCCGCGACGCTCGAGCGTCGCCAGCGAGGGCTGCGCGGGGCAGATCACCAGGCCTTCGACGGGGGTTCCGTGTGCAAGGCGCGACAGCATCTGCGTCGCATCGGTAAAGAGTTCGTACGAACCACGCGGCGGCGGCTCGACGGGAATGCCGAACGCATGCGACAGCGACGCATGCGGATCGAGATCGACGAGCAGCACGCGGAAGCCGGCGTCGGCGAGGCCGCGTGCAAGGCAGAGCGTCGTGGTCGTCTTGCCGACACCGCCCTTCTGGTTGGCGACTGCCCAGGTCTGCATCAGCCGGTCCTCCCGTCGCGGTGGATGTCCTGCGCATCGGCGACGCGCACGCGGGTGTCCGCGCCGGTCACGGCATCGGCGCCCTGGCCGGCCGGCAGGATGACCAGCAGCACGCGGCGGTTGGCGTTGCGGCCTTCGACGGTCGCGTTGTCGGCGATCGGCTGGAATTCGGCGTAGCCCGTCATCGACAGCCGCGACGGCGCGATGCCCGCCTGCACCATCACGTGCAGCACGCTGGCCGCGCGCGCGGCGGAAAGCTCCCAGTTCGACGCGTACAGCGCGTTCGCGATCGGCTGGTTGTCGGTATAGCCCTCGACGCGCAGCGCATTCGGCTGCCCGCGCAGCACGTCGGCGACCTTGCGCACGGTGTCGACCGCCAGCGTGTTCGGCAGCGCGGAACCGCTGGGAAACAGCAGGTCGCTCTGGATTTCGACTTCGAGGTAGTCGCTGCCCTGGCGTACGTGCACGAGCTTCTGCTGTACGAGGCCGGAGAGTGCATCACCGATGCGATCACCGAGGCCGCGCAGCTGCGCATGCGACGCGCTTTCACGCGTGGCACTCGGCGCTGCGGAATCGGTGTTGTTGTTCTCGTGCAGGCGCGGCACGTTCACCGGCGCGCTGCGGGTCGGACCGGCCGCACCGGCGGTGGCGAGCGACGGGCGGTCGTAGTCGGAACCGCGCAGCTGCGTGCGGCCGAGCTGCACCGGCGCCATCGACTTCGGCGGTCCGCCGAACGCGGTCGACAATGAATCCGCGACCGCGCGGTACTTGCCCGCGTTGACCGACGAGATCGCGTACATCACGACGAAGAACGCGAGCAGCAGCGTCACGAGGTCGCCATAGGGAATGGCCCAGGCCTCGTGGTTGACGTGCTCCTCGTGGGCGAAGCGGCGCGCCATCAGTGCAGGTATCCCGTCAGGCGTGATTCGATGTTGCGCGGGTTCTCGCCCTGCGCGATTGCGACCAGGCCTTCGATCAGCATTTCGCGCTCGGTGGCCTGCGCGTTGATCACGCCCTTGAGCTTGGATGCCATCGGAAGAAGCATCAGGTTCGCCGAACCGATGCCGTAGATCGTCGCGGTGAACGCGGCGGCGATGCCGTGGCCGAGATGGCCCGGATCGGCGAGGTTCTTCATCACCGCCATCAGGCCGAGCACGGCGCCGATGATGCCGAGCGTGGGCGCGTAGATGCCCATGCCTTCGAACACCTTGGCGGCGGCCATGTCGCGATGCTGCTGGCTCTGCAGTTCGATTTCGAGCGTCTGCCGGATCTGCTCCGGCTCACTGCCGTCGACCACCATCTGCAGACCCTTGCGCAGGAAGTCGTCCTGTACGCCCGACAGTTCCGGCTCCAGGCCGAGCAGGCCCTGGCGGCGCGCGGTATTGCTCCAGTCGACGATGCGGCGCACCTGGGCGTGACCGTCGCGCGCCGGCGGGCTGAACACCCAGCGCACGATCTTCATGGCGCGACGGAACGTCGCCATCGGCGTCTGCACGAGAATCGCTGCGAGCGTGCCGAGAATGACGATGACGAACGCCGCGGGCGACCACAGCCCGGCGAGCCCCGCGCCCTTGAGCACGCTGCCGCCCAGCAACGCGGCAAGCGCGAGCACGACGCCGATGAAGGAGAGCCTATCCATCGGTGTTGTTAACGGGCGGAACGCGGCAGTTCTTGAGCTGTCCGCGGCTGGGGCATCTGTGATCGAGCGCACGCGGTGCGAGGAGCGCGACCACCTCGGTGCGGCGAATGAAGCCCCTCGGACAAGGGGCACGAGATCAGAACACGACCGATGGAGCAGGGCTGCGGCGGTGCCGCTTCATCGGGCTGTGCCCGCGATCGCGTCTGCTGCCGTGCGCAGCCCGTCGGGGACACCTGGCGGCGATGCGTCTCGTCGATCGCGCCCATATAGGTGCGCCCGAACGGATTCAGACAGTGGAAGGCGAGGCCCGATCACCCCAGTGCCCTGTGGGCGTCGAGGCTCAGCGCGCGAGCGAGGTCATCCGTGGGATCGCACGCGAAGACACGAAACGCCCATGCGGCCTTCAGCGGCGGGCGGACCGTGCGTGTCTTCCACTGCTGTGTTGCGCAGTCTCGCGACTTTGCACGAACTCCGGGAAGACCTCGGCCAGCGGCGTCGTGTCCGGCAGGATGTAGAACACGCCGCCCTTTTCGAACGTCGGGCGGACGACCTGCTCGTAGAACTCCGGCGATACGTTGATGCAGCCATGCGTGACGCGGTTGTCGTCCGGTGACGCGGATGCGAGGCGCTCGGCGCGCTTCTCAGAGGGGACGCCCGTAGCGGTCGGGTGCATGGAGACCGAGGAATCGTAGTCCACCCACAACACGCGGCCGGCGTCGATCGAGGGGCCGAACCCGCCCACGAAGCGACCGGCGGGCGTCGTGCGATCCCGGCCCGGAATTTCGGCAAGCGCGAGACCTGCCACGCCAGGGGCCGAGTGATCGCCGATCGCCGAGCCGAACAGACCGGGCGCCGCGCCCAGAAGACGGCCGTCGCCACGGAACACCAGGACCTGTGCAGCCGCCTTGTCGATGATCGCGAACGGATAGCCTTCGCTGTCCTTGGTGGCGACGACCCAGCCGGCCAGCTCGATCACCGTGCTGGACACGTCCTGGCCTTGCGGGAGCTGGTCGACGGCTTCGACCGGTGGGGTGCCGTCGTCGGCAGCCACCGCGCCGAAGCTCGCGAATGCCAGCGCAAGCGTCAGCGCACCGCAAGCAGCCCGGATCGCAGCGTGTGTGGACGTACGGATGGGACGGTTCCCCAGGTAGATCGAAGACTCGCAACAGCAAAAGACGCCGGTGGCCAGCGAAGGCCACCGGATCGTCGATTCAGGCTGTTCGTTGTGGATCGTACAAACGCGATCAACCGCGCGGCTTGCGACGCGGAGCCGTCTCGAGCTGCTGCACGCGGCCCTCGATCGCATCCAGCCGTTGATTGGCGCGCTGCGCGGACTGGTTGGCGGCGTCGGCACTCTGGGCCGCACTCTGCACCTTCGAATCGAGCTGATCGAGGCGCGAATTGATCCGCGCAAAATCGTCATCGTAGGTCGCGCAGGCGGCGAGGCTGAGCGCGGCGACGATCGCCAGTGCCAGCGGACGGGCCATCACGAGATGTTGCTTGGACAGAATCATTCCAAACCTCCTTCGTCTGGGGGATATTCGAAATGGAGCGGCCTTCCTGGAGCACTCATGATCCGCATACAGCTGACGCTCGAATACGTCGATGGACTGTGAAGATGGGTTGTCGCGGGCAGCTGCGCTCTCAATCCGGCAGCCTGCGCCAGATCTGCAGCGTCCGGTCGCCAGCGCGGCGTTATCCACGGTCGCCGGAAAGGGGTGAGCGCCAGCCGCCGGAAGGTGCGCGGCGCTGGTCGAGGGCGGAAGTTTCCGGGAGTGCTCGCGAGTCATCGGCGCGGGAACGCTCGACCGGCGCGCTAACGCGCCCAAGTCGGTTTCCGTATTGATCCTGTCACTTCCAGCGAGGCAAGTTCAGACCGCCATCGCGAGCACCGCGTTGTCGGCGGCGTGTCGTCCTCGTCGCACCGTTTACTCGGTTGAAATGCACGACCAGCAGTGCGAGGTTAGACGCTAGGGAGTCTGCGCTCGCACGCGCGCGGTCCTCGTGACGGATTCGCCGACGAAGATGGGTTGCTTGCGGTGCCGACAACGGGGTTACGGCAGCGGTCGACCGCTCCGCCACCTGCATTGCACCGGCGCCACCGACAGCAGCTCGCTCACCATCGCCGACAAGCGCGCTCCGCATTCTCGAGCTCGATCGCTGCTCTGGTCGCGTTGGGATTGACGGTGACGACGCGCTGCGGATCCCGGAGTCGGCACGCGCCAGTGTCGCGATGCGGCGGAAAGCAGACCGCGATATCGCGTCGCCCTCAGTTCGCGACGCTGCGCACCACGTCTCCGATGAACTCGTTGACTGCGATCGCGGTGGGCAGCTCGTCGTAGGCGCCCGCCGTGGTCGCCACCGCGAGATCGAGCTGTGGCACGACGAAGAGGCGTTGACCGCCGTTTCCGAACGCGGCGTGCCACCTGATCGGGCGTCCCCGCCAGGAGACAGTTCCGGACCACCACTGAGCGCGATAGCGGAAATCGGCCACGTCAGTCCGCAGCCCCGGTGCCCACGCATCTCGAATCCAGTCGGCAGGGACGAGCTGGCGCCCGTTCCAGCGACCTTCCTCGAGCGCGAGGCGCCCGAACTTCAGTAGGTCGCGCGGACGCAGGCGGAGCCCGTTGAACGCCATCGGGCGCCCGGGCGTGTCCCGCAACCACGCCCACCGCGTGATCCCCATCGGTGCGAACAGGCGTTCATTCGCGAACTCGTCGAGGGGTTTGCCCGTTCCGTCGGCGATGAGCTGGGCGAGCAGGGCGGTGCCGCCGCCGTTGTAGTTGAATCTGGTGCCCGGTGCAGGCTTGATCGGCCGGTCGAGTACGTAGGTCGGCACGTCCGTTTTCCAGAAGAGCTTCAGCTCGTCGTTGAGGCCGGGCCGCCCCTCCGTCCACTCCAAACCGCTGCTCATGTCGAGAAGATCGCGGACACGGATGCGCCGTGCGTTGTCAGCCGCGACGCCGTCCAGGTGCGGGAAGCTGCCATCGAGCGCTGCATCGGGTGCGGGCACCTTCCGCTGCTCGAACGCGACGCCATACAGGAGCGACGTGACAGTCTTTCCCACCGATCGCACGTCGTGCAACGTGCCCGGGCCGAACGACTGGCGTGTGGAGAGCAGCGAGTAGACCGAGCGATCCGGGCCGCCCTGGTACATCTCGAGCACAAGCCGACCATGACGCTCGACGAGGATCGCGTGCACGTTAAGTGGCCGGTCCATCAGGCGTTCCGCCGCGGTGACGAGCGCTTGTTCGTCGAAGCCCTCGGCGCGCGGCGTCGACAGTGTCCAGCCGTCGCTCAGCGCAACGGGTCGTGGGCCGGTTCGCGGGTCGACAGGACGCAACCGCGTGACCCAGGTCAGCCATGCCGCTGCCACCAGGCCGAGGGCCACGAGCGCGGCGACTCGGCGCGAACGAAGCTTCACGATGGCGGGATACCCGAAGAGCGACGCCGTCAGTCTATGCGGGCTGCATCAGCGCCTGTGAGCCATTGGCGTCCGTCCGACGGTGGAGCGACGTCCACCGTCGAACGGGCTTCCGCACTGGCTCGGATCAGCGATCGGGTTCGATGAATGACGTATCGACGCTGGCCACGCCAATCGGCAGGCCGGGAGCGAATGCGCTGACGTTGAACACAGAGTTGAGCGCCGCCGCCGCGTCGGCCGCGAGTTTCGCCTGCACACCGGACAGCCGCAGCTTGCCAGCGTACGCGCTGCGGTTGACCTGCGGTGCGGACGTCGGCGTGAGATCGAACAGGTTGAGGCGGCCGAGCAACGTGTCGTCGACCTTGACGAGTCCGGTCAGCACGGGCGACGGGCCGGTGGTGTCGATCACGAAGCTGCTGATGTTGACGCGGCGCGCGCCGGCGATGAGGTTGAGCCCACCGTCGTGCACGATCTCGCCCTTGACCGTTCCCAGATCGATTTCACCGGTAGGGATGGGCAACGCTGCAACGGCACCACTCAGGCGCGCGGGATAGCTCGCCGACGCGGCGACGCCGAGACTGGCCAGCGCGCCGGTGAATGTCGGGCTGAGCTGCACGGTGGTCTGGCCGCCGGTGGTCGAGACGGTGGGTGCGGCGAAGGTCGTCATCGGAAGCGCGAGCGCGGAGACCAGCAGCAACCGGCCGATCGTATTCAGGACTCGAGTACGCATAACGGTTTCCTCGTGCGATGGGGGAGGCCAGCGCAGTGCGCATGGCCGCGGGAGCGTCGCGCCGAGTCCGCGTCCGCTCCAGCGCACAAGCACCGAAACGCGACCCGTACATCTACGGAGTGGTGGCTCGCTCCGCGTCCACCGCCGGCTCGGGCCAGCGCTGCGGCACCTTGCGAAGACCTTCGAGCGTGTAGCCCATCGCCTGCAGTCGTTGCACCGCATCCGCGTACGCGGCGTCGGAGATCGTCGGCGTGCGCGCCATGATCCACGCGTAGTCGCGCTTGTTGCGGGCGATGATGGTCAGCGAATAGTCCGGGCTGAGGTAGGCGATCACGTACTCGGCCTGGATCGGCCACACGAACTGCATGCCCCAGACCGCGTTCGACGTGCCGGGGCGCACCGTGCCGACCGGCTGCATGACTTTGACCGGGCTGTCGAAACTGCCATTGCGGTAGCGGAAGTGCGTCTGGATGCGTCCATCGCGCCGGAGCATGTACGACTCGATGGCGTTGTACGCATTGCGCTCGGGGTACGACGGAATGTGTGCGATGACGTACCAGTCGCCCATGAAGTGCGACAGGTTGACGTTCGCGACGGGCTTGAGCGGTCGCGACGCATGCGCGCAGCCGGCCAGGGCGAGCATCGCGAGAACGAACGCACGCAGGGTTCGCATGTCACGCCCCCCGCGAAAAGCGGTAGTGGGCGACGTGCCACTCCTGGCCGCCGCGATATCCGAAAAGTTCGGCGCAAGCCATCCAGAAGATGCGCCAGCGCTGGTTCCAGAGCGGCGCCGCATCGCCGTAGGCCTCGCGCAGGCAGGCCATGACCGGGTCGCGTCGCGCATCGTGATTGGCCAACCAGTGGTTGGCCGTACGCTCGTAATGGCGACCGTCGACCAGCCAGCGACGCTCCAGCCGCAGGTGCTGCTGGAAGTGCAGCAAGGTGTCGGCCGCAGGCATCAGGCCACCCGTGAAGAAGTGACGGCCCATCCAGTCGTCCTGGCCGTCCGTCTCGAACGGATAGAGCAGCGTGCGGTGGCAGAACACGTGCACGAACAGCTGGCCGCCGGGCCGCAGCCACGTGGCGATGCGCGACAGCAGCAGGTCGTAGTTGCGCATGTGCTCGAACATCTCGACCGACACGCAGCGGTCGTACGCACTCGCCTCCAGGTCGAGGCGGTTGACGTCGCGCGTGATGACCTGGACGTTGTCGAACCCGCGAATAGCGCACTGCTCGAGGATGTATTCGCGCTGGCCATGGGAGTTCGACACCGCGGTGATGCGTGCCGCCGGAAAGCGCTCGGCCATCCACAGCGTCAGCGAGCCCCAGCCGCAGCCGAGTTCCAGGATGTCCTGGCCGTCCACGAGTCCGGCACGCTCGGCATACAGCAGCAGCATCGCCTCCTCGGCCTCGTCGACCGTCTCCGTGCCGGTCGGGTAGTAGCAGCACGAATATTTTCGGCGCGCGCCCAGGCACGCTGCGAAGAACGACGCCGGAAGCTCGTAATGCTGGCGGTTCGCCTCCTCGGTGTGCAGCGCGAGCGGGCTCGCACGCAGCCCGTCGAGGCGTTCGCTCATGCGCTGCGACTGCGCCTCGAGGCTGCCGCGGAGTTCGTCGCGCAGGCGTTGTTCGCACAGCCGGCGGATGCCGATCCGGATGAGCGGATCGGGCAATACGCCGCGTTCGGCGAGCCCGAGCAGGCCGTCATCGGGACGATCGGAAACCGCATCCATTACGGTGTTCATGGCGACTCCTTCGGAAACCATGGAAACAGCATCGGTGTGCTGCGCTGATAGGCGCGGTAGTCGTCGCCGCGCGTGCGCAGGGCCTGGCGCTCGGTGTGCGGAATGCCGCTCAACCAGCGCAGGAACACGTACATCGTGATGGGGCCGGCCCAGGCCAGCCATGCGATGGGCGAGCCGACCGCGAGCAGGACGTACGTGAACCAGTGAAGCCACTCGAAGAAGTAGTTCGGATGCCGGCTGTACTTCCACAGGCCGGTCCGCAGCGTCCGTCCACGATTGCGGGGATCGGCGCGGAAGCGCGCGAGCTGCGCATCGGCGACGGCTTCGCCGCCGACTGCGAGCAACCACGTGATCATCGCTGCGAGGAGAATGGGCCACGCAGGTGTGATCGGTGTGCGCGCGACCGCAACGAACGGCAGCGCGAAGATCACGACCAGCAGGGCCTGCGCCTGGAACACCGCGAACCAGCGCGCGCCGTGGTCGCCCCAGCCGGCGCGCAGTGCGGCGTAGCGCCCGTCCTCGTGTTCGCCACGCACGCGCCGCCACAGGTGCGTGGCGAGACGGAACCCCCAAGTGCCGCCGAACAGCGCGAGCGCGATGCGTGGCGCGAGCGCACCGTCGCCGAGTACGGCGAGCACCACCGCGCTCGCGCCGACGCCGCCGGCCCAGACCACGTCGACGATGCCGGCGTCGCGCCGGCGTTGCTGCCAACGCCACGCGAACGTCTGCGCAACCGCCGCGCCCGCCCACACGATCAGCAAGGCAGTGAAGACGCTCATCGCATGTCCCCGGCAAAGCGCGACGCGTGCGCCTGTTGCTGTTCGCGCAGGCGACGGGCGAGCACCAGCAGCAGGCACGACGCGCACGACCAGCCCACCGCGAGCGCGACGAGCGCGGGTTGCGGTTCTTCGAACGTCACCGCGCCAAGCCGCTGCGCGGCGACGTAGGAGGCGGGGCCGCCGACCGCACCCAGCACGGCCGCCTGCATCGGCCCCAGTCCCTTCAACGCATGGTCGAGCGTCAGCGCGAACGCCGCCCACATCGCAAGGATCCATGCCGGCGCAGGCAGCCCGGGCGTCGTTGCCGCATACGTGACGGTGCCCGACGCCGCGAGCGCGCCATCGAACAGCGCACCCAGCACGAGCGAACACGCGACCAACCGCACGTCGGCGGCGCGCGTGTGCGACGCGCGCACCTGCAGCGCGACGAACAGCGCGCATGCCACGACACCCGGCGCGGCGCTGCCGTGCGCGGCGCCGAGCACGGCGGCCCACCACACCCACTGGAAACCCGCGAAGGTGGCGAGGCGTCGCATCAGGCCTCCACGACGTTCACGGGCGTCGCGGGTCGGTAGCCCGGTCGCGCGAACAGCATCTGCGCGACGCCGATCGAGCGTTCGCGGAAGCCGCCTTCGCAGTAGGCGAGGTAGAACGTCCACATGCGTACGAAGCGCTCGTCGAATCCGAGCGCGTGCACCTGCGGGAGCTGCGCGAGGAAGCGCGTGCGCCAGGCGGCGAGCGTGCGCGCGTACGACAGGCCCATGTCCTCCAGGTGCAGCAGGGCGAGGTCGCTGGCCGACGTCTTCGCCTCCATCAGCGCAGCGATCGACGGAATGAACGAGCCCGGGAACACATGGCGCTTGATGAAGTCGACCGAGCGCACGGCCTGCGCGTAACGGTGGTCTTCGATGGTGATCGCCTGCACGAGCGCGAGGCCCTCCGGGCGCAGCCGGTCGCGCAGGCAGGCGAAGTAGGGCTGCAGGTTGCCGGGGCCGATGGCTTCCACCATCTCGATGGACACCAGCTTGTCGTAGACGCCGTCGAGGTCGCGGAAGTCGCGTAGCAGCACCTCGACGCGATCCTGCAGGCCGGCATCGGCCACGCGCTGTCGCGCAAGGCCGTATTGCTCGCGCGACAGCGTCGTGGTGGTGACGTGGCAGCCGTAGTTGCGTGCAGCGTGCAGGGCGAAACCGCCCCAGCCGGTGCCGATCTCGAGCACGCGCTCGCCCGGGCACAGCTGCAACTTGCGGCAGATCGTGTCGAGCTTGCGGGTGGACGCGACGTCCAGCGTGTCGTCGTCGCGCTCGTAGAGCGCCGACGAATACATGAGATCCGGCGACAGGAACAACCGGAAGAAGTCGTTCCCGAGGTCATAGTGCGCGGCGATGTTGCGACGCGCACCCGCGCGCGTATTCGCCCGCAGTGCATGCGTGGCACGCAGCATCCATCCCGCCACGCGCGCTGGTCCTCGCTCGGCCGCGTCGAGCAATTCGCGGTTGCGCACCAGCAGGCGCACCAGGCCGACCAGGTCGTCGCAGCTCCACCAGCCGTCCATGTATGCCTCGGCCGCACCGACGCTTCCACCGGCCGCGACGGCGCGATAGAAGCGCGCGTCGTGCACATGCATCACCGGTGTCGCGGTGTCGCGCGCGGCATCGCCCAGCAGCGCGGAGCCCCACGCGTCGTGCACCATCACGCCGCCCGACGCGAGCGCGCCGAGCTGGCGCCATACCCGCGCGCGCAACAGGCGGTCGAGCGCGCCGGGCGGTCGCGTGGAACCAAGGGTCTGCACGGTGTCGTTCATGCGTGGGCGTCGTTCGTGGGGTGATCGTGGACCGGGGTTCGCTTGAGCCAGAGCCGCAGCGCCTGCCAGTGGATCGCGCCGAGCACCTGCAGCGTCATGGCGGGATAGCGCCAGAGCACGCGCGACAGCGCGGCGCGGTCGAGCGGTCGCCGCTGCATCGCCAGCGTGGCGTCGAACTCGCGCGTATCGCCGTCGCATACGTCCATATGGACGTGCAGCGACGCCCCGGGGGGCGTGAACGTCCATGCATAGCGGCGCTGCATGGCCATGAACGGCGATACATGGAAGGTCTTGTCGAACTGCCAGTGCAGTGCGCGGCCCCGGCGTTCGGCCTCGGTCACGTTCAACACGTAGGCATGGCGTTCGCGCCACGGCGTGTTGGTGATCTCGGCGACGATGGTATCGAGCGCGTGGCCGTCCGCGGCGTAGCAGTAGTAGAAGCTCACCGGGTTGAACACGTGGCCGAAGTAGCGCGCGTGCGTCAGCAACCGGATCGGACCGTCGACCGCCGTCCCCGTAGCGCCGCGGATGCGGTCGCGCACGGCGTCGGCAAGCGGCATCGAGGACGGACCGAGGTAGTCGCTGCGACGGAATTCGGCGACGTTGCGACGGCGCGTCGACCACAACGGATGTCGACGCAGCACGTCGTCGACCTCGTCGAGGTCGAGAAAAAGTTGCGCCATGCGGTAGTCGAAGGCATGCGCGCGCGGGCCAAAGCGTCGATGGCGCACGCGCCCTTCGTACAGCGCGCTGCGTCGCGACCCCACGTCGTCACCGCGTGCGCTCATGGCGCGCTCCACGCCGGGTCGGGGGACGCCGCGATGACCGCACCGCGCGCGCCGGCAGTGTCCGCCGAGCGCCACGGTGCGCCGAGCGCCTCCGCTACGTCGACCGCGCTGCGCACGCCGTCCTCGTGGAAACCCCAGCCCCAGTAGGCGCCGGCGAACCAGGTATGGCGTCGCCCCTGGATCTCGTGGCGACGGGCCTGCGCCGCGACCGCTGCAGTGGTGAACACCGGATGGCTGTACGCGACGCGCTTGAGGACGCGCCGCGGATCGATGGCATCGTCACGGTTGAGTGTGACCACCAGCGGCGTACGCACGGGCAGACCCTGGAGCAGGTTCATGCAGTAGCTGACGGTGCAGGGCTGCGCGGGGTCGGCGTCGACATGCGCGTTCCACGCGGCCCAAGCCTTGCGACGTCGCGGCAGTAGGCGCGCGTCGGTGTGCAGCGCGACGTCGTTGTGCTGGTAGCCGATCGCCCCGAGCACGTCGCGCTCGCGCGCGTCGGCGTCGGTCAGCAGGCCGAGGGCCTGGTCGCTGTGGCAGGCGAGCACGACGCGGTCGAAACGCTCTTCCCCGGCCGCGGTGTGGACGAACACGCCGTCGTCGTCGCGACGCACCGCCCGCACGGGTGTCCGCGACCGCACCGTTGCGCGCCACGATGCCTGCATCGCCCGCACGTAGCGCGACGAGCCACCGGTGACGACGCGCCATTGCGGCCGCCCCGTCAGCTGCAGCATCTGGTGGTTGGCCATGAACTGGACGAGATGGCGCGCGGGGAAGCGCAGGACATCGCGCACCGGCGCGGACCACAGCGCCGACGCCATGGGCACCAGGTGGTCGTCGCGGAAGGCGTCGCCGTAGCCTTCGCATTGCAGGTAGTCGCCGAGCGTGGGGCCGGCGTCGTCGCTCGCAAGGAGCGACGGCGCGCTGCGGTAGAAGCGGCGCAGGTCGGCGAGCATCCGCCAGAACCGTGCGGACACCAGGTTGCGGCGCTGGCAGAACAGCGCGTCGAGCGACGTCGCGTTGTATTCGAGCCCGGTGCGCGCGTTGTGCACCGAGAAGCTCATCGTCGTCGGTTGCGTGGCGACGCCGAGTTCGTCGAACAGTCGGGTCAGCAGCGGGTAGTGCACCGGGTTGTGGACGATGAAACCGGTGTCGACCGACAGCGTGTGCCCGTCGACGACGACCTCATGGGTATGCGTGTGTCCCCCGAGATAGTCCGCGGCCTCGAACAGCACGACCTCGTGCACGCGCGAGAGCAGCCACGCGCTGGCGAGGCCGGAGATGCCCGAACCGATGACGGCGATGCGCATGTCAGGCCCGCGCCTTGGCGTGCACCCAGGCGGGCACGCGCTTGACGTCGTGCACGAGCCCGAGCGCGGCGAGCAACTCCAGGCCGTACCAGGTAAGGTCGATTTCCCACCAGTAGAAGCCCTGGCGCGCGGTGCCGGGGAAGAAGTGGTGGTTGTTGTGCCAGCCCTCGCCGAGCGTCACCAGCGCGAGCAGCGGGTTGTTGCGGCTGTCGTCGCGCGTTTCGAACCGTCGCGAGCCGAAACGGTGCGCGAGCGAGTTGATCGTCACCGTGACGTGGAACAGCGCGACCGTCGACACAAAGAAGCCCCAGACCACGAGTTGGGAGCCGCTGGTGCCCAGCCCGGGGGCGACGCGCGCGAGCAGCGCGCCGACGCCGTACAGCAGCGCCATGAGGGCGAGCGGGACGGCGACGTCGAAGCGGTCGAGCCAGCGCAGCTCGGGGAAGCGCGCCAGGTCGGGCACGCGCGCCAGGTCGGTGGCGAACGCACGCCGCGTCAGGAACCAGCCGACGTGGCTGCGCCAGAAGCCGTGCACGCGCGGCGAATGCAGGTCGCGAGGCGAGTCGGCGTTCGCGTGGTGGTGGCGGTGATGCGCGGCCCACCACAGCGGGCCGCGCTGCACGCACGACGCGCCCAGCACGGCGAACACGAACTGCACGGCGCGTGACGTGCGGAATGTGCGATGGGAGAAGTAGCGGTGGTAGAAGCCGGTGATCGCGAACATGCGCACCAGATACAGCGCGATCGCGACCGCCAGTGCGGTCGCCGATACGCCGGTCCAGACGATGCCCACGCAACCAAGGTGGAGCGCGGCGAACGGAAGCGCACGCAGCATGTCGATCCGGTCGGCGCGCGGATCGTCCGCGACGGGCACGCCCGCCGCACCGTCGAACCAGCGAAGGAGCGAGGCGACGGCAGCGGTGCGTGCAGTGGGAAGGGAAGTCATGGAGACGGCACGGGCGGCGACGGCCGCTTTATGGCACGCCATCGCGTGCCGCCACATCCGTAGATTTGCGTAGGCCACGCACGCGCTTCGGAAACTACTGCGATCTCCGGCGTGGATTTGCGTACTTGTACGGAGGGCTGGCGCGCGGCGCGGCGATAACGTCCTCCGCCACGTGGCGAGGCGCACTCGCCACGCATCCCCCACAACGCAGAGGTGACGCATGAAAGCGATGGTGATCGCAGCGCTCGCGCTCGTTGCCTCCCCCGCCGTTCACGCAGCGGGGCCGGAAGCGGGTCGCTGGTCGTTCACGCTGTTCGGCGGGGTCGACACCCCGGTCAGCGGCGATGTCCACACCGGGGCGACCGTGGATGTCCCCGACCTCGGGCCGCTCAATCCGGCGCTCGCCGGTGTCGCCGCACAGCTGCGCATCGGCTCGCGCAGCCATGCACGGGTCTACGACATGGCGACCGTCGGCGGGCTCAGCGTCGCGCGCGCGGTGAGCGACCGGCTCGAATGGTTCGGCGACATCCGCCAGACGCGCGCATCGCGCGGGCGCCTGCAGGTCGGCGATGCCTTCGTACCGGCACTCAATACCGCGCTGCCCGTCTACGGCGGTTTTTCGGCGTACAAGGCGACTAGCATCGAGGGCGGCGCACGCTGGTATTTCATGGAGGCCGGCGCGGCACGCCCCTACGTCGCGGCGCGGCTGGGCGCGACGCGCACCGACGACATCAAGGCCACCTTCGAAATTCCCGACGCCGGCATCACGATCCCCGATGCGCCGTTCTACTCGAGCAACTGGGCGGTGAGCGCAGGCGTCGACCTCGGCGTCAGCGTGCCGGTCTCCGCGCGTGGCAGCTTCGTCGCCGAGACGGGCATCCGCTATGTCGATTCGCTCGACGGCGACGACAGCGCGATCGGACCACTTGGGCTCGCGTCGATCAACGACACCGGGCGGCGCGTGTCCGTGCCGCTGACCGTCGCGCTGCGTTGGGACTTCTAGGCGAGCGGTCGCAGTTCGTGCGGCGCGGGCGTCAGTCCGTACTCCTCGGCCTTGCGCACCAGTTCGACGGTGCTGTGCACGTCGAGCGCCTGCATGATCGCGTAACGGTGCGACTCCACGGTGCGCACGGAAACGCCGAGTTCCGCGGCGACCTGCTTGGAGCGCAGACCCGCGCACACCAGCTGCAGCACCTGCCGCTGCTTGTCGGTGAGCACGTGCTGGCGGCCGCGGGCCGGTGCGGCGATGACGTGCGCAGCGAGCGTCGGCGTGATGTAGGTACGCCCGCTGCGCACCGCGTGGATCGCGCGCAGCAGTTCCTCGCCGGCCGAGCTCTTGAGCACGTAGGCCGACGCGCCGGCACGGAAGGCCTGCTCGGCCAGCGCGGGCTCGGCGTGCATGGTCAGGAATACGAAGGGGACGTCGATGCCCTGCTCACGCAGTTCACGCACCACGCTCAGGCCGTTGCGATCGGGCATGGCGAGGTCGCTGACGACGAGGTCCGGCGCGTGCTGGCGGACGGCGTCGAGCAGCGCGGTACCGCTGGCGACGCAGGCGACCAGGTCGCACTCGTCCTGCAGCAGGCGCTGCAGGCCTTCGGCGACCAGGCGGTGGTCATCGGCGAGCACAACGCGTGGGCGGTCGGACGACATCTGCGGCATCCTGTGCGCGGTCGAGTCGGGCGGCGCATCGTCGCGCCGTCGCGAGATTACTCCACGTCCAGTGGCCATTGCCCACCCGGGGGACCGGCATGAGTGCACAGGCGTCGTCGATGCGTTCGGTCGGGCTGGGCGCGCTGGTCGCGGCTTCGGTGGCCTGCTCGCAATGGGCGTCGATGCTGCTGTGGATGCCGAATCCTCGCAGCCACATGGTGTGGTTTCCGGGCGCGGTGCTGTTGAGTGCGTTGCTGCTGCAGCCGCGGCGGCGCTGGTGGATCTGCCTGCTGGCGACTGCCGTGGGCGAAGCGGCAGCGTTCGGTGCACTCGGGGTACCGCCGTTGGCGGTGATGACGGCGATGCTGGGATCGCTGGTTGCCACGCCGCTGGTCGCCGCCGCCCTGCACGCATTGGGCCGGCGGCTGCAGTCACCCCTCGAAGACTTCCGGCTGCTCACCGCGTTCGTGCTGACAGGCGGGCTCGCGCTGCCGATGCTGAGCGCGGCATGGATCGCCTATGCGATCCGCGGCACCGTGCTTGCGCCCTATCTGTCCGACTGGCCGAACGTGTCGCTCGCGCAGAGTCTGGGCAACCTGATGCTGGTCCCGGCCGTGGTGTGGCTTGCGATGCAACGGCGGCAGCGGGTGCCGTTGGAGGCGAGCCGCGCGCGCCTTGCCGTCGGTGCGGCGCTGCTCGTGCTGCTGTGCCTCGCGTGGACGTCGCCACTGCCGATGGAACGCCTGCAACCGGCGCTGCTGGTCGCGCCGGTCCCATTCCTGATCTGGGCGATGGTGTGCTTCCGCTCCTTGGGCGCGTCGCTCGCGATGCTGACGGTCGGCCTGCTCGCCATGCATTTCAGCGCGGCAGGTATCGGCCCCTTCATCCGCGACGACCTGGCGACCACCACCGTTGCGGTGCAGCTTTGGACGGTGTTGCTCACGGTCGCGCTGCTCTACATGACGGTCGTCGTCGAGCAGCACGCCACGCGCACCTACGCCCTCCAACACGCGCACGGTCGGCTGCAGGCGATGACGGTGCAGCTCATGCGCGCGCAGGAAGACGAGCGCGCGCGCATCGCCCGAGATCTGCACGACGGCATCAACCAGTCGATGGCGTCGATCGCCATCCGCCTCAGCATCGAGCGACAGAACGCGCAGGGCCCGGCGCGCGCGCTGCTCGCCGAACTGCAGGCGGCGGTGACGGAGGTGTCGGAGGACGTACGGCGCATGTCGCATGCCTTGCATCCGAGCCTGCTGCGGTACGCCGGTCTCGCGCCGGCGCTGCAGGCGCTGTGCGATGCGCAGCCGTCCACGACGCGCGTGCAGGCCCAGCTGCAGGACGTTCCGGACCTGCCGCTCGACGTCGCCACGGCGCTGTATCGCATCGCCCAGGAAGCGCTGCACAACATCGAGAAGCATGCCGGCGCGAGCGAGGTGCAGGTCGGGCTGGAGCGCGAAGGCAGGCGTGTGCGGCTGCGAATCGAGGACGACGGCATCGGTCTGCAGCAGGGAGCGGCCGCCCCGGCCCAGGGCCTCGGTCTGCTGAGCATGCGTGAACGCACGCGTGAGATCGGTGGGGCGTTGCACATCGGCTCGCGCACCGCGGAGCGAAGCGGAGTGGTCGTTCTGGTCGAGGTCGACTGTCCGCTCACGCGCGACGACCGTGTGCCCGCATCGGGCGCGCGCGTGTACTCGTCGACGGACCGCATGGACTCCTGAGCCGTGCTGTCCCGGGTCTACTGAAGGAGCATGTCATGCGTTTCGCACCGCTTCTTGCCGCCGCAGCGCTGTTCGCCATCGCCGCAACCCCTGCGGCGCCGGCAGTGGAAACGCGCATCGAGGGCGCTGGGCTTGTGCACGATGTCGACCTACTCCAGTCGGCCTACGAGCGCCTGCATCCGGGCCTGTATCGGTCCACCACACCCGCCCGGATGGCGCGCGACTTCGACGCGCTGCGCGACGAGCTGCGCGGTGGCGCCACGCTCGCTCAGGCGTACATGGCGTTCTCGCGCCTCGCGGCGCAGGTGAAGTGCGGTCACACGTACACGAACTTCCACAATCAGCCGGAAGCGATCCGCAGCGCGCTGTTCGAAGCCGGCCGCGGACGCGTGCCCTTCCATTTCCGCTGGGTCGACCAGCGCATGATCGTGGTACGCGCGGCCGCGTCGGCGCCTGATCTCGCGCCGGGAACCGAGGTTGTTTCGATCAACGGCGTGCCCGTTCGCGAAGTGCTGGCGGCACTACTGCCCTACACGCGGGCTGACGGCGCCAATGATGCCAAGCGCATCGCGCAGCTGCAGGTTCTCGGTGACGAGAAGTACGAGCCGTTCGATGTCTTCTTCGCGCTGGCGTTTCCTGCGCCAGGCGACATGTTCGATCTGGTCGTGCTGCGCCCTGGCGAAACGACACCCCAGCAGATGCGAGTTCCCGGCCTGGCGTGGCCGGAGCGCCTCGCGATGCGCCCTGCAGTGCGCGAGGGCGGGGCGCCCTGGCGGCTCGACCGCACGCGATCGGGTTTCGCGGTGCTCGACATGCCGACGTGGGCGCTCTACGACACGCCATGGGACTGGAAGGCGTTTCTGACCGACACCTTCGTCCAGCTGGAACGGGATCATGTTCCCGCGCTCGTGATCGACCTGCGCGCGAACGAGGGCGGCATGGACATTGGCGACGGGCTGCTCGCGCATCTCATCGATCGACCCGTCCAACGCCCGTTCTACCGCCAGCTCGTCCGCTACCGCAGCGTGCCTGCCGACCTGAGGCCGCATCTGGATACCTGGGATCGCTCCTTTGATGACTGGGGTGCGGACGCGATCCCGTTCGACGTGCGCTATTACCAGCTGACCCGCTGGCATCCGGCATCGCCGGGTGAGCCCATCGCGCCCGAGGCACCGCATTACTCCGGGCGCGTCTACGTGCTGACGTCCGCAACGAACAGTTCGGCGACATTCCAGTTCGCGCAACTGCTGCACGCCAGCGGACGCGGCACCCTGGTGGGCGAACCCACCGGCGGAAACCTGCGCGGCATCAACGGAAGCGCCTTCTATTTTCTGCGCCTGCCGCACTCGGGCATCGAACTCGATCTGCCGCTCGTCGCGCAGGTTTCGGACAGTCCACAGCCGGACGGCGGCGTGGCACCGGACATCGTCGCTGTTCCCGATCGCGCGTCGATCGCGGCGGGTCGGGATGTAGCATTGGAGGCGGTGGCAAAGGACCTCGTTTCGCATCGCTGAGCCGCACGCCGGCATACGCGACCTCGTTGCGCGATGTCGACCCGTGTCGGCTTCGAGTCCGGGCTCTGCGTGACATCTGACGGGCCGCAGCGTGAGTTCGCACGGGAGCGCGTGCAGCCAACTCCGGCTCCATCGCGCGCGAGGCATGTTGCCTGCGCGGACCAACGCCCATGCAGTGAAACGCAGAACCCGCGCGTGACTGGGCGACGGCGTATCGCGCCTAGCGCCCCTGAACGCGAAGAATGCTTGTTCGCCTCTTGAGCGTGCGGAGGATCAGCCACGCAGCAAGCCCAACGAGAACTGCGATGGTCCAGATCGGCCCGACGGAGAGGCGTCCCTGCACGGTCGACTCGGACGCCACGTCAAGCACGAACATGGCGAGCGCCACGCTGAAGACGTTGTTGTATTCGCGACGCAATACGTTGCGGATCGAGAAGGGCAGGCTTGGTTTGGACCAGTGGCGAAGGGTCGGGATAAGTGCTGGCGTCCGAGCAGCCCAGATCTCGTAAGCGCTACCGAAGCGTTCCGCGAGGAATGCTTCCTCGGCCAGCATGATCCTCTCGTGGTAGAGCCAGAACCCGAGGATGCACACCGCGGATGGCCACGGGTCGTGCAGGAACGCGACGGTGCCGACGAAGATCAGGAAGTTACCGATGTAGAGCGGGTGCCGCACGAGCGAATACAGCCCGGTGGTATTCAGCGCCTCCGCTCGCTGTTCGCGTGCGTTGCGGCCGGAGGTGTCCTTCGGGACATGCCCCACCACCAACGCGCGCACCAGCAGCCCCAGCGCGGCGAGCAGGGCACAGCAGAACTGCCAGACGTCGTCGTCAAACTTGCTGCCGCCCAGGTAGTGGTAGTGCCCGACGCGGAGCAGCAACAGCGCCAGGGCCGCGACCGGTGGGTAGCTGCGCCACCGGAACAGCCACGCACCCTGGCGCTCCATGGCGGCACGCAACATCATGAGAACGTCGGATACCGCGCTCGACGTTGGACTTTCACCTCACGCCGTGTGTTCGCCGCGCACAGGGGCAGACCACTGCTCACGACGTCGCGTCTGCGGTGCCCTCGATCTGGAGGGTCGTTCGGCCGTCCCGGCTTCCTCCATCCGCCGCGTCCGTCGCGCGCTGCCGCGGTGATCGGATGTCGAGGTAGAGGCTGTAAACGGACGTCATCGCCGGGAACAGGTTCTGGAGTACGCCGACCGAATCCTGCTTGGCCGAGAGCGTGAAGTAGGCGAGCGAGAGTGCGCTGCCGGTAACGCTCATGATCCAGAAGAGCCGAGGGATGACCGGACGTCCGGCACGCCGTGACGCCAGAAGCTGTACGGCCCAGCGCAGGCTGAACATGCCGGCGCCCAGCCAGCCGATCAGCTTCCATGGCGATGCGTGCAGTCCCGTCCATGCCAGGGCTGCAATGGGCGTGTTCATCGCATCGTGAATCACGGACGGCCTCGCGGGTGGAGTGGAGAATGACGCCGAGCGCTCGTCCCGGCGCAGGTGTTCATCGCATGGCTAGCGCGCGGATACAGCGGGGAGCGGTCGGAACGGTGTCCGCATCTGGCCGCTGTGGAACGCCGCAGCGGCTGACTCGTAGTAGCTGATGGCGTCCAACGTCAGAACCGGGTCGTCCGGCACGACCGGCTGGGATTCGTCCGCGGTCAGCGCAGGTTTCAACGTCGCGACGCGACGGTGCGGCGCCAACTGCACGAGGCGGTTCGGCGTCAGATAGCCGAGGAGCTGGTACGTTCCGATCAGCGCGCGCTCAGGACGCGACTGCGCGACGTCCACGCCGTAGAACCGGCTGCGATAGTCCATCCCGAGCAGGCCCAGCAGGGTGGGCGGCACGTCGATCTGGCTCATCAGGCCATCAACGCGACCCGGCGCGATATGCGCCGGCGAGTAGACCCACATGGGGATGTGATAGCGGAATGCAGGCAGGTCAGCCTTGCCGGCACTGAAAGCGCAATGGTCTGCCGTGATGACGAAGACCGTGTCGCGGAACCACGGGTGGGTGCGTGCACGTCGAAGAAAGTCTCCGACCGCCCAGTCGGTATACCGGACCGCGCCAATGCGGGACTTCTGTTTGAACGCGCCGCGACCTTCCGGGAACGTGTAGGGCCGATGGTTGGACGTGGTCATCACGTGCGCAAAGAACGGTCGTCCCGCTGCAGCGCTTCGATCGAACGTCTTCATCGCCATCGTGTACAGGTCTTCATCCGAGACGCCCCACACCGTGGCGTGGTGGACGGCGTCGCTCGGAACCTCGGCGCGGTCATGGATCGTGTAACCGTTGTGGCCGAAGAAGTAGTTCATGTTGTCGAAGGCGCCGTACCCGCCGTAAATGAACGATGAGTCGTACCCCTTCGCGTTGAAGACGCTTGCCAGCGAGAACAGATGTTCGTTGCCGGGACGCTTCACGATCGACTCTCCGGGCGTGGGCGGCACGGAAAGCGATAGCGCCTCGAGACCACGGACGGTGCGCGTGCCCGTGGCATAGAGCTGGGTGAACAGCAGGCTTGCCGGTGTCAGTCGATCGAGATTGGGCGTGAGCGATTCCGCCCGCCCGTACGTGCCCGAGAATTCGGCCGAGAAGCTCTCGATGCTGATCAGGACGACATTGAGCCGCTGCTCCGGCGTCGCGTTGTGGATCGTGCGGTCCATGCCGGTCGGCGCGTCGAACGTCGCGTCAGGCGTTGCGACCGTCCTGCGAACGTGCGCGTCCGCATCCGGCTGCGCGACCGTGCGGTAGTACTGGTCGTAATCCAGTGACGGATTGCGATACGCCGCGAAGAACTCGTAGATGCCGTTGCCTTGGAGCGCGTCTGCGTAGTGGTTTCCCGTCGGCCACCGTGTGTCGGCCGTGACCAGCCAGGTGCCCAGCGCAGCGGCGGCACCCCAGATCGCCAATACGGTCCAGCGCGTCCGCCACGGGGTGAGATCGTGTCCGCCTGCGCGCCAGCGCCGTGTCCCGACGAAGATCGCGAGCGTGGTGCCCGCGATGCCGGCGAGGATCGGGCCGACGGCATAGGACTCCCGAATGTTGCCGAGGACTTCGGTGGTATAGACCAGGTAGTCGACGGCGATGAAGTTGAAGCGGCTCTGGAATTCTTCCCAGAACGTCCATTCCGCAACGGCGACGAACACCAGCAGCGCCAGCAGGAGCAGACACAACGTACCGATCGCGGCCCGCCCGGGCCTCGATGCGCCCCAGCCCGCGGGAAGGAGCGTCAGCAGAAGCACGAGCGGGAGGCCGACGTAAAGACAGGTCAGCAGATCGAAGAAGAAGCCGATCGCGAAGACTTCCGCCACGACGGCTGGCGAATGGGGAATGTCGCCCCACGCGGCTGCGAGCAGGACGACTCGGGTCACCGTCGAAATGACCAGGAAGCAGCAGGCGAGCCAGAAGAGTGGGCGGAAGCGGCCCGCGAGCAGGTAGGACGGTGGTGCCAAAGGCAAAGACGGCATGAGAGCGATCCGAAACGACCGAAAAAGCATGGGTCGAGGTTCGTAAAAACCGCTCAGGCCAATCTCAACTCGCCGTTAAGACGCGCTCATGAAGGTACGGCGCCCGCGTTCGCGTGGATCGTCGTCGCGCTCGTGTGGCAGGCTTCGGCGATGGCATCGACTCCTTTCCCCACAGCGGCCGGGCTGCGTGTGCTGCTGGTCGAGGATCAGCACGATATCGCCGCCAACATCTGGGATTTCCTGGAACGGCGCGGTTACAAGGTCGACCATCGTGCAGACGGCGCGAGTGGGCTGCAGCGCGCGATGCACGACGATTTCGACGTCATCGTGCTCGACCTCGGCCTGCCGCGCATGGACGGCCTGGAACTGTGTCGTCGCCTGCGCGAAGCCGGGCGTGGCACGCCGATCCTCATGCTGACCGCCCGCGACACGCTCGAAGACAAGCTGCGCGGCTTTGCGGAGGGCGCGGACGACTACATGGTCAAGCCGTTCGAGCTGCGCGAGCTGGAGGCGCGCCTGCGCGCGTTGCATCGCGCCCGTCATCCGCGCCTCGGCGGGCCGCTCCTCGAATGCGGACCGTTGGCCTACGACCCGTCCGAAATGGTGGCCCTGCGTGAGGAGCGGCGCATTCCGCTGACGCGCCTGCAAGGCCTGTTGCTCTCCGTACTTCTCGAGGACGCGCCGAAGATCTCCACGCACACGCGCTTGCTCCAGGCGGCGTGGCCGAATGGAGACGGCGACGTCGCGGCACTGCATACACAGATCTACGAGCTTCGCGGCCTCATCGATCGACCGTTCTCCACGCAGCTTCTGCAATCGATACGCGGCATCGGGTACCGAATCTGTTGTCCATGACGACTCAACCATTGCCACTGCGGAGGCGGGTCACACTCGCCTTCATGCTGCTGGGCTTCATGCTCAGCCTGTCCTTTGCCCTCAGCACCGTCTTCATTACCGAAGACTACGAACAGTTGCTCGCAAGCGAGATCCTGCGTGGCCAGGCGGAGGACTACAGCCTACGTCTGTCCAACGGATTGCCCGCGCAGCTGCCGCAGACGCATCGGCTTAGCGGATACCTCGGCCATCCGCCCGTTCGCTACGCCAACTTCGGGTTGGGTGTCCACGAGGATCCGCTGCAGGACGGCGTGCACGTCGGCGTGTTCGACATGCCCGCAGGCCGCATGTTCTTCGTCATCAACCTGGGCGACATCGAAACGCTGGAACAGCATCTCAATCTCGCGCTGGCGACCATTGTGGCTCTGGGCACGCTGATATCCGGCTGGCTGGGTTGGCTCCTGGCGCGACGCGCGCTCGCTCCCGTGTCCGCCTTGGCCGCTGCGGTCGACCGACTGCCCACCACCGCCGTTGCCACGCAGCTCGCGGCGTCGGCGAGTCCGGATGATCTGGGGCGGCTGGCCGAAGCGATTGATCGCTACCAGGGACGATTGGTCGATGTTCGGGAGCAGCAGAAGGCTTTCTTTGCGGACGCGAGCCACGAGTTGCGAACGCCGGTCGCGGTCGTGCAGGGCGCGGCGGAACTCCTTCGCGAGGATGCGGTGGGATTTTCAGAACTCACGCCGCGGCTCGATCGGCTCGATCGTGGCATTGGCGACCTGATCGATCTCCTCGACGTGCTGCTGAGACTGGCGCGTGGCAAGCACGACGAGCCCGAGGCGATCGAGGCGGTCGACTGGACGCGGGGCGTCGTTACGTCCGCGCTGTCGCGATTCGCCCCCGACCTCCACATCGAAGTCGCGGGCCCGGCGACCGTTACATGGACCGTTTCACGGCACGAAGCCGCCCTGCTGTTGCGGGCCATCGCACGCGACATCGTGCCGCCGGGCGCATCCGGGACGCTCAACGTCTCGATCGAGCCGGAAGGCCTCTCGCTATCGACGGTGGGCGAGCTCGGTACGTCCAATGCGCGCCGGCCGCGTGGGCCGGTCAGGAGCGATCGGGCGGTGGGCGGCGGGCTGGTGGGCCGACTCGCCGGCGCTCACGGATGGCGAATCGATGCCAAGCCGGGTCGCGCTCATGTCACGTGGGTGGACTCCGCCGTTTGAATCCGTGCGCGTCCCGGCAAAAGGTACTTCGCGCGCGCGGTTAACGGCCGCCTGAGATTCGCCTCAGCGCCCCTTACGTTCTGCTGGCGAGACTTGCGGCTCCATCGTCAGTGGATCATGCGTGCAAGTCATCGTCGACGTCCCGCCCGGAGGCGGCCCGGCACATCAGGTTCACGTTTCGACGTGCGGGCGCGGCAATGCTGCATAACTTTGTGGAGGAAGGCGCCGAGCTGAGCGCCATCGTGATCGGCTCGTTCGCGGCGGTGTCCCTCTTCAGCCAACGTCACGTTCGTTGGGCGCGAGGGTTCCGGCATGGCTGGTTCCTGATCCTGCTGGTGATCGCCTCGATTGCCGTACTCACGCAGGTGCTCGAGGAAGTTCTCGGCCAGGAAAGCACGGCGATCGATCGCGCCATCCTCGAATGGATACACGGGCGCGTTCCCGCTGGCGCGCTCGGCTTCTTCAATGCCCTGACGTGGACCGGCTCCTCGCGTGTCGTCGTGCCGGTCGCTTCGCTCCTTGTCGTGGTCGCCCTGTGGCGTAAGCAGCGGTTCGAGGCGCTGCAAGTCGCGTTGACGACCGCGCTCGCGGGCCTCGTCATCTACTTCGCCAAGACCGCCGTCGCGCGCCCGCGCCCCGATCTCTGGTCGACGCAGTGGTTCTGGGGCTCGAGCTTTCCGAGTGGTCACACCCTGATCTCCGCGGCGCTCGCGACATCGCTTTGCCTTTGGATCGCTCGCCAGTGGCCGCGGGGACGCATTGCGGCCCTGGTTGCAGGCACGACATGGGTAGCGCTCGTCGGGTTGTCCCGTCTTGTGCTCGGCGTGCATTGGCCGACGGACGTCGTCGCCGCTGCATGTGCCGGCCTTCTCGTCGCCGCGGGCGTCAACGGCGCGCTGGCGTTGGTTGCAGTGCGCACCCGAAAGCCCCGCTCCGTCTAACCCATTTGGCTTCCCACGACCCCGTATGAACTCGACTGATCTGCGCGACACCCTCAGCAAAGTTCCCGCCATCACCTTCGGCTTCTGGATCATCAAGATCCTCGCCACGACGCTCGGTGAAATCGGCGGTGACGCGGTCACCATGTCGTGGCTGGGCGAAACCACGCCCAACGCCGCGGTCGGCATCCTGCATTCCGGCTATCTGGTCGGCACCGCGCTGTTCGCCGCCATTTTCGCGATCGCGGTTGCGCTGCAGATCCGCGCGCGCGACTTCAACCCGTGGATGTACTGGACGACGATCGTCGCCAGCACCACGGTGGGCACCACACTCGCGGATTTCGCCGATCGCTCGCTGGGCATCGGCTACACGGGCGGTTCGACGCTGCTCCTCGCGCTCCTGCTCGCCTCGCTGTTCACCTGGTATCGCACCACGGGCACCATCGCTGTCGACAGCGTTCGCGACGCTCGCAGCGAACTGTTCTACTGGCTGACGATCACGTTCTCGCAGACCCTCGGCACAGCGCTCGGTGACTGGGTCGCCGACACCCAGGGTCTCGGCTACGTGGGCGGCATCGCGATCTTCGGTGGATTGCTCACGCTGGTGGCGATCTTGTACTTCGCCACGAAGATTTCGCGCACCGCGCTCTTCTGGGCGGCGTTCGTGTTGACGCGACCGCTCGGCGCGGTCGTCGGTGACTTCCTCGACAAGCCCGTCGCCAAGGGCGGGCTGGAGCTCAGTCGCTATACCGGCTCGATCGCGCTTCTGGTTGCGATCGGCCTGTGCATCGCGCTGTTCCCGCAACGACCGGCGACCCGATCGCACTGACATGGCGCGTGCGACGCGAATCGCGGTGGCACTGCTCCTGTCCGCCGTCGCGGCACAGGCCGAAGCCGGGCCTCCGCTCATCACGAACGATCCCGACACGCCCGGACCGGGCGTGTGGGAGATCAACCTGGCGGCCACGGGGATCAGCGGAGCCGGTGTGCTGGGGCTGGACGCGCCGGATCTCGATCTCAATCGCGGTGTCGGCGAACGCGTCCAGCTGTCGATGCACGCGGCGTGGGCGCACGAGCGTGACGGGAACGGATGGCGGAGCGGCCTGGGCGACGTCGAGTTCGGCGTGCGCTATCGCTTCATGGACGCCGAAACGTCGGGCATGTCGCTGGCGATCCAGCCGCTGTACACCCGCAGCTGGTCTGCCGCCGCGCGGCGGCGCGGCCTCGCGTCGGAGCACCCCGAATGGGTCGTGCCGGTACAGCTCGCTCGCCCCTTCGGGGCGTTCAATGCGGGCCTCGAGGTTTCGCGTCACTTCATCACGAGCGAACCCGATGCGTGGCAGGCCGGCGTTTTTGCTGGACACGACTGCTGGGGCGGGGAGTGCCTCGCCGAGATCAACTCGACGCGTGTCGACCATGCTGGAGCGCGCACGACGTTCAACCTGGGCAATCGCCACCCGATCGCCGATGGCGTGGACTTTCTCGGGTCGGTAGGGCGACAGTACGGAGGCCGGGAGGCCGCGGCAACGGTGTTTTATGTCGGCGTCCAAATCATCCGCTAGGTACGACTGGACGCGACACACTGCCGCGGTCGCGGCGGTGCTCGTCGTCCTTGCGCTCGCGTTCCTGGGCAGCCGCGGCTTGTGGGATCCGGACGAAGGCCGCTACACGAACGTCGCGTTGAACATGCTGGCCCGCGGCGATTGGCTGGTACCGCATCGCAGCTTCGAGGTGGCGCACTGGACCAAGCCGCCTCTCGCCTATTGGGCCATTGCGACCGGTTTCAGCATGCTGGGCGTCTCGACATGGGCGGCGCGCCTGGCGCCCGCACTGGCGTACCTCATCAGTGCGTTTGCAGTTGCGCGCATCGGACGGCGTCTGGTTCCGGGGCAGGGGCCGCGACCGGCACTCGTCTTCGGCACCTTGTTGCTGCCCGCCGTGGCCTCGCAGCTCGTCACGACGGATATGGTGCTCACCGCGTGCGAGAGCCTCGCCATGTGGGGCTACGTCGAACGCCGGTGGGGCGACGGACGTCAGCGGTGGCTGCTCCTCATGTACGCGGCGTTCGGGCTCGCGTTCCTGACGAAGGGTCCGCCCGGGCTGCTGCCCGCGCTGGCCATCATCGCCACCGAGTTCTTGGTGCCGCAGCCGCGACGGATCCTGTCGGCATCCGGGATGGCAGTCTTCGCACTGGTCGCATTTCCGTGGTTCATCGCCGTTGTCGCCACGTCACCCGGGCTGTTGCACTACCTCCTCACCCAGGAGGTCGTCGGTCGGGTTGCCAGCAACGACTTCGGGCGCCATGGCGAGTGGTACGGGTGGGCCGTGGTGTACGGCCCCGCGCTTGTTGTCGGCACCTCCCCCTGGCTCCTCCCATTGCTGAGATCGCTGCGGACGGCCCGCGCCGAATTCCGTGGCGAAATGCGGGACGGTCGACGCGTCCGCGACGACGTGGTGGTGTTCCTCGCGACGTGGATCCTGCTGCCGCTCATCGTGTTCTGCATTGCGCGATCGCGTTTGCCCTTGTACGTGCTGCCGATCATGGCGCCGATCGCGCTGCTCGTCGTGCGGACGTATGCGAACGGCGGCCGCGCCTTTCCCACGCGCCTCCTGATCGCCTGGTGCGTCGTGTTGTTCGCCATCCGCGCGGCGGGCGGCTTCATTCCGTCGAAACAGGACGCGCGCGCGCTGGCGAGTCAGATCCAGCAGCGTCTGGATGGCCCGGTGAGCCAGGTCGTCTTCGTCGATGACGTTCCACGCTACGGGCTCCGACTCCATCTGGGTGTAGAGGTCGAGAGCGTCGCGCTACATGCCCCGGCCAATCACCCGAGTCCGGATGTTGACGAGACGATGGACCGTGAACTTGCCACCCGCGACGCGCTGGATGGAATCTGGTTGACGCCCGAGGCGCATTTCCCCGCAGTGCTGGCGCACCTGCGTGCGACGCACTTCGACGCCCGTCCCCTCGGCACGCCGCTTCAGGGGCGAGTGCTATTTCGCATCCAGCGACACGCGGCGCTGCCCTAGAACGCTGAGCCCGAGCGAAGCAATCGGGACATCGGGCGCTCGTCGACTTCCCATCCACGCATTCTTTCAGGAGCTCCCATGCATCGCGCCTTGGCCCTCGCTTGCATCATCGCCCTCGGTGGCTGCGCCACGTCCGCCGCACGCAACGACGCGTTGGGTGTGACCGCCACGTGGGCGGTATCCGGCGATGGTCGCTGGGATCTCCTGGATGTCGATTCGGGCGCACACCGCCTCTATGTCAGCCGAAGCAACCGAGTCCAGGTGTTCGACACGACCACGGGCGCCATGACCGGTGAAGTCGCGGATACGCCCGGCGTGCATGGCATCGCCATCGTTCCGTCGCTCGGTCGCGGGTTCGCGACCGACGGCTCGGCCAATCGCGTCACGGAATTCGATCTCGCCTCGCTGGCGCAGGTGCGCTCGATCGCCGTGTCCGGCGCGTCCCCCGACGCCGTCATCTACGACACCGCGAGCAAGCACCTCTTCGCATTCAATGCGCACAGCAATAGCGCTTCGGTGCTCGACCCGGTCGCGGGCCGGGAAGTCGCCACGATCGCATTGGCCGGCAATCCCGAGCTCGCCGCCAGCGATGGCAGAGGTCACGTGTACGTCAATCTGGAGAGCCGCGGCGAGGTCGTCGACATCGACACGTCCACGTCAAAAATCGCGCACATCTGGGCGCTGCCGGATTGTGAGGAGCCGACCGGCCTCGCGATGGACGTGACGCACGCCCGCCTTTTTTCGGCGTGCGCCAACGGCCAGATGGCGGTCACCGATGCTCACGACGGTCACGCCGTTGCGCGGATTCCGATCGGCGATGGCCCCGACGGCCTGGTCTTCGACGCAGCGCTTGGCCGCATCCTCGTTCCGAACGGGCGCAGTGGCACGCTCACCGTGATCCAGGAGCTCGCTCCCGACCGTTACGAAGTCGCTCAAACCGTAACGACGGCGCAAAGCGCCCGCACCATCGCGCTGGATCCGGCAACGCACCGTGCCTACCTGCCCGCTGCCTCATTCGGGCCGAAGCCGGCGGGTGACGAACACGCGCGCCCTCCCATGCTGCCGGGAAGCTTCCGGATTGTCGTGGTGGCGCCGCTCGCGGCCGGTTCACCTTAATCGCGACCACACGCTAACGGGAGGCTGAGGCCCGCTTGATGCGGTGTTTCCTGAGCAGCGGTCATCGTGCCCGCTCACACTGGGAGCGAACCGATGACGTTGAGATCCGTACAGATTCTGGCCGCCGTGGTCGCGCTGCTGACGAGCGGCGTCGCCGCGGCGACCACGCACTCGACACCTGCGCTCATATCGAAGTCGCGCGCGGAACACTTTGCACTCGGACGCGTGCACGACGGAAAGATCCGAAGCGCCGAACTCGAGACGGAAAAGCACCGCAAGGTGTGGTCCTTCGACATTGCGCGCGCCGGTCATGCGGGTATCACTGAAGTGCTCGTTGATGCGCACTCCGGGAAGATCGTCAGCGTCACGACCGAAACGCCCAAACAGGAACAAGACGAGAAACAGGCCGAGGCGAAGGAAACTTCGCATCACTGATCCCGCAGCAGTCGGCTTTCCATGGGCGCCGGCGACTGCGGCGCCCTTCCTGTTTGCGCATTCGCTCGACGGAACGACCGATCAGCGGCGCACTTCGGCTTCTGCACGGGACGGGCGACTTGGGGTGGTGGCAACGACGACCGCCCAAGTGCGCGGGACTTTAGATCGGTTTGACATATCCGACCATCACGCCGTGCCCGGGCATCACGCTCATGATCAGCGGTGACTGCCGCCGGTGCGCCCAGGTTCCCCACGCCACTCCAACGCCGGCACCGACCAGTACATCGCTCTGCCAATGCCCGTGGACTTTGACTCGCGCAATGGTGTCGTAGACGGGTAGTGCGGCGAGTGCGTACACGGCGGGATGGTCATGCCCGTACTCCGCGATGAAGGGCGTGACGACCGTCGATATCTCGGCGACTTCGCCGCTGGGAAAGCTCTGGTGACCGTGGCCGCTGAAGAACGCATTCGGGTCGTCGGTCTCGCTTGGGCGTTCCCGGCTGAAGGCGTATTTCATGACCGTCGTCGTGCCGGCGGTCAGAACCATTGCATCCAGGCTCTGCGCGAACGTGCGTCCGATGCGCGAGTCGCGGTCGGCGACGAACGCGCCGCCGACCACCGTGAGTGCAGCGCCCATCGCCAACTTCTTCTGATAACTGCGGTCCCAGAGGCCCGAGTCGTCGTACGGAACCTTGTGGTCGATGCCGAACGGCCCGCCGCCCGCGACTGCGGCAGTGGACGTCATGGACAGCACGAGACCGAGCGCGAGATCGCGAAGCTTCATGGCAACCCTCCCGCTGTGCGCCGGCTGCAGTAATGCTTCGGCGTTCGCTCGCGAAATTCGCGCACGTGCTGCTATCGGCCCGTGAGTGGATCGCGAAGGCGATGCCATGTTGTCGTGCCGTCGTCCTGTCGAATCATGGCAACGGCCTGAACCATGCCGATTGCCAATCGGTGTCGACGGCTGCGGCCCACCCGTAGGCGATGCTGACGCCACTGTGCTCGACGCGTGACCGAGAACCTTCGACGCGAAAAAACATGGCGTCGCTGTTCCCCGCAGGCATCTGGGTCCAGGGCATCTCGGGCGCCGTCCATGCGGTCGGCGGCGTCGTGCTGCTTCTCGTTGATGCAAGCCTCATCACGTCCGCGGCGCTGTACATCAACGCTCCGAACTCGCCGAAGCTCCGCGCGACATCTCACGATGCTTCTGCGCCATTCCGCGGTCGGCCTGTCCACGCATCCGAGCTTCGCGTCGATGACCGCGCATGCGGACGGCTGGCTCGCCCATCCACGCGCGTCCTGCGGCTGGCGCACATCGTCCGCCAGGCGTGACGGCCGCTAAAGCAGCAGGTCGAACAGGCGATACGCCCGTTCCCACTCCTCGGTCGCCGGATTCTTGAGATCCTCGTCGATGACCTTGAAAGACTCTGCAAGCGCGACGCATAACGCTCCGGCGATGTCGGGAAAACTCGCCTCCGTTTCGTCTCCGATGGACAGGTCGCTCGGCGGCAATTGGATCAGCCCGCCCAGGTACTCCGTGAGCTGCAGCTCGGCGTTCATCAGCCGGAAACGGTGGATCGTCTCCTGGAGCCCCTTGGTGATCGGCAGATCCCAGGGCTCGACCACGTCGCGGTCATTGGCCTTGGCGTTGGCTTCCCCGCGTACGACAAGATCCACGACCTTGTGACGGACAAACTCCTCGAGTCGTCGAACGTCAGTCTTGTCGAGATCGAGACCGCCCGCTCGGCGGAACAACTTCTCCAACCTGTGAATGGTCGCCATGGCGCACCTCGCCTGCGAGACGGCCACCATGTACTCAACTGCCCGGCCCGGCATTGACGTTCGTCAAGGCAGCCCTCTAAAGCGCCTTCTCGACCCAGTCGATGATCGCCGACGTCGGCATCGCCCCCGAGGTGCGGGCGACCTCGCGCCCTTTCCTGAGCATCACCATGCTCGGAATGCCGCGAATGCCGTAGCGCCCGGCAATGGCAGGTTCCGCCTCGGTATCGAGTTTGCCGAGCCGCACGCGCGGCTCAAGCCGTGCCGCCGCCATCTCGAAATTGGGCGTCATCATCCGGCACGGACCGCACCACGCCGCCCAGAAGTCGATCACGATGGGCAGGTCGCTCTTGAGCGCGTGCGATTCGAAGTTCGCGCCGTTGAGCTCGACGACTTTGCCCGCGAAGAGCGGGCTGTGGCACCTCCCGCATTTCGGGTGGCGGTCGAGACTGGCGCGCGGAACGCGGTTCAGCGATGCATCGGTCGGACAGGCGACGATCAGCATCTCGACAGCTGTCTGCGGGTCGCGATCGACGGTCGAATCCGACATCGGAGTCTCCTTGCCGCTTCGCGGCAGGCGGGGCGCAACCGCAGCGGCTCCCTGGCTTGGCCAATCTGCAGCGGGGAGGCGCGTTTGTGCGCATCGACAACATGCGCCTTCCGCATCCAAACCGCCAGCGGCTGAGCTGCTCGCGCGTGCCGAAATCGCACATCCGGCGCAGCGGCCGAGTCCGAGCGGTGGCCCGCTGCGCGCGGCGCAGCCAGCCTGATGAAGGCAGCGGCATGCATCTGCGTTACTCGTCCTCCGAGTATTGCGGCGATGACGCAGACGGACGAGGAGGGGGCCTAGCCGAGGTCGCACGGTTGACCCACGTGCAGACGCTCGACGAGAACGCAAATTCGCTCGAGACCCGCAAGCGCCGCAGTTGCGAATGAAGGCGTCGACGACGACGCGAAGTTACTGGCGGAATTGCACTGTCGACCGCCAACGAAAAAGCCCGCGAATGCGCGGGCTCTCTTTCGATCACGCGGTCGCGGCGATCAGCCGTTTACGACTGCGCGCCGCGTGCGCACGCCGGTGTCGTGCAGTGAATCGACGTCGAGGATCAACGCCATGCGGCCGTCGCCGATGAGGCTTGCGCCCGCGTAGCCGGCGAGGCCGCGCAGCGTGCGGGGCAGGGCCTTGATGACGACTTCCTCGCGGCCGCGCACGCGGTCGACGAGCAGCACGAAGCGCTGTTCGCCGGCCTGCAGGACCACGCCGGTCGCAGCGCCCTTTTCGGATGGGTCGAGGCCCAGCCAGGTGCGCAGGTCGAGTACCGGCGTCGGTTGTTCACGCAGGTCGAGCACGCTCTGGCCGTCGATCCACATGGCGTTGCCGCCGGTGTGCGCGAGCACTTCGACCACGCGCACCAGCGGGAGCGCGTAGACGTCGCCGTCGATCTCGACGAGCAGCGTCGGCAGGATGGCGAGCGTCAGCGGCACCTTGATCGCCATGCGCGTGCCGCGACCAATCTCGGACTGGATCTGCACGGTGCCGGCGAGTTCGCGGATCTTGCTCTGCACGACGTCCATGCCGACGCCGCGACCGGAAAGATCGCTGACTTCCGCCTTGGTCGAGAAGCCCGGCAGGAAGATCAGCTGCAGGCATTCGTCGGCGCTGAGGCGTGCAGCGGCTTCGGCGTCGATCAGGCCCTTGCGGATCGCGCTTTCGCGGATCTTGTCGGGATCGATGCCGGCGCCGTCGTCGCGCACTTCGATCATCACGTGATCGCCTTCCTGCTGCGCGGAAAGACGCACGTTGCCCTGTTCGTTCTTGCCCGCGGCGCGACGCACGTCCGGCGCTTCGATGCCGTGGTCGATCGCGTTGCGCACCAGGTGCACCAGCGGATCGGACAGGGCTTCGACGAGGTTGCGATCGAGTTCGGTTTCCGCACCGATGACTTCGAGTTCGACCGACTTCTTCACCTGACGCGCCACATCACGCGCCAGTTTCGGGAAGCGCGAGAACACGCGGCCGACCGGCTGCATGCGCGCCATCATGACCGCCGACTGCAGGCGCGATGTCGCGGCGTCGAGCGCGGTGACGGCGCGATCGAGGTCTTCGTCGCGAAGGCGCGGGCGGATCGTCTTCAGGCGATTGCGCGCCAGCACGAGTTCGCCGACGAGGTTGACCATCGCGTCGAGACGGCGCACGTCGACGCGCACTGTGGTCTCGCCGGCATCGTTCGCCGCCGGGCTGCGACGACCGCCCGCAACGGGTTCGGGACGCGCGATCTGGGCAGGAGAGGGCGCAGGGGCGACCGCTGCCGGTGGCGGTGCTTCGGACACCTCCACGGCGCCGGGAAGCGCCCCCTTGCCATGGAACGCATCGAGCAGTGAATCGAAGTCGAGATCGTCGAGATTGTCGGGCAGATCACTCGCGGCGATGACCGTTGCAGCCGCGGCAGCGTGGCCGCGTCCATCGACATGCATGCTGTCGATCAGTCCCTGCGGAACGTCCGGCAGCGCGCGGCCCTGGCCGACGCATTCGAGCATGTCGGCGAGCAGGTCGATCGCCTGCTGCGCGCCGTCGAAGGCGAACGCATCGAGCGGCTGCGAACCGTTGCGCGCGACATCGAGGCGATCCTCGACGGCGTGGCACAGCGTCACCATCGGCGGGAAGTCGAGGAAGCCCGCGCCGCCCTTGATGGTGTGGAAGCCGCGGAAGACGGTGTTGAGCGCGTCGCGATCCTCGGGCGAACGCTCGAGGACCACCATCTGTTCGCCGAGCTGATCGACGATCTCGCGGGCTTCGACGAGGAAGTCCGCGCAGATCTCGGTCATGCCTTCGGTTGCGCTCATACCGTCAGGTTCCGTGCGTTACAGGCCGAGCGACGACAGCAGCTCGTCGGCGTTGTCCTGCGTCGCGGGCGACGGGTCGATGCCCGTCACGGCGGGGCCGTGGCCGCGATTGGTGTTGAGATGCAGTGGCTCATGTGTGCCGACGATGTCGCCGAGACCGACGTGCACCGCGCGAACGAGTTCGACCACGCGCAGAATGATCTGCCCCGTGAGGTCCTGATACCCCTGAGCGATCGACATCTCGGAGAAGCGCGAACGCAGGCCGGCGAGCGCGGTGCGCTGGTCGTCGGTTTGCGGCTCGGGCAGCGCGTTGAGCAGGCGGCCGCATTCGTCGATCAGGTCGAGCGTGCGCATGCTCGAGGATTCTGTGAGCTGCACGACGTGCTCGAGACGCGCGCAGGCGTCGGGCAGCGATGCCGCGCCGGCGCCCCGACCGTCGTCGCCAAGGGCGACGGCGAGTTCACGCGCGAGACGCACGATGCCCTGCACCAGCGGCTGCGTGCGCCACGAAACGAGACCATCGATGGCAGCGCGGCAGGCCGCATCGTCACCGCTCTCGATCGCGCGTAGCGCCGACTGCAGCGTTTCGACGATGGCGTCGCGCTCGGGCGAAACGACCGCGACCGCGGCGTTCATGCCGCGGCCTCGATGCGCTCGAAGATCTTCGCCAGCTTGTCCTGCAGCGCACCGGCGGTGAACGGCTTGATGACGTAACCGTTCACGCCCGCCTGCGCGGCTTCGATGATCTGCTCGCGCTTGGCTTCCGCGGTGACCATGAGCACCGGGATCTTCTGCAGCGCGGCGTCGGCGCGGATGTGCTTGAGCAGGTCGATGCCCGGCATGCCCGGCATGTTCCAGTCAGTGATCACGAGGTCGAACTTGGCCTTGCGCAACTCGACGAGCGCGCTGTTGCCGTCTTCGGCTTCGGTGGTGTCGAAAAAGCCGAGGTCGTTGAGCAGGTTCTTGACGATACGGCGCATCGTCGAGAAATCGTCGACGATCAAAATCTTGATGTTCTTGTCCATGGACGGGTTCCGGGCGGTCCTTGGGGAGCTATCGGCTCGTGGGGGAAGTTCTTGAATCGCGCCGCGCCGACTTTGAGGGGCGGGGCGCTGCAGCGCTTCGCAGTCCGAAGGGGGTGCGCTCGCGCAACTGCGAAGCGCATCACACCGCGGCGGCCGGACGTCGACGCCGGCCCGCACAGCGCTTACGCGTCGACGTGCTCCGACGCCGTATCACGCCAGTCGCCGAGGCGACCGCGCAGGCGCAGCATCGCCTGGCCGTGGATCTGGCAGACGCGCGATTCGCTGATGCCGAGCACCGCGCCGATCTCGCGCAGGTTCATCTCCTGCTCGTAGTAGAGCGACAGCACCAGCTGCTCGCGCTCGGGCAGGTTGCCGATCGCCTCGCCGAGCGCCTGGCGGAACACGGTGTGCTCGAGTTCGCGCGCCGGGGTGACGTTGCAGCTGGCCGCGAGGCGCGGTTCGCCGTCGAAGTCTTCCATCTGCTCGTCCAGCGAGAGCAGCTGGCCGCGCGAGGCGTCTTCGAGCATGTGGTGGTAGTCGTCGACCGACACGCCGAGCACTTCGGCGATCTCCGCCGAATTCGCCGCGCGACCGTTCGCCTGTTCGACCTGGCGCGTCGCCGCGACCACGTCGCGATAGCGGCGATGCACGCTGCGGGGCACCCAGTCGCCGCGACGGATCTCGTCGATCATCGAGCCGCGGATACGGATCGAGGCGTAGGTCTCGAACGCGGCACCCTGGTCGGCCTGGAAGTTCTTGGCGGCCTCGATCAGGCCGAGCATGCCGGCCTGGATCAGATCGTCGACTTCCACGCTCGCCGGCAGTCGCGCCGCGAGGTGGTGCGCGATGCGGCGCACGAGTTCACCGTGGCGCACGACAATGGCGTTGGCGTCGAACCCGTCGCTCGCGCTGCGGGTCTGCTTGTAGGCGTTGGCCTTCACTGCAGTGGCGGTCATGCTCATGCGGTCGCGCTCCGCGCCGTCGGAATCAGGCGTTCCATGAAGAATTCGACGTGGCCGCGCGGGCCCGCCGGCGTCTGCCACTTCTCGGCGCGCTTGGCGATTTCGCGGAAGGCCATCGCCGAGGGCGCGGCGGGGAACGCGTCGACCACCGCTTCCTGGCGCTGGATCGCGCGTCGCAGCCATTCGTCGCGCGGAATCGCGCCGAGGTAGTTCATCGTCACGTCGAGGAACTTCGACGTCACGCGTTCGAGCTTGTCGTACAGCTGGCGGCCTTCGCTCGGATGACCGACCTGGTTGGCCAGCACCTGCACGCGGGTGACACCGCGCTCGCGCGACAGCACCTTGATCAGCGCGTAGGCATCGGTGACCGATGCGGGTTCGTCGCAGACGACGACCACCACATCCTGCGCGGCCTGGCAGAACGTCAGCACGCTGTCGGCGATGCCGGCGGCGTTGTCGACCACCATCACGTCGATCGGCATGTCGAGCTGCGAGAACGCGTGCACCAGGCCGATGTGCTGCGCGGGCGTGAGTTCGGTCATGTGGCGCTTGCCGCTGGCGGCGGGCACCACGAGCAGGCCGTTCGGACCTTCGATCAGCGTGTCGGCGAGTTCGCAGCGGCCGGCGAACACGTCGCTCAGCGTGAAGCGGGGCGACAGGCCGAGCATCACGTCGACGTTGGCGAGACCGAGGTCGGTGTCGAGCAGCAACACGCGCTGACCCGAGTTCTGGAGCGACATCGCGAGGTTGACGCTCACCGACGTCTTGCCGACGCCGCCCTTGCCACTCGCGACCGCGATAACGCGGACCGGACCGGCGGGATCGTTGGCGGAGGCCATGCGCGTGGCGGCGATGGGATCAGGCGACGACATGGCGTTCCTCGGTGGCGAGCGGGTTGTCGGCGGCGCGACGGAGTTTTTCGATCTGGAGCACGAGTCGCGAGGCATCCGCGGCTTCGAGGTCGGCCGGCACCTGCTGGCCTGCCGTCGTATATGCAAGGGACAGACCATGCTTGATCGCGACGGACACCGCACCGCCGAGGCGACCGGTTTCATCGAGCTTGGTCAGCACGACGGCTTCCGGCGCGGCCATGCGGTAGCGGCGGACCGCTTCCGACATGTCCTGCTGCTGCAGGTTGGCCGGCAGCACGAGCAGCGAGCGCAGGTTGCGCGTCGCGCGCAGCCAGGTGACCTGGCCGAGCAGCGCCTTGTCGCGCGCCGCGTAGCCCGCGGTGTCGACGAGCACGAGCGGGTAGTCGACGAGCTGGTCGAGCGCGTCGGTCAGGCCTTCGGGGCCTTCCGCTTCGCAGACGGTGATGCCGAGCTTGCGACCGAGCGCGTGCAACTGCTCGCGCGCACCCGGACGTTCGACATCGGTGGTGACGAGCGCGACGTCGCGGGCGCGATGGCGCTGCGCGAAACGTGCGGCGAGCTTGGCGAGCGTCGTCGTCTTGCCGGCGCCGGTCGGGCCGATCAGCGCGAACACGCCGCCGTCTTCGAGCGGTTCCGAACGCGAAATGGTGAGCATGCGCGCGAGTTCGGCGAGCAGCGGCGCCTTGACCTTCGCCGGCTCGAGCTTGGGATCGATGCGCGACGCGATGGTCTGCGCGAGCGTGTCGTCGATGCCGTAGGCCTGCAGTGTTTCGAACGCGAGCGCACGCGCCGGCGAACCGCGCAGGCGCTCGAGGCCGAACTGGCCCATCTGGCGCTCGATCATCTGGCGCATCGAGGCGAGCTCGTTGCGCATCGCGACGATGGTCGGATCTTCGGACTGGTTGACGACGAGCTGCAGCGTCGGCGGCGCAGCGACAGTGACGATCCGCTGCGGCGCAGCGGCGACGACCGGAGCCGGCGCCTGCACCGCGGCCATCTCGGCGAGTGGATCGAACGCGTCGACAAAGTTTTGCGGTTGGCGGGGCACGGCAACCGGTGCGGTGGTGACGAGTTCGGCGAAGGTCGGCTCGGAGGTCGCGATGGTTTCGATGATCGGCGTGACGACCGCGACCGGCTCGACGGCCGGGGCCGGCGTCGCGGCGACGGGCGCCGGGATCTCGACGATCTCGGCGTCGATCGGTGCCGCCGTTTCGACGGCGGCGACCGGCACTTCGATCACGTCGTCGAGCGATGCGGCGGCTTCGACGTGCGCCTGGGCGCGCGTCTGCACGTATTCGGCTTCGGCCTGCGCCATCTCGGTGGCGCGCGCACTGAAGGTGGCGGTCGCTTCCTCTTCGTCGGTGAGGCGACGGAGCAGGGCGCGGAAGTCGTCGCCGGCGCGGGGGGCTTCGACGTGCTCGGGCTTCGGCAGCGGTGCGGCTTCGACGGCGGGCGTCGACTTGCGCAGGAAGGCCGACAGTGCGGGCGCCGGCTTTTCGGCGTCGGCCATCGCCGTGCGCGCGCGCTCGGCCAGGGCGCTGCGCGTGGCCGCAGCCTGCGGCGTGTTGCCGGCGAGCGCGGCGATCATCGCGTCGGCGCGGGAGATTGATTTCGGCTCGGCCGGCGCGGCGGCGACCGCTTCGAGCGCGCGGGTCGGCAGGGACGCCGTGGCGAAGGCGGGCAGCGCGTCGAGCGCGGTAGCCGGACGCTCCGGTTCCTCGGCGGCGTTGCGCAGCGCCTGCTGCACCAGCGCCTCGTCGTAATCGGTAGCGGCGACGATCTCGATGCCACCGTGCACCGGCTTGTTCGACAGGATGACGGCGTCGGGGCCGTGCTCCTCGCGCACCATCTTGAGCGCGGTGCGCATGTCGGGGGCTACGAAACGCTTGATTCTCATTGCGTCGGTCTCGAAACGTGTGGCCGGTGGCTGACGTGAGGAGATGTGCAATGGCCGTGCCAGAGGGCTACGACGGGAAAGCGTCGGACTTGAGCGGCAGTCGCAGACGATTTGTGCGACGTGGGTTGCGGTTTTCGGGCGCAAGGGGCGGCTGCCTCGCTGACTGCGCGCCGCGGCAAGGGATCGTCGCCGTGCGGGTGCTCGCGGAATCGGACGGTCGCCGCCAGCGTTCGTGACGCGACGTCTCTGCCCGTCAGCCCAGCGTCGGGAGTCCTATGTGACGGGGTGGCTCATCGGCGGTCGTGCCGCCGACTTCCGCGCCTGTTCGAATTCCCGCCCGCCGCGGAACGGCGACGCCCACGCGGCGGTGCCGCGTAAGCGCGCACTGCTCAGCCGATGGAACCGACCAGCCGGAGACGCTTGTCTTCCGGTACCTCGCCATACGCCAGCACCGCGAGCTGCGGGACGCTGTGGCGAACCAGCCGGGCGATCGACGTGCGGATGGTCGACGGCACCAACAGCACGGCCGGCTCGCCTTTGCCCTCCTGACGACTGACACAGTCGCTGAGGTTCTGATGCAGGCGCTCGGCCAGGCCGGGTTCCAGCGCGGCGCCCTGGCCGCTCACCGAATCCTGCAGCACGCGCTCGAGTTGCGGCGCCAGCGTGAACACCGGCAACTCCGCGTTGAGTCCGTTGAGTTCCTGCACGATGAAGCGGCCGAGCGCGGTGCGGACGACGCCGACCAGCTGCGCGGGATCCTGCGTCATCGCGCCGTGCTCCAGCAGCGCTTCCACGATCTGCCGCATCTGCCGCAACGGCACCTTCTCGAGCAGCAGCGACTGCAGCACGCGCACGATGGTCGAGAGCGGCAGCAGTTTCGGCGTCAATTCCTCGACGAGCTTCGGCGACTGCTTGGCGACGTTCGCCAGCAGCTGCTGCACTTCGTCGTGACCCAGCAGTTCCGACGCCTTCTCGCGCACGAGGTGCGAGAGATGCGTCGCAACGACGGTCGCGGGATCGACGACCGTGTAGCCCAGCGACTCGGCATGCGCGCGCTGCGTCGGCGCGATCCACACCGCGTCGAGCCCGAACGCGGGATCGCGCGTGGGAATGCCTTCGAGCTGTCCGAACACGCGGCCCGGGTCGAGCGCCATTTCGCGATCGGGTTGCAGCTCGCCATTCGCGACCGGCACACCGTGCACCATGATCCGGTACGCGTTCGGCGCGAGTTCGAGGTTGTCGCGCACGTGCACCGCGGGAATCAGGAAGCCGAGGTCCTGCGTGAGCTTGCGACGCACGCCCTTGAGGCGCGCGAGCAGTTCGCCACCCTGCGTCTTGTCCACCAGCGGAATCAGGCGATAGCCGACCTCCAGCTGCAGCGGCTCGACCGGGCGCAGTTCGTCCCAGGTGAGTTCCGCATTCGGGGACGGCGCCGGCGCATTGCCGAGTGCGTCTTCAACCGGCGGCGCGACCTCGGCCTGCTTCGCGTTCTTGTTCATGCGCCATGCGACGTAGCCCATGCCGGCGGCCGCGATCAGGAAGAACATCGGCATGCCCGGCACGAGACCGACGAGACCGAGGATGGCCGCGGAAACGGTGAGCGCGCGATGGTGACCGAACACCTGCTTCTTCACCGTGTCGCCCATTTCCTGCTCGGTGGTCGCACGCGTGACGAGCATGGCCGTCGCAGTGGACACCAGCAGCGCCGGCAACTGCGCGACCAGGCCGTCGCCGATCGCCAGAAGCGAATACGTGCTCGCGGCCTGACCGAAACCCAGGCCGTGCTGCAGGATGCCGATCAGCATGCCGCCGACGAGATTGATGCCGAGGATGAGCAGGCCGGCGACGGCGTCGCCGCGCACGAACTTGCCGGCACCATCCATCGAGCCGTAGAAGTCGGCCTCGTTACGCACGTCCTCGCGACGCGCCTTCGCTTCCTCGCGCGTGAGCAGGCCGGCGTTGAGGTCGGCGTCGATCGCCATCTGCTTGCCGGGCATCGCGTCGAGGATGAAGCGCGCCGACACTTCGGAAATGCGGCCCGCGCCCTTCGTCACGACGACGAAGTTGATGATGGTGAGGATCGCGAACACGACCAGGCCGACGGCGTAGCTGCCGCCGATCACGAACTGGCCGAACGATTCGATGACGTGGCCCGCGGCGGCTTCGCCTTCGTGGCCGTGCAGCAGCACCACGCGCGTCGACGCGACGTTCAGCGCGAGGCGCAGCAGCGTCACCATCAGCAGCACGCTGGGGAAGATCGAGAACTCGAGCGGACGCTTGACGTAGACGACCGCCAACAGCACCACCAGCGACAGCGCGATGTTGATGGTGAAGAAGGCGTCCAGCACGATCGGCGACAGCGGCACCGTCACCATCGCCAGCATGCCCAGCACCACCAGCGGTGCACCGGCGCCACCTTTCAACGCCTGCATGATTCCAGCAGCGCGACTCATGCGTTATCTCCGACCGGATCCGGCGCACCATCGGCGCCCACGTCGACCTGCACCAGCTGCGGCATCGGCCCGCGCGACGGGTGCCACTTGCGCAACTGGAAGATGTAGGTGAGCACCTGCGCCACCGCGGCGTAGAGCTTCACCGGAATTTCCTCGTCGACCTTGCACTGGCGATACAGCGCACGCGCGAGCGGCGGCGCTTCGACCAGCGACACCTTGTGCTGGCCCGCGAGTTCGCGGATGCGCAGCGCCATTTCGTCCACGCCCTTGGCGACGACCTTCGGTGCGCGCATGCCGCCGGCTTCGTACTTCAACGCGACGGCGTAGTGCGTCGGGTTGGTGATGATCACGTCGGCCGTCGGCACCGCATCCATCATGCGGCGGTTCGCCATCTCGCGCGCCGCGTGGCGCATGCGCGCCTTCACTTCCGGGTTGCCGTCGGATTCCTTCGCTTCGTCGCGAAGTTCCTGCTTGGTCATCTTGAGCTTGGCGCGCCAGGCGAAGCGCTGGTAGGGCACGTCGATCGCGGCCAGTGCCGCGAGCGCGATGATCAGCGCCAGGAACAGGCCGAGCACGGTGTCGACGCCGTTGGCGACGGCCATTTCGAGCGACTGCTTCGGCATGTCCATCAGCCGCGACATCGAACCCTTGATGACGATCGCCGCGATGCCGCCGATCAGCAGCAGGCGCAGCAGCGCGCGCCCGAGTTCGGTGAGCGACTCCTTGCCGTACATGCGCGACAGGCCCGCCATCGGATTCAGGCGGGTGAGGTCGGCCTTGAACGCGGCGCCGGAAAAGCGCAGGCCGCTCATCAACGCCGGTGCGACGAAGCAACCGGCGAGCGCGGCGAGGATCAGGGGCGACACCTGCATCAGCAGGGCCGCACCTGTCTTCGCGGCGTATACCGGCAGGCGATTCGGATCGTTGATCAGGCTCGGATCGAACTGCAGCGCGTTGCGCATCCAGTCGCGCGAAGCCGCGCCGATGTGCGGACCGGTGATCTTCAGCGCCAGCGTCGCGCAGCCCAGCACCGCCACGTTCGCGAGTTCCTTGGAGCGCGGCACATCTCCGCGCTCACGGGCTTCCCGCAATCGCTTTTCTGATGGGGCTTCGGTGCGGTCTTCGTTGTCGGTCTCGGACATCGGAGCAGGTCAGCCGGTGAGGGCCCGGGCCGCCTCGAAGGCGTCGCCGAACAGTCGTTGGACAGGACCCTGCAATTCCCTTGCCAGCGCCATCAGCAGCACCAGCCCGACCAGCAGCGCGACCGGGAAACCCAGCGACATCGGGCTCAGCTGCTGTGCCGCCTTGGAGAGCACGCCGATGGCCACGTTCACCGCCAGCAGCGCCATCATCACCGGCAGTGCGAGCAGCAGGCCGGCACGCAGCGCGACGCCGAAGAATTCCGGCACGGCCTGCACGAACGCGCCCCAGTCGGGAATCGGCGCACCGACCGGCATCGAGTGGTAGCTGTCGAACAGCAGCTGGATCAGCGCGAGGTGGCCGTCGGTGGTGAAGAACACCAGGCCGAAGCTCAGGAAGAACCACTGGGAAATGACGGGCGACGCCGTGCCGCTGAGCGGGTTCGCCATCGTGGCGGACGCCAGTCCCATGCCTTGGCTGACCAGTTCACCCGCGACCTCGCCCGCCTCGAACGCGATGCGCAGCATCAGGCCGATCGCGACGCCCGTCGCGAATTCACGCCCGACCGCGAGGAACGTCGCCGCATTGACACCCGCCGGGGGCGGCGCGGGCAGCATCTGCGCCAGTGCGGCGGAAATCGCGATCGCGAGCACGAGTCGCGCCCGCGCCGGCACGCCGTGCCCACCCACCATCGGCAGCACCTGGATCGCCGCGCCAATGCGCAGCGCATACCAGAGCACGCTCGAAAGCATGCCGAACAGGTTCAGCCCGTCGGCCGTGGTGAGGGTGACAGCATCCATCGCGGACGTTGGATGCAAGGCGTGTTCCGCGGGTGCGCGGGTGGGCCGGATGAGCGGCCGTTTGGGGCTAGGGCTTCGTGAGCATCTCGACCACGACGGGATACCGCGCCTGACCCGGGACAAGCGGCGGCGGACGGAGCGTCAGTGCGGCGAAGGTGCGTGCAAAGCAGCGAGCGAGGGGGCTCGCCGGGCGGACGTCGATATTTGACGCACGGCCGCTTCGGTCGACATCCGCAACGAGCACGAAGTCACCGCCGCGTGCGGGGTCATTTCCCTTCGGCACACACGGCACGAGCGCGTGATGAATCGCTGGCACCATCGCGGTGTCGTAGATGAAGCCGGGGCGCGTGGCGACGGCTGCTTTTGCGGCGGTGATCCGCGCATCGAAGTCGGGCGCGGCAATCGCGGCGTTGCAAGCAAGCAGCGTGGAGCACAGCAGTAGCGTCTTCATCGGCGTCACCGAATGGAGTCGCGGCAGAGTGGCGTGTCGCAGCTGAATCGGCCTGCGACGAAGGTCAACCGATGAGCTGCGGAATCCGCGAAAACAGATCCGCCGTAAACGACACCAACCGCCCCAGCAGGAAGTGCCCCATCACCGCGATCGTCGCGGTCAAGGCAATCGCCTTGACCACGAAACCGATCGTCTGCTCGTTGATCTGCGTCGCAGCCTGCACCACACCCACTGCGACACCCACGCCGAGCACGGCGAGCAGCGGCGGCGCGCCCAGGACGAGGGCCATCTCCAGTCCCCGCGTGATTTCCGACATTGCGACTTCAGGCGTCATGGCTAACCCACCGGATTGAAGGAGCCGGCGAGCGAGCCGACCACGAGCACCCAGCCGTCGACGAGCACGAACAGCAGGATCTTGAAGGGGGCCGACACGATCATCGGCGACATCATCATCATGCCCATCGACATCAGCACGCTGGCGACGACAAGGTCGATGATCACGAACGGGATGTAGATCAGGAACGCGATCTCGAACGCCGTCTTGAGCTCGCTGGTGAGGAACGACGCGGCGAGCACGCTGAACGGCACGTCGTTCGGCGTCGCGTACGGGCCGGTGTGCGACAGGCCCGCGAACGTCATGAGGTCGGTGTCGCGCACCTGCGCCAGCATGAAGGCGCGGAACGGTTGCGACGCCGCGCCCCAGGCGGATTTGAAATCCATGTGGCCGTCGAGGTACGGCGCGATGCCGGCCGTCCATGCGTGATCGAACGTCGGCGTCATCACCATGAAGGTGAGGAACAGCGCGAGCGCGAGCAGTACCTGGTTGCTCGGCGTCTGACCGGTGCCGAGCGCCTGCCGCAGCAGGCCCAGCACGATGATGATGCGGGTGAATGCGGTGATGCCCATCAGCGCTGCCGGCAGCAGCGTGATGCCGGTCATCAGCAGCAGCACCTGCAGCGGCATGCTCACCGGCTGGCCGCCGACCTGGCCGACATTGATCGACGGTAGCGGCTTCGATGGCGTTGTGGCAGTGGCTGCCGATTGCGCGGTAGCGGCCGGCGCCTGCGTCGCAGCAGCGACCTGCGCGGTCGGTGCAGCCTGCGCGTGTGCGGTGTTGCCGAGCAGCGCGAACGCGAGACCGACGACGAGGGCGAGTGCGCACAGCGCGCGCATCAGGCGTTCGAGCGTGACGCTCATGACTTCTTACCGAAATGCTGCGCCAGCACCTGTGCGAACACGGACGGTGCCGTCGATTCGGCGACGGGCAGCGGATGCTCCAACGTGTGCAAGGTCCGTACCCCGCCCTGACCGACGCCGACCAGCAGCTGCTGGCCGCCGACGTCAAGCACCACTGCGCGCTCGCGCGGGCCGAGCGCGACGCTCGCCACCACCTTGAGTTGCGACGACTGGGTGCCGCGGTTCATGCCGGGCATGCGCTTGGCGAGCCAGCCGAGGCCGAGAATCAGGCCGATGACGAGCAGCAGCGAAAACACCGCGCCACCAATACTGCCGGCGTCCGTCGATGAATGCGTTGCGGGATGCGCGACCTGCGCGGTCGTGGTCGTGCGCAGGGGGAATGCGACCTTGTGCGGTGCATCGACGACCGGCGCCGAGGTCGTTGCTGCGGGCACCGTCACCGCTGCGCGTGTCGCAGGCGGCGTCGTTGCATTCACGGCCGTCGCATCCTTGGGCGTGGCTGCGGCCGTCGTCGGCTTCGCATCCGTCGCCTGCACGTTCGCCGCCGCCTGCACGGGCGCTGCGACTGTCACGAGCTCGTCCATGGCCGGTCCCACACCGCTCACTTGAGGCGCTTGATGCGCTCGGACGGGCTCACCACGTCGGTGAGGCGAACACCGAAGCGGTCGTTGACCACCACGACTTCGCCCTGCGCGATCAGCGTGCCGTTGACGTAGACGTCCAGCGGCTCGCCTGCGGCGCGCTCGAGTTCCACGACCGAACCCTGGTTGAGCTGCAGCAGGTTGCGGATCGGAATGCGCGCGCGGCCCACTTCCAGTGACAGCGTCACGTTGACGTCGAGGATGACGTCGAGATTGAGGTCGGCGCCCACACCGCCTTCGGCGGTGAGCGTTTCGAAAGCCGCGGGCGCGGCAGCGTCGGAAGGCATCATGGTGTTAGCCTAGGGAATCGAGGGGAATCAGCGACCGCGGCTGGTTCACGTGGGTGATCTTGATGGCGTTCTTACCGTTGTGCGTGCCGAATTCGCCGGCGAACAGCGACGTGCCTTCGACTTCCAGCGACAACTGCTTGGGCAGGTCGATCGGAATGACGTCGCCGACCTTGAGCTTGCTCAGCGCGCGCAGCGAAATCTGGCGTTCGGCAAGGTTGCTGCTGATTTCGACGTCGGCGTCCTGCAGCTGGTTGCGCAGTGCACGCGTCCAGTTCTCGTCCTTCTCGATGCGGTCGCTCTGCACGCCGGCGTCGAGGAGTTCGCGGATCGGCTCCAGCATCGAATAGGGCAGGGCGACATGCAGCTCGCCGCCGCCGCCTTCGAGTTCGACATGGAAACGGCTGACCGCGATGTACTCGCGCGGCGAAATGATGTTGGCGAAGTGCGGGTTGACCTCGGAGTTCACGTATTCGAACTCGACCGGCATCACCGGCGCCCACGCTTCGGTGAGGTCGGCGAAGGTCTGCTTGAGCAGGAGCTGGATCACGCGCATTTCGGTCGGCGTGAACTCGCGGCCTTCGATGCGCGTGTGGTACTTGCCCAGGCCGCCGAAGAAGTTGTCGACGGTGGTGAACACTAGGCGCGGTTCGAACACGATGATGCCGGTGCCACGCAGCGGCTTCATCTTGATCAGGTTGAGGTTGTTCGGCACCTGCAGCGAATGCATGTACTCGCCGAAGCGGATCAGGTCGATGCCGCGCACCGAGAGATCCGCGGAGCGACGCAGCAGGTTGAACAGGCCGATGCGCCACGTGCGTGCGAAGCGCTCGTTGATCATCTCGAGCGTCGGCAGCCGGCCGCGGACGATCTTGTCCTGGCTGGCGAAATCGTAATTGCGCGCCTCGCCCGGTGCGGCCGGCGGCTCGACTTCGATCGCACCCGCATCCACGCCGTGGAGGAGGGCATCGATCTCGTCTTGTGAAAGCAGGTCGGAGCTCATGCGCGGATCCCTTACTGGGTGACCAGGCTCGTGAAGATCACGGCGTCGACCTTGCCGGGCACGCCTTCGGTCTTGAGCACGCTGCGCACTTCGGCGAGCGCCTTTTCCTGCAGGCGTTCCTTGCCGCTGCGCTGCGCGAGCTGGTCGGCGGTCTGCTGGCCGAACAGCAGCAGCAGGCGATTGCGGATGGCGGGCGCCTGTTCCTGCAGCGCGGCCAGCGTTTCCGGGTCGCGCGTGGCGAGCTGCACGTCGGCCTGCAGGTAACGCACGGTGTCGGTGTCGGCGAGGTTGACGACGAAGGAGGGATCCATCGCGAAGTACTGCGTCGGCAGCTTCTTGATGTCGGCCTTCTTCGCGTGCGCGGCGCTGGCGGTCCACCACCACGCACCCGCGCCACCGCCGCCGAGCAGCAGCACGGTGGCGGCGACGATGACGATCAGCTTCTTCTTGCTCTTCTTGGGCGCGTCGGCGGCTTCGGGGGCGGCGGCCGGGGCTGGGGCTTTGGCGGACACGTCGAGACTCCAGGGGTACGCCCGCATCGTGCAAGGGGCGTGCCGGGACGCTGGAGGCGATCTTGACGAGGTTTTGACGCCGGCCTGAATGGGCTCGCGTCGGAGAGTCGACGGGGCGCGTTCAGCCGGTGGCGAGCAGTGTCGGCCAGTCCGCCGCTCCGCGCTGCTCACGCTCGCTAAGTGCCGTGTAACTGCCCAGCGTTGCTAGGAACGGCTTCGAACGTGCCGCTATCGACGACCTACGCGTATTCGTCGATCAACCCACGCGCCCGCAGCGTGCGGACGGTCGTCACCTGCGGCTGCGCATCCCCACCGAGTTCGGTGCCCGCGCCGAACGGTGCCGAGCCTCCGTTCGAGCGGCTGTCGCCCGACTGGCGACTGCCTGCGCCGACCTCGGCATGGCCGAGTTCCATGCCCTGACGGCCGAGCAGGTCGCGCAGACGGTCCATGCCGGACTCCAGCGCCTGGCGGACGTCGGGATGGGCGGCGTGGAACTGGGCGTTCACGCGGTGCCCGTCCATCTGCAGGCGGATATCGATCGGGCCGAGGCCGTCCGGCGTCACGCGCACTTCGGCGTGGTCGAGGCGCTGGTCGGCCATCCACGTGATGCGCTGGCTCATGCCGTCGTCGAAATCGGCGTCGAGCGCGAGCGGCGCGGCGGTCGGCATCGCGACGATGACATCGCGCACCGCGGCCAGTGGCGCGTCGGCGCCCTTGGTCATGAGCGGGTTGAAGGCGATCGACGGTGTAGCACTCGATGCGCTGTCGGTGGACGCCCCGCTGCTGCCGCGATCGCTCTTGGACTCGGCAAGTGCGGCCAGCGCGGCGAAGGCGTCGGCCGCGGGTGTTGCAGTGGCGGGCAGGCTCGACGCGGCGTCGGCGTCGGCGCCGGGCATCGACAGCGCCTGCAGCAGTGCCGCACCGGACGCGATCGGCGATGCGGCATTTGTCGTAATCGCAGTGCCCGCGGTCGGATCGGCAGGCGTCACCGCGGTGGCGGCGGTCGCCGTCGCGGCGAGCGCGGCATTCGGTCGCGACACCGCGGCAGTCAACGCAGACAACGCGGCGTCGCCCGAGGCGGAGTCAGCGGCGACGGCGGTCGGCTTCGGCGCCGCCGCGGCCCAGTCGCCGGTCAACAGCGCGAGCATGCGATCGGGCAGGAAGTCCGCGGGTGTGGCGGTGTCGCTTGCCGGCGGCGTGGCGGCGTCAGTGGACGTCGTGGTCGCGGCGGTCGATTGGGTGTCCGTCGCTGTCGCGTCGGCAGCGGTGTCCGCATCGCCGTCACGTCGTGCACCGCGACGCGCGGCGGCGGCGTTCGCGCCGTCATGCGCTTTCGCGTGTGCGGGCGTGCGTGCTGCGCGGTCGCCCTGCGCGGTATCGCGCGTATGTGGCGTGTTGTCGTCGTGCGCGGTCTCGTGCGACTTCGGGTGGTGGTCGAGCGGGCGCGATGCATGCGCGTCGTCGGCTCGCTGCGCGCGCGGGGCGTCGTGGCGCATCTCCGCGTTCGCCTTCGGCGCCTCGCCCGTGTCGAACGAGAATTCCGGCGCATCCTGCGACGTCGCCTTTGACGGCGTGCGCGCGGATGCGGCGCCGGCAACGGCCTGCATCGCGGAACGATCGATATTCATCGCGATTCGCCTTCCGCAGCGCCGAGCGCCGGCGCGCGACGGCGGCCGGCCAGGTCGTCGAGTTCCTTCTGCGTGCGCTTGTCGGCGACACGCGATTCCTCGGTGCGATAGCTCGCCGCGAGCTTCTGCAGCACGTGCGTCTCGCGGCTGGCGAGCATCAGGCGCGCGCGTTCGACTTCGGTCGCCTCGCGCGAGCGGTCGACGATCTGCATCTGCTGCGCGACCGCCTGCTGCAACTTCGACTGGAACGCGACCCGGTTCGCGAGCAGCGCAGGATTGAGCGTCGCGCCCTGTTCCGGCGTCGATGAATATTCGGCGGCGTAGCGCTGCAGGGCTTCGAGTCGCGCCTTCTGCTCGACGTGCGAGGCCTCGCGCGCGGCAACCTGCTGCGCGACTTCGTCCTGCTGGCGCTGCTTGATCTGGATGATCGGATCGAGGCGTTGGGAACGCGGTGCCATGGGGGAGTCCGGTTAAAGCGGAAGGCCGTTGCCGTCGTCGAGCAACCGCATCAGCGCGGCCTTGCTCTGCTCGACGTTCGATGCGTCGCGGACATCCTGTCCCAGGAATTCCATGATCGCCGGCCAGCGCGCGAGCGCTTCGTCGACGGTCGGGTCGCTGCCGCGCTGGTAGGCGCCGATCGCGATGAGGTCGCGCTGCGTCGAGTAGGCCGACATCAGGCGCTTGAGCTTGCGGATCTGTTCGCGCCACGGCGCGTCGGTGATGTCCTGCATCACGCGCGACACCGACACTTCGACGTCGATCGCGGGGTACTGGCCGGCATCGGCGATGCGACGCGACAGCACGATGTGGCCGTCGAGAATCGCGCGCGCGGCGTCGGCGATCGGCTCCTGCTGGTCGTCGCCTTCGGTCAGCACCGTGTAGAACGCGGTGATCGAGCCGCGGCCATCGGCGCCGTTGCCCGCGCGCTCGACCAGCGCCGGGAGCTTGGCGAACACGCTGGGCGGATAGCCGCGCGTGGTCGGCGGCTCGCCGACCGACAGGCCGATCTCGCGTTGCGCCTGGGCGTAGCGGGTGAGGGAGTCCATCAGCAGCAGGACATGCAAGCCCTGGTCCCGGTAGTACTCGGCGATCGCCGTCGCGCGCAGGGCGCCGTGTAGGCGCGCGAGCGGCGGGCGGTCGGCCGGCGCCGCGACGACGACGGAGCGGCGCAGGCCTTCCTCGCCCAGGGTCGCTTCGACGAAATCGCGGACTTCGCGGCCTCGCTCACCGATTAGGCCGACCACGATCACGTCGGCCGCGGTGAAGCGGGTCATCATGCCGAGCAGCGTCGATTTACCGACACCAGAGCCGGCGAACAGGCCGACGCGCTGACCGCGACCGATCGGCAGCAGCGCGTTGATCGCGCGCACGCCGACGTCGAGCGAATGCGTGATCGGCTCGCGCATCAGCGGATTGATGGAGTGGCCGGCGAGGCCCATGTGGCCTTCGGCACGGATGGGGCCGCGACCGTCGAGCGGCACGCCGTCCGAATCGATGACGCGGCCGAGCAGGCCTTCGCCCACCGCGACCTCGCCCTGCTGGCGGCTGGGCACCACGCGCGCGTTGGGCAGCAGGCCCTCAAGATGCGCGGTCGGCATGAGGAAGGTGCGGTCACCGGCGAAGCCAACAACTTCCGCATCGACCCAGCGACCGCCGGCGACTTCCACGCGGCAGCGCGAGCCCATCGGCGCGGAACACCCGCTGGCTTCGAGCGTCAGGCCGACCGCCCGGCGCAGCACGCCTTCGCGCGCGAGACCCGCATTCGCGACGACCAGGTCGGTGTTCGAAAGGCGCGCGGCAAGCCGCAGGTTGCGCGCTTCTTCCCACTGCGCGGCGGCGATGCTGGCGGTCATGCGGCGTCACCCTTCGGTGCATCAAGCATGGCGTTGAGGCAGGCCTTGAGCCGCGCGTCGAGCGTGCCGTCGATGCGCATGCTTTCGCTGTGGAGGCGAAGCTCGCCGCGGGCGAGGGTGGTGTCGCCGGTGAGGCGCGTGCCGTCGAGCGTCATCAGGTGCGGCATCAGCACACCGAGATCATCCGGATGAAGGCGCAGTTCGACGTCGCGCGAGCTGCTCCCCACCGCGTCGAGCGCATCGCGCACGAGGTCGGCCAGCAGCGTGGGATCGAGGCGGTACGCGTGTCCGACCAGCGTGCCAGCGACACGCGTGGCGAGATCGATCAATGCATCGCTCACTTCGCCATCGAGGCGCGCGAGCGGACGCGTGAAGCTGTCGAGGATGCCTTCGATCTGCGCGATCTGCCGACGGATTTCCGACTGGCCGGTCGCGTAACCGTCCGCCTGCCCACGACGGAAACCGTCCTGGTAGGCGGCGTCGGTGATCGCCTGCAGCTCTTCGACGCTCGGCGGCTGCGGCACGTCGGCCGCGACCACCGGCTCGAAGCCCGGTGCGATCCAACGCAGCACCGCGGCCTCGCTCATACGAACGTCTCCGCCTTGGCGATGAGCTGGATCGTGCCGTCTTCCGCCATCTTGCGGACGATCTGCAGGATTTCCTTCTGCGCGGCTTCGACATCGGCAAGACGCACGGGGCCGCGCGCTTCCATGTCGTCCTTGAGGATTTCCGCCGCGCGCTGCGACATGTTGCCGATGATCTTGTCCTTGACCTTGGTGTCGGCGCCGCGCAGGGCGACCGCGAGCTTCTCGTTCGGCACCTCGCGCAGGATGCTCTGCATCGCGCGGTCGTCGATGTCGCCGAGGTTGTCGAAGACGAACATCAGGTCGCGGATCTGCGTGGACAGCGTCTCGTCCATCTGGCCGATGGCGCCGAGGATGGCTTCGTCCTGACCGCTGTCCATGAAGTTGAGGATGTTCGCCGCGCACTTCACGCCACCGAGCGCGGACGACTTGATGTTCTGGCTGCCGGCGAACTGCTTGGCCATCACGTCGTTCAATTCGTTGAGTGCGTGCGGCGGCACGCCATCGAGCGTGGCGATGCGCACCAGAACGTCGCTCTTGACGCGCTCGGGGAAGCACTTGAGCACTTCGGCGCCCTGGTCGGGATCGAGGTGCGACATCACGATCGCGATGATCTGTGGATGTTCATTGCGGACGAGTTCCGCGATCGCGCGCGGCTCCATCCACTTCAGCGTGTCGAGGCCGGACGTATTGCGGCCGAGCAGGATGCGATCGATCAGGCTCGACGCGCGATCCTCGCCCAGCGCCTGCACGAGCACCGCGCGCACGTATTCGTCCGCGCCGGAACCCAGCCCCGACGGCTGCTGCAGCGTGTCGACGAAGTCGTCGACCACGTCCACCACCTGGTTGCGCGTCACGCCGCCCACGGACGTCATGGCGACGCCAAGCTTCTGCACTTCCTTCGCGGACATGTGCTTGAGCACTTCGGCCGCCTGCTGTTCGCCCAGCGTGAGCAGGACGATCGCGGCCTTCTGCGTGCCGGTGAGTTGTTGCTGCTGATCAGCCATCGGACGCCACCATGTCGCGCACGACCTGGGCCACGCGCTTTGGATCGTTGGTTACGGCGGCGCGCGCCGTGGTGATCTTTTCATCGAAATGCATCGCCGCGGTCGGCAACGCCGGATCGCCCCCACGCGCGGCGCGCGGATTCGACGCCTGCTCGAGTTCTTCGGCAACGATCGTCGCCACCGTCGACTGCGCCGGAATCACCGGCTTGGGCTGCAGCATCTGGCGGAACGCCGGGCGCAGCACGGTGAAGATGAGCACGATGACCGCGATGCCGCCCAGGATCGTGCGCAGCAGGTCACGTGCATGCGGGTCCTGCCAGATCGGCGTGGAATCGCCGGCATCGCTGCCAACATCGCGAGCGAACGGCGAGTTGACTACCGACACCGCGTCGCCGCGCGCCTGGTCGAAACCGATCGCCTGCTGCACCAGTGTCTGGATGCGCTGCTGCTCGGCCGGCGTCAGCGCGCGCAGCTTCTGCTTGCCGTCCTTGTCGGGCTGGCCGGCCGGCACGTTGTCGACCAGCACCGCCGCGGTGACGCGACGGATCTTGCCCGGCGCCTGGCGGGTATGCGTCAGCGTGCGGTCGACTTCGTAATTGCGGACTTCGTTGCGCGTGCCCTGCGCGCCGGCCGGAATGTTCGGCTTGGCGGCGGTGTTCTGCGCGGTGTTCGGCGCGGTGCCGGCCGGGGTCGGCGTATTGCTCGCGCTGCCCGGCACGCCCTGCGCCGGTGCGCCATTGCCGTTCGCCGCGGCCATCGCACCGATGTCGCCGCTCTGCGACAGCTGTTCGCTGCGCACCTGCGCGTCGGGACCGTAGGTTTCCTTCGCTTCCTCGGTCTCGTTGAAATCCATGTCGACGCTGACCTGCGCGCTCACGCGGCCCGGGCCCGTCATCGGCTCGAGCAGCTGCTCGATGCGCTGCACGTAGACGGCTTCCTGGCGGTGCTGCTGGTCGAACTGCTGCTGGCCGATCGCTTCGGCCGAGGTCGGATCGCGCGAGGTGAGCATGCGACCGAACTGGTCGACGACGGTGACCCGGTTGGTGGGCAGGTCCGGAATGCTGGTCGAGACCAGATTGACGATGGCATCGACCTGGTTCTGTTCGAGCGTCGCGCCCGTGCGCAGCTGCAGCACGACGGACGCGCTCGCGCTTTCCTTGTCACGCGTGAATGCGCTCGGCTTGGGCAGCGCGAGGTGCACGCGCGCCTCGCGCACCGGGCGCAGGTTCGAGATGGTGCGGGCGAGTTCGATTTCCTGGGCGTGCTGGTAGCGCGCGTTCTCGACGAACTGGCTGGTGCCGAAGCCCTGGTCGCCTTCCATCGCCTCGAAACCCTTGTCGCCGCCCGCGGGCAGGCCGGCGGACGCGAGCGCCATCTTCGCTTCGCCGATCTTGTCGGTCGGCACGGCGAGCGCACCGGTCGTGGTGTCGATCTTGAACGGGATCTGCGCGGTGGTGAGCAGTTGCGAGGCGTCTTCGGTCGACTTCGCGTCGAGGCCCGCATACACCGGCACGTAGTTCGGCTTCTGCGTCCAGAAAAACAGCCAGAGGCCGGCCGCGATCGCCGCCGCGACCAGCGCGATCATGCCCACCTGGCGGATGGCCGGGATGTCCTGCAGACGACCCAGCTTCTGCAGGTTTTCGGAGGATTTAGGTAGCGCGATCACGGACATGGTGCGGGTCTCTTACGGTTCGATCGTCGGGTCGTGGAGGCCGTCAGATCGGCATGTTCATGACGTCCTGGTACGCCTGCACCAGCCGGTTTCGAACCTCGACCGTGGCGCGGAAGGCGACCTGGGACTGCTGCATGGCGACCATCACGCGGGCAAGGTCGGCCTTGGGATCGCCCATTTCGAAGGCCTGCTGCAGCTGGCTGGCGTCGTTCTGGACCTTGCTGACGTTGTCGATGGCGTTCGACATCGCCGACTTGAAGCCGCCGCCGGACGCACCCTCGACGCCACCGGCCGCGGTACCGGCGGTAGGCGCGATGCCGTTGCCCGAGGCGACGTCCGACATCCCGCGCATCCGCGTCTCGTGGGCGCGGATCTGGGAGAGGATCGAGGAAATCGCGTCGGTCATGGCTTGGCGGCTCGTCACGGGGACTCGACCGGCTCAGGCAAACGCCGTGCCACGACGCCGCCGGGAAACCGGCGGTGGGTGGAAGAGGGAGTGCTGCGGGCGCTGCCGCGACAGCCAGTTACTGCACCTGAGCGGCCGTGGCGGCGCGGCGGCGGCGCGGGTCGGCGCGCCGGAGTTAGTAACGGCAGCGCGCGGGACGTGGTGAAGCGGCAGTTGCGACGACGGTTGCCTGACGCCGACTAGGCCGCGGGGTGCGCGGCACGGGCAAGCGGGTCGGCAGTGGCCGGTAGAACGGAAGCACTCGACCAGTTCAGCCTGCCGGGCGGGATCCTGACGGCCCGGTGTTGGCTCCTGTCGTCCCCGCGGGCGCCGCCCCGGGCGAGCGGGGCAGGGACTTGCGGCCGGCGTCAGGGATCGGAGACCCGAAAGTCGCCAAGTCCCCAGGTCGCCACGTCCGAGTATCGGGTTGGGGCGGCTCGGGCGCAGCGCAACTATCCATGCAACGCATCGCTGAGGCGTCAGGTCGAGCAGAGCCGCGGTGTCGCAAGGTGGCGAGCCGCATCTTAAGCGTGCCGGCCGGCTTAGCGACGAGTACGCAGCCCAGTTCACGCGTCTTCGCCGCAACGGCGGCGTGCCAGTCCGAGCGTGTCCACTCAGCCCAGTCGCCTCAGGCGCGGCATTGGGGCGGACGAAGCCAGCCACGTGGTGACTGCCGCCATGCGTGCGAGCGTCGATTTGCCGGCGCCGGCCGGGACCGATCGACAGAACGCACCGCATCGCGACAGACGCATCCGGATTCGCAGCCGCGTCCCGAGCGGGATCACTTCCCCTGCGGCGGCTCCCACAACTCGACCTTGTTGCCTTCCGGGTCGATCACCCAACCGAACTTGCCGTACTCGGAATCGTCGGTGCGATCGAGCACGTTGCAGCCGTTCGCGCGCAGCGCGGCGAGCAGCGCATCGAGATCGTCGACGCGGTAATTGATCATGAAGGGCGCATCGCTGGGCGCGAAGTGCGTCGTGTCGGCCGAGAACAGGCTCCACGCCGTGGTGCCCGACGGATTCTCCGGCGTGCCCCAGCGCAGCGCTGCGCCGCCCCAAGACTGCACGTCGATGCCGAGGTTGTCGCGATACCACGCGCCCAGTGCCTTCGGGTCACGCGCCTTGAAGAACACACCACCGATTCCCGTTACGCCTGCCATGGACCGTCTCCCTTCTTTTCCGTTAAATGGATCACGCCGACGTGCGGGTTTAGCGCAGCGCCTTGCGCCTGACAAGCTTCAGCGCCGACCACGTCGCATCGACCGCACACACCTTGACGTCGACTAGGCCGAGCGGGAACGCGAGTTCGCGCACGCGATCCTCGCTCAGATCGGTCGCAACGCGTGACGCCTTCTTCGGCCATGACACCCAGAGCATGGCGTCGGGCGCGAGAGTGGGCGCGATATTCGTTACCCACAGCTTCAGCGCATCGAATGACGTCGCGAATACATGGACGAGCGACGTGCGGGCGTTCGGTGTCGTATCGAAGACAACACCAACGGGCAATTCACCGAGCAGCTCAACGTAGTTCGACGGCGCCGAGTGCACGTGCGCAACCATGCCGGCTTTGTAGCCGAGCTTTGCGGCAAGGGACTTGCCGGAATAGCCGGTCGAGGATGTCGCCGTCATGGGGAAGGGCGCGCACGGTGCGAGAACGGTTGTTGTATCGCGCTACGTCGTCGCTCGAACTTGGAAGTCTGCCTGTTGCCGGTCACACAAGCGCATGTTGCATCGCTCGATGCGAAGCGAAGGACAAGCGCATCGCGTACGTCGCGTGCGGGTCGTGCGCTGATCTTCAACCGACGCACACTCAACGCGTCGTGCATGCGTCGTCCCGCGAAGCGGTATCGGCTTGCACGAATCGTCAGGCCTAAGGCGGCGCAATCACGAACGACAACAGATGCGCCGAGCCCTGAACGGCCTGGGCGCCCATGCTCTCATACAGGCGGATCGCACGAACGTTGGCGGGCCGAACGCCCTGAATGACGAACTCGCGACAGCCCTTCTCGCGTGCTTTGGCTCGAAGCTGCTCAATCACCCGCGTGCCGTAGCCCTTTGATCGGTGCGCTTTGTCCACTTCAATCTTTTCCAGAACGAACCGCTCCCCAGGCTCGAACCAGCCATAGGCCCGCCCGGCGAACTTGCCATCGATGAGCGCCTCGATGACGTAGTGCCGGCGTTGCCCACTTTCCTCAAAGCGCCAGTCCGCTTGGAGATGAAGCTCGTTCGTTTTCAAATTCGTTTGCCTTGATGATGGCTGCTGAAACCTAACAGCTGAGTTCAGCCGCTCCGCGAAGCGGTGTCGGCTGGGCCAATTGTGAGGCCAGAGCTCACGCCCGCCGAGCTATACCTCGGTGGCCGTGTCCGACGACCTACGGTGGCCGCATGAAGGACCTCAAATATTTCGATGCGCACCGGCGGGCGACCTGGCTGGAGCTGTTCTTCGACCTGATCTTCGTCGTCGCCCTGACCGATGTCAGCGAACTCCTGAGCGAAGCGCACGAACGCCACATCACGGCGCAGCAGTTCCTGCACTTCGTGCTGATGTTCCTGCCGCTTTGGTGGATCTGGGCGGGCCACACGATCTACGCCAACCGCTTCGACACCGACAGCCGCCAGCACCGCCTGTCGACACTGCTGATCATGTTCCTGCTGATCGTGATCTCCGCGCAGGTGTCGGCCGGCGTCCAAGACCATTACGCGCTGGCCGTGGCCTGCTACTGCGGGGCGCGGCTGATCATCGCCGGGATGTATTTCGCTTCCAAGCGCAAGCACCACGACCGGGGTGGCATCGCAACAACGGTGGGCACCGTGTTCGCGGTCGGCGCCGCGATCAGCCTTTGCTCGGTCCTGCTGGAGCCGCCGTGGAGCTACCTGATCTTCTATGCCGGGATCGTGTTCGACATGGCGGCCCTGGTGCTGCTGAACCGGCGGCTGCACGTCGTGCCGGCGCACACGCCGCACCTGATCGAGCGGGTCGGCCTGCTGACCATCATCATGCTGGGCGAATCGGTGATTGGTATCTCCGCGGCGCTGGCGGGCATCGCCTGGGATCGCTCCAACGTCATCGCCGCGGTCAGCGGCTTCGTCATGGTGTCGGCCATCTGGTGGATCTACTACGACAGCTTCCACCTGCTGGAACACCGCAAGCTGGCGACCGGGCACTCGATCCTCTATTCGCACTTCTTCCTGTTCATCGGCCTGGCGATCCTGGCCTCGCTGATCCGGCACGCGATCCTGGACGACCTCGACCCGCGCGACTTCCGCGAGCTGGCCGCCGCAGGCACCGTGCTGTTCTTCCTGGGCAAGCAATACGGCTACTACATGGAGGTGCCCGAGCTGCGGCCTTACCTGCTGACCAACACCGCGGCCGTGTTCGCCCTGACGGCCGTCGTGTTGGTGTTGCCGCTCGGGCTCGACAGCATGCTGGTGGGCCTCACAGCGACGATGATCTGTTATGTGCTGCTCAACTTGCGCTACCGCCACCTGGTGGGCGGCGGGCAGGCGCCCGCCTGAGCCGCTGCCTGCGGTCTTGTCAGATGTGGAAGGATTTATTGATCGTGCGGTGCATACGTATCGGCGGTGCGCCTGACACCTGAGTTAGCCGCGCCGCAAAGCGGCGTGGGCTTGGACGAATTGTTAGGCCTTGCCCCGGAACAACTCAGGCAACGACCCATAGGTAAAGATCTCGACGGCGTGGCCGAATTCGACTGCACTTTCTACCGACCAGATTAGACCGCCCCGCAGAAGGTTCTGCCCGTTGATGGTGACGAAGAACTCCGCGGCGTTCTGCGCATTTGCTCCGAGTGTGTAGTGCGGACTCGGCGGCAAATGTGGCTTTTCGATATCCCACACAACCCGAGACACCGGGAGGGCGGTGAGTTCCCGATCGATCGTGTGCAACTCGTCGAGTGCGGCGCGAGATTCGTCGGACGGCAGGAAGCCTTGGTAGAGGTTGCCCATACACACGGAATCGTGAGCCCCAACCGGCAGGTTCCAGATTGGCGGCGACGGTGGAGAAGAGCCCGTACAGCACCGTATTGGCCCCGACTTCTGTAACGACGCGTTCGGCGCGAATGGCTACGCGATCCGGAAGCGATGCAGCCGGCCGGTTTTTGCGCAGGAAGCTAAATAGTTTCATGCAAGGCCTAACACCTGAGTTAAGCCGCGCCGCGAAGCGGCGTCGGCTTGGACGAATTGTCAGGCGTGTGAGCCGAGGTGTTCAAGCACCTTCTCCCAGCATCCCTCGACTTCTTGGACGATCCAAGCCGGACCAACTTTACGCGCGGGGCCTTCCGACGGCCGGATGTGCGCGACTAGCCATTCCCGTGGTCGTCCAGCCCACTCACCCGCCACAGACTGCGGGTTCCAGTAAAGAACCGGGAAGACTTCGTTCCACAGCACGCCTTCCGCCTCATCCCGGGTCGCGCCCGATCGGCGCACGACTCGAGCTGCGTGCTGAAACGTTATTTCGTCGAGCTCCGTATCCAGGAAGAAATCGGAAAACGCTTCCCACAGGTCCATCCGAGCACGTGCATCCATCGCTGCTTCCCGAACCGCCTAACACCTGAGTTAAGCCGCGCCGCAAAGCGGCGTCGGCTTGGACGAATTGTTAGGCGTCATCCGCCCACCTTGGCAACTTGCTCAGCCTGCCGAAATAGTAGGCGAGAAAAGCGCCAGCGACGCCGCCGAGGACTGCCGCAAGGGTGAGGGCGACCGTGCACATTAGCGCGCTGGCCGGGTGCAGCTTGAACCAGTGATTTGTAGCAAACGCTGCTGCGATTAGCGGCAAAAGAGAGAGGAGCCAGACCGCCACCCCGACGATGTTCTTTTGGCCGCATGCGGTGCACGTAATCGGATAAGACGTGCCGAAGAAGTGCCAAGGGCTAAGCTCAATTGGCGCTTTGCACGACGCACATGCGAAGAACTTTGCCATGACGCCTAACACCTGAGTTAAGCCGCGCCGCGAAGCGGCGTCGGCTTGGACGAATTGTTAGGCGTTACCCATTGATCTGGTTAACGCACGCCGGTCTGACTTGTTTGGCTGTGGTGACAGGCTCGTACTTGCCTGCGACATCGCGCAGGACGGCAACCCGGCACATTGAGCCGTTCTGACTGAAGGCCACTCGATAGCTCGCGCCCGACTCGGGAACGAAGCTTTCGGTCAGGGTGCATGTCTCGGCATCGGTGATTCCGATCGCGCCCGCCTGATACGCAAAAGTAACGACCGCCGGGTTGCCCGCTTGCATGGTGCGGCTGACCCCGGAGTGCGGATCGCCTTTGCCTTGCACCGCTGTGGTGGTGAATGTTGCCAGACGCGTGCCGTTGGGGCTGGCTTCGCAACTCTCGGAGGCGAAATTCTGCACGAGCACCCAGGCACCCATGGGAATGCCTGACGCCGAGAAAGTGACAGTGGCCGTCTCGCCCGACGTGGGCGATGCGTAGTGCGTGGCACAGCCGGTTAGGAGAGCCAATCCGGTCGCGAATACTGCTTTTCTCATCACTCCCCCTGAAAGTTTGATGTAACGCCTAACACCTGAGTTAAGCCGCGCCGCGAAGCGGCGTCGGCTTGGACGAATTGTTAGGCGGCAGCTTACTCAGCGAACCAGTGCGGTGGGTAGTAGCTCAGGAAAATTGCCCGCAGCGCCGCGCGAAAGGAGATTTGGCTGAGCGCAGCGAGGGCGACACAGAGCACGAAGGCGCCGAGAGCTATGCCGAGCAGGCCGCCACCCAGCAGGACCGCGAGCGCGAGAAATAGGAATTGGACGCTGCCCGGCTCAGACCCGAGAGGTGCGCCGGGAGTTAAACCCCGCGCTAGCTGCGCTTCGTGCGCCCATGCAACCGCGGGCCAGAAGCCGAGAAGCAGACCAGCGAGTAGGAACGCGGCGATCAGATGCCGATAGCCCGCCCTCAGACGGTAGATATCCAGCGAACGGGACCAAAGTGAGCTCACATCTGCCGCCTAACACCTGAGTTAAGCCGCGCCGCGAAGCGGCGTCGGCTTGGACGAATTGTTAGGCCTTGCGCTCAGCGACACCACTGCTGCTCGCAAGGCACACCATCGCCGTCCCCATCCATTTGTGTATTGGGGCAATGTTGCGAAAAAAATGTTGCTTCCTCGCACGAATGCATCTGAGGACAACGCGTTCGACCATTGCAGGCGTAGCGCGAATCCTTCTTTTCTTGGGCTGACGTGACTGAATCCGCAGCCGGCGCTGCGGTTGGCGCATGGGTAGCGAAACGGCCGCGTTTGATTTCGCGATAGCCATAGGCCGCTACGACAGCGAGTAAGAGTACGAGCAGCATATTCTTCAAAGTGCTTCACTCCTGCCTCGCACGGCCTAACACCTGAGTTAAGCCGCGCCGCGAAGCGGCGTCGGCTTGGACGAATTGTTAGGCCAAGCTTGAACCCGCCGAGAACCGTGAGCAACCCGGCGCGAAATGACGTCCGAAGCGAGAGCCGCGGTCTGGAGTCTGGACACGCGACGGCGAGCTTTTCCCGCGTTCGTCCGAAGCCGAGGCGCATTCCGCCCGCGAGCTGGAGATGCGGTTCGGGGCAAATCGGTACTTTAGGGAGAATCAGTATCCGACCGCGCACGACTCGGAGAGTGAGGAAACGGTCGCGGCAGAGCGAGCGCGGCGAGACGCTTCCGGAGCGAGCTGTGCGACGCGATGTAGTTGCCGAAGCAGCAGGCGTCACATTGCGATGCCGCGCTTACGACAACCGACCGAGGCCTAACACCTGAGTTAAGCCGCGCCGCGAAGCGGCGTCGGCTTGGACGAATTGTTAGCGCCCAGCCGTGACCAAGGCCAGCGTGGTTGTGCGAAGAAATGGGTGGCAAGCCCACTGAAGACGCCGTACGCCAGTATCAGCCAGTCACCGGCGTACGCCAGAAACACGAGCCCCGGCGCTGCCCCGATAACGCCTGCGATGAAATATGAAGCACGACCCGCACGCTGCGCGGCTGCATACAGAGGAGCACCGTAAAGGAGCGCTGGTAACAGGCCGAGCACAAAGGCGTATAAGGCGAACAGCAGCCACAGGGAAAAGGCGGCGGCTACCAAAGAAAAAGTGTTTGGCATAAATCGGGCGAGCGCCAACAGCCCGCTCGCAAACACACTGCCCGTAGCCAGCCCACCCACCGTGGGAGCAACCAGTCTTGCCCAGCTGCGGAGGAACTTGCCCATGGGCGCTAACACCTGAGTTAAGCCGCGCCGCGAAGCGGCGTCGGCTTGGACGAATTGTTAGGCCACGCCCCGGATTCGAGAACTGCGCGAGCGAAACCTAACTGCCAGCCGCGATAGTACGACGCCCCGAGATAAGGATGCGAAGGCCGGCGCACGGCCGAAGTTGACAGTGGCGAGCGCGACGTGTGGACGCGGCTGCTACACGAAAGCCACGCGGCGGAGCGAACCAGCGCAGCGGGGACGACAGATGCGAGAAGCTCGCATGGTGTGGTTGCCGGAAGCCGATCAGCTGGCGAGAGACAAGGCCGGCTTTGCCAACGATTTGCACGCTGCTTGGAATCGCAGTGCGTGGCCTAACACCTGAGTTAAGCCGCGCCGCGAAGCGGCGTCGGCTTGGACGAATTGTTAGGCCGCGTACGGGTGACGAGCAACCACCCAAGGCAAGCCGGCACACCAACAGCATATCCAGCACAGAACAGGATCCCGGCTGTAGCCCAGTCTATGACTCGCTCACCTGTAGCCAGCGCCCATGCTGAGACGGCTATAGCGAAAACAGCACCAACGAACGTGCCTGCGGCTGCGGCGCGCACTGCGAAACCTCGCCAGTGCGCGGAAAGTGCGAGGACGACGTTCGCAAGTAGGACGATCGGGCTCACGAGGGACAAGCCGACGATGAATATGACAAGAAGCAAGCCAGCACTCATAGCGGCCTAACACCTGAGTTAAGCCGCGCCGCGAAGCGGCGTCGGCTTGGACGAATTGTTAGGCCTCAGACCGAGACGAATCCGGCTGCCCAACCTTGCTCATCCGAGTCTACTTGGTACTCGGTCGCATGAAACCCGGGCTCGTCGCCACAGCCATTGAGGTTGACCTGCGGTTGCTCGCAGAAGCCAGGCTGCGCGCGAAACCGGTTGGCGGCCATAACCGCAGCTGCTTTAGAGCTGTACACGCCCAACACCTTTACGTTACCGACGCCGGGCTCAAGGGCGTGGACATGCTGCAGCAACCAGACACTTCGCATGAGGCCTAACACCTGAGTTAAGCCGCGCCGCGAAGCGGCGTCGGCTTGGACGAATTGTTAGCCCTTGACCGGCGGGCGGTGGGAGCCTGCATTCACGTGTGCCGACGAATAGAACTCTTCGCCGTACAGTGACCGGTACTTCACGTGCACGTTCAAGGCGCCGTACGCTGTTCCGTAAAGATCATGCCCTTCGTAAGGCTCTACTTCCGTGAGTTCGACGAGTACTAACTCCGACCCCGGGGCAAAAAAGTCGCCTGGCGTCATCCGCACGAATGTGCCGATCTTGCAGCCATTGATTCCTGACGCTTTCAGCAGTGGAGCGATGTCGGATTCTTGTTCGAACTGCTGAACACGGCCGTTCACCGAATAAGAAAGGTTCAAGATTTCGGCCGGGCCCAATCCATTGTTGAAAAGAGTGATGCGTATTCCGCTCGGACTGGAGTTGCGCTTGAAAGCCAAGTGGGGACGCACTGACATCCGGCGGTCTCTCGCAGCGCCGCGTGCTTGAGTGACCGACAGCCCGAACGACGATAGGGCGATGATCAAGGCGGCTGCGTCGATGGCATCACTCATGGGCTAACACCTGAGTTAAGCCGCGCCGCGAAGCGGCGTCGGCTTGGACGAATTGTTAGGCGCCACTACCACGCGGCACCCCGGCACTTTTCTACCCGACTCCAAATTTCCTCCGGCGATTGATTTCGCCAGACGCCACCGAGCAGATCCTTAAACGCGGGATTCTGGCGGGCCATGAGCTCGATGCGATCGATGAAGTATTTCCCATCGTATGCGATGAGATCTTCCAGTGGGCCTGCAGCGAGGCACGAAAGAACCCGGTCGTTCGGCGCCTTGCCCAGCACCACAAGTACGAACTCCCACAGCTCCTCGGCGAAGTCTCGACGAAGACAATGCATCGTTCTTTCGGTGGCCCACCAAAGCGGGTGATCAGTGTCGATCTCTTGTTCCACCGAGTGCAGCTCGATGTATGCGTCTGCCCAGGTTTCGACCTCTACGGAATCTTCCATGTGGCGCCTAACACCTGAGTTAAGCCGCGCCGCGAAGCGGCGTCGGCTTGGACGAATTGTTAGGCCCCAGACGATTTGCGAGTGGGCCCGCCGAGCCAGATCCTACGCCCGCTGAAGACGGTCAGTGCGAGCGCTACGAGGCCGATTGCAGCCCACACCTTGGCCCAGCGGAGATGGAGTGCTGTCTCGTACGGTGGTACGTAAGCCGCCCAGCCATGGAACACGACTAGATTGAGGGACCAAAGCGCAAGCGCGAAAGACAGAAGGAACGCCACCCAGAGAGCGGCATATCGCGCCACGTTTTTGGGCTCAAGTCGCATCGTCGCTTCTACTGGGGCCTAACACCTGAGTTAAGCCGCGCCGCGAAGCGGCGTCGGCTTGGACGAATTGTTAGGTGCGCGACCGGTGATCTTCACGCACAGCCAGACGTCGGCAAGTAATGCAGCGGCGGGGGACAGGGCAAGAAGTACGCCAAGTATCCCGGTATGGGAGGAAGGAGACCCGACTAGGACTGCTGAGGTTGCGACCAGACTTAAACACGCGAGAAAGGTGTCACGCCAAGGGTGCGCGGTACCGAGCACCCGGAGTAGCAGAGCAAGCGGGAGAAGTAGAACCATGGACACGAGGAAATCGCCGACATGCACGGCGGAGAGCAAGCCTTCGCCGCGCAGGCCAGTAGCCCATAGCGGATGGAAGACTAGTCCTGCGGCGGCGATGTGAGGCCACGCGTAGAGCAGGCCGACTGCAGCAAGAGCGCCGCCGACGACAGCAGTGATGGACTTGAATAGCGGATGCATTTTTCTCTCCTCGCGCACCTAACACCTGAGTTAAGCCGCGCCGCGAAGCGGCGTCGGCTTGGACGAATTGTTAGGCCCCGACAGCGGAAAGCAGGGGTTCGTATTCTTCCAGCCTTGCTCCCTTTCGGCAGCGGATGCGGCGTGATCTCTAAGCAACAGTTCAAGGGGCACTTCGAATCGTTCGGCCGAGTAGCGAAGAGCTAAGTTCCAGTGCGGCCCGGAATCATTGAAGCCCCGGTACGTTTCGTAGAGGTCAAACCGCGATGGCGCGAAACCGACGGCGCGACGGACCACTTCGGCTTGTTCCTTGCTAAGGCGGAACACGTACGGCGTGTAGATGTTCGTTTCTCGGAAATGCGCGAGATGGCATGTGCGGAATCGATCCGCGGCAGCGCGCTGCTCAGGCGTGAGCGAGAAAGTCAGTACCTTTCCCGCGTAGCGCCCATTCTTGAGTGGCACGCCGTCGGCCAGCACAACGCCGGGAACTACCAACGCCATCAAGCAGATGAGAATTCTCATTCGGGGCCTAACACCTGAGTTAAGCCGCGCCGCGAAGCGGCGTCGGCTTGGACGAATTGTTAGGGCGCATATATCTGACTATTGCGGTCGGGGCAATGTGGAGCAGCCTCTCGGTAACGCCGGTTGAGGACCTCAAGCCAGTAGCGCTTGTAAGCGTTGTCGCTTGCCATGCGAGTAAACGGATATACGACCGGCATGACGCGATTGACCATTCGCGGAGGGTGACACTGGACCAGGGCCGGTATCAGTAGAAACGGCGCAGCCAGGTACGCAGCGGCGAGAAGTAGAGCGATCAGTAGGAGACCACGCCCTGAGAGCCTACGCTTCTTGCTTGCACTCGCGGAACTCTTACCCATGCGCCCTAACACCTGAGTTAAGCCGCGCCGCGAAGCGGCGTCGGCTTGGACGAATTGTTAGGGCCCGGGCTGCGACCCACGGAACCTGCTAGCAAGACTGCGCCCAGCGCTGCCACGGCAGCGATGACCGGGCGCCATTCGCTCTCGCTTGGGAGTGCGATGGCTCCGACTGCGACAGCAAGAACACCTGCGCCCAAGCCGAGCCGAATGGCAGTGCGCGCCGCCGCTGATACAGAAAAGAACCTGCCACCCAACAGAAGCCTGGCCAAGCCGGCAACCAGCCCGGCCAAAGCTGCCGCGCCGATGGCACCAAGCACGGGCTCGTGAAGGGTGACCGACAACAGGGCGAGCACGGGCAGCACGAGAACAAGGCTGGCGCAAATCGCTACCAGCCCGAGCAGGCAGCGGACTGCTGTTTGGTCCATCAAGGTAGCGATCTTGTTCAACACGGGGCCTAATACCTGAGTTAAGCCGCGCCGCGAAGCGGCGTCGGCTTGGACGAATTGTTAGGGCTCAAGACGCTGAGCCCACGGGAGCCGTGCTGCGAGCGCGAAACCAGCAGCCATGGCGGCATGCGATACCAGAAAGGTAAGGACCAGCTCGCCGAACCTAACGTTGCTGGACCAATGCATAGCCAAATACGCGAGAACGCCGAAGATCAGCGAGATGCCGGCTGACGCCAGGAGCAAGTTAGGAGCAGTGGCGAGCCTGCGGTGATGGAGGTAAACGAGCGCTGGCACCCCGACCAGAGAGATTCCAAGCACAGCCATAAAGGCTGCCGCCACCCAAGTATTTAGAAGATCTCGTAGTAGCACAGCCCAATAGCGCGCCGGAGCGATATGCCAGACGCGGGACGCTTCCTCCGGTGATACGTAGCCCGTAGCGGCTACCAACACTCCGAGGACGGCGAGGGCGCCGACGTAGCCTGCCGCCAGACGCCAAGCCGACAGCCCGGGCTGCCGCGCAAGCGCAATGGCGATGGCAGGCAGCCCGAGAAAAAATAATAGTCCGGGGATTGTCGTGACTGCCGCAGCGAGGAACATTGTTTCCATGAGCCCTAACACCTGAGTTAAGCCGCGCCGCGAAGCGGCGTCGGCTTGGACGAATTGTTAGGCGCCACCCGCTGATTTCCATGTGGCCACCTTGACAGCAACAGAAGTAACGATGCCCGACGGCGCGATTGTGAAAGTTGCGACATAACCCTTCAGCGTGTGATCGCGAGCCCAGACGGCCCATTTGCATTCGGAGCCGGTCCCTGTGGGCTTACATGCCTGTGGGTTGCCTGCCGAAGGCAACGTGTTCGCAGACGCCCTCGTGCCCACCAGGCGCTCCGCGGAGGCTTCCACCCGTTCGAGTGTTAGGTCTTCTGCGTCGTTGATGCCTTCCAGCTGCAAAGCCGCTGCTAGGTTGAACCACGCTGGAGTGCACGCACAAATGTCTGAGCTCCACGTTGATCCGGCAACGCTGCAGGCGGAGAGAGCGGCGACGAGCGGTAAGGAGAGCTTGGAAGTCATGTGTGGCGCCTAACACCTGAGTTAAGCCGCGCCGCGAAGCGGCGTCGGCTTGGACGAATTGTTAGGCGGCTACCAGTTACTTGGCGAGCTCGCCTTCTACGTATTCACAGATCTCGCGAGTGTTCCTGATGAACTGCTCTTCAAGATCGACGCCACACTTGTTGGCCAGAACCATGATTGACCACAAGCAGTCGGACAACTCGTGGCCGAGCTTGGCCTGATGGTCCTCGATCGTGCGGACGCCCGCGTGCGCCTGGACCAACTTCGCGAGATCGCCGACGTCTCCCATGAAGCCGAGCGCCAATTCCTGAGTGGTCCACACGCGACCCCAGCGCTTGACCTCGAGTTGTTCGTAGAGGGCGTTGAGCTTAAGGGCTTGTTGTTGGAGGTCGCTGAAGTTCATTTCATGCCGCCTAACACCTGAGTTAAGCCGCGCCGCGAAGCGGCGTCGGCTTGGACGAATTGTTAGGCAGCATTATCGCCACCATCGGGCTGCGGGCTCTACCAGTTCTCGCTCGGCGGGATCTGTAGGCCCGTGAAGACGGATTTCCCATGCCTCGGACGGTGTAAGCAAGCGGAGGCCGCCTAAGTGTTGATCACAGCTTCGCGGATGTGACCCGTCGACGAGCGAGATGCCGTACACGAGTCCATCTTCGACTCCGACGCAAAGGCACGGATGGAAAAAGCCATCCTCGTAGATCTGGCCAGGCGCGATCTGAAACTCCACCGGCGTGTCACTTTCCATGCTGCCTAACACCTGAGTTAAGCCGCGCCGCGAAGCGGCGTCGGCTTGGACGAATTGTTAGGCGGCAGCTTAGCCAATGACGAGCTCTACGCCCATGAGGTGTAGGAACTCTGCGCCATTTGGCCTCAGGACTTCCGGACCAGCCAGCTTGCACGCACAGGTGATGTGAGCACCTTCGGCCTGGAGCTTCGCCAGCGGCCGACGGGAGCCCTTGAGCGCTCCCCAGAGCCACACCAGCTGATCATTGAGGCCCGTTCCCACTCCAGGAGGACACACCAGCACAACGTCCTCTCCGTCGAGACGGCTGAAGGGCACAAGCGCCTTTGTACTCTCGCTGCGAGCGCCTAGGTTTGATATCCGGAGTTCGACTTGACTGCCCATGCCGCCTAACACCTGAGTTAAGCCGCGCCGCGAAGCGGCGTCGGCTTGGACGAATTGTTAGGCCCCAGGCTAGCGAGCCAGACGCGGTAAGAACGACGTATCCATGTAGTACCGCTTGGAAGATGCTCGATCGACATACACGGTGATCTCGCCTGTACCCAGAAATTCACTTGGGTCGAACCCAATGCTCCAGCTCTTGTAAACGTGCATTTCTTTGCTAGAGGGGTCCTGCGCTTGAGCGACGATGCGGAATGGGTTCCTGCCGTTCACCTCGAGGGACGTGTCTAGCTGCACTTGAATGACTCTGGCTTTTACACGGCGGCCAGTTCGCATCATCTCACCGATGAATACGATGCGGCGATAGCGGAAGATGGCCATACCAACGCCAATGGCTACAAAGACGAGACCGACCATCGGCCCAATCCAGCTGCCGGTTGCAACGCCCGAGACTAGGGCAACGGCTAAGCCACCTCCCACGAAAATGAGTGTCGAGCGGTCGATTACGTCGTCTACCACGCCGCGATGTCCTCGGTCTGGGGCCTAACACCTGAGTTAAGCCGCGCCGCGAAGCGGCGTCGGCTTGGACGAATTGTTAGGTTGCCGGCCGATATGCGACGACGAGCAACCCGGAACCCACTAGTACGCAGCCAAGAATAACGCGCGGTGTGATCTGTTCCTTGAGTATGAGCCAGGCCAGCAGAACCGCGACGATGAAGCTCGCTTTATCAATAAGCGCGATGGTTGAGACCTCGCCTTGCTTTAGGGCCTTGTAGTAGAAGATCCACGACAAAGACGTGGTGACGCCGGAAACACCAAGCCAGAAGAGATTGTGCGGAGCCAGAGACTTCAGCTCCGCAGGCGCGACGAACAGCGCCGCGAAACCGATGACGAATACCGCGACGAACATGGTTCGAACAGCGAGCCCAAGTTCGCCCGAAATTCCGGCAAGGCCCATCTTGGCGATCACGGAAGTGAAGCCAGCGAAGATCATGGAGATGACGGCGTATGTAACCCACTTGTCCATGCTCTCTCCTCGGCAACCTAACACCTGAGTTAAGCCGCGCCGCGAAGCGGCGTCGGCTTGGACGAATTGTTAGGCCAACAGCTACGTGAGTAGCAGTAGCGTTGGAGCAGCTTGAAAGGTCCAAGAAAATGCAGACCCAATCGAGCTAAAGAGCCGTTGAGTCGCTTCGGGCGCAAATGCCGCAGATACACACAGCGAAGTGATCGATCCTGCGAAGTATTGGATCCAATCCTTTCGACCCATGCGGCGCGCGCCCTCCTTGATCTCATCAAGACGCCGATGAATTGCTTCAAGTTGATGCGGGGTGAATTCGCCGCCCTGAGCAATATCGCTCTTGACCGCTTCAACGCTCGCATCGATCTTGAGCAATTCTTCCTCGGTGAACGGCGAGTTCAGCGGGTCGCTTGATGTGAAGGCCGCTGCTAACTTGGGTTCGGGACCCAGCCGCGTTAGTAGCAGCTCGGCCCGATTAACGGCGAGCGACATTGCGCGGACTTCGTATGTGTCGCCGGCGGGCGCTTGGTAAAGGCCGGCATCGCCCGTTCGCAATTCAAATTCAGCATTGGGATGCCCTGGGTAGCCTACGACGATCTCGGCTTGTCCCTGGAACAGCGAGCGAGCGCTCACGACAATGTCTCCGATATCCGGAAGAACACTCGTATTTGCTGCGAGAACAACTTTCGTGCGCTGCATAACTATCCCGGTTGGCCTAACACCTGAGTTAAGCCGCGCCGCGAAGCGGCGTCGGCTTGGACGAATTGTTAGGCCCCGGCCGGCTGTTGCGCTGCAACCAGCTGGCGGGAAGCAACGCCACGAGCTCCAACGTGCCGCGACCGGTGTCGAGCCAGCCCCAATGTGCGAGCACTGACCACACCATGCGGCATGCGAGTGCCAGCAACAGAATGCGGAAAGCGCGGCGGTAATGGCCAAAGCCCAGCGCGGTGCCGGCCCAAAGGTCTACGACTGCCGACACAAGAATCGGAACCGCTCGAGGCGCACTTGCGTGCCATTCAAGCGGGTGGAAGCCGAGTTCTCCAACACCGACGGCGACACCGAAAATACCGGCAAGGGTCAGCAGGGTGCTAACGAGAACCGTGAACGGACCGTTCGGCGTAGCGGGCGGGCGTTCGACCTGAGCTTCCATGACTCCTCGCGGCTGCCTGAGATTACCTGCGGGGCCTAACACCTGAGTTAAGCCGCGCCGCGAAGCGGCGTCGGCTTGGACGAATTGTTAGGGCTCAACCGAGACTTTGCCCGACTTGTCCACAAGCACGTTCACCGTGCCTTCCTTCTGTGTGGACAGTACCCAGACCTTGAAGGCGAGCACCGTGGTGTCACCCTCGCACAGCGGCTCGACGTACTGAATATTCTTGCCAGCGAGCGACTTCTGCACAGCGGCATCCTGATCAATCTGAGCACCGTTGACCCAAGCACGGAGTGTAGATGTGAACTGCGGCTCGCGGTTCTTCTCGATCTGTATCTGGCCCGACAGACCGCCCGGGCACGCATAGCTGAAGGTGGTCTGGGAGTGCACCGCACCCTTGATTCCGGTAGCGGCAGCCGCGCCAGTGAGGGCGAGTAGCAGGGCTGTGGCAACAATCTGCTTCGACTGCATCGGAGCTCTCCTTTGAGCCCTAACACCTGAGTTAAGCCGCGCCGCGAAGCGGCGTCGGCTTGGACGAATTGTTAGGCCTGCCCGAGTGGGACATCCACATGCCGCACTCGGTCTTGCTGCGCGCCCAGCCATGTGGAGTGCGCTCGAGCATCACGGTGCCACCGTTACCGCAGAGCCGGCCGCAGACAAACGAGTAGTTGAGCGCAGCGCGCTGGCCGGACCGCTCGAAGGTGACTGTGGAAAGCGTGAGCAATGCGTGGGAGAAGCCCTTCTCTACAGCTTCGTCGACGGGCACGCCCCGCGCAATCAGCTTGCCTGGATCCATTGCTCGCAACTCCCCAGGCTTGATGAGACGAACCTGCCGTAGCGCGCGAAGCTGGACAGCGAGCGGCGCGCTGGTTTCTGCCACCTCCCACTCGCCGCCGCCACAGGACGAAATGTCTTTCAGATCTTGTGGCGATAGTGGTTTAGCGCTTGCTGCCACGTTGAGGGGCGCTTTGCTCTTGCCGTCCCACGAAGCCAAGAATGCTTCATACACCTTGGCCGTTTCGGCCTCCCGGTTGGCATCGTGGGCGTACGTTGAGGGACTCAGCGCAAAGGTCATGGCAATCGCCGCGATGGCTCGCCGCAGTTGAATATCCATACACGACTCCGTTGATGTCGCTGGCAGGCCTAACACCTGAGTTAAGCCGCGCCGCGAAGCGGCGTCGGCTTGGACGAATTGTTAGGCCTCAGACAGCTAAGGCCACGAGTTGCAGCAGCATTCCGAGCGTAATCATGGCAAAGCCGAGCCGGTTGAAGAACTTGGCTCTCCACTTGAACGCGTTGAACTGCGGCTCCCACTCTTCTCGGGGGACGGCGCGTTCGCCATCCACCGGCGACGACTCCATGGCCAAGTTCCCGTAGAAGAAGACGTTTCCGACCTTTTTGGCAGGAAAGCCATAGAAGAACAGTAGAAATGAGCCAATGAGCGACAGGATGAGCGCGATGACGTTCAAGCACGCAGCCATGTGACTTCCCATGAGGCCTAACACCTGAGTTAAGCCGCGCCGCGAAGCGGCGTCGGCTTGGACGAATTGTTAGGCGGCAGCTTAGCCAACGACAAGCTCCACGCCCATCAGGTGGAGAAACTCCGCGCCATTGGGCTTGAGGATGAAATGCGACGGGCCGCTGTAGTGACACGTAATCACTGCGCCTTCTGATTGCAGCTTGGCCAATGCCCGACGCCCGGGCTTGAGTGCGCTCCAGAGCCACACCAGTTGGTCATTCAGGCTTTCGCCAACGCCGGGTGGACAAGTGACCACCACTTCGTCGCGCTCGACGCGGCTAAACGGCACAAGCTCCTTCGTGCTCTGAACGCGAGAGCGGAGATTTGCTATTCGGACGGTGACCAAACTTTCCATGCCGCCTAACACCTGAGTTAAGCCGCGCCGCGAAGCGGCGTCGGCTTGGACGAATTGTTAGGCCTCACCGGGAAGGCGGTAGATGACCAGTTCGGTACTGTGAGCGGTTTGGCCGACACACTCGGCGCGGTACTGCACGCCCGGCTCCACGAGAACGACGGTTTCACGGGTCATCGTGAACGGAAACAGGTAGCACTTTGCTGCGACGTGATAGTTGCCCGCCGGGACGACGACCGAACCGAAATCTTTGAGATTCTCAGAGCGCGAGGGTTGATCTGCCCAGATGCGAATCAGCGTAGCCACAGAGCCTTGACCTGCGGGATTTACAAAGGCGCGAACCACCCCGCTTGCCTTTTGCTCCTGCTTCTCATCCTTCGAGGCAGCACGGATGGTGCCGGTGCTTTCCGCGGCAACATCCGGGCTCCAGACGAGCGCGGGTTTGTCTGCCGCGAGAGAAGTTCCGACTACTGCGCCTGCGAGCAATGCAACGAATCGCTTCACCACGTTCCCCTTGAAATTTGAGTGAGGCCTAACACCTGAGTTAAGCCGCGCCGCGAAGCGGCGTCGGCTTGGACGAATTGTTAGGGCTCATGAGCCGGTGGCCGACCCAGAAGCCCAGCGAGGCGCTCGCACCGAGCAATGAGCTCACGCATATAGCGCCCGCGGAAAAGGCCCATTCAAAGCGTGAAGCACCAGGATGACCTGGCAGGGTGAGTATTGCTGCAACTAAAGCACCCGACGCCGTGCCGTAGCCGACCAGCGATCGAAAGCGATAACGCGAGCGACGTTGGAGCGAAGCTACGATGCGTAGACCCACGCTCAAGATCAAGACGAGTGAAGCCAGGAAGAAGACAGCGAATACGGGCAAGCCACCAATCTTAGGCGCCATAGGGAGCCAAGGAAGTACCAGCGTACCCACCCCGGCTGAGCTCGCTGAGCCGAGGAGCACACCTGCAGGCACCGAAAGTCTTTCCCACATGAGCCCTAACACCTGAGTTAAGCCGCGCCGCGAAGCGGCGTCGGCTTGGACGAATTGTTAGGGCGCACCCGCGGAAACGAGACGTAACGCGCCCACGGTGTTCATGCGCTGCTGCAGCGTATCCGCCGGGACGCCAGGCACGAACACATGCATCTTGTAACCAGTTCGCTCATTGAGCACGAGAAGCGCGTGCCGGGTTGCACTGCCGCGTGCAACGGACCACATGACCGGCTTACCTGCCGCGATCCCGGGCTGGAGCGGGCTGAGCTTTGAATGGCTGAGCGGGTTGTCAGTGCCGAGGTATAGCCCGAATGCCACCGTGCCGGAAGTTCGGAGCGCATAGCACACGTCGTAGCCTGGGCCAGAGTCGTGCCGCCAGTGGAGTGCCGAGCCCGCGGGCAAGTCCGGGCAGGAAGACTTCGCCTGCACTGGCAAGTGGAGGGCTGCTATCAGTGCGGCTGCGAGTACGATTTTCTTCATGTGCGCCCTAACACCTGAGTTAAGCCGCGCCGCGAAGCGGCGTCGGCTTGGACGAATTGTTAGGCCCTAGAGCCCGCCATTTGCAACTGTTGAACCTATTACACTCGAGTCTGCCATGCAGGCGCCGTAAGAAGCTCGACGGGACTCGGTGCGCTACAGTTCGCTGCACATTCGCCCTTTGAAGACACGCTTGGCCGGGCAGCTGCCGAGACGCTTGATAAGCGCCTGCCCACGGTCCGCACACTTCATGACGCCCGGGTGCAGGCCATCATCCGTTTCGAAGTGGCCCATACATGCGTCGTAAGCCCAGTGCACGGCGCTGCCAGGTATTTCGCATTGAGTCGCGGCCTGAGCAGGTGCTGCCGTAAGAAGAAACGCGAGTGCTAAGAGAACTCTCATCTAGGGCCTAACACCTGAGTTAAGCCGCGCCGCGAAGCGGCGTCGGCTTGGACGAATTGTTAGGTTGCCGGCCGATATGCGACGACGAGCAACCCGGAACCCACTAGTACGCAGCCAAGAATAACGCGCGGTGTGATCTGTTCCTTGAGTATGAGCCAGGCCAGCAGAACCGCGACGATGAAGCTCGCTTTATCAATAAGCGCGATGGTTGAGACCTCGCCTTGCTTTAGGGCCTTGTAGTAGAAGATCCACGACAAAGACGTGGTGACGCCGGAAACACCAAGCCAGAAGAGATTGTGCGGAGCCAGAGACTTCAGCTCCGCAGGCGCGACGAACAGCGCCGCGAAACCGATGACGAATACCGCGACGAACATGGTTCGAACAGCGAGCCCAAGTTCGCCCGAAATTCCGGCAAGGCCCATCTTGGCGATCACGGAAGTGAAGCCAGCGAAGATCATGGAGATGACGGCGTATGTAACCCACTTGTCCATGCTCTCTCCTCGGCAACCTAACACCTGAGTTAAGCCGCGCCGCGAAGCGGCGTCGGCTTGGACGAATTGTTAGGCCTCATCTTCGCGGGGCTCATAGGGCTCTTGGATCCACTCGCAGCCAGATTCCTGCCGAGTCGCACACCAGCTCGGCGGCATTTCCGCCAGCTCGCCAATGGTCGGGTCATTCTCGACCATGCAGCCCAGGCAGACGAGCTTGAGATCCTTCGCATCGAGCGTGGTGCCGCACAGGAACTGCCAATCACCGTCGGGGTCGTGATAGACCTCGCGGATTGGCTCTAGGCCCTCTAGAACCTGGCGAGTGGTGAATACGCCAGTTTCGACGGGAAGACTGAAGGGCCAAGACTGGAATGCGTGAGGGTGGCTCATGAGGCCTAACACCTGAGTTAAGCCGCGCCGCGAAGCGGCGTCGGCTTGGACGAATTGTTGGCCGGCCAGCGACTACTTGAGGGCAGCCGACTCAATGGTAAGTGCAAACGGATCAGGCTGACCCGGAGCAGGCGTTACTCGCCCGGTAACAGTGACGGAAGCGCCGGTACCCAGCAGCCTCACCACCTGGTTGAGGAACACAATATTGGGCGTGGAAACGTGGTGGGCCGACTTGAAAGTATCTTCCGGCCCCATTGCAAGAAGCAACGCTTGCGATGGGCACGCCTGGCTGTAGAGACCGACCCTCTGCTTGTACATGCGCGCGGTGCCGCTGAGCGTGACGCTCTTGCCGACATAAGACGATGGGTTTGCGACCACTGCGCACAGCGGATCTTCGGGTGCGCGAGCGCAGCCGGTGAGCAAGATTCCTACTGCAATTGCAAGAACACTTTTCATGGCCGGCCAACACCTGAGTTAAGCCGCGCCGCGAAGCGGCGTCGGCTTGGACGAATTGTTAGCCCTCGCTTCGGGCGATGCTATCCGGCGCGGTGGATTTGGGTTCGCGCTTAACCACGCTAATGACGCCGTTGTTTTCCAGGACAGCGTAGTGCACATCTTCCACCGAGGTGCATCCCGCCTGACGCAGCGCGCTGTGCAGCTCGTGGCTGGTCAAGTGAGCCTTCGCGGCGAAGTCTTCGTATAGCTTGCCGTTATGGATGATCACCAGCGGGCGCCCCTCGATAAGAGCCTCGAGCCGCTTGCTCTTGAAGGTTACGAGTCCCACCAAGTAATTCGCGGCAACCAGAGTGACGGTAGAAATTAGCCCGCCCAAGAGAGAGCTATCGCCACCCACCATGGAATTTTGGACGGCGTTGGACAGTACAAGCAAAAGCACGAGATCGAACGGCGCGAGCTGGCCAATTTGACGCTTGCCGCTAATACGGATGATTGCGAGCAGAAACGCGTAGACCGCTACTCCCCGCACGACGAATTCCCACCACGGGAGTGTCAAATCAAACATGGCTTTCGGTTCCCAGTAGAAGTTCGGTGCGTGGGCTAACACCTGAGTTAAGCCGCGCCGCGAAGCGGCGTCGGCTTGGACGAATTGTTAGAGGGCTAGCCGAAAAGCCCGTTTGCATAGGCTTCCTTGGCCCGCCCCATCTGGCTGTTGAACTCTGCCGTGCACTTTAGCGCCATTTCGTGGGCGACCCGATCGTTCTCGATGGACGCCCGAAAACGAGGAGCGTGGTGCGCGAATCCGCTGCGCCCAGACTTGTCGCGCCACTCGAAGATCTCCTGCCAGAGAGAATTTGCATTCCTTTCCGCGCCAATGAGGTTTGGAAGGAACTCTGTGAAAAGCCCGTGGTATGAGCTAAGCGCCTGTTGCACTTCGGGCGGCTCGTGCGACAGCACGAATTGCGCGAGTTCGATTTCTCTACGAGCTGAAGAAAAGAGGTTCCGACTCTGCTCGATGTAAGAAAGGAGTTCTGACTTGTCACGCTCAAACGCGAGAGTGGTTTCCAGTTGGTGGGCATTGACCGTGTGGGCATAGGCCTTCCAGCTGATCGCGGCGGCAACCAGGCTGATCAACAATGCTAGTGCTGCAATGACGTTTGAAGCGTCCATAGCCCTCTAACACCTGAGTTAAGCCGCGCCGCGAAGCGGCGTCGGCTTGGACGAATTGTTAGGCCAAGCTTGAACGGGCCGACGGCGGCGAGCAACCCGGCACGGGATAACGGCCGAAGCGAGAACCGCGAGCTGGAGCCAAGACGTTCGGCGGCGAGCTGTTTCGCACTGGCACAAAGCCAAGGCGCATTCCACCCGTCAGCTCGGCAAGCGGATCGGGGATGTCGGTACTTTAGGGAGAATCAGGAGCCGACCGCGCACGAATCGGAGAGCGAGGCAACGGTGACGGCAGAGCGAGCGCGGCGAGTCGCGTACCGAAGCGAGCTGTTGACCGCGAGCGACTCAGCAACGCAATGAACTGGCCGGCGCAAAAGCGCGATTACAACAACCGACCGAGGCCTAACACCTGAGTTAAGCCGCGCCGCGAAGCGGCGTCGGCTTGGACGAATTGTTAGGCGCCAGTCCAGCGACGCCCTGCAGCAAAGCAATATAGCGGGCCGGCTGCATTTCATAGAAGTCGATTGCGACGACGTAGGCCTTGCCACAGTTGCCACACCGAGCAGTCGAAAAGTATCCGGAGCGACCATTCGGGAATGCCGCCCAGGCAAGCGCCTTAGGCCCGACGAACTCCAGCGTGCACGAAAAGGTAGAGGCGATGTGCCGCTGGTCTTCGAGCGGTAACGACCTAAACCATTCGGTGCCAGCGCTGACCGCCGACAGTACATTGCGTTCAACGGTGTGGCCGCACGCTTCGCATTGGAAGGCGAGGCATGCATGTTTCTCGCGCATGCCGTCATGGAACGGATGACGGTCTTGCGAGTAGACGAGAAGTGGCGGCTCGAGATCTATCATGGCTGGCGCCTAACACCTGAGTTAAGCCGCGCCGCGAAGCGGCGTCGGCTTGGACGAATTGTTAGGTTGCAGAGGAATGCAGAGCTGCAACCAGCGATGCCGCCGATGCTAGCGTGATTGGCTCGGTGGTGATGGGATTTGCGAGCTGGAACACCGCGCGCTCAACAGGCGCTCCCGCAAGAGCGATGTCTTCCCGACACTCGATAGCATTAGCCCAGTCCTCGACGTCTTCGGCAGCGATCTCGCCAGCGCAGAAACGCGCGAGCACACCTGCAATGTGCTCGGGGAGCAGCGTGACTAGCTCCACCTCTGAGTCCCACGGGTATCGCGCGAGCCGAGCACCCACAGCCGCCAGCGGTTGCCGGAGAGTGATGAGATCTTCTAGTGCGGCGCGCCTTGAATCTTCCACTGCAACCTAACACCTGAGTTAAGCCGCGCCGCGAAGCGGCGTCGGCTTGAACGAATTGTTAGGCGGCACCTGCGATATTGCGGGCGCCACCCGCGGGAAGCTGCACTGTTTCAATCCAGGAATTTCCACGTATCGGCGCCATCGAATCGCCGGACAGTGACTGACGCTAGCAGCGCGGGTTCAAAGTTGCGAAGGTTCACCCCGTGGCGAGCGCCGGGCGTGGGTTCGATAGGTTCCCAGTGGGTGGCGATGCCGCAGTTCTTGCAGCGGAAATTGCTCAGGCTGCGATCACCCCACACGTAGCTCTCCGTATTCTCCGGATGCCCTTGGATAGAGACGGTGCCGAGCTCGTAATAGGCCCAGATGCCTCCCGTGCGCCTGCACAAGGAGCAATTGCAACTCGTGGCGGTTTCTGGCGCCGCCGGAAGGCTGAGGCGCACAGCGCCACAGTGGCACGAACCACTCAGCGAAAGAGGCTGTTCGTTGCTCACGCGACGCGTCTCCTTTCCTGTGCCGCCTAACACCTGAGTTAAGCCGCGCCGCGAAGCAGCGTCGGCTTGGACGAATTGTTAGGTGGCGATTTAGAGATCTTCAATAGTCCGCTCCAAGTCCCGCTGCATGTGATCCAAGGCCGGTGCCACAGAGCGAACCAGTGCTTCGCCGCGAACATTGCCGCGGACGATCCAAACCTCACGATCCTCGTGGAGGACGGCGGTGACGCCCTCGGCATTCTGCAATGCCTGAGTCACTGCCTCGTGGAGCATGGACTGGGTTGGCTCTTCGCGCGCGAATTCCGCCGCGTTCACGAAGACTTGCCACTCTTCTTGAGCGCCTTCTAGCCTACTCGCGCTAACACCGAGCACGTCCTCCTCGGTTGTAACGCGGTGCCACTCTTCAAGAACCGAGCTGTCAGCCGGCGCGATCTTCTCGACCTTAATGTCTCCGCAAGACGACGCAGCCGCGCACCCGGCAAAAAGTAGAGGCACTAGCAATGAAGCGAAAAATCTAAGCATGTCGAGCGAAGTACTCCTTGAGCCACCTAACACCTGAGTTGACCCGCGCCGCGAAGCGGCGTCGGGTTGAACGAGTTGTTAGAGCCCACACGGAGATGCCGAGCCGGCTCCAACTTATGAGCGAAGAATGCCACGGCCGGCGACCGCGAGTGGCTCGCGCACGCTGGCAGCTAAGGGCGGGGCGCGGAAATGGACGAGTGCTAGAGCGAGGCACGCGGCTGGCGATAGGGATGCGGCACGCAAGCCGTGATGGAGCAGGGCGCCGCTGGGTGGAGCGAGAAGCGTCGAGCCGCCAGACAACCACTACGACCTCTAAGAAGAGTCGGTGGTGGGCGCTAACACCTGAGTTAAGCCGCGCCGCGAAGCGGCGTCGGCTTGAACGAATTGTTAGGCGGCACCTGCGATATTGCGAGCGCCACCCGCGGGAAGCTGCATTGTTTCAATCCAGGAATTTCCACGTATCGGCGCCATCGAATCTCCGGACAGTGACTGACGCTAGCAGCGCGGGTTCAAAGTTGCGAAGGTTCACCCCGTGGCGAGCGCCGGGCGTGGGTTCGATAGGTTCCCAGTGGGTGGCGATGCCGCAGTTCTTGCAGCGGAAATTGCTCAGGCTGCGATCACCCCACACGTAGCTCTCCGTATTCTCCGGATGCCCTTGGATAGAGACGGTGCCGAGCTCGTAATAGGCCCAGATGCCTCCCGTGCGCCTGCACAAGGAGCAATTGCAACTCGTGGCGGTTTCTGGCGCCGCCGGAAGGCTGAGGCGCACAGCGCCACAGTGGCACGAACCACTCAGCGAAAGAGGCTGTTCGTTGCTCACGCGACGCGTCTCCTTTCCTGTGCCGCCTAACACCTGAGTTAAGCCGTGCCGCGAAGCGGCATCGGCTTGGACGAATTGTTAGATGACTACCAGAGATCCCCGTCGTATAGCCGAACACTTCTAGGCTGGCTCCGAGGAAGCAACTCTATTTCGTGATCAGTGTATTTCTGCGTAGTCCGTATATGCGTCGCTATACGGCCGTCAATTGACCATGGCTTCTTGTGTTCCTTCCCGAGCTTTTCTTCAATGAGAAAGCAGTTGGCCATGGCGAAGCTGGAAGCTTTTATAACAATGGCCCGAGGCTGATCGGCAATCTGACCGTCGAATATAGCCGGGCGGAAATGATCTAGCTCAGGAAATGTCTTCCCTTTAACCGCAATGGCGTAGCACCTTCCTATTCTGTCGATCTTCTTCTTAAGCTCGTTCGCCTCTCGAATAATGCCGTCTGCATTCGTTAAGTGTTCATCTGCATACGCAAGAAGAAGGACGGAATCATTCCACAGGTATGTGTGAGCGTGGAGAGGCATCATGTGCGATGCGTAATTGGAAGCGAGCGCGTGCAATTCGCGCATCTTTTGTGCTGCTGAGCCGTCGTCCTTCGATGCCAAGGACTTAATCCCAATAACATCGATTAGTGTCACAACGCAACGCCGCCAATCTGCCATAGTCATCTAACACCTGAGTTAAGCCGCGCCGCGAAGCGGCGTCGGCTTGGACGAATTGTTAGCGCTCAGCCTACAACGGCGCCGAGCTTAAAGATCGGCAGGTAAAGCGCAATGACGCAAGCCGGCACGAGGACGAACAGGCTGACGACGCCCAAGATGAGCGCCCGGCGTGCACGGCTGAGAGGCGCGCCGCGAAACGCGATTGCTGCAACGGCAGCGGGCACCAGCCACAACCAGTTGTGGTGCGCGAAAAGGAGTTTGGTTAGAGCCGGAAGATCAGCCCCGAACGCCGCAAGTGCATCGCGAAAATGCCCGACGACAAGAGAGGACACCGCGGCAGGAAACGCAGACAGTACGACTCCGACGAAGACGAGCCCGAGAGACGGCGCGGGTGCCGTCGCGGCTGGAAAGGTTTCGGGGGAGCGATACGGATTGTTCATGAGCGCTAACACCTGAGTTAAGCCGCGCCGCGAAGCGGCGTCGGCTTGGACGAATCGTTAGGGGGCAAGCTGACAGACCGCCACGGGCAATGGCCCGTACACCTTTTGTGTTCCCGCAAAGCCGCCCCGCTCGATGACATATGCCGATCGCGTTTCGGTACTGAGAACAAGCCAGTGCGCATAGCCATCCGCCACGTTGCCCTGATCTGACAACAGGCGGCCTGAGCGTTCGGCGAGCTCTCCGGGGAGCGACGCCGCTACCGGCCAAGCTTGATTCACACCGGTAGGGTGAACGAATGGCTGCAACCGGGCCGCTGTGCACTCGAGATACGGCGACGGCTCCGGGGACCTGCCAAGCTGGGTCGCCAAAACGAGTGCCACAAGTGCGTTGATCATATCCATGCCCCCTAACACCTGAGTTAAGCCGCGCCGCGAAGCGGCGTCGGCTTGGACGAATTGTTAGGCCCCACCGATTCTGGAGCCTTCGTAGGCCGCTGCCCACGCCCGCCAACGCAGCTTGCTGGACAGCAACAGATACATCGGCGGAAGTATCGCTGGCACTAGGCCGAACACCCAAGGGCTAAGCCCGAAATCGCGTGCCGCGCGGGACATGTACCAACAGGCCGCCCAGTGAAATGGCAGGAATACAGCGAACGACGTAGCGGCGCCGGAATGCGCGACAAGAATGACAGCAATGACTGCGAGCCAGCCAAGTAGCCACAGACGCGCACCGAGGATCAGCGGTTTGCTCTGAATTCGAAGACTGGAAAGCTTCATGTGGGGCCTAACACCGGAGTTGACCCGCGCCGCGAAGCGGCGTCGGGTTGAACGACTAGTTAGGCGCAACGATACCGCCGCGGAGCACGATCTAGAAGCCACGATAGAGGAGGGCGCCGCGACGGTGCCTACCTGAGCCTTCCGGGGCAGAGAGGCCCGCAACAGAAATCGTTGGCGCCAGCGACTTGGCGGCAGAGGCGATCACGGAGCAAGAAGGTATCGGGCGCTGCGATCGTGCCTGCCACTGATGCAAGCCGCGAAGGCGCCGACTGACAACTGGGCGCGATCGGAAGGAGCCGAAGACAGCTTGGAATCGGTGAGCTGCGCGCGAGAGCGGGCAGCGATGCGATGAGCTTGAGATGCATGGCCGCGCGGGAGACATGAGTGAAGCCGCGTGCAACGCAGGCGGCGCAACGCGCCGAACTCTCAAAGCATTTTCAGCTGATGCCTAACACCTGAGTTAAGCCGCGCCGCGAAGCGGCGTCGGCTTGGACGAATTGTTAGGTGCCACGCCTGACACCTACCGAATTAAGCCAGCCAAAGTTTCGCGAAGATCCCAGGATCGCTCGTACACCTCTTCCGCGAATTTCAACAAATCAATCTTGCAGCGCCACCGCTTGCCGCCCAAAAAGCCATTGAGCTCCACGGACGACTCCTTTACCGGGTTACGGAATGGCTCCGTGCCTTCGTAAGTTGAGTGGTACACGGCGTAAGAAAACGTCAGATGATCAGCATGGATAAGCTTGTTCGCGCATTCGCGCAAGGTCCTTCTCCCATGACCTTCGAGCATCTCGATGCAGGTAGTAGGGAGATCCGCCGGGTCATCGAGCATGTATCCGCTAGCTCTATCAAGGAGCAGGCGAAAGTTGACGGCCAGTTCAATAGATTTTGTAGAAAGCGTGTCTTCGAAGTGTTCGTCAAAGTCCACATAGAGTGTTGGGCGGCCTTTGCCAGAAACTGTTGCCGCGACGTGGTAATTGGCGTGTATCGCCGTCGCGAGTTCGATGCAAAGCTTTTGAATACCTGAAACGCTATGACCTAGCTCCATGGCACCTAACACCTGAGTTAAGCCGCGCCGCGAAGCGGCGTCGGCTTGGACGAATTGTTAGGCGCCGCAGCAAGCTCTTTCTTGAACCGGTAGCTGGTCAGCTCGTAGCCGGCGGCCTTGTAGAACGCGTGAGCTTGCTCGAGCTGCACGTTACTGGTGACTTCGACCAGACCGCAACCGCGCAGCGCCAGCTCCGACTCCGCCGCCGCAACCAGGAGACGGCCTAGCCCGAGGCCGCGATGGTTCGCCGCCACCACGAGCGCGGAGATACGACCCACCGGCGCTGGGCGATGCAGGACGGGCATGACGTTAAGCGTGATGACGCCACGCACGGAGGCTTCGAGCGCTACGACAAGTGCGAGATCTGCGACTGACCCCAAGCGCTCCACAACGTCTGTGGGCGAGCACGGAAAGCCGAGCTGGCCGAACAGCTCCGACAGCGCGCCCGAATCTTCAGCGCGGGCGGGTCGAACCATCGGCTGCGAGCTACTTTCCATAGGCGCCTAACACCTGAGTTAAGCCGCGCCGCGAAGCGGCGTCGGCTTGGACGAATTGTTAGGGCTCACCGCCGGAATTCGGCGGCAATTGGCGCTGACATGAGTTTTGCCGCAATCCAGCTGAAGAGACCGCCAAAGGTAAGCGCGAAGATGACGCTGATAACGCCAATGGCCACAAAGAACGGGCCCATGTCGGGCGTACCTTGCGTTGCCGCGGCGGCAAACTGCTGGCGCATGGAAGAAAACATGCTGAACTGAATGACGACGCCCACAATTTGCCATGCGACCGCCAGCACCATGAGGCCAACAAACGTGAGGCGTGCCCAGTTCCAGCGGCGCAATAGCCCGATTGAGCTGAGAAGCATGAGCGCGGAAACGGCCAGGAAGGCGAGAAGCACGACTTGGAAGTGACCGAACATGAACGAAGCGAAGGGCGGCATGCCTGGTGCCGGCGCTTGCATTGCGTCGGCGAATTCCGGAGTGCGGAACATCGTTTGGAACATCACATTCTGCAAGACAGAGATTACGGTGCCGAAGCCCGATAGGACGATGAAGATCCAAGCAACGACGGTGACGAATTTGGATGGTTGCTGCATTGCCGACACAACATGCCCCTTAATGATTGATGTGAGCCCTAACACCTGAGTTAAGCCGCGCCGCGAAGCGGCGTCGGCTTGGACGAATTGTTAGGCGACGGCCTATCTGCCCGGACGTGTAGGCGCCATGGGACAATTTGCCGATTCCGTTGCGAGACCACCGAGAATGACTTTGCTGCGACGCGCCCGACTGGCCGGTCTGTGGCTTGCGCTAGCGCCTTCCCTAGCGCTGGCTCACCACGGGCAGGATTTCCTCATACTCGAAAGCCCGGCCGTGCCGCACCCCGGGAACGTGTATTTGCTCGCTAACGCCCATGCTGCCCTAGAAGGCGGCGCGGACGAGCAGGCGGGCATGGAGCCTGCGTTGCTGGTAGGAGTGACCCCGCGCGTTTCGTTCGAGCTGCATGCGCACGCGGAAAAGCTAAGCGGCTCTTCTTGGGCATATGAGGCGACCGCGCCGGCGGTGCACGTGTTGTTGACTGACCCAGCCAACCATCACGGACTGAAAGTTGGGATTGGAGCGGAGTACGAGGTGGCGGCCCATCAAGACGGCCGTGACAACACCGAGGTACGCCTGTCGTTTGAGGACGGCGATGAGGCATTGAAGTGGGGTGCAAACCTGATCGCGAGCCGGGAGCAGGGCGGCTCCGCCGAATTCGGCGGAGCGTTTGGCGTTCGGCGGGCCGTACGTGACGGCTTTGCGCTCGGCGCCGAAGGGCAAACGAGCTTTGAGCGCGCCGCTGGTAGCGAACTGCTACTGGGCGCGTACTTTGAGCACGAACAAACCTGGGCTTTGAAGCTGGGTGTGGGCGGCGTGCGCGACGAGAGTGGGCACGTTGCACCGACCGCCCGATTGGGACTCGTGTTGCGACTCAAAGGTTGAAGCGCAGGATGCGTAGTCTGGGGCCTAACACCTGAGTTAAGCCGCGCCGCGAAGCGGCGTCGGCTTGGACGAATTGTTAGCGCTCAGCCGATGAACCGCATTGCCGCCCCTACGAGGACGAGAATCGCTCCCACCACCGTACCGTAGCGGCCCGCGTTGTTTCGAGTGAGCGTGTCAGTGCCATTCGTGTATACGCCATGAGCAAGCAGGGCGAAACCAATGGCCGAGAGCGCATCTTGTACAGCGTGACCGTAAAAGATGAAGTCGGCCATGCGAATCGCGGCGACTACCACGAATACGGTGAGCATGATCTTGGCGTGTCCGCCGATCGGTGCTTTTGCTACGGAATCCATAACTCTCCTTGTATGAGCGCTAACACCTGAGTTAAGCCGCGCCGCGAAGCGGCGTCGGCTTGGACGAATTGTTAGGTGGCCAGCACTGCACAGATGCCTGCCCACCGTGCCGCCAGCTTACGGGTAAGACCAACGGTGGAAACGAGCAGAGCCACCGGAAGGACTGGCCACCACCATTGGCTGACAAACCGCGATGTAGCAACAAGCCAACTGCCGTGAGGCTGGCCCATTTCCTGTAGTTGTGGAGCGACAAATACGACGTAAGCCTGCACCGGAATAGCCACGACCGCGACGACCAAGTACACCGAGCCATAGACCAATGCAGCAACCGTGGCGGTGAATAGCCAAGGACGTTCTAGGCGATTGCGGCGGCTAAAGGCGCGCCTGGCCGGCCAAAGTAGCGGAGCGAGCGCCAGAAGAAGGTAGGCGAAGGCCGCGACTGCCAAGAGGGCGACGAACTTTGCTCCGAGCGCTTCGATGATTTCCATGGCCACCTAACACCTGAGTTAAGCCGCGCCGCGAAGCGGCGTCGGCTTGGACGAATTGTTAGGCCGCACCGATCCACCCCGGAGGCAGCTTTAACGTGCGGTAGCGGTTGCGCGTTTTGGTAGGTATCGCTCGCTTGAAGTACTGCTCCTTCGGTCTGAACGGAGAGTCAGCCAGCACGCCGCTAAGCCACTCGCGATGCTGCAGATCGTTCCATGCAAAGGGAAAGACAAACTCGGGCTGAAGGAATATGCCTTGATAGTCGTCAATGACGAACCCCAGCGACGATCCTGCGATGGCGTTGTCTGGAACGCCAAGCCATCGGAAGTCGAACACAGGATAGAAGCTGAAGCTCGAAGCAGTCTTGCGATGACTTTTGTGCGCCTGAAAAAAGAGCTCGACCGCAGCGGGAAGCTGTAATGGGCTTAGATTCCATCGATACCAATGATTGTCGGATTCGACCGGCTGCCCAAACAATTGTTCCGCTCTTTGCAGAGACGGGAAAGTCATCTTCTCCCCGCCGTACCCGAGAGAACCCACTGATTCGGTGCGAGTGTTTTCCCGGAACGCACCATGAGTGTGACGAGCGAGGAATTGTAGTGACGCTTCCCAGGCGGCCAGCGGATCCCGGCGCCTTGGGCTGTGGCCGAACGCCGCAGACTTTGGGGGCTCGTAGATGAGGTGCTCAGTCATATCCATGTGCGGCCTAACACCTGAGTTAAGCCGCGCCGCGAAGCGGCGTCGGCTTGGACGAATTGTTAGGCATCAGGCTACGCGACGTAACGTGCCGCACCGTGTAAAGACCGGTTATATCGATCACGGTGTGTACGACGATGGCGACGACAAGACCAGTAAAGTGCGCGATCGCACCGAGTACAAGACTGACGGCGAACAAGCCCGCGGCCTGAAAGAGAACGCGCCGGTTCAGGCCGTTGAAGCGGTACGCCTTGGTGTGTGCCAGGACAAAGAGGGCCGAGGACAGCCACACGCCGAGCAGTGTCTGCAGGGCGCCGCGAAATAGGATCTCTTCTCCGATGCCGGCTGCGGGTGCCAGAAGAACGGGATTCCAGCCGCGGAGATCCAGGCGGCTATAGCTTTCGATCGTGTGTTGGGCGATCGGACGCTTAGACGCCAGCTTGTAACCAACCCAAGCATTCAGGCAGGCGGCCGCACTGAGGCCGAACGCAGCGATTGCTTGCTGGGTAACGGAAAGGCGAGAAGCGAATAGCGACAGGAAGGACGTTCCCGTAGCAACGCAAATCAGAAGTGCCGCCACGACCATGAGCACGCACAGCAACCACTGGCGGCGAAGCCCCACCTTCTTTTCGGATGTTTCGCCTGCCGACATGGTTCCTCCTGATGCCTAACACCTGAGTTAAGCCGCGCCGCGAAGCGGCGTCGGCTTGGACGAATTGTTAGACCTTATGGCGACGGAGGCGCGGCCTGTGCTTTCAGAGCCTGCGCCATGCCCTCGAGCTTGCCAGAGAGTAGTAGCCGCCACGTATTCTGGTACGGCTTTAGGCTTACCACTTCCAGCTGGGTAACCTGCAGTGACCCGGCTCCCGCAGTGTTCCGCGTGACAAGGTGCACGACCTCACCTTCCTTGACGCTTCCGAGAATTTGCGAGTCGCCGACCTTTACGTTCATGGCCTTCATCTGACCCTCGGCGAAGCCCATAAGGGCGCGCATGAATTCCACGGGGCTCATGGTTTGGACGGACTGTGCGCTAGCCGAGGGACCGAAGAATGCGGCTCGAAGGTTTTTCGCTGCGGGGGTCTCGCCGCTCAGCACCGGCAGAAGCATCGACTGGAACCTGGCGAGCTCGTCCGGGTGGATGAATTCAGGAACAGCCGTCATCCCCTTGGTGCGCACTGCCTCGACGTAGCCGCGCTCCACTTCTTCCGGACTCTCAGCAGCCGACACCGTCGGGGCGGCACCGAAAAGTACGAGAGCAAGGATGGCGGTAGCGATGATGTTCTTCATAAGGTCTAACACCTGAGTTAAGCCGCGCCGCGAAGCGGCGTCGGCTTGGACGAATTGTTAGGCCCCGGCTGAACCCGAGCGAGGCCGCCAAAGCGACAGCAGGAAGCCCACGAGCATGATGCCAGCAAGCGCCATGTTGATGGCGGCACCGGGCGCAGCGATGCGCTCGATGGGCCAATAGGAACGCAGCGCCATGCGGCCGAATTGCTCGACGAGAAGCGCGAGAAACGCCAAAGACGCGAGACTGCGATAGCGCAGCAATACGATGAGGCACAGCAAGCCGAGCACCAGCTGGCAGAGACCCCATGCGGCGAACGCAAACAGGAAGGCTGCGGCACCGGCCGAACCAAACGTATCGAGTGGCACTCCATCTGCCGTGCGCGCAACCTGCGGCGCATTGAGCATGACGTTCACGCCCATAGGTATCTTGAGCAACATGATCCACAACAACCAAAGGCCGACACGCTGGCCTGGATAGTGGTTGTCGGCGACGCGAGGAAAGAGCCTTTCCAACATGCTGCCTCCGATGCGTGTTCCGGGGCCTAACACCTGAGTTAAGCCGCGCCGCGAAGCGGCGTCGGCTTGGACGAATTGTTAGGCGGCGGATAAAGCTGCACGACGTTCTCCGCGAATGCCGGGAAGGCTACAGCCGGCCACCATTCTTCAAGGGCCGCCGAGCCCGGCAGTAGGCGGCTGAGACCATCGGCAAGGCTCCGCCAGCCAACGGCATCTTCCGGAACATCCAGCGCGCGTTCGCCGACTAACTCAAAACGCAGCCAGATCGTGTCCCACGTGAAATTGTCCTGTTTCCAAGCCACCACGCGCACAATTTCTGACCACGTTGCGTGTTCCTCGGAGACGGACTTGGCGAGGAAGCCTCGGTAGGACTCGTGACGTAGCAACACGCCTTGCTGATCAGCTTGGACCGCCCATTCATCAGCGGGTGCGCCACGCCAAGCCCTTCGGCCGGCTTGCCAGCGGTAGCGGAGAAATTCACCGAGACTCATACGCGTTGATCTATCTCCGCCGCCTAACACCTGAGTTAAGCCGCGCCGCGAAGCGGCGTCGGCTTGGACGAATTGTTAGGCATCACCTACGAAGCCCGCTTTTCAAGTAGCTCCAGGTATTGCGTACAAATCTCGAGCTGCTTTATGGCTGGCTTACTGGTGAGCTTCTCTTCGTAGTCTTTAACCATTGCGGCGTTATAAGCATCAAGTGAGCCCCAGCCTTTCGGCGGGTTGGCGGACGCTGTCGCATGGCCGCGCTCGACCGACGCGCGATTCGCTGCCGACCAAGCATCTGCCGCTGCGCGCATCCGAGCTTCATCGCCGATCGCCGGGCCACAAATCGTGACTGTCGGCTCAAGCCCGACACTTCTTAAGTAGTTCATCCAGTCGCCGAGCTCCGCGTCCGTTGGTTCGGCTGCAACCGACGAGCCGCTGATCGAGAGCAGGAGAAAAAGGGTTGTGATAAGGGATCTCATGAAATCTCCAAGTGATGCCTAACACCTGAGTTAAGCCGCGCCGCGAAGCGGCGTCGGCTTGGACGAATTGTTAGGGGGCAAGCGACGCATTACACGAACCAGCCAAAGCGCGACGCCGAGCGCGAAAAGGTTGACCCCGAGAATCCACGGCTTGTCCGACTGCAGGAGCGAGTAAGTGAATGTGCTGCCGAGGAAAAAATTGGCGTTGAAATTCAGAGGGGAGGCTTGCACGCTGACGGTTAAGTGAAAGCCGTTTGCGAAGAAGTAACCGAGAACCGGCGACGAGAAAACAGGTACTTGAACCAGCCAAAATATTAGGTTCTTTCGTTCCGCGTCTGGTGATCCTTCCAGCATACGCACGCCGCACCAGAGGCCCCATGCGTATAGCGCCGCGAAGATCAGCGAGAAGAGCCACTCAATCGGATTGTGCTGCTGCGCGACGACAGACGTAACGGCGGCGATGCCGATCGCTCCGCCGCCTACGCCAAGAATTCCGATGACCCGGCGCTGCCAAACTTTCATATTGCCCCCTAACACCTGAGTTAAGCCGCGCCGCGAAGCGGCGTCGGCTTGGACGAATTGTTAGGCCTTAGCTACGTGCTGATAGACAACGAGAGCCGAGACCCAAGCGAGTACGAATGCTACATGGGCTAGGCCGCACACCGTGGCCCGCCAGCGGTAGGGAGAGCTCGGGTTAACCGCCGCGGCCCAAAGGCCTGCGACCGTTCTGGGGCGCAAGCCGCGGATCTCGCGGGGCAATAGCCAACTGCCTACAAGCGCAACGGCCCACGCGGCAATCCCCGCAAGCACGCAGCCGATAAAGGCGGCAGAAGACGGATCCAAATTCGCCATTACGTTTGGTCTAAGGCCTAACACCTGAGTTAAGCCGCGCCGCGAAGCGGCGTCGGCTTGGACGAATTGTTAGGGCTCACCGCCGGAATTCGGCGGCAATTGGCGCTGACATGAGTTTTGCCGCAATCCAGCTGAAGAGACCGCCAAAGGTAAGCGCGAAGATGACGCTGATAACGCCAATGGCCACAAAGAACGGGCCCATGTCGGGCGTACCTTGCGTTGCCGCGGCGGCAAACTGCTGGCGCATGGAAGAAAACATGCTGAACTGAATGACGACGCCCACAATTTGCCATGCGACCGCCAGCACCATGAGGCCAACAAACGTGAGGCGTGCCCAGTTCCAGCGGCGCAATAGCCCGATTGAGCTGAGAAGCATGAGCGCGGAAACGGCCAGGAAGGCGAGAAGCACGACTTGGAAGTGACCGAACATGAACGAAGCGAAGGGCGGCATGCCTGGTGCCGGCGCTTGCATTGCGTCGGCGAATTCCGGAGTGCGGAACATCGTTTGGAACATCACATTCTGCAAGACAGAGATTACGGTGCCGAAGCCCGATAGGACGATGAAGATCCAAGCAACGACGGTGACGAATTTGGATGGTTGCTGCATTGCCGACACAACATGCCCCTTAATGATTGATGTGAGCCCTAACACCTGAGTTAAGCCGCGCCGCGAAGCGGCGTCGGCTTGGACGAATTGTTAGGCGACGGCCCGCGCTGTTGCGATGCAGCAGCTAGCACGACTAGCCGCCCTGACCCATTCGGCTTAGCGATTGTCACGAAAGCTCCGGCGAAGCGCTTCTTGATACTGCGCCAAGGAAAAGCCTGGGCAAGCAGATGCAAGAGACTCGACAACCGAAGGCCACTCACCGACAGGGCTGGTTTGGGTCTCGGGCACATGATCCCACGCTCCGGCCGCCACCTCGCGCACGAGGCGATCAGCTTCCTCAGCAAGCTGCAGTCTTGCCACATGGGCCTGCTTGGTCATTGGTCGTGCCCGATCACTGAAGACTTCCTCCGCCGCCTAACACCTGAGTTAAGCCGCGCCGCGAAGCGGCGTCGGCTTGGACGAATTGTTAGGTGCCTGCCCTATTACTGGATCGAGTTGAGGATCATTCCTTCAAGGACGCCCTTGGAGTTGCAGGGAACCGTAAACACGTTGTTCTCGAAGCGGCGGGTCTCTGAAAACTCCGTGTTGACGCTCACAGTGGGCTTGCCCGCAGAGCGACTGACAAATACGTTGAAGTTCGCCCGACGGCCCTGAACCATAAAAAGCCCCGGCTTACCACAGTCCGCCATCGAGTCATCAAAGCGCGCGGCTTCGGCGTAAATGACGCCGCTGTCCTTCGCGATATTTTTTACTTGGATATTGCGCGACGCAAATGCCGCGACGATCTGCTCCCAAACCTCGTCGTAGCTCTTGTCGTAGGTCCGCGAGTTACTAACGGAGTAGTTGGCCGGCGCGGTTGCGCAACCCGCAAGCATGGCCACTAGCGATGCACCAAAAACCATCTTGAACGCATTCGACATGACACTCTCCCCTGGGTGAGTTGAAATTGAACCACGCCAGCGCTGGTGCCACAAAGCTGGCACCTAACACCTGAGTTGACCCGCGCCGCGAAGCGGCGTCGGGTTGAACGAATTGTTAGAGATCACACGCCGATCCATTGGCTTGCCGACCCCACATGCCGAAGTGTGCCACGTGAGCTGATTGCGAGCTGCGGCCGTGAGCAGAGTGATGCGGACCGCACTCTGCGAGAGCTAAAGGTCAACCCAAGCCGGGCGGAGCAGGGCAGTAGCGAGCAGCCATCTTGGAGCGCGCTCGGCGGGGAGCCAGAGTGTCCGCAATGCGGCCATGAACGCGACGACGAGGTTGGAACCAATTCGCCGGAACCAATTCAAGAAGCGATGTGCTTCCCAGTGTGAGCGCTAACACCTGAGTTAAGCCGCGCCGCGAAGCGGCGTCGGCTTGGACGAATTGTTAGGGGGCAAGCCCCGCCTCTGCGTGTACATGGTACGGCGGCTGCTTGACTCGGATGGCCTCGGGCACAGGCTCCGAATTGGAATTGCAGTCAATTTCGACGAACGAGAGGTTTCCGGCCGCATCCGAGAAGAGCACGATCTCGAGAGACTTTCCGGAGGGCTCAAGGCACAGGGCGCTTTGGAAGAACGCCCCACCGCCTCGGCCGGGCAACGCGAGCGGCGCGAGACCCGCTTCGGCAGGAACGGCAACCGCAAAGCTGTTGCACCCGCACTCGCAGAACTCAGAGAACCACGCGGCACCGAGCTGCGCTGCTAGCCGTGCCGGCTGCGGGAACCCAGCGTGAGTGACAAGGAACTCTTTCCAGAACTCCAGCCGCTGAGCATCCACCGCTGCCCCCTAACACCTGAGTTAAGCCGCGCCGCGAAGCGGCGTCGGCTTGGACGAATTGTTAGGCAGTGTACCCAAGCGCCGCCATGACGATGGAGACAACAAAGAGCAGCGCCACCGGCACGACGCCGAATAGCGCGGCAAGCCATAGGGCCAGGCGCCGAAACGGCGCCACTATTGCAGCAGCCAAGAGCCCCGCGCCCACGCAATATGGCAGTGCTCCGCGGGCGAACATGTTGGAGAGCGACGGACCTGTGCTTCCGAGTAGAGCGAGGCTGACGCCCCAAATTGCTACCGGCACTGAAGTGAAGCCGACGAACGCGCCTAACGCGCAGTGGCGAACACGCATGGCGGGGCCGACCACGCTGCGCACCTCAGAAGACGGCGCTTGGTACAAATCTCGGTCCACTGCCTAACACCTGAGTTAAGCCGCGCCGCGAAGCGGCGTCGGCTTGGACGAATTGTTAGGCGCCCGCCGCGCCGCTCGCTTCCCTTGAACGTGGACATTTTGTGGTGTTCGTTGGAGGAACAGCCTGCCGCAATTTTGGATCAAAAGCGTATTCCTCGGACGCTTCACTTGGCGGCCTTCCCCAAGAGACCTTGAGTCTGGTGCCGGCGACGGACCATTTGCCGCGAAAGGTCTCGCTGCTGATCAGATAATTGTCGCGAATGGTGACCAGCGCTACTCCATTCTTCAGAAACGCAAACTCGCCCTCCCAGTCGCCGACTTGGTAGCAGAGAGGCGTGAGCGATGACCCCCGCGCCAAAGCGCTAGGGCCCGGAGCTAGCGAGACGGCTACAACTGCGAGCAACCACGCGACGGACTTCATACGCCTAACACCTGAGTTAAGCCGCGCTGCGTAGTAGAGGTAAACATAGGGCAAGCTTTATCTGCCCTATGTTTGCCGGAACGAAGCGGCGTCGGCTTGAACGAATCGTTAGGCCCCGCCCAAGTTCGACAACTCTGCCAGCGGACGCCCAACTGCCAGCCGCGATAGTACGACGGCCCGTGGTAAGGATGCTGCGGCCCGCACGCGACCGAAGGTGAAACCGACGAGCGCGAGGCGTGGACGCCGAACTGGCCGTGAGCGACGCGGCGGGACCAGTGAGCGCAACGGGGACGCGCTTGCTCAAGTGCAACATGGAGCTGCCACCCGCGAGCCGAAGAACTTGGTGCTCGATCAACCGGGCTTTGCCGGTGAACTACACGCTGCGTGGAACCGCAGTGCGGGGCCTAACACCTGAGTTAAGCCGCGCCACGAAGTGGCGTCGGCTTGGACGAATTGTTAGCTGCCAGACGACAGCAGCGGGTTGCGCTCATCGAAGCCGGCTGAGAGGTCGGGCATTTCACCGGCGAAGAAGCCCTCAAACACCAACTGAAACCGCTCTTTAGCCTCGTAGAGCTTCTCGGGCTCCATGTTTTTGATTGTGTAGACATCGTTCGGATCGAGGTGTGCAGCTAAGAGGCTGAAAGTAGCGCTGAAGAGCCGAAATGCTCGCCGGCGTAGCTCCGGATCGGAGCCGACCGCGCCGACAAGTTGAAACAGCGCCCATTCCACTTTCCAGTACTCGTCCTGTGACCAGGTTGCATCCTCGTATAGGCATGCCCTGAAGGAAGTTTCGTCGAACTCGCCGGACCACGGGTGGTTTCTCGCAATTACCGTGTAGGCATCCATGGCAGCTAACACCTGAGTTAAGCCGCGCCGCGAAGCGGCGTCGGCTTGGACGAATTGTTAGGCCAAGCTTGAACGGGCCGAGGGCAGTGAGCAACCGGGCGCGAGATGACGCCCGAAGCGAGGGCCGCGATCAGGAGCTTGGACACGCGACGGCGAGCTTTTCCGCGTTGCCCCGAAGCCGAGGCGCGTTCTACCCGTGAGCCGGAAATACGGTTGGGGGCGAGTCGGTACTTTAGGGAGAATCGGTGTCCGACCGCGCACGACTCGGACAGCGAGGAAACGGTTGCGGCAGAGCGAGCGCGGCCAGACGTTTCCGGAGCGAGCGTTGCAACGCGAATTAGTTGCCGAAGCAGCGAGCACCACGTTGCGATGCGGCGCTTACGACAACCGACCGAGGCCTAACACCTGAGTTAAGCCGCGCCGCGAAGCGGCGTCGGCTTGGACGAATTGTTAGGCCCCAACCCCGACCGCTGAGGTTGGAATGCCCAGGTATTGCGCCAACGAGATGGCCCGAGGCGCGATCTTGAGCGGAGAGTCTGCATCAAACGGGGCGGGCTCGCCGCTTAAGTTGTACAGCGTCTTGGCACACGCTTCCTCAAAAGAATACTGGGCAGATCTCACAAGATCATCGCGTTGCTCAGCCTCCAAGCTTTTGGCGCGGATCCGTTGGAAGAGTTCATGGCAATCCTTCCACCGTGCCGGGTTGTCGGCCTTTTCGGCGAGCTCTAGCAACGTGCCGCGATCTTGGCACTTGGGCTCAAACAACCACACGAGCATTAGGATTTCATCTGCAAGATGTCCGCAAGCTTCCATTGGGGCCTAACACCTGAGTTAAGCCGCGCCGCGAAGCGGCGTCGGCTTGGACGAATTGTTAGGCCCCACCGTCAAAGAACCGCGGGGATCAGCGCCTTCGTGCGCTGGCGATATGCCGCGTAAGCAGGACCGAAATGCTGGCCAAGCCAAGTCTCCTCTAGGCGCAGTTTGCGCCAGAACGATACGAAGACAATGGCCACGGCCAATAGGCCGCGCCAATCCCCGACCATGACCGCGTTGCCGAGAAACAGCAGCAGAAATCCGGTGTAGATCGGGTGCCGGATGAAGCGGTATGGCCCTTGCTGGATGAGTTCGTGATCGTGCTTGAGCTGGACGGTAGCGCTCCAATTCCTGCCGAGCAGCATGCGAGCGTAGATGCAGAGTAGGGCGCCGGCGACGGCGAGACCGAGCCCGACCGCATAGACCGGAACGGTGTGCGGCACAAACTGCTCGCGAAGCAACGAGTGGCCGAACCAAGGTCCTGGGCCGAGCAACAACACCGCGACCAGCAACGGCAGCCAGTAGGCGGCCACGCGCACCGCAAGTGACTCCTGTGACGCGACACCTTTGGCTGAGCGCGCGGACCACAACCAATAACCGATCACCACCAACCACGTGATCCGGAGTGCGTGTTCAAAAAACGGCGGCATCAAACTCTCCTGTGGGGCCTAACACCTGAGTTAAGCCGCGCCGCGAAGCGGCGTCGGCTTGGACGAATTGTTAGGCCACGCCCGATTGATTGCAGCGCGCACTAACACGAGCCGGGATTGTAGGCCCGGGATCCCGCCACTCGTCGCCCGCAAGTGTCTCGATCGGTGGGAAATCGGTCTGGCACCATTGGCGCAACTGCCTACTCGAGAGCGAGCACGTGAGCACTAACGACCTGTGGGCGTTTCGGGGAGACAAACCTCGGCTTGTAGCGTTCGTAGCCCGTGAGATCCGGCTCGTTCTGGTCGCCGCGCTGGTAGCTCTTGGATATTTTCTGCGGTAGCGGCGAATTTCTGGTGCGGGGCCTAACACCTGAGTTAAGCCGCGCCGCGAAGCGGCGTCGGCTTGGACGAATTGTTAGGCCCCCTAGAGGTGAGCGATGAGCGCATTGATGTTCTCTAGCAAGGCGTCGTAGTCAGCCTTGTACTGAGGATTGCGGACCTCTTTGGGTCGCATGACCAAGCCCTTTTCTGCGGCGTGGAGCGTGTCGCCCTCCCTGCGGTGCCAAATGAGCTGGGTGATGTCCGCCATCATGGACTTGGCAGCCTCGACATTCCGAGGTGCATTTATGCAGTACCGCCACGAGCCTAAGACGATATCCATGGCCGAGCTAAGGTGCGACGCGTTAATGCTTGTTGACGAAAATAGTGTGATGCGATCTAGGAGGACGGCTGGATCGTCAGGGAAGGAAAGCCCGCCCGAAAACTTCTGGGCCAGATAGCTAAATTCCATCCCGTCAGGCAGGCGGTCCATGGCGACAATGCCATACGATCCTTCCACGGTAAGGAAGTAGTTGAATTTGCCTATGACGTGATCCGCGCCCCACTCAACGACCTGTTGAATTGGCTGATTTCGAGCAATCTGGTGGTGCACCACGTATGCGATGAACCTGCAGCTGTGGGCTATGCAAGCGGCAATTACTTGACGCTTTGCATCAGTAGCTTCAGCTAGGGTGACATGCTCGGGCCGGCTGTTCGTATCAAACTTCAGTGCATCTGCCGGCGCGTATGAATGGTTGGACCGAATCTCAGCGATCGCGGCGTGTAAAGCAGGCACGCTACTCATTGGAACAATGAGGCCGCCATACACGAAGAAGCGCGCGTCATCGGAGTGCGCTCTATTTGTTTCGTCGGTCAGGAGAATGAACATGGGGGCCTAACACCTGAGTTAAGCCGCGCCGCGAAGCGGCGTCGGCTTGGACGAATTGTTAGGCGGCTCAGCCCACGACTGCCACATTTTCACCTGTTACCCGACAGCCAAGAAGCCCGCCGGCCCTTCAATCTGCCACGCCTCGTAGCCGCTCGAATCAGCGATTACCTGGAACGTGAGGTTGCCGAGCACGACGGTCAGATCTCTGGTGCCGGCGGATGCCAGCAACGACGACACAGGCTTACCGACAAGGGCTGCCGCGAGCTCAGGGATGGCGCGCACCGGTGATGCCCGCCCAAAAAGCTGCCCCTCGTCGCCGCTGGTGAGCACTAGGCAGTCATCCGACAGAAGGCGCCAGAGCGACTCAACTTGGATGCGATACCCACCGGAGAGCCTAAGCACGCACGGCAGGGCCTCCCACTGCTCGACGGCCTCGACGGTGAGGTTCAAAAGCTGCGCTGTCCACGAACTGTCCATTAGCCGCCTAACACCTGAGTTAAGCCGCGCCGCGAAGCGGCGTCGGCTTGGACGAATTGTTAGGCCTTAGCGGATCCATGCCAGCGTTTGGCCGAGATAACAGTTGCCCCGCATGGCCAGATGACCGGCGCTAACGGAAGTTTCGAAATAGCGGACCTGATCGCCGGACCGAAGCCTGGCGCGAAGCTCCTGCCAGCCGAGCTCGCCAGAAGCTTCACGTTCTACCGACGTAACCGATACGAGTTGGCCCAGCTTAACCACGTTCTTGGGCATGGAAGCACACACGAAAGGTTCAACAGCTCGCTCAGGGGTGGACCAGCGGACGTAGCTGCCGACGGCGAGCGCTGCTAAGCCGGCCAATGCAGCGCTTAGCGCCGCGACGCGACGAGCCTTTGGTTGGAGTGCCATCGAAGTTGGTCTAAGGCCTAACACCTGAGTTAAGCCGCGCCGCGAAGCGGCGTCGGCTTGGACGAATTGTTAGAGGGCACCGACACGACTGTGCCAACTGTGAGTTTCGGCCAGACGGCCACGGTACTCCCGCTCTGCAGTCGTGACGAGCGAATTTACGTCGAAGTTGAACGAGACGACTCTTTTGCGATTGGTAGCTAAAAGGTCAGTGCGGATATCCGCTTCCACTATGGCTTTGGAGATTGCCGCGATCGGTATGCTCAGCTGTTCCAAGCGCGCCGAAAACCACGCCTGCAGTTCATGGGCGATGAAGAGGTGCGGCTCGGCACCGCTGGAGTGGGTTGCGTGACCCCTAAGTACATCGATCTCAAGCCTGCCATCTGGCAGGTTGGCTAGTGATTCCAAGTCGTCGCCCATGCGCCAGCCAACGAGCATCGGACAAAGAGTGTTGGCGATGTCTTGCAGCACTTTGCGACGCACTGGCACTGCCCTCTAACACCTGAGTTAAGCCGCGCCACGAAGTGGCGTCGGCTTGGACGAATTGTTAGCTGCCAGACGACAGCAGCGGGTTGCGCTCATCGAAGCCGGCTGAGAGGTCGGGCATTTCACCGGCGAAGAAGCCCTCAAACACCTACTGAAGCCGCTCTTTAGCCTCGTAGAGCTTCTCGGGCTCCATGTTTTTGATTGTGTAGACATCGTTCGGATCGAGGTGTGCAGCTAAGAGGCTGAAAGTAGCGCTGAAGAGCCGAAATGCTCGTCGGCGTAGCTCCGGATCGGAGCCGACCGCGCCGACAAGTTGAAACAGCGCCCATTCCACTTTCCAGTACTCGTCCTGTGACCAGGTTGCATCCTCGTATAGACATGCCCTGAAGGAAGTTTCGTCGAACTCGCCGGACCACGGGTGGTTTCTCGCAATTACCGTGTAGGCATCCATGGCAGCTAACACCTGAGTTAAGCCGCGCCGCGAAGCGGCGTCGGCTTGGACGAATTGTTAGCGCCCATGCTACTAGCGGACCGGTGGCAAGGTGACGACGCGAACTTGAGATATTTGCCCGACACCTGGGTTACGCCCGTGCGAATCAAAGTAGACGATCGGACCGTACGTGGCGAAATAGGCGCCGCCCACTTCAAAAGTGTCTTGAACGACGACCAGGCGGTATCCGCGTCCGACGTAGTGCTGGCCCAAGAACTGCTTGACCTTAGGCGGCGCCACGCTACGGGCGTGGACAGGGCGGCTGCCAGCCAGGACGGCGCAGACGTCCTCTTGTGCCTCAAGGATCGCCCGGCGGGCGTCGGCGGGCAGGTCACGATCCTCCATGCCGGCAATGGGGCTGCACGGCGTGAACCGCTGACGCGACTCTGCATCTTGTTTGGGGGCGCAGCCGAGTAGTGCAGTTGCCACCACAAGTGCCAAGAAGGGCTTCATGGGCGCTAACACCTGAGTTAAGCCGCGCCGCGAAGCGGCGTCGGCTTGGACGAATTGTTAGGCCTACAGCGACTTAGGGTCAGGGAAGTCTTCGTAGCCGGCATACATGGCATACCCAGCGTAGCTCGCGTAAGGGGCGTATCCGCCGCGCCTACCGTACGGGCTAAAGCCATAGCCTTGCCAGCCCTTCTTGCTGAGGCACGTGCTAAGCCAAGTGTCATTCATGACTTCGCCGAGGTAGTTGCCTCTTGGGCCATAGATGTCTGTGCCCTGCAGCTTGCCGACGTGCTTTCCGTCGTACGTCCAAAGGTCTTCGCCTTCGAGATACCCGAAGCACTTACCGCTCCACGTCCACATCCAGACCATAGCGATCTCCCCATGTAGGCCTAACACCTGAGTTAAGCCGCGCCGCGAAGCGGCGTCGGCTTGGACGAATTGTTAGGCCTACGGTAGCAACTCTTCGGCCCCAACGCCGCTCGGCCACGTTTCCGGCTGAAAGGAAACAACCGCAGAAGGCGCGAACGATTTAAGTTCACCCGCTAGAGCACGGCCGGTGGAATTGAACGCCTCGAGCTCCGACGCATTCCACTCTTTGCGGTTCCAGTACCGCTCTATCCAAGCATCGAATGCGTCACCGAGCGCCTGAGGCAGTGAGAGATCGGCGTGTTCGACCATGCCGTGGCGAAATGGCCCGATATCTCCATCCGCCCAGATGCCGGATGAGCCGTAGTCAGCCATGACGCGAAGCTTCGGTTGCGATGACATTTGTTCGGAGGCCTAACACCTGAGTTAAGCCGCGCCGCGAAGCGGCGTCGGCTTGGACGAATTGTTAGGCGCAACGATACCGCTGCGGAGCACGATCTAGAAGCTAGGACAGGGGAGGGCGCCGCGACGACGCCTGCCTGGGCTGCCGGGAGCGAAACGCCCGCGATAGGAATCAACAGCGCCCGCGAAGTGCCACCCGACGCGACGGCGGAGCGCGAAAGATCGGGCGCTGCGGTCATGCCCGCCGAGCACGTGGCCAGCGACGCTGCCGGCTGGCAGTTGGGCGCGATTCGGTGTGACCGAAGACGGCTTGGAATCGGTGAGCTGTGCGCGACAGCGGGCAGCGATGCGATGAGCTTGAGATGGACTGCGGCGCGAGAGATTACGAGTGAAGCCGCGTGCAACGCAGGCGGCGCAACGCGTTAACCTCTCAGAGCATTTTCAGCTGATGCCTAACACCTGAGTTAAGCCGCGCCGCGAAGCGGCGTCGGCTTGGACGAATTGTTAGGCGCAACGATACCGCTGCGGAGCACGATCTAGAAGCTAGGACAGGGAAGAGCGCCGCGACGACGCCTGCCTGGGCTGCCGGGAGCGAAACGCCCGCGATAGGAATCAGTGGCGCCCGCGAAGTGCCACCCGACCCGATGGCGGCGCGGGAAAGATCGGGCGCTGCGGTCATGCCCGCCGAGCACGCGGCCTGCGACGCTGCCGCCTGACAGTCGGGCGCGATTCCGTGTGACCGAAGACGGCTTGGAATCGGTGAGCTGCGCGCGAAAGCGGGCAGCGATGCGATGAGCTTGAGATGGACGATGCGCGAGAGATTGCGAGTGAAGCCGCGTGCAACGCAGGCGGCGCAACGCGCCAACCTCTCAGAGCATTCTCAGCTGATGCCTAACACCTGAGTTAAGCCGCGCCGCGAAGCGGCGTCGGCTTGGACGAATTGTTAGGCCTCAGCCGGAACAAGGCTGCCGAGCCCAATACAGTTCTTCTGAGTGCAACCGTACCAGACGGTTTCATTGAACTCGCATTCGCCCTGCAGATTATCCGGACCGAAGGTGCAGTCCTCGAACCGACAGTCGACGAATCGGCACCCGGAGAAAATGGCTCCGCGAAAGGCGCAGCCGGTAAAGGTGCAGCCAACGAACAGGCCCAAGTTGAAATGTGGCCAGTACCAATCAATTCCGTGAAGAGTGCAGAACAAGAAGGCCGAGCCGATGTGGCCCCCTTCGATCGACGGAACGGCCAGTTCGCAGTAGCGCAAGACAGAATCATCGAGGAGCTTCGACAGCTCCGATGCTTCTGTGACGAGCGCTTGTTCCTTCAACATGAGGCCTAACACCTGAGTTAAGCCGCGCCGCGAAGCGGCGTCGGCTTGGACGAATTGTTAGGGCCCAAGCCTAGCGCAAACGCAGCAACGGCCTGAGCACTCTGTTGCGTTGCAGTTTGAAGTAGGAGATGCGGACCTAGGAGCGCGATTGTTTGGCACGAGGGTAGCGACTTCGCCAGCTCGGCGGAGGCTGAGGCTGCCAGCAGGCGATCGTTGTTGGCAGTGAGCTGCAGGACCGGCACGCGAATGCGGCCGAGCAGCTCCGAGACATCAACGCACATAGCCGCGGCCGCACGTAAGCGAAGAACAGCCGGAGTGACGGACTGCAGAGCTGCCGCGAGCTGGGCCTGCAAATGCGGCGTAGCCCACGCGCCGAGGAGCGCCCAAGACAGCAGGGGCATCGGTGGCCGCGCGGGTGCAAACCGGACTAACGGAGCGAGGGCTGAGATACCGCGCACGGGCGCGCGGGCAAACGTGGTGGAAAGAACGAGCCCGACGAGACCTGGGGGTGGTGCCGCAGCGATGCGAATAGCCAAAGGACCAGAGAACGATTCGCCGAGCAACACGAAAGGCCGCGACGACGGCAACTGTGCTCGAGCTAGCGGCTCCAACTCGTTGTAGCCGAGCGGGCGATCGCGTGGATACGCGATTGCATGAGCAGGAACGCCACGCTCGGCAACCGCCGAGCAGAATTCTTCCAGCAAAGAAGTTGTACCGTCGAGCCCGGGAAGAATCACGACTGCGGTCATGTCGCCTCTTGGGCCCTAACACCTGAGTTAAGCCGCGCCGCGAAGCGGCGTCGGCTTGGACGAATTGTTAGGGGGCAATGCGGCGAACCACAAGTGGTGCCCCATTGTGCTGATCTATGGCCCGCAGGCTGATGCCCTGGGCATCTGCGCGAAACTCCACCGCAACGCGCGGTTCGCCGCGGCGGTCAGGCTTGAACCCAGAGATCTGGTAGTTGCCGAGAGTGTGATTGGCCTTGGCTACGGCCGCGCTTCCACGAAGCAGATGGACCGAGATTTGACCTTGTTGATCTTCTGCTGTGCTGAACGTCTGACGCGCGGTACACGGCAGCTTGCAGCCCTGCACCAGCAAAGGGGTGAAGACGCCACCGAGCGTCTCAATACCCACGGGCTCCAGCAGGACCCCGCTGGACGAGATTGCAGGCGAATTCGGCTCGGCGATAACCGTCGCGTCGTTCGCGACGCCACAGCCTGCCAAGAAGAGAAATGCTGCGCCGGCGACTGCCCTCACCTTGCCCCCTAACACCGGAGTTAAGCCGGCGCCGCGAAGCGGCGTCGGCTTGAACGACTAGTTAGAGCCCACGCAGCCGAGATGCTGGCCCCGCTGCTCCACGAGGCAAAAGTGTGGCACGAAAGCGATGACCGCGAGCAAGGCGGATCGGGGCGCCGCAGGCGCGCCGCAAGGCGAGGAAGACTGAGCTGCCGGACCGATGGCCGCCGGCAAGTTGGCGCTGCCGTTCGTAGAACAGCAACGACCTGACGAATACGGAGCAGCGCGAGCTTGCAGCTATGAACCTGCAAACCGATGTGGCCGTAAGCCAAAAAATTTGGAAAAGCGATTCACCCGACAACCGCAATGCAAGCCGGCGTGGGCGCTAACACCTGAGTTAAGCCGCGCCGCGAAGCGGCGTCGGCTTGGACGAATTGTTAGGCCACAACCCCGTTACGACGAGAGCCGCTGAATAAGTTGCGACACTTGAGGGCTAGCGGCGAGTGTGGCCACGTTTGCTGCAAACGCGACCATGCCGGCCGCGCCGCCCCCAACCTTGCGGAGCAAGCTGCTCTTGGCTGCGTGTTCTTCGCGCTTGGCGGGTCGAATGCCCTGAAGTTCATGGAGCAAACGAGCAAGCGCTTGAGGATCAGTGTCCCGAGGAAGGCCGAGCTGTTCCAGTAGGGGAGCATGGCGCAAGATTGCAATGCCGCTGCCGCCGTTCCCCTCTACGAGAAGATCTTCGGCATCGACATGTACATCGCCTTCGATGCGGATGCCGTCGCCGCCATTGTTGCGAGCAACCAGACCTTTGATTCGGATAGTCATGATCTCTCCTTTTGGGGCCTAACACCGATTCTCTTCAAAAAGTCGGGCGGTAAAGACACGCGCCACGTTGCTCGGAAAAGGATCGCACACCAGACCTTAGAAATCAGTGGGTTATCGGAACGTGTGACTTGCGGTCGTCTGACCCAGCAATTCGTACGGCTTGCGCCATCCCAACTCGATACCGCCCGACTGCGGGAGCGGTAAGCCTCCACCGCCCGGATCGGATTGTTCTGACACCCAGAAGCATCACGACCCTAGCGACTACGCAACCAATGCGCTGAACCATTACCCCATCTTCCGCGTCGTGTTGGGGACGTTACGTAGCATGGATGCTTTGGTCGCGCTTTACAGAGGAATCGGTCGGCGCTTGGGGTGGGGCGTGGCGGAGGATCCGCCGTCGGACGACTACCGGTTTCGTTCGACGAACGGCCGATGGCCGGACACACGAACGCATCTCCCGACGTCATCGGCTGCTGGAGGCGGGACGCGGCCCAAGGGCGGCCCGAGGGAGGCGGTCTCCAATTCGCCTGACGCACAACTGCCCGCCACTGAATCCCGGATCCACTGGCTAGGTGATCCTCCAGACGGCGAGGGTGCATCGACACCGACGCGCTTCAAACCGCCCGCCGACGCTGGCGGCAAGCGCCTGCTGGATCTCGTCCGCGAGCGCGTCCGCGTCCGACACTACAGCCTGCGCACGGAGCGTGCCTACGTCAGCTGGGTGCGACGCTTCGTTCTCGCGAACGGTCGTCGTCATCCTCGCGAGCTTGGCGGCGCCGAGGTCGAACGCTTCCTGACGGACCTCGCGGCGCGCGATGACGTCGCATCCGGCACGCAGAATCAGGCGCTGGCGGCGTTGCTTTTCCTGTATCGCGAAGTGCTCGGGCTCAAGCTGCCATGGATGCAGGACGTGGTGCGTGCGAAGCGTCCGCGACGCTTGCCGGTCGTGTTGTCACGTGCCGAAGTCGATCGACTGCTCGGTGCGATGGACGGCCAGGCGCGACTGATGACGGCATTGCTCTACGGCACCGGCATGCGCTTGATGGAGTGCACGCGTCTCCGCATCAAGGACGTGGACTTCGAGCGTGGCGAGATTCTCGTGCGTGAGGGAAAGGGCGACAAGGATCGTCGGGTGCCGCTTCCACAGGCATTGCGCGAGGATCTGCGTCGTGCGATCGAGCGGGCACTGCTGTTGCACCGTCATGATCTCGCGGAGGGTTTCGGCGAAGCGAAACTGCCGCACGCGCTCGCGAAGAAGTATCCGAATGCAGCGCGAGAGGCGGGCTGGCAGTTCGTGTTCGCGTCCGCGAACCGATCGGTCGACCCGCGTACGAAGCGGGCGCATCGACATCACGTCGACGACAGTTCACTGCAACGCGCGGTCAAGAAGGCGCGCACGCTCGCCGGGATCACCAAGCCTGCGACCTGCCATACATTGCGACACTCGTTCGCGACGCATCTGCTCGAAGCTGGACAGGACATTCGCACCGTACAGGAGCTTCTGGGTCACAAGGATCTCGGGACGACGCAGATCTATACGCACGTGCTGGGCCGCGGCGCGGGCGCGGTGCTGAGCCCGTTGGATCGGCAGTTCTGACAACGATCGGGCGACTGAAGTGCGAACTGCATCATGTCGCGCGAGGCTCAAGAGGCTCACGCCGACTAGGTAGGTAACGGTGCGTCACCCTCGCGGTGCTGCATCTCCCCCAGGTAGCGGCGCTCGAGCTTCGCGACTGGTCAGCAAAACTCAATCCGCGTCGCGGTCGATCCCGTATTTGCGGAGCTTTTCCACCAGCGTCGTACGACGCAGACCGAGCAGCGGCGCGGCGTGCGCGACCACGCCGTTCGCCTGCTGCAACGCGGCCTGGATCAACTCGAGTTCGAGCTCGGCCATGTGGCTCTTGAGGTCGAGACCTTCCGGCGGAAGCGTTGCGCGGGGATTGATGGTCGACGGGTCGGCGGCACCCGCGGCCGGCGCAGAGGAGGGCGTCGCACGCGTCGCGGCGATCACCGTGGCGGGCGTCGGATTCGTCATCGCCGGCTCCACGGGGAGCTCGGCGACACCCGCGCGATAGCGCGCCGGCAAGTCCGTCGCACGCACCTGGCTGTTCGGATGCAACACGGCGAGACGTTCGAGCAGGTTGTGCAGCTCGCGCACGTTGCCGGGCCAGTGATAGTGCTTGAGCACGTTCACGGCTTCGCCCGTCAACGCGACGCGGCCGCGCCCGCTTTCGGCGAGCTGCTTGGTGATGGCGGAGATCAGGTCGGGCAGGTCTTCCGTGCGCTCGCGCAGGGCAGGCATTTCGATCGGGAAGACGTTGAGGCGATAGAAGAGATCCTCGCGGAAGCCGCCCTTGGCGATCTGGTCCTCGAGGTTGCGGTGCGTCGCGGCGACGACACGTACGTTGCAGGAATACACCTGCGTGCCGCCCACGCGTTCGAACGTGCGTTCCTGCAGGACGCGAAGCAGCTTCACCTGCATCGCCATCGGCATGTCGCCGATTTCGTCGAGCAGCAGCGTGCCGCCCTCGGCCATTTCGAACCGGCCCTTGCGTTGCGTCAGCGCACCGGTGAACGCGCCCTTCTCGTGGCCGAACAGTTCGCTTTCGAGCAGGTCCGCGGGAATTGCGCCGCAGTTGATCGCGACGAACGGCTTGCCGGCGCGCTTCGATCGCTCATGGATGGTGCGCGCCGCGACTTCTTTACCCGTCCCCGACTCGCCGAGGATCAGCACGGTCGTATCGAAGCCGGCGACCTGGTCGATCATGCGATTGAGTCGCGTGACCGCTTCCGACGAACCGGTCGGCCCGACGCTCTGCTTGTCTTGGCGTTCCTCGTCGTCGATGCGCTTGAGGCTGGCGCGACGCAACGCTTCCTGCAGTTGCGGACGACGGATCGGGTAGTCGAGCGGCCAAACCGAATCGGGGTGCACCAGCGAACGCCACGGCGCGCGCTCGTCGTGGCCGGGCAACACCATCAGCGGTGAGTGCAACGGCTGGCGCGACAACCAGTCGACGAACGCCGACCACGCGCCCGGGTCACCGACGTCACCCGCCACGATCGCGACCCAGTCCGTCGCCTTCGAGCGCGCGAGGTCGAGGTCGGCCGCGTCGGCGACGAGGCGCGGGGTGAAGTCCATGAATTCCAGCAGGGTGGCGACGCGTTCTGCGCGCGCCATGTCGCCATCCACCACCAGGATGCGCGACTCGCTCATTCGGTCGCTCCGACCTCCGCCGCGCGCCCGGCCAACTTCTCGAGCAGCGGCATGACGTCGTGGATGTAGGAGAGCTTGCTGACGAAGGCGTCGGCACCGGCGCGCAGCGCGTGCTCACGGTGTTCGGCATCGTCGAAATGGCTGGCGATGACGACGTAGGGCGGGGCGTCCTGCGCCTTGATCAGGCGCGTGGCCTGAAGGCCCCCCATCTCGGGCATGGCGAGGTCCATCAGCACGACGTCGGGACGCAGCGCTTCGCACTGCGCGATCGCTTCGATGCCATTGCCGGCGGACCCGACGATGTTCACCCAGTCGAGCCGGCGCAGGTGGCGCACGGCCGCGTTGATGAAGCCTTCGTGGTCGTCGACCAGCAGGACGCTCAGCATGCAGTTCTCCTCGGATCCCTCACCGGGCCGCGTATGCGGCCACGGGGCGCTGGCGTGCCCGCGCGGGGGCGATGTCCAGCTGGTCGCGATACTTTGCCACCGTACGACGCGCGATGCGCACGCCCTGTCGCGCGAGCAGGCCGGCGATCGTCTCGTCGGCGAGCGGGGCATGCGGCAACTCGGCGTCGATCAGGCGCTTGACCATCGCCTTCACCGCCGCGCCCGAGACGTCCGCACCCTCCAGCCGCACCGCGAACAGGCGCTTGAGCTCGAAGGTGCCGCGCGGGGTCTGGATGTACTTGCCGGTGGTGATGCGCGAGACCGTCGACTCGTGCATGCCGATCGCGTCGGCGACTTCGCGCAGGGTCAGCGGCGCGATCGCCTCTTCGCCCTGATCGAGGAAGGCCCGCTGACGTTCCACCAGCACCTGGGTCGTGCGCAGCAACGTGTCGTTGCGCATGGCGATGCCGCGCACCAGCCACCGTGCTTCGTCCAGAAGACCGCGGAGCGCGGAGACGTCGCCACTGGCACCGGACAGGCCGGATTCGCAATGCGCGGAGATGCGCACTTTCGGAAGCGTCCTGCCGTTGAGGTTCACGCGCCATTGCCCGCCGAGCTTGCGCACCACGACGTCCGGCACGACGTGATCGTCGTCGCGGATCGAAGGCTCGGGCACCGGGCAGGCGTCGAGCGAGAGGATCAACGCGACCGCCGCGTTCGCGGCTTCGACGCTGCAGTCGAGTGCATCCGCCAGGGCGCGGCCGTCGTGGCGGGCGAGGGTGGCGAGGTGATCGCGGACGATGCGCCCGGCGAGATCGCGTTCGCCGCAGGCGGGCAGGCGATGGAGCTGCGCGACCAGGCACTCGCAGGCGTCGACCGCGCAGAGGCCCGCCCAGTCGCCGTGCAGCAGGCGCAGGCGGACGATTTCCATGGCTTTCGCATCGACGCCGAGTTCCGCGGCGCCCTCAGCGGTCAGGGTGGCGAGCTCGCCTTCCAGCAGGCCGGAGTCCGCGGTGCGGTCCAGCCACCACGCGGCGATCAGCAGGTCGCCGGCCGACCAGTCGAGGCGCAGCTCCTTCAGCAGGCGCAGGCGCCAGTCGCTGAATTCGCCGTCGGCGATCCGGGCGGTGGCGTCGTCATCCCCCACGGTGACGCCGCCACTCATGCCCGACAGGAACTGCGGTTCCGGAAGCTCGTCCCAGGCCGAAGCTTCGAACGATGCTTCGTCCGACGCGGCCTCACGGCTGTCCGCATCGGTCTCGCCGGCCTCGTCGCCTTCGTCGAGTTCCAGCATCGGATTCCGGTCCAGCGCCTGGCGCAGCTCCATTTCGAGCTGGGGGGCGGTCAGCTGCAGCAGCCGGATCGACTGCAGGAGCTGCGGCGTCAGGTTGAGCGACTGCGACATCTGCGCGCGAACCGACGCTTTCATTCGACTCTCCCTGGACCGGTTTCGTTAGTACGGCATGAATCCTGCAGCGCATCGTGCAGGAGCCGTGCCAGACGCCAGATCAGGGCGATCCCGACGCGGCGGCCACGGGAGATGTCGGGGCTGTCGGGGAATGCCCTACGCCGCTGCCGGTATTTCGACGCGAAATGTGGCGGCCTCCGAAAAAGCGCGGCCGGTCCGGTGGGCTAGCTGAACAGTTGCCCGACGAACGGTCGGGCTCGCTCAGGGCGAGGACGCGTCCTTCGACGGCACCCGCGAACTCCACTGCACCGCGGTGCGCACCAGCTCGACCGCGTTGCGGCAGCCGAGCGCTTCCATCAGGCGCGCGCGATGCGTTTCCACGGTCTTGACCGAGATGCCGAGGTCCGCAGCGATTTGCTTGGTCGTGCGACCCGCGCCGAGCGCGGCCAGGATCTCGCGCTGCCGCGGCGGCAAGGTGGCAGGATCGGTGCCCTTGCGCGGACGCGCGCCGGCATCGCCGAGCATCGCCGTCGACACCTGCGGGCTGAGAAAGACGCGGCCGGCGAATGCGGCGCGCAGGGCGATGTCCAGCTCCGCCGGCGCGGCTTCCTTGACCACGAACCCCTGCGCGCCCCGCGCAAGCGCTTCCCGTACGTGGGCACCGTCGTCGTGCATGGACATGATCACGACCGCGGTGTCCGGCGCGACGCGCCGCAGTTCCTCCAGCGTGTCGAAGCCGTTGCGGCCGGGCATGGAGAGGTCGAGCAGCACCACATGCGGATGCAGGTCGCGCGTGCGCATCACGGCTTCGTCGCCGCTCGCCGCTTCGCCGACCACCTCGATCCCGTCGAACGACTCGACGAGCCGGCGCAGGCCGGCGCGGATCAGGGTGTGGTCGTCGCAGATGAGGACGCGCACGCAGCTCGGATCGGGGGAGGTGGCCGCACCTTAGCCGAGCGGCCGGATCGCGCCAAGACGCGGCGCTCAGCGCTGGCGTCGACGCTCGGCGACGGCCCGACGGTGCAGGCGGAACAGATGGCGCTCGAGCAGCGCTTCCAGGCCGGTGGGCAAGGGGTCGAAGCGCAGCCAGGCGCGGGCGCCGTCGGGACCGCTGTCGATCGCCAGCACGTGGGCGGGCAGGAGCAGGGCTTCCGGCAGCGTGTCGGACGGCTGCAGGCGCAGGACGACGGCGTCGCCGACGGCGGGCACGGTGTCGTCGGGGCCGAGGGACACCGCGGCGCCGCGCGCGGACCAGTCGAGTGGACGCACCGGATCGGCAGGCTGGTCGCGCTGCATCAGTGCGCCGACCAGGCCGACCAGCAGGTCGACCTTGGCTTCGAGCCGGCGGACCGCGGGATCGGATCCGGGTTCGGCGTCGTCGTCGGCGCGGGCCTCGTCGACAAGCGCGAGCGCGCGCATCAGCGCTTCACCGCGCGCTAGGGCGGCGCGCTGACGCGCTTCGGGGAGCGGCGGAAGGATCGAGAGCGGCCGCGCGTCCTCGCTGGCGATCGCGTCGCCGAACAGCGAGTCGCGCGCGGCGTCGGCGCTCATCAGGCCAGGTAGGCCTTGATCGCGCGGCCGTCGCGGCCCATGCGCTCGAGCGTGCGCTGCGCGTCGTCGCGTGCGTTGCGCAGCTCTTCGATCAGCGAACGCTGCGCGGTGAGCAGTTCGAGCCACGATTCGCGACAGCTCTTCTCGACCTCGGAACCGGTTTCGAAACTCGCGCGCAGCGCGGTCTCGTGCTCGACCAGCAGCGCGTGGGCGCCGTCGAAATCATTGTTGGCGATGCAGGTGCGGATCGCGTCGGTGGGCAGCATCGGCGTGCTCATGCGCCGGCTCCCATCGTCGCCGCGCGGGCAGGCTGCGCGCCGGGTGCGATCGCGTTCCAGGCCGATTCGATGTCCGCGATGAGTCCATCGCATTCACGCAGCGCGGCGGTGTCGTTGGCGATGTTCGCCTCGAGCAGGCGACGCTGCACGTAGTCGTAGAGCGCGAGCAGGTTCTGCGCGATCTCGCCGCCGGCTTCCATGTTTAGCGAACCGGCGAGGTGGCCGACGATCGTCGACGCCTCGCTGATCGCCTGACCCTTGCGGGCGACGTTGCCGGCGTCGATGCAGGCCGCCGCAAGCTGCAGGCGTTCGCGCAGACCGTTGAACATCAGGGCGACGAGGCGATGCGGATCGGCGTCGAGCACCGCGCTCGACACGGCGGTCTGTCGGTACTGGTTGGCGACGGCGTGATAGCTCATGGCGGTGCTCGGAATCTCGATCAGGAGGGCAGCGACGACAGCTGTTGCGACAGGTACGTGCTGGTCGATTGCAGCTTGCTCACGAGAGCATCGAGCGCGGTGAACTGCGTGCGGTACTGCGTGGTCAGCTGATCGATGTGTACCTCGTAGTTATCGCGCTGCTTCTGCAAATCCTTGAGCTTTTTATTCAGACCATCGGTACGGCTGCTCAAAACGCTGCCGGTGCCGACCCAGGAATCCATCGCGCTGCGCATCTGCTTGCCCAGCGGCGCGCTCGATCCGAACATCTTGCTGACGGCAGCGGGGTCGGCCGCGATCGCGGTGTCGAACTTCGCGCCATCGAGCGTGAGCGAGCCGTCGACGGCGGTCTTGAAGCCCAGCTTCGACAGATCGCCGTACGCGCCCGAGATCATCGAGCGCATGCCCTGCATGATCGAGCGCGGCGTCGCATCGCCGACCAGCGTGCCGGCGGTCTTGCCGTCGGAGCCGGCCTGCGTGAGCGAGCGCATCTGGCTAAGCGCGGTGTTGTACGAACTCACGAACACCAGCAGCGATGCCTTGAGCGAGCTCGCATCGGTGGTGACGTCCAGCGCGAACGGGGTATTCGGCGCGGCCTTGGTGAGCGTGAGCGTGACGCCGTCGAGGCCATCGCTGATCGTGTTCGAGCTCGACGTGCGCAGCACGCCGTCGATCTTCACTTGCGCGTCCTGGGCCGGCGAGAGCTGCGTCATCGTGCCGCCAGTCGTCGCCAAGACGCCGAGGTTGCCGTCGCCGCCACTCGTCGTGATCGTGAGCTGACCCGCGCTGCCGGTTTTCGTCGACGCGATGGTGAGCACGTCGCCCGCGTCGCCGTGCACGATCGTCGCGTTGACGCCCTGCGCGCTCATCTTGGAATTGATGGCATCGCGAATGCCGGCGAGCGTGCCACTGCCGTCGGCGATGTCGATGTCGACCGCATTGCCGGTGCCGACCTGGATGCTCAGGCGGCCGTAGCCGAGTTGCGCGACCTTGTCGGCCGGCGCGGCCTGCAACTTGTGCGCGGTGGCGAGGCGTTCGACGCTGATCTGGTAGTTGCCGAGCTTCGCGGACGACGTCGCGCTCGCGGTGTAACCCGCGTCCGTCGCGACCGTCGCCTTGCGGCCGGGCAGGGCACCGTCGCCGTCGTAGCGCTTGAGCGCGCTCTGCAGGCTCGACATCGCGCTGGTGATCTGGCCGAACGCGGAGATCTGCGCCTGCGCGGTGGTCTGCACCTTGTCGAAGCGCTTGTCGGTCGGCGCGCGCTCGGCGGCGATCAGCTGGCTGACGAGCGTGGTGACGTCGATGGACCCGCCGCCGGAAATGCTGGCCATGAAACCTCCGGTGCGCCACGGTGCGGCGCTTTCCCGGGTTGGTTAACGGCGCCTTCGGGCCGTGCTTTAGCGGCCTTGGCGACTCAGGCGCGTGTGTCGAGCAGCGAACCGGTCAGGGCGAGCCGGCGCGCGATCGTGAGCGCGGTCTCATCGGGAATCTGCAGGATTACCGCGCCGTCGTGATCGAGCACGGAAACGACGATGCGGTGCGACGCGCTGTCCACGCGGAAACGCAGCGAGGTGTCGCTGTCGGCGAGGAGATCGTCGAGCTGCTTCTGCAGCGCGGCGGGCGTGCGCGGTGGTGCGGGTGCCACCGGCGCGGCGTGCGCCAACGACGAAACCCCGGCGCCGGGCGTCGAGGTGGGAGGTAATGCTGCGGGCTTGACGGATGCGATGTCGGACACGTCGCCTTATCCGGAACGACCCGGGATGCATGACGCATCCCGGGCCGAGTTTTCCAGCGGAGAGTCGCTTAGCGGAGCAGGCTGAGGACGCCCTGCGTCGCCTGGTTCGCCTGGGCGAGCATCGCCGTACCGGCCTGCTGCAGGATCTGCGTGCGCGACAGCTCGGCGGTTTCCTTGGCGTAGTCGGCGTCGCGGATACGGCTGCGCGAAGCGGACAGGTTCTCGGAGGTGGTGTTGAGGTTCGACACGACCGAGCTGAAGCGGTTCTGCAGCGCGCCGAGGTTTGCACGCGAGGTGTTCACCGACTTCAGTGCCGCGTCGGCGACGTCGATCGCCATCTGTGCGCCAGCGAAGGACGACACGTTGACGTTGCCGATACCGGTGGTGGTCGAGCTCGTCGCCGAGAAGGCGTTGGCGAAGCCGGCAACCGTTGCGCTGTTCGTCGTACCGGCGATCGTGATCGCGGCGGACGACGAGAGCGTCAGCTGGCCCGAAGCCTGGTCGTACGAGGCGCCGACGCCGGTCTGCGCGGAGACGCGGTTGATCGCTTCGGCGAGCTGGCCGACGCGCTCCTGGGCGCTACCGGCCGCGGTGATCGCGCCGATGTCGGTACCGTTGATCGTCACGCCGCCCGCAGCGATCGCCGTGGCGAAGCCGGTGACCGACGACGCGGCGACCGAACCCGAGTAACGCGTGACGGCGCCACCGAGGGCCGAGGTCTGCACGTTCGCGATCGACGCGACCGTGATCGTCTCGCCCGAGTTCGCGCCGACCTGGAAGGCGACGCCGGCGAACGAACCGTCGAGCAGGTTCACGCCGTTGAACTTGGTGGTGGCCGACACGCGCTGGATTTCCGACTGCAGCTGCGTGACTTCGGCGTTCAGCGCGTCACGGTCCGACTGCGAGTTCGTGCCGTTCGAGGCCTGCACGGCCAGCTCGCGGATACGCTGCAGGTTGTTGCCGACTTCGCCGAGGGCGCCTTCCGCCGTCTGGGCGAGCGACACGCCGTCGTTGGCGTTGCGGGCGGCCTGGTCGAGGCCACGGATCTGCGAGGTCATGCGCTCGGAGATCGAGAGGCCGGCGGCGTCGTCCTTCGCGCTGTTGATGCGCAGGCCCGACGACAGGCGCTGGATGCTGGTGGCGAGGCTGGCACCGCTGGTCGTCAGATTGCGCTGCGCGTTCAGCGACATCACGTTGGTATTAATTGCGGCCATTTCTGCTTGTCTCCAGTTATGTTCCGGCGGGGCGGCGAAAGCCTTTCGAGCCGGTTTCCGCAGGGTTCGGCGGGATTGCCTTCGCCGCTGCTGTGGTGAGTAACGGCATCCCCGGCGCCGGGCTTTAGGCCGCTTTCATGCGTCAAGACGTTTTTGCGCGAGTTGTGATGCGCATCGCGGCCACCGCGCATGCGCGTTCGGCTGCGATGCGGAAAACTTGAGCGGCCGTTCGCACGCGATGCAGATCGAATGCGCGAAATCGAGGGGCGACGTTATCGGCGGCGACGGCGAAAAATTGAGTTTTCGCCGGGATTCGCGCGCATCTGGCGAATTCATGGACGCGGTGTCGCGATCGAGGGTATGTGCGACGACGCGGATGTACCGGGCGCATGACTTGCGCGCTGTGCACGAAGGTCGACACCAAAAGAAAAACGCGACGCACAAGGCGTCGCGTTTCGTCGTGCAGCGCAGCGGTACGCGCGTCAGTCGTCGCGCATCTTCGCCATGTGCATGCGATCGAGCTGCATCACGTAACGCAGCAGGCGCGCCTGGTCCTGCACGGTGAGGTCGACGAAGCTGCAGCCTGCGCGCCAGACGCGACGACCGCGCTGGTCGATGCGCTGCGCATGCTGCACGCGCAACGTCACCGTCATCGATTCCTGGTCCGGCAGTTCGAGGATCACGCCGGGGAACAAATCGCCGGTGTTGATCTCGATGCTGGCGTCGTCGCTGGTGAGTACTGCAAGGCCACCCCCGCCGATGTCGGCGATGCTCGCGCGCACGACGCGACGATCGCCGCCCTCCGCGTTCACCGGAAGAATGCAGGACACCGTGCCCGGCGGCTCGCGACGCACGTACTCGCGACGCTGCAGGTGCATCACCTTGACCGGGATCGGCACTTCGAGCGCGGGCAGGCCTTCGTATGTGCCGGTGCGCGCGGCGCCGGTGGCGAAGCGGACGGTGATGCGATCGACCGAGCTTTCGAAGCGCAGTCGATCGGCGGCGAGCAGTTGTTCGGTGAGCGCCGCATCGCGCGGCACGTCGATCCACATCGACGACGGGCCGACGGCGAGCGCGACGGAGACCGCGTTCTCGGTGCCGGCCGCGTGCACGAGCAGTACGCAATGCTTGTCGACGAGCTGCTTCAGGCAGCCGCGGATGTCCGCGGGGTGATGGAGCATGTACTTCTCGTACAGGCTCTCGCCTTCGGTCGGGGCGGGCGGAAGCTCGCTCATGCGATGGCGTTCCGGGGGGCGGCGTACGGTCGCCACGGGGTCGGGATCAGCATGCGGCCGACTTTACAGCTTGTCGAAGAGGGACATCGACTGTACCCGCAGCATGGTCTTCTGGGCGGCCTCGATGGCGGTCATCTGCAGGCTCAGGCGGGTGCTGGCCTCGGCGTAGTCGGTGTCGCGCAGGCCCGAGAGGGTGTCCTTGAGCGAGAGCGCGGTGCCGGAGCGGTCGTCGGCGGCCTGGTCGAGCGAGGCCAGCCGCGCGCCGGTGGTCGCACGGACGCTGAGGAAATGCTCCTGCGCAGCGGTGATGTCCGACAGCGCGGTCGTCATCGCATTGCCGTTCTGCGCCTTCTGCTGCGCAGTGATCGTCGGTGTTTCCAGCGCGTCGGCCAGGGTCTGGAGCGTGGTGAACACGTCCTGGCGCGGTGCGGACTGCAGGGTGAAGGTGTCGCCCGTCGCGGGCGCGCCGGTCAGGCGCGTCTTGATGCCGGCGACCTGCAGCGTGTCGCCATCGGTGTAGGTGCCGCTGCCGACCACGGTCGCGCCGTCGAGCACGCGCCATGCGCCGGGCGCGGTGAATTCGAGGGTGAGCGTGCGTCCGTTCCAGGCGGCCGGATCGGTGACGCTGGTGGACTGCAGCACGCCGGTGCCGGTGTTCGCCGCGGTGGCACTCGCGCGGATCGTGCCGTCGCCGGTGCGCGCGCGCATGAACACCGCGCTGCCCGGGTCGGCGTCGGCCAGCGCCATGTCGGCGGAGACTTCCACGCGGTTCTGGCCGTCGTCGCCGTTGTAAGTTACGACGCCCGCCGCGTCCGAGAACGGCACGACGCCGTCGCGCTGGCCGGCGAACAGCGAACGTCCGTTGCCGTCGTTGCGGTTCGCGACGTCGATCAGGCTCGCGCGCAGGTGGCGGATTTCCGAGGCCGCCATCTGGCGGTCGTAGTCGGACATCGTGCCGTTGTTCGCCTGCACGACGAGTTCGCGCACGCGCGTGAGGTAGTCGTTGCCGTCGCTGAGCGCGGCTTCCTGTGCCTGCAGGCGGTTCTGCAGCAGGCCGGCGCTCTTCTCGAAGTTGTCGAGCTGCGACACCGCGTAGTCGATGCGCTGCGCCTGCGCCATGCCGGCCGGATCGTCGGCGGCGCGCGTGAGCTTCACGCCCGTCGCGAGCTGTTGCTGCGTCTTCGAGATGTCGGTCTGGTGGCGCATGAGCGCCGCGAGTCCCTGCTGGTACAGGCCGGAGGTGGAGATGCGCATGCGATCGGTTCTCCGGATCAGCGGCGCACGGCGCCGAGCAGCGTCTGGAACATGGTGTCGGCCGCGGAGATCACCTGCGCCGCAGCCTGGTAGGCCTGCTGGTAGCGCAGCATGTCCGCGGCTTCCTCGTCGAGGTTCACGCCGGACACGGAATCGCGTTCGGCGGTGATCTGGTCGTGCAGCACCTGCTGCGCCTCGAGGTTCATCTGCGCATTGGCCGAGTCCGAGCCGATGCGCGAGGTGATGCGCGACAGGCCGGTGGTCATGCCCATCGTGCCGCCGTCGAGCACCGTCTTGTCGTCGAGTGCGGCGAGCAGGCGCGCATTGCTGTTGTCGGTGGACTTCGCCGGCGTGCGCGACAGCGTGAACGAGTCGCCGGCTTCCGGCGTGCCGTCGACCGCCATCGACCAGCTGGTGCCGGCGATCGGCTGGCCCGGCGTGAACACCTGCGGCGCGCCGCCGTCGATGGTGTAGTGGGTGGCGTCGATGAAGTCGATCTGCGCCGTGGTGAACGAGGCGAACTGCGTGGCGTCCGTCACCTGCATCGTGCCCGGCTTGGCGTTGCCGAGGTTCGTCGTGTCGATCTTCGCGGTGAGCGGGGACGCCGCCGCAATCTTGTTCGGATCCTTCTGGATCAGCTGCAGCGAACCCGCGGCTTCCGAGGTCGGGCGCAGCGTGAACTTGTCGCCGTTGGCGGCGGCGCCGCTGACGACCAGCGATACGCCTTCGACCACCAGCGGACTCGCGGCCGTGCCGGTGCCGGTCATCGTCAGCGCTTGACCCGTGCCCGAGCGGAACGCGCTCCAGGTGCCGGCGTTGAAGCGCAGCTCGACGTCCGAACCCTTGAGCGCGCTGACGTCGGTGATGCTCGCAGCGAACGACGCGGTGCCGGTATTCAGTGCGTTCGCGTTGACCGGCGGCGGCACGATCGAGAACAGGTCGGCACCCGCGGCGCCGGTGTAGTCGACGCCCGCGCGGTTCTGCGTGTTCATCGAGACGGCGAACGCGGTGGCCATGCGACCGAGGTCGGCACGCGCGGGGTCGAGCACGCGCTCGCGGAATTCGAGCAGGCCACCGATCTCGCCGGACAGCGAACCTGACGGCAGCTTGACCACGCCGCCCGGCGTGTCCATTGACAGCACCTTGCGATCGGCGCGATAGGGATCCTGCGCGAGTGTCAGCTTCCCGGCGCGTGCGCCCAGCACGAGCGCCTGGCCGCCGCTGAACACGTTCAACGCACCGTCGTCTTGCGGAACGACCTGCGCGCCGGTCAGTGCGGCGAGTTTGTCGATGCGCAGGTCGCGCTGGTCGATGAGGTCCGGGCTCGCGTTCGAGCCGGACGTGGTGATCTGTTCGTTGAGCTTGGCGATTTCGGTCGCGAGCTGGTTGGCGACGTCGACCTGCGCGGCGAGGCGCTGGTCGGATTCGGTGCCCATTGACGTCAGCTGCGAATCCATCGCGCGAAAACGCGCCGCGAGCTGGTCGGCCGAGTCGAGCATGGCGCCGCGCGCGATGCTGGAGCCGGGCTCGGACACCACGCCCTTCACCGTGCCGTAGAAGTTCGACCACGGCGTCGCGAGCCCGGTCGACGAATTGCTGAACAGTCCGTCGAGGCGATCGGCGTAGGTGCTGAGCTGCTTGAGGCGACCGAGTTCGCCGCTGCTGTCGGCCTGGCGCGCGAAGTTGAGGCCGTCGGCAAGACGCTGAAGTTTCTGGATCGACACGCCGGAACCGACGTAACCCGCGCCGACGTTCTGCCCGGGCCGCGCTTCGAGATCGACACGCTGGCGCGAGTAGCCTTCCGTGTTGACGTTGGCGACGTTGTGGCTGACGGTGCCGAGCGCGCGCTGGAAGGCGAGCAGGGCGCTGGTGCCGGTGGAGAGCACGCTCATGGTTTACGCACTCCCCAGTGCAGCGAGCGCGCGGCGCATGGTGGCGCCGTTCGCGATCGCGGTGATCTTGTTGGCGTACGACGGATCCGTTGCATAACCCGCGTGTTGCAGTGCGGACGCGAATGCATGCGCATCCTCGCCGGTGCCGCGTGCATTCGCGTAGCGGCCGCCGCCGAGCAGACGCGCGTAGTCGGAGAAGCTGTCCGCCGGCGTGCTGTAGGAACGGAAATTCGCGCGCTGGCTCTGGCGCACGCCGTCGACGTATTCGTGCGTAGCCGAGGCCACGCTCTTGCCGCTCCAGCCGCCGCCGGCCTTGATGCCGAACAGGTTGTGCGACACGTTGCCGTTGCCGCCGACGAGCTTGCGACCCCAGCCCGTTTCCAACGCGGCTTGGGCGATCAGCGCCTTGGCCGAAACGCCGAGTTCCTGCGCGACCTTCTTCGCATGGGGCCACAGCGACTTCACGAACGCTTCGGGGCTGCTGCAGTCCATCGGCGTGAGCGGACCGCAGGCGTCGGTGCTGGCAGAGGCGGTGGGCGCGGGGACGGGCGTCGTCGGTGCGGACAGGGTGTTCATCGAGACGCCGCTGCTCGACGGTGCGAGCTGCAGCGATTCACCGAGCTTCATCGGTGCAAGGCCCGACGGCGCGGACAGGGGAATCGAGCTGCCTGCCGGGCGCACGAGGGGCAGCGGGCCCTGCACCGCAGGCGTCGACGATTGCCCGGTGCTGCGCTCCAGCTGCTTCATGATCATCGGTGCGAGGCCGAGGCCGCGCCCCTTGCTCAGCTCCTTGGCGAGCTGGTTGTCGTACATCTCACGATACGTGGTGTCGCCGCCGGCGAGTGGATCGCCGCTCGATGTGCCACGCATCGACTTGATGAGCATGCTCGCGAACTGGGTCTCCAGCTCGTGGGCGGCCTTTTCCATAGCCGGCCGCGACGTCGAGGCCGTCTGTGCGTGATCCAGGGCGATGGCGGTTTGAAGGCGCATGTCGGGACCAATGCAAGCGGTGTGCCGGGCGGCGGGGCTTCCTGGGTGGGCGGTGCGGAGTAGAGCGACCGTGTTCCGGTGGTTATCGGCGCAGCGGCCGGTTTCCTTGGACGCGGTGGAACGCGTGACGGCCGTCCGCCTTTCACGGGCGACCGTCAGAAGTCCGTCGTCAGATGACCTCGAGCTCGGCCTTCAGCGCACCTGCGCGCTTGAGCGCTTCGAGAATGGCGACGATGTCGCCCGGCGCCGCACCGACGGCATTCACCGCGCGCACGATGGCGTCCAGCGACGTGCCGCCTTCGAACTTGAACATGCGGCCGCCGGTCTGCGTGGCCTGGATCGTCGACTGCGGCACCACGGCCGTGCCGCCGCCCGCGAACGCGTTCGGCTGGCTGACCTGCGCCGACTCGGTGATCGACACCGTGAGCGAGCCATGCGACACCGCGGCCGGAAGCACGCTGACATTGCCGCCCATCACCACCGTGCCGGTGCGCGAATTCACGATGACCTTGGCGGCGGCCTCGCCCGGTGAAACGTCGAGCGATTCGAGCTGGGCGAGGAAGGCGATGCGATCCATCGCCGGCGGCGCGATCTCGATGGTCACGCCGTCGACCGCGCGTGCATGGCCGGGGCCGAACGTGCGATCGATCGCGCTGACGATGCGCGAGGCCGTGGTGAAGTCGGAATCGTTGAGATTGAGCGTGACCGCGCCGCCCTGCGGATTGCCGGGCACCGCGCGTTCGACGATCGCACCGTTCGGGATCGTGCCGGCGTTGGTCGCGTTGACCTGGATGCGCGAGCCGTCCTTGCCGCCCGCACCGAAACCGCTGATGACGAGCGAACCCTGCGCGACCGCGTAGACCTGTCCATCGGCGCCCTTGAGCGGCGCCATCAGCAGCGTGCCGCCGCGCAGCGAACCGGCGTTGCCGATCGACGACACGGTGACATCGATGTTCTGGCCCGGCTTCGCGTACGGCGGAAGCTCGGCACTGATCGCGACGGCGGCGACGTTCTTGAGCTGCGGATTCACGCCCGGCGGAATGGTGACGCCGAGCTGGTCGAGCATCGACTTCAACGACTGCACGGTGAACTGCGTCTGCGAGGTGCGGTCGCCCGAGCCGTCGAGGCCGACGACGAGGCCGTAGCCGACCAGCGGGTTGCCGCGCACGCCGGCGACCTGCGCGAGGTCCTTGATGCGTTCGGCATGCGCGGGTGCGCCGACGAGCAGCATCGCGACGACCGCGAGGAGCATCTGCAGGCGCGACATGGCGCCACTGCGGAGCGGCGTGCGCGTGACACCGAACTCGGCGTCGCGCGCGGCGTCGAGTTCGAACGGATTGGCCGCGCGCGTCAGCGGAGCGAAGCTAGGCGCAGGCCGTGGGATCGCCACCGGTGCGTTGTGTTGCGCCAACCGACGCCACATCGAAACAAGATTCATCGTCGCGACCTCAGTACGGCATCAGCGCGGAGTTGAAGAAGCGATCCAGCCAGCCCATCGCATTGCTGCGCGACACCGGCCCGCGACCGCCGTAGACGATCTTCGCGTCGGCGACGCGTTCGGAGCTGACGGTGTTGTCGGCCGCGATGTCGGACGTGCGCACGACGCCCTGGAACTGCACGACTTCGTCCCCCTGGTTCAGGCGGATCTTCTTTTCGCCCGACACGAGCAGATTGCCATTGCCGAGGTCCTGCACGACGGTGACCGACACCGTGCCGTCCAGCGAATTGCTCTGCTTGGTGTCGCCCGCGCCGTTGAAACCGCGCTTGCCGTCGACACCGACCTGCAGGATGTTCTTGCCCTTGTACGTGACGCCCTGGCCCGCGATCGTCGGTGCCGACAGGTCGATCGCCGACTGTTTGTTGATCGCCGTGCTGGCCTTGGTCGACGCCGTCGTGGTTTCGACGAGGATGATCGTCAGCAGGTCGCCGACGTCGCGCGCCTTGTTGTCCTGGAACAGGCGCATGGTCTTCGTGCCGGTCGCGCCCGCATTGCTGTAGATCGAGCCGCCGCCGTCGCCTGCGGTCGCAACCATCGCAACCGGCTGCATCGTGGCCTGCTGCTGTTGCTGCGCATACTGCGCACGCATCACCGTCTGCGCGGCCATCTGCGCGTGGATCTGCTGCGACGTCGGCACGGCGGGATCCTGCTGGAACGTGCGCACGTCGCCCATGGCGGTGGCGCAGCCCGTGAGCGAGGCGAGGGCGCAGAGGAGGGCGAGCGTCTTCATCGCGAAGCCTTACAGGTTCTGGTTGAGATAGCCGAGCATGTTGTCGACGGTGGAGATCGCCTTCGCGTTGGTCTCGTACGCGCGCTGCGTCTCGATCATCGACACCAGTTCTTCGACCACGTTGACGTTCGAGCCTTCGACCGAACCCTGCACCAGCGTGCCGAGGCCGGACGTGCCCGGATTACCCTGCTGCGGCGGACCGCTGGCACCGGTTTCGGCGTAGAGGTTTTCGCCCTTGGCCTGGAGGCCGGCGGGATTGACGAAGTCGACCAGCGTGAGCGAACCCACCTGCACCGGCGCGGCCTGGCCTTCGACCTGCGCAGTGACCGTGCCGTCGGCGCCGATCGTCACGCTCTGCGTGCCCTGCGGCAGCGTGATGCCGGGCTGCACGGGATAGCCTTCGTTCGTGACCATCTCGCCCTGCGAGTTGATCTGGAACGAGCCGTCGCGCGTGTACGCGGATGTGCCGTCGGGCATCAGCACTTCGAAGAAGCCGCGGCCGTTCACCGCGACGTCGAGCGCGTTGCCCGTGTTCGAAAGATTGCCCTGCGCGAAGCTCTTCGCGGTCGAGGCGACGCGCACGCCGGTGCCGATCTGCAGGCCCGAGGGCAGCTGCGTCTGCTCCGACGTCGAACCGCCCGGCTGGCGAACGGTTTGATAGAGGAGATCCTCGAAGTTCGCGCGATCGCGCTTGAAGCCGGTCGTATTGACGTTCGCGAGGTTGTTGGAAATGACCGACATGCGCGTCTGCTGCGCGTCGAGGCCGGTCTTGGCGATCCACAAAGCCTGGGTCATGACGGTTCTCTGTTACTTCGAGGAGAGCAGCGAATTGCCGCTGCGGGCGTTCTCGTCACCGCTTTGCAAGACGCGTACCTGCATCTCGAACTGGCGGCTGTACTGGATCATCGACACGAGCATGTCGGTGGGGTTCACGTTGCTGCCTTCGACCGCGCCGCTCACGAGCGACGTGCCCGCCGCCTGCGGCGGATCGGCCGCGCCGGGCTTCGCGCGCATCAGGCCGTCGTCGCCGCGCACGAGGTCGGAGGTCTTGGCCTCGACCACCTTGATGCGGCCGGATTCGGTGATCGTCGACGCGGGTTGTCCCTGCGGAACGATCGAGATCGTGCCGTCGCCGGCGATCGTCAGCGTCTGGTAGGGCGGAATCGAAAGCGGTGCGCCACCGGAGTCGAGAACGGGCAGCCCGTTCGACGTGGTGAGCAGGCCGTTCTCGGTGAGCTTGAGATCACCGGCGCGCGTATACGCGGTGGTCCCGTCGGGTGCCTGCACCGCGAGCCAGCGATCCTGGTGTAGTGCGACGTCCAGTTCGTTGCCCGTATTGATCAACTGGCCTGCAGCGCTGGAGACGCCGGCCATCGTCGGGATCGTCGCTACGCGCGACGAAAGGCCCTGGCCCGTGACGGGCGCCGCCTTCGTCGCGACCAGCTGCTGCTGGAAGCCGACGGTGTCGGCGTTCGCGAGGTTCTGCGCGACGCTGGCCTGCGCGCGCAGCGAGGCGCTGGCGCCGGTCATGGCGATGTAGAGCGACTTGTCGATCATGCAAAGCCCTGCGGGCGGGCGGCACGAGTGCCGATGCAGGAGCTAGGCAAGCGGTGTGCCAGCTACGGCTTCTCCAGCCGCTTGCATGCGATGAACGCGACGAGCGCGCCGCGACCGGCGTCAAAAAAGAACGGCCGCCCCGACAGCAGGCGGCCGATCCATCTCCTCCCCCGAGGAAATTCCGTCAGCGGATGTTGATCACCGTCTGCGTGATCTGGTCCTGCGTCGTGATCATCTGCGCGTTCGCCTGGAAGTTGCGCTGCGCGGTGATCATGTTCACCAGCTGCTCGGTCAGGTCGACGTTCGACGACTCGAGCGCGCCGCCCTGCACATTGCCGAATTCCGCCGTGCCTGCGGCACCGCGCATGGCCTGGCCGGATTCCGACGTCTCCGCCCACGCGTTGTCGCCGAGCGGCTGCAGGCCCTGGGGATTCGCGAAGTTGGTGACGACCACCTGGCCGAGCGCGGTCGACACGCCGTTGGTGTAGCGCGCCTGCACGATGCCGTCGGAGCCGACTTCGATGCCGGTGAGGCGACCGGTGGTGTGACCGTCCTGCGTGAGTGCGGCGACGCTGAAGCTGCTGCCGTACTGCGTCGAGTTGCCGACGTTGAGCGTGATGTTCATCGGCGCGGCACCCGTCGCCGGCGTGTACGCCGGCAGCGCGATGTTGCCTGGCGCGACCGGCGTGGTCAGCGTGCCGGTCGACGAATATTGCAGCGTCTGCGCGCCGCCGACGGCAGTGCCGTCGATCGTCGTGTAGGCCTGCCATTGGTTCGGCGTGGCCGTCTTGACGAAGTACATCGACTGGCTGTGCGCGGCGCCCAGCGAGTCGTACACGGTCATCGACGTCGTGTAGTTGTACGAGGTCGGATCCGCGGCGTTGAACGCGGCGGTGACCGGGACGCTCGCGTTGGCGGGCAGGTTGGTGCCGACCGCCACGTTCGACGTCGCGAGCGGCGGCGAATCGCCGGAATCGAGCTGCAGGTCGGACATGCGGCCCATGTCGAAGCCGCTACCGCTCGCATCGGGCAGGTAGACCTGCAGGCGCTGGCCGGAAGGATTCACGACGAAGCCGTCCTTGTCGGTGCCGAAGTTGCCGGCGCGCGAATAGACGGTGGTGCCGTTCGCCGACAGCGTGAAGAAGCCCTTGCCGTTGAGCGCGAGATCGAGCGCCTTGCCGGTGTTCTCGACGGTGCCCTGCGAAAACTGCTGCGCCACGCGCTGCAGCCGCACGCCGGCACCGACGGTGTTCTTGGACAGTCCGTAGGCCGACGTCGGATACACGTCGGCGAACTCGGCGCGCGACTGCTTGAAGCCCGTCGTGTTCGAGTTGGCGATGTTGTTCGACGTGACATTCAGGTCGGACTGCGCCGCGTTCATGCCGCTCAGCGAAACTCGGAAGCTCATGGATTAACCCCTGTAATGACGTTGCGTGCGACGTGTGTCGGGTCAGCCGATGCGGCGGACGGAAGAGAGCGGTTGCGGGCCGATGCCGCGCAGATTCAGCATCAGGCCATTGGCTTCGATCGACACGCTGTCGACGTGCGACGACACGCGCGTCGAAAGCGCCTGTGTCGACGCACCGCTGCCGGTCGTCGCCTTGATGGTGTAGGTGCCGGCGGGCGCGGTGGCGCCGCTCGATGTCTTGCCGTCCCACTGCCATGCGACGCTGCCCGCGCCGTTGGCTTCGATGGGCACGCGACTGACGACCTGGCCGGATGCATCGGTGATCTCCAGCGTGATCGGGCCGGATGACGTCGCGAGTACTTCGCCCTTCATGCCGGCGCCCGCATCGAGTTGCACGGTGTCGGTATCGATCAACGCGTCGTGGCCGACGAGCGATGCGGCGCGCAGCGTCTGGTCGGATTCCATGACATTCGCGACGGAGCCCAGCGCGTCCTGCATGCCGTTGATGCCCTGCACGGTGGAGAACTGCGCGAGCTGACCCAGCATCTGCGTGCCGTCGAGCGGCTTGAGCGGATCCTGGTTCTTGAGCTGTTCGGTCATCAGCTTGAGGAAGTCGGCCTGGCCGAGCGTTTCCTTCTTGCTGAGCGGCGTCACGCCATAGGACGACAGCGCGTCGGTGGTGGAGCCCACGGTACTCATGCGGAAAGTCCTCTACGGCTCATCGGCCGAGGTTGAGGGTTGCGACCGCGAGCTCCTTCGCGGTGTTGAAGACCTCGACGTTCGCCTGGTAGCTGCGCGAGGCGGAGATCATGTCGACCATCTGCGCGACCGGATCGATGTCCGGCGCGTACACGTAGCCCTTGTCGTCGGCGAGCGGATTGCCCGGCTCGTAGCGCTTGAGCGGCGCGGCATTGGATTCGGTGACGGTCTGCACCTTGACGCCGGCGAGTGCGGGATCGCCTTCGACGGGCGTCGCCTCGAACACGGGCATCTTGGCGCGGAAGGTGTCCTCGGCCTTGCCGGAAATCGAGTTGGCGTTGGCGAGGTTGGACGCGACGGTCGACAGGCGCACCTGCTGAGCGCCCATGGCGCTGCCGGCGACGTCGAAGATGGGCAGGTTGCTCATGGCTTATGCAGTCCTCACTGCCCGGTGATCGCGGTGAGCATGGTGCGCACCTTCGATTCGACGAAGTTGAGCGTCGCGCGGTACTCGAGCGAGGCCTGCGCGAATGCGGCCTTCGCGCGCTCGCCGTCGACGGTGTTGCCGTCGAGGCTGGGCTGCGAGGACGGCGCGTCGAACTGCGCACCAGTCGCGGCGGCGTTGATGGGATCGGTCCCGACGGCGTCGGCAGCGGGCGCCATCGCGGCGGTCAGCGCCTTGGTGAAGTCCATGTCCTGGGCGCGGAAGCCCGGGGTGTCGGCATTCGCGATGTTCGCGGACAGCAACTGCAGCCGCTGCTCGCGCAAGGCGAGGGCGGTGCCGTGGATGCCGAGGAAGGATTCGGTGGCCATGTGCCCCTCCGGGGGCGGGATGTCGGAGGGGATTAGGCAAGGGGTGTGCCAGCGGGTGTGCCGGCGGCCGCTTCGGGCCGAGCCATCGGTACTTGGGGCGGCGGATTACTGCCGCTTGTCGAGCTTGCTTTGGCGGCCCGCACTGGCTCGCCCGCTTGAGCCTTGAAGCGACGGCAAAGGCGTTCCGTTCGCTGGCGCGACCGGGTCACTTTTCTTTGCGGGTGCAAAGAAAAGTAACCAAAAGAAAGCACCTTCCTCGACGGATCTACCGCTCGCGACCGGCGGCACTCTCGAGATCGCCACACTCAGCATCCTGCCTCGGGTGGCGACGGCGCGCGTCCTGCGCGCCGCCCCTTCGGGGTCTTCCCGGTTGATGTGGGCTATTGAGGTAGTGGCCGAAAGCGGCGTCTCGCCGGTTCCCGGACCCCATGTCTGCGGGGGTGCGCTGCCGGCGCGGCTTGCGTCCTGGAGCCTTTCGTAACCCTGCGGCCCAACACAGCGGAAGCGTCTCAGGACCGGGCTCCGCTGGCTGCCGTACGGGCAGGTGGCCGCCGAACGGCTGTCAGCTGTTTGGAAACTCGCTGTGCGACCGCAATCGTGAAGACCCCGAAGGGGCGGCCGACAGGACGTCGGCCGTCGCCACCCGAGGCAGGATGCCGAGTGTGGCGATCGCGAGGGGCCCGCACGTTGCGAGCTGTAGATCCGTCGAGAAAGGTGCTTTCTTTGGTTACCTTTCTTTGCACCAGCAAAGAAAGTAACTCGGCCGCGTCAGCGGACGAAACGCTGTAGCTTCAAAGGCTTACGGCGCCACGGGCGTAGACGACTCACGCCGCCCGGGCCCGCTGCAACGCCACAATCCTCGCCTCGATCCGACTCGCCAGCTCTCGCTCCGAATACTTCGGAACGAAGTCGTCCGCGCCCACCCGCTCGACCATCGCGTGGTTGAACACGCCCGACAGCGAGGTGTGCAGCAGCACATGCAGCGAGCGCAGGGCCGGGGCGCGCCGGATTTCCGTCGTCAGGGTGTAACCATCCATCGCCGGCATTTCGATGTCCGAAATGACCATGGCGTAGCGGCGGTCCGGCGGGGTGCCGCTGTCGGCCAGCTGCACCAGGTGCTCGAGCGCCTGGCGGCCGTCGGACAGCAGGGTTGCGTTGAGGCCGAGTTGGTCGAGCAGCTGGCGGATCTGGTTGCGGGCCACGCGCGAGTCGTCGACGACCAGCACTTCGCGCGGCACGTCGCCGCTGATCGAAAGCGGTTGCACCCCCGCGATTTCCGAGGCACGCGGCGCCGACTCGGCCAGCACGCTTTCCACGTCCAGCAGCTGGATCAGCTCGCCGTGGAAGCGCGTCACGCCCGTCAGGTAATGGCACTCGCCACCCAGATCCGGCGGCGGCTGGATGTCCTCGACCGCGATGTTGACGATGCGTTCGACGCCTGACACCAGGAAGCCCTGCACCGTGCGATTGAACTCGGTGACGACCAGATACGGCGGCTCCGGGCTCCCGGCCGGTGCGGCATGGCCGACGGCGCGGGCGAGGTCGAGCACTGGCACCGTGCGGCCGCGGACGTCAGCGGCGCCAGCGAACGCCGGGGGCAGCTGCGGCAGCGTGAACAGCGGCGGGCGCGGGATGACCTCCTGCACCTTGAACACGTTCACGCCAAAAAGCTGACGCGAACCCAGCCGGAAGAGCAGGAGCGCAAGGCGGTTGTGGCCGGCCAGGCGCGTGCGTTGGTCGATGCGGTCGAGAAGGTCGCGGCTCATGCACGCGTTGTCGGCCTGTCCGGCGCGTCCTTGAGTGGACCGACGTGCGCGCCATCAAAGCTCCGGCACGGCGATTGCTATGTCCCCGGCATGAGACGTTCCGCCCGCCTGTCCCTGCTGATGCGTTGCGCGATCGCCGCGGTGCTCGCGGCCTTTGTGCTGCTGGCGCACGCGGCCGATGGCGTGACGCCGGTGGCGGACATCCTGCGCGCCGCGGAGGCCGCCTTGGGGGGCGGCGCCGGGGCGCAGGTCGAAGCGCGCGTCGACAGCGCGGTGCGCATGCCGGCCTGCAGCCAGCCGCTGCAGGCGGTCGCGATGGGGCCGCGCATGGCCGAGGTCCGCTGTCCGGATCCGTCGGGCTGGCGATTGACGGTACCCGCGCGCGTGCGTCGCGATGCCGACGTCGTCGTGCTGACCGCGCCGGTGCAGGCGGGCACCGCGATCGACCTCGCGCAGTTGACCGTGCAGCGTCGCGACGTCGCGAACGGAAGTGGAGTGGGGATGTCGGACCCGTCGCAGGTCGCCGGGCATATCGCCCGGCGCGCCCTGCCGGCGGGTGCGGTGGTGACCGCCGGGGATCTCGCCGACGGCGCGGGGACGCTGAAGCGCGGGGATCCGGTGGTGATCGTGTCGCGGGCCGGGGGAATCGAGGTCCGCATGGGGGGGCGCGCATTGGGGAATGCGATGTCCGGGGCGGTGGTCGCGGTGGAAAACTTGGAATCAAAGCGGATCGTGCGGGGCCGGCTGGTCGCGGACGGGGTGGTCGAAGTCCTGCAATGACCGCTCGTCTGAACCGCGGCGAAAAAAATGTGGCGGGGGCCTCAAGTCCGTCCACGGGGCGCCGTTACCTGCCCTGACCGCTCATTCCCCGGAGTTCGCCATGACCAGCAAGATCGATGGCCTGAGCCCGTCCCCGGCCCGGGTCGTAGACACCGCAGCGTCGCCCAGCGTGGCGCGTGCGGGTACCGACCGTTCGAAACCTGTTGTTGCCGCGCCGGCAGCGGACAGCGTGCGTCTGACCGGCGAAGCCACCGGCCTGCAGGCTGCGGTGGAATCCCAGCTCGGCCAGCCCGCGCCGCTCGACATGGCGAAGGTCAATGCCGTCCGTGCCGCGCTCGACGACGGCAGCTACCAGATCAATCCGCAGGACATCGCGAATCGACTGGTCGCACTCGAGCGCCAGATGAGGGGATAAGCCATGCTCGCCGCCGCCTACACCGCACCATCGCCCACGCAGGTGGGTGAAGCGCTCGACGCGCTCGAATGTGCACTGCAGGACGAGCGGCAGGCATTGCTGGACAACGATGCCGATGCGCTGTTGCGCTCGACACAGGCCAAGATCGCGGCGCTGCGCCGCGCCGAGTCGCTGCAACCGGGCCATGCCGACGCGATGCGCGTCAGCGCCCTGAGCGAACTCAATCGCGCCAACGGCATCCTGCTCGCCCGACGTCGCCGCGAGGTGACCTGGGCACTGCGTCATTTGGGTCGCGTGGAGAGCTCCGGCGTGTACGATGCCGGAGGTCAGGCGGGCGTTCGCCCGCAGTCGCGATGCCTGGGCGTGGGATGAGCGCGAACGAGACCTCGACACCCGTCACTTCGAATCCCTGGACCGTGCAGATGCGGTGGGCGGCTGACGTCGCCCCGATGGCCGTTCTGCTGCTCGACGATCGCGGCGAGCTCGCCTATGCGAACGCCAGCGCACGCCGCCTCGCTGCGCGTCTCGATCCCGCCGCACACGACGATCCTCATGCCGCGCGCCGGCTGCTGACGCTTGCGAACGACACCGACTGGTCGATCGCCCGCGTGCAGGGCCATTCGCGACGCGATGTGCAGGTGCGGCCCGACGTGATGCTCGCGGTCGAACTGTTCTGCGGCAGCGGCGAGAACGACGGCCAGCGGTTCGTCGCCATCACCGACATCTCCGCGCGCAGCGCGCGTGAACGCGAGCTCCAGCAGCGCCACGACGAACTCGAACGTGCCTACCGCTCGCTGTCAGGCGCGCAGGAGCAACTGCTGCAGAGCGAAAAGATGGCGTCGATCGGCCAGCTCGCCGCCGGCGTCGCGCACGAGATCAACAACCCGATCGGCTACGTGCACAGCAACCTCGGCACGTTGCGCGAGTACGTCTCCGCACTGTTCGCGATGATCGAGACGTATGCGAGCGCGCTCGCGGCGCCCGACCCGCTGATCTACCGCAACGACATCCGTGCGCACCGCGAGAAGCTGGACATCGACTTCATCCTCGGCGACCTGCCGCAGCTGCTCGACGAATCGCGCGAAGGCATCGAGCGCGTCACGCGCATCGTGCAGGACCTCAAGGAGTTCTCGCACGTCGGCCGCAACGAGACGATGCGCCCGTCGGACCTGATCAAAGGCCTCGAATCCACGCTCAACATCGTGTGGAACGACCTCAAGTACAAGGTCAAGCTCGAGAAGATCTACGGCGACATGCCGCTGGTCGAATGCCATACGTCCGAGATCAACCAGGTCTTCATGAACCTGCTGATCAACGCCGGGCAGGCGATCGCCGAGCGCGGCGTGATCACGCTGGCCTGCGGTCAGGAAAACGACGAAGCCTGGGTGAGCATCGCCGACACGGGTTGCGGCATTCCGGAGGAAGCGCTCGGTCGGATTTTCGATCCGTTCTTCACGACCAAGCCGATCGGTCGCGGCACCGGCCTTGGCCTCGCGATCTCGTATCGCATCGTCGAGAAGCACCACGGGCGGCTCGAGGTGCAGAGCATCGTCGGACAGGGCACGACGTTCCGCGTGGTGTTGCCGATCCGGCAGCCGGAGGCGGCGGGCTGAGGTTTCCGCGTTGCCGACTTGGCTGTGTCGACGCAGAAAAGGTCAGCGCGGAAAAGCGACCTAGAACCCGACCTCTTCCCCCTGCATCCGCCGCTCATGCGCACGGAATGCCGCCTGGATGTGCTCGCGCAGTTCGTCGTCGTTCCAGGGCTTGGTGAGGAAGCGGTAGATCGCGCCCTGGTTCACCGCTTCGGTGATGGACGCGAGGTCGGTGTAGCCCGACAGCACCATCCGCACCGTGTCCGGATACAGATCGCGCACGCGGCCGAGGAATTCGGTGCCGCTCATGTCGGGCATGCGCTGATCGGACACGATCACCTGCACGCGATTGCTGGCCAGCAGGTCGAAGGCCTCGCGCACGGAGTTCGCGGTGAGGATCTGGTAGCCGTCGCGACGGAACAGGCGGACGAGCGAACGCAGCACGTTCTCTTCGTCATCCAACAGCAGCAGCGTGCGCTCGGGGCGGGTCTGTGCGAACGCTTCCGGCAGCAGGAACCGCTTGCGGATGAGCTCGCCGAGTGCTTCCGCCGGCTGCGGTGCGCTGAAGATGTAACCCTGGAAGAAGTCGCAGTGGTTGCGGCGAAGGAAGCCGAGCTCGGCTTCGCTTTCGACGCCCTTCGCGCAGACCTTCATGTCGAGGCGATGGCCCATCGCGATGATGCCGCGCACGATCGCGGCCGAACGCGTGTCGCTGGTGACGTTGCGGATGAAGCTGCGATCGATCTTCAGGCGATCGAGTGGGTACTGCGCGAGCGCGGCGAAGGACAGGCCGCCGAGGCCGAAGTCCTGCACGGTCAGCGTCGCACCGAGTTCGCGCAGGCCGACGAGGGTTTCGTAGGTGTGCCGCGCGTCCAATGACAGTGCGCCTTCCGGCACCTCGAATTCGAGGGCGCGGCCCGGCAGGTTCAGGCGATGCAGCAGCTCGCCGATGCGGTCGCGGCAGTCGGGTTGCGACAGCAGCGTCGTCGGCAGGTGCACCGAGATGGTCAGGTAGTCGATGCCTTCGTCGCGCCACTGCGCGAGCTGGCGCGCCGCCGCCTCGACAACCCACGAGCCCAGGCGCGCCGACAGACCGACCCGTTCGACGATGTCTAGGAAACGGTTTGGCCGCAGCAGGCCGTTGCTCTCCGAGTTCCAGCGCAGCAGCGCGGAGAAGCCGGCGAGCGACCCATCGTGGCCGTTGACGAACGGTTGGTAGAACAACCGGAATTCGTCGCGGTCGAACGCATCGGCGAAGCGCTGCGCGAAGCCGTCGTTGATCGGTCCGCGATCGGGTCGGCCGGAATACAGACCGACGTTGTCGAGACCGATCTGCTTCGCGTGGCGCAGCGCGTGCTCGGCGGTGGCGAGCAGGGCGGCCGCGTTCTGTGCGTGGTCCGGAAACACCGCGATGCCGATGGAAATGGTGATCGGCAGCGTGTACGGGGGAATTGACAGCGGCACTTCGAACGCGTCGCGCATGCGTTCGGCGAGCGCTTCGCCATCGGCCTCGCCTTCGCGATAGCCGATGCCGGCGATGAATTCGTCGGTACCGCGACGCCACAACCACGCGTCGGCCGGCATCGCATTGCGCAGCCGCTGGGCGACGGCGGCGAGCACCTGGTCGCCGACGTTCTCGCCCATGTTGCTGTTGATCGAGCCGAACATGTCGACGTCGATGTGCAGCAGCGCCACCTTACGACGGGTGGCCGCTGCGGCGGCGATCGCGGTGGCGAGGGCGGGGCCGTTGGCGCCGAGGCGGTAGATGCCGGTCACCGGATCGACCGGGACGCTGCCGTACTCGTCGTAGCGTTGGCTCATGCGCGCAGTCTAGGCGGTCACACGGGCGCTGCGCAGCGCCCGCGTAAGGACAGCGGCTTCAGTGGCCGGCAGCCGGTGTCTCCGGCGGCTTGGGCGCGCTGCCGAAGCTGCCGTCGGCCGAGGCGGCGAGGTAGGCGAACACCGCGTAGGCCGCGGCGTTCTGCTGGATCGCCGCCGGGTCGATCTTGTCGAAGGTGTCGTCCGGCGTGTGGTGCAGGTCGAAGTACTGCGTGCCGTCCTGCGCGAGCGATGCCCACGCGAGGCCCAACTGCGCGAACGGGCCGATATCCGAGCCCGGGCCTTCGCCCTTGCCCTTCTCGAGGCGCGAGATGCCCAGCGGCGCCAGCGCCGACAGGATCTGCTCGTCGGCTTCCCGCGCATTCTCCGGCAGCGAGCTCGCATACCCGTAAATGCGATCGGCACCGAAATCGCTCTCCGCGCCGATCTGGTGCTTCTTGATATCGGGCAGGTGACGCGTCGCGTACGCGCGACCGCCGTGCAGGCCCTGTTCCTCGTTCGCGAACGCGATGACGCGGATCGTGCGGGCGGGATGCTTGGGCAGCTTCGCGATCATCGCGCCGGCCGCCATCGAGATGCCCACGCCCGCACCGTCGTCGATCGCGCCGGTGCCGAGATCCCACGAATCGAGATGCCCACCGATGACGACGACTTCGTCCGGCTTCGAACTGCCGCGCACTTCGCCGATGACGTTGTACGACGTGTATTCACCATTCCAGCCGCAATCGAGCGCGACGCGGATCTTCTGCGGACCCATCGCGACCAGACGCGATAGCTGCTGCGCATCCGGGGACGACAGGGCAGCCGCCGGAATCGGCTTCACTCCGTCGTCGAAGCGCGTGAGGCCAGTGTGCGGCATGCGATGCGAATCGGTGCCGGCCGAATGCATCACGTAACCGATCGCACCTTTCTGTGCTGCGGTATTCGGGCCGCGCGAACGGATGCGCGAACCCATGCCGTAGTCGTCACCACCGCGCTTGCGCTGCATCTGGAAATCGATGAAGACGATCTTGCCGGCGAGCGAACCTGCCGGCGCCGCTTCCAGCGACTCGAGGTCGGTGAAACGCACGACCTCTCCTTCGACGGTGCCACCGGGGCTGCCGCCGAGCGCGGTCAACTTCATCGGCTGCGAATGCGCGCCCAGGATCTCGCCGCTTTCGCTGCGACGCTCCCATTTGGGGAACGTTACCGGTTCGGCGTACACCTTGTCGAAGCCCAGCGACTTGAACTTCGCCTTCGCCCATTCCACCGCGCGCGCGTCGGCTTCGCTGCCGGCCATGCGCGGACCGACTTCGGTCGTCAGCGATTCGGTGATGCGGTAGGCGAGATCGCTCTGCAGCGCCGTCTCGCGCAGCTTCGACGCCTGTGACATCGCGGCATCGGGAATCCGCACCGGTTTGGCGGCGTCCGCGGCCAACGCGGGCAGCGACGCAAGGGCGAGGGAGAGTGCCGCCACGATCATCCGGGTGCGCATGCGTCGAACCTGCTCGGGGAAACCCCGGAGGGTAGCAATGCGTCAGCCGTGTACGGCCGTGACGTTGGTCATGGTGGTGTGACGGACTTCGCCTTCAGGAGGTCGCGGATTTCGGTCAGCAGCACGACGTCTTCCGGCGGCGCGGCGGGCGCGTCCTCGGCGGGCTTGCGCAGGCGGTTGTAGGCGCGCAGCACGAGGAAGATCACGAACGCAATGATCAGGAAGTCGAGCGTGGCCTGCAGCACCGCGCCGTACTTCAGCGCGACTTCCGGTGTCGCGACCTTGCCGGCCGCGTCGAGCATCGCGGGCTTCAGCACGACCTTCCACTGGTCGACGCGGACGCCGCCGGTCGCCATCGCGATTACCGGCATGACCAGGCCATCGACCAGTGCGCTCACGATCTTGCCGAACGCCGCACCGATGACGACACCGACCGCGAGGTCGACGACATTGCCACGTGCGATGAAGGCCTTGAACTCGTCGAGGAATCGCACTTGGAAGTCTCCGGGATCAGGCGGGAAGGATGCGGCCGTCCAGCACGGCGATGTCGTCGAGCGTGGCGTGGAACCGGTCGCCCGGCACCAGCGCGGCGACGCCGGCTGGCGTGCCCATGAAGATGAGGTCGCCGGCCTTCAGCGCGTAGAGCTTGGACAGCTCGTGCACGATGTCCTCGACCGTCCACACCAGATCGGTCAGCGCACCGTGCTGGCGACGCTCGCCGTTGATGTCGAGCGAGATCGTGTGCTGCGTGTAGTCGCCGACGCGCGCGGCCGGAACGAGCGAACTCACCGGCGCGGAATGATCGAAGGCCTTGCCGATGTCCCAGGGCAGGCCCTTCGCTTTCGCGTTGCCCTGCAGGTCGCGGCGCGTGAGGTCCAAGCCGACGCCGTAGCCGAACACCAGATCGAGCGCGTTCGCCGGATCGATCACGCCGGCCGGCGCGTCCTTGCCGAGCGCGACGACGAGCTCGACTTCGTGATGCAGATCCTTCGTGCCCGGCGGGTAGGGCACCTGCCCGTCGAGCACCACCGCGTCGGCGGGCTTGAGGAAGAACACGGGCGTGCCGCGGTCGGTTTTCGACGTCGGCACCGCCGCGCCCATCTCGCGTGCGTGGTCGGCGAAGTTGCGGCCGACGCAGTAGATGCGGCGGACGGGAAAATGATCGGAGGTGCCGTCGACCGGGATGCGGACCGGCGCAGGAGCGGAAACGACGTCCGCCATGCTCAGCGCGAGAGCAGCGGGCGCGGAACGACGCGGTACGTACCGTCGAGCACGCGATCGCCCGACGGCGCACGCGGCGCACGGCGCAGCAGCTTCCAGCCGAGACCGCCGATGATCATCACCGCGCCGACCGCCACCGCCACCACGAGGAACGCCGCCAGCAGCGCGAGGCCGAATAGCGCCAACACCACGCGCAGTGCGCGGTGGCGCGGCTTGCGCGGCTCGATCACGGTGCGGAACACGCCGCGGACGGGGCGTTCGGCGCGGCCGAGCAGGTCGGAAAGGCGGAGCAGGGTATGCAGGCGCATGAGAAACTCACCGGGTCTTGCGAGCGTCGGAGTATCCGGCGGTCCCCCGGGTACGGTGTGAGGGAAGCGTTAATTTGATGAGCCAGGTTCTCGTTTCGCTCGACGCGCTCGTCGAGGGCCAGCCATCGGAGGCCGAGGCGTTGATCGACGGCGAGCCGGAGTCGCTGATCGTGGTGCGCACCGGCGAACGCGTGGACGCGTTCCTGAACGTCTGTCCGCATGCGGGGCGCCGGCTCGACTGGGCGCCGGGCAAGTTCCTGCTGACCCGCGAGGGCCTGCTGGTCTGCGCTGCGCACGGCGCGTCGTTCTCGCTGCCGTCGGGCGAGTGCGTCGCGGGTCCCTGCAAGGGCGATTCGCTGCGCCGCGTCGACGTACAGGTCGACGCCGGCGACGTCCGTCTCGCCGACTAGGCGCCGACGCGTCGACGCACCGCGTCGATGTCGCGCACGGGCCGCACTTCGATCGCGCCGTAGCGCGTCCAGGGCATCGACTCGGCGATGCGCACCGCTTCGTCGAGATCCGCGGCTTCGATCAGGTTGAAACCGGCGAGGTATTCCTTGGTCTCCGCGAACGGGCCGTCGCTGATGCGCGTTGCACCGTCGCGATGCCGCACGGCGCGGGCGGTCGACGGCAGCTCGAGTTGTTGCGATTGCAGCAGTCGGCCTTCGGTGCGCAGTTCGTCCGCGTTGACGAAGCAGTGGTGCATGTGGCGATCGAACTCGTCCTGCGGCAGCGCTGCCAGGCGTTCGTCGTCGATGTACACGAGCAGGAGGAACTGCATGGGCGGCGTCCGGGCGGCGGTCGCGACATGCTGCGCGCACGCGGCGCGCCTGTCACGCGGCTCCGCAGCGGGCCGCGCGGTCGAGCAGGACGCGGCGCTCGCGCACGTTGCGCGTGAGGGCGGCGGCGCGTTCGAAGTCGATGCGGGCTTCATCGGCGCGACCGAGGCGGTCGAGCAGGTCGGCGCGCACGGCGGGCAAGAGTGCGTATTCGCCGAGGGCGCCCTCTTCGATGAGGCGATCGACACGCGGCAGCGCGTGCTCGGGACCGAACGCCATCGACTCGGCCACGGCGCGATTGAGTTCGACGACGGGTGATGCGGTGACGTCGGACAGCTGCGCATAAAGCGCGGCAATGCGCGCCCAGTCGGTCGCTTCGGTGGACGGCGCACGCGCATGGCAGGCGGCGATCGCGGCCTGCAGCGCGTAGGGACCGTCCGCGCCACCGAGTGCGACGGCGCGATCGAGTTCGGCCAGGCCGTGCAGGATCAGCGTGCGATCCCAACGGCCGCGGTCCTGGTCGGCGAGCAGAATCGCGTTGCCGTCCGGATCGGTGCGCGCATTGAGGCGCGACGCCTGCAGTTCCATCAGTGCGACCAGGCCGTGTACTTCCGCCTCGTCCGGCATCAGTCCGGCGAGCACGCGACCGAGACGCATCGCGTCCTCGCACAGCGCAGGACGCACGAGGTCGTCGCCGGCGGTCGCCGAATAGCCTTCGTTGAACACGAGGTAGAGCACCTGCAGCACCGCATCGAGACGTTCGGGAAGTTCCTCGCGTCGCGGCACCTCGAACGGCACCTGCGCATCGCGAAGCTTCTGTTTCGCTCGCACGATGCGCTGCGAGATCGTCGCGTCACGCGTCAGGAACGCGCGTGCGATTTCCTCGACGGTGAGGCCGCCGAGCAGGCGCAGCGTCAGCGCGACGCGCGCGTCGAGCGGCAGCACCGGATGGCAGGCGACGAACATCAACCGCAGCAGGTCGTCGCCGATGTCGTCGTCCGCGGCCATGTCGGGCCCTCCGTCGCGCGACGTGTCGTGCACATCGAGTTCCACCGCGTATTCGCGTTGACGCTCGCCGTGCAACGAGCGCTGGCGCAGGTGGTCGACCGCACGATGCCGGGCGGCCGTCATCAGCCACGCGGCGGGGTTGTCCGGCACGCCGTCGACGGGCCAGCGCTGCAACGCCTGCACGAGGACGTCCTGCACGATTTCTTCGGCGACGCCGACATCGCCGGTCATGCGGGCAACGCGTGCGACCAGCCGTGGCGATTCCATTCGCCACAGCGTGTCGAGCTGGCGCGCCGCGTCGTTCGTCATGGGCTCAGGCGGCCGCCGGCATCTGCGACGCGTCCATCCAGAACAGGCCCCACTGGTGCCCCTCGGGGTCGTTGAACGCGCGCTGGTACATGAAGCCGGAATCTTCGGCGTCGTGCTCCGTGACCGCACCGGCATCGACGGCGCGCTGGTGGAAATCGTCGACCGCCTCGCGCGAATCGAAGGACAGCGTGAGGAAGTGCTGCGTCGACGTGACGGGATCGCCGGCGTCCTTCTTGGTGAACGACTGGAACAGCGGTCGCGCGAGGAACATCAGCTGCACGCCGTCGTTGAGGCCCACGCAGACGGCCTGTTCGCCGCTGAACTTCGGATCGATCGCGAGGCCGAGCGCTTCGACGAAACGCCTGGTGCGCGCGACGTCGGCGACGGGCATGTTGAGCCAGAGCGGGTGGTTCATGCGCGGTGTCCTCAGTGCGGCGGCTGCGCGGTCGGGCAGTTGACCATCCACGGCTTGCCGAAGCGATCTTTCAGCATGCCGAAGCGTTGCGCCCAGAACGTCGGTGCCAGCGGCATGGTGACCTGCGCACCTTCGGACAGCTTCGCCCAGATGCGCTCCGCCTCCTCGGGGCTGTCGACGGAGATGTTCACTGTGGTCGACCCCGCGGCCGTGCTGGCGTCGCAGCCTTCACCGCCGCCGCCATCCGAACCCATCAGGGCCGCGCCACCGACCTGCAGGTGGATGTGCATGAGCCGGTCGTGCGTTTCCGGCGGCATCTCGGCCGCCATCGGCGATTCGCCGAAGGTCGCTACGTAGACGAACTCGCCGCCGAGCGCGGCGCGATAGAACTCGAAGGCCTCGCGGCAGTTGCCGTCGAAGGCGAGGTAGGCGATCAGTTGCATGGTCGGTCTCCTTGGATAGACGGGATCAGTCCTGTGCGAGCTGCGCGCGCTTGCGGGCGTCACTGTCGCGAAGTTCGTCGGTCGCCGCATCGAAGTCGGCCATCTCCCAGACGGGGCGGATTTCCAGGATGCCGCCGTCGGCATGCGGCTTGGGGCAGCGACGCGCCCACTCCAGCGCCTCGTCCATCGCGCGCACCTGCCACAGCCAGAAGCCTGCGATCAGCTCGTGGGTCTCGGCGAACGGGCCCGCGTGCAGGCGGCGTGCGTCGCCATCGAACGACAGCCGGAAGCCGAGGGACGACGGCTTCAGGCCTTCCGCGGCCAGCAGCACGCCGGCCTTGATCAGCTCGTCGTTGAAGCGATCCATCGCCTGGATCAGTTCGAGGTTCGGCATTTCGCCGGCTTCCGAGGCCCTGCTGGCCTTCACGATCACCATCACGCGCATTGTCGTGTCTCCATTCGACCAGGCGTCATTGCCGGCCTTCATGGAGTACGACGAACGAGGAACGTGGATTTCGACATCGCCGCGCCACCGGCCGACGAACGGTTGAAGCGGCCGTCAGAACAGCAGGTTGATCATCAGCACGGTGACGGCCGTATAGATCAGCGTGAGCGGTCCACCGACGCGCCAGAGATCCCGCGGCGTGTATCCGGCGGGGCCGGTGATCATCGGGATGATCGCGTTCGACGGGGTCAGGAAGTTGTTCGACGCCGCCAGCGCGACGGTGAGCGCGAACGCAGTCGGATTGCCGCCCACCGCCAGCGCGAGGTTGATCGCGAGCGGTACGACGACAATGGTGGCACCGACATTGCCGATCGCGATCGAGAACGCGGTCGTGCCGAGCGCGATGAAGATCTGCAGCACCCACGCCGGCAGCCATTCGGGCAGCAGTGCGATCGTGTGGCCCGCGAGCCATGCCGCCGCGCCGCTCGAGTCCATCGCCCAGCCGAGCGGAATCAGGCAGGCCATCAGGAACACCGTCTTCCAGCTGATGGCCGCGTAGGCCTCGTCGATGTCGATGACGCCCGCGATGAGCATGCCGGCGACGCCGGTCATCATCGCGATCGGCACCGGCAGGCGCGACGACAGTGCGAGCAGCATGGTGATCGCAAAGATCACCAGCGCGGCCTTGAGCTTGTGCGGGCGCGTCTTCGCCTTCGGATAGTCGGTAACGACCACGAGGTCACGCTGCGCGGTGAGTTGGGGCAGGTCGCTCCACAGGCTGTGCAGCACCAGCATGTCGCCGGAGCGCAGCGGCACGTCACGCACGTCGTCGCGGATCACTTCCTTGTCGCGATTGATCGCGAGCAGGCTGACACCGTAACGGCGGCGCAGCTGCAGCTCGCCGGCGGTGCGGCCGATGTAGCGCGAGATTGCCGGCACGACCGCTTCCGAGATGCCCGAACGCGCGGGATTGAACGTGTCGGCGAAGTCATCGAGCCGCGAGCTGACCTTCAGGCCCTTGCGCTGCGCGAAGTCGCTGACCTGCTGCTCGCTGCCCATCACGCCGAGCACGCTTCCCACCGCGATACGCGAATCGGCCGGCGGCGCGAGGCGGCTTTCCTCGCCGTTCTTGAGCGCGAGCAGCAGCGGTGCGCCGAGCAGCTTTTCCGCCTCGCCGACGGTGAGGCCGGCGAGCGCGCTATCCGGCGCCACGGTGAGTTCATAGACGTCACCGTTGATGCCATAGGCATCGGCGAAATAACTCTGCGTGCGGCCGGGCGTCGCGCCCTTGCCTTCGGCGTCGGGCAGCTTGCGACTGCCGTAGTAGTGGAAGTACGCGATCGACGCCGCGAGCAGCGCCAGGCCGATCGGCATCGGCGCGAACATCTTCAACGGCTGCAGCGTCGCCGCACCCGATGGCAGGTTCGCGTTCGCCGCGACCAGCAGGTCGTTGAGCAGGATCAGCGGCGAGTTGCCGACCATGGTCAGACCGCCGCCCATCACGATCGCCGCGGCGATCGGCATCAGGAACTTCGAGAGCGGTAGGCCCGTACGCGACGACAGGCGCGCGGCGACCGGCATGTACAGCGCCATCACCGACGGGTTCTGCATCAGTGGGGAATTGATGCCGGCCGCCATCGTCGTGAGCAGCATCAGGCGCTTTTCGTCGCCGTGCGCACGGCGCAGCAGCCACGCGGCGAGGCGATTCACCGCGCCCGTGCGATCCAGGCCCGCGCCGAGGATCATCGTGCCCATCACGCTGATCACCGCGTTACCGGCGAATCCGTTGAACAGCGATTCGGGATCGACGAGGCCGGTCAGCCCCAGCAGCACCAGCACGACGAGCGCGACGACGTCGGCGCGGATGCGCTCGAACAGGAACATCACCATGGTGAAGGCGGCGATCGCCAGCACCACGACCATGTCCTGCGTCAGCGGGAGTGCGGTGTCGTCCATCGCTCAGCCGACTCGCGAAGACGCGCGATACGCGCGGGTGGCGAGAGGGGCGAGGGCGACCGTCGCTGTCATCCGATGCGGTTGTACACGAGGTCCCAGACGCCGTGGCCGAGCTTCAGGCCGCGTTTCTCGAAATGCGTCTCCGGTCGCCATTCGGGCCGCGGCACATGGCCGCGCGCACCGGCGCTGTTCGCAAGGCCGGGCGTCGCGTCCAGCACGTCCCACATGTGCTCGGCATAGCCTTCCCAGTCGGTCGCGAGATGCAGCAGGCCGCCCGGCGCCAGCTTGCGTACGAGCAGTTGCGCGAATGCGGGCTGCACGATGCGGCGCTTGTGATGCTTCTTCTTGTGCCACGGGTCCGCGAAGTAGATGCGGACTTCCTGCAGCGCGCCGTCGGCGATCTCGTTTTCGAGCACTTCGACGGCGTCGTGGTGGTAGACGCGCACGTTGTTGGTGCCGTCGGCGGCCAGCGCATTGAGAAACCGGCCGACGCCGGGCGCATGCACCTCGATGCCGATGTAGTCGCGCGCCGGATCGTTCGCCGACGCGAAACGCAGGGCCTCGCCGTTGCCGAAGCCGATTTCCATGACGCGCGGCGCGCCGCGCCCGAACGCGGCGTCGAGATCCTTGTGCGCGCCGGTGTAATCGAGACCGTAACGCGGCCACAACTGGTCAAAGGCACGCTGCTGCGCATCGCTGAAGCGCCCCTGCCGCAGCACGAAACTGCGGATGCGGCGGTTGCCTTCCTCGACGGTGAACGGCTTCGCGTGCGGCGCGTGCGGCTCGGTCATCAGCCGATCAGCCCGTCCACCGGCGACGACGCACTCGCGAAACGCTTGCGCGGAATGCGGCCCGCCTTGAATGCGGCGCGGCCGGCTTCGACGGCGAGCTTCATCGCATGCGCCATCAGCACCGGATCCTTCGCGCCGGCGATCGCGGTGTTCATCAGCACGCCGTCGCAGCCGAGCTCCATCGCGATGCTTGCATCCGACGCGGTACCGACACCTGCGTCGACGATGATCGGCACCTTCGCCTGCTCGATGATCTCGATCAGGTTGTAGCGGTTCTGGATGCCGAGGCCCGAACCGATCGGCGCCGCCAACGGCATCACTGCCACGCAGCCGATCTCTTCAAGGCGCTTGCAGAGGATGGGATCGTCGGAGGTGTAGACCATCACGTCGAAACCGTCGCGCACCAGCGTTTCGGCGGCGGCGAGCGTCTGCACGACATCGGGATAGAGCGTGCGCTGGTCGCCGAGCACTTCGAGCTTGACCAGCTTGTGACCGTCCAGCAATTCGCGCGCGAGGCGACAGGTGCGCACGGCGTCGTCGGCGGTGTAGCAGCCGGCGGTGTTGGGCAGGATCGTGAAGCGGTCGGGCGGCAGCACGTCGAGCAGGTTCGGCTCGCCCGGGTTCTGCCCGATGTTGGTGCGGCGGATCGCGACGGTGACGATCTCCGCGCCGGCGGCTTCGGTGGCGACGCGGGTCTGCTCGAGGTCGGCGAACTTGCCGGTGCCGGTGAGGAGGCGGGACGAATAGGTGACACCCGCGATGACGAGCGGGTCGGTCGAGGCGAAATCGGTCATGGCGCGATTATCGCATCGTCACGGCGGGCTCAGCCCCCACCGAGCGCGTGCACGATCTCGACGCGGTCGCCGTCGTGCAGCGCATGACCCGCATGCCGGCTGCGTGGCACGATCTCGCCGTTGATCTCGACGGCGACGCGTCGCTCGCCCAGGCCTTCGAGGTCGAGCAGGCCGCGGAGGTCGGTGGCCGCGGGGACGTGGCGGGTCTCGCCATTGAGCTGGAGGGTAAGGCTGGAGTCCATGCGCGCATTGTCGCCGCGCGCCCGGTGAGGCGCACCCCCGCCGCCGCTCGTCCGGCATGCCCGACGGCGCTTGCGTAACGGGATGTTCACGTGATTGGATGCCGGCCATCCGCCCGCGTACGCCGGCGGTTTCCCAACGTTTTCAAGGACGCAACGATGAAACCTGTCCGTACCGCGCTGGCCGCCGCCCTCGCGCTCGCCGCGATGCCCGCCTTCGCGCAGACCTATTCGCAGACCATCTTCTTCGGCGACTCGCTGACCGACACCGGCGCGTTCCGTCCGGCGCTCGTTGCGCAGGCCGGCCCCTCGGCCGCGATCGCCGGTCGCTTCACGACCAACCCGGCGCTGATCTGGTCCGAGTACCTCGCCGACTTCTACGGCACCTCGGCGAATCCGTATTACCAGTACGGGCTGCCGAATACCTCGACGGCGCTGACCACGAACGCCAGCGGTACCGACTTCGCCATCGGCGGCGCGCGTGTCGCGACCGACACGCCGAACCCGTTCGCTCCGACCGCGCCGCCGGCGATCGCGCCGCGTGTCGCCTCGCTGCAGACGCAGGTCAACACCTACCTCGCCAATAACGGCGGCCGCGCGGATCCGAATGCACTGTTCACCGTGTGGGGCGGTGCGAACGACATCTTCGGCGCCGTGGGCACGCCCGCGACCGCGGCCGCGACGACGACCGCCGCCGCGAACGCGCAGGTCGCGATCGTCAACCAGCTCAGCAATGCCGGCGCGCGCTACATCCTCGTGGCCACCGTGCCGGACATCGGCGCCACGCCGTCGTTCCGCGCGCAGGGCGCCGCAGCGCAGGGCAATGGCACCGCGCTGTCGAACCTCTACAACACGACGCTGTTCAACGGTCTCGCCTCGGGCAACGCGAACGTCATCCCGCTCGACACGTTCCACCTGTTGAGCGAAGTGATCGCCAACCCGGCGCAGTTCGGCATCACCAACACGACGGGCACGGCGTGCCAGCCGCAGATCACCGCGCAGTCGCTGACCTGCAACCCGACGACCTACGTCAACGTCAACGCGCCGTACACCTACCTGTTCGCCGACGGCGTGCATCCGTCGCTGGCCGGCCACCAGATCATGGGCAACTACGCGGTCTCGATCCTCGAGGCGCCGCGCCAGATCCAGCTGCTCACGCACACCACGTCGGTCATCAACCGGTCGCGCGCCGAGATCGTCGGTGGCGAGGCGATGGCGCGTTCGATGGTCGAGGGCGACGCGATGCACTGGTGGGTCAACGCCCGCGGTGACTTCCAGCGCTATGGCAAGGGCGATGTGTACGACGGTCAGGGCCCGTCGCTGACCGGCGGCGTGGACTGGAAGTCGGGCAACCTCGTGTACGGCGCGTTCGGCGGCTTCGGTCGCTCGTCATTCGATTGGGGCCAGCGCGGCGGCGAGTTCGACCAGCACGACGCGACCCTCGGCGGCTACGTCGCCTGGCACAGCGGCGCGGCCTGGGTCGACGGCCAGCTGAGCTACACCCGCACCAACTACGACACCGACCGCCACGTGCAGCTTGGCGTCGCCGAGCGCATCCACCGCGGCGGCACGAACGGCAACACGCTGACGATCGGCGCCGAGGGCGGCTGGGAGTTCGGTACCGGCGCGTTCAAGCACGGTCCGGTGGTCGGCGTGCTCTCGCAGCACATCGACATCGATGGCTTCGCGGAAGACCAGCCCAAGCTGTCGACCTCGCTGGCGTATCCCGACCAGTCGTTCGACTCGCTGATCGGCAAGCTGGGCTGGCAGGCGCACTACGACGGCGGCGCAGTGACGCCGTACGCCCGTCTGACCGTGGACAAGGAATTCGAGGATCAGCCGGAGCAGGCGTTCGCGCGCTCGCAGTCGCTGGGCACCACGGGTGACTACGCGGTCCCGGGCGTCGAGCTCGACGACACCTACTCGACGCTGACCTTCGGCGTGCGCACCAAGATGTTCGGCCTCGACACCAACGTCGGTAGCAGCCTCACCGCGATGCAGAAGGGCGGCAACGACGCCTCGGTGTTCCTGACCGTCGGCGGCGGGTTCTGATCGACCGGCCGCGCGCGTTGCCAAGCGGCGCGCGCGCGGCCTAGACTCTGCCCGCCGCGGGTGTAGTTCAATGGTAGAACTGCAGCTTCCCAAGCTGCTAGCGTGGGTTCGATTCCCATCACCCGCTCCACATTTTCGAAACGGCGACCCGTCACACTGGTCGCCGTTTTCTTTTGCGCCAGGGGAATCCATTGGACACCGCGTCGTCCCGTATCGTGGTCGGCTGGCGTGAGCGCGTGGCGTTGCCGGATCTCGGCCTCGCCGCACTCCGCGCGAAGATCGACACGGGCGCGCGCACGTCCGCGCTCCACGTCGACGCGCAGTGGCGGTTCGAGCAGGATGGCGTCCCGTGGGTCGGCTTCCGCATCAGCCCCGGCGGACGTCAGGTCGTCGAGCTCGCTGCACCCGTGCACGACGAGCGTACCGTGGTGGACTCCGGCGGCCACCGCACCACGCGCATCTTCCTGCGCACCCGCATGCGGCTCGCGGGCGTCGACTGCGACGTCGAGGTCAACCTCGCTCACCGTCACGGCATGCGGTTTCCGATGCTCGTCGGCCGGACCGCGCTCTCCGGAATTTTTACGGTCGATCCTTCACGATCCTTCCTGCACGGCCGCGCTCCGCGACGGTCCAAACTGCCGACGCCCCCATGAAACTCGCGATCCTCTCGCGCAACAGCTCGTTGTACTCCACGCGCCGGCTCGTCGAAGCCGCACGCGAAGAAGGCCACACGGTCCGCGTGCTCGATCCGCTGCGCTGCTACATGCGCATCGCGTCGGAAGGCTTCGCCATGCACTACAAGGGCAAGCCGCTGACCGGCTTCAATGCGGTGTTGCCGCGCATCGGTGCGTCGGTGACGCGATACGGCTCGGCGGTGCTCCGTCAGTTCGAGCTGATGGGCACGTACACGCCGAATCCGTCCGACGCCATCCTGCGCGCGCGCGACAAGCTGCGCGCGCATCAGTTGCTCGCGGCGGAAGGCATCCGTATGCCGATCACCGTCTTCGGCGACAACCCGGATGACACGAGCGACCTTCTGAAGCTGCTGGGTCCGCCGCCGCACGTCATCAAGCTCACCGAGAGTTCGCAGGGCGCGGGCGTGATCCTCGCGGAGAAGCTGTCCGCATCGCGCGGCATCACGGAAGCGTTGCGTGGCCTTTACGCGAACTTCCTCGTGCAGGAATACATCGCCGAAGCGAAGGGCGCCGACCTGCGCTGCTTCGTCGTCGGCGACAAGGTCATCGCGGCGATGCGTCGCCAGGCGCCCGCCGGCGAGTTCCGGTCGAACCTGCATCGCGGCGGGACCGCGGTCGGGGTAAGGGCGTCGAAGGCAGAGGTCGAGGTCGCCGTCCGGGCGACCCAGGTGCTGGGCCTGGGGGTCGCCGGCGTCGACCTGATCCGTTCGGACCGGGGGCCGCTGGTCCTCGAGGTGAACGCCTCACCCGGCCTCGAGGGCATCGAGAATGCGTCGAAAAAGGACGTTGCCGGTGAAATCGTGCGCTTTGTTGCACAGGCGTGCCCGCCAAAAAAGGCGGCTCGAACCGCCCGTAAGAAATAACGAATTACTAACGAAAAAACCGGTATGTCCTTAACCATCGTTTAAGGGTTTCGGGCGTAGCGTGCCCCGACCGCAGCTCATCCCGGGGTGGCTCCTCGGCGGGCCGCGGTAATCGGGGTAACACCTTTTTGCCCGGGCGCTCGCGTCCGGGCACTTTTTTTGGTGCCGCTGGTCGGATGTGAAGACGAAGCATGAACAGCCGTCTGACAGAATCGAGACCATGCACACACGAACCCCCGATCCCCGCGCACACAACCCGCATCCGATGGTCGCGGGCGGTAGCCGGCTCCAGCCCCAGGAAACCTCCATGCGCATCCTTGTGATCGAGGACAACCCCGACATCGCGGCCAACCTCGGCGACTTCCTCGAGGACCGCGGCCACACCGTCGACTTCGCGGCGGACGGCATCACCGGCCTGCATCTCGCCGTCGTGCACGACTTCGACGCGATCGTGCTCGACCTCAACCTGCCGGGCCTCGACGGCCTCGAGGTCTGCCGCAAGTTGCGCAACGAAGCGCGTAAGCAGACGCCGGTGCTGATGCTCACAGCGCGTGATTCGCTCGACAACAAACTCGCCGGTTTCGACTCCGGCGCGGACGACTACCTGATCAAGCCGTTCGCGCTCCAGGAAGTCGAAGTGCGCCTCGCGGCGCTGTCGCGTCGCGGCCGCGGCGTGCAGACGCGCGTGCTCAACGTTGCGGACCTGGAGTACAACCTCGACACGCTCGAGGTGCGTCGCCAGGGCAAGCTGCTGCAGCTCAACCCGACCGCGCTGAAGATCCTGCAGGCGCTGATGGAAGCGTCGCCGGCGGTGGTGACGCGTCAGGAGCTCGAGACGCGCGTCTGGGGCGAGGAGCTGCCGGATTCCGACTCGCTGCGCGTCCACATCCACGGCCTGCGTTCGGTCGTCGACAAGCCCTTCGGGAACCCGTTGATCCAGACCCGCCACGGCATCGGCTACCGCATCGCGGCGCCCGACGGCGGCGCCTGATCGGCTCGCATCCCCTGTGTCGCGCGGCCCTCGTGAGCGGCCGCGCGAACGCATAGACTGCGTCCATCCCGCACGTCCCTGACGACCATGGCGTCCGCCCCGGCCGAGACCCCGCGCGCCCGCACGCGCACCCGCTACCGCCGACGCCTGCGCAGCCGAATCATTCTCGGCTTCGTGTTGCTTGGTTTCGGCCTGACGGCGCTGTTTGCCGTATCGACACTCGCGCTCCGCGACCGTCTCGAAAGCCAGTTGGTTGAGCGCACGCTCATGCTGGAAGCGAACAGCCTCGTTCAGCAGGTGGAAGCTGATCCTGCTGCGCCGAAGTACTTCCTTACTTTCGACGCGAAGACGTGGAGCGATCGCAAGGCTTATACCGTCGACCCGCACTATCGAGATCTAAGTCCCGGAATACATGATGTGCGGCAGCGCGCGCCCGATGGCACTCTGCGCGATTACAAGGTCGCTATCAAGAAGGGACGCTTAGAGAATGGTGAGGCGTTTACGTCGCTTATCCGATACGACGTCACCGAAGCTGCGCAAACGGCAATCAAGCTGCGTCAAGGCGTCGTGTGGACCGTCTTGGCGTTCACCTTGCTGTCGTTTTTGCTCGGCTGGTGGTCGGCGTCGCGCGTGATGAGTCCCGTGCTCGAACTGGCGCGACGATTGAAGAAGTCGCGTGCGGGGCTCGACGAACCGTTGGCGAACGACTTCGCCGATGACGAAGTCGGCCAGCTGGCGGCCGCCCTTGATGAATACTCCGCGCGGCTCACGCACGTCGTGCAGCGCGACCGCGAGTTCAATGCGGACGTCAGCCATGAATTGCGCACGCCGCTCGCGGTGATTCGCGGAGCGATCGAATTGCTGCTCGCACGTCCGGATCTGGATGAAAAGACGCGCAATCGCATGCTGCGCATCCAGCGATCCGAGCAGCAATGCACCGACTTGATCGGCGCGTTGCTTCTGCTGTCGCGCAACGAACGGGGATCGGGCAGCACGGACGTCGCCAAGGTGTCCGAGCAGTTGCTCGATGCGCATCGCGCGCAGCTGGGCGGCAAGCCGGTGACGCTGCGCGTGGAAGGACAACGGGGATTGGTGGTCGACGCGCCCGAGTCGGCCGTCACCGTCGCACTCAACAACCTGATCGGTAACGCCGTGAAGTACACGTCGGAAGGCGAGGTGGTCGTGCGTCTGCAGCCGCTCGCCGTGGACGTGATCGATTCGGGGCCGGGGTTGAGTGCGGAAGACGCTGCGCGACTCTTCGAGCGCGGCTACCGCGGCACGCATGCCGGACATTCGCAGGGTGGCGGCATCGGCCTGTCGATCGTGCGGCGGCTCTGCGAGCTGTACGGGTGGAACGTGCAGGTGAAGCCGGGCGCCGAGCGGGGCGTGGTGGCGACGCTGACGTTCGGGTAATCGTTGCCGCGATGTCACGCGAGAGTGTCTTGCCTGTGCGCATCGAAGTGACATGTGCCGTGCGACCGCTTGCCTCGTGAACGCGCGTTGCGCGCAAATAAAAACCGGCGCTCGAGGCGCCGGTTTTTCTCTGATGCCTTGGCTCAACCCTCGAGCGGTTCAAGCCAGCCGTAACGATCCGGCGTCGTCCCTTCGAACAGACCGAAGAACAGGTCCTGGATGCGCTTCGTGACCGGCCCCGGCTTGCCGGCGCCGACCTGGCGGCCGTCCACCGAACGGATGGGCGTGATCTCGGCCGCCGTGCCGCACATGAAGAGCTCGTCGCAGAGGTAGAGGTATTCGCGCGGGATGTCGCGCTCGATGACGGTGATGCCGGCCTCGCGGGCGAGCGTCATGATCGTGTTGCGCGTGATGCCGTTGAGCAGCGCCGCGCTGACCGGCGTGGTGTGCAGCGCGCCGTCGAACACGAGGAAGAGGTTCTCGCCGGCGCCTTCGCTGAGCAGGCCGGTCGAAGCGAGCGCGATGCCTTCGCCGAAGCCGAGCCGGCGCGCCTCGCGCGCGATCAGCTGGCCCGAAAGGTAATTGCCGCCGGCCTTGGCGCCCGCCGGGATCGTGTTCGGCGCGAAACGCTGCCAGCTGGAGACGCAGGCGTCGATGCCCTGCTCGAGCACGCCTTCGCCCAGATACGGGCCCATGAACCACGAGGCGACGGAAACATCGACCGGCGTTTCCGCGGACAGACCGAAGCCGCCCAGGCCGCGATAGGCCAGGGGACGCAGGTAGGCGCGCGTCAGGCCGTTGCGCAGGATGACCTCACGGCAGGCTGCATTGATCTCGTCCAGCGAGTACGGCAGCTCCATGTCGTAGATGCGCGCGGACGCGAACAGACGACGGTTGTGATCCGTCAGACGGAAGATCGCCGGGCCGTTCGGCGTCTCGTAGCAGCGGATGCCCTCGAACACCGACGAGCCGTAATGCAGCGCATGCGACATCACGTGGGTGGTGGCGTCGGCCCACGGCTTGATCGCGCCGTTGTGCCAGATCCATTCGGGGTAATGCATGCGCGCGAGTCCGGGGTAGGGAGACCGCACATTGTCCCATGAGGTGGAGCCCGGTCGTCAGTCGACCAGTGGAGCGGGAGCCGCAGGCGGGGCGTCCGCATCGGAACGCGTCGCGGGGCGACGGGCCCCCGGCTCGACGATCCACCAGCAATCCAGATACTTCCGCAGCCCGAAGACGGCGCGGATCGGTGTGCTCCCGCGCGCGGAGGTCTGCTCCAGGCGCAGCGCCACCGGCGGACGCGTGGGAACGGTGGTCGGGTAGGGCTCGTTGGGGTTGCCGGGCCAGACGGGCTGCAGATCTACCAGCGGCCGGTCGACCACCGCCTGCAGCCGGTCCATGAGCGCGTAACCCGCGCGCGTGCCGATGCCGTCCCAAAGGTAGACACCCGCCAGCCGGTTGACGTCGTGCGCCTCGACCGCCGACGTCACTTCGAAGGCCAGGTCGCGCAGGGTGCGCGGGCAGGCCGGTCGGTAGCTGCGCAGTTGCGGCGCGCCGCCTTCGGGCGCCGGCTTGGCCTTGCGTTCCTGCGCGCCGATCGCGTCGCAGCGCTGGTCGGTGTAGACCAGCGTGCCGTCCGCCAGGACGCAGTGGCGCACCTGCGCGAACCCGGTCAGCGGGGCCGTGCATAGGAGAAGGGTGATGAGGAGCAGGAGCCGTCGCACCCGCCAAGCCTAAGGCCGGCGCGGCGCGACGTCGCCCCGTCGGCAATCAGAACTTGACGAAGTAGCAGCCCGCGTAGCGCTCGACGTTCAGCTCGAGCATCTGCGGCGCGCTCTTGCCGACCAGCGAAACCTGCAGGATGCCCGCGCGGCCGTCGCCGGTGTCGCGGTCGTTCGATGCGAGCTGCAGGCCGAAACCGATCTGCGCGTCGAAGTACTGCGTCGACATCACACGCTCCTGCGTCAGCTGCTCGAGGTGCTTCATGACCGGCAGCGCCTGCTGCTTGGTCATGCCCGCCCACTGCCAGCTCTCGGCGAGACGGTTGACGTCGCGCATCGCCAGCGAACCCTGGATGTCCATCGCGAGCTGCGTCGGCGTGCGCGCACACCCGTCGGCGAGGGAGCGACGTCCCGTGTTGGCTGACGGTGCGATCGCGTTGCTCTGGTTGACGTCGGCATACGCCTCGGGCTCGCGCGAGGCTTCGCTCATCAGGCGCATGCCGAGGTCCTGCGACATGGCCTCCGGATGCGCGCCGAACATCGCGCACGGCTTGTCGGTATAGACGGCCGTACCGTCAGGCGCGCGACACCGCTGAATGCCGGTGTACGCCGCCTGCACGTCCGGCGAAGCGGGCAGCGTCAGGCCGAGACCCAGCGCGATCGTCAACACGGACATCGGAACTTTCATGGCACGCACCTGCGAACTTCAGTGCGTGAAATGCTGGGAACGATCGCGTCAACGCGAAGTGTGACGAAGGCCCTTTAACTGAATCCGTCACGAACAAAACGCGCGCATTTAGCGCATTTGCGCGAGAACGTTCAGAGTCGGTTTGGAGAGATTCAGCGTGTAGAAGTGCAGCGACGGTGCGCCGCCTTCGACCAAGCGGCGGCAGAGCTGCGCGACGACTTCCGCGCCGAATGCGCGGATGCTTTCCGCATCGTCGGCATACGCGAGCATGCGCTGCTCGATCCAGCGCGGGATTTCCGCACCGCAGAGTTCGGAGAAGCGGCGGATCTGGCTGAAGTTGGCGATCGGCATGACACCGGGCACGACCGGGATGTCGATGCCGGCGCGACGCACGTCGTCGACGAAACGGAAATACGCGTCGGCGTTGTAGAAGTACTGCGTGATCGCGCCGTTCGCACCGGCGCGCACCTTGCCGATGAAGTTCTTCAGGTCGACCTGCGAGTCCCGCGCCTGCGGATGCATTTCCGGGTACGCCGCGACTTCGACGTGGAAGTGATCGCCGGTTTCCTCGCGAATGAAGCGCACCAGCTCGTCGGCATAGCGCAGTTCGCCGGCGCTGACCATGCCGGAGGGCAGATCGCCACGCAGTGCGACCAGGCGTTTCGCGCCAAGGGCACGGTAGAGCTTGAGCAGACCGCGGATTTCTTCCCGCGAACCCCCCATGCACGTGATGTGAGGGACAGCCTCCAACCCACCGGTACGAAGCTTCTGGATGGTCTCCGGCGTGTGGCTGAGAGTGGACCCGCCAGCGCCGAACGTAACGCTGACGTACTCCGGACGGTGCCTCTTGAGCTTGGCGACCGTATTGTCGAACTGGGCCTGCTGCTCGGGCGTCTTCGGCGGATAGAACTCGAAGCTGACGGGAACCATGGCGCGCCCACAAAGGAGATGGGCAGGATTCTATCTTTCTATCGCGATGGATAGAAACAGTCCCTCCCGTTCTCGCGAAACAGGCGAGCCGTGCGGTCGCGGCCCGTCAAGGAACCGGAAGGCGCTCAGGCGTCTCTGCGCGTCACTGCGTGCTGCGGGACGCGTCGGCGACCGCGCCACGCACCAGCCGCCCGGAGCGCGCGTCCAGCGACGCGGCGTGCCCCGTGGTGTCCAGCAGCTGGAACGGTACGCCGCCGGTCTTGAGCTCGTACGGGCTGAACCAGCTCATGGCGCTGGACGGCGTCGACGCCCCGACCGCGATCACGCGCTCGGGGAATCCCGCACGACGCAGCACGTCGTCGGTCTGGCGATCGTTGTGCGCCATCAGCTTCTGCCGGACGACGTCGGGCAGGGCGAGGGACGGATCGAGCGCGCTGCGGTGCAGGCCCAGGCCCGAGTCGAACGTCATCTCGCGCGTATTCGCGGCCGCCCACATCAATGCGCACGCGCTCGCGCAGCGACCGGACACGCGGACCGCGAGCCCGCGCCTGTTCGCCAGCTCGGCGACGCGCAGCGCCTGTGCGCGCATGCCGCCCGGGCCGTTCACGATCAGCCGCTGTGTGTCCGGATTGCGATCGAGCGCCGCGCGGATGTCGCTCTCGAACCGATTGCCGATGACGCCGGTGACGAGCAGTGCGTGCTGCGCTGGCACGACCTGCACCGTCGCGTTGTCGTCATCGACATCCGGTGCACCGGCCGCGCGCGAGGCGCCTGCGGCCAACAGAAAGGCGAGGTTCGCCGCGACAAGAAAACGCTTCACGAGTGCACATTCGATTCCGGATCCCCGGGTCCATCGTCGCGCAACGGTGTACGCACTCCGTGCCGTTCGTCGCGGAATCATTTCGAATTCGGCAACTGAATGTGCGCACGTCCGCAGTTTCACGCTAGTGGTTCACGCGCTTCTCACGCCGGCCGTGTTGCGGAAGACCCGCGCATGGCCTGCTTGCTCCACGCCACGCAATTCAAGCGGCTGCGACGCCCAATGCGCGGAAAGAAAACGGGCGCCGAAGCGCCCGTTTCCCCGTATCGCGATACCGCCGCTTGATCAGTAGCGGTAGTGATCCGGCTTGTACGGGCCGTCCTTGTCGACGCCCAGGTACGCGGCCTGCTCGTCGGTCAGCACGGTCAGCTTCACGCCGATCTTCTCGAGGTGCAGGCGAGCCACTTCCTCGTCGAGCTTCTTCGGCAGGATGTAGACCTTCGGCTCGTACTCGTCCTTCTTCGCCCACAGGTCGAGCTGCGCGAGCGTCTGGTTCGAGAACGAGTTCGACATGACGAAGCTCGGGTGGCCGGTGGCGCAGCCCAGGTTCACCAGGCGGCCTTCGGCCAGCAGGAAGATCGAGTTGCCGTTCTCGAACGTGTACTTGTCGACCTGCGGCTTGATGTTCGTGTGCTTCGCGCCCGACTGGTACAGCGCATCGACCTGGATCTCGTTGTCGAAGTGGCCGATGTTGCAGACGATCGCCTGGTCCTTCATCCGCTTCATGTGATCGAGCGTGATGACGTCCTTGTTGCCGGTCGTGGTGACGTAGATGTCGCCGCGGCCGAGCGTGGACTCGACGGTGTTGACCTCGAAGCCTTCCATCGCGGCCTGCAGGGCGTTGATCGGGTCGATCTCGGTGACCACGACGCGCGCGCCGTACGCGCGCAGCGAGTGCGCCGAACCCTTGCCGACGTCGCCGTAGCCGCAGACCACCGCGACCTTGCCGGCGAGCATCACGTCCATCGCGCGCTTCAGGCCGTCGGCCAGCGACTCGCGGCAGCCGTAGAGGTTGTCGAACTTCGACTTGGTGACCGAGTCGTTGACGTTGATCGCCGGCACCAGCAGCGAGCCTTCCTCGGCCAGCTTGTAGAGGCGGTGCACGCCAGTGGTGGTCTCTTCCGAGACGCCCTTCCAGTCGGCGACGACCTTGTGCCAGAAGCCCGGGCGCTCATCCTTGACGCGCTTGAGCAGGTTCTTGATCACCTGCTCCTCGTGCGAGCCCGACGGGGTGTTGACCCAGTCGGAACCGTTCTCGAGCTCGTAGCCCTTGTGGATCAGCAGGGTGACGTCGCCGCCGTCATCGACGACGAGCTGCGGGCCGAGGCCGCCGGGGAACGTCAGCGCATCGAGCGTGCAGTCCCAGTACTCCTCGAGCGATTCACCCTTCCACGCGAACACCGGCGTGCCCGACGCGGCGATGGCGGCGGCGGCGTGGTCCTGCGTCGAGAAGATGTTGCACGAGGCCCAGCGCACGTCGGCGCCGAGGTCCTTCAGCGTCTCGATCAGCACGCCGGTCTGGATCGTCATGTGCAGCGAGCCGGTGACGCGCACGCCAGCGAGCGGCTTGCTCGGCGCGTACTTGCCGCGGATCGACATCAGGCCCGGCATTTCCTGCTCGGCGATGTCGAGTTCCTTGCGGCCCCAGTCGGCGAGCGAGATGTCGGCGACCTTGTAGTCACCCTCGGTCGAGAAGGTCTTGATCTGTGCGTTCATGGATTGCTCCGTTCAGGAGTCCGGAAAGGACTCGCGTCAAACGGGCGCCGTTACAGGAAAACCGTGCCGAGCCTGATTCCGAAAACACACGCCGGTCGGCGGTCGGACTTGCAGCGCCCCTCGGCAGGGCCCGGGCATTCTATCGCGTCGCGGCCGGCCGCACCCGGCCGACGCCCCAACGCCGGCGGCAGCCCTTGAACGGAGCGGCGTGCGAAGCGGCTGTTTCGACGTGAAGCGAAGAAAGGCCGGCGCCGTTCGCTTCAAGCCCGCTGTGGACTCACCAGTCGGTCGGCCGGTAATCCTTGAGGAACTGCCCCCACACGTGCTCGCCCGTTTTGATGCCGTGGATGATCGGATCGACGATCCGCGCGGCGCCGTCGACGATGTCGAGCGGCGGATGAAACCGCTCATCCACGACCTTGCGCGCCGCGATCTCCACCGGATCCTCGTCCGTCACCCAGCCGGTGTCGACGGAATTCATGTGGATGCCGTCGACCTGGTAATCGGCCGCCGACGTGCGCGTCATCATGTTCAGCGCGGCCTTCGCCATGTTGGTGTGCGGATGACGCGTCGTCTTGAAGTTGCGATAGAACTGCCCTTCGACCGCCGACACGTTGACGATGTGTTTGTCGCGTCCCGGCGTGCGCAACATCAGCGGCTTCAGGCGCGCATTGATGATGAACGGCGCGACCGCGTTGACGAGCTGCGTTTCCAGTAGCTCGACCGCCGGCACCTCGTGCATGAGCAGTCGCCACGAGTTGCGACCGCGCAGGTCGACCTGCTGCAGATCCTTGTCGAGCTGGCCTTCGGGGAAGAGATGCTTCTGCCCGAGCAGTTCGTCGGCGAGCAGCGGCACCTGCGACAGTTCCGCGGCGCGCGTCAGACCCGCGGCGTTGTGCAGCGCGCTTGCGTCCGGTGACATCAGCGACTGTCCGACATCGCCCTCCGGCAGCATCGTATAGCTGCGCAGCCCTTCGTAACGTCCGACGAGGCGACGGATTTCCTCCGGCGCGTCGTGCAGCGCCGCGGTTTCGCCTTCCATCATGTGCGCATAGAAGCCCGGTGGGCGACGCACCGTCTGACAGGCGTTGTTGATGATGAAGTCGAGCTGATCATGCGTGCGGAGCATCTCGCTGCAGAACGCTTCGACGCTCGGTGTGTGGCGCAGATCAAGCCCGAAGATCTCGAGGCGATCGCTCCACTCTGCGAAGTCGGGCTCCTGCGCATAACGCATCGCGGAGTCGCGCGGAAACCGCGTCGTCACGATCAGTCGCGCACCCGCGCGCAGCAGCTTGATGCCGGCCTGATAACCGATCTTGACGCGGCCGCCCGTCAGTAGCGCGACTCGGCCGCGCAAATCCGCGAGTTCGCCGCGCTTGAAGAAGTTGAAGTCCGCACACGGCGGGCAGAGCTGATCGTAGAAATGGTGGACCTGCGTGTACTTCTGCTTGCAGACGTAGCAGGTCAGCACTTCGGGCGATTCGCGCCCGGGCGAATCCACATGCATCGCCGGCGATTCAAGCGCCATGCGATCGGGGCCGCGCGGCGGCAGGTAGTTCGGTGTCGTGAACACGGGCTTGCGGCGGAGCTCGCGGATGCCCGTGCTGTCGAGCAGCGCTTCGGTGCGACGCACGTTTTCGGCGTTGCGCTCGCGCTCGCGATTTTTCTGGCGCTCCTTGCGTGCCTTGCGGTCGGGATGGAACGCCGCGGCGATCGCAGCGTGGAGTCGCGCGCGATCATCGGCGGGCACGGCGTCGAGCACGGTGCGGTCGGTCGCGACCTGCGCCAGCAGGGCGGTCGCGTCGCGGATGCGATCGACCAGGTCGTCGGCGGACGCGGCGCGGGTGTCCGTCGCGTCGGCGCCGGTGGAGTTCGATGAAGTCATGAGATGCCGGGGAAGCGGCCGAAGCGGTGATCGCGCGTCGGCTGGAATGGGCCGAACGCGAGGCGGGATTATCCGATAACGCGATGGGTCGCGGATCCGGTAGCGCCCGCGGTTCCGTGAACGAACCGAATTCCGCGACTCGCAATGCGCCTCGGTTCGCCCGACCCCAAAACGAAACGGGCCGCTTTCGCGGCCCGTCCGTCACGCAATGTCGCCGCGGCTTACAGCCCGGCTTCCTTGCGCAGCGCATCGGCGCGGTCGGTCTTCTCCCACGAGAAGGCCGTCGCCGTTTCCGACTTGCCGTCCTGGCCGGTGTAGGTCAGTTCGTACGGCGCGCGGCCGAAGTGGCCGTAGGCGGCGGTCGGCTGGTACACCGGGTGGATCAGGTCGAGCATCTTGACGATGCCGTAGGGGCGCAGGTCGAAGTGCGCGCGGATCAGCTGCTCGATCTTCTCGTCGGAGATCTTGCCGGTGCCGAACGTGGTGACCGAGATCGAGGTCGGCTCGGCGACGCCGATCGCGTACGACACCTGCACCTCGCAGCGCTCGGCGAGGCCGGCGGCGACGATGTTCTTGGCGACGTAGCGCGCCGCGTACGCGGCCGAGCGGTCGACCTTCGACGGATCCTTGCCCGAGAACGCGCCGCCGCCGTGGCGGGCCATGCCGCCGTAGCTGTCGACGATGATCTTGCGACCGGTCAGGCCGCAGTCGCCCACCGGGCCGCCGATCACGAAGATGCCGGTCGGGTTGATGTGCACCTTGTGCTTCGGCAGCGACGCCAGCCACTCAGCCGGCAGCACCGGCTTCAGGATTTCGTCGTAGACGGCCTCGACGAGGTCCTTCTGCGCGATGTCCGGATCGTGCTGGGTCGACAGCACCACGGCGTCGAGACCGACGACCTTGTGGTTGTTGTCATAGCGCAGCGTGACCTGCGACTTCGCGTCCGGGCGCAGCCAGTTCAGCGTGCCATTCTTGCGAACCTTGGCCTGCTGCTCGACGAGGCGGTGGCTGTAGTACAGCGGCGCCGGCATGAACTCCGGGGCTTCGTCGCAGGCATAGCCGAACATCAGGCCCTGGTCGCCCGCGCCCTGTTCTTCCGGCGACGTGCGGTCGACGCCCGCGGCGATGTCCGGCGACTGCTTGCCGAGCATGTTGATGATCGCGCAGGTGTGGCCGTCGAAGCCGACGTTCGAGTTGTCGTAGCCGATCGCGTTGATCACGTTGCGGGCGAGCGACTCGATGTCGACCCACGCCGACGTCGTGACTTCGCCGGCGACGATGGCGGCGCCGGTCTTCACCATCGTCTCGCAGGCCACGCGGGCGCGCTTGTCCTGCGCGAGGATCGCGTCGAGGACAGCGTCGGAGATCTGGTCGGCGATCTTGTCCGGATGGCCTTCCGAGACCGATTCCGAGGTGAAGAGGTAGCTGGACATCGGCTTATATCCCTGTATTCGGATAGAAAGATGGCCGTGCATGATACAGCCTCGGGGCCAGCCGCGCATTCTGCGCCGGGCCGCGGAAGCGCGGGGTCAACGGGGGTTCATCAGAACACGGTCGCCCGCGCCTGCAGGAACGAATAGAAGAACACCGCGTTCGGATCGTTCTGCACCTGGTGCATCTCCCGCCGCATCGCGTCGACGATGTCCGGCGTGACCGCGCCGGCTTCGAGCAGGTTGTCGGCCGCCGACAGCAGCAGCTCCTCCCAGAAGGCGATCATGACCTTGCGACGCGCCGGCTCGCGGTTGTCGAAATAGAACGTCTTCACTTCGGTCGACACGTCGCGGTAGCCGCCGGCGAGCAGCAGGTTGCCGAGCTTCGCGCCCACGAACGGGTCGCCACCGTGTTCGTGCTGGAAGTCGTTGAACGCCATCCAGTAGCGCCAGACGTTCGGCGAATACGGGTCGAGGAAGAACGAGGAATTCATCACCTCGGTGATGTAGACCGGCGAGCCCGGGTTGAGCACGCGGCGCACCTCGTTGAGCACGCGGGCAGGCGAGGGCACGTGTTCGAGCACCCAGCACAGGAAGGCGGCGTCGAAGCTGCGTGGCTCGAAGGGCAGGTCGGTGGCGTCGGCCTGCTTCAGCTCGTAGCGGCCGCCGAGCCATGGCTTGCCACCGAGATGCTCACGCGCCGCGGCGAGCTGGGGTTCGCTCAGGTCGACGCACGTGACGTGCAGGTCGGGAAAGCGTCGCAGCAGGATCTCGGTCTGCGCACCGACGCCGCTGCCGACCTCGAGCAGGCGACGCGCGCCGCTGTAGTCGATCGTCGTGAAGATCGTCGACTCGGCGAGCCGCGCCTGCTTGAGTAGGCGAGCCTGCTCGGTGCGCGAAAAGCCGTGAAGGTAGACGTGGTCGGTGTCGTCGGTGTCGGTCATCGTGGGCCTCCGTGCGCCACATCATGGACGCGCCGCGCTAAGCGTCCGTGACATCGACGGGTGGGGGGCGGCTTCGTCTGGAACACGATGTCGCGGAAGCGACACTGGAACGCCGCACTGCGCTCAGGCGGCGAGTTCGAGCGGCGCGCCGGCGATCAGGGCGTCGAAATAGTCGCGGGTGAGGCGCAACTGCGCGTCGGCGGTCTCCGCCCGGTTTACGACTGCGCGGAACGCCGCGTTCTCCGGGCGGTCCTTCGCGTACCAGCCCAGGTGCTTGCGCGCGATGCGGACGCCGGAGACTTCGCCGTAGAACGCGTGCAGCGCCTCGAGGTGGCCGAGCAGGACGTCGCGCACCTCCTCGAGCGAGGGCGGCGCGAGCTCTTCGCCCGTCGCGAGGAAATGAGCGACCTCGCGGAAGATCCAAGGCCGGCCCTGCGCGGCGCGCCCGATCATGACCGCATTGCAGCCGGTGCGCGCCAGGACGTCGGCCGCCTTGCGCGGCGAGTCGACGTCGCCGTTCGCAACCACCGGAATCGACAGCGCCGCCTTGACCATCGCGATCGTGTCGTACTCGGCGAACCCGGTGTACTGCTGGTCGCGCGTGCGGCCGTGGATCGCGAGCGATGCGATGCCGGCGGATTCCGCGATACGCGCGATGGTCAGTGCGTTCTTGGCATCGGCGGCCCAGCCCGTGCGGATCTTCAGTGTGACCGGCACGTCCACCGCTTTGACGACCGCATCCAGAATGCGGCCCACGAGCGCCTCGTCACGCATCAGCGCCGAGCCCGCCCAGGCGTTGCAGACCTTCTTCGCCGGGCAGCCCATGTTGATGTCGATGATCTGCGCGCCGTGTTCGACGTTGTGGCGCGCCGCGTCGGCCATCACCTCCGGGATCGTGCCGGCGATCTGCACGCTGATGGGCGCCGGCTCATCGACGTGATCCATGCGATGGCGCGACTTTGCCGTCGTCCAGAAGCGGGGATCCGACGTAGTCATTTCCGACACGCACAGGCCCGCGCCCAGCTGCTTGCAGAGCAGCCGGAACGGTTTGTCGGTAACGCCCGCCATGGGCGCGAGGATCACGCGGGGCGCGATCCCGTAGGGGCCGATGCGCATGCGGCCATTCTACGCGGCGGGTCAGGACGGGGCGGTCGCGTCCGGGAAGCGGGCGTGAACGGCCTCCTTGGACGGCATCGCCGGCGCCGTGCCGGACGTTTCGGTCGACAGGCTCGCGTAGGCGATCGCGTAGCGCGCGTGCGCGGCGAGGGCGAGCGCTGGCCGCGTGGCGAGCGACGCAGCGAGTGCGCCGTTGAAGGCGTCGCCGGCGCCCGTGGTGTCGACCACGGCCACGCGTGGCGCGGGCAGGCGGTAGTGCGAGCTGTCGTCGCCCCGACGGACGACGTCCGCATGCGAAACGAAGACGCCAGCCGCACCGAGAGTCACCACGACGGTGCCCGTCGGCAGCAGCGCACGGCAGAGGGCGTGAAGATCGGCGTCCGCGATGTCGACCAGCGACTTCGCATCGAGCTCGCGCGACAGGTGCGCGCGTACGAGTGCGGCGAATTCCGTTTCGTTCGGTGTGACGATGTCGCTTGCGGCGAGCAGCGATGCATCGACCTGCACGTTGGCCGGGGCGGGGTTCAGCACTGCGATCGCGTTGGCCGAGCGGGCGAAGGCGAACGCATCGATCGCCGCGGCCGTCGGGGTTTCGAGCTGTGCGAGAACCACGGCAGGCGCTTCGCCGGACAATGCCTCACGCACGTGCGCGGCGGTCAGACCATCGTTCGCGCCGCCCGCGACGGCAATGGAATTGCGCCCGTTCGCGTCGACGAAGATGCCGGCCGAACCGGTGGGGGCGTCGCTGCGCGCGTCGCGAAGATCGATGTCGTCGGCGACCGCCAGCGACCGCGCGTACGCGCCGCCGGCGTCGTCGCCAAGAGCACAGACGAAGCGAGTCGCGGCTCCCGAACGCGCGGCCGCAACCGCCTGGTTGAAGCCCTTGCCACCGGGTCCGCTCATGTAGCGCGCGGCCCGCGTTTCGCCGGGTGCGGGGAGTGCGTCGAGCATCCATACGTGGTCGACGTTGAAACTTCCGACCACCACGACCTTCGCCGTCATACGTCCTCCTGCAGGATCGTGCCCTGGTGATACACGGCGCGCCAGCCGTCGGTGTCACGTCGCCACAGCGTCATGCGCCGAGTCACGCGCGCGCCTTGGTGCAGCGTGTACGTCAGCAAATAGGTATCCGCGCCTAGCGCGCGGCATCGAAAACCTTCGCAGTGCCACTCGTCTTCATATCCGCCGCCGGCGTAGCGACGCTCGAGTTCGTCGAGAACGAACGCGCGGTCGTAGCGACGACCGGACGCGCCCGTTTCCCAGAAGTCCTCGACGATCATCCGCTCGAAGTCGGTACGCGAGGTACCGAATTCGGTGCGATGAAACAACGGCTCGCGCGCGATCAGCGCGGCGAGCACGTCGTCAGGGGGCGTCGACATCCGCAGCGCCATGCGCGACAACGCGCGTTGCGACGGCGTTATGGCGGTGACGGAACAGTGGCACGAACAGGATCGCCATCGCGAGGGAATACAGCGCGAACGTCGTCCAGATGGCGTGCCAGTCCTTCGCACCGTTCGCGTCGGTGAAGAAGCGATCGATCATCCAGCCGCTGATCGAGCTGCCGAGCACGGCACCAATACCGTTCGTCATCAGCATGAAGAGACCCTGCGCCGACGCACGGATGCGCGGGTCGCTCTGCTGTTCGACGAACAGCGAACCGGAGATGTTGAAGAAGTCGAAAGCCATGCCGTAGACGATGCAGCTCAGCACGATCATCCACAGACCCGGGCCCGGGTCACCGTAGGCGAACAGGCCGAAGCGCAGGAACCAGGCGATCATCGAGATCGTCATCACCGTCTTGATGCCGAAGCGCTTCAGGAAGAACGGGATGGTGAGGATGAAGAGCGTTTCGGAGATCTGCGAGATCGAGACGATCACCGCCGCGTGGCGCACGCCGAACGAGTCCTTGAACTGCGGCAGCGCTTCGAAGTCCTTGAGGAACGTCACTCCGTACGCGTTGGTGAGCTGCAGTGCGGCACCGAGCAGCATCGCGAAGACGAAGAACACCGCCATGTTGCGGTCGCGGAACAGGCGGAAGGAGGTCAGGCCGAGCGCGTCGATCAGCGAACGGCTCTCGTCACGACCGAGGCGCGGCGGCGCGGCGGGCAGGGTGAACCCGTAGACGCCGAGCAGGAATGAGCCGGCGGCGGCGACGTAGAACTGGTTCGCGGACGACTCGAAGCCCAACCAGCTCGTCGTCCACGTCGCCGCGATGAAGCCGATCGTGCCCCACACGCGGATCGGCGGGTAGTCGCGCACGACGTCCATGCCCTGCTGCTTCAGCGCGTTGTACGCGACCGCGATCGCGAGCGAGATGGTCGGCATGTAGCAGAGCATCGTCGCGAGGATCAGGACGTAGAACTGGTCGGGATTGGCTGCGCGCGGCAGCATGCAGAGGAAGACACCGCCGAGGATATGCAGCGCGCCGTAGAGACGCTCGGCATTGATCCAGCGGTCGGCGACGATGCCCATCAGCGACGGCATGAACAGCGCCGAGATGCCCATCGTCGAAAAGATCTGGCCGAAGCTGGTGCCCGACCACTGGCGGTTCTGGAACCAGTAGGCCCCGACCGTGAGCAGCCACGCCCCCCAGACGAAGAACTGGAGGAAGTTCATCAGCGTGAGGCGGAGCTTGAGGTTCACGGGCGGTCTCGGCGTACGAAGTCGCCGCAGCGTAGAGGCAAAAGCGGCCGTGGTGAAGCCGGCCGCTCAGCCGGGAACCTGACTAGCCGATCCCGCGGACCAACGCCCAGATGCCCAATGCCGCGAACACGGCGGCCGCGGTGAGGCGCGCGGCCTTCAGCGGCAGGCGATCGGCGAAGCGCGCGCCGAGCAGCACCACCGGCACGTTCGCCAACAGCATGCCGAGCGTCGTGCCCGTCACCACCGGCACGAAATCGTGGAAACGCGCGGCAAGCAGGACGGTGGCCACCTGCGTCTTGTCGCCGATCTCGGCGAGGAAAAAGGCGATCGTGGTCGCCGCCAGCGCGCCGTACCTGGAGAGCCTGTCGTCGCCCTCGTCGAGCGTGTCCGGCTTGAGCGTCCACAGGGCGACTGCGATGAAGCTGCCGGCGACGATCCAGCGCAGCACGTCGGGCGTCAGCAGTGTCGACAGCCAGTCGCCCAGCGCGGCGGCGAGCGCGTGATTCAGGACGGTCGCGATGACGATGCCGGCGACGATCGGCCACGGGCGCCGGTAGCGCGCGGCAAGCATGAGGGCGAGGAGCTGCGTCTTGTCGCCGATTTCGGCGAGCGCGACCGTACCGGTCGAAACGAGGAGTGCGTTCAAGGCGGGGTTCCGAATGCGCCGGGCATGCACGAAGGCGAGGCACGGCCCGGCAGGACGCGCATCGCCTTCGGTCTTGCCCCGGATCGCTGGGCGATCCTCCGTACGCCATGGCCGACGGGCCAAGTGTGTTGACGTACGGGCCGTCGAAGCGACGGCGGACTACTCCCCGAGAGGAAGCCGCATTGTAACGAGATGCCGGACCCGCGCGGTGAACGCGCACCGATGCAATCGATTACCGGAACTGCATCACAGGGCGCGCGGGTACGATGCGACGCTCACCTCGGAGACGCCCATGCACTACCGCCGCCTCGGATCCTCCGGCCTGCAGTTGTCCGCGCTGTCCTTCGGGGCGTGGCTCACCTTCGGCAACCAGGTGCCGCGCAGCGAAGGCCGCAACCTCGTCGCCGCGGCGTGGGACCACGGCATCAACTTCTTCGACAACGCCGAGAGCTACGCGAACGGCAACGCCGAGTCGGTGATGGGCGACGTCATCGCCGACCTGCGCCTTCCGCGCGACGGTTTCTGCGTGTCGAGCAAGGTGTTCTTCGGTGCCGCGGAAGATCCGCGACCGACGCAGCGCGGCCTGTCGAAGAAGCACGTGCACGATGCCTGCCACGCAGCACTCAAGCGGCTGCGCGTCGACGCGCTGGACCTCTTCTATTGCCACCGCCCCGATCCGGACACGCCGGTTGAGGAAACCGTGTGGGCGATGGACGCGCTGATCCGCCAGGGCAAGGTGCTGTACTGGGGCACGTCGGAGTGGCCGGCGCATCTCATCCGCGAGGCGCATCGCGTCGCCAAGACGCATCACCTCGTCGCGCCGCAGATGGAGCAGCCGCAATACAACCTGCTGCATCGCGAGCGCGTCGAACTCGAATACGCGCCGCTGTACGCGGAACTCGGCCTGGGGACGACGACGTTCTCGCCGCTCGCATCGGGCCTCCTGACCGGCAAGTACGCGGACGCATCCAAGGACGAGCCCGCGCGACTGGAGCGCGAGGAACTCGGCTGGCTCAAGCGCATCGTCGTCGGCGACGAAAGCGAGCGACGCGTCGAGCGCGCGCGTCGTTTCGCCGAAGCCGCGAAGGCGATCGGCCATCCGCCGGCGACGCTCGCGATTGCGTGGTGCCTGCGCAATCCGCACGTGTCGAGCGTGATCCTCGGCGCGAGCCGCGTTGAACAGCTGCTGCAGAACCTCGCGGCGCTGGAGCTCGTCGACACGCTCGACGAGGTGCAGTGGCAACAGCTCGAAGCCGCGGCCGCATGAAAAAAAGGCGCCGGGAACGCCGGCGCCGATTGGGAAAAAAAGTGAGGTGCCTCAGTCGACGCGCGGAGGCGGCGGCAGCGCGATCATCGCGATCGGTGCCTTGCCCATGTCGAACTGCATGCCCACCTCCGGCCCCGCCGGCGGAGGCGGCGGCATCGGTGCGCCCGGATCGAGCGGCCGCATCGGGCCCATCGGAAAGCGCATCGGCTTCGGCACCTTGATCTGCGCGGTGCCGCTCTTGCGATCACGCAGGTACTCGACGGCGACCGTCGCGTCTTCAGGCTTGGTGCGCAGAACGTCCATCACGTCACGCGGTGTCCTGACGTCGCGACCGTCGACCTTGCGGATCACGTCGCCCGCCTGCAGGCCGGCCAGATCCGCGCCCGCGCTCACGACTAGCACGCCGCGATCGGTGCCGAAGTAACGACCGAGCTGCGCGTCGACCGATGCGAGATTGAGCCCGTTCCAGCGGAAGGCTTCGGCGAGCGCGAGGTGCTCGCACTTGTCGCCGTCCTTGCAGGCGCCGTCGCGGGCGATGCGAACGATTTCGCGATGCATGCCCGGGTCGACGCCCGCCGGGGTGCCCGCCATCGGTTCGCCGTCGGGGCCGCGAACGATGCGGATCTCCCGCACGCCCGGGCCACCCGGACCGCGCATCCCATGCATGCCCGGCATCGGACCACCCGGGCCCATCACCATCATCCGATCGGCGATCTTCGGCGTGACGTTGACCGTCGCCTTCCTGCCGTCGCGCTCGTAGTCCACCTTCACCGGCGTGTGGGTCTTGAGGTCGGCGAGCCGCGAGCGCAGGCCGTCAAGACGCGCCGCGCCGTCCGCACCGGTCAGCGTCCTGCCGTCGATACCGGTGATGCGGTCACCCGCACGCAGTCCAGCGGCGGCCGCGCCGCTGTCCGGCGTGACGCCTGCGACAAGTACACCGCGCGCTGCATCCGGTTCGAGCAGCACGCCGAGCACGGGGCGACGGTACATCCGGTGCTCGATCACCATCGGGCCCTCACCGGGCACGCCGAGTTCCCGAGAGAGTTCAGCGACGCGCTTCGCATCCTGCTCCAGGCGAGTGCGCGCGTCAGCGAGTTCCTTCTCCTTCTGCGCGCGATCGTTCGACTGCGCGAACGCGCCGAACGCGAAGGTGGCGGCCAGCGCGATGGCCAATGTGGAGCGTGTTGCGATGCGTGCGTACATGGTCACCTCTCTCGAAATCAGTCGACGCGTGCGAGCGCGTCTTCGTACGACTCGCCGTGCGCGGCGAGCCAGCGTTGCGTGCCTTCCAGTCCGGCGAGTTCGCGCAGTGCATTGACGCGGCGGCTCCACAGGTCCAGGCGTTCGGAATCGGTAAGCGCGGTCTGCGAGAGCGCGGCGTCGATCACGTGCAGGCGATCGTCGACGTCGCCCGTGAGCATCGCGGCTGCGGCGCTCTGCATGCGCTCGTCGCGGGCGTACGCGACCAGCGCTTCGAGGCGCGCGGATTCGGCGCGGAGATCGTTGAGCGATGCCGATGTCGTCGCTGCGTCCGGCGCGGGCGTTGCGGCGGTGCCAGTGATCGCGGACGGCCTGACTTCCGACGCGCGGTGCGGCGTCGTCGAAGCGACTGCTGGGGCCGCCAACGTCGCAGGCGCGTGCCCGGCCACCGCGATGGCGGGCATCGATGCTGCCGTCGAAGCGCCTGTTGCATCGCCACTCTTATTAGAAGAGTTCGTCGTCGTGCTCTGCGCGGCGCCCGGCGCTGCATCCGCACGCAGGCTCCGCGCATCCGCCGGGCCGGCCGAATCCTGCTGCGCGATCACCGTCGGTGCTTCGCGCGAGGCGGACATGACCAGCCACGCGCCGCCCGTCGCAACGGCGAGCGTCGCGGCGATCGCCCAGCCGGTCGTCGACCGACGATGGCGCGGCGTCGCCCCCGGCAGCGACGCGGCGATGCGCGACCACGCATCGGATGGCGGCGCCTCGGTCGGCAACGACGCGAACGCCTGCGACCAGTCGGACGGCTGCATTGGGTGGGAAGGAAATGAATCAGCCACGAACGGCCTCCTGCGGTGTTTCCAGCAGCGCGCGCAGCCGGCGGCTGCCGCGTGCGAGTTGCGATTTGGAAAAACTGGGCGTGCGCTGCATGAGGTCGGCGATCTCCTCGTGCGTATAGCCCTCGGCGTGGTACAGCCAGAGCACGCTGCGGGTGGACGACGGCAGCTTGTTCATCGCGCGAGACAGCGCGGCGGCGTCCGCCGCGGCCGCGGGCGGCGGCGCGAAGTCCTCGAACTCGTGCTCGCCCATCGGCAGTTCGTCGCTCAGCAGTCGCCGCTTGCGCAGCTTCTGCAGCGCCTCGTTGACCGCCACCTGCCGCAACCAGCCCCAGAACGGACTGCCGCCGCGGAACGAGCCGATGTTGCCGAACACCTTCAGCATGGTGTCCTGCAGCACGTCGGCCGCGTCGTCGCGATCGCCGCAGAGGCGCATCGCGAGGGTGAACACCGGGCGTTCGAACCAGCGGAACAGCTGCTCGAGCGCCGCATGCTCGCCGCGGCGCGCGCGGTCCAGCAGCGACGCCGGCACGTCGATCGCGAAGCTGCTCCGCGGGCGCGGCGCAACGGCGGGCGAGGGGTCGACGGCGGTCATGGCGACGGTCATTCCCTCCTATCGATGCACGAGGCCGGCAAACCGTCGCAGGCGGCGGCGAGGCCTATACTCCGCCCATCAAAAGGGGAGACTGTCATGGGTGGATCGATCGTCGGACTTGTACTCGCGTTCCTCGTCGTCATCGCGCTGTTCAAGACGGTCCGCATGGTCCCGCAGGGCTACGAGTGGACGGTCGAACGTTTCGGCAAGTACACCCACACGCTCGAGCCCGGCCTGCACTTCCTGTTCCCGATCGTTTACGGCGTCGGCCGCAAGATCAACATGATGGAGCAGGTGCTCGACGTGCCCAGCCAGGACGTCATCACCAAGGACAACGCGGTCGTCAAGGTCGACGGCATCGTGTTCTTCCAGGTGCTCGACGCGGCGAAGGCGGCGTACGAGGTCGCGACGCTGGAGATCGCGATCCTCAACCTGGTGATGACCAACATCCGTACCGCGATCGGTTCGATGGACCTCGACGAGTCGCTGTCCAAGCGCGACGAGATCAATACGAAGGTGCTGGTGGCGGTCGACCAGGCGACGCATCCGTGGGGCATCAAGGTCAACCGCATCGAGCTTAAGGACATCGCGCCGCCGCGCGACCTCGTCGACTCGATGGCGCGGCAGATGAAGGCCGAGCGCGAGAAGCGCGCGAACATCCTCGAGGCCGAGGGTTTCCGCCAGGCGGCGATCCTGAAGGCCGAAGGCGAGAAGCAGTCGGTGATCCTCGAGGCCGAAGGCCAGCGCGAAGCCGCGTTCCGCGCCGCCGAGGCACGCGAGCGTTCCGCCGAAGCTGAAGCCAAGGCGACGCAGCTGGTGTCGAACGCGATCGCCGAAGGCAATGTGCAGGCGATCAACTACTTCGTCGCGCAGAAGTACATCGAGGCCTTCAAGTCGCTGGCCGAAGCGCCGAACCAGAAGTTCGTGATGATGCCGATGGAGTCGAGCGGCATCATCGGTTCGATCGCCGGCATCGCCGAACTGGCGAAGGAAGCGATGGACCGCCAGTCGGCGCCGAAGCCGCCGTCGCTGCCGCGCTGAGGCCGCCGCCATGCACTGGTCGTTTGCCGCCACCGTCTGGGCCGTCGTCGCGCTGGTACTGATCGCGGCGGAGATCATCGCGCCCGGCGCCTTCATGCTCTGGCTCGGCATCGCCGCCGCGGCGACGTGTCTGCTGGTCGTCCTCGCGCCGGGGCTCGCGCTGGCGTGGCAGCTGGTCGCGTTCGCGCTGCTGAGCCTGCTCTCCGTCTTTATCTATGTGCGCTTCTTCCGTGGACGCGGTCGCGAGAGTGATCGACCGGCGCTCAACCGTCGCGCCGAGCAGCTGGTCGGTCGCGTGGTGCCGTTGATGGCCCCGATCATCGACGGCCACGGTCGCGTCCAGATCGCCGATGCGTTCTGGGACGTCGAAGGCCCGGATCTTCCGGCGGGCGCACGCGTCCGCGTGATCGGCGTGCGCGGGATGACGCTGGAAGTGCGGCCGCAGGAGTAGGGCGCGTCGACCCCTCGACGGGTCGCACGAATGCCGTGGTCCGACTCGCAGCCCGGGCGGTGATGACCCTCCGGGCTTTTCATTCTTTAGTGTCCGCGATCGCACATCGCGTGTCCGCCGTGCGGTAGCGCATCGGGATTCGGCGCCGACAAGTCGAGGCGCGGTGCGATCAGCCGCTGGCAATCCGCGATAATCGCCGGCTCACCCACGCCGCGATCCCGCCATGACGAACAAGACGGTCCTCAACGAGACCCACCGCGCCCACGGCGCCAAGATGGTCGACTTCGGCGGATGGGACATGCCCATCCATTACGGCTCGCAGATCGACGAGCACCACCAGGTGCGTCGCGACGCCGGCATGTTCGACGTCTCCCACATGACGGTGGTCGACCTGAAGGGCGCGCGCGTGCGCGAGTTCCTCCGCCGGCTCGTCGCCAATTCGGTCGACAAGCTCAAGAAGCCGGGCAAGGCGCTGTACACCTGCATGCTCAACGAGCGCGGCGGCGTCATCGACGACCTCATCGTCTACTTCCTCGACGAGTCGTTCTTCCGGCTGGTGGTCAACGCCGCCACGCGCGAGAAAGACCTCGCGTGGATCCGCCAGCAGGCGGCCGCGTTCGACGTCAGCGTCACCGAGCGCGACGACTACGGAATGATCGCGGTGCAGGGTCCCAACGCGCGCGCCAAGGTGATCGGCCTGCTGCGCGAATCCGATCGTGCGGCGGTCGAGAAGGTCGGCCGCTTTGCCGCGGCGACGGGCATCACCGACGACGGCCTCGAACTGTTCGTCGCGCGTACCGGCTATACCGGTGAGGACGGTTTCGAAGTGCTTGTTCCCGCCGACCAGACCGTGCGCGTGTGGGATCGGCTCGTCGAAGCGGGCGTCAAGCCGGCGGGCCTGGGTGCACGCGACACGCTACGCCTCGAAGCCGGCATGAACCTCTACGGCCAGGACATGGACGAGGACGTCTCGCCCTATGAAGCGGGTCTCGCCTGGACCGTGTCGATGGACGAAGGCCGCGACTTCATCGGCCGCGCGCCGCTCGAGAAGCAACTCGCCGAAGGTACGGCGCGCCAGATGGTCGGGCTGGTGATGGACGAGAAGGGCGTGCTGCGTCACGGCCAGAAGGTCATCACCGCGGCGGGCGAGGGCGAGATTCTTTCCGGCACGTTCTCACCGACCATCGGCAAGGCGATCGCACTCGCGCGCGTGCCGGCGGGCGAGACCGGCGATGTGCGCGTCGACATCCGCGGTCGCGAAGTGCCGGTGCGCGTCGTCAAATATCCGTTCGTGCGCGAAGGCCAGAACCTCGTTCCCGACGCATGATCCGAAAGCGTGCGGACGAGCGGCTGCCGCGTCCGCATCGCTTGGCTAAACTAGCCGCGCATCGCATCCACCCCACGCGACCCCACGACGCACCGGAGCACCCATGAGCGAGATCCCTGGCGACCTGAAGTTCCTCAAGACCCACGAATGGGCCCGCGTCGAAGGCGGCGGCAAAGTCACCGTCGGTATTTCCGACCACGCGCAGGGACTGCTCGGCGACCTCGTCTATGTCGAACTGCCGAGCGTCGGTGACCGCGTCGAAGCGGGCAACGCCTGTGCCGTCGTCGAGTCGGTCAAGGCGGCGTCCGACGTCTACGCGCCGGTCAGCGGCAAGGTGATCGCGGTGAACTCCGCGCTGACCGACAAGCCGGAAACGATCAACGAAGACGCGTACGGCGAAGGCTGGCTGTACCAGCTCGAGATCGAGGACGCCGAGCAGCTCAACGACCTGCTCGAGCCCGACGATTACGCCGAGCAGCTGGACGAAGATCACTGAGCGATCGCTCAGGTGGAATCTCGGGAAGGCCGCGGAAGTCCGCGGCCTTCTTCGTTTTTTGGGGGCGTGCCGACGTCGCGGCGAGCGAGCGCCGCGTGGATGTGCGGAGTCGCGCTCGTCGCGCGCGAGTGCGTCGGCACCGGTCGGCGGTGGCGCGCCGACACTCGTGACGCGCCACGCAGTTCAATGGCGCGCGGGTCGTGATCGCGACGCACCGGCATCGACCCACGCCAGCGCACCGACGCTCGGACACGTCGCGCGAGTGATGGCGCGACCTCATCGATGCGCCCGTTCGCGACACGCGATGCGGTCGCTCAGCGACGTCGAACGATGCGTCGAAGACGATTCGCGACACCGCGATCGCGTCTCGTCGACCGTCCCGAACGCTCCGTCGAGGGCGCCGACAGTTCGCGCAAATTCGCGCAATCGGGGTGGTGCGACGCGCCAGTTGTCGGATTTCTTCGCGCCGCGCACACGCCCGCGAAGCCGTCCGTTCGGCTCCCGTTTGGGGTGCGAGCGCGGGTGTGCGACGTCGCACTGCGTGCGACCGCTTCGTGCATGCGTCGAAAAGAAGTGCCTTTAAACAAGACGTTTTTTTTCGACGCGCGATTCGATGCGCGTTCGTTGCATCGAATCGGATCGCGTCCAGCGATGCGTCATCGTGCGGCGCGGTCGGCGCCCCCGTCCGACCACCCCGAAAAAAATTTCGCCTAAGTTGTTGACACACCAAAAAACCGTGATTAGGTTTCGCCCCAGCAGCGAAACCTGCATAAGCGAGTGGCAAAAAACGACGCGACAACGCGCACCACAAAACGGAACTCCGCCCGGACCTCAAAACCGGTGGACGCAGGATCCGTTTCCCTCGCGAAAACGTTCGACGCATTCCGAAGCAGCCCGATCCGCCGCTGGCGGGCCGGGCTTTTTCATGGGCGCATCGAACGTGCAGAACAGACAGGTGCTGTCGATTTCGGCGGGCGCGAAAGTGTTCCGCCGCTGCTTCCACCGCATCGGTTCCAGGATGCGGTGGCCAGTCGCTGGGCTGTTCCCGCGACGTTGTCTTGAACTGGGCAATACCCCGATAGACCACTAAACGAGGAGCCACCCCATGGCCACGAAGAAAGCCACCAAGAAGTCCACCGCGAAGAAGGCGACCAAGAAGGCTGCTGGCAAGAAGGCCGGCGCTAAGAAGGCCGTCCGCAAGACCGCCAAGAAGGCCAGCGCGAAGAAGGCTGTCCGCAAGACCGCCAAGAAGGCCGGCGCGCGCAAGACGACCGCCAAGAAGGCTGGCGCGAAGAAGGCCGTCCGCAAGACTGCCAAGAAGGCTGGCGCCAAGAAGGCTGTCCGCAAGACCGCCAAGAAGGCTGGCGCCCGCAAGACCACCGCCAAGAAGGCCGGCGCGAAGAAGGCCGTCCGCAAGACTGCCAAGAAGGCTGGCGCGCGCAAGACCACCGCCAAGAAGGCTGGCGCCAAGAAGGCCGGCGCTCGCAAGACGGCCAAGAAGGCCGGCGCCAAGAAGACCGCCAAGAAGGCTGGCGCTCGCAAGGCAACCCGTCGTCGCGCGTCGGCTCCGGCCGCCATGCCGCCGACCCCGGCGCCGATGATCTAAGAAGAACAGAAACACCCGATTACCGCGACAAACCGACTCTCTCCCGCAGCCCAGGCGGGGGAGAGTTTTTTTTTTGACGATCGTACGGCTGCGTCGAATGCCATCGGATCAATTTGGCCGTCGAGCGATCAAGCTGAGCGGGCGATCGGCGCGACGAGCCGATAGAGGCCGCCACGTCCTCGATGCGGCGAGGCGCGGCACCGTGCCCGCGACGCGGACTGGCGTGCTTGCCATCGACGCGCCCGTCGACTGCGGCGCGCGCGCGACGGATGGCAAGCGAAAGGAGCAGTCGTACGGGCGCGCCCTAGCTGCTGCTCGGTCGAGGTGCGTGGGTCGTTGGAGTTTTTCCGATCAGCCAGTGCGCTGTGCAGAACCCCATGTGGATCGAGCGGCGGTCGCCGTCGACCGGAACGCTTCGACCTTTGCCCTGCAGCTCGGGCACGTCTTCGAGAAGGCGGCTGCAGTCGGGATAGGGAAGCGGTGGACCATTCTGCAAGCGCGCCGCATGGGTTGAGCCGCCGCTCGCTCCAACGCGGATCCGACCGGCAGTGCGCGCCGATGAGTCGCCGTGGTGGGCGTGCCGCTGCCTCGCGATCGCTGCTCGCGCCCGGGTGCACGGAAGGACCAGGCACGCCCCCGTGAGGTCACCCTTCAGGACGCCGACGCGCGACGTGATGCACCTGTGCCGTGTTTGCGCACCCGTACCCGCACACGCACACGAACCGCGCGACGCGTGCTTCAGCGAGCGTCCAAGCGCCTTATGCCCGTGCGGTCCGTCGCGAATATCCCGCTAGAACGTTCCCGCACCCCAAAGAAAAACGGCCGGCATTCGCCGACCGTCTTTCAACCCCGAAACTCGCGCACTCAGTGAGGCGCGGCGGTCGACTTCGCGGTGCTGGCGCCCGACTGGTCTTCGTCGTTCTGCACGAACTGGGTCGGCTCGTCGAAGTCTTCCTTCATCCAGCGGCTGCCCTGGATGCCGAGCGCGCGGTCGAGGATGGTCGGCACCAGCGCGGACGGCAGCGAGCTCTCACTGTTCCAGAGCAGGGCGACGCCGAAGTCGCGATCCGGCAGCATCGCTACCGCGCCGCGATAGCCCTGCACGGCGCCGCCGTGGAAGACCAGCGTGTTGCCGGCGTAGTTGTAGACACGCCAGCCAATCGCGTAGCCGGCGGAGTTCAGACGCTCGCGACGCCATGCGGAGGCCCGCATCTCGCCCGGCGTGTCGACGCGCGGCGTGTGAAGCGTGGCGAGCAGCGACGGCGGCAGCACGTCGGGGCGATAGCCCGTGTGCGCGATCAGCCACTGCGCCATGTCGGTCGCGCTGGCGTTGACGCCTGCGGCCGGCAGCACCTGGTAGTACGGCGTCTTCGGCATCACGGACACCCAGCCGCCGCGACCACGCACGTGGGGATGCGCCCAGCGCGGACTCGACTCCAGGCCTTCCATGCCGACGCTCGCGTCGTTCATGCCCAGCGGCTTGAAGATGCGGCGCTGCACTTCCTGACCGTAGAACTGACCCGTCGCCGCGAACACGACGTCACCGATCAGGCTGAAGGCAACGTTCTGATAGCCGTAGCACGCACCCGGCGCGCACGCGAGCGGCACGTTCGCAAGGCGCTGCGTCAGCGTCGAATAGGGGACGTACGACTCGAGGTCGCGATCCAGCGAATTGCGCGGCAGGCCGACGCTCTGGCTCACCACGTTCGCGACCGTCACCGCCTGCGTCGCGTTCGGATCGCTGAGCTGGAAGTTCGGCAGGTACTGCGTGACCTTGTTGTCCCAGCGCAGCGAGCCGTCGGTGACGAGCATGCCCGTCAGCGTGCCGGCGAATGCCTTCGACAGCGACGCGAGACGGAACACGGTGTGCGCGTCGACAGGCTCGGCGGCCGACATGTCGGTGATGCCGTAACCACGCACGCTGACGATGCGGCCCTTGTGCACGATCGCCATCGCGAGGCCCGGCACCTTCTGGTCCGCGACGAGCGACTGCGCCAGCGACTCGATCTGCGCGACGTTGAAGTCGGCTGCGATCGGCAGTGGGTTGTGCACGACCTGCGGCATCGCGGCCGGCGTCGCAACGGGCGGCGTCCAGGTCGGCGGTTGGGTCTGTGCGCCCGCACCCGTACCGAGTGCGAGCGGCAGCAGGAAAGCCAGCGCGCCGACATGCAGACCACGGCGGCGGATGCGGGAAGCAGAGGCTTCGGTCATGTGCGCGACTTCCACGAAACGTTCACCACTGGATCATAACGTCGTCATCAAGTGAAGCCAGAGGAAACACATTCATATTCATGTTTTTCCTCGGAAACAGTGACGTGGAACCGGTCGCTTCGGGACGTTTCGTTCACCGTCGGGCGAACAGCGGCCGCAGACGCGATGGTCGCGCCGCTCCGCGTTCGGCAGTCGTCAGCGATTTGTAAAAAGATCGTTCATGCAGCGTGCGTCGCCTCGTCACGAAGCAGGTCCGCGGCGCGCTCCGCGATCATGATGGTCGGCGCGTTCGTGTTGCCGCCGATGAGGCGCGGCATCACCGACGCATCGATGACGCGCAGGCCGTCGACGCCACGCACGCGCAGCGCAGGGTCGACGACGCTCGCTGCGTCGCTGCCCATCCGGCATGTGCCGACGGGGTGATAGACGGACTCGGCCTTCGCGCGGATGAAATCGACGAGCGCGGTGTCGTCGAGATCATTGCGGCGCGGCACCACCGGGGCGCCCCGATAGGGCGCGAACGCGGGCTGCATCAGCAGCTCGCGCGACAGTTTCGCGCACTCCAGCATCATCCGCAGGTCCAAGCCGTCGGCATCCGACAGGTAGTTCGCGCGGATGCGCGGCGGCTGCGATGCATCGGCAGATGCCAGTTCGATGACGCCACGACTGCGCGGACGCAGGAAGCAGGCGTGGATCGTGTAACCGTCGCCCGGCAGACGATGACGCCCGTGATCGTCGAGCTGCGCGGGGACGAAATGCAGCTGCATGTCGGGCCGTTCATCCGGCGCCAGCGGCGAGCGCACGAATGCGCCACCCTCGGCGATGTTCGACGTGCCGGGGCCGCGACGGCCGCGAAGGAAATAATCGAAGGCGATGCGCGCGTCGCTCACACGATCGTAGGTGACACGCTGGGTGCTCGCGTGCAGCGTGCAGATGTCGAGATGGTCCTGCAGGTTGGCGCCGACGCCGGGGGCGTCGTGACGTACGTCGATGCCGTGCGCACGCAGCGCATCGGCCGGGCCGATACCGGACAGCAGCAACAGCTGGGGCGAGTTGATCGCGCCGCCGCAGAGCAGCACTTCGCGCGCGGCGTCGACACGCTGCACACGGCGGCCGATGGCGTACTCGACACCGCAGGCGCGTCGTCCATCGAACAGCACGCGCGTAGTCAGTGCGCCGGTACGGACCTCGAGATTGGGACGATGCAACGCCGGGCGCAGGTAGGCAACGGCGCTGGAACAGCGCGCCCCGTCCTTTTGCGTCACCTGGTACAGCCCGAAGCCCGCCTGCGTGATGCCATTGAAGTCGTCGTTGCGCGCGAAGCCGAGTTGCGCGCCAGCGTCGACGAACGCGCGCGACAGCGGATTCACGTGGCGCAGATCGCTGACGTACAGCGGTCCTGCATCGCCGTGCAGGGCGCTCGCGCCACGCGTGTTGTGTTCGCTGCGCAGGAAGTAGGGCAAGACCTCGCGCCAGGACCAGCCGGTCGCGCCATCGCGCGACCAGTCGTCGTAGTCGGCGGGATTGCCGCGGATGTAGCACATGGCGTTGATCGAGCTGGAGCCGCCGAGCACGCGTCCGCGTGGCCACCACAGGCGGCGACCGGCGAGCGCGGCTTCCGGCGCGGTGCTGTAGTCCCAGTTGAGGCGCCGCACGTTCACCAGCTTGGCGATGCCCGCGGGCATGTGGATGAAGGGGTGGCGGTCGCGCGGGCCGGCTTCGAGCAGCGCACGCGCACCGACGAGTCTTCGCTCAGGCGGTTCGCGAGCACGCAGCCGGCCGAGCCGGCGCCGACGATGACGTAGTCGTACATGACCCATTCCCGGTGCGTCGACCCAGCATAGCGGGCAGGGTGGCGGTGCGGCCGCGCGGACGGTACGGTGCGCATCCCCGACCGGAAGCGATCGATGAGCGCGGATCCCGAGCAGTCCCCGGCCGAGCAGGGACGCGTGCGACGCGGCGAATGGCCGGCGCTACTGGTCTCGCTCGCCTACTTCTTCTGCGTGCTCACCGCGTACTACGTGATCCGTCCGGTGCGCGAGCAGTTATCCGCGGCGGTCGGCTCGACGCAGCTGCCGTGGTTCTACCTCGCCACGTTCATTTCGACGCTCGCGCTCACGCCGCTGTTCGCCGCGCTGGTGTCGCGCTGGCGGCGTCGCGTGATGGTGCCGGTGGTGTACGGCGTGTTCGTGGCCTGCCTGCTCGGCTTCATGCCGTTCTTCGCGCACCAGGATGCGCTCGACGCGCGCACGCTCGGCATCGTGTTCTTCGTCTGGGTGAGCGTGTTCAACCTGTTCGTGGTGTCGGTGTTCTGGGTGTTCATGTCTGACATCTGGTCGCCGGTGCAGGCGCGCAGGCTGTTCCCGCTGATCGGTTTCGCGGGCACCGCGGGCGCGCTGGCTGGGCCGGTGATCACCAGGTCGCTCGTCGGTGTCGTCGGCATCGCGCCGCTGCTCGGCGTGTCGGCCACGCTGCTGACTGTGGCGACGATATGTTCGATCGTGCTCGGTCGCTGGGCACGCGATGAGCAACGTCCTGAAACATTGGACGATGCACCGCTCGGTGGCGGGATGCTTGATGGCCTGAAGCAGGTCTTCGCCAGCCCGTTCATGCGCAACATGGCGATCCTGCTGATCCTTGCGGACGGCATCGGCACGATCAATTACGCGTTGCTCGCGGACTACAGCGGCGCGACGTTCGCGACTGGCGAAGCGCGCACCGCGTTCGCCGCGACCGTCGACCTGGCGTCGAACGTGTTCACCATGCTCCTGCAGGTGGGCGTGACGTGGTGGCTGATGCCGTTGATCGGACCCGGCCGCGCGCTGATTCTGTGGGCTGCGGTCGCGATGGTGTCGCTGGCGCTGGTCGTGTTCGCATCGGATGCGTACGCGCCGCTGGTGGGAACGATGCCGGCAGTGGCGGTCGCTGCGATCGCGAGTCGCGCGCTGGGCTACGGACTTGCGGAACCGTCGCGGCATGCGCTGTTCACGCAGGTCGCGCGCAGCGAGCGCTACAAGGGCCAGAACGCCGTCGACACGGCGGTGTGGCGATTCGGTGACCTTCTGGTGGCGCTCACGATGAATGGCATGAAGACCCTCGGCGCGAGCGTCGGCGGCGTCGCGTCGATCGGGCTGGCCGCGGCTGCCGCGGCCGCCGCGATTGGCTGGCGCCTGTCACGCGTCCGCGATCTGGTCACGCCGGTGTCGCGCCGCACATGAGGCCGGCGCTCCGTCACTGGGCGCGGCGCCTCTTCTTTGCCTGGGTGGCGATCGCTTTCGCCGCCATCGCTTACGGCGTGTTCGTCGAACCACGCGAGCTGGTCGAGCGTGATTACACGATCGCGATACCGCACTGGCCGGCCGCGTGCGAAGGCCTGCGCCTCGATCACGTCAGCGATGTCCATACGGGTTCGCCGAACAACGGGCTGGAGAATCTGGACCGCGTCATCGCGAAACTCGTCGCGAGCGATTCCGATGCGGTCGTGATGACCGGCGACTACGTGATCCTGAGCGTGCTCGGCGGCAAGTACATTCCCGCCGACGTAAGCGCGCCGCGCTGGCGTGCACTCACCGCGCGCAAGCCGGTCTACGCCGTGCTCGGCAACCACGACTGGTGGAAGGGTGGGCTGCAGGTGCGACGCGCGCTGGAAGCCGCGGGCGTCGTCGTGCTCGAGGACGAATCGACGCGCACCACGATCCGCGGCTGCCCGCTGTGGATCGTCGGCGTCGGTGATTTCTGGACCGCGAAGCACGATGTGCACAAGGCCTTCGCGGGTGTAAACGACGACGCGCCGGCGATCGCGCTCACGCACAACCCAGTGCTCCTCGACGAGATTCCCCTGCGTGCATCGCTGCTGCTGGCCGGGCACACGCACGGCGGACAGATTTCGCTGCCCTTCGTGGGGCAGCCCGCGAAGTGGGGCAAGCCGGAGAACCGTTACATCCGCGGCTTCTATTCCGAGAACGGTCGCGAGCTGTTCGTCTCCCCGGGCATCGGTACGAGCATCCTGCCCATGCGCCTCGGCGTACCGCCGGAGATCTCGCGACTGACGCTGCGCGCCACGCGCTGAGCGTCAGGCGTCGCCCGTCGGTCGCGCCGAAACCCACATCCCGATCACTGCGCGGACCACGATCTCGTTGGAGGGATCGCGCACCTCCACGACCACGGGCACGTCGCCCGTCTGCCGGCTGTCGACGATGCCGCGGACGGTCGCCGTGGCGGTCATGCGCCCCATCGCCTTGCGCAGGTATTCGACCTGCATGCCTTTCGGAATCCATCGCAGCGTCGGGGGCAGACCGGCTTCGATCGCGAGGCCAGCCGCCAGCTCGGCGGCATTGCACAACGCGATCGCATGCACGGTGCCGATGTGGTTCGTGACTGCGCGTCGGTGTCGGAACGAGACCACGCAGCGTCCCGGCTCCAGCGCATCGACGCGCGGCGCGATGCTGGCGAAGTAGGGCGCCTTGAAGCAGACGGCGCGCGAGAACAGCCACGTGCCGAGCGGCCAGCGCGTCACACGGCGATGCAGGGCGAGCAGGTTCATGCGAACTCCCGATACGACGACGGCGGGTCGAGCCCGCCGTCGTGATTCAACATTCCGATGCGATCAGGCCGCGACGCGCTGGCCTTCCGGATTTACCACGGCGGCGTAACCCGACGAGCGCAGTTCCGACGCTTCGAAGTCGTCGACGCTGATCGTGTCGATCGTCATCTCGCGCAGCTGCTCGAGCTGGCGACGCTCGTCCGCCGTGATCCAGCCGCGCTCGACCGCCAGCGTGAGCTGCGACGCGAAGTCATGCGCTTCCACCTCGTGACCCTTGAGCGCCTTCTGGAACTTGCGCTCGATGGGCTCGGCGGCGACGACGGCGGGGAGGTAGCTGTCGATGCGACCGGCGGGGTTGTGCGGACCCGGCGTCAGGAAGGCGCCGCGGCCGATGCGGTCGCGCGCTTCGCCCGGCGTCATCAGGATCGACGCGACCTTGCGGCTGAGGCGATCGCTCGGCGCAACGGCGCGGCGGCCGAACGGGAACACCAGCGCCCACAGCAGCCAACCGACCGGGCGCACCGGGAAGTTGCGCAGCGCGGCCGACAGCGACAGCTCCAGCTTGTGCATCGAGTTGTGGAACGCCCAGGCGAGCAGCGGGCGATCGGCCGTCGGCGCATCCTGGTCGTGATAACGCTTGAGCATCGCGCTCGAGATGTACAGCTGGCTCAGCACGTCGCCGAGGCGGCCCGACAGCGACTCCTTGAACTTCAGCTTGCCGCCGAGCAGCAGCATCGAGGTGTCGGCCATGAGCGCGAGCACCGACGAGTAGCGGTTGAGCTTGCGGAAGTAGCGCTTGGTGTAGTCGTCGCCCGGCGCCGCACCGATCGTCGCACCGGTGATGCCGAACCACAGCGAACGCACCGCGTTGCTGATCGCGAAACCGATATGGCCGAACAGCGCCGAATCGAAGTCACGCAGGCCCTGCGCGCGGTCGGGGTTGTTCGCGGCCTTCATCTCCTTGAGCACCCACGGATGGCAGAGGATCGCGCCCTGGCCGAAGATCATCAGCGAGCGCGTCATGATGTTCGCGCCTTCGACGGTGATGCCGATCGGCGACGCCTGCCACGCGCGTCCGAGGTAGTTCTTCGGCCCGAGGATGATGCCCTTGCCGCCGTGGATGTCCATCGCATCCTTGACGAGCTCGCGGCCCATCTCGGTGCAGTGGTACTTGGCGATCGTCGACGGCACGGCCGGCAGCTCCCCACGCGTCACCGCTGCGGCCGAAGCTTCGGCGAGCGCAGTGATCGTGTACGCGTTGCCGCCGATGCGCGCGAGCGCTTCCTCGACGCCTTCGAAGCGACCGACCGACAGGCCGAACTGCTTGCGGATGCGTGCATATGCGCCGGTGACGCGCGCGCCCAGGCGCGAGCCGCCCGACGCGGTGGAGGGCAGGGTGATCGAGCGACCGATCGACAGGCACTCGACCAGCATCTGCCAGCCCTTGCCCGCATAGGCCTCGCCGCCGATCAGCTGGCGGAGCGGGATGAAGACATCCTTGCCACGGATCGGGCCGTTCTGGAATGGCGAGTTCAGCGGCATCGCGCGGCGACCGATCTCCACGCCCGCCGTGTCGCGCGGCAGCAGCGCGAGCGTGATGCCGATGTCGTTCTTCTCGCCGAGCAGGCCGTCCGGGTCGTACATGCGGAAGGCGAGGCCGATCAGCGTCGCGACCGGCGCGAGCGTGATGTAGCGCTTGTCGAAGGTGAGCTTGACGCCGACGACGCGCGCGCCGTTCCAGTCGCCCATGGTCACGATGCCGTAGTCGGGAATCGACGTGGCATCCGAACCCGCCCACGGGCCGGTGAGGCCGAAGCACGGCACTTCGCGGCCGTCGGCGAGGCGCGGCAGGTAGTAGTCCTTCTGCTCCTGGGTGCCGTAATGCATCAGCAGCTCGGCCGGGCCCAGGGAGTTCGGTACGCCGACGGTGGAGCTGACCACCGACGAGATCGACGCCAGCTTCTCGATCACCTTGTGGTTGCCCAGCGCGGTGAAGCCGAGGCCGCCGTACTCCTTCGGCACGATCATGCCGAAGAACTTGTTGCGCTTGATGTAGTCCCAGAGCTCCGGCTGCAGGTCGGCGTGTACGTGCGTGATCGACCAGTCGTCGACCATGCGGCACAGTTCCTCGACCGGGCCGTCGAGGAAGGCCTGCTCGTCTTCGCGCAGCGTCGGCTTCGGCTGCGAGAACAGGACGTTCCAGTCCGGCTTGCCCGAGAACAGCTGGCCTTCCCACGCGACCGTGCCGGCTTCGAGCGCGACGCGCTCGGTCTCCGACAGCGGCGGCAGGATCTTCTTGTAGAAGCCGAAGAGCGGTTTGGTGACCAGCGCCTGGCGCAGCGCGGGCACGAGCAGCGGGATCGCGATGATCGCGAAGAGGACGGCGGCGACGGCGGTCGCCGTCGAGTTCGCGCCGACCAGCCAGGCCGCGACGAGGCCGACAACGGAGATTGCGACCCACGGCGCGAGGCGCATGCGGTGGTAGGCGGCCACGCCGCCGAGGATCAGCAGGACGAGGAAGGGTGCGGCGATGCTCATTGGAGCGCTCCAGCGGACGGGCGTCCGCGCGGGGTTTCGGGCTGGCGGTGGCGGTCGGGCGCGGCATTCAAACGGCAGCATGAAACACCCGACATACGGGCGAGTATGGTAACGTTTCCCGACCGCTGTCAACGGACATTTCGCGGCCGGAATGTCCGATCGTTGTCCGCATACTGTCCCGGCCGGACCCGTACGGATACACTGCCCCCATGACGACCGAAACGCCGGCCAAGTCCGACCGCACGGGGCGCCTGAGCGCCGACGACTGGGCGCAAGCCGCTCTCGACCTCATCGCCGAACAGGGCGTCGCCGCCGTCGCGGTCGAGCCGCTGGCGCGCCGTCTCGGCGTCACCAAGGGCAGCTTCTACTGGCACTTCCCGTCTCGCGAGTCGCTGCTCGTCGCCGCGCTCGAGCGCTGGGAGAAGACCGAGCAGGAGGCCATCTTCGGCCAGCTCGAGCAGATCGCCGATCCCCGTCAGCGTCTTCGCCAGCTGTTCGACGTCGTGGCGCACGAGGTCACCTCGCACATCATCTATTCGGCGCTGCTCAAGGCGCTGGACCACCCGATCGTCGCGCCCGTCATCGGCCGCGTCTCGCAGCGCCGCCTCGAATGGCTGGCCGCCTCCTTCCGCCAGGCCGGCCTCGACCCGCACGCCGCGCTCAACCGCGCGCGCCTCGCGTACGCCGCCTACGTGGGCTTCCTGCAGCTCAACCTCCAGCTCAACCAGACGCGCCTGCCGCGCGACGAGTTCGAGGCGTTCGTCGAGCACATGATGGCCACGCTGATCCCGTAGGGGATCGCCGCACCCGCTTTCCCATTCGCAATTGAAGGAGGTTCCCGCATGAACGCCCTCGTCCAGGACGTCGACAAACGCACCCCCGAGGTGCAGGGCCGCGGAACCACGCTGGACAGCCTGCGTCGCTGGGTCGACGACGTCGCCGCGCTTACGCGCCCCGACGCGATCCACTGGTGCGACGGCAGCGACGCCGAGAACGCCGCACTCGTCGCGAAGATGGAGAAGGACGGCACGCTGATCCGCCTCAACGAGCAGACGAACCCGGGCAGCTGGCTGCACCGCTCGCATCCGGACGACGTCGCGCGCGTCGAGCACCTCACCTTCGTCTGCACGTCCAACCAGGACGACGCCGGCCCGAACAACCACTGGATGGCGCCGGCCGACGGCCACGCGCAGATGGACGCACTGTTCGACGGCTGCATGGAAGGCCGCACGCTGTACGTCATTCCGTACTGCATGGGTCCGATCGATTCGCCGATCTCGCGCTGCGGCGTCGAGATCACCGACAGCCCGTACGTCGTCGCCAACATGCGCATCATGACGCGCATGGGCGAGGCCGCACTCCAGCGCATCGAGCGCGAAGGCACGTTCGTGCGTGGCCTGCATTCGACCGGCGAGCTCGACCCGAACCGCCGCTTCATCATGCATTTCCCGGAAGAGCTGACGATCAAGTCGTACGGCTCCGGCTACGGCGGCAACGCGCTGCTCGGCAAGAAGTGCCACGCGCTGCGCATCGCCTCGCACCAGGCCCGTCAGGAAGGCTGGCTCGCCGAGCACATGCTGATCCTCGGCATCGAGAACCCGCAGGGCGAGACGCACTACATCGCCGCGGCGTTCCCGTCGGCCTGCGGCAAGACCAACCTCGCGATGCTGATCCCGCCGGAGGGCTATCGCCAGGACGGCTGGAAGGTCTGGACCATCGGCGACGACATCTGCTGGATGCGCCCGGGCCCGGACGGCCGCCTGTATGCGATCAATCCGGAGGCCGGCTTCTTCGGTGTCGCGCCGGGCACGTCGGCGAAGTCCAATCCGAACGCGCTGGCCACGATCCGCAAGAACACCATCTTCACGAATGTCGGTCTGACGGCAGACGGCCAGCCGTGGTGGGAAGGCCTCGACGAAGGCACGCCCGCCTTTGACTGGCGCGGAAATGACTACGATTTCAACAAGGGCCCGGCGGCGCATCCCAATGCGCGCTTCACCGTGTCGGCCAAGCAGTGCCCGAGCTACAGCGAGCACGCGGAAGATCCGACCGGCGTGCCGATCAGCGCGATCGTGTTCGGCGGCCGTCGCGCGTCGCTGGTCCCGCTGGTGTTCGAAGCGCGCGACTGGACGCACGGGGTACTGGTCGGCGCCGCGATGGGCTCGGAGACCACGGCCGCGGCGACCGGCGCCGTCGGCGTCATGCGTCGCGACCCGATGGCGATGAAGCCCTTCTGCGGCTACAACTTCGCCGACTACTTCGCGCACTGGCTGTCGTTCGACAACGGACAGAACAAGCTGCCGAAGGTCTTCCACGTCAACTGGTTCCGCAAGGGCGACGACGGCAAGTTCCTGTGGCCCGGATTCGGCGACAACCTCCGCGTGCTGGAGTGGATGATCAAGCGCGTCGAAGGGCAGGCGGATGCGACGGAGACGCCGATCGGCGCACTGCCGCGCGAGCAGGACCTGAACCTCGACGGCGTGCAGCTCTCCGATGAATCCCGCGCCAAGCTGTTCGGCTTCGACCACGCGGGTTGGACCACCGAGTTCACGAGCATCGGCAACTACCTGCGCGAATACGGCCCGCGCATGCCGCAGGCGTTGCACGAGGAGCAGCAGCGGATCGCCGCTATGCTTGGCGGATGACCGCCACGCAACCGCTGAAACCGGCCCGTTCGTTCTCGGTGGACGGACGGGCCATCCACATCTTTGATGGGCTGCTGCCCAATGCGGGCGCGTACGAGCAGGGTCTCGCGCGCGCCGCGTTCACGCGCACCGAAGTCGCGCGCCCCGACACCGCCGGCTATCGCCATTGGGTGACTGAGACGCGCGTCGACGCGCTGCGCCAGCAGCCCATCTTCCAGCTCACGCTCGACGCGGTGCATTCGCTGCACCCGGCGCATCGTTACGACGTGCATCGCGCGTACACGAACGTCGCCAGCTACGGCGACATGCTGTTCACCCACGTCGACTGCCTGCCCGATCAGAAGGACCTCACCGCGCTCTGGTACATGTGCGAGCAGTGGGACGTGGAGTGGGGCGGCGAAACGGTGTTCTTCGATTCCGCCGATGAAATCGCCGCGGCTGTGCGTCCGTCGCCCGGGCGGCTGGTGATCTTCGACGGCGCGATCAAGCACGTCGGTCGTCCCCCCAACCGCATCTGCTACCACCCGCGCTACACCTTCGCGCTGAAGCTCCTGCGGACGGGCGCGACGGGATGAGTCGCGTGGATTTCGACGAGGCGAGCTGGTTCCCCGTCGACCTGCACGTGCCGGAGCGGTGGTTCGGATTTGCACGGATCGCGCCCGACGTCGTGGAGCGCTCGTCGTTTCTCGACACGCGCATCGAGGCGTCGATCGGCGTGCTCGAGCGCGTGCCGGTCGACCAGCTTCCAGTGCTCCCGCCTCCAGCGCGCGTGGGCTGGTTGTTCCATACCTCGTTCTGCGGATCAACGCTGCTCGCCCGCGCGCTGCACGGGACGGCGCGCACGGTGCTCCGCGAGCCGCTGGTGTTGCGTCGCCTCGGCGACGCACGTCGCGGTGGATGGAGTGTCGATGGTCTCGTCGATCCCGCGGTGCGCCTGCTCGGGCGCTCGTGGAGCGAGGACGGCCGGGTCGTCATCAAACCTACGCATGCGGCACTCAACGTCGGCCGCGAGCTGCTCGACGCTGCGCCCGCGACTCGCGGTGTGATTCTCACCTCGTCGCTGGATGACTTCCTGATCTCCAACATCAAGAAGACGCCGGAGACGCACGCCAAGGTGCCCGAACTGGCCGAGCGTGCGCTCAACGCGTCACCGTTCGGCGCGCGATTGCCCCGGGCCGCATTCGCCGCGCCCGACCTCCTGGAAGCGGTCGCGTTGCAGTGGGCGGCCCAGCGCGAGGTCTGCGCGGAGCTGTTGAATCACGCAGGCGACCGGCTTCGCACGCTGGATGCCGCCGACCTTTATGCGCATCCGGGGGAGATCGCTGTCGCGACTGCCGTCTGGCTTGGCGACGCCCCCGACGCGGCCGCCATTCGCCAGCGCGCAGCCCAGGTTGCGTCCCGCAACGCGAAGGCCATGGACGTCGCGTACGATGCAGCGGTGCGTGCCCGCGAGGCCGCCGCAATCGCGCAGCATTACGCGCGTGAACTCGACGCAGCGCGGGCATGGTTCGATCAACACGTCGCGCCGCATATGTCGGATGCGGCACGTAATCTCGGCTCCCGGTCGCCCCTGACGGCCGCGGCGTCGACCTGACCGGTCTTGACGATGCACCCGAATCAGCTCTGGATGGCCGGTGAGCAGGCCCTCGATCGCAAAAACTTCAAGCGCGCCGAAATCAGCTATCGGCAGGCTCTGGCAATTGACCCGAGGCATGCCCCTGCACTCGTCGGCCTGTCCTCCGCGCTCACTGGATTGAATCGTCACCGCGACGCCCATGACGCGGCGATGGAGGCGTTTCGGTTCCGGCCGCCGATTGCCCCCGTGCTGTTCGGGATTGCGCAACGGCTACGATATTTCCACGAATTCGAAGCGCTCGAGCAGTGCCTCGCGACGCCGTCGTTCGGCCTCGAGGCACCCGCCGACATCATCGCGAAAGCTGCGGTCATGCTGAGCTCGATCGGCGCCCATGACCCGGCGGTCGCGCTGGTCGAGCGGGGTCTCGTGAAGAAGCCGACGGACGCCGCTTGCCTGCACGTCCGCGGCAATTTCCACTACTTCCGCGGCGAGCTTGATCGCGCGGAAGCGTGCTATGAAGCGTCGCTGCGATCGGATCCGCTGCTGTTCCAGAATTCGATGATGCTCGCCGGCGTACGTCCTGCAACCGAGGAACGCAACTACGTCGAGCGCTTCCGTGAGCAGCTCAAGCTTGCGCGTCCCGGCGGGAACGGTGAGATCTATCTGCCGTTCGCACTCCACAAGCAGTTGCACGAGCTCAAGCGTTACGACGAAGCATGGGATGCGCTCGCGCGCGGTTGTGCCGCCAAGCGCAAGCAGATGCCGTATCAGCTGTCGTCGGACCGTGCACTGGTCGACGCGATCGTGGAAACCTGCACGGCGCAGTTCGTGGGCGAGACCAGCAGCGTCGAACAGCCCATCGTCCCGATCTTCATAGTCGGCATGCATCGATCGGGGACGACGCTGCTCGAGCGCATGCTATCCGGCCACAGTCGTGTGGGTGATGCGGGCGAGACGTCGGCGTTCCACGCAGAACTGGAACTGGCCGTTGACCGCGCAACGCCCGCCGGGCCGGATGCTACGTTCATCCACGCGGCGAAGGACGCCGACTTCGATGCGGTGGCACGCGGCTACGCGCGGCGCGCGCAATGGCTCGGCCGCGGCAAGCCGTATTTCACCGAGAAACTTCCGCAGAACTTCCTCAATGTAGGACTGATCGCCAAGACGATGCCCCAGGCGCGCTTCTTGCACCTGGTGCGCGATCCGATGGACACCTGTTTCTCCAACCTCAGGCAGCTTTTCTCCGGCGCTGCGCAATATTCCTACGCTTCGGACGAGCTCGCGGGCTTCTATCTTCTGTATCGGCGCACTATGGCGCACTGGCGACGCGTGCTACCGGGCCGTGTGCTCGACATCAGCTACGACAAGTTGATCGCAGATCCCGAGGCCATGGCGCGTCGCGTCGCGTCGCATTGCGGTCTTGTCTTCGAGGACGGGATGGTCGATATCCAACGCAGCTCGGGCACCGTCGCCACGCCCAGTGCGGGTACGGCGCGTCAGGGGTTCCGCAAGGATCGAGGGCAGGTCTGGCGCAACTACGAGCGCCATCTCGGGCCGCTACGCGCGTCGCTTCAACCGGCTTACGACGAGATATTACCGGTCTGATCAGCCGTTCTTGCTGCCGAACCAGCAGTTGAAGGCGATCGTTATGCGCTCGTCGCTGCCATAGAAAGGCAACACCTCGTGCGATACCCACGACGGAAACAGCACGAGCTGGCCCGCCTTGAGGCGGATGCTCCAGGTGCCGTGGTGGTAGGGCGCCTGCAGCCGAGCATTGCCCGCGTCCAGGAACATGTTGCTGTAGTAGTGCGGGTTGTGGAATCGCAACACGCCCGATTCCGGGTGGGCCGCCGATGGCTCGCCCTCGCTCACGCAATAGACACCCGACCACGACGCCATTGGATGCGTGTGCGCGATCACGAACCCCGGCCTGCGGGTGATGTGGAACCACGTATGCGAATAGATGCGGAAGTTGGCCATCTCCGCCGACGTATAGCCGTTGATCGTCTGGATCGTGCGCCCGAGTTCAGTCCAGCAGAACTCCCGCAGCTTCTGGACGCACGCTTCTGGCCAAGAAAACAAATTGAACTGGCTCTCGAATACACCCGCCTGCTGCTTGAGTGACGGATTGTCATTGGCGAAGCGGGGATCCTTCTCGCGTTCGAGAAGTAGCGCCTTCAGAGCGGCGTTGACTTCGAGATGCTCGTGAAAGCGCGCCTGCGCCAGCGGCACAGCGAACATCGACGCGAGTTCAGCCTGCTCGGGGAGATCTTCGGATGCCATGGGCGGATGTTGCCAACCGCCACCATGTGCTGCAAGGGCGCACAAAAAAAACTACGGCCCCTTTCGGGGCCGTAGCGGGTGTTGCGATGGAGCGCCAGATTAGAACTTCTGGTTGTACGACATGTAGAAGAAACGGCCCGGAACTTCGTACTGCGGATCGAACGTATTGGCGAACGCGTTGAACACCAGCGGCGGATCCTTGGCGAACACGTTGTTAACACCGACCGTGATCTTCGCGTTCCACGGCGCCTTCCAGTACACGGACACGTCGTGATACGTCGTCGCACCGATGTAGTTCCGCGACAGCACCGGATCAACCGCACCCGTGGTCGGGTCCGTCACAGCCGCGTTGCAGAGCTCGCCGAAGCCGTAGTCGTTGTAATAGAACGGGCACGACTCTTCCTGGCGCGAGTAGAAGCGCGTGAACCACGTGGCGCCGAAGTCACCCTTCTCCCAACGCGTCATCATGTTGGCGCGGATGCGCCACTGATTGTTGTTCTGCGTGTAGTTGGCGACGTTGTTGCCGTTGTCGTTGCCGTCGATGATGCCGTCGTTGTTGTCGTCGATCTCGTTGAGCGACTGGTAGGTCGCGTCAAGCGAGAACGACAGCTTGCCCCAGCTCTGCTCCGGCAGCTTGTAGTTCGCCGTCAGGTCCCAGCCTTCGACGTTCTGCGCGCCGATGTTCAGACCGGCGGACAGCAGGTCATTGATCTGACCCGTGCCGTTGCGGTTAAACAGCGTGCAGTAGTTGCTGAGGCCCTGCAGGATGCAGCGATTCAGGATGTCCTGGCCCGAGAAGCTGGTGATGGCGTTACGCAGCTCGATGCGCCACCAGTCCAGCGACACGTCGAACGAACCCGGAACGTACTTCGGGCTCCACACGACGCCGAGGGTCTTGGTGGTCGACGTTTCCGGCTGCAGGTTCGGGTTGCCGCCGACACTGATACGGATCTGCGCATTACCCTGGTCGTAACCGCCGGCCGGGACGCCCTGCGCCGTGCAGCGCGCGCGCTGTTCCGGGGTCAGGATGTTGTAGCGGCCACCGAACGTCGTGGAGCACGGATCGGCGATGGTCGGGAACGAATCGGCGACGCCCTGGTACAGCTCGAGGATCGACGGGCCACGGAAGCCTTCGGCCCAGTTGCCGCGGACCATCAGCTCGTCAACCGGACGCCACTTGAAGCCGAACGCCGAGTTCGTGGTCTGGCCGAAGTTGCTGTAGTCCGAAATGCGCGACGACAGGTCGAACTCGAGCTGCTTGGCGAACGGCACGTCCTTGAGCAGCGGCACCGACAGTTCGACGTAGCCTTCCTGGATCGAGTAGCCGCCGCTGGTCGGCGTACGCGCGTTGCCCGTCGTGTTGCCCGAGGCGATCAGCGCGTCCGGCGAGTCGTAGCCCGACTCCGTACGACGCTCGACACCCGCTGCGAACGCCAGCATGCCGCCCGGCAGCTCGGCGATTTCGCCGGTGATGTTGGCGTAGTAGTCCTTCATTTTGTACGCGGTTTCGTCGTGTGCGACGAACGACGAGTACGACAGCATCTGCGGCGTGATCACGCCCGGCGCGCCGAGCAGGTTGAGCGGCACGCAGCCCGGGATCGCCGCGCCACCCGGCGCGACAACGCAGGTCGGCACGCCATTGCGCATTTCCGACGGACCGAGCGCATTGCGGAGAGCAAGGACGTTGAACAGGCCGTAGGTCGTGTCGTTCTCGTCGTTGCGGCCATACACCATGCCCGCATCCCACGTGAAGTAACGGTTCCAGCGCTCGAACGAACCTTCCAGGCCGCCGTTGAAGCCGAACGTGTCGACGTTCTGGTTGAACGAACGACCGCCCGTCTCGACCGCACGACGCTGGATACGCGTGACGTCCGCGCCAAACGGGTTGTACATGCTGAAGCGGGAGATCGTGATCTGCTTCGACTGCGTATTCGCGCCGGGGCCCGAGCCCAGGACGATCGGCATCGCGGCGAGCAGCTGCTCCGAACGACGGTTGTTGTACGTCGCGGTGATGAACGCGCTGACGTTGTCCGTCAGGTTGACCGAAGCGCGGCCGAAGATCGACTTGCGCTCCTGCGGCGTCAGCAGATAGTTGTCCGGCGCGAAGTTGTAGAGGTCGGCGCCGGTGCGATTGCGCCAGTTCAGACCGCTCTTGCCCGGGTCGTAGGTGAACTGGCCAGCGGTGCCGTTCGGACGGGTTTCGCCCACCGAGCAACCGGTTGCTGCCGAGTAGGTGCCCGTGCAGAGCGCGAAGCGGCCTGCCGGCGTCGTGGACGAACCAAACGCCACGCCGGTGTGATACGTCGGCTCAGCCGAGATCTCGCGATCGCCGGCCATGACCGGCTCTTCCTTGACGTAGCCGGCGCCGAACATGGCGCTGAAACGGTCGTCGGAGGTGCCGATGGTGAAGTCGTAGGACTGACGGAAGCCGTCGCCCTTGTCGAACATGCCGAGGTAGCCGTTGAGCTCGGCGCCCTGGTAGTCCGTACGCAGGATGACGTTGACCACGCCCGCGATCGCGTCGGAGCCGTAGATCGACGAGGCGCCGGCCTTCAGGACTTCGATGCGCTCGACCGCGGCGGTCGGGATGGTGTTGAGGTCGACCGCGCCACCGAGGCCCGTGCCACCGACCCAGCGACGGCCGTTGACGAGGACGAGGGTGCGGTTCGAACCGAGGTTACGCAGGCTGACGCGGGTTTCGCCGTTACCACCGTTGTTGAAGGTGGTGTTGAGGGTCGAACCGTTGGCGGCGAGGTTCTGGATCACGTCGCCGACCGAGGTCAGGCCCTGGGCCTGGATCTCTTCACGGTTGAGCGAAATGATCGGCTGCGAGGTCTCGGACTCGGCGCGGCGGATGCGCGAACCGGTCACTTCGACGCGGCCCAGCTCCTGGGTCTTGGTGTCGGTCGAGGGCGGGGTGGCGGTGGTGTTCTGCGCGTACGCAGCACCCGTACCGGCGGCGCTCACGGCGAGCGCGAAGGTGATCGCGTCCCGGAGCCTGGTGGTCTTAAAGGTCATTCTCTCTCTCTCCAAGTGAGTCTTGGTGTTTCCCATGGGAACCTCCCAGGCGGGCTCGGAGAACCCAATCCGATGAGGTCGGTCCCGATGGTAATCGGGTCCGCCAGAGAATTAAAGGGTCGTTAAGGCGATGCCGCCAAGCGGCTGTCAAGGGCCGCAAGGAGGGGGTCCTGAACGAACTACGGCCCCTTTCGGGGCCGTAGCGGTGTTACGGCGAAGCGTCGGATCAGAACTTCTGGTTGTACGACAGGTAGAAGAAGCGACCCGGGACTTCGTACTGAGGATCGAACGAGTTGGCGAACGCCGTGAACGCGGTCGGCGGATCCTTCGCGAACACATTGTTCACGCCAAGCGTGACCTTTGCGTTCCAAGGCGCCTTCCAATACGCGCTCACATCGGTGTAGGTCGTGCCGCCGATCGAGTTCTCGGAACCCGGCTGCACGATTCCCGCTCCGTTGACAGTGGCCTTGTTGCAGAGCTGGCCGAAGCCGAGGTCGTTCGCGCTGCCGATGAAGCGGCACGGCTCGTCCTGGCGCGAGTAATAACGCGTGAACCAGGTCGCGCCAAAATCGCCCTTCTCCCAACGCGTCATCAGGTTTGCACGGATGCGCCAGTTGTTGTTGCGATCCTGGTACTCGCCGACCACGCTGCCGCCGTCGAGAGCGTCGATGTCGCCGTCGCCGTCGTTATCGGACTCGTTGAGCGATTGGTAGGTCGTGTCAAGCGTGAACGACAACTTGCCCCAGCTCTGCTCCGGCAGGCGGTAGTTCGCGGTGAGGTCCCAGCCTTCGATGTTATTGGCGCCAATGTTCACGCCGCTCGACAACAGCGAGTTGACCACGCCGCCCGCGCTGCGCGAGTACTGATTGCAGAACGGCTGGATGCCGTTGAGGATGCATTGGTCGAGGATGAACTGACCCGAGAAGCGGGTGATCGTGTTGCGCAGTTCGATGCGCCACCAATCCAATGAGACATCGAACGAACCCGGGATGAACTTCGGGCTCCATACGACACCAAGCGTCTTGGTCGTCGACGTCTCCGGTCCGAGGTTCGGGTTGCCGCCGACGCTGATGCGGATCTGCGAGTTGCCCTGGTCGTAGCCTGCTGCCGGCACGCCCTGCGCGTTGCAGCGGGCCTTCTGCGTAGCGTCCAACGTGTTGTACTTGCCGCCGAACGTCGTGGAGCAGGGGTCCTGGATTGCCGGGAACGAGTCCGCGACGCCGCGATAGAGCTCGAGGATCGAGGGTGCGCGGAAGCCTTCCGCCCAGTTGCCGCGAACCATCACTTCGTCGATGGGACGCCACTTGAAGCCGAACGCCGAGTTCACGGTGCGGCCGAAGTTGCTGTAGTCCGACACGCGCGAGGACAGGTCGAACTCGAGCTGCTTGGCGCCCGGAACGTCCTTCAACAGCGGGACCGAGAGTTCCAGGTAGCCCTCGTCGATCGAGTAGCCACCCGAAGTCGCGGTGCGCGCGTTACCGGTGGTGTTGCCGGAGTTGATCAGTGCATCCGGCGAGTCGTAGCCGGATTCGGTGCGGTGTTCGAGGCCGGCCGCGAATGCCAGCATGCCACCCGGCAGCTCGGCGATTTCGCCGGTGATGTTGGCGTAGTAATCCTTCATCTTGTACGACAGTTCGTCGTGCGCCACGAAGGAGGAGTACGCCAGCATTTCCGGCGTGATCGAACCGGTCGCACCAAGGATGTTCATCGGCACGCAGCCTGGAATCACTGCACCGCCGGGAGCCGTGACGCACACTGGCACGCCGTTACGCATCTCGGACGGACCCAGCGCGTTCTTCAGCGCGAGGATATTGAACAGACCGTAGGTCGTGTCGTTCTCGTCGTTGCGGCCATACACCATGCCCGCGTCCCACGTGAAGTAACGGTTCCAACGCTCGAACGAGCCTTCCAGGCCGCCGTTGAAGCCGAACGTGTCGACATTCTGATTGAACGAACGACCGCCCGTCTCCGTCGTACGGCGCTGGATGCGCGACACCGGCGCACCGAACGGGTTGTACATGCTGAACTGGCTGACGCTGACCGTGCGCGCCTGCGTCGCAGTCGTTGCGGTGCCGAGCGTAATCGGCATCGCCGCGAGCAGCTGCTCCGAACGACGGTTGTTGTAGGTCGCGGTGATGAAGGCGCTGACGTTGTCCGTCAGATTGACCGAAGCGCGGCCGAAGATCGACTTGCGCTCCTGCGGAGTCAGCAGGTAGTTCTCGGGCGCGAAGTTATACAGGTCCGCCGGCGAGCTGAAGTTGCGCCAGTTGGTGCCGCTCTGGCCCGGATTGTAGGTGAACTGACCGCTGGTGCCGTTCGGACGGGTTTCGGCAATCGAGCATGCGCCCGTAACCGGGTTGATCGTCCCGCGACACAGGGCGTAACGGCCAAACGGGGTCGTCGTGCTGCCGAACGCGGTGCCCGTGTGGTAGACCGGCTCAGACGAGATCTCGCGATCGCCGGCCATGACCGGCTCTTCCTTGACGTAGCCGGCGCCGAACATGGCGCTGAAGCGGTCGTCGGAGGTGCCGATGGTGAAGTCGAACGATTCCTTGTTGCCGTCGCCCTTGTCGAACATGCCTACGTAGGCGTTGAGTTCGGCGCCCTGGTAGTCGGTGCGCAGGATGACGTTGACCACGCCCGCGATCGCGTCGGAGCCGTAGATCGACGAGGCGCCGGCCTTCAGGACTTCGATGCGCTCGACCGCGGCGGTCGGGATGGTGTTGAGGTCGACCGCGCCACCCAGGCCCGTGCCACCGACCCAGCGACGGCCGTTGACGAGGACGAGGGTACGGCTCGAGCCGAGGTTGCGCAGATTGACGCGGGTCTCGCCGTTACCACCGTTGTTGAAGGTGGTGTTGAGCGTGGAACCGTTGGCGGCGAGGTTCTGGATCACGTCGCCGACCGAGGTCAGGCCCTGGGCCTGGATCTCTTCGCGGTTGAGCGAAATGATCGGCTGGGAGGTCTCGGACTCGGCGCGGCGGATGCGCGAACCGGTCACTTCGACGCGGCCCAGCTCCTGAGCCTTCTTGCTGTCGTCGGCCGGAGCGTTCTGTGCGAACGCCGCGCCCGTGCCGGCGACGGTGCCCACGGCGAGCGCGAGAGTGATCGCGTCGCGGAGCGTGGATGTCTTGAACGTCATTGGATCTCTTCCCCAAAAGTGAATGGTCTTGCCCATGGAGCCCGCCGAACCGAGAGAGGTGATTCGTTAAGGCTTCGTGAGCCTAGCGCCAAAGTATGGTTGTGAACAATATGTTTTTAATCTTCCGATGAGTGGTTGTGTCGCACGCATAGATGAGATGAGGGTCGTGCGTCCACAAACAAAAACGCCGCCCTAGGGGCGGCGTTTATTCCATCAGCGGTAAGGAGAACTAAAGGTCTTGCTGGTACCGGACGTACGGCACCGCGCCTTCCTCTTCGTCACCGTTGCCTGGCGCGAACGGGTTACGTCCGCGGGTGACGACGTTTTCGGCGCCGACGCTGAGCTGGCCGCTCCACGGGGTGCGCCAGCTGAGGCCCAAGTCGAGGCCTTCCCAGCGGCCCGGCTGCATCGGCGAGTCCACGACGCGGCCGATCACATTCGCGCCGAAACGCCCCACGCTGGTGCCGACGCTCAGGGTCTTGATGTCCCAGCGGTCGGCCAGTTCCGGCACGGCTTCCGGCGACACGAGGCGCGCGCGCGCGATGGTGCCGGCGATGGATACCGTGGCCTCGCGACCGATGTTCTTCTCGCCGATCAGTGTGAGCGCGTTCTGGTTGACCCGCGAATTCGCATGGCCGGACGTGAGCCACGCCGGAAGCGTGTCGCGGCTGTTGTTGACGCCGACGCCGACGCGGAGACTCTTGTGCGACACCGTCGCGCCCGCGCTGGTCTGCTTCGCGCCGTGCGAATTGCCGAGCGAGGCGAGCAGGCAGTTGTCGGCGAGCGCGCTGATCGCGCTGCCGATGCCCGACTTGCGATCGCACAGCAGGCCGAGCGTGTCACCCGTGCCGACGCCGAGCGCGCTGTCGAGGCGCGTGTTGCCGAACTGCCACGTCGCGGTCGACACCGGTTCGAGGAGGAGAACCGCCTCGACCTTGCCACTGTCCTGGTTCCATACAGGAAGCGCCTGCGGACGCGGACGGGCGGCCTGCGCCGACGCAACGCCGACGACGGCCAGAAGGCCGACGGCGAGGAGGTTGCGGAACGGGCGGGCTCGGGACGTCACGTTGATTGCGACCGGGGCAGGAACCGGAAAGTTCCGGGCGTGTGAAGGGAGGGTTCAACTATAGGCGATTTATCAATCTTTAACAATCCGCTCGTCGTCCGGTCACTGCGGTCGGTCGGGTGAAGCCATTTCGCGGCGGGCGGTTTCGAACAGGGTGTCGACCTCGTCCGGGCTGAATACGTAGGACTGGCCGCAGAACTCGCAGCGGATCCGGGCCTCGCCGCCGGCCGCCGCCAGTCGCGCCTCCTCGTCGCCGATCGCGACGAGCATGGACTCAACCCGCGCGCGCGAACAGGAGCAGCCGAAGGCCAGCGGCTTGTCCGCCAGCAGCTCGACGCCGTCCTCGTGGAAAAGGCGGTGGAGCAGGTGGACGGCATCGGTGGCGAGCAGTTCGCCTTCCCCGAGGGTGTCGAACAGCGCGCCGATGCGATTCCAGCCGTCTGCATCCCCCTCGTCGCCGGGGAGCTTCTGCACCATGAGGCCGGCAGCGGTGTCGCCATTCGCCGCGAGCAGCAGGCGGGTCGGCAGTTGCTCGGACTGGCGGAAGTAGTCCTCGAAGGCGGCGTCGAGGCGATGTGCTTCGAGCGGGACGAGGCCCTGGTAACGCACCGGTTCGCCGTCCATGCCGTGGTTCTCGATGGTGATCGCGAGGATGCCGCCATGCCCCAGATCGCGTAGGTCAGCCGACACCTCGCCGGGCGCGTCCTCAGCCAGCTGAACGATGCCGCGCAGCGTGCCTGCAGCCGTGCACTCGGCGAACAGCGTGCGGATCGCGCCATCGCTGCGCATCTGCACGGACAGGCGCCCGTCGACCTTGGCGTGGCCTGTGAACAGTGCGGCGGCGGCGCAGGCCTGGCCCAGCATCGTCATCGCGGCGGCGGGGTACTGCTCGCGCTCGCGGATGTGGCGCCAGGTCTCGTCCAGGCGCACGTGTACGCCGCGCACGCCGGCGCGATGGATCAGGAAGCGGACGAGGTGGTCGCGTCCATCTGCGGAAATGGGATCGGTCATGGGGATCGTGGAAACGGCGCTTGGCCGATAATGCCCGGCGGAGCTGCAAGGCGATGCGACGACATGGGGGCGTAATGGGGACGACTCAAGACAAGGGCACGCGCCTGCGACGCTGGCTGCGTCGACTGCTGTGGCTCCCTGTGCTCTTCGCGGCGGTCACGGTGCTGCAGGTGGCGACGCTGCGCTTCGTCGACCCGTGGTTCTCGAGCTTCATGATGATCCGACAGTTCGAGGCCTGGGGCGAGGGCGATTTCCACTATCGCACCGCATACGACTGGCGCGATCTCGATCGCATGTCGCCGAGCCTTCCCGTCGCGCTGGTCGCGGCCGAGGACCAGCGGTTCGCCGACCATTTCGGCTTCGACTTCGCGGCGATGGAAAAAGCCGAGCGCAACAACGCGCGCGGTCGGAAGTTGCGCGGCGGCAGCACGATCAGCCAGCAGCTCGCGAAGAACCTGTTTCTCTGGGGCGGACGCAGCTACGTGCGCAAGGGCGTCGAGGCCTGGTACACGCTGCTCATCGAGGCCATGTGGCCCAAGCAGCGCATCATCGAGGTGTACGCGAACGTCGTGGAGTTCGGCGACGGCGTGTATGGCGCGCAGGCGGCGTCGCGACGCTACTTCGGCAAGGACGCGTCGCGCCTGGCGCCCGCGGATTCGGCACGGCTCGCCGCCGTTCTGCCGGCTCCCAAGCGCTACAGCGTGGCGCGACCCGGGCCGTACGTCGCGCATCGCGCCCGCGCGATCCAGCATCAGATGGCGATGATCGGCGGATCGAACTACCTCGAACGCCTGGATTGAGCGCTTTGCACGGCCGGGCGATTAGGATGCGCGCATGCATATTGACCGCCTGACCGTCGTCGTCGCCGCCTGCAACGAGGCCGAGAGCCTGCCGTTGCTGCACCCGCGGATCGTGGCGGCGTTCGACGGTATCGAGCACCTCGACGGGCGCGTTCTGTATGTCGACGACGGCAGCACGGACGCCACCTGGCGCGTGTTGGCCGACATCGCCGCTCATGACGCGCGCGTGTCGCTGCTGCGCCTGTCGCGCAATTTCGGCAAGGAAGCCGCGCTTACGGCGGGCCTCGACCTGGTGGACGAGGGTGGCGCGCTGATCCTCGATGCGGACGGCCAGGATCCGCCGGAGCTGATCCCGATGTTCGTCGCGAAATGGCGCGAGGGTTTCGACGACGTGTATGGCACCCGGACGATGCGCGCGGGCGAGGGGCTTGCAAAGCGGGCGACGGCGCACGCGTTCTATCGTGTGATCGGACGCCTGTCGCGGACGCCGATCCCGGCCGACACCGGCGACTTCCGCTTGCTGTCGCAGCGGTCGCTCAGCGCGCTTCGCCAGCTGCGCGAACGGCATCGTTTCATGAAGGGTCTCTTCGGCTGGGTCGGCTTTCGACGCGTGGCGATTCCGTATGAGCGCGACGCGCGCCTCGCCGGCGGTAGCAAGTTCAACTTCTGGCGCCTGTGGAATTTCGCGATCGAGGGCATCACCAGCTTCTCGACGGCACCCTTGCGGATCGCGACCTACATCGGCCTCGCGACCGCGGTGCTCGCGTTCGTGTATGGGGTCTGGATCATCGTCAAAGCGTTCGTATGGGGCGATCCGGTCGCCGGCTGGCCGACCATGATGGCCGTGATCCTTTTCCTCGGCGGCACGCAGCTCATCGCGCTGGGGCTGATCGGTGAATACCTCGGCCGCATCTACGACGAATCGAAGCGGCGCCCGTTGTATCTGGTCGACGAATTCCGCCCGGCCGACGCCGACGGCGGCTAGCGCGCGTACTGCCCGCCGCAGTTCGCGTCCTTGCCGCCGCCAAGCTCCATTGTTGCTAGCAGGGCGGCGGGCGGCGCGATGTGACCGAGCGCGATCGCGAGCGCGGCGCGCAGGCCGACACGTGCCATGTCCGGCCGGAAATGCGGCTGTTTGAAGGTGCCGGTGAGATAGAGCGGCGCGCGGAACGACAGCAGGCTGCGATCCTTTGGACGCGGTCGCAGCTTCAGGTTGAGCGTTTCGTCGCGCAGGCTGATGGTGCCTTCGCCGACGATGATCGTGTCCGTAGTATCGAAGGCGAGCGACTTCGCGCTCATCACGCCGTTGTTGACGGCGAAGTCGCCGAACGCGCAACGCACGGGGATCTGCTTGTCGCCGCCGATCATGAACTTCAGCGACTCCTGCACGTCCAGGCCCGCAAGTTCCATGACCAGGTTGCTGATGCGCCCCGAACCCATGCCGATCCCGACGCCGCCGTCCGACGAACCGAGGATCGCGGCGATGGAATTGCCGGTGCCGGCGAGCGTGGCCTCGCCGCCAACCTTGCCGACCGCCTGTTTCACCAGTTCGGCGCGCGGCATCAGGCGACCGAGATTCAAGCCGCGTGCGCTGATCTGCGCGCGCGTGCGGATCGGCGACTCGCGTGCGTCCATGCGGATGGTCGAGCGGATGTCGCCGCCTGCGACGCCGAAGTTCAGCGGTTCGAGACGCAACAGGCCGTTGTCGAGCTTGAGGTGCGCATCCATGTCGTCGAGCGGCAGCGACAGCGAGCTGATCTGCGTCGCGCGCAAGGTCACGTCCGCATCCATCGAGCGCAGCTTGTCGAGGTGATAGGGCTCATTCGGAAATACGCGAGGGTTCGCGGCGTCGCGCGCGGCCTTGGCGGCGAGCTCGGGATTCGTGCTTTCGCCACCCGCGGCGGTCGGTGCTCGACCGATGAAGCCGGCGAGGTCATCGAAGTCGAGGTGGTTCGAGATGAAACGGCCCTTCAGGAACGGACGCTTGCCGCCGGTCACGAAGGTGGCGTCGCCCGACAGGTCGCTGTCGCCGACGCGGCCTTTGAACTTGTCGTAGTGCCATGACGTGCGGCTGCCGTCGACATCGCGCGTGAGTCGGCCGTCGAGTGCGTACGGCGGCGTCGGCGGTGCGGCGAGGCCGAACAGCGGATAGAGGTCATCGAGGTTCTCGCCTGCGAGTGCGAGCTGCAGGTTGAAATCCGCGAAGCGCAGCGGATCGAGCAGCGTGCCGCGTGCATGCGCGCGCGTGCGACCAGCCGACGCGTGCACGTCGACGTGGTAGGGCGTCTCGCGGTTCGCGAGTTGCAACGGCGACTCCGCGCGCCCTTCGAGCGTGAATGGATTGCCCCGCCAGTGACCCGTGCCTTTTGCGGTGAAGGGCGGCGGTCGACCGTCCTTCGCCGCTTCGCTCTGCACCGAGATGCTGATGTCGGTCTTCTTGGGTGGATCGAGGAGTTCGAAGTGGCCGTCGTTGACCCACAGATTGCGGAACTCGACTTTCGTCGTGCTCGGATTCTTCTTGTCGAACACCCAATTGCCGCCGTGCACGCCGGTCTCGAGGTTGACCACGGGCTTTTCCAGCCAGATCCCCGGAATGCGCACCTGGCGCTTGAACAACGGGCGAATCTCGACGCGCGCGGTGATCTTGTCGGTCTGCGCCATCAGCGGGCGCTTCGCCCACGTCGCGTTCGAAAAGGTGACGCGTTCGGCGCTGATCGTCGGCACCCAGCCGAGTTTGACGTCGAGATTTCCGTTGATATGCAGTTCGCGGCCGGTCTTCGCGTGGACCAGCTTCTCGACAGGACGACGGAACCAGTTCCAGTCCCAGAAGATGATGAGCAGGATGATCCCGATCGCCAGCAACGCGAGCAGCGTGCGGAACGGATGACGGACGATCGCGCCGACCGGCGATCCACCGTGCTGGGTCGGTGGCGTTTCGGCCGGTGTGGACGCGGTCGTCGTCATGCCGTGATCAGCCGCCCGCGCAGCGCGAGATCGCGCCCTCGTCCGGGGCCAATTCGCCTTGGCCGTCCTTCATGCGGAACGACAGCGCCTCGCCCTGGAAGTGAAACGCGTCGTCGGGATCGCGTGCGATCTGAACGGTGCGGCCGTCGTTGAGGGTCACGACGGCGACGAGATCCGCGATGTCGACCTTGCTTCCGTTGTCACAGGTGAAGGCCGCAGGCGCGCGTGGGTTGGGTGCCGCAGGTGCATCGGACGTCGTCGCGGTGGCGGAGTCTTCGCCGGTGCGCGTGGACGCGCTGCTGGCCGGCGTTGCCGCATTCGGCGTGTCGTTTGTCGGCGTCGTCGCATCGCCCTTGTCGCGCGAACACGCGGTCAAGGCGAGTGCGAACGTCAGCGCGATGAGCAAGCGGTGCGACGGATGCGACATGGGTGCGTCCAACGGAAGTGGGCGCACATTCTCCGGCCGACAGTCGACGACCGGTGAATCCGTTGCGTTCGGTTCAGACCACCTGGCGCAGCACCGCAACGTAATGGCAGACGCTGCCCGCTACGCAGAACAGGTGCCAGACCGCGTGCGCATAGCGTGAATTGCGCAGGTAGAAGACGGTGCCGAACGTGTAGGCCACGCCGCCCGCCAGCAGCCAGCCGAGCGTGGTCGTGTCGACAGCCTGCATCAACGGGCGGATTGCGATGACCGCGAGCCAGCCCATGGCGACGTAGAGCGCGGTCGATGTGCGCTTGAAACGTCCGGTGAAGAACAGCTTGAAGACGATGCCGGCGACGGCGAGCGTCCAGATCGCGGCGAACAGGCTCCAACCCCATGGGCCACGCAGGTCGATCAGCGTGAACGGTGTGTAGGTGCCGGCGATCAGCAGATAGATCGCGCAGTGGTCGAGCACCTTGAGGCGAGCCTTGACCACCGGGTTGCGGATCGCGTGATAGAGCGTCGACGCCAGATACAGCAGCAGCAGGCAGACGCCGAAGACGATCGCGCTCGCCAGCTGCCAGCCGTCGCCCCACACCGCGGCGAGGGTGACGAGCACGGAACCGGCGGCAAGCGCAGCGATCGCGCCGACGCCGTGCGTCAGCGCATTCGCGAGTTCATGGGTCGCGGTGCGCAGCCCGTCGTTGCGGGGCGGCACGGCGGCCGAGCGGGGGTCGAGGCCGGTGGAGGCGTCCATGCCCGCATCCTAACGTACGGATGCGAATGGCTTGCAACACCGGTGGTCGGTCAGTCGATGCCCACTGCATGGGCGTGCTCGCGGGTGGCGAGGAACTGGACCGCCGGCGCGCGTTCCTGAGCCAGCTGCAGGTTGACGCGGGTCGGTGCGAGATACACCAGCTCGCCCGCTGCGTCGATCGCAAGATTCATCGCGTTCTTCTCGCGGAATTCCTCGAGCTTCTTCGCATCGTCGCAACGGATCCAGCGCGCGGTCGCGACCTGCACCTGCTCGAAGCTGGCATCGACGCCGTATTCGTCCTTCAGGCGATACGCGACGACGTCGAACTGCAGCATGCCGACCGCGCCCAGGATCAGGTCGTTCGACATGAGCGGGCGGAAGAACTGCGTCGCACCTTCCTCGGACAGCTGTGCGAGACCCTTCTGCAGCTGCTTGAGCTTGAGCGGATCACGCAGGCGCGCGCGACGGAACAGTTCGGGCGCGAAGTTCGGGATGCCGGTGAAGCTCAGCGCCTCGCCTTCGGTGAACGAGTCGCCGATCGAGATGGTGCCGTGATTGTGGATGCCGATGACGTCGCCGGGATACGCGGCTTCGGCGATCTCGCGGTCGCTGGCCATGAAGGTCAGCGCGTTGGCGAGCTTCACTTCCTTGCCGCTGCGCACGTGGAACGCCTTCATGCCGGCTTTGAACTCGCCGGAGCAGATGCGCATGAACGCGACGCGGTCGCGATGCATCGGGTCCATGTTCGCCTGGATCTTGAACACGAAGCCGGTGAGTTTGGGTTCAGTCGGCTCGACGTCTCGGCCCGTCGTCGCACGCACCTTGGGCGAGGGCGCATGTTCGACGAAGAAGTCGAGCAGCAACTGCACGCCGAAGTTGTTCACGGCCGAGCCGAAGAACACCGGCGTCTGCTCGCCGCGCAGGTACTTCTCGACATCGAACGGATGCGACGCACCTTCGACCAGTTCGAGTTCGTCGCGTAGCTCCGCAAGCATCTGCGCACCGATGCGCGCCTCGAGTTCTGAATCGTCGATGGACGCGAAGATCGTGGAATCCTGGCGGGTGAAATTTCGGCCCTGCTCGTACAGGTGCACTTCGCCAGTGACGAGGTGCACGACGCCCTTGAGGCGCTGGCCCATGCCGATCGGCCACGTCACCGGCGCGCACTGGATGCCGAGTACGCTCTCGACTTCGTCGAGCAGATCAATCGGGCTCTTGCCCTCGCGATCGAGCTTGTTGATGAAGGTCATGATCGGCGTGTCGCGCAGGCGGCACACCTCCATCAGCTTGATCGTGCGTTCCTCGACGCCCTTGGCGACGTCGATGACCATCAGCGCGCTGTCGACCGCGGTGAGCACGCGGTAGGTGTCCTCGCCGAAGTCGGCATGGCCTGGCGTGTCGAGCAGGTTGACGATGCGGCCTTCGTACGGGAACTGCATCACGGACGAGGTGACCGAGATGCCGCGCTCCTTTTCAAGCGCCATCCAGTCGGACGTCGCGTGGCGCGCGGCCTTGCGGCCCTTCACGCTGCCCGCCATCTGGATCGCGCCGCCGAACAGCAGCAGCTTTTCCGTCAGCGTGGTCTTGCCGGCGTCGGGATGCGAAATGATGGCGAAGGTGCGGCGGCGCAGCGCCTCGAGGGAAACATCGGACATGGCGTCGGCGCGCTAGTCGCGCGGCAGCAGATCGGGGAGGGCCGCGATTATAGCCGGCGGCGCCGGGCACGCCGCCGAAACGCGCGGTGCGTCGCAGTCCCGCGATCCGGTGGCTCAGGTAGATGAAGAACGCCGGCCGGCGGCCGTTACTCCGTCCAGACCACTAGCGTCGAGGGAATGTCGGTGTACATCGTGATCGTCGGTGAGGAAGGCGGGCGTGCGGGCGAGCTCCAGCTCGCACTGCAGGATTTCGGCCTGGACTGGAAGGTCGACTGGCTCACCGGATCCGGCGATGTGGTCACGCTGCCCGCCGATCGCCGCATCGACGTGGTCGTCAGCGACATGCAGGTGGGCCGGATGGCGGGCGCTGCGCTGCTGGAGCAGGTGCGCACGCTGCATCCCGAAGCGGCACGCATCCTCCTGCTCGATCGCGGCCACAGCAGCGACGCGATGCAGGCGCTCGACATCGCGCACCGCTTCCTGCGCAAGCCGCTCGACGCCGGCGAACTGATCGAGGCGGTCGAGAGCGTGCAGGAACTGCGCGACCTGCTCACCAATCCCACGCTCGTGCAGACGATCGGTCTCGTCAGTTCGCTGCCGCCGCCGCCCAAGCTCTACCTCGAGCTCGAACGGCTGATGCAGGACCCGGACGTGAGCGCGGCGGAGATCGCGACGCTGATCTCACAGGATCCGGCGGTCGTCGCCAAGGTGCTGCGCCTGTGCAATTCCGCATATTTTTCCGCGGGCCGTGCCATCACCGACATGCGCACCGCGGTGACGCGCCTGGGGACCAAGATTCTTCAGCGCCTCGTGCTGACCACCGAAGCGTTCGGCGAAGGCACGATGTCGCCGAGCGAGCGCGAGGCGATGCAGGAACGCGCATTGCGGACGTCGCGTCTCGCGAGTCAGTTGCTCACCGGTCCGAGCGCGGAACTCGCGGCGACTGCGGCGTTGCTCGCGGAAGTCGGCAAGTTGCTGCCGGGTGTGAACCGCGGCGGCGCGAACGACAGCGGCCCGCACTACGCCGAAGCCGGCGCGTATCTGCTCGGTCTGTGGGGCCTGCCGATGCCGATCGTCGAAGCGGTCGCGTATCACCATCGCCCGGGCGCGGTGCGCATGTCGGGCTTCTGGGTGCCGGGCGCGGTGCATGTCGCCTGCGCGCTGGTGTCGGACCTGCCGCTCGACGAGGAATACCTGCGCTCGACGTTCCAGCTCGAGCGCCTGCCCGAATGGCGCGAGAAGGCCGAAAAGCTCGCCGCTGTCCCGGCGTGAGGTGCGTCAGCCGCCGCTGAGGTTGAGCGGCCCCTGCGGGCCGCGCATGCGGAAACGGATCGACTCGAGTCGCATGCCGCGATTCACCTGCACGGCGAAATGCAGGTGCGGGCCCGTGGTGAAGCCGGTGTTGCCCGACAGCGCGATCTGCTGACCCGCACGCACGCGCTGGCCGGCACGCACGAGCATGCCGTCGAGCTTGAGGTGCGCGTAGATGGCCATCGTGCCGTCGTCGTGCAGGATGCGGATGAGGTTGGCGCGACCGGCGTAACGCTCGCGATCGAGGCCCGCCTTCGAGAAATCCGATTCGACTTCCATGACGACGCCGTCGCGCGCCGCCAGTACCGGCGTGCCGATCGGCGCGGCGAGGTCGAGTGCGTAGCGATTCTGTTCGTCGTCGTGGCTGAAGCTGCCGCCGAAACCCTGGTCGATATGCCAGCCCGCCATGCGCAACGGCAGCAGGTATTCGACGTCCTGTGGCCGTGCCTTCGGATCGCCGGGCACCACGTCCATGCGCAGTTCGAAGTCACCGGGTGCATTGCTGTCGACCGTATCGAGCAGGCTGACCACGGTGTGCCCGTAGGCGGGCACCACGGTGCGCGCAGGAAGGTCGGGATCGCCGCGCACGTTGTCGGCGCGCGCGAAGTCCAGACGCACCTCGACCGGGCCGGCCAGGCGGTTGTCGGCGATGGCCTGGAACGCGCGACCCACCTGCTGCGTGCGCAGCGACGCGATCGCCGAGGGTTCGGCGACTACCGGAATCACGCGCACGCCGGAAGGCGAGGCTGCCTTGGGGTCGGGCCGGTGATCGCCGTAATGCACCACGCCGCGTGAATCCACCCAGCGATACACCTTGCCGGCATATGCAAGTGGCAGCGCTGCGAGCAGCAGCGTGGCGAGCAGCGTGCGGCCGAACGTGCTCACTGCGCGCAGCGCTCGGACAGGTGCAGCGCAGTCGCAACGTCGCGCAGATCAAATGCGGTGATCGCGCGATCGTCATGCACGGCGTACATCACGCCGTGCGGAAAGCTCGGCGTCGCCGCGGCGTACAGCGAAATTCCGTCGGTATGCGAGGTGGTGCGGCCCTCGAAGGAGCCGACGGGCGCGAGCGTCGTGCGATCGAACACGTGGAAAACCGTGTGCGGCGCGAGCTGGTCGACGCCGACCCAGTAGCCGACATCGGCGTCGCAGGTCCACAGTGCGACGCCCTCCGCTTGCGCGGTGAACGTGCCGGACGCGGTCGAGCGTCCCGTATAGCGGCCGTCGAAGCCGTACTCGCGCAGCGTGGAGGGACGCGCAGTGTCTTCGTCGGCGACGAGCAGCCGATCGTTCGCCGGATCGCCGGCGATGGACTCGACGATGTGCAGTGACGCGGCATCGGTCGTGTCTCCGAACGAGCCGACGAGACGCGCATGCACGCGATCCGGGCCGTCGACATCCACGCGGAAACGCTTCACGCGTTGTGCGAGTTGCGGCAGCGGCGGCACGACATCGAACTTCGCGCCGTCCATGAAGTTGTCGGTGACGTAGACATCGAGATCACCGGGTTCGACTTCGTGGATCCACAGGCCGTACGGGCTGCGCAGGTCGGTGTCGCCGAAGGTCGCGACGCTCTTGAAGTCGGGCAGCGACAGCACCTGCACGCGATGGTTGTCGCGCTCGACGACGAACACGAAGTCGCCATGCACGGCGACCCCGTTCGGCCGGTTGAACTGCCCCGGCGCGGTGCCGCGGCTGCCGACCTCGCTCAGGCGCTCGCCGCTGTCACCGTCGTAGACGACGAGGCGATGCGTCGACTTCGCAGTGACGATCACCCACGTGCGGCCGTCTTCGGTCGACCACGTCGCGGGCGAGTCGAGTTCGTCATCCGGGCTTTCGACCGAGACGAAGCGTTCGGGGACGACGGTGGCGGTCGGTGCCGGGACGGTGGACGGCGGCGGAGTCGAAGTCGCGGGCGGGCGCGTCGTCGCGCAGCCGGCGAGGGCCGCGATCAGCGCGGCGGGGACAAGGAATCGCATGCCGGCAGTGTACGAGCCGCGGCTGGCCGCGACCTGAGCGAACCATTCATCGCTTCATCGCAATGAAGCGATTGACAGTCCGGAAATCGGGGGGCAGACTGCGCCCATCCATCGAGACCGGCGGAGGGACAGGCCCTTTGATGCCGGGGCAACCAGCACGCGAGTGCCAGGTGCCAATTCCTGCGGCTCCCGCCGAAAGATGGTCTAGCGGATTCCCTGTCTGAGCGGCAGGGCGTCGCAGGCTCGATGGCCCCGTTTCCCGCCGGAGCCCCGTCATGAGCCTCGTTTCCGCCCTCTCTACTGCCGACGCCGCGTTCGTGGCCGTCGAATCCGAAGCCGAATCCCTGCTGCCGGCGGCCCGTCGCGGCGAGTTCGATGCCGCGCTCGCGTTGCGTCATGCCGGCCCGCGCCGCGTGAAGCTGCGCTACGAGGTCGTCGGTGATCTCTCGCAGCCGGTGGTGTTCGTCGCCGGCGGCATCTCGGCGCGTCGTCATGTCACCGCCAACAGCGCCGACCCATCGCGTGGCTGGTGGGACACACAGGTCGGCACGGATCGCGCCATCGATCCGACCGCGCGTTGCATCGTGTCGTTCGACTGGATCGGCGCCGACGGCGCCCTCGACGCGCCCATCGATCCCGCCGACCAGGCCGACGCGATCGTCGCGCTCCTCGATCACCTGCGCATCCGTCGCCTGCATGCGTTCGTCGGCAGCTCGTACGGCGCGATGGTCGGTCTGCAGCTGGCGGCGAAGCATCCGTCGCGCGTGCAGCGTCTGGTCGCGATCAGCGGCGTGCATCGCGCGCATCCGTATTCGAGTGCGTGGCGCGCGTTGCAGCGTCGTGCCGTGCAGTTGGGCGCGCTGCAGTGCGATGGTGTGGACGGCCTGGTGCTGGCGCGCCAGCTCGCGCTGCTGAGCTATCGCACGCCGGAGGAATTCGAGGAGCGCTTCGGCGCGGCGCAGGTGGTCGACGGTCGCGTGCACGTTCCGGCCGAGGACTACCTCGACCACGCCGGCCAGAGCTATGCGGCGCGCACGCCGGTCAGTGCGTTCCTGCGGCTTTCGGAGTCGATCGACCTGCAGGATGTCGCGCCGGAAACCATCGTCACGCCCGTCACGCTGGTCGCGATCGAACAGGATCGCCTGGTTCCCCTCGCCGATGCTTACGCACTGGCGCAGCGCCTGCGTGGCGAGACGCGCCTGCGCGTACTGCGCTCGCGCTATGGCCATGACGCGTTCCTCAAGGAGCACGAGGCGATCGCCGCGATCCTGGACGAAGCGCTGGCCACGGAGGTGGCGGCATGAGTGCGTCGGGTCCGACGCGTCCCGCCACCGTCGCCGTGCGTGCGGGCATCGATCGCGACACCGCGTTCGGTGCGGTGACGCCGCCGCTGGTGCTGTCATCCAACTTCTCGTTCGCCGGCTTCAACGCCAAGCGCACCTACGACTACACGCGCAGTGGCAACCCGACGCGTGACCTGCTCGGCGAGGCGCTGGCGGAACTCGAAGGCGGCATCGGCGGCACGATCACGTCGACCGGCATGTCGGCGATCACGCTGGTGCTGCATGCGCTGGTACCGGCGGGCGGGCGCCTCGTCGTGCCGCACGATGCCTACGGCGGCAGCTGGAGGCTGTTCAATGCGCTGGCCGCGAAGGGCGCGTTCGAGCTGGTGACGGCGGACCTGACCCGCACCGGGTCGCGCGACGCGGCGTTGGCCGATGGCGCCGCTGTCGTCTGGATCGAAACACCGTCGAACCCGCTGCTGCGCATCACCGACCTGCGCGCGACGATCGACGCGGCGCACGCGGCCGGTGCGCTCGCGGTGGTCGACAACACCTTCCTGTCGCCGGCGCTGCAGCAGCCGATTACGTTCGGCGCCGACGTCGTCGTGCATTCGACCACCAAGTACATCAATGGTCACAGCGACGTGGTCGGCGGTGCAGTGGTCGCACGGGATGCCGCGGTGAATGAGCGCCTGACGTGGTGGGCGAACGCGCTGGGCCTGACCGGCTCGCCGTTCGACAGCTTCCTGACACTGCGCGGCCTGCGCACGCTCGACGCACGCCTGCGCATCCATCAGGAAAACACCGAGGCGCTCGTCGCACGGCTCGTCGGTGACGACGGTGTGCGCGCCGTGCACTACCCCGGCCTTGCCGCGCATCCGGGTCATGCATTGGCCGCGCGCCAGCAGTCGGGGTATGGCGCGATGCTCAGCGTCGAACTCGAAGGCGGCGAGACTGGCGTGCGCGCGTTCCTCGACGGCCTGCAATGTTTCACGCTGGCCGAATCGCTGGGTGGCGTCGAAAGCCTGGTCGCGCATCCAGCCACGATGACGCACGCGGCGATGTCGCCTGAAGCGCGTCGTGCTGCAGGCATTGGCGATGGCCTCGTGCGTCTGTCGGTCGGCATCGAGCATGTCGACGATCTGCTCGCCGACATCGACGCCGGGTTGGCGCGCGTGCGTCGCGCCTGTCGACGCGAACCGGCGGTCGCCTGATGGAGGCCCTGGCCCGGGCGATCGCGACGGCGCCGCGAAAACGCGCGGCGGTCGCGGCGGAGATCGCATTGCTGGGCGTCGGCACCGTGGGCAGCGCGCTGCTGCAGCGACTCGATCGCCTGCACGGCGCGATCCCGCCCCTGCGCTTGGTGCATGTGGCCAATTCGCGGCGCTCGATCACTACAGGCGACGGCATTGCACCGGCGGAGGCACACGACCGGCTGGCGACTGCGTCGTCATCGCGCGATGCAACGCTGGACGCCTTCGATGGCAGCGCGCCGGCGATCGTCATCGACGCGAGCGGCAGCGAGGCGGTGGCCGCACGACACGCGGACTGGCTTGCGCAGGGCGTGCACGTGGTCACCGCGAGCAAGCTCGGGCAGGGCGTGTCGCTCGCACGTTGGCAGGCGATCCAGTCCGCCCGCCGCGCCGCGCGCACGCAGTACGGCGATGCGGCGACGGTTGGGGCTGGATTGCCACTATTGCGCAGCCTGCGCGCCTTGCACGACGGCGGCGACGCGATCACCGGCATCGCGGGTGTGCTGTCGGGCTCGATGGCGTGGCTGTTCGGCGCGTACGACGGACTGCGCCCGTTTTCGGGCTTCGTGCGACAGGCGCGTGAGGCCGGCTACACCGAGCCGGATCCGCGCGAAGACCTCTCCGGCGAGGACGTGCGCCGCAAGCTGCTGATCCTCGCGCGCGCGGCGGGTTTTCCGCTCGATGCCGATGACGTGCACGTTGATTCGCTGGTGCCGGCGTCGCTCGCGCGCTGCGCCGTCGGCGACGTCGATGCTGCGCTCGACGTGCTCGACGGGCCGCTGCGCGAGCGTTTCGCGCAGGCGTACAAGCACGGCGAGAAACTGCGGCACGTCGCGCGGCTCGACATCGTGGATGGCCGCGTCACCGCGCGCGTCGGCGTCGAGTCCTTGTCGCCCGGCGATGCGCTGGCCGCAGGGCAGGGCACCGACAATCGTGTCGCGATCCGCTGCGACCGTTACGACGCGCAACCGCTGGTGATCCAGGGACCGGGCGCCGGTGCCGGCGTTACGGCCGCGGCCTTGCTCGACGACGTGCTACGCATCGCGCGCAGCACGGCGCTATAACGGGGGGCATCACGCCTCGTCGAGCGTCGCGCCGACCGGCCGGCCGGCAATGCGCCCGATGATGCGCAGCGCATCGCGCGCCAGCATGGCCGACAGGTTGGCGTGCATGTTCTCGACCAGTTCCCTGATGTCGGTCAGCGGCGTCGGTCGGAACGATGCCCAGCCGTTGCGGCCGTTGGTCTTGACGTAATAGAGCGCCTGGTCGGCGAGCTCGATCATCGCTTCCCAGCCGATGCGTGCGCCGTCCTCGCGCACGATCGGATATTGCGAGAGGCCGACCGAACACGTGATCGGCAGTACCAGCCCATTGCCGAGATCGAACGGATGCGTGGCCACTGCCTGCTGGATTCGCTCGCCGATCGTCGCGACGTTGCGCTCGGGCATCGGGCGGAATACCAAGAGGAATTCCTCGCCGCCCCAGCGCGCGACGTAGTCGCCGGTGCGGACGAGGCTCGACAGCACCTGCGCGAACTGCTGCAGCACGAGGTCGCCGGCGCGGTGGCCGTAGCGATCGTTGACCTGCTTGAAGTGGTCGATGTCGACCAGTGCGAACAGCATCGCCTTGTCGTTGACCGGGCCGGCGTGCACCGAGCGGTCGTAGAACGACAGGTCGGCCGGTAGCTGCGCGCCGATGTAGCGGCGATTGCGCAGACCGGTGAGCGGATCGGTGTGACTGGCTTCCTCGAGCTGGCGATTGGCCTGCGCCAGCGCTTCGGTGCGCTGGAGCACGAGCGCTTCGAGTGCCTTCTGCCGCAGCTGGTAGCGGTAGCGCTGCACGCGATAGCCGATGTAGACGACGAGCGCGAGGCCGACCACGCACAGCGCAACGAACCAGCCGGTCTCGTGGAAGCGCGGCGGCACCGAGAATGCGAGCGTTGCCGGCGCCTTCGCCCACACGCCCGCGTTGTTGCTGCCCATCACCTCGAAGACGTAGTGACCCGGCGGCAGGTTGGTGTAGCGGGCGCGGCGCACGCCGGTATCGGCGTCGACCCAGTCGGGGTCGTAGCCACGCAGGCGATAGCGCAACTGCACGCTCTTGGGATCGACGAACGATGTCGCAGTGAATTCGAAAGTGGCATCGCGCACATGGTCGGGGAACGGGTGCGACTGCAATTGCCACGCGTCTTTCCACGTGTTGCCGAGCTGCACGCGCTCGATCACGACGCCCGGTGGCACCGGGTTCTTGCGGATGCCGTGCGTGTCCATCGACACCACGCCGTCGCGCGTCGGCAGCCACAGCGTATCGCCGTCGAGCACGCCCTTGGACGTGCCGGCTCCGTTGCAGCAGAAACCCTGCTGGCCGGCCAGGCGATCTCCGCGTTCGTTCAGCAGCATCTCGCCGCGGACGCGCGGTGCGCGACCGGTCGCGTAGTCGGCGATGTCGGTGAGCAGCACGCGCGAAATGCCGCGCAGGCCTGCGCTCCAGAGGTAGCCGTCGTCTTCGGTGAAGAAGAACGGTGCATTGCCCGGCATGCCCTGTGCGCTGCCGAGTTCGTGCCAGCCGCGCCCATCCTTCACGAACGTGGTTTCGTTGAGCGTGCCGATGACGAGACGACCGTCCGCGAGGCGACGGATCGCCGTGACATCGATCGCCGCGGGAAGACCCGGATCGCGATCGCGCACGAAGCCGTCGCCCTTCTGCACGAACAGGCCATCCTGCGTGCCGACCACCAGGCCGCCCGGACCATCGAGCACGTAGCGCACGCGCGCGTCGGTCAGGCCGTCACGCTCGTCGAAACGGCGCAGATGGTCGTCCACCCAGCGGAACAGGCCCTCGGGCGTGCCGATCCAGAGTGCACCGTCGCGCGCGCGGACGATCGCGTTGATCTGCGCGCCGCCGATGTCGGCGAGGCCGGGCAGCGCTTTGGGTTTCGCCTCGCCGGCATCGAGCACGCGCAGGCCACCGCGCGTGCCGATCCAAAGCCGGCCCGACTCCGCGAGCAGGTTGTAGGCGTGCGGATGCGGAAGATCGGAGGCCGCGACGACGTGGCGGAAGTGTCCGTCCGACAGCAGGCTCACGCCGTCGTTGCCGCCGACCCACAGCCCGCGGCCGTCCGGATCCTTCGCCAGCGACCACACGATGCGATCGGTCAGGCCTTCGGTCGTGCTGTAGCGGCGCGTCCACGAGCTCCAGACACGCACCAGGCCTTCCCACTGGCTGCCGAGCCAGAGATTGCCTTCGCGATCCTCGAACGCCGTGCGTAAGCCCGGCACGCCATTGGCGCCGCCGACCGGCAGCATTTCCACGACGTGGCCGCCGCGCAGTCGCGCGAGGCCGAAATCGCCACCGACCCAGAGGTTGGCGTCGCGATCCTCGAACAGCATGTCGACCGGAACCCGTGCGAGCGTCGCGTCCTCGTCGTACGCCACCCAGCCGTCGGCGACGCGGTGGAACAGGCCGCGCGACGTCGCCGCCCACAGCGAGCCCTGCGCGGCGAGCAGTCGATTGACCTGCGCGTCGGCGGCGACCTCGGGCAGTGCGATGCGCTCCCAGCGACCGGTCGGAAGGCGGTGCCAGATCGCGCCGCGCGCACCGACCCACAGGCCGTCGTCGCGCAGCAGCGGGGACTGCGCCGGCTTCGGCGCGCCCGCCACGGGTTCGAGGTGATCGCGGGCGAGGCGGAATACGCCGTCGGCGGACGTCACCCACAGGCCACCCGGCGCATCGCCCGCGAGGCCCGTGATGTCCAGCGACGCCGCGGCACCCGGCGCCGGCACCGCCTTGAACGCGCGGCCGTCGAATACCGACAGGCCCTTGTAGGTGCCGATCCAGACGCGGCCGTCGCGGCCGGTGTAGAGCGCACGGATCCACGGACCGGGCAGGCCGGGCGTGTTCTCGGACGTGTAGGTGTGGAACTCGATGCCGTCGAAGCGCGCCAGGCCCGACTGCGTGCCCACCCACAGGTAGCCCATGCGGTCCTGCGTGAGGCTGAGCACGCTGATCTGCGGCAGGCCCTGCTGGATCGACCAGTCGTCGCGGACGTAGTGATGGAAGGCCTTGCCCGGCTCGAGCGCACGCGCGGCGGGTGCCAGCAGCAGGCCGATCAGCAGCATGACGAGCGCGAGCAATCGCATCGGTACGGTCGCTTCCCTCGGACGACGGTCCTCGGGAACGTTATCGGCCGCCACGTGATTGCTTGAGCGCGGCGATCGGTGCGTTTTCAGCACTCGATCACATTCACCGCAAGGCCGCCACGGCTCGTTTCCTTGTACTTGTCCTGCATGTCGCGGCCGGTGTCGCGCATGGTCTTGATGACCTTGTCGAGCGACACCTTGTGCTTGCCGTCGCCGCGCATGGCCATGCGGCTGGCGTTGATCGCCTTCACCGCGCCCATCGCGTTGCGCTCGATGCAGGGGATCTGCACCAGGCCGCCGATCGGGTCGCAGGTGAGGCCGAGGTTGTGCTCCATGCCGATCTCGGCGGCGTTCTCGATCTGACCGGGCGTGCCGCCGATCGCGGCGGTGAGGCCGGCCGCGGCCATCGAACAGGCGACGCCGACCTCGCCCTGGCAACCGACTTCCGCACCCGAGATCGACGCGTTCTCCTTGTAGAGGATGCCGACCGCCGCGGCCGTCAGCAGGAAGGTGCGCACGCCGGCGATGTTCGCGCCGGGGATGAAGCGGTCGTAGTAATGCAGTACCGACGGGATGATGCCGGCCGCGCCATTGGTGGGCGCGGTGACGACGCGACCACCGGCGGCGTTCTCCTCGTTCACGGCGAGCGCGTAGAGGTTCACCCAGTCGAGCGTCGTCAGCGGATCGCGCATCGCGGCCTCGGGCTTACCCGACAGCTCCGCATGCAAAGCCGGCGCGCGACGCGCGACATGCAGTCCGCCCGGCAGCGTGCCGCTTTCGCGGATGCCGCGCGTCACGCAGCTCTGCATTGCGTTCCAGATCTCGTCGAGGCCCGCTTCGATCTCGCTCGGCGACCGCCATACCTGTTCGTTCGCGAACATCAGCTGCGCGATCGAGAGGCCGCTGCGCTCGCACTGGGCGAGCATCTCGTCGCCCGTGGAGAAGTGATGGGGCAGCTCGGTTTCATCGGCGACGATGCGGTCTTCCGCGGCTTCGTCCTGGTTGACGACGAAGCCGCCGCCGACGGAGTAGTAGTCGCGCGTCGCGATCACCTCGCCGTTCGCGTCGTACGCGGTGAAACGCATCCCGTTCGTGTGGAACGGCAGTTTCTGGCGCTTGTTCATGATGAGGTCGTGCTTCTCGTCGAAGCCGATCTCGTGCTCGCCGTGCAGGCGGATGCGCTTGGTCGCGCGGATGCGTTCCAGTGCCGGCGGAATGATGTCGGGGTCGATCTGGTTGGGCCAATGGCCCTCCAGCCCCATCAGCACTGCCTTGTCGGTGCCGTGGCCGCGGCCGGTGAGCGCCAGCGAGCCGAACACCTCGGCGCGGACGCGTGCGGTGCGCGCGAGTTCGTTGTTCTCGACGAGCCAGCGTTCGACGAAGCGCGCGGCGGCGCGCATCGGGCCCACCGTGTGCGAGGAGCTCGGCCCGATGCCGATCTTGAACAGGTCGAAGGTGCTGACGGCCACCGCGGCTCCAACGAAGCGCGAAAGAAGGCCGCTATTCTACGTCCGTACCGCCCCCCGCTTTTCCGTACTGCAGCGCATTCGCATGAGCCGGTTCATCCTTTTCCAGCGCGACGACTGCCACCTCTGCGATCTCGCGCTGGAGGTGCTCGCCGACGCCCGCCTGCCGGACTTCGAGTCGGTGTTCATCGACGACGACGAGGTACTCGAGGCGGCCTACGGCATTCGCGTGCCGGTCCTGCGTGACGCGGCGTCGGGCGTCGAGCTCGAGTGGCCATTCGACGCCACGCGCGTGCAGATGCTGCTGACAGGCTGAGGTCGGGGCGGTTCAGCGGCTTGCGCGTGCGGGTGCCCCGGCGTCGACGTTGCCCACCGACATCGCGGCATAGATCAGAAGCACGACGCTGCCGATGAGCAACAGCCGAAGGAACAGGCGCGCCTGGCGATGGCGACGTCGGGCGTCGCGATCGATCATGGTCATTCTCAGCATCCGTGCTGGCGTGGGGTGCGCTTATTTTGCCGCAGCACCTTTCGTCGACGCGGCCGCGAATACGACCTTCGTGCTCACCGCGACCTCGTTCGGAATGATGCTGGTGTCGGCCCAGTCGCCGCTGCCCACGCCGAAGTCGAGACGCTTCACCGTCGCCTGGCCGGTGAGCACCGGCGCGGCGCCGGGGGTCCACGTGAACGTCAGCGTGACCGGCTTGGACACCCCGTGCAGCGTGAGCTGGCCGTCGGCGGCATAGCGATTCCCGCCGAGCGCACGGAATTTCGTCGCCACGTAACGTGCCTGCGGGAATTTCGCGACGTTGAAGAAGTCGCCGCCACGCAGGTTCTCGTCGCGCTCCTTGTCGCCGGTGGCTGCAGCCCCGAGCGGGATCGCCACGTCCAGCTTCGACGTGGCGAGCGCGGCCGGGTCGAAACTCATGCGCGTGGTGAACTGCGGAAAACGACCGGTGAACACGTCGCCCTGGTACTTGGCGGCGAAGGTGAGTGTTGAACCTGCGGCTTGCACGTAGTCGGCAGCGAAGGCGGGCAGTGCGGCGAGCGCAAGGACGAGCGGGGCGAGGCGGATCACGGCATGGACTCCGGCGGGGGCTGGCGACGACGCCACGGCAACATGCGGTGCAGCGTGCCGTCGGCGAGGAAGACGTGGTGGTAGAGGGCAGCGCCGACGTGACCGACGACGAGTACGACGAGCACCCAAAAGCCGGTCTCGTGCAGTTCCTTCGCGATGCCGTTGAGCTGCTCGTTCTTAGCAGCGATCGCCGGCAGGTTGACGAGCTTGAACCACTGCAGCGGATAGCCGGCGGTGGAGTTGATCAGCCAGCCGGTGAGCGGCATCACGATCATCATGATGTAGAGAAATCCGTGCATGCCGTCGGCCGCGAGCTTCAGCCGCTTCGACATGCCGGGCACCGGGCCGGGCACCGCGTGCGTCCAGCGCCACAGCAATCGCAACAGCACGAGCGCGAGCAGCGTGAGCCCCAGCGACTTGTGCAGTGCATAGATGCGGATCTTGGCGACCGGGCTGGTCAGCTCGGTCATGTACAGCCCGATCGTGCCCAGCGCGATGATCAGCGCGGCGCAGACCCAGTGGAACAGCTGGCTGATCGGGCCCCAGCGTTCCGGCAGCAGCGATGGCGTTCGACTCATGGCGTGGGCGTCTCGGTGGGTTCGTTGGATGGCGCGGGCACGTCGGGCTTCGGTGCGCCGATGCCGCGACTGGCTTCGATCTCGATGCGCAGTTCGACGTCGCGACCGATCACCGACGGCCAGTCGTCGATGCCGTAGTCGAAGCGATCCAGTTTCGCCGTTGCCGAAAAGCCGGCGGTGCGACGGAACGGCGGCATCGGATGACGCTTGAGCGCATTGAGCGTGGCGTCCATGCACAGTGGCTTGGACACGCCGTGCAGCGTAAGCGTTCCGCAGATCTCGGCATGGTTCGCATCACGCGGCGTGACGCGATCGGAGACGAAGTGCGCGTCGGCGAAGCGGTCGGTGGCGAGCAAGTTCTGCACCGCGCGATTCCAGCCGGCATCGCCGAAGTCGAGTTTCTGCATCGGCAGGGTGACGTCGACCTTCGCATTCGCCCAGCCGTCGTCGAAGTCGACACGACCGCTGGAGCCCGACACGGCGCCGATCGCCTGCGAGAAGCCCGCGTGCGAGGCCGCCACCATCACCCGCGTGTGCACCGGATCGATCGCGAACTGCTCCGCCGACGCGAAGGCCGGGACGAGCAGCAGCGTGGGCAGCAGGCGACGGAGCATGGTGGACCTCGACGTGTGCGACGGATTCTAGGCACGGCTTCGTGAGCGGCCGTGGAAGCCCGCGCAACGGGATGTTCCACGCCGGTTGCCCGCTGCGGCGTGATCGTGGAGCCTTACGGCCGGAAACGCCGGGGGGATGCAGGATGCACAGGGTGTGGAAGGCGGTGGCCGTGGGCCTGTTCGTCGCGAGCGCGACGTGGGCGGGCGTTGTGCGCGCGGGCCTGCCCGAGACGCCGCGACCGCGGCAATACACGGTGGCGGACGGCCTGCCGTCGAACCGCATCAACGGCATCGCGCAGGATCGCTCCGGCTACCTGTGGATCGCGACCAGCGACGGCCTGGCCCGCTTCGACGGCGTCGGCTTCCGCATCTGGCGCGTGGAGCAGGGCCTGCACGACAACTTCGTGTGGACGGTGCACGTCGACGCGGGCGATCGCGTCTGGATCGGCACGCGCACGGCCGGGCTCGCTGTGCTCGACGCCGCGCGCGAGCACTTCACCTGGTATGACCGGGCGACGCCGAACGTGGGCGGTGTCGAGGTGTGGTCGATCGCGTCCACGCGCGATGGCAGCCTGTGGTTCGGCACGGCGGATGCGGGCCTGCATCGCCTGCGCGGTGGGCGTGTGGAGCGGTTCATGCCGGTGCCGGGTGATGTGCGGAGTCTGCCGGCGCCCGACATCCGCCGCCTGCTGGTGACGCATGACGGCACCTTGTGGATCGCGACGGCTGGCGGTGTCGCACATTGGTCCGGTCAGGACTTCATCCGCGACGACGCGTCACGCCTGCCGTCGGCCTCGGTGAACGGCATTACGACTGACGCGAATGGCGCGCTGTGGATCGGCACGTCGCGTGGACTCGTCGAGCGCGACGCCCAAGGCCACGTACGTGCGCCGACGTGGACATCGAACGGTGGCCAGCTGCTGCAGATGCTGCTTCGCGATCGCGCGGGCACGCACTGGTTCGACATCCCGCAGGGCCTCGGCGTCGAAGGCGATGGCGTGGTCGCGTCCGTGCCCCTGTACAGCACGGCGTCGCAGGGGATCGTGCGGCCAGCATGGGTCGACGCCCGCGAGGATCACGAAGGCGGCCTGTGGTTCGCCAGCAGCACGAATGGCCTGTGGTACCTGCCGCCGCGCTGGCGCCAGTTCTCGGTGCTCGCGCGTCGTCTCGACGACCCGGCCTCGCTTGCGAATGCGCAGGTGCGCGGCATCGCGTCCGCGCGGGACGGTTCGATGTGGCTGGTCGGCAGTGGTGGCGTGCTCGACCGTTTCGACAGCGAAACCGGCGCGGTCCGTCACGCCTTCGACGACGTTGCGCAAGGCGTCATCCTCGACGGCGTGCTCGAGGATCGCGACGGCGCGGTCTGGGTGACGTATTTCGACGGCATCGCGCGCATCGACGTCGCGACGCACCGCATCCAGCGCTGGGCCGCGGGTATGCACGACGGTGCGCTTTCGGGCGAATCGCCGTCGCTCGTGCAGGACAGGCACGGCCTGGTCTGGACGGGCGGCGAGGGCGGCGTGCAGGCGCGTATGCCCGATGGCCGCGTCCGAGTGACGCTCCTGCCCGGCGACGGTCACGGACTGCCGCGCGGCGCGACCGTCAGCGGCCTTGCGTTGGCGCCGGCTGGCGCGGTCTGGGCAGCGACGTCGGCCGGCCTCTACGCGATCGACATGGCGACGTCGCGTGCGGTGCCGATCGCCGGTGTCGATACGGGCGCCGTGCAGGGCATTGCCTTCGACGCGGCGGGCCAGGTCTGGCTTGCGCGCTTCGGCGTGGTCGAGCGTTATCGGATCAGCGGCGCGCGATTGCAGCGCGTCGACCAGTTCGGCATCGAATCGGGATTTCCGCGCGTCGCATCGAGCGGCCTGCTGGTCGATCGTGCCGGGCATGCATGGGTGACGACGGTGCGCGGACTCGTGCGTGTCGACCCGGTCGCGCGCAGCAGCCGCATCTACGGGGTGCATGACGGACTGCCGAGTCAGGAATTTGCGCGTCCACCCGTCGCGCGCGACAGCGACGGCCGCGTTCTGATCGGATCGCCGGAAGGGCTGGTGGTCTTCGATCCGGCCGTCGTCCGACCGGAAGCACGTGCGCCGCGCCTGCAGCTGGAGGCAGTGGACGTGAACCACGGCGGTGCGCGCGTCGCGCTGGATCCCTCGAAGCGCATCGTCGTGGCGCACGACGACCGCGACCTCCGCGTGCGTGCGCGCCTGATGGCCTTCAACAACACCGGTGCGAACGAATACCGCTTCCGGTTGTTCGGCTTCGACCGGGGTTGGGTGGACGCCGGCGCGAACGGCGAGCGCGTTTTCTCGCAACTCCCGCCCGGCGACTACCGCCTGCGCATCTTCGCGCGCACGGCCGATCAGATCTGGTCGGCGCCGCGCGACATCATGTTCGTCGTGCGGCCGCCGTGGTGGCAGACCTGGTGGGCACGTGCGGCGTTCGCCATGCTCGCGCTCCTGACCATCGTGGCGGCGGCGATCGCCTATCGCGGTCGCCTGCGTCGCCGCCATGCACTGGAACGCGTCGAACACGAGCGCTTGCTCGCCGAAGAATCGTCGACCGCCAAGACGCGTTTCCTCGCCACGTTCGGCCATGAGGTGCGCACGCCGATGACGGGCGTGCTCGGCATGACCGAACTTCTTCTCGACACGCCGCTGGACGCGCAGCAGCGCGGCTACGTCGGCGCCATCCGCGGTGCGGGCGAGCATCTGCTGCGGCTGCTCAACGATGCGCTCGATCTTGCGCGCATCGAGTCCGGTCGTCTCGAACTTGCCACCGCGGCGTTCGACCTGCACCGCCTGTTGCACGAAGTGGCGTCGCTGACCGGCCCGCTCGTGCGTCGCCGCGGCCGCACCTTCACGCTCGATATCGCGCCGGGCGTCCCGCGCGGTGTCGAAGGTGATTGCAGCCGCATTCGCCAGATCCTGCTCAACCTGCTCGGCAACGCGGAAAAGTTCACCGAGCGCGGCGGCGTGACATTGCGCGCGGAGCGCATCGACGGCGGCGTGCGCTTCAGCGTGATCGACACCGGTCCGGGGCTGTCGCCGGAGCAGCGCGCGAAGCTGTTCCGGCGTTTCGAACAGGCCGACGGCCCACGCACAGCAGCGCGTTACGGCGGAAGCGGCCTCGGGCTGGCGATCAGCACCGAACTGGCGGAGGCCATGGGTGGCCGCATCGGCCTCGAAAGCATCTTGGGCGAGGGATCGACCTTCCACGTCGACCTTCCGCTGCCTGTCGCCACGCTTGCGGACGCGCAACTCGACGACGCGGCGACCACCGTGCCGCAACGCGCGCTGTCCATCCTTCTGGTCGAGGATGACCCCACCGTCGCCGAAGTGATGTGCGGTCTGTTGCGCGCGCAGGGCCATCGTGTGCTGCACGTGCCGCATGGGCTCGCCGCGCTCACGGAGGCGCGCGTCGCGGAGTTCGACATCGGCCTGCTCGACCTCGACCTGCCGGGGCTGGACGGCTTCGCGCTCGCACGCCAGCTGCGCGCGCACGGCTTCACGTCACCGCTGGTGGCGGTGACTGCGCGTGCAGATGCGGAATCCGAACCGCGTGCCCGCGACGCGGGCTTCGACGGGTTCATGCGCAAGCCGGTGACCGGCGCGCAGCTGGGCGCAATGCTGGCGCGCATGTGCGCCGTCGGCGAACCGGGCTGACGCGGAGACCGCGTCGCCCCGCGAGGCTCAGCGTGCGCTGAGCGTGTGCACCGCATCGACGAGCACGGCGACATGCTCGGGATTCATGTCCGGCGACATGCCGTGGCCGAGATTGAAGACGTGGCCCTCACGCGAACCGCCGTTGCCGTCGCGATAGGTATCGAGTGCACGGCCGACTTCCGTGCGAATCGCCTCCGGCGAGGCGTACAGGGTCACCGGATCGAGGTTGCCCTGCAGCGCGACACGTCCACCGGTGCGGCGTGCGGCGTCGCCGAGGTCGATCGTCCAGTCCACGCCAACGCCTTCGGCGCCCGTCGCCGCGAGATCTTCGACGTAGGCACCGTTGCCCTTGCCGAACAGGATCAGCGGCGCGGCGTCGGCGCCTTCGCCACGCGGCAGCTCGGCGGCGATGCGTTCGAGGTAGCGCAGCGAGAACTCGCGGTACATGGCCGGCGACAGCACGCCGCCCCAGGTGTCGAACACCTGCATCGCCTGTGCGCCGGCGATGCGCTGTGCATCGAGATAGGCGATGACGGCGTCGGTGGTGACGTCGAGCAGGCGATGCATAGCCTTCGGATCGTTCAGCGCGAGCGACTTCACGCGCGCGAAGTCCTTGCTCCCGCCGCCCTCGACCATGTAGCAGGCGAGCGTCCACGGGCTGCCGGAAAAACCGATCAGCGGAACGCGGCCGTCGAGTTCGCGACGGATCAGGGACACCGCATCGGTGACGTAGCGCAGCTCGCTGCCGACGTCGGGCACGGCGAGCTTGTCGATCTCCGCCGCGGTGCGGACCGGACGCTCGAACTTGGGACCTTCACCTTCGACGAAATACAGGCCGAGGCCCATCGCGTCGGGCACGGTGAGGATGTCGGAGAACAGGATGGCGGCGTCGAGCGGGAAGCGCTCGAGCGGCTGGATCGTCACCTCGCAGGCGATCTCCGGATTCTTCGCCATGCCGAGGAAGCTGCCGGCGCGCGCGCGCGTCGCACGGTACTCCGGCAGGTAGCGGCCGGCCTGGCGCATCAGCCACACGGGCGTGCGATCGACGGGTTCGCGGCGAAGCGCGCGCAGGAAGCGATCGTTCTGGAGCGGGGCGTAGGACATGGGACGTCGCTTCGATGAGTGGATTAGCGGGCGGGCGTGGTGCTTGGACCGGTGACGCGACTCGACGATGTTGTCTTGTGATGCGGCTCGCTGCCGCGCCTGGCGAAGACGTTCCGCTTCGGATCGCCTGGCCCGCGCATACGTGCCTGGTCGCGCCGCTCCGCATGGACTGCCTTATGGGCAGGCCATCAGCGCGGAGCGGCGCCCTCCGCGAACATCACCTGGAAGCCGCGCTTGAGCTGCGCGTCGCGCGCGCTTTCGAGCGCCGCGACGGCGGAAGGCTGGTCGAGGAACTGCTCGCGACGCACCGTGCTTTTCCCGCCGATCTGGCCGGTTTCGCGCACAAGCGTCCACCCGCCGAGCAGGTCGGGCTGGAGCATGAGCTGGACGAAGCGCGGCGCCTCGCGGCCTTCCGGGCGTTGTTGCAGGAGCAATCGCATCCGCGGAATTGTAGCCGCGCCACGTCGATATTCGGCTGCAACCCCGGCCGGACGCGCCGCCGCGCGCTGCAGGAGCCGCTCGCCGGCCCTTCCCACGCGTGGGCTTCACCGCGCCGAGGTCGGCGAACCCGCTTGCTCAGCCCGCGGCGAGAACCTCGAGCACTCGCGATTCCGGCACATCGCGCACGATGCGGCCTTGGCCGGCGCCGTCCCACAGGATGAAGCGCAGGCCGGCGGCGTCCGCCTTCTTGTCCAGGCGCATGCGCTTCAGCAGCGCGGCCGGCTCGAGCCCCGCGGGAATGCGGATGGGCAGGTCGAGCGCGGTCAGCAGGCGCTCGAGCCGGTCTGCATCGGCGCCCGGCGCGCGGCCCAGCGCCGTCGACAGCCGCGCCGCCAGTACCATGCCGACCGCCACCGCCTCGCCGTGCACCAGCCCGCCGCTCGCACCGGTGTAGCCCTGTTCGGTCTCGATGGCGTGGCCGAAGGTGTGGCCGAAATTGAGCAGCGCCCGATCACCGCGCTCGAACGGATCGCGCGCGACGACGTCGGCCTTGTAGCGGCACGAGCGTTCCACCGCCTCGGCGATCACGTCGGGCTCGCCCGCCAGCAGCGCATCGACATGCGACTCGATCCAGTCGAGGAAATCGGCGTCGAAGATCGCGCCGTACTTCACGACCTCGGCGAGCCCCGCGCGAAGTTCGCGCGGCGGCAGCGTGGCGAGCGTCGACGTGTCGGCGATCACCGCCGTCGGCGGATGGAACGCGCCAACGAGGTTCTTGCCCGCCGGCAGGTCGACCGCCGTCTTGCCGCCGACCGACGAATCCACCATCGCAAGCAGCGTGCTCGGCACCTGCACGACATCGACGCCGCGCATCCAGCAGGCGGCTGCGAAGCCGGCGAGATCGCCGATCACGCCGCCGCCGAGCGCGACGACGGTGGCGTCCCTCGTCGCGCCAAGATCTGCGAGCGCGTCGATCGCGTCGCGCCAGTGATCGAGCGTTTTTTCTTCCTCGCCCGGCGGCAACACCAGCGTCGCGATACGCGCGTCGGGCTTGCAGCGCCGCAGCGTGGCGTCGAGGACGGGCAGGTGGAGTGCGGCGACGTTCGCATCGGTGACGATCAACACGTGGCGACCGCGCAGGGCGGCCGCCAGCGCGTCGCCATCTGCGATCAGGCCGGCGCCGATGCGAATGGGATACGTGCCGCGCGGGCTTTCGACGTCGAGGTGTCGGGTCGCCGTGGGCCTATCGTCCGCGAGCGCCAGTGCATGCAGGGCGTCGGCGACGTCGTGCGCATCGCGCCCGGTCGTGTCGAGGCGAACGTGCGCGACCTCCGCGTACAGCGGCGTGCGCTGCGCCGCCATCGACTCCAGCACCTCGGTGCGATCCGGCCGCGCGAGCAAGGGACGGTCCGTTGCATCGCGCAGGCGATCAAGCTGCGTGGTGATGGCCGCATGCAGATGCGCAACGACGGCGGATTCGCGCATGCGGCGACGGTTGTCCGCATCGAGCACGATGCCGCCGCCGGTGGCGATGACGACGCCGTCCTCGGCGAGTGCCGACGCGAGCGCTTTCGATTCCAACGCACGAAACGCCGCCTCGCCGTCCTGCGCGAAGATCTCCGCAACACGCCGCCCCGACTGCGCTTCGATGTGTGCATCGAGGTCCACGAACCGCAGCTCGCGGCGCGCCGCGAACAGCGCGCCGACGGTCGATTTGCCTGCGCCGGTCGGCCCGACCAGCACCCAGTTGCGCGAACGGTTCATCCGCCGATTGTAGGGGCCAGACGCGCCATGTCGTCCGGATGAGGCGTGCGCATGCCATCGAGATGAACCACGTGTCGCGCGATCGCGGGCAGGGTGGCCATCCCGCGACGGGTCACGCGTTCGAACAGCTGCACGAAGCGATCGATGTCCGCGCGGCTCATGCCGGGCGCTGTCGGCCGCGATGCGCGGGCGGCCTGCTCCTGCTCCCAGCGCCATGCAGGCACCACCTCGAAGCTCGGCGGCTCGAGGTAGAGGAGGTGCGGCAGCCGCGACCACAGCGCCGGGTAATCGCGCGCCAACGCGTCGTTGCAATAGCGTCGCCAGGTGCCGTCGATGTCCTCGTCACGCTCCACCGTGTTCATCGGTGTGACAAGTGCATCGGGCGATTCGGCCGGGATATCGAGGCACCAGCCTTCGACGATGGTGAGGTCGCAGCGGTCGACGCGCGGCCAGTCGCGTTCGGGCAGGCGGCGATCGGTGAGCTTGTCGAAGCGTGGCAGGCGTGCGCGGCGGCCATCGCGCAGTGCGTCGAGTACGTCGCTCATCAGCGCGATGTCGTGTGTGCCGGGCGGCCCGCGGGTGGCGAGCAGCGGGTGTACGTCGCGGGCGAGGGCGAGGCGTTGCGGGCGATCGAGATAGACGTCATCGAGCGAAAGCGTGATCGCGCGAACGCCGCGTTCCCGCGCCAGCCCGACCATGCGCGCGGCCAGCGTCGACTTGCCGCAGCCCTGTGCGCCGCCGATCGCGAAGATGCGGCCGGCGACGATGGCGACGTCGAGTACCCGCACGACGAACGCGGGATCGGGGCCGTGCACGTGCAGCGCCTCGGGCATCGCCGCACAATAGCGCGATGGACACGCCCGCCCTGCTCGCCGAAGCCCTCGCCACCTTCGACCGTCTGTTCGCACAGGCCGGCGAAGCGGGCGAGCCCGATCCGACCGCGATGGCGCTCGCGACCGCCACGCTGGATGCGCGGCCGTCAGCGCGGATGGTGCTGCTGAAGGCGCACGACGCGCGCGGCTTCGTGTTCTACACGCATATGGACGGCCGCAAGGGCCGCGAGCTGCAGGCGAACCCGCAGGCGGCGCTGCTGTTCCACTGGCCGCGTGTGCGCAACGGCGTGCAGGTGCGCATCGAAGGCGACGTGCAGGCGGTCAGCGATGCGGAAGCGGATGTGTATTTCGCCTCGCGACCGCGCGGGAGCCAGCTCGGCGCGTGGGCATCGCTGCAGTCGGAAACGCTGGAGTCGGTCGCCGCGTTCGAATCGCGCCTGCAGCAGGCCGAGCGCGAGTTCGCCGATCGCGACGTGCCGCGTCCGCCGCGCTGGACCGGCTTCCGCGTGAAGCCGCGGCGCATCGAGTTCTGGTATGGCGCCGAGTACCGCCTGCACGAGCGCTGGTTCTACGAGCGCGACGCCGCGGGAGACTGGAGCAAGCGGATGCTCTATCCGTGACGACGCGCATCGGCCCGCAGCGCATCGTCTGCCTCACCGAGGAGCCGACGGAGACGCTGTACGCGCTGGGCGAGGACGACCGCATCGTCGGCATCAGCGGCTTCACCGTGCGGCCGGCGAAGGCGCGCAAGGAAAAGCCGAAGGTCAGCGCATTCACCAGCGCGAAGATCGACGAGATCCTCAAGCTCGCGCCGGATTTCGTCATCGGCTTTTCCGACATCCAGGCCGACATCGCCGCGGAGCTGATCCGTCGTGGCGTCGAGGTGTGGATCAGCAACCATCGCAGCGTCGACGGCATCCTCGACTACATCCGTCGCCTCGGTGCATTGGTGGGTGTGCCCGACCGCGCAAACGCCTACGCGGACACGCTGGCGCGCGACCTCGACGCGATCCGCGCTGCAGGCCGTGCGCTGCCCGTGCGACCGAAGGTGTATTTCGAGGAATGGGACGAGCCGGTGATCACCGGCATCCGCTGGGTGGCGGAGCTCATCGACATCGCTGGCGGCGTCGAGCTGCTGCCGCTGCGGTCCCGCGAATCGCTGGCGAAGCACCGGATCATTGCCGACCACCGCGAAATCATCGACGCCGCGCCGGACATCATCATCGGCTCGTGGTGCGGCAAGAAGTTCCGACCGGACCGCGTGGTGGCGCGCGCCGGCTGGGAGAGCGTGCCCGCCGTCCGCGACGGTGAGCTGCACGAGATCAAATCACCGCTGATCCTTCAGCCGGGGCCGGCGGCGCTCACTGACGGCGTGCGCGAGATCGCGCGCATCGTGCACGCGTGGGCGGCGAAGCGCGCCTGATCAGCGGGGGAAGAAGTCGCGCGTGAACTGCAGGGTGGACGTCGCGCTGCCGTAGCGCACCCTCACCTCGAACTTCAGCGTTTCCGGCGGCGCGATATCGATCGTGCCGACGTGGTCGACGAGTCCTCCCACATTCACCTCTCGCAGTGCGATCGGCTGCGGCGCGCCGTTGGCCGGCGTGACGGTTGCACTGATATCCACCGGGGAGGGCGGCGCATCGCCGTTCGGATTGCGCGCGCTGACCAGCAGCATCGCGGTGCGATCGCTGCGTTCGAGCCCATATTCGCGCGCGATCGACGCATCCAGCATCGACGTCTGCACGACGCTCGCGTGCACGACGACGTCGCCGATGCGCACCTGCGCTTCTTGCGGCGCCGTGGTCGAGGTGGCGGCTACGGGCGCGGTGTCCTTGCTGCAGCCAGCGAGCAGGACGAGGGCGAGTACAGCGGCGATGCGACGCATGGCGACTCCTCAGTCGTTGGCGGCCGACAGTTCACGGCCGCGTTCGGTGGCGCGCGTGATGGCGCGATCGAGCAGCGTTTCGAAGCCGCCCGCCTGCAGGGTTTCGACCGCCGCCTGCGTGGTACCACCGGGCGACGTCACGCGGGCGCGCAGCACGTCGGGCGCTTCGCCGGCCTGCACCAGCATTGCGGCCGCGCCGGCGATGGTCTGGCGCACGAGCAGGTCGGCCGCGTCGGCCGGCAGGCCCTGGCGCTCCGCCGCGGCGCGCATGGCTTCGGCGAGCAGGAAGACGTAGGCGGGCCCACTGCCGGAGACGGCGGTGACGGCGTCCATCAGCGATTCGTCGGCGATCCACGTGGTGGGGCCACCGGTGCGCAGCAGCGTGGCGGCGGTGTCGCGTTGGGTGGCGGACACGGCGGGGGTGGCGAACAGTCCGGTCACGCCTTGGCCAATGAGCGACGGCGTGTTCGGCATCGCACGCACGATGGCGCGTCCGCCACCCAGCCAGCGGTCGAGCTGCGACGCGGTGATGCCTGCGGCGATGGAGATGACGAGCGGATTCGACGCGGCCGCCACCAGCGATTCGCAGACGCTGCGCATCACCTGCGGTTTGACCGCCAGCAGCCACGTCGATGCGCCGTCGACGGCGTCCACGGCATCGGCGAACACCTGCACGCCGAAGTCATGCGCCAAGGCGTCACGCAGTGCATCGACCGGCTCGGCGACGCGGATCGTGGACGCTGCGCGACCCTGCGCGACGAGGCCGCCGATCAGGCTGCGCGCCATGTTGCCGCCGCCGATGAAGGCGAGGGTGGACGTGTCGGGCGCGTGCGTCATCGGCGACTCCTTTCGTGGATGGCCGCAGGATAGCGGGGTTGTCTACTGCGCTTCACTCTGCAGCCGGCGGCGGTGCGCGCGTTCGCGCCAGAGCATCGTCAGTGCGATCGCGCCCAGCACGAGTGCGATCGACAGCATCGCGAACGCGACCATCAGCATGCGCACGCCGGCGCGGCAGGCGATGTCGAGCGCATCGAGTGCGCTCGGACCGCAGCGGTCGAAACCGATCGACGCGGTGGCGATCGACACGCCCAGCACGATCAGGCCGACGGCGCCGAACGCGATGGCGCTCCAGAACACGACGACGATGCGATGCAGTTTGTGCGTCATGGATCAGGCCCTGGAAGGACGCGCGCCGAACAGGGCGGAGCCGACGCGCACCATGGTCGCGCCTTCGGCGATCGCGATGGCGAAATCGTCGCTCATTCCCATCGACAGGGTATCGACCGACCCATGCGCCGCGTGCAGGGCGTCGAACAGGCGCTTGGCGGCGCGGAACGCAGGCCGACGCGCCTCGGGATCGGGATGCGGCGTCGGAATGATCATCAGCCCGCGCAGGGCGAGCTGCGGATGCGCGACCACGGCCGCGGCGAGCGCCGGGACGTCGTCGGGTCGGCAGCCGTGCTTGCTGGTCTCGTCGTCGATGTTCACCTGCAGCAGCACGTTCAGCGGTGGGCGATCGGCGGGGCGCTGGCGGGCGAGGGCGTCGACGATGGAGGGACGATCGACCGTCTGCACCCAGTCGAACAGCGCCGCGGCCTCGCGGGCCTTGTTGCTCTGCAGGTGGCCGATCAGATGCCACGCCTTGGGTCGGGGGAGGCCGGCGGCGTCCAGTTCCTGTCGCTTGCGCAGGGCTTCCTGGACGTAGTTCTCGCCGAAGTCCCGCTGACCCAATGCGGCCAGTTCCGCGATCGCAGTCGCAGGTTGCAGCTTCGATACGGCGACCAGCACGGGTGCGGGCTGGCCTGCCGCGGAAGCCGCGCTATAAAGGATCTCGGAGACCTCGCGGAGGGCGTCGGCGAGCACGTCGGTGACCTCGGAACCGGCCGTTGCCGGGGCGGAGCGGGGGCCTATACTGCCCCTCAGGGGGTCCGCGCGGCCACACCGCATGGATTCGGGGCTCGATCGCACCACGGGGACAAACATGGATATCGCCGAGCTTCTGGCGTTCTCGGTCAAGAACAAGGCGTCGGACCTTCATCTGTCGGCAGGCCTGCCGCCGATGATCCGCGTCGACGGCGACGTCCGTCGCATCAACATTCCGGCGCTCGAGCACAAGCAGGTGCACGCGCTGGTGTACGACATCATGTCGGACAAGCAGCGGCGCGATTACGAGGAATTCCTCGAGGTCGACTTCTCGTTCGAGATTCCGGGCCTGGCGCGCTTCCGCGTGAACGCGTTCAACCAGAACCGCGGCGCGGCGGCGGTCTTCCGAACGATTCCGTCGGAAGTGCTGACGCTCGAAGACCTGAACTGCCCGCCGATCTTCCGCGAGCTGATCCAGCAGCCGCAGGGCCTGATCCTCGTGACCGGCCCGACCGGTTCGGGCAAGTCGACCACGCTCGCCGCGATGCTCGACTTCATCAACAAGAACGAATATGCGCACCTGCTGTCGGTCGAAGACCCGATCGAGTTCGTGCACACCTCGCAGAAGTGCCTGATCAACCAGCGCGAGGTGCACCGCGACACGCACGGCTTCAACGAGGCCCTGCGTTCGGCGCTGCGTGAGGACCCGGACTACATCCTGGTCGGCGAGCTTCGCGACCTCGAGACCATCCGCCTGGCGCTGACCGCCGCGGAAACCGGCCACCTGGTGTTCGGCACGTTGCACACGAGCTCGGCCGCCAAGACCATCGACCGCATCATCGACGTGTTCCCGGCTGGCGAAAAGCCGATGGTCCCTTCGATGCTGTCGGAGTCGCTGCGCGCGGTGATCTCGCAGGCGCTGCTGAAGAAGGTCGGCGGCGGCCGTACGGCGGCCTGGGAAATCATGGTGGGCACACCCGCCATCCGTAACCTGATCCGCGAGGACAAGGTCGCGCAGATGTATTCGTCGATCCAGACGGGTCAGGCGGTCGGCATGATGACGCTCGACCAGCACCTGCAGGATCTGGTCAAGCGCGGCCTGATCCTGAAGCCGCAGGCGCGCGAGTACGCCAAGGACAAGCGCCTGTTCGAGTGACGGCGACGGCCCGCCTCCGGGCGGGCACCGCGGGCGCGGGCCACCGCGCGCCCCCGGGGGAAGCATCGATGCGGTGGCCGGTCGCCGATGCGGCTGCCCCGAGAAGTCCCCCGGAGAGTCAACGATGAGCATGTCCCCCGACACCCCGCTGTCGCCCGCAGCACCTGCCGCGCCCGGCGGTTCGATCGACTTCTCGTCGTATCTGAAGCTGATGGCGCAGCACCGCGCCTCGGACCTGTTCATCACGGCCGGCATGCCGCCGTCGATCAAGGTCCACGGCAAGATTTCGCCGATCACCCAGAACCCGCTCACGCCGCAGCAGGCCCGTGACCTGGTGCTGTCGGTGATGAGCCCGGCGCAGCGCGAAGAGTTCGAAAAGACGCATGAGTGCAACTTCGCGATCGGCGTGGCCAACGTCGGCCGCTTCCGCGTGAGCTGCTTCTTCCAGCGTAACCAGGTCGGCATGGTGCTGCGCCGGATCGAGAGCAAGATCCCGACGGTCGAGGAACTCGCGCTGCCGCCGATCATCAAGACGCTCGCGATGACCAAGCGCGGCATCATCATGTTCGTCGGCGCGACCGGTACGGGTAAGTCGACGTCGCTCGCCGCGATGATCGGCTACCGCAACAAGAATTCGACCGGCCACATCATCACGATCGAGGATCCGATCGAATTCGTGCACAAGCACGAGGGCTGCATCATCACGCAGCGCGAAGTCGGCATCGATACCGATTCGTGGGAAGCCGCGCTGAAGAACACGTTGCGCCAGGCGCCCGACGTGATCATGATCGGCGAGGTGCGTACCCGCGAAGGCATGGACCACGCGATCGCGTTCGCCGAAACCGGCCACCTCGTGCTCTGCACGCTGCATGCGAACAACGCCAACCAGGCGATGGACCGCATCATCAACTTCTTCCCGGAAGATCGCCGCAACCAGCTGCTGATGGACCTGTCGCTCAACCTCAAGGGCGTGGTGGCGCAGCAGCTGATCCCGACGCCGGACGGCAAGGGCCGTCGCGTCGCAATGGAAATCCTGCTGGGCACGCCGCTGGTGCAGGACTACATCCGCGACGGCGAGATCCACAAGATCAAGGAAGTGATGAAGGAGTCGACCAACCTGGGCATGAAGACCTTCGACCAGGCATTGTTCGAGCTCTACCAGGCCGGCGAGATCTCCTACGAGGACGCGCTGCGTTACGCCGACTCGCAGAACGAGGTGCGCCTGCGCATCAAGCTGGCCCAGGGCGGCGACGCCCGCACGCTGGCCGCGGGCCTCGGCGACGTGGGTGTGGCCGACGTTCGCTGAACCGGGCTTTGGTCACGAATGCGAGGGCGCCTACGGGCGCCTTCGTCGTTTCCGGCGGCCGCGGCGCTTCCATTACCGCGGCGAACCCGGGCAATATGGCTCCATGTCATTGCCCGACAGCCCGACGCCTCTCGCGAGCCAGCTGCTGATCGCATTGCCGTCGCTCGCCGAGTCCGGCTTCTCGAAGAGCGTCGCGCTGATCTGCCAGCACGACGAGGACGGCGCGCTCGGGATCGTGGTGAACCGGCCCTCCGAGTACACCGTCGGCGAAGTGTTGAGCCAGATGGGCCTCGACGGTGGCAGCGAAACGTTGCGTGCGCAGATCGTGCTCAACGGCGGACCGGTGCATCGCGAACGCGGTTTCGTCATCCACGACGGTGGCACGCGTTGGGATTCCACGCTCGCCATCGGCGATGATCTTTACCTCACCACCTCACGAGAGATTCTCGAAGCCATGGCCAATGGAAACGGCCCCGACCATGCGGTCATCGCGCTCGGATGCGCGGGCTGGGGCGCAGGACAACTCGAACAGGAGCTCGTGGCCGACAACAGCTGGCTGACCGCACCGGTCGACGCTGCGCTGCTGTTCGACACGCCACTCGAAGAGCGCTGGCGCGCGGCAGCGGGACGCATCGGCGTCGACCTGTCGCGCCTGGCCGACTACGCGGGGCACGCCTGACATGACGGCGGCGACGACGGTCCTCGGTTTCGACGTCGGCGCACGCAGGATCGGTGTCGCCGTGGGCAGCGCATTCGGTACGGGCGCGCGCCCGGTCGCCGTGGTCGATGTGCACGCGAGTGGCCCCGATTGGCCGGCGATCGACCGGCTCGTGCGCGAGTGGCGCCCCGACGCGTTCGTCGTCGGCGACCCGATGACGCTCGAGGGCGGCGACCAACCCATCCGCAAGCGCGCGCATGCATTCGCACGCGAGCTCGGCCGCAAGTTCGGCAAGCCGGTCATGCTGGTCGACGAGCGTTCCTCGTCGGTCGAAGCCGCGCAGCGGTTCGCCGGCGAGCGCGCGCAGGGCGGCAAGCGCCGTCGCGATGCGCAGATCCTCGACGCCGTGGCGGCTGCGATCATCGTCGAGCGCTGGTTGCACGCGCCCGCCGATGCGGTCGAACTCGAAGCCACCCTCACCGGATAAGTCATGCATCACCTGCTCACGCTCGACGGCCTGCCCCGCGCCACCGTCGTCGGGCTGCTCGACCGCGCGCAGCACTTCGCCGATACGCCAGGTGATTCGCACGCGTTGCGCGGCGTCGCGGTCTGCACGCTGTTCTTCGAGCCGTCGACGCGCACCCGCATGAGCTTCCAGCTGGCCGCGCAGCGTCTCGGCGCACATGTGCTGAACTTCGACGTATCGACATCGTCCGCACGCAAGGGCGAAACGGCGCTGGACACCATGCGCAACCTCGAAGCGATGGGCGTGCGCGGTTTCATCGTGCGCCATCACGACGACGGTGCGGTGGCGCGTCTGGCCGAGGCCGCACGCCATGACACCGCCCTGCTCAATGCCGGCGACGGCCGCAGCAACCATCCGACGCAGGGCCTGCTCGACATGCTGACGCTGCGTCAGGCCAAGGGCGATGATTTTTCGTCGATGCGCATCGCCATCGTCGGCGACGTCAAGCATTCGCGGGTTGCGCGCTCGGATCTGCACGCTCTGCGCGCGCTCGGTGCGGGTGACATCCGCGTTTGCGGTCCCGCGTCGCTGCTGCCCGACGACGACACGCTCGCCGACTGCAACGTCACCCAGGACGTCGATGCCGCGATCGACGGCGCGGACGCGGTGATGACGCTGCGCCTGCAGCGCGAACGCATGGAAGACGGCTTGGTCGATTCGCTCGAGGATTATCACCGCCACTACGGCATCACGGCCGAGCGCCTGCGTCGCGCGGCGCCCGATGCGGTGGTGATGCATCCGGGCCCGATCAATCGCGGCGTCGAGATCACCGACGAGGTCGCGGACGGCCCCCGCTCGTTGATCCTGCGCCAGGTCGCGAACGGGGTGGCGGTGCGAATGGCGGTGCTGGAGCGCCTGCTGGCCGGTTGAGTCGCCGCGTCGCGTGCGTCAGGCGGCGACGGGTTCCGACGTCACGGGAATCGACGCGAGCAGGCGTCGGTCCTGCGCGCGCTCGTCGAGGTTCTCCGACGTCGCGAGGCGCGGCGCATCACCCGTGTCATGCAGCGCGTGCAGCATCGAAAGCCGATCCGCGCGCGCAAGCACGCGCGCGAGCGCGCCGGCGTCGTCGCCATTGCGCGGCATGGCCTGCAGCGCGTTGCGGAGTGTTTCGTCGAGGCGCCAGTGCGCTGCCGCGCGCGTGGACAGCTCGGAGGCGAGCGCAAGGAATCGCGTGCCGAAATTGATGTCCGCCGCCGCTTGGGCCATCAGCGGGCGCGGCATCATGCGCATCAGCGCGGCCGTGCCCGTCGACGCGATCACCGACGCCAGCTGCACTTCGCCCGCATCGCAGACGCCGCGCGCGAGCGTGCCGCACAGCCACGTACGCGTCTCCGACTGTGCCGCCAGGCGCGCGCCGGCGTGCGCCGCCTGATGCGACGGATCGGCCTGCAGGATCGGACGCATGACCGTCGTCAGCACCACGTAGCGCAGCCCGTCGCTGCCGATCGTATTGACCGCCTGCGGCAAGTTGCCGACGGCCGCACCGCGGCGGTAATGCGCGCTGTTGGCGACGCGCACGACATCGCCGGCGAGGGTGGGATCGCGCGCAAGCAGGGCAGCGATCGCATTGGCATCGACGTCATCGCGACGCAGCACCGCGAGCAGCTGCGGCACCAGCGCGGGAAGGCGGGGCAGGCGGGCGACATCGAGCCGCTGCGTCTGCGCGTCGAGGCGGTCGAGGATGTCATCGGCGAGACCGTCGACGGCCGGCTCGTCGGGCGCGGTGCCGAGCAAGTGGCGCACGAACAGGTCGGCGAGTTCCTGCGGGCTCACGAGGGTGGCGGCGACGTCCGCATCCGGCATCGCTTCGGCTCCGACCGGCAACGCCTCTTCGACCGCGGCGGCCACGTCCTCATCGGACGCGGCGGCGGTCAGCGCAGGCGCAGGGCGGCCCTGAAGGCGCCGCAGCAGTCGGTTGAGCATCCCTGATCCCCTTCGATCGGCCGGTCCGTCGACGCAGTCCGGGCTTCCGGACATGGTAACGGCCCGCGGAGCCTTCACTTGAGCAGGAACAGTGTCGCCAGTCCGAGGAACGAGAAGAAGCCCATCACGTCGGTGACCGTCGTCAGGAAGATGCTGCTGGCCAGCGCGGGGTCGAAGCCGAGGCGACGGATCGTCAGCGGAATCAGCACGCCCGCGACCGCCGCCGCGATCTGATTGATGAGCAGCGCGGCCGCGATGACCGCGGTGAGGCCCACATCGTGGAAGCGCAGCTGCACGACGACCGCGAGGATCAGCCCGAGCCCGAGCCCGGTCAGCAACGCGACCTTGCACTCCTTCCACAGCAGCGCGAGGTAGTTGGAGAAGCCGACCTGTCCGAGCGCGAGCCCGCGCACCATCAGCGCTAGCACCTGCGTGCCCGCGTTGCCGCCCATGCCGGCGACGATCGGCATCAGCACGGCAAGGGCGACGAGCTCGCTGATCGTGTGTTCGAACTGGCTCACGACGAACGAGGCGAGGAACGCGGTGCCGAGGTTGATCGTCAGCCACAGGAGGCGACGGCGCGTCGCGCGCGGTACCGGGCTGAACAGGTCTTCGTCTTCGTCGAGACCTGCGGCCGACAGCGCCTGGTGCTCCGCCTGCTCGCGGATGATGTCGACCACGTCGTCGATGGTGATGCGGCCGAGCAGGATGTTGTTCTCGTCGACGACGGGTGCGCTCACCCAGTCGTAGTCGGAGAACTTGCGCGCGACCTCGTTTGCGGTCTCGCCGACGCGGATCGCGGGCTGCTCGTCGTCGACCAGGCGGTTGATCGGCGTCGCCGGATCCTGCGTCAGCAGCGCGGCGATCGCGATGCGGCCGAGGTACTGGTGGCGGCGGCTGACCACGTACAGGTGGTCGGTATGCTCCGGCAGCTCGCCGCGCAGGCGCAGGTAGCGCAGCACGACCTCGATGGTGGTGTCGGTGCGGACCGTCACCACGTCGGGGTTCATCAGGCGTCCGGCAGTGTCCTCCGGGTACGACAGCACCTGCTCGAGGCGCTCGCGGTTCTCGCGGTCCATCGACAGCAGCACCTGCTCGATCACCGCGTCCGGCAGGTCCTCGACGAGGTCGGCAAGGTCGTCGATGTCGAGGTCCTCGACCGCGGCGACGATTTCGTCCGGATCCATGTCCGCGAGCAGGCCCTCGCGCACCTCGTCGCCGACGTGCACGAGCACCTCGCCGTCGTCATCGGCGTCGACCAGTCCCCAGACCACCGAACGCTTGGCCGGCGGCAGGGACTCGAGCAGGTTGCCGATCTCGGCGGGCGAGAGCGTGTTGACCAGGCGACGCACCGGCCCGAGGCGCCCGCTGTCGAGCGCGTCGGACAGCAGCCTGAGCTGCCGCGCGGTGTTCTCGTGGCGGACGGATTCGGCCATGCGCGGATTCCGGCGGGGACCCGGGGGTCCGTGGGCGAGTCGCACCCGCCGGCGTTGAACGCCGCGATATGCGACCGAGGTCAGAGGTTCATGCGCGCATTATCGCCGCGGGTTTGCGCGATCGACAATCACCGCGTCGATCCGGCCTCCGGCGAAGCCATCGCGTTCAGGCCGCGCTCGCGAGCCAGCGCTCGATGGCGTCGCGATCGCGCGCGCGCAACAGGGCCGGCAGGCGCGACTGCAGATGCGCGTAGTCGCAGTCGCGGATGCGTTGGCGTACTTCGAGCATGGTGCCCGGATGCAGGCTGAAATCGGTCAGCCCGAGCGCGAGCAGGAGCGGCGCGTAGTCGGGCGCGGCGGCCATTTCCCCGCAGACCGCGATCGGACGTCCGTGACGCTGCGCGAGGCGAATGGTGTCGCGCAGCACGCGGATCACCGCGGGATGCAGCGGCGTGTAGAGCCGGCCGAGGCCTTCGTGGTTGCGATCGACCGCCAGCAGGTACTGCACGAGGTCGTTCGTGCCGACGGAGAGGAAGTCGACGTCGTTGATGAAGGCCGGCAGCGCAAGCGCCGCGGCCGGCACTTCGATCATCACGCCCAGCGGTACTTCCTCGCCCAGCACCGCCCCTTCCGCGCGCAGCTGCGCGGCGACCCGATCGAGTTCGGCGCGCACTAAGCGCACTTCTTCGGCGGAAGTCACCATCGGCACGAGCAGGCGGATGCGGCCGTAGGCCGATGCGCGCAGCAGTGCGCGCAGCTGGGTCTCGAACAGGCCCCGCCGCGCGAGCGACAGCCGAACGCCACGCAGGCCCAGCGCGGGATTCTGTTCGTCGCGCAGCGTGAGACCCGTGCGATCGGTCTTGTCGGCGCCGACATCGAGCGTGCGGATGGTGACCGGCCGACCGCTCATGCCCATCACGACATCGCGGTAGGCGCGGAACTGCTCGTCCTCGTCCGGCAGGGCATTGCGCTGGAGGAACAGGAACTCGGTGCGATAGAGGCCGATGCCGGCCGCGCCGAGCGAATGCGCCTCGGCGACGTCTTCCTGCGATTCGGCGTTCGCGAACAGGCGGATGTCGACGCCGTCGCGCGTGCACGTCGGTTCGCGACGCAGGCGTGCGAGCGCGCGCTTTTCGCGTACATGACCTTCCTCCCGCTCGCGATGGGCGCGCAGGTCGTCGGCGTCGGGCTCCACGACGACGAGCCCCGTTCCACCGTCGACGATGAGTGCATCGCCGTCGTTGATGTGATCCATCGCGCCGCTGCAGTCGACCACCAGCGGCATGTGCAGGCTGCGCGCGAGGATGGCCGTGTGACCGAGCGGACTGCCGCTGGTGGTGACCAGCCCGATCACGCCCTGCGCCTGCAGCTGCGCCATCTCGGCGGGTGCCACGCTTTCGGCGACCAGGATTTCGCCCGCGAAACCCTGCAGCTCGCAGTCGCGGCGATGCAACGCCGCGTGCACGCGACCGATCACCTGATCGATGTCCTCGACGCGGCTCCTGAAGTACGGGTCGTCCATCGCCTCGAACACCGCGGCGAGGCGGTCACGCTGCAGGCGCAGCGCGTAGTCGGCGCTGTAGTGGCGGTCGCGCACGAGTTCGTCGAGGCCGTGCAGAAGCTCGGGGTCGTCGAGCATCAGCGTGTGCAGGTCGAGGAACTCACCGACCTCCTGCGCCAGCGCGCCATGCAGGCGCGCGCGCAGGGCGTGCAATTCGTCGCGCACCGCGCCGATGGCGCGGTGCAGACGCGCGAGTTCGGCATCCGCGACGTCCGGTGCAATGTGCTGCTCGGCGACCTGCAGCGCGTGCGGAAGGCGCACACGTGCGCGGCCGAGCACGGCTCCGCGCGACGCGCCCTGGCCGGTCATCGCCTGGCGCATGGGTCAGCTGTCCTCGTCGAAACGACGTTCGAACAGCGCCTGCACGGCGTCGCACGCGGCCTGTTCGTCCTCGCCTTCGACGCGCAGCTTCACGGCGGTGCCCTGGCCGGCGGCGAGCAGCATCACGCCCATGATGCTCTTGGCATTCACTTCGCGGCCCTTCGCCATGAGCGTGCAGGCGCTGCGGTACTGCGACAGCGTCTGCACGAGCTTGGCGGTGGCGCGCGCATGCAGGCCGAGGCGGTTGGAAACGGTGAGGTCGCGTTCGATCATCGGAATTCAGGCGTCGTCGAGCTGCACGCCGTTGCGTCCACCGGCGACGGCCACGGCGGGCAGGGCGTCGAGGTCGAGCTCGGCGTAGTTCAGCACGCGCAGGAGCATGGGAAGGTTGAGAGCGGACACGCGACGGATCGGCGTGCCCAGGCGTGCGAGTCGCGAGGCGACGTTCGCGGGCGTTGCGCCGAAGACGTCGGTGAGCACCAGCACGCCGTCGCCGCTGTCCGCGCGTCGCAAGGCCGCGCTCGCGGACGGCAGCGCGACGTCGGGATCGGCGTCGAAGGCGACTTCAAAGACCTCCACGCGCAGCGGCAGCGGCGTGAGCAGCCGCTCCGCCACGCTGCGAAGCGCGCTACCGATGCCTTCGTGAGTGACGAGGAGGATGCCGACGGCCATGGCTCGACGTTAGCAGAGCCGCATGACCGTCCGGAAGCGGCCGTTGGGACACTGCCTAGTCGAGCTCGCGATGATGCACGGCAACGTCCGGCCAGCCGTTCGCGCGCGCGTGCTCGGCCATGCGTTCGGCGAGGAACACCGAGCGATGGCGACCGCCGGAGCAGCCGAATGCGATGGTCGCGTAGCTGCGCGTGCTGTCGGACTGCAGGCGCGGCAACCACGCGTCGAGGAAGGCGCTGATCTGCGAATAGAAGGCTTCGACGTCGGGCTGCGCGAGCAGGTAGTCGCGCACGTCGGCATCGCGCCCCGACAGCGGCCGCAGTGACGGAATCCAGTGCGGGTTCGGCAGCGCGCGCGCGTCGAACACGAAATCCGCATCGGCCGGCACGCCGCGGCGGTAGGCGAACGATTCGAACAGCAGCGACATGCCGGCTTCCGCGCCCAGGCCGAATTCCGTCGTCACGTGGCGACGCAGCTGGTGCACGTTCATCTCGCTGGTGTCGACGATCGCATCGGCGAGCTGGCGCAGCGGACGCAGCACCTGCCGTTCCAGTGCGATCGCATCCGGCAGCGACAGCCCGAGCCGGCTCAGCGGATGACGACGGCGCGTGTCGGCATAGCGCTTGAGCAGCACGGGATCGACGGCGTCGAAGAACACCAGGCGCGGATCGAAGCCGAGACCGCCGACGGCGGCCAGCGCTTCCGGCACCTTGTCGAGTTCGTCGTGGCGATTGCGGACATCGATACCCACGGCGAGCTTGGCGGGACCGCCATCCTCGCCGCCGGTGATTTCCGCGACGAGTTGCGGCAGCAGCATCGCGGGCAGGTTGTCGACGCAGTAGAAGCCGAGGTCTTCGAACGTGTTGAGTGCGACCGTCTTGCCGGAGCCCGACATGCCGCTGACGAGTACCAGCGTGGCCAGGGACGGCGCGCTCACGATTCGCCCCGCTCGAGGAAGTGGCTGTGTCGCGCCATGAATGCAGCAGCGGGGTCCACGCCCTTTGCCCGCAGGATGTGCGTGCGCGTGGCGGCTTCGGTGAGCACGGCCAGGTTGCGACCGGCGATGACGGGCAGGGTGATCATGGGGACGTCGAGATCCAGTACGCGGCGAGCGCCGAGATCGCCGGTGATGCGTTCGAGCCCACCGGGTTCCGGGTGCAGCGACGGCTGGGTCAGGTGCACGATCAGGCGCAGGTACTTGTTCCGCTTGACCGCGGTGTCGCCGAACATCTGGCGGATGTTGAGTACACCGAGGCCGCGGACTTCGAGCATGTCCTGCAGCAGCTCGGGGCATGCGCCGTCGAGCACGTCGGGCGCGATCTGCGTGAATTCGGGCGCGTCGTCGGCAACCAGGCGGTGCCCGCGCGTGACGAGTTCCAGCGCGAGTTCGCTCTTGCCTGCGCCGGATTCACCGGTGATCAGCACGCCGATCGAATAGATCTCCATGAACACGCCATGCAGCGTCACCCGCGGCGCAAGTTTGCGCGCAAGGTGGTACTGCAGGTGGTTCAGCAGTTCATGACCGCGTCGCGGCGACACCCACAGCGGCGTATCGCTTTCTTCCGCGGCGATGCGCAGGTCTTCCGGGCATGGCTGGTTCTTGCTGATGACCAGCGCCAGCGGGCGGACCTGGATGATCTTTTCGATCGTTTCCCAGCGTGCGCGCGAGTCAAGCGCATCGAGCCACGACAGCTCCTCGGTGCCGAGGATCTGCACGCGGTTGGGATAGATGATGTTGAGGTAGCCGGCGAGGGACGGCCGGCGCGCGACGGTGTCGACCGATTCCAGGACGCGGTCGTCGCCACGCCGCCCGGCCAGCCAGCGCAGGCCGAGACGCTCGAGCTGCTGGTCGTACAGCTCGCGGGCACTGATGCGGGCATTCATGCGTGAGGTCCGGGCGGTCGGTCGAGGTCGAGGCCGTCGAGGCCCGCGCAGTGTGTCGCGGAAGTGCGTGGCGGAGAAGAGGCAGCCGGGATGACTCGGCGCGATCGCCTTGGGACCGGCCCATGGACTCGTCGGCGGGCGCGGCGGGCGGCGACCCGCGCAGATTGGTGTGACGGATTGGTCCGGGGTCGCTGGGGGCAGCGGACGAAAAACTGCGGCCAAAGCCGCTTGGGCGATGTCCCGCGAAGTTTCGCTGGCTCCTTCAACGAAAACGCCCGACCACGCGAAGGCGGTCGGGCGCTGGACGGCAAGCCCTCGGAAGGGCGGCCGATGGATCAGGCGTACTCGGCGCTGCGCGTGAGGCTCTCGCCGCGGTGGTGGTCGCTGCGGCGCTCCTTGTACTTCAGCAGTCCGCGGTCGAGCTTGTCGGCCAGGTTGTCGATGGCGGCGTACATGTCGACACCCTCGGCGACTGCATGGAAACTGCGGCCCGGCATCACGACGGTGGCTTCCGCACATTGCCGGGTCTTCTCGACAAGGAGGATGGTCCGAACGTCGAAGGGTTGGTCGAAATGTCGACCCAGCCGGCTGAACCGGGTGGCGACGTACTCCCGCAGCGCGGGGGTGACGTCGATGTTCTGACCGTGGACTTCGATACGCATGGGCATCTCCAGACTGTCGGCAGAGGCGGCCCCATGGCCGCAGCCCCAGCATGGCACTTTCCCGGGCCAGCAATACGACGTTCGTCAAATATTGCGTCGCTCAGCTGATGCGAACGCGATCCTGCGACGAGGGGATACTCATGGCTTCACGGTACTTGGCGACCGTACGGCGGGCCACCGGCACGCCGGCGCTCTGCAGCGTCTCCGCCAACCGGGCGTCGGACAGCGGCTTGCGCGGGTTCTCGGCCGAGATCAGCTGACGGATCATCGCCTGCACCGCGGCGCTCGAGGTTTCCTCGGCCGTGCCATTGCCGACGCTCGATGCGAAGAACGCACGCAGCGGCAACGTGCCGCGCGGCGTGCGCGCGTACTTGCGTGCGATCGCGCGCGACACCGTCGACTCGTGCAGGCCGAGCTCGGCAGCGACTTCGCGCAGCGTGAGCGGGCGGAGCGCGCCGTCGCCCGATTCGAGGAAGGCCGACTGCCGCTGCACGAGGCAGGTCGCAACGCGGAGCAGTGTTTCGCCGCGCGCTTCGACATTGCGCAGGAGCCAGCGCGCCTCCTGCAGCTGGCCACGCAGATAGGCGGCGTCGCTCGACGACGTGCGCGTGATCAGCGCTTCATAGCTGCGATTGATGCGCAGGCGCGGACGACTGTGGTCGGCCAGCGCGACGCGCCACATACCGTGCTGCCGCCAGATCACGACATCCGGCGTGACGTAGCTTTCCGGCGCGACCTCGCCGAGTTGCGCGCCCGGGCGGGGATCGAGCGAGAGCAGCAACGCTACGGCACATTCGACTTCGTCGATCGGTTCGTTCAGCTCCTGCGCGAGTCCGGCAGCACCGAGGCGCGGCAGGCGTTCGAGGTGCTCCTCGGCAATGCGCATCGCGATCGCGCGGCCTGGTGTCTCTTCATCGAGTGCGCCCAGCTGCACGCACAACGCCTCGGACACCGAACGCGCACCGACGCCGATCGGATCGAAGTGTTGCACCACGTGCAGCACCGTAAGCACATCTTCGATGCGCACCGGCGGGTCGATCGTCGTCGCGATCGTGTCCAGCGGCTCGCGAAGGTAACCATCGTCGGAAATCGCGTCGATGATCGCCGCGCCGATCTGGCGATCGCGCGGGGACAGGCTGCTCAGGTGCAGCTGCCAGAAGAGGTGGTCGTGCAGCGTTTCGCGATCGGCCACCTGTTCGGCGAGCGATCCGCTGTCGCCGTCGCCCCCGCGACTGCCGCCGTTGCCGTCGGTCCAGCTGTCGAGTTCGGCATCGCTCCAGCTCTCGACCGCCGACGCATCGATCTCGACTTCCACCGCATCGCGGTCGGTGTCACCGTTCGCCGTCTCGGGAGTCGTGATGACCTCGCCGCCTTCGTCCCACTCGAGTAGCGGATTGGTTTCCACCGCCTCGGTGAGCTCCGCATCCAGCTCGATGGACGACAGCTGCAGCAGGCGGATCGCCTGCCGCAGTTGCGGCGTCATCACCAGCTGTTGGCCGAGCGTGGCCTGAAGTCGCGGTTTCATCGACATGCAAGGTACACGGCGTTTCCATCGCGCGTCAGCCGTGGAAGCCGCCGCCGGTCGGGCGCTGCAGCTTTACAGTCGGAATGTTTCGCCGAGATACACGCGACGCACATCCGGATTCGCCAGAATCGAATCGGGCGAGCCCTGCGCAAGCACCACGCCCTCGTTCAGGATGTAGGCGCGGTCGCAGATGCCGAGCGTCTCGCGTACGTTGTGATCGGTGATGAGCACGCCGATGCCGCGCTCGGTGAGATGGCGCACGATACGCTGGATTTCGCCGACCGAAATCGGGTCGACGCCGGCGAACGGCTCGTCGAGCAGCATCATGCGCGGGCGTGCGGCGAGTGCGCGCGCGATCTCGACGCGCCGACGTTCGCCACCCGACAGGCTCGCGCCGATCTGGTCGGCAACGTGCGTGACCTGCAACTCGTCGAGCAGCGAGGCGAGCTCGCGCTCGCGGCCCTTGCGATCGAGATCATTGCGCAGCTCGAGCACCAGCCGGATGTTGTCGGCGACGCTGAGCTTGCGGAACACCGACGGCTCCTGCGGCAGGTAGCCGACGCCGTGCTTCGCGCGTGCGTACATCGGCTGCGCGGTGATGTCCTTCCCGTCGAGCAGGATCTGGCCTGCATCGGCGGGCACCAGGCCGACGATCATGTAGAAGCAGGTCGTCTTGCCGGCGCCATTCGGGCCGAGCAGGCCGACGACTTCGCCGGCTTCGAGCGTCAGCCCGAAGTCGCGGACGACCTCCCGCGACTTGTACTTCTTCCGCAACCCCTCGGCGCGCAGCATCAGGGCGTGCCTGCGTTGTTCTTCGGGAGGATGTGCATCTTTACGCGACCGCCGCCGGCGGCGGCACCGCTCGCGACCTGACCGGTCTTCATGTTGTAGTTCACGCGATCGCCGGTGAGCGTGCCACGCGTCTGCTGCACGGTGACGTTTCCGGAGAGCACGACGACATCCGCCTTCATGTCGTAGTCCGCTGCGGCGGACGTCGAACTCATCGGCGTGCCATCGTCGAGCTGCTGGCTCATCTTGACCGGGCCGCCGCGCAGTACCGCGCGCACGGCCTCGCCGTTGACCATCGTGATTTCTGCGGTGCTCGACGTGATGCGCAGCGTGCCCTGCGTGATCGTCACGCCGCCGCTGAGTACCGTGGGCCTGCTGTCGTCGGTCGAATACACGGCGGAGCCGCCTTCGATGTCGATGGCCTGGCGACGATCGCTCGAGCGCGCAAACGCGGCGCCCGCAACGGACAGCAGGACGAGCGCGACGACGGGCGCGAGGTTACGGCGACTTTTCATAACGGGCCTTGAAATTCCTGAGCTCCACGACGCGGTCGTCGAGCTTCGCGTCCATGCCGTGGCCATTGAGTATAAGTCCCGGCTGCTTGACGCTGACCGCGACCTTGGACGTCGCGCGCTTTGCATCGGGAAAGACGTCGAGTTCCTGCGTTTCCATGCGTACGGCCTGGCCGTTCGGCTTGGTGCTCAGTGCGTGGACATCGCCGCGCAGGCGGATCTCGTCGCCCTTGGCGGAGACCCATCCGGTCTTGGAGTCGATCGTCCACGGCGTGCCCGACGTGCCTGCGCGCGGCGGGATGATGAAGACCGGCGTCGCCAACGAAAGCGTGCGCTCGTCGGGATCGCGCGTGAGCTTGGGCGCGCGCAGGGTGAACGACTCCTGGCCCTGTGCATCGAGCGAGACCAGTTCGAAGTCGTGCAGCGTGTAGTCCGAACGGCCCGACTCGAGCGGCAGATCCGCATTGTGCTGGCGCCACAACGACGTGCCGATCAGGATCGCCGCCGCGAGCAGGACGGGACCGAGGATGAGGCGACCGTTCACGCCTGCGCTCCCAGTTCGACCGGTGCATCGGCGAGCAGCGCGTCCAGGATCGGATGCACGCGGTCCTGCGCCTCGAGGAGGAAATCGCAGAACTCGCGCGCGGCGCCGCGACCGCCGTCGCGCTGTGCGCGGAACGCGGCGTCGCGTGCAACCCAGTCGTGCGCATCGGCCGGGCAGGCCGAGAGACCGACGCGACGCATCACCTTGAGGTCGGGCAGGTCGTCGCCCATGAACGCGACGTCGTCCAGCGCGAGGCCGAGCGTTTTCGCGATGCCTTCGACGCAGGCGAGCTTGTCGCCGATACCCGAGCACGCGCGTACCCCGAGTTCGGCTGCGCGGCGTTCGACTGCGGGGCTCGTGCGTGCGGTGACCAGTGCGACCTCGATGCCTGCGCGACGCAGCAGCACGAGGCCCTGACCGTCGTGCACGTGGAAGGCTTTCGATTCACCGCCGGCGCTGTCGTAAACGAGACGGCCGTCGGTGAGCGTGCCGTCGACGTCGAAGCACGCGAGGCGCACGCGTCGGGCGCGGTCGCGCAGATCGGCGAGGGCGGGGGAAGGGATCATCATGCGTATCGGCCCTTAAACCACCCGGGCGCGCAACAGGTCGTGAATGTTGAGAGCGCCGACGACGCGTCCCTCACCGTCCACCACCAGCAGGCCGTTGATCTTGTGCTGCTCCATGACGTGCGCGGCTTCGACGGCGAGGACATCGGCACCGATCGTGCGCGGCTGGCGCGTCATCACCTGTTCGATCGTCGCGCTGCGCAGGTCGAGCTGTGTGTCGTCGAGTGTGCGGCGCAGGTCGCCGTCGGTGAACACGCCGAGCAGGCGGCCCGTCTCATCCGCAACCGCGGTGAGACCTAGGCGCTTGCGGCTCATCTCGACCAGCGCTTCGCTGACGGACGCGCTGGGGCGAACGACGGGCAGGTCGTCGCCTGCGTGCATGACGTCGGCGATGTGCAGTAGCAGACGGCGGCCCAGCGCACCGGCGGGATGCGAGCGTGCGAAGTCGTCGGCGGTGAAGCCGCGCGCCTCGAGCAGCGCGACGGCGAGTGCGTCGCCCATCGCGAGGGAGGCGGTGGTGCTGGAGGTCGGCGCGAGATGCAGCGGGCAGGCTTCGGCGGGAACGGACACGTCGAGGTGCACGTCGGCTTCGCGCGCCATCGTCGACGCCGGGCGGCCCGTCATCGCGATCACCAGGTTGCCCTGGCGCTTGAGCACCGGCATCAGCGTGAGGATCTCGTCGCTCTCGCCGGAGTAAGAAAGGGCGAGCACGACATCGGCGTCGGTGATCATGCCGAGGTCGCCGTGCGCGGCTTCACCCGGATGCACGAAGAACGCGGGCGTACCGGTCGAGGCCAGCGTCGCGGCGATCTTGCGCGCGATGTGGCCCGACTTGCCCATGCCGATGCAGACCACGCGGCCGCGGGCTTGCAGCACCAGGCGGCAGGCTTCGGCGAAGCCGCCGTCCAGGCGCGCGGAAACAGCAGCCAGCGCCTCGGCCTCGACGGCAAAGACGCGGCGGCCGCTGGCCGGGAAATCGATGTCGCCGTGCGCCGGCGCGATGGGATCCGCCATTTCGGACAGGGGGGCTTTCCGCTAGGCTAAGTCGCCCAGTTTAAGCGGTCCGGCCGGTCCACGCCCGTGGCACCCTCTCCCCGCCGTTTCCAAGGCATTCCGTGAATCCCGAAACCATCCGCCAACTCATCGAGCAGGGCCTGCCCGGCGCGCGCGCCGACGTCCGGGGCGACGACGGCGTCCACTTCGAGGCCACCGTCGTCAGCGACGCCTTCCGCGGCAAGCTCCCGCTGGCCCGCCACCGCATGGTCTACGCGACGCTGGGCGACCGCATGGGCGGCGAGATCCACGCGTTGCAGCTCAAGACCGTGACCCCGAGGAAGCCGGCGCCGCCGGCTGAGCCTCCCACCTCTTCCAGACCCTCTCCATGCAGAAGATCGTTGTCGAAGGCGGCACGCCGCTGAACGGCGAAGTCCGTATTTCCGGCGCCAAGAACGCCGTCCTGCCGATCCTCTGCGCGACGCTGCTCGCCGACGGTCCGGTCACCCTGCACAACGTGCCGCACCTGCACGATGTGCATACGACGACGCGGCTGCTCGCCGAACTCGGCGCGCGCGTGGGCGACGGCGGCCCCGGCGTCGTCACCGTCGACCCGACCACGGTGCACAGCCAGGTCGCCCCGTACGAGCTCGTCAAGACGATGCGCGCGTCCGTGCTGGTGCTCGGGCCGTTGCTGGCGAAATACGGCCACGCCGAGGTGTCGCTGCCCGGTGGCTGCGCGATCGGCTCGCGTCCGGTTGACCTGCACATCAAGGGCCTGCAGGCGCTCGGCGCGCAGATCACCGTCGAGAACGGCTTCATCAAGGCGCGCGCGGACAAGCTCGTCGGCGCCCGCCATGTGTTCGACATCGTGAGCGTCGGTGCGACCGAGAACGTGCTGATGGCCGCGGTGCTCGCCGAAGGCCGCACCGTGATCGAGAACGCGGCGATGGAGCCGGAGATCATCGATCTCGCGGACTGCCTGGTCGCGATGGGCGCGAACATCACGGGCGCGGGCACGGGCCGCATCGTGGTCGAAGGTGTGGAGCGCCTGCACGGCGGCGAACACACCGTCGTCGCCGATCGCATCGAGGCCGGCACGTTCCTCGTCGCCGCGGCGATGACCGGCGGTCGCGTCACGCTCACGCATGCGCGTCCCGACACGATGGATGCCGTGCTCGACAAGCTCAAGGAAGCCGGCGCCGAGCTGGACTGCGATGGCGACCGCATCACCATCGACATGAAGGGGCGTCGCCCCAAGCCGGTGAACATCACGACGATGCCGCACCCCGGCTTCCCGACCGACATGCAGGCGCAATTCATGGCGCTCAACTGCATTGCCGACGGCGTCGCGGTGATCAACGAAACGATCTTCGAAAACCGCTTCATGCACGTCAACGAGCTGCTGCGCCTCGGCGCGGACATCCACGTCGACGGGCATACCGCGGTGGTGCGTGGCGTCGCACGCCTGAGCGGCGCGCCGGTGATGGCGACGGACCTGCGTGCGTCCGCGTCGCTGATCCTTGCCGGCCTCGTCGCCGACGGAGCGACGACGATCGACCGCATCTACCACCTCGATCGCGGCTACGAGAACATCGAGCAGAAGTTGTCCGGTCTGGGTGCGAAGATTTCGCGCATCCGCTGAGCGAACTCCGGCCACGAAAAAGCCCCGCCGAAGCGGGGCTTTTTTCTTTGCGCGTTCGGCGCGATTACTGCGCGATGCGCAGATCGATCGTGTCGCCGCCGTTGACCTGCATGATGCGCACCGGCACCGGCACGCCAGGCACCACCCACAGCGTGACCTTCTTGTCGCCCGAGGTGCTGACCACCTTGGTCGCCTGCTGCGACTTGCCGCCGACCGTGACGTTCTCCTTGCCCGCGATCGAATAGGTCAGATCGCGCGCCTTGCCATTCTCGACCAGGCGATAACGCAGCGGCTTGCCGGCCACGGCGTCGCGCGCGATCGCGATGTTCACGAGCAGCGCGTCCAGATCACCCTTCTGCAACTTGATCGGGCCCGCACGGTCCGGCTTCACGTCACCCGACCACGTCGCGACGCCTCTCGACCAGTCGTACGTCGCCTTCTTGTTCGACTTCTTGATCAGCAGCTTGTTGCTGTCGCTGCCCGAGAGCGGGCGCAGCACGCCGTCGGCTTCGTCGAACACCGTGGTCTGCACGAGGTCGGCGAGCTGGTTGCGGATTTCCAGCGTGTAGCGCCACTGGCCGTTGCCGGCGGATTCGATCGCCATGCGACCGGTCGCCTTCATGCCCATGTAGTCCGCCTGGTAGGCCGCGTTGAAAGGCTGTGCGGCGAACGCGGGCAACGCGGCGAGGGCGAGCGAGGCGGCCAGTACGGCGCCGCGGAGGAACGTCTTCGTCATGTCGGATCAGGCTCCCTTGTATTCGATGAGGCGGAGGTCGTACGTGTCCTCGCCGTTTTCACGCTGCAGGATGCGGATCGGCGTCGGAACGCCTTCCGCGACCCAGATGGAGGTCTGCTCGTCACCCGATTGCACACGGTCGACGCGCAACGCGCTGTACTGCAATTCCCCGACGCTCATCGTTTCCGGATCCGTCGCCACCGTGTAGCGCTGGAGGCGCGCACGACCGCTGTCGACGTACCGGTACTGGAGCGTCTGCCCCGGCTGGGCGTCCCGGATCACCGCGAGGTTGATCAGCAGGCCGCTCATGTCGCCGGGTTGCAGTGGCACCGGCGCCTGGCGGGTCTTCTTCACGTCCCCGGTCCAAGTCGCACGTTGCGAGGTCCAATCGTAGACACCGGTAGTCTGCCGGCGTGTGAACAGCATCTTCCGCAGCGTGCTCTGCGAAAGCGGGCGATAGGTGCCGTTCACTTCGTCGAAGACGGTGCTCTGCTGCGCGTTCAGGCCCGCGAGGCCGATCAGCCCCTTGCCGTCCATGACCAGGTCGACGCGCCAGCGGTCGCCCGACGGCACGACCTCGAGCGTGGCCACGCCGAGGTTGTGGCCGCCGCGATAGACGTCGTAGGTCGCGTGGAAGGTCTGCACGGCGGCGGCGGGTGCGCTCGCTGCGAGCAGGGCGAAGCCGAAAGCGAGCGTCGCGATGCGGTTCATGCGTCGATCTCCCGAAGGTCCATGCCCGCGAGGCGCAACGGGGCGCGCAGCGGGCGACCATCGAACTGTACGGACGTGCCGTCGAGACAAAGCCGACGCGCGCTGAACAGCTGCAGCGTGGCGATCAGAAGCGGGTGTTCGCGATCGAGCACACGCGCGGCGAGCGCGTCCACATCGTCACTCTCCAGGACCGGAACGGTTGCCTGCGCGATCACCGGGCCGCCGTCGAGTTCGGCGGTGACGAAATGCACGCTGCAACCGTGTTCGGCGACCCCGTCGGCCAATGCCTGCGCATGCGTGTGCAGGCCCTTGTGCCGCGGCAGCAGCGACGGATGGATGTTGATCATTCGGCCGTGCCAGGCCTCGACCTCGGCGACGCCGAGCAGGCGCATGTAGCCGGCGCAGACGATGAGGTCGGGCCGAACGGCGGCGACTTCGGCGAATAGCGCGGCGTCGAACGCGTCGCGTGTTTCGAAGGACTTTGGCGAGACGGCGATCGCCGGAATGCCGGCGTTGCGCGCGCGTTCCAGCGCGATGGCCTTGCGGCGATCGGAGAACACACCGACGACGGACGCATCGAGCGCGCCGTCGCCGATCGCATCGAGGATGGCCTGGAGATTGCTGCCGCGGCCGGAGGCGAGGACCGCCAGTCGCAGGGGCGCGATCATCAGCCGATGCGCACGCGCTCGCCGTCCGCGCGCACGACGCGGCCGATCTCGCGATGCGCCAACCCGAGGCGCTGCAGGTCGGTCGACACCGCGCCCACGTCGCCCGGTGCGACGACCAGCACGAAGCCGACGCCGCAGTTGAACGTGCGCCACATTTCCTCGTCGGCGACCGCGCCTTCGCGCTTGAGCCACTCGAACACCGGCGGCAGCACGATCGCGCTGGCGTCGATGTCGAGGCCGAGGCCTTCCGGGATCACACGGATGATGTTCTCGGTGAGGCCGCCGCCGGTGATGTGCGCCATCGCGTGCAGGTCGTGCTTGCCGAGCAGTTCCAGGATCGGCTTGACGTACAGCTGCGTCGGCGCCATCAGTGCGTCGACCAGCTTCACGCCGCCGACGTCGAGATCGGCGGGGCGGCCGGCGCGGTCGTAGATCTTCCGCACCAGCGAATAGCCGTTCGAATGCGGACCGCTGGAGGCGATGCCGATCAGCGCGTCGCCCTCGCGCACCTTCGCGCCGTCGAGGATCTTCGATTTCTCCACCGCGGCGACGCAGAAACCGGCGAGGTCGTATTCGCCCGGCGCGTACATGTCGGGCATCTCGGCCGTCTCGCCGCCGATCAGCGCGCAGCCGGAGAGTTCGCAGCCCTTGGCGATGCCACCGACGACGGCGACGGTCGTGTCGACGTCGAGCTTGCCCGTCGCGAAGTAGTCGAGGAAGAACAGCGGCTCGGCACCCTGCACCAGTACGTCGTTCACGCACATGGCGACCAGGTCGATGCCGATGGTGTCGTGTCGATTGAGCTGCTGCGCCAACTTGAGCTTGGTGCCGACGCCGTCGGTGCCGGAGACCAGCACCGGCTCCTTGTACTTGCCCGACAGGTCGAACAGCGCGCCGAAGCCGCCTAGGCCGCCCATCACCTCGGGGCGGAAACTGCGCTTCACCAGCGGCTTGATGCGCTCGACGAGCTCGTTGCCCGCGTCGATGTCGACGCCCGCCTCGCGGTAGGTGAGCGGGGCACGGTCGGGGGCGTTCGACTGGGACACGGTGGTCTCGAAGGCGTCGGGGAAGCCCGCGATTCTACCAGCCGCGCCCGGTCGGACCGGCCGCCGTGGACGGCCCGCCGGCAGTCCGGCACCATGTCCGGCCAGTCCACGAGCTCCCCCGGCGATGGCGCGCACGTATCGACTTCTCACCGTTCTCCTGTTCCTCGCCGCATTCAGCACGGCGACCTTCGCGCAGCGCGTCGAAGGCGACCGCGCCCAGGCCGCCGGCGCGTACGCGACGGAAGTCGTCGTCACCAACCAGGGGGATGCGCAGCGCAATACCGGCTTCGCGCGCGGCCTGCTGCAGATCCTGCAGCGCATGACCGGCGATCGCGCGGTCAACCAGCGCCCCGGCGTCGGTGAAGAACTGCGCAACGCGAAGACCTACGTCGACCACTACGACTACCGTCAGGACGAAGGGGTCAGTGCGACCGGCGCGCCCTCGTTCAACACGACCCTCGTCGTGCAGTACGACGCGAAGAAGGTCGACGACATGATCGCGACGCTGGGCCTGCCGATGTGGCCGCAGCCGCGGCCGAAGCCGGTGCTGTGGCTCGCCATCGACGACGGCTCGGGCCCGCGCCTGGTTGGCCTCGACAAGTCCAACGCCGCGCGTCCGGTACTCGATCGCGCCAAGCAGCGTGGTTACGCACTTGGCCTGCCGGCGGGCAACGCGGCGGAGCAGGCGCTGGTGGGTTCGATCTGGCGCGGTGACGCCGCGGCGATCTCGCGCGCCTCGGCCAAGTACGCGCCGCCCATGCAGCTGATCGGCAAGCTCTACCGCACCGTTTCCGGCGGCTGGCAGGCGGAGTGGGTGTTCCTCGACAACGGCAAGCAGCTCGCCAAGACCGCCACCTACGATCGTGACGCTCGCCGCGCGATGGCGGGCGGCGCGGACGTCGCAGCCGACGCCCTCATCCGCAAGTACGCGCGTCCCGGCCGGGCCCTCGGGCCGGCGGGCACGTACACGGTCACCTTCACCGGCGTGAACAGCACGGACGACTTCATCCGCCTGGCCGCCTACCTCGAGAAGATGGCCGTGGTGAAGCGCGCGACGCCGGTGCGCGCCACTGCGGACGGGCTCGTCTATGAACTCGAACTCGTCAGCGGCGTGCAGGGCTTCTCGCGCATCGCCGCGCGCGATGGCGTGATCGAACCCGTCGGCGATGACGACGACTCGACCACCACGTTCCACCTGCGTTGACGGATCGCCGCTGATGGACAACGCCGCGCCGCTGGAGGACATCGCACGTTTCCTGCGACGCCTGCAGTGGGCGGCGGTCGTCGTTGCCGCGTTGTGGTTGCTCGGCATGCTGGCGCCGGTGCTCACGCCGTTCGTGATCGCCGCGCTGCTGGGCTGGCTGGGCGATCCCGTGGTCGACCGCCTCGAAGCGCGTGGGCTCTCGCGCGGTGCGGCGGTCGGCATCGTCTTCAGCGTGATGACGCTGATCTTCGTGCTCGTACTGCTCCTGGCGTTGCCGATCGTGCAGCGCCAAGTGCTGACGCTGGTCGATTCGCTGCCGACGTACAGCGCATGGATCGGCAGCACGCTGGTGCCGTGGGTCGAAGCGCATACGCGCATCGACGTCGACCGCTATCTCGACGTCGGCTACCTGACCAATCTCGTGCGTGAGCACTGGCAGAGCGCCAGTGGCATCGCGGCGACGGTCCTCGGCTACGTGACGCGTTCGGGCTCGATGCTCATCGGCATTCTCGTCAACGCGGTGCTGGTGCCGGTGCTCGCGTTCTTCTTCCTGCGCGATTGGGATGCGCTGGTCGCACGCATCGCTTCGCTGATTCCGCCGCGTCACCTGCCGGTCGTCACGCGCCTGGCGAAGGAGTCCGACGCGGTGCTCGGCGGCTTCCTGCGCGGGCAGTTCATGGTGATGCTGATCCTCGGCGTCATGTATGCGGTGGGTCTGGAAATCGTCGGGCTCGACCTCGGCATCCTGATCGGCATGGTCGCCGGCATGCTCACGTTCGTGCCCTATGTTGGGCCGGCGAGCCTGCTGACGTTCGGCGGCATCGCTGCGCTGGTGCAGTTCGGCGACTGGCAGCATTTCGGCGGTGTGCTCATCGTGTTCGTCGTCGGCCAGCTTCTCGAAAGCTACTGGTTGACGCCAAAGTTCGTCGGCAACCGCATTGGCCTGCATCCGATGGCGGTGATCTTCGCGGTGCTCGCAGGGGGCCAACTGTTCGGTTTCCTCGGCATGCTGCTGGCGCTGCCGTTGGCGGCTGTGGTCAACGTGTTGCTGCGCTATGCGCAGGAGCGCTATCGCGCGAGCCGCCTCTACGGCGCCGAGCCGTCGCCGATCGTGATCGTCGAATCGTCGCCGGGCGCGGAGTCCGGCCCCGGCTGATGGAGACGCCGCGTCACGTGCCGCAGCTGCCGCTGGCGCTGCGGTCGCCGCCGGATCAGCGGCTCGAAACGTTCGTAGGCGCGCCGGACGGCGCGATCGCCTTGCTCGATGCGTGTGCGTCGGGCGGGGCCAACGACTGGGTGTTCGTCAGCGGCCCGACCGGCGCCGGCAAGACGCATCTGCTGCTCGGCGCCTGCGCGCGCGCGATGGCGGCACAGCGACGTCCTGCCTATCTCTCGCTGACGAGTGCCGCCGGGCGACTGCGCGATGCGCTCCAGGCGTTCGAAGGGATGGACCTGGTGACGCTCGACGACCTCGACGCGATCGCTGGCCATCGCGACGACGAGGTCGCGCTGTTCGATTTCCACAACCGTGCACGATCGCAGGGCGCGAACGTCGTCTACACGGCGACGGCGCGTCCCGACGCGCTGTCACTCGTGCTGCCGGACCTGCGTTCGCGGCTGGGCCAGTGCATCGGCGTTCCCTTGGCGCCGCTGGACGACGACGGACGGCGCGACGTCCTGCGACAGCGCGCACAGCGCCGCGGCCTCGGCGTCGACGACGCTGCGCTGGACTGGCTGATGCGCCGCGTCGGACGCGACCTCGGCAGTCTCACGCAGTTGTTCGACCAGCTTGATCGCGCGGCCCTTGCCGCGCAGCGCCGCCTCACCGTGCCATTCCTGCGCGAAACGCTCGGTCGCGAGCCGGACGCGCGCCCCGACTCCTGACCGCGAGACTGCCATGACCCTGCGCCTCGATATCGCTCCCGCACCCGCCACCGTCCGGGACTACGCCGAGGACGCGGTGCGCAACATGCAGGCGATGTACGGCGTCCGTCTCGATTATTCGGTCGGCTCGCTCGCGCACGTCGATCGCGTGCTTGCCGAATGGCGCGAGGGCGGTGCGCCGCTCGAGGCGATCAACAAGTCGCTCTACGCGTTCGGCAGCTATGCCGGCGAAGTGCTGCGCGAGCAGGAGCCGGGACGATGGATCGAGCCGCCGCGCGTGGACCATGGCAGCATCGATACGTTGTTCCTGTTCGTACGCCTGTTCGACGGCCGCGAATGGCCGGCGATCGCGCGGACTGTCGATGCCTTCCTCGATCCGGACGCGCCGAAGCTGCACACGTCGCTGACGACGCTGCTCGCGACCTGACGCTCAACCCCCGCGCAGCGCGGCGTCCAGGGTCTGCAGGCGTTCGGGCGTGCCGACGTCGGTCCATGCACCGTGGTGGTGTTCGCCGGTGACGTCTTCCTCGCGCATCGCCACGCGCAGCAGCGGTGCCAGCTTGAAACGGGGCGGCGTGTCGTTCGCGCCCGGCGCATCGCCGATGATCGCGCGCCAGCCGTCGAACAGCTCGCGGCGGTACACGCCGATGCCGGAGAACGTGTAGCGCGGCACGCCTTCGCTGCGCACGAGGGGACCGTCGAGCGCGAAGTCGCCGCCTTCGTTGTGTGCCGGGTTGTCGACGAGCACGAGGTGTGCGAGGCCGTCTGGATCGCGAGGAAGCTTCGTGAAGTCGTAGTCGGTCCAGATGTCGCCATTGACCGCGATGAAGGGTGCACCGTCCGGCGCGAGCTCGGCCAGCGCGTTCCACATGCCGCCGCCGGTTTCTAGCGGCGTGGGTCCTTCATAGACGTAGCGCAGGCGCAGGCCGAAGCGGCGGCCGTCGCCGAGCGTTTCCCCGAACTTCGGGGCGAGCCAGCTGGTGTTGACAATGACCTCGTCGACGCCGATCGCGGCGAGCTTTTCGAGGTGCCACGCGATCAGCGGTTTGCCGCCGGCTTCGAGCAACGGCTTGGGCGTGGTGAGCGTGAGCGGGCGCATGCGCTCGCCGAGGCCTGCGGCCAGGACGAGCGCCTTCATGCGAAGTGCGGGCGCACGCGGCGCTCGATCACGCGCGCGAGCGGCGCGAGTTCCGGGTAGCGCGGCAGCACGCCGTCGAGGTACGCGACGAAGCGCGGCGCGTCTTCGAGGTACTTCGGCTTGTGATCGCGATGGTTGAGGCGCGCGAAGATGCCGAGCACCTTGAGGTGGCGCTGCACGCCGATCAGGTCGGCGTCGCGACGAAAGCGCGCGAAGGCAGGCACCGGCAGGCCGGCTTCCGTCGCACGGCGGTGGTAGTCGACCAGCCACGCATCGACGCGCGCCTCGGGCCAACTCAGGAATGCGTCCTTGAACAGGCTGAGCGCGTCGTACGCGACGGGGCCGACGACGGCGTCCTGGAAGTCCAGCACGGCGGGGCCGTAGCGATCGTCCGTCGGCATCAGGTTGCGCGGCATGAAGTCGCGATGCACCAGCACCTTCGGCTGCGCGAGCGCGGCATCGATCAGCACGCGATAGGCGGCGTCGAGATTTTCCTGATCGTCGCAGTCGAGTTCGTGGCCGAGATGGCGCGTGAGGAACCACTCGTCGAACAGGCGCAGTTCGCGCGTGAGCAGTGCTTCGTCGTAGTGCGGAAGGTCGGCGGGTGGCGTGATCGCCTGGATTTTCAGCAGCTGTGTCACCGCGTCGTCGAAGAGCTCGTCGGCGTTCGTGTCGGCGATGACGTGCAGGTAAGTCTGCGCGCCGAGATCCTCCAGCAGCAGGAACCCGTGCTCGACGTCGCGCGCGAGCACGCGCGGAACGCGCACGCCGCCGGCTTCGAGCACGTCGCGCAGCGCGAGCCAGGGGCGCACGTCCTCCTTGTCGGGCGGCGAATCCATGACGATGCGCGTCGGCGATTCGCCGACGGTGCGCCAGTAGCTGCGGAAACCGGCGTCCGCCGAGGCGGCGACCAGGTCGATGTGGCCGTGGCCGGTCGCGGACCGGGCCCAGTCGAGGCGCGTCTGTTCACGCGCCGGGTTGCTGCTGGACGTCATTCGATCTCCGCGCGGCGACGGCCGCGGCCCGACAGGGTAGCGGGCGCGGGCGGTGCATTGAATGGCGGCGCCGAAAAACGCGACGGCCGCCGGACTTCGTCGCAGCGGCCGTTGCGTGGGCGGAGCGGGCGATCAGGGCAGGCGGGTATCGCCGCCCGCGGCCAGCCAGTCGTCGTCCGAACCCTCTGCGATGCCTTCGAACAGGATGGTCGACAGGTAGCGCTCGCCGGTGTCGGGAAGCATGGCCAGCAGCACCGAACCCTCGGGTGCCGACTCCGCGACGCGCAGTGCGGCAGCGGCCGTCGCGCCCGCGGAGATGCCGACGAAGATGCCTTCCTCCGCGGCGAGGCGGCGCGCGGTGTCGCGGGCGAGCACGTCGTCGATCTTGAGGATGTCGTCGGCGATCGAGCGGTCGAGCACCTCGGGCACGAAGTCCGGCGTCCAGCCCTGGATCTTGTGCGGCTGCCATTGATCGCCCGACAGCAGCGCGGCACCCGCGGGTTCCGCGGCGATCACCTTGATGCCGGGACGCGCGAGCTTGAGCACCTGGCCGGCGCCGGTCATGGTGCCGCCCGTGCCCCAGCCGGTGACGAAGTAATCGAGCCGCTGGCCGGCGAAATCGCGCAGGATTTCCGGGCCTGTGGTGTTGCGGTGGTAGGCGGGATTTGCCTCGTTCTCGAACTGGCGCGCCAGGAACCAGCCGTGCTTGTCGGCAAGTTCCTTCGCCTTGCGCACCATGCCGGTGCCGCGTTCCGCGGCCGGCGTCAGGATCACCCTCGCGCCGTAGACACGCATGAGCTTGCGGCGCTCGATCGAGAACGAATCGGACATCACCGCGACGAACTTGTAGCCGCGTGCGGCCGCGACCATCGCGAGCGCGATGCCCGTGTTGCCGGATGTCGCTTCGACGATGGTGTCGCCGGGCTTGAGCAGGCCGCGCTGTTCGGCGTCGAGCACGATGGCGAGGGCGAGGCGGTCCTTCACCGAACCGCCGGGGTTGAACGATTCCACCTTGGCGTAGAGCGTGACGTTCTTGGGGGCGATGCGGTGCAGGCGAACGATCGGCGTGCTGCCGACGGTGTCGAGGATGCTGTCGTAGAGGGCCATGGGATCGGGTGGTCAGGGGGAAGGGCTAGCGTGCCGCCAGCGCGGGCGAGGCGGCGTGCCGCTGGTCGAATGCCGTGTGCCGGCGATGGCGGCGACATCGCCTCATGCGGCCGCCTGGAGTGCGGGTTCGCGTTGCAGCGGCGGTGCGCCGAACCAGTGCAGCGAGGTGGCGAGCGCGGCCACCTCGCCGACGATCAGCAGCGCGGGTGACTGCACGGCGTGCGCGTCGACCAGCGCGCCCAGCGTCGCGAGCGTGCCCGTCACCACCCGCTGCGTCGGCTGGGTGCCGTTTTCCACAATGGCGATCGGTGTGGACGCGACTAGGCCGTGCGCGACCAACCGAGCGGAGACGCGTTTGGCGCTGGCCACGCCCATGTAGATCGCGAGCGTCTGTCGCGGCTTGGCGAGCGAAGTCCAGTCGGGCTCATTGCCGTCGTCCTTGGCGTGCGCAGTAACGAAATGCAGCGATTGCGCGTGCTCGCGGTGCGTCAGCGGGATGCCGGCATAGGCAGCGCAGGCGAGGGCAGCGGTGACGCCCGGCACCACTTCGAAGTCGATGCCGTGGGCGGCCAGCGCTTCGAGTTCCTCGCCGCCGCGTCCGAACACGAACGGATCGCCGCCCTTCAATCGCACGACGGTGCGGCCGGCCTGCGCGTGTTCGAGCATCAGCGCGTGGATGCGTGCCTGCGTGTCGTGATGCGCGGACGTAGCGTTCGCGCCGCCGGCGCGCTTGCCCACGTCGATGAACTCTGCATCGCGACGTACGCGGGCGAGCACGTCGTCGCCAACGAGGTGGTCATGCAGAACGACGTCCGCCTGCGACAGCACGCGCAAGGCACGCAGCGTCAGCAGGCCGGCGTCGCCCGGGCCGGCGCCGACGAGGATGACGCGGCCACGGGTCTGCGTCGGTGTGTCGGCGAGCAGTGCGCGCAGGCGCTCGCGTGCATCGCGCTCCCGGCCGGCACGCAGTAGGTCGCCGATGTCGCTTGCGATCACGCGCTCGAAGAACGCGCGGCGTGCGGCGATGTCGGCGAAGCGCGCGCGGATCACGCGGCGATAGCGCGTCAGCAGCGTCGCCAGCGACGACCAGCTTTCGTCGAGCTGCGTTTCCAGGGTCTCGCGCAGATGGCGCGCGAGCATCGGCGCGCCGCCGCCGCTGGAGATCGCGACCTGCAGCGGGCCACGTTCGACGCGCGCCGGCATCTGCACGCTGGAGAGCTCCGCGTCGTCGACCACATTCGCCCAGATGCGGCGTGCTTCCGCGGCGTCGGCCACGGCACGATTGACGTTGCGATCGTCCGTCGCGGCAACGACGAGCCAGGCGTCGTCGAGCCAGGCCTCATCGAATGTCCCGCGCACGTGTTCGACGTGCCCGGTGTCGACCAGGGCCTGCACGGTGTCGACGAGCTCCGGCGCGCCGACCCGCACCGTCGCCCCGCCGTCGAGCAGCGCTGCGATCTTCCGCCGCGCCACGAGGCCCCCGCCCACGACCAGCACCCGGCGGCCGCGGAGGTCGAGGAAGAGGGGAAACAGCGGCGTGGAACCGGGCGTTGCGGACACGGTGGCGTTCCGGAGAGCGGATGACGGCACCGTAGGGCGCGGGAGCGGCGCGGCGAAATGATGCGTCGCCACCCCCTCATGCCGGCCCGGCATGAGCGACTGGACACAGGGCCGGGCGACGACTAGGGTAGGCATCGCTCTATACGGATCGAGAGATGGATATGACGACCAAACGATTTTGCTGCCGCATGTGTCGCCCCGTACGACTGCCGTCCGCCGTCCTCCGACCCCGACCGTCCGCGCCGCCGCCATGACCCTCGCCCAACTCCGCTATCTCGTCGCCATCGCCGATTCCGGCCTCAACATCACCGTCGCCGCCGAGCGCGTGCATGCCACGCAGCCGGGGCTGTCCAAGCAGTTGAAGCAGCTCGAGGACGAGCTCGGCTTCCTGCTGTTCTCCCGCAAGGGACGTTCTCTCGACTCGATCACGCCCGCTGGCCAGCAGGTGCTGGCGCATGCGCGTCGCCTGCTCGCCGAAGCCGCGAACATCCGCGCCTACGCCGCCAATGTCCGCGGTGATGCGCAGGGCCGCCTCGTCATCACCACCACGCATACGCAGGCGCGCCACGTGCTGCCGGGTGCGATCGCGCAGGTGCGGCAGGCGTATCCGCAGATGAGCGTGCACCTGCAGCCGAGCGGCGAAGGCGAAGTGCTCGACCTGCTCGCGCGCGGCGAGGCGGATGTCGCGGTGATCAGCACGTCGGGCGAGACGCCTGCCGGCGGCATCGCCGTGCCGCTGTTCCGCTGGAAGCGCGTGGTCCTCGTGCCGCGCGAACATGCGCTGGCGTCGTCGTCCGGAGTGCCGTCGCTCGATGCGCTGTCGGCGTTTCCGTTGGTCAGCTACGAGTCTTCAGTGCGTGCGGACTCGTCGTTGCGTCGCGCGTTCGCGCAGCGCGGTCTGGAACCGCGCATCTCGATGACGGCGCGTGATGCGGATCTCATCAAGACGTACGTGCGCGCCGGACTCGGCGTCGGCCTGCTCGCCGAGATGGCGGTGGGCGACACCGACCTCGAGACGCTGCACGCGCTGCCCGCGCCGGCTGAAGTGCCCGAGTGTGTCGCGTGGGCCGTCCTGCCGCGCGAACGCGTGCTGCGCGATTACACACTGTCGCTGCTCACGGCGGTCGCACCGCAGCTCGATCGCACGGATCTGCGCCGTGCCGTCGCCGGCACCGACGATCCGAAGTGGCCGACGCCACCGGCCTGGGCCGCGCTGCGCGGCTCCATCGCCGCCTAGCGACGTGCCGCGAACATCAGCGGGCGCACTCTGCGGGCGTCATCCCGAGGAGGCGCGCGCATGAAGTTCCTGTGCCTGGCTTACGGCAGTGGTGCCGACTGGAAGAAGCTCACGCCCGCCGAGCAGAACACGCTGCTCGCGGCCGACCAGCGCATCCGCGATCGCGGCGCGTTCATCTCCGCGGTTGAAGAACAGGCCACGACGGTGACCGCATGGGATGGCACGCCCAAGACCGACGCCCATCCGTTCGCGATGTCGCGCGTGCCGCTGGCGGGCTTTTCGATCATCGAAGCGAAGGACGTCGACGAAGTCGTGCGACTCGTCGCCGACACACCCTGCGCCCGCGCCGGCGGTGCGATCGAGATTCGACCCTTGCTGGACACCTCGTCGCACTGACGCGCGTCACGCCGCGCGGCCTTCGGTCCCCCACGCGTCATGCAGGCCGCATTCGCGCTTGAGGCCAAAGAAGCGCGTGTCCTCTTCGCTCATGCCGGCTTCGAGCGGACGCGTGGTGTGCACGTCGCCGATCGAGACATAGCCTTCGTGCCACAGCGGGTGGTAGGGCAGCTCGTGCTTGCGGAGGTAGTCGTAGACGTCGCGATCGCTCCAGTCGGCGATCGGATGCAGCTTCCAGCGGCCGTCGCGGAGTTCGAGGACGTCGATGTCCGTGCGCGAACGCGCCTGGCTGCGACGAAGGCCGGCGATCCAGCAGCGCACGCCGAGATCACGCAGCGCACGTTGCATCGGCTCGACCTTGCGCAGGCGGTTGTAGCGTTCGAGCCCATCGAGGCCCTGTTCCCACAGGCGGCCGAACCGCGCTTCCATCCACGCGATGCCGATCTGCGGCCGTACGACGTGCAGGTTGAGAGAAAGTCGCTCCGTCATTTCGTCGACGAACCGGTACGTCTCCGGGAACAGATAGCCCGTGTCGACGAGGATGACCGGCAGGTCGGGGCGCTGTGCCGTGGCGAGGTGCAGGCTCACCGCCGCCTGTGCACCGAAGCTCGACGACAGCGCATGGCCGCCCGACAGGTTTTCCAGCGCCCAGGCGACGCGCGCCTCGGCAGTCTGCGTCGCAAGCCACGTGTTGAGTTCCGCGAGCGCGCGCGGGGACTCGGCGGCAGTGAGTGCGTCGGGCGTGGTCACGCGGCCGCCTCCTGCAATGCGATCGCGATGGGGCGCGGCGGGTCGATCACGCGCGCGCGCACGAGGAAATCACCGAAGCGTTCGGCGGGCAGGCGCTCGGCGGCGTAGCGTGCGAGCAGCGGATCTAGCGCTTCGACGATGCCGGTTTGGTCCACGTTCTCCCGATATGTCGTGTTGAGCCGCTGGCCGCGATGGTCCGCGCCCAGCCGCAGCGCGTATCGGCCCGGCGCTTTGCCCACGAGCGCGACTTCGCCGAGATAGGGGCGCGAGCACCCGTTGGGGCAGCCGCTGATGCGCAGGTGGATCGGCGCGTCGCACAGGCCGTGGCGATCGAGCAGCGCTTCGAAGGTGTCGATGAACGAGGGCAGGTAGCGCTCGGCCTCCGCCATCGCCAGCCCGCAGGTCGGCAGTGCGACACAGGCGATGGCGGCAAGGCGCGATGGCGTCGCGCGTGCGTGGGTGTCGAGTCCGTGCGCGGCGACCAGTGCGTCCACCTGCGCGCGATGCGCGGCGTCGACGTTGGCGACGACCAGGTTCTGGTTTGGCGTGAGGCGCAGCTGGGCGCCGTCGATGTCCTGAAGGAGCTGGGCGATCTCGCGCACGCCGGTCTGCAGCGCGCCGTCAGTGCCGTCCTGGAGGCGACCCGACAGGATGCGAAGGGTCAGATGCGCACGTCCGTCATGGCCGTCGACCCAGCCGAAACGGTCGCCGTTGTGGTCGAAACGGAAGCTGCGTGCCGGCGCCAGCGCGAAGCCGGCACGACGTTCGACCTCCGCCTTGAGCGCATCGAGACCACGATCGTCGATCGTGTACTTGAGTCGTGCGCGTTTGCGCTGCGCGCGATTGCCCCAGTCGCGCTGCGTGGTCACCACCGCCACCGCTGTCGCGATAACGTCGTGCGGCGCGACGAAGCCGATCACGTCGGCGATGCGTGGATACGTCTCCGGATCGCCATGCGTTGCACCCATGCCACCGCCGACGGCCACGTTGTAGCCGGCGAGGCGACCGCCCTCGATCACCGCGATGAAGCCGAGGTCCTGGGCGAACACATCCACGTCATTGGTCGGCGGCATCGCGAACCCGATCTTGAACTTGCGCGGCAGATAGGCTTCCCCGTAGATCGGGTCTTGTTCCGGCGTGCCGGCGATGCGTTCCTCGTCCAGCCAGATCTCGTGGTAGGCGCGCGTGTTGGGCAGCAGGTGGTCGGACAGCGCGGCGGCCGTTGCATAGACGGTGGCGTGCACGTCGGACTGCAACGGATTCGCCGCGATCGCCACGTTGCGATTGACGTCGCCGCAGGCGGCGAGCGTGTCGACCAGCGCCGCATTGATCGCCTGCATCGTCGCCTTGAGTTCGCGCTTCACGACGCCGTGGAACTGGATCGCCTGTCGCGTGGTGATACGAAGCCCGCGCTCGGCGTAGGTCGATGCGATCGCGTCGAGCTTCAACCACTGCGACGGCGTGATCACGCCGCCCGGCGTGCGCGTGCGGATCATGAACTGGTAGGCGGGCTCGAGCTTCTGCTGGCGGCGCTCTTCGCGCAGGTCGCGATCGTCCTGCTGATAGCTGCCGTGGTACTTGATCAGCGTCTGGTCGTCGTCGGCGATCGCGCCAGTTATCGGGTCGGCGAGGCTGTCGAGCAATGTGCCGCGCAGTGCACGGCTGTTCTTCTTGATGTCTTCGACCGAATGAGCGGTCATGGCGGAGCTCCGTAGGCGGTCTCGAGGCGGCGCGGTGTGTCAGCGTCGACAGCGCATTCGGAGATGTGTGATGGAAGCGGGCATCAGTACACGTCCCGCGCGTAGCGGCCTTCGGCGAGCAGGGCGTCGAGCCAGCCGGCGGCGTCTTCCACGCTGCGGCCGCCGTGGCTCGCCACGATGTCGACCAGCGTCGCGTGCACGTCCTTCGACATCGCAACAGCGCCGCAGATGTACAGATGCGCGCCGCCTTCGAGCCAGGCGTAGACCTCGCGTCCGTGTTCGGGCAGGCGGTGCTGCACGTAGACCTTGTCGCGCTGGTCGCGCGAGAACGCGACATCCAGCCGGTGCAGTCCGCCACGCTTCAGCGCCTGCTGCCATTCGAGCTGGTAGAGGAATTCGCTGCGCGCGTGCGGCGCGCCGAACACGAGCCAGTTACGACCTGTCGCACGGGTCTGGATGCGGTGCTGGACGAAGCCACGAAACGGAGCGACGCCGGTACCCGGGCCGATCATCAGTACGTCGCGCGAACCGTCTTTCGGCAACCGGAAGCGCTCGTTGCGTTCGACGAACGCGCGGGCGGTGTCGCCCGGTTGCAGGCTTGTGAGCAAGTGCGACGCAGCGCCCCAGCGCGTGCGGTCACGGGCGGCGTACTCGACGTGCGCGACGGTGAGATGCGCCTCGTCACCGACTTCGAGTTGCGATGACGCGATCGAATACAGACGCGGTGTCAGCGGTCGCAGCGCCGCCACCAGGTCGGCTGCCGACCACGCACCGCGATGGGCGTGCAGGAGGTCGACCAGCTGGGTCGAGTCGAGCAGCCGTGCAAGGTCGCGCTCGCGGCCGTCTTGCAGCAGCGCGTCGAGTTCGGGCGATCGCGCGCGCTCGGCGTGTCGCGCGACCACCGGTCGCGACAGTCGCGTGACTTCGCGTTCGCGCAGTAGCCAGTCGCGCAGCGGCAGCGTCCGCCCTTTCGCTTCGACCGCGACATCGCCGTCGAGTGAGAGCGTTTCGATGATCTCGTCGACCAGCGCCGGGGGATTCACGGGCCACACGCCCAGTGCGTCGCCGGGTTCGTACGTCAGGCCGGAGCCTTCCAGCGACAGCTCGACGTGGCGGACGTCGCGCAGGGCGCCGCGTCCGGTGATGCGTTGCACGGCGAGGACCGGCGCCGCGAACGGCGCATCGCGATGCACCGCCGGTGACGCATTCGCACGGATCGGCGTGACGGTTGCGAGCGCGGGCATCGGCGCGAGTTCACGCGCCGCGGCATGCGCCGCGTCGAGCCATGGTGTGGCGACGTCGTCGATGTCGAGGTCCGCATCGCCGCGCGCGATCCAGCGACGTGCGCCCAGCGCTTCTAGACGCGCATCGAGCACACGCCCGATCGCGCAGAACTGCGGATAGCTCGAATCGCCGAGGCCAAGCACGCCGAAGCGGAGGTGCTCCAGTCGAGGCGCACGCGAGCCGAGTAGGTGGTCCACGAACGCACGCGAATCGTCGGGCGGGTCCCCGTCGCCCTGCGTGCTGATCACGACGACCAGAAGCGCCTCGGTCTTCAGCTCACGCAGTGGATAGTCGGCCGCGTTGAGCAGGCGCACATCGAGACCGACTTCGCCCAGTCGCGCAGCCACGCGCTCGGCAGTGCGACGCGCGTTCCCGGTCTGGCTGCCGTATACGACGGTAAGGGGCGGTGCCGCTGCCGCTGCCGCCGCGGCCTGCGGCAGGCGCGCGACCCCCGCATCCTGCGCACGGGCCAGCGCCGCGGCGTAGCCCGACAGCCACCACAACGCGTCGCGCCCGAGCCCGTCCGTCAGGCGGTCGAGCAGGTCGACGCGTCCGTCGGGCAGTGGGGCGGGGAGGGGAACGGCGGACATGGCGCGGCAGGTGGCGTCGGGAGGCGCAGGGTCGCGCCGCAACGCTCCGCGCGGAAAGGACGGGCCGTCATGTCCTCATGCCCGGCGCGAACTTCCGGCGCCCCCGCTTGCCGCCGACACTGACGCCCCGAATCGCGATTCATCGACGTGACCCGCCTGACGCCCGTGCCCGGCCTCGACATCGCCCCGAACCGCCATAATCGGCGGGTCCGTCGCCACGCAGTACCGCCGATGCCGTTGCCGTCCCTCAGCCATCTCGATCGCCTCGAGGCCGAAAGCCTGCACATCCTGCGCGAGGTGGCGGCCGGCTTCCGCAATCCGGTGATGCTGTATTCGGTCGGCAAGGACAGTTCGGTGCTGCTGCACCTGCTGCTCAAGGCGTTCCATCCGGCCCGCCCGCCGATCCCGCTGCTGCACGTCGATACGACGTGGAAGTTCCGCGAGATGATCGAGTTCCGCGATCGTCGCGCCGCCGAAACCGGTGTCGACCTGCGCGTGCACACCAATCCCGACGGGCTCGCGCAGGGCGTCGGCCCGATCTCGCATGGCGCGACGGTACACACCGACGTCATGAAGACGCAGGCGCTGAAGCAGGCGCTGGACAAGTACCGCTTCGACGCTGCGATCGGCGGTGCGCGCCGCGACGAGGAGAAGTCGCGCGCCAAGGAGCGCGTGTTCTCGTTCCGCAACCGCCAGCATGCGTGGGACCCGAAGAACCAGCGTCCCGAGCTGTGGAATCTCTACAACACGCGCATCCAGTCAGGCGAATCCGTGCGCGTGTTCCCCCTGTCGAACTGGACCGAGCTCGACATCTGGCTCTACATCTACCGCGAGAAGATCCCGGTGCCGTCGCTGTACTTCGCGGCGGAGCGCCCGATCGTCGAGCGCGAGGGCGCGCTGCTGATGGTGGACGACGAGCGTCTGCCCCTGCGCGACGGTGAGGCGGTGCAGAACCGTCGCGTCCGGTTCCGCACGCTCGGCTGCTATCCGCTCACCGGCGCGATCGATTCCGACGCGGACACGCTCGAAAAGATCATCGCCGAGATGCTCGTTGCCACCACGTCCGAACGCCAGGGCCGCGTGATCGACTACGATCCGTCGGCATCGATGGAGAAGAAGAAGCGCGAGGGCTATTTCTGATGACGCGCCTCGACGACGCGACCGCGACGGTCGCCGCCTACCTCGCCGATCACGAATCCCGTGGCCTGCTGCGTTTCATCACCTGCGGCAGCGTGGATGACGGCAAGAGCACGCTGATCGGTCGCCTGCTGCACGACACGCGCGGCCTGTTCGAAGACCAGCTCAGTGCGCTCGAGAAGGACAGTCGCCGCCACGGGACGCAGGGCGAGCGCATCGACTACGCGCTGTTGCTCGACGGGCTCGAGGCCGAGCGCGAGCAGGGCATCACCATCGACGTCGCCTACCGCTTCTTCAGCACGGCGACACGCAAGTTCATCGTCGCCGACTGCCCGGGCCATGAGCAGTACACGCGCAACATGGCGACGGGCGCATCGACGGCGGATGCCGCGGTCGTCCTCGTCGACGCACGCAAAGGCCTGTTGACCCAGACGCGTCGCCACAGCTACATCTGCTCGCTGCTCGGCATCCGCCACGTGCTGCTGGCGGTGAACAAGATGGACCTCGTCGGCTACGACCGGGCGACGTTCGACGCGATCGATTCCGAATACCGCGAATTGGCGACATCGCTCGGTATCGAGAACGTTACCGCCGTGCCGTTGTCGGCGCTGGAAGGTGACAACCTGATCGCGCGGTCGCAGAACACGCCGTGGTATCGCGGCGCGACGCTGCTGGAATTCCTCGAAACCGTGCCGGTCGACGCGCCAGCCAGCGATCTCGGCTTCCGCCTGCCGGTGCAGTGGGTCAATCGCCCCAACCAGGATTTCCGCGGTTTCGCGGGTACCGTGGCGGCGGGAGCGATCCGCCCCGGTGACGAGATCGTGGCGCTGCCGTCGGGCCGTCGCTCGAAGGTCGCGCGCCTCGTCACCGCCGACGGCGATCTCGACGTCGCCACGCGCGGCCAGGCGATCACGCTCACGCTCGCCGACGAGCTCGACGTCAGCCGCGGCGACGTGATCGCGGATGCGCACGATCCCGCCGAAGTCAGCGACCAGTTCGCCGCCCATGTGCTGTGGCTCGATGCGCAGCCGCTGCTGCCGGGTCGTCCCTACTGGCTGAAGATCGGCGCCCGCGAGGTCGGCGCCAGCGTTACCGAGATCAAGCACAAGATCGACGTGAATACGCAGGACGCGCTGGCCGCCAAGCATCTCGAGATGAACGAGGTGGGCTACTGCAACCTCTACCTCGACACGCCGGTGCCCTTCGAGGCGTATCGCGACAGCCGCGAGCTCGGCGCGTTCATCCTGATCGACCGTCAGACGAACGCGACGGTCGCCGCCGGCACGATCGACTTCGCCTTGCGCCGCGCCGCGAATATCCACTGGCAGCACGTCGACATCGACAAGCAGGCGAGGGCGCGGCTCAAGGGCCAGACGCCGCGCTGCGTGTGGTTCACGGGCCTGTCGGGTTCGGGCAAGTCGACGATCGCGAACCTGGTCGAGAAGCGGCTCGCCGCGATGGGCCTGCACACCTACATCCTCGACGGCGACAACGTGCGCCACGGCCTCAACAAGGATCTGGGCTTCACCGCGGAAGACCGCGTCGAGAACATCCGTCGCGTCGCCGAGGTCGCGAAGCTGATGACCGACGCCGGCCTCATCGTGCTGGTCAGTTTCATTTCGCCGTTCCGCTCCGAGCGTCGCCTCGCACGCGAGCTGTTCGACGACGGCGAATTCCTCGAGGTCTTCGTCGACACGCCGCTCGACGTCGCCGAGTCGCGCGACGTGAAAGGCCTCTACGCCAAGGCGCGCGCCGGCAAGATCCCGAACTTCACCGGCATCGATTCGCCGTACGAGGTCCCCGAGAACGCAGAGCTCGTGCTCGATACCGTGGGCGAGTCGGCGGAGACGCTGGCCGCACGCGTGGTCGACGCGCTGCTGCGTTGATCGCAAGCCTGCGGCTGATCAACGCATCGGCTGATCGCGCGGCGGCGTGCGTCGCGTGATCCGCTGGTAGATGGCGATCAGCACGATCGCGCTGACGATCGCGGCCACCCACGCGAGAAAGCCGGTGCGGACGAAATAGCCGCCGATGGCCGCGCCGCCTGCGCCGATCAGGATCGTCATGATCAGACCCATCGGGTCCGGGCCCGGCTTCAACAGGCGCGCGAGCACGCCGATGATCGCGCCGCCGATCAGGTAACCGAAGAAGCCGTGGAACATGGCGATGCCTCCGTCAGGAGTCGCCATCGTCCGGCAGCGTCCGTTCGCGGGATGTCGAAAACGCGAACGGCGGACCTTCGCAGGCCCGCCGTTCGTCAGCCACGCATCGAATCCAACGTCAGCAGCAGCCGTGGTTACCGCGTTCTTGGCCGCCGGCAACCGCGGCGACGCCCGTGGTCTCGCCGCGCTGCGAGGCCAGGTGATGCTGGTGCAGCACGTTCGACACGCAGGCGGTGACGCGCTTGCCCATCGGGATGTGCAGGAATTCGTTCGGGCCGTGCGCGTTGCTGTGCGGGCCCAGCACGCCGGTGATCATGAACTGCGCGCCCGGGAACTTCTCGCCGAGCATGCCCATGAACGGAATGCTGCCGCCTTCGCCCATGTACATCGCGGGCTGGCCGAAGAATTCGCGGCTCGCGCCGTCGATCGCACCGTGCAGCCATGACAACATCGCCGGTGCGTTCCAGCCCGTGCTCGCCTTCTCGAGTTCGAGCGTGACGTGCGCCCCGTACGGCGGATTCTCCGTCAGCGCCTTTTCGAGCAGCTCGCCCGCGCGCTTGCCGTCGAGCGTGGGCGGCAGGCGCAGCGACAGCTTCACCGCGGTGAACGGACGCAGCACGTTGCCGGCCGACGACAACGGCGGCAAGCCGTCCGCGCCCGTCACCGACAGCGCGGGGCGCCACGTGCGGTTGAGCACGAGTTCCGTCAGGTCGTCCGCCATCGGCGTCATGCCGTCGAGGAACGGGAACTTGTCGAACACCGCCGTGTCGAGCACGCGCGCGGCTTCCTTCGCCTGCGCGAGGCGCTCGGCCGGCACTTCGACATGCATGCCTTCGATGGTGATGCGGCCCGAGTCTTCGTCTTCGATGCGCGACAGCAGGTCGCGCAGGATGCGGAAGCTCGACGGCACGATGCCCGACGCGTCGCCCGAATGGACGCCTTCGCTGAGCACGCGCACGGTGAGGTTGCCGCCGGCGAGGCCGCGCAGCGACGTCGTGCACCAGAGCTGCTCGTAGTTGCCGCAGCCCGAATCGAGGCAGACCACCAGCGACGGCTTGCCGATGCGCGGCGCGAGGTGGTCGACATAGGCGGGAAGGTCGTAGCTGCCGGATTCCTCGCAGGCTTCGATCAGGATCACGCAGCGCGAATGCGGCAGCCCCTGCTCGCGCAGCGCCATGATCGCGGTGAGCGAGCCGAAGATCGCGTAGCCGTCGTCGGCACCGCCGCGGCCATACAGGCGGTCGCCCTTGATGACCGGCGTCCACGGGCCGAGGTCGTCGTCCCAGCCCGTCATCTCGGGCTGCTTGTCCATGTGGCCGTAGAGCAGCACGCAGTCGTCGTTGCTGCCGCCGTTCGCGGCGGGCACTTCGACGTAGATCAGCGGCGTGCGGCCTTCGAGGCGCACGACTTCGAGCGTCATGCCCTCGATCTTCTGGGCCGAAGCCCAGCGCTCCATCAGCGCGATGGCCTGGTCGATGTAGCCGTGGGCGACCCAGTCGGCGTCGAACATGGGCGACTTGCAAGGGATGCGGATGTAGTCGACCAGCTGCGGAACGATCTCGTCGTCCCACTTCTTCGACACGAATGCTTCGACGCGGCGGGCGTCCATGGAGGCCTCGGGGGGAGGTGAAAAGCGGTCGACCATTCTACCGCCCGGGTGTTTCGGACTTTTCCTACATGACGGCACGGAGTTTCCCGTCGCGGGACGGGTGGACGACCGATCGGACGCAGCGGGCGGGACCGGGAGACTGTCCTCACCGGCCAGCACGGCCACTTACCGACAAGGACCTCGTCATGAAGCTCGCCCGCCTCCTCCAGACCCTCGCCCTCTCGCTGGCCTTCACGGGCGCCGCGATTGCCGCCACTCCGGCTGCCCCGGCCCGTGCCATGGCCGCCCCGGCGGTGGAGCGCGTCAACATCAACACCGCCGACGCCGCCACGCTCGATCGCGTGCTGGTCAACGTCGGCCCGGCGAAGGCGCAGGAGATCGTCGCCTACCGCAAGACCAATGGCCCGTTCCGCACCGTCGACCAGCTCGCGCTGGTGAAGGGCATCGGCCTCAAGACCATCGAGAAGAACCGCGACCGCATCGTGCTCGGCGCCGTGCCGGCGCGCCCGGCCACCGCCGGCCACGCCGCACCGCGCGCCGCCAGCCTGCAGCGCTGAGGTACCGCACCGGTCGCAGGGACGACGGCCGGCAGGCAAGGACGCCTGGCATCCGGGGACGGACCCCGACAAGGACGTACGCCGCCGGCGGGCAGGGAAGCCCGTCGGCGGTTTCGTGGGAGTGAGGCGCGTCGGCATACTGGCTTCGCCCATCGCACGAACGCGCCATGTCCGCACAGTCCCGCGTCATCCCTTCGTACGACTACGTCCGCACGCGCTGGCGCAACGGCACGGGCTGGACCCGCGAGATCCACGCCGAACCGTCCGGCGACGGCGGCGATTGGGACTGGCGCCTGTCGATCGCCGAGATCACCGCGGACGGTCCGTTCTCTGCGTTTCCCGGCATCGACCGCGAGCTCGTGCTGTTGTCAGGCGAAGGCGTGCGGCTGCGTTTCGACGATGGCGAAGTCGCCGACGTGCTGCCGCCGCACGGGCGACACCGTTTCGCCGGCGAGCGCGCCATTCAGGGCGAACTCGTCGACGGCCCGACGCATGACTTCAATCTGATGTGGCGGCGCGATCGCTACGACGCCGAGCTGTGGCGACGCCCGCTGGTGGGCGCGATGGTGGTGTTCGCCGAGCCCGGCTCGACATGGGTGGTGCATCTGCTCGCCGGTCACGCGCGTTTTGCCGATAAAAGCGGTCTGCCGGATCTCGCGATGGGCGACACCGCCATCCTGCAGGCCGCTGACGATCGCCTGCGTCATGTGCTCGACGGCGCAGGCGAGGCATTGCTGATCCGGTTGTCGCCGCTCGCGGCGAGGGGCGGCCTCTGCTTGTCGCTCGAAAGCGACTAGCGCGCTGCGCTTACGCCAGCGCGAGGCCCAATGCGGCGACGAACACCAGCGTCGCCATGCCCATCACGCTGAACACCATGTCCTTCGGCGTGCGGCCGCGTGCCCACAGCCAGATGCCCGACAGCCCGAGCAGCACCATGCCGATCGCGAAGCTGGTCTGGAGCACGCGCCAGAACAGACCACCGCTGACGCCCTTGTGCAGCCGGAGCAGGGCGGCCAGCGGCGACTGCTCGCTGCGCTTGAGTTCCGCAGTGAGGTTGCCCGGCACGTAGTCGAACGACCACGAATGGCGCGCGCTGCCGCCCGACAGTGACCACTTCGCCGGTTGCTTCACGTCGCGCCCTTCGACGCGACCGCCTTCCGGTCGACCACCGCGCACGCTCGTCGCGTCGAGCTGGTACGCGCTGCGCAGCCAGTTCGCGAGCGCCTTCGGGTTCGCACGCGCATCGGCCGGCACTTCGATCGTCAACGTACCGGTCTCGCGCGACTTGCCCTGCGGCCATGCGCTGTCGCCCATGCGATTGGCGAGGAACAGGCCGGTCAGGCCGAACAGCACGGCGGCGAGCGCGCCCCACGCACCCACCCACAGATGGATCTGTCGCACCCAGCGATAGACGCCGTTGCGCGTGGTGGAGCGGGGCTTGGCAGGGTTCGGATTCATGAGCTCGTACGTCGTCGATATTGGTTGAGGCGCAGCGTCGCAGGCGTGGAATCAGGTCTCGGCCCAGCGCCGCAAAAGGTTGTGATAGATGCCGGTGAGTCGAAGTAGAGACTCGCGGTCTGCGCCGGTTGCGGTGAGCGTCTGGATCGACGAATCGAGCTCGAACAACGTGCGACGCTGGCTGTCGTCGCGCACCAGACTCTGGATCCAGAAGAACGACGCCAGCCGCTCCCCGCGCGTCACCGGCGTGACCCGATGCAGGCTGCTCGACGGATAGACGATCGCATCGCCCGCGGCGAGTTTCACCTCGTGCTCGCCGTAGGTGTCGTGGATGATCAGCTCGCCGCCGTCGTAGTCCTCGGGTTCGTTGAGGAACAGCGTGCATGAGATGTCGCTACGGATCGGCTGCGATGGCGCACCATCGACAGACATCACCGCGCCATCGACATGGAAGCCGTATTCGCCGCCACCGCGATAGCGATTGAAGCGCGGCGGGAAGATGCGTGCGGGCAGCGTCGCCGCATGGAAGAGCGGATTGCGCGACACCGCGTCGAGCACCAGCGCAGCGAGGCGCTGGCGCAGCGGCGACGTGTCCGGCAACTGCTCGTTCCGCTTCACCTGCGCGCCCTGCGGACCGACGGTCGCGCGACCGTCGGTCCAGTCGGCCTCGACGAGCGCCCGACGCATCTGCGCCAGCGTGTCGCCATCGAGAACGCCGGGCACGTGCAGGAGCATCGTCAGAACCTCACGTTGAAGGTCAGCAGCGCCGAACGCGGCTGGCCGGGCGTATAGCGATAGCCGCTCTTGTTGATGGCTGCAACGTAGTCGGTGTCGGCGAGGTTGTAGAGGTTGAGTCGGACGTCCAAGGCCTCGCTGAATGCATAGCTCGCGACTGCGTCGAACACCCAGTAATCACCCGTCGACGCCGGCGTGCCGATCGCACCGTCCGTGCCGCGCTTCATCTCACCCGAATAGCGCGCGCCGCCGCCGAGCGTCAGGCCGTTGTCGAAGCGATACGTCGTCCACGCGGTGAATGCGCGGTCCGGCGTGTAGGGCACGGCGTTCGAACCGTCACGCGCGACGCTCGGGCCCTTGAGCACTTCCGCGTCCATCTTCGTGTAGCCCGCGGACACCCACCACTGCTTCGTGAGCTGACCGACCGCGCTCAGTTCGATGCCGCGCACGCGCTTCTCGCCGGCTTGCTGGTACTGCGTGCCGCTCGACGGATCGGGTATGACTTCGTTCTCGATGCGCGTGTCGTACAGCGCTGCGGTGAGCAGCAGCGCGTCGTCCGAGAAGCTCCACTTGCCGCCGATTTCCGCGGTGCTCGTCTTCTGTGGGGCGTAGCCCGGCTTGTTCGGGCTGTTGGCCGCGCCGCTGAGTTCAAGCGTCGAGCCGCCCGGTGGCTGGTAGGACACGGCGTAATTCGCGTACAGGCTCGACGCCGGCGTCGGCTTGTACAGCGCGCCGACCTTCCAGTTCACCAGCGTGTCCGAGTCGCCGCTGTTGAGGTAGGGCAGGACGGTTCCCACGGGTGCACCGTTGCATGCCGGCGAGTTCGACGTCGCACTGACGGTCGCAATGCAGGCGCGCGCATTACGGTAGTGGCTGTCGTAGCGATCGAATCGAAGGCCGCCGTTGACCTGCCACTGTTCGCCAAAGCTGATCGTGTCGAAGGCGTAGGCCGCGATCGTGTTGACGCGGCCGTAGCTGTCCGCGCCGTTGTGGCCCCAGACCAGACCGGTGACGTTCGGATCGGGGTGGTAGAGATTCGCCGCCGGCCACGTGGTGCCGTTGAGAGGCGCGACGCCGCGCTGGTCGAGCGTTTCGCGAACGAATTCCACGCCCGTGCTGAGGTCGTGCCGCACCGCGCCTTCACCGAAATGCGTGACCAGGCTGGTCTGGTTCGTGACGATCGAATTGACCTGGTCCTTGAAGGTCGGATTGCTGCGCGCCAGCGTCCACGTCGACATGTCGTTCGGGTCCGGCGTCTTGAGATTCGCCGCAGTCGCCGTGAACGATGTCAGCATGTAGTCCTGCGATGTGCGGCCCCAGCGCGTGATGTTGCGCAGCTGTGAACCGTTGTCGGTCATGTGTTCGACGCGCAGCGTCGCCATGTCCGCGTTGACGTGGTCGAAGTCGGACGTCGTGCCGTAGAAGTGGGTCGAATCGACGCGGGGCGCGCTGGAAATGTACGGGCGCGTCGGATCCGGCGACGAGTAGCCGGGCAGGCCGATCGTGGGCACCCAGCCATCCGGAATGTTGTCCTGTTTCACGTGCAGCAGGTCGAGATGCGTGCGCGTCGGGCCGTCGAGGCCGAAGCCCAGCGACGCGGCGACGCCCCAGCGATCGTTGTGCACGCGATCGCGCCCAGGCACGCCGCTGTCCTGTGCCATCAGGTTGACGCGCAGTGCCGTGCTGTCACTCAGGTGACGGTTGAAGTCGGCGACGCCGCGCAGCTGATCGTCCGTACCGACCGACAGCGAAGCGCTGTTCGCGTCGCGCAGGTTTGCGCGCTTGGTGACGAGGTTGATCGAACCGGTCGGTGAGCTGCGGCCGGTGTCGGTACCGGCCGGGCCCTTGGTGACTTCGATCTGATCGACGTTGAACACGTCACGGCTGACCGCGCCCAGATCGCGGATCCCATCCACGAAAATGTTGCCCGACGTGTCGAAGCCGCGCATGTAGATGGCGTCGCCGGTGCTGGTCGCGCCGTTTTCGCCGGCGTAGAAGGTGCCGACGCCCGGGCTGTTGCGCAGCGCTTCGGTCAGCGACGTCGCGCCCTGTTCGTTGAACAGGTCGTTGCCGATTACGTTGATCGTCTGCGTCGTGTCGACCAGCGTCTGCGTGAATTTCGCCGAGCTGGCCTCGCCGTTGTACCGCTTGGTGCGCGCGCCGTAGACCTTGACGCGGTCGAGCGTCTCCTTGTCGTCCGGCGCCGGGCTGGCGGCGGTGGCATTGAAGGTCGCGCCGAGCGCGAGACCGGCAAGCAGCGACGCGCCGAGGGCGCGCGGGGCGTGCTTGCGACTCCTGATGTGGGCCATGGGATCCGTTGATCGTGAAAGGGCTGCCGGGCTCGCGGGTGACCGGCCGTGGCGCTATTGAAACGCAATTAAGAATGATTCGCAATTGCGAATTGAGCGCAGGCGGTGGACTGGCGGACCGGCGCCGTCAGGCACACAGCGGATTTAGCGGTCGTCGCGTGTCCAGATCACGCCGTCGACCACCTCGACGGGGAACTTCGCGACGGGCAGGTACGCCGGGCCGCAGAGCGCGCGGCCGCTGCGCAGGTCGAAACGCGCGCCATGCAGCACGCACTCGACGACACCTTCGTCGGCATCGACGGGGCCGGCCGAGAGCTCGTAGTCCTCGTGCGTGCACTGGTCGAGCAGGGCGTAGAAATCGCCCTCGAGGTTCACGACGAGGATGGGCGTGTCGCCGTCCCAGACGACGCGGTGCTCGCCGGGCAGGATTTCGCTGATGGTTCCGACGCGCGCCCAGCCATCCATGGTCAGCGACGGGACGCGGCGCGAGCCGGCGCGCGCTTTTCGAGGACCTCGAAGCGGAGGTCGTCACGCCGCGGCTGCCCGAAGCGTTCGTCGCCGTAGGGGAAGGGCTTCTTGATGCCCGTCCGCACGTAGCCGCGGCGCTCGTAGAAGGCAATGAGTTCGTCGCGCACGTCGATCACCGTCATGCGCATCGCCGGCAGGCCCCAGTGATTGAAGACCATGCGCTCCGCGCGCGCGAGCAGCTGTTTGCCGACGCCGCCGCCCTGAAGCGTAGGTCGCACCGAAAACATGCCGAAATAGCCGTTGCCGTCCTCCTGTGCGACGTGCGCACACGCCACCGGTTCGCGGGTGGCCGCGTCGACGGCGAGGAGGACCACGCTGTCGGGGCGTGCGATGCACTCGCGCACATCGTCGGCGTCCGTTCGGCGGCCGTCGAGGAGGTCCGCTTCGGTCGTCCAGCCCGCACGGCTGGCGTCTCCGCGATAGGCGGACTCGACGAGCGCGACGATCGCGTCGGCGTCGCGTGGCGTGGCATTGCGAAAGCGCAGGTCGGTCATCGGATCACGCAAGCAGGCGGCGGACTTTGAGCAGGGCGGCGACGAAGGCGTCGATCTCCTCGTGCGTGTTGTAGAACGCGAACGAGGCGCGGCAGGTGGCCGGTACGCCGAAATGATGCATCAGCGGATGCGCGCAGTGATGGCCCGAGCGTACGGCGACGCCTTCGAGATCGAGCAGGGTGGCGAGATCGTGGGCGTGTGCACCTTCGACCAGGAAGCTGATCACCGCCGCCTTCTCGCGCGCATTGCCGAAAATGCGCAGGCCGTCGATCTTCGACAGTGCTTCGGTCGCGTGCGCGAGCAGTTCCTGTTCGCGCGCTTCGATCGCGGCCATGCCGATCGACGACAGGTAGTCGACCGCTGCACCGAGGCCGACGAAGCCGGCGATGTTCGGTGTGCCCGCTTCGAAGCGGTGCGGGGCGTCGTTGTAGACGGTGCCTTCGAAGCGGACCTCGCGGATCATTTCGCCGCCGCCGAGGAAGGGCGGCATCGAATGCAGATGTTCGCGACGGCCCCACAGCGCGCCGGTACCGGTCGGGCCGACCATCTTGTGGCCGGTGATCGCGTAGAAGTCGCAGCCGATGGAAGCGATGTCGAGCGTGCGGTGCGGTGCCGCCTGCGAGCCGTCGACCACCGTGACGATGTCGCGGCGGCGTGCTTCGCGACAGATCTCGCGGACGGGGTTTACCGTGCCGAGCACGTTGGAGACGTGCGTGAGGCCGAGCAGCTTCACCTCGGGCGTCAGCAGCGCATACAACGCTTCGAGGTCGATTTCGCCGCGTTCGTCGATCTCGGCGACCTTGATCACCGCGCCGGTGCGTTGGGCAACGATCTGCCACGGCACGATGTTCGCGTGGTGCTCCATGCGCGTGAGAACGATCACGTCGCCGGGCTTGAGCCACGGCAGCGCCCAGCTGTAGGCGACGAGATTGATCGCGAACGTCGTGCCGCTGCACAGCACCAGCTCATCAGCGCGCACATTGAGGAAGGTGGCGAGCTTGCGTCGCGCGCCTTCGTAGGCCTCGGTGGCCTCCGAGCCCAGCGCGTGCACGGCGCGGCTGACGTTCGCGTTATGCAGGCGGTAGAACGTGTCGACCGCGTCGATGACCTGCGCAGGCTTCTGCGAGGTATTGGCCGAGTCGAGATAGACCAGCGGCTTGCCATGGACCTCGCGCGTCAGCAGCGGGAAATCCGCTCGCACGCGGGCCCAGTCGATTGCGGGCGTGGCCATCGACGCGTTCATGGCGATTCCATCCGGGCGAGCGCGGCGTCGAGGCGCGCGGCGAGCAGGTCGCGCGTCGCACCGTCGTCGAGCACCGCCAGCGTCTCGCGGCAGAACGCAGCGGTCAGCAGGGCGCGTGCTTCATTCGACGGGATGCCGCGCGAACGCAGGTAGAACAGCGACGTCGGATCGAGCTGCCCGACCGTCGCGCCGTGCGCCGCCTGCACTTCGTCGGCGTGGATGACCAGCACCGGCTGCGAATCGATTTCGGCGGCGTCGGAGAGCAGCAGGTTCTTGTTCGACAGCGCGGCGTTGGTGCCGTCGGCGCCTTCTCGGATTTCGATGCCGCCGTGAAAGGCGGCACGCGAGCGGCCCGACGCGAGACCGCGCCAGACGAGCTCGCAGCGGCCGTCGCGACCGACGTGGTCGATGCCGAGGCGCGTATCGAGGTGCCGGCGCGCATCGCCGAGCAGCACGCCATTGGCATTCGTGCAGGCGCGATCGCCGTGCAGCGCGACATTGAGTTCATGGCGCGACAGGCCGGCGCCGAGTTCGAGATCGAGGCGGCGATAGACCGCGTCGCGTGCGAGCACGGCATCGGTGCGGGCGAACAGTTGCGCGCCACCAGCCTCGTCCTGCAGGCGCGCGTGCACGAGCTGGGCTTCGGGCTTGAGATGCGCATGAACGATCGACGTCGCGAGATTCGCGTGCAGACCGGCCGAGATCAGGTGCTCGACGATCTCCAGGCGGGCGCCTTGATGCAGGTCGACGAGATGACGGAGATGCGAGGCGACTTCGGTGCCGGTCGGTGCGCCGATCGTGACGAGATGAAGCGCGTGCTTCGCCTGCACGCCGGCATCGACGCGGACGATGGCGCCCTCGGTTGCGAGTGCGGCATTGAGACGCGCGAACGGTTCGTCGGCCCGCTCGAAGCGCCGGCCGAGGACGTTGCATTCACGCGAGTCGCCGCGTGCGAGCACCGCCGACAGGGGCTCGACGGTGACGCCGGTTTCAAGCGTGGACAGATCGCTCAGCTCGCCGGCGAACACGCCGTTGACGAACACGATGCGCGGCGCCGGGATCGAAGCAACCCATGCCGCATCGAAGGCCTGCGCTTCGTTCGCGGCGGCAAAACTTCGGCGCTCCAGCGGACGCAGGCTGGTGTACTTCCAGGCTTCGACGCGCGCGCCGGGCAGGCCGTCGCGACGCAGTGCTTCGAGTGCTTCGCGGCGTGCCGGACCGAGGCCGCCGGCCTCGCGCAGCGGCAGCGTGTCGAACGCGGCGGTCAGGGAGTCGAGCAGCGCGCTCATGTCAGGCGGCCGCTCCCGGCGCGATGCGGTCCTTCACCCATGCGTAGCCGTGTTCCTCCAGCTGCAGCGCGAGCTCGGGGCCGCCGGTCTCGACGATGCGGCCATCGGCCAGCACGTGGACGACGTCCGGGCGGATGTAGTCGAGCAGGCGCTGGTAGTGCGTGATCACGAGAAAGGCACGATCGGGCGAGCGCTGCGCGTTGACGCCGTCGGCGACGGCCTTGAGCGCGTCGATGTCGAGACCGGAATCGGTTTCGTCGAGGATCGCGAGCTTGGGCTCGAGCAGCGCGAGCTGGAAGATCTCGTTGCGCTTCTTCTCGCCGCCGGAGAAACCTTCGTTGACGCCGCGATGCAGCAGCTCGTCCTTCAGGTGCAGGACGGCAAGCTTCTCGCGCACCTTCTTCAGGAACTGCATCGAATCGAGTTCCGACTCGCCGCGCGCCTTGCGCTGCGCGTTGAGCGCGGCACGCAGGAAGTAGGTGTTGTTCACGCCCGGGATTTCGACCGGGTACTGGAAGGCGAGGAAGACACCGGCCGCAGCGCGTTCTTCGGGTTCGAGTGCGAGCAGGTCGCGGCCTTCGAACTCGATCGTGCCGTCGACCACTTCGTAGCCTTCGCGGCCGGCGAGCACGTTGCCGAGCGTCGACTTGCCCGCGCCGTTCGGGCCCATGATGGCGTGCACCTGTCCGGCGCCGACCTCCAGCGTGAGGCCCTTGAGGATGTCCTTGCCTGCGACGCGGACGTGGAGGTTGTCGATCTTCAGCATTGTCGTGTTTCGCTTCCCGTGATCTGCGTAGCCGTCCGTGGCGCGACGTTCGTCGCTTCGGGTTACCCCGGCCCGGGCGTCCTGCCCGGGCCTTCGTGACCGCAGCGAATGCCTTTTTTTGGCGTTCGCTGGGCGCGGTCTCTCACCCGACGGATCCTTCGAGGCTGACTTCCAGCAGCTTCTTCGCCTCGACGGCGAACTCCATCGGCAGTTCCTTGAACACCGACTTGCAGAAGCCGTCGACGATCATCGACACCGCGTCTTCCTGACTGATGCCACGGGACCGGCAATAGAACATCTGGTCCTCGCTGATCTTCGACGTCGTCGCCTCGTGCTCGACCTTCGCGCCCGGGTTGCGCACCTCGATGTACGGGAAGGTGTGCGCGCCGCACTTCTTGCCGATCAGCAGCGAATCGCACTGCGTATAGTTGCGCGCGTCCGCCGCGGTGCGTTCGACACGCACCAGGCCGCGGTACGTGTTCTGCCCGCGACCGGCACTGATGCCCTTGCTCACGATCTTGCTCTTCGTGCGCTTGCCGACGTGGATCATCTTGGTGCCGGTGTCGGCCTGCTGGCGGTGGTGCGTGAGCGCGACCGAATAGAACTCGCCGACCGAGTCGTCACCCAGAAGCACGCAGCTCGGGTACTTCCAGGTGATCGCCGAGCCGGTTTCGACCTGCGTCCAGCTGATCTTCGACTTCGCGCCGCGGCACTCGCCGCGCTTGGTCACGAAGTTATAGATGCCGCCGACGCCGTTCTCGTCGCCCGGATACCAGTTCTGCACGGTGCTGTACTTGATCTCGGCGCCTTCGAGCGCGACGAGTTCGACGACGGCCGCGTGAAGCTGGTTCTCGTCGCGCATCGGCGCGGTGCAGCCTTCGAGATAACTGACGTACGCGTTGTCCTCGCAGACGATCAGCGTGCGCTCGAACTGGCCGGTCTCGCTGGCGTTGATGCGGAAGTAGGTCGACAGCTCCATCGGGCAGCGCACACCCTTCGGAATGAAGACGAAACTGCCATCCGAGAACACCGCGGAGTTGAGCGCCGCGAAGAAGTTGTCGCCGACCGGCACCACGCTGCCGAGGTACTGGCGCACGAGTTCGGGGTATTCGCGGATCGCCTCGGACATCGAGCAGAAGATCACGCCCTTGTCGGCGAGCTCCTTGCGGAACGTCGTGCCCACCGACACGGAGTCGAACACCGCATCGACCGCCACGCCCGCGAGCTTGGCGCGCTCGTGCAGCGGCACGCCGAGCTTGTCGTAGGTGTCGAGCAGCTCCTGCGGGACTTCGTCCAGCGACTTGTACTTCGGGCCCTTCGGCGCGGAGTAGTAGCTCAGCGCCTGGAAGTCGATGGGCGCGATCTCGAGCTTCGCCCAGTGCGGCGCGGTCATCGTCAGCCAATGGCGATAGGCGGCCAGGCGCCAGTCGGTCATCCACTCGGGCTCGTCCTTCTTCGCGGACAGCGCGCGGATGATGTCCTCGTTCAGGCCGGGCGGCAGCGTCTCCGACTCGATGTCGGTGACGAAGCCGGCGTCGTAGCGTCGACCGAGCTGCTGGTGGATCTCGGCATTGGCGATCAGGTCGGTCATTCGGTCCTCAAACGTTCGCGAGGCGGAGGTCGATGCGACGGCGCGCGGCGCCCGTGTCGATCTCCGGCTCCAGCATGTCCTGCAGGGTGATGCCGCTCAGCGACTGCACGATCACGTCGTTGATGCGCCGCCAGTTGCGGCGGATTCCGCAGGACGATTCGATGCCGCACTGGCCGTCGTGCACGCTGCACTCGGTCACCGCGAGCGGGCCTTCCATCGCCTCGATCACGTCGATCAGCGCGATGTCGCGGGCCGGGCGCGCCAGGCGGTAGCCGCCGTGCGCGCCGCGGAAGCCTTCGACCAACGTCGCCTGCGCAAGCGGCTTGAGCACCTTGCTGACGGTGGTGGCTTCCAGTCCCGCCCGCTCGGCGATTTCGGTCGCGCTCAGTACTTCGCCGCGTGCGGCGGCGAGGACCGTGAGCACGACGGTCGCGTAGTCGGTGAGCTTGGTGACCCGGAGCATGCGCGGGGCCTCGTCCAGGGCGGTTCGAATCGGTACCGGAATTGTACGATTTGACGGTCGGCCGCGCCACGGCGGCCCTTCACAGGGTTCAGGGCCCACGCGGCGTGATGACCTGCGGCGGTGGGCACGGCAGAATGCGGCTCCCCTTCATCCGGTCCACCGCATGCCCAGCAAGATCGTCGCCCGCCGCTCCGCCATCCACGGAACCGGTGTGTTCGCTACCGCGCCGATCGCCAAGGGCGAGCGCATCATCGAGTACCGCGGCGAGCGCCGCACCCACGACGACGTCGACAATGGCGACGAAGGTTCGGCGGATTCGGGCCACACCTTCCTGTTCACGCTCAACGACGACTACGTGATCGACGGCAACCGCAAGGGCAGCGTCGCGCGCTGGATCAACCACAGCTGCTCGCCGAACTGCGACTCGATCATCGAGGAACACGACGGCGACGACCGCACGAAGGACCGCGTCTTCATCGAAGCCAAGCGCGCGATCAAGCCGGGCGAGGAGCTGACCTACAACTACGGCATCACCCTCGGCGAGCCGCACACGCCGAAGATGAAGAAGATCTGGGGCTGCCGCTGCGGCTCGAAGAACTGCACCGGCACGATGCTGCAGCCCAAGCGCAAGCCGGCGACGGCCGCCAAGCCGGCGCCGAAGGGCCGCTCGAAGGCCGCGTCGAAGAAGGGCGGTTCGAAGGCGGGCACGCGCGCGTCGACCGGCCGTGGTACCGGCGCCCGCAAGCGCGCGTAACGCGTCGCGATGCGTCGTCAGGCCATCGCCTTGCCATGACCTATGACAGTCGGCCGCCTCCGGGCGGCCGACTAGTCTTCGGGCTCCTTCGGCCCATCGCGCGCCGTACCGGATGCCCCGCATGTCCGCCTTTCCCCGCGCCGCCCTGGCGCTCGCCGTTCTGGCGTCACTGCCGTCGATCGCAATCGCCGCCAGCGACGTGAAAGTCGATGGCCACATCGACCCCGCCGAATGGGCTGATGCACAGCACGTCACCGACTTCCGCTTGACGCAGCCGCTGTCGCGCGCTCCGGCACCGCTGCCGACCGAGGCGTGGTTCAAGGCCACGCCCGAGGGCCTCGCGATCGCGTTCCACAACACGCAGCCCGCCGGCGTGCCGCGTCGTCGTGACCGCGCGCAGCGCGACCAGGGCGGCCCGTTCGATCGCGTGAACCTGTACGTCGATTTCGATGGCGACGGTCGCACCGGCTACAACTTCACCGTGCTGCTGTCGGACAGCATCATCGATGCCGTCATCACCAACGAGAACCAGTTCAGCACCGACTGGGACGGCAACTGGAAGCACGCCGTCAGCGAGGATGCGGAAGGCTGGTCCGCCGAGATGCTGATCCCGTGGTACACCGCGCCGATGCGCGATGCGCAGGGCGATACGCGTCGCATCGGCATCGTGCTCGATCGCGTGACCGGCGCCACCGGGGAGCGCGCGAGCTGGCCCGCGGTGAGTTTCACGGAGCCGCGCTTCCTGTCCGTATTCGAGAAGGAGCAGGTGCCGAAGTACAGCCAGTCGCTGCTGGCGATCACGCCCTACGTGGTGGGCGTGTACGACAACGTCGCGCACAAGGCCGACTTCGATACCGGCGCGGACATCTTCTGGAAGCCCAGCGGCAAGTTGCAGCTGTCGGCGACGCTGAATCCCGACTTCGGCCAGGTCGAAAGCGACCAGCTCGTCGTCAACTTCAGCGCGATCGAAACCTTCTTCAGCGACAAGCGCCCGTTCTTCACCGAGAACCAGAGCTTCTTCGACGTCGCATTCGGCTCGCTCAACAACGCGAACCGGCTGATCTACACGCGGCGCGTCGGCGGCACACGCGATGACGGCCAGGGCGCCGGCGACGTCACCGCCGCGGTGAAGCTCAACGGCAGTGCCGCCGGCATCAACTACGGCGTATTCGCGGCGACCGAGGCGGACGAGGTCGGCCGCGACTTCTACGCCCTACGCGCGACCAAGGACCTGCAGACGCAGGGCTTCGGCGCGATGGTCACACGCGTGGACCGTCCGTTCCTCGACCGCGTCGCGAACGTCGCCGAGTTCGATCATCGCTGGACGCCGTCGGACGCGATTTCCGTGCGCACGACCGTGGTCGGGTCGGACGTCGACCAGGCGGGGCAGTCCATCCGCGACAGCGGCGCGCAGATGAAGCTCGACCAGGATCTCGGCAAGGGTTGGCGCCAGCAGCTGTACCTGCTGCATCTGGGCGACCATCTGCAGCTCAACGACTTCGGCTATCTCGAGCGCAACAACTTCAACTATGGCCGCTACGAAATCTCGCGGCGCTTCACCGATCTGCCCAAGGAGTCGAGCTACGCCAGTCACCAATGGCGCGCCGCGGTGTCGCATCGCGCGAACGACGACGGCCTCAAGATCGCCGATGCGTGGTCGGTCAACCGCACCAGCGACATGCGCGATGGCGGCAACGAGTTCTTCGAGGTCGCGAGCTTCACGCCAGGCCACGACGATCTGGTGACGCGCGGCCACGGCATCGTGCGCATGCCGTCCAAGCTCTACCTGTTCTACGAACGCGGCATTCCGCGTCGCGGTTCGTGGGGCTTCTACTGGAATTCGCGCTACGCGGCGGAGAGCCTGGGTGGTTGGGACCACGGCTCAATTTCGCTCGACGTCGAACCGACGTACTACATCAGCGACCACGCCAACGTCGGCCTGACGATGGAGGTCAAGCACGATCCGGGGCTGCTGCTCTGGCATCCCGAAGCGGTGAGCGGTGTGCCGTCGCTGGCGACGTATCGCGTCAACCAGATCTTCTTCGCTGCGGGCGTGACCTGGCTGATCGACAACAAGCAGGAACTGCGCGTCCGACTCGAGGCGATCGGCCTCGACGCACGCGCGCCGCAGAGCTACGACCTCGCCGCCGATGGCACGCCGATCCCGGTCGCGTCGCGCCACCAGCCGTTCGGCCTGAGCAACATGGGCTTCCAAGTGCGCTACCGCTACGAACTCGCGCCGCTGTCGAACCTGTACATCGCTTACGTGCGCGGCGGCGGCCTGTTCGAGGAGCCGACATTGGGTGATGTCGACGCCTCGGGTCGCCTGCGTGATGCGTTCGACCTGCGCGACAGCGAGCAGCTGCTGGTGAAGCTCGCCTACCGCTTCGACATCTGAGCCGAGACGTCGCGCCACATCGAGGGTGCGACGACAGCGACGCCATGCTCGCGCGCCATCCGGCGCGCCATGCGCAGCAGTTCGGCGTCGCGCGTGAGCAGGGCATCGGCGCGCGCGGCGACGGCGATCTCGAGAAACATCTGGTCGTCGGGGTCGCGGCAGCGCGGCAGTGTCATCGCCGGCACGTCGATACACGTTGCGAGTCGACGTGTGACGTCGAGATGCGAACGCGCGGCGGCTTCGTCGAGCCGCAACACCCCGTAGCGCAGCACGCGTTCGAGCTCAGCGATCGCGCGGTGGTCGGTGACGATGCGAACGCTGCCATCGCGCGCCGCGTCGGCGAAGCCTGCGAGCGACGGGTCGGTAAAGACCAGCAGGTCCAGCCACGCGTTCGTGTCGAGCACGAACGTCGTTGCGGTGGGCGCGGCGTCGATCAGGGGGTGGCGTCGCGGGTGGTGGCGGAATAGATCCGCCAGGCGCCGGCCGGCGTGCGTTGCAGCGTGTAGGCGGCCTGCACGTGGCGATCGCTGCCATCGTCAGCCTTGCCGCGTACATCGACCGGGACGGTCACGCGACCGCTCGCGTCCGCCGCCGGCGAGCCGACCGCGACGTTGAACGTGGTGCCGCGCGCGATCTGCAGCACGCTGGAGTCGTTCGGCGTCGTCGCCCACAGAGCCTGCGCGCGCGCCGGCGCGTTGGCACCGAGTGCGGCCATGTACTGGTTGACGACGGAGGACGCAGCGGACGCGTCAGCGAGCGTGACCGTCGGTGCCGAGGTCGCTGCGGGTGCAGTGGTCGGCGTCGTGGCAGGGGGCGTCATGGCTGCTGCCGTCGCGTCCGTGTCGGTCGCCACACCCGCGTCGACCGGGGTCGGCAGTGCATTCGGATCGGTGGTGGCGTCCGTCGATGCAACGGCCGTTGCATCCGTCGGCGTGGCTTCCGCGGCGGGCGCTTCGACCGCTGGCACCGTGGCGCTGGGCGCCGGCGGTTCCGTCGGCATGCCGGTCACCGCAGTGCCGGGTGCCGCGGCCGGCGTGGGCAATGTGTTCGCGGGCGTGCCGTCGTCGGCAACGGGCGGAACGGCATTTTCGTTCGTGGCGCCGCCGCCGCGGCCGCAGGCAGTCGCCGCAAGGGAAAGAAGCATCGCGAACGCGATGCGCATCGACCGGCGATCACTCGCCGAGTTGCACGACCACCTGGCCATCCTGAATCTTCGTCCCCTCGATCCGGCGCGCACCGAGGCGCCCGATCAGTGAATCGTCGAACTGGTAGACGGGTTCCTTCTGCGCCCAGTCCGACACCCAGTCGTTGAGCGCGCTGCGCAGCGTGTCGCCCATGCGACCGCCGAGCGAGGCGACCTCGACCTTCTCGATGCGCGGCTCGAACAGATGCAGGCCGCGCGTCGCCGGATCGTAGCGCAGGGCGCTGGACAGCGTGAACGAACCATCGGGCGTCCGGCTGGGTTGACCGAGTGCAGCCGCCGCCACGTCGAACTCGACCTGCAGCCGGCGCTCACCCGGCGGAATGGACAGGCGCGGGTTCATCAGCGTCAGCGTGACCAGGCCGCCGAGCTTCGAATAGTCGTGCGGAAACTTCTTGGTCAGCTTCTGCTGGATCTGCTGCTGCGAGAACGCGATCGTGTCGGAGCCGAGCAGGGCACCGACGGTGGAACAGGCGGACGTCAGAAACAGCGCGGCGGAGGCCGCGAAGACGAGGGCGGGTACGGCTTGGCGCATGGGCGGGCTCCACGGAGTACCGCAGAACCTTCCGGCCGGCGCAGTGAACGCGAGGTCACTGGTCCACCGCCGCGTGAAGTGGTCACGTAACTGCACGACGGCCGTCGGATGCGGCGCGCATTTCACGTGGCCATGGCGCTCGACGGCCTACTTCGGGAAGCGTCCGTACCCGGAGCTGGACCATGCGTCTGTACGCCGCCTTCCTCATCGTGCTGCTCGGCCTGCCCACGGTGGCGGGTGCGCAACCCGTGCAGCCTGCGCAGCCCGTGCACATGCAGGGCAAGTTCGCGCTGGTGCGCGCGCCGGAGGGCGATATGCGTCCGCCCACCGGCGAAGTGCGTGCCACGCTGGACACCAACAACGACATCCGCATCGACCTCGTCGTCGGCGGGCTGACCGAACGCGCGACATCGGTGACATTGCACACGGGCACGGCGGCCGGCGACAACACCGGGCAGGTCGCGCGTCTCGATGTCACCGTCGACGGCCAGGACGCACGCATCATCGGTGGCACCGCGTCGCTGACGCCGGCAATCGCACAGCAGGTGCGCGATGGCGAAGCGTTCGTCGTGCTGCGTACCAATGAGCATCCCGATGGCTTCCTGCGCGCGCAGCTCGCGCTGCAGCCGCGCACGCTGGGCGCCACAGCCAACGGGCCCTGACGTCGACGCCGTGTAAACGCCGGCTGAGCGCTGGACGAAAACCCCGTCGGGTTCAGGATGCATTGCGAGCATCGACCCGAGGATGCGCCTGCGCCATCCCGGCGTGGGAGCTCCTTGATGAAGCACGTCACCGCCACCGTTCTCGCGCTCGCCCTGACCGCCGCCGCGGGCACGGCGTCGGCACAGCAGTATTCCTCGTACCCGTCGTCGGGCGCGTATCCGTCGCAGGGCGGATACTCCGACTACGCACGGGTCATCCGCGTCAATCCGGTCTATGACCCGCGCGGCAGCTATGCGGCCAGCACCGGCGGCCAGCGTTGCACCGAGAGCCGCACGTACGCCGGTAACGATCCGTATTACGACGGCTACGATCGCAATGGCGATGGCTATCGCGACGACCAATACGCCAGCAACGGCTATGACCGCTACGGCAACCCGATCCGTCAACCCACGCAGGTCGGCAGCACCGCGGCGACCGTCATCGGTGGCATCGTCGGTGCGGTGGTCGGCAGCCAGGTCGGCGGTGGCAGCGCGCGTTATGCGACGTCGGCGATCGGCACGATGGTCGGCAGCCAGGTCGGCAAGCAGATCTACGACAACGCGCATCGCCAGCCCGCGCGCGTGGGCCACGTGACCACCTGCGATCCGATGCCGATGGGCGCCTACGAAAGTGGCCGCAACGTCCAGGGCTACGACGTCACCTACGAATACGGCGGCCGCCAGTACACCACGCGCACCAGCTACGACCCCGGCAGCCGCATCCGCGTTCGCGTGGATGTGCGTCCGGAATAACCGGGTAGAACACGAAGGGCCGGCGCGATGCCGGCCCTTTTTCTTTGTGCGATCGATAGGCGCGTTGCGCGTCAGTCCTCCTCGACTTTCGGCTTGAAGCTGTCCGCGAGCTTCTGCTGCACGTTCGCCGGCACCGGCTCGTAGTGGCTGAAGTCCATCGAGTAACGCCCGCGACCGGCAGTGATCGATTTCAGCTCCGCCGCGAAGCCGTCGAGCTCCGACAGCGGCACCTGCGCCTTGACGATCACCTCGCCGCGCGTGCTGTCGGTGCCGAGGATGCGCGCGCGTTTGCCAGCGAGATTGCCGCTGACGTCGCCCATGTTCGTCTCGGGGGCGACGACTTCCAGGTCGACGATCGGCTCCAGCACCTGCGGTTTCGCTTTCAGCACCGCGTCGACGAACGCGCGCTTGCCGGCGGTGACGAACGCGACTTCCTTGCTGTCGACCGGATGGTGCTTGCCGTCATAAACCACCACACGCACGTCCTGCAGCGGATAGCCGGCGAGTGCGCCGGCCGCGAGCGCCTGCCGCACGCCTTTTTCGACGGCGGGAATGAACTGGCCGGGGATCGTGCCGCCCTTCACCTCGTCGGCGAATTCGAAACCGGTGCCGCGATCAAGTGGTTCGATGCGCAGGAACACCTCGCCGAACTGGCCCGCGCCGCCGGTCTGCTTCTTGTGGCGGTGATGGCCTTCCGCGCGCGCCGACACGGTCTCGCGGTACGCGATGCGCGGCGGGTGCGACTTCACTTCGACGCCGTACCGCTCCTTCAGGCGATCGAGGTTGATGCGCAGGTGCAGGTCGGACAGCCCGCGCACGATGGTCTCGTTGGTCTCGGTGCTGTGTTCGACCTGGAAGCAGGGGTCTTCTTCCGCCAGCTTGTGCAGTGCGGTCGCGAGTTTCTGCTCGTGGCCCTTGCTGGCGGCATCGACGGCGAGACCGAACATCGGCTTGGGAAAATCCAGCGGCGCGAGGTGGATCTGATCCTCGTCGTGGCTGTCGTGCAGCACGGCATCGAAGTGCAGTTCGTCGACCTTCGCGATCGCCGCGATGTCGCCGGGAATCGCCTGATCGACCTCGACATGATCCTTGCCGCGCAGCTTGAACAGATGGCCGACCTTGAACGGCTTCTTGCCATCGTCGACGAACAGCTGCGTGTCTTTCTTTACTGTTCCCTGGTAGATGCGGAACACGCCGAGCTTGCCCACGAACGGGTCATTGATGATCTTGAACACGTCGGCGATGACGTGCGCTTTCGGATCGGGCTTCGCTTCGATGCGCTGTGCGTCCGCACCGCTGCCTTTGACGAACGCCGGCGGGTTCGCTTCGCCCGGATGCGGGAACAGACGTTCGGCGACGTCGAGCAGTTCGCGCACGCCGGCACCGCTGCGTGCGGAGCAGAACAGGACCGGCACGAGGTGGCCTTCGCGAAGGCATTGCTCGAACGCGTCGTGCAGCTCGTCACCGGACAGGCCCTCCTCGCCGAGATCGAGGTAGTGCTCCATCACCGTCTCGTTGATCTCCACCACCTGGTCGATGATCTTCTGGTGCCAGTCGGCGACCGGCCCGAGATCGCTGTCGCCCGTGTTCGATCCGAAGCAATCGACTACCGACGTGCCGCCGTTCGCCGGCAAATTGATCGGCAGGCATTCGGGGCCAAACGTCTCGCGGAGTTCGTCGAGCAGGGCACTGCAGTCGCCACCGTGATCGATCTTGTTGACGACGATCGCGCGGCAGAGCTTGCGGCCTTTCCCGTACTCCATCATGCGACGGGCGCCGTATTCGACGCCCGCATCGCATGCCACGACGATCGCGGCGGTTTCCACCGCCGCAAGTGAAGCCAGGGCAGGGCCGCGGAAATCCGGGTAACCGGGTGTGTCGATGAGGTTGACGTGGATGCCGGCGTGATCGGTGCTGGCGATGCCGACATCGAGCGAATGGCCGCGTTGTTTCTCGACCGGGTCGAAATCCGACACCGTGCTGCCGCGCTCGATGCTGCCTGCCGCCTGGATCGCGCCGCCGGCATGCAGCAGGGCTTCGAAAAGCGTGGTCTTGCCGGCGCCGGGGTGGCCTGCCAGGGCCACGTTGCGGATCTGTTCTGTGCTGTAAGCCATGTCGGAAGCTCCTGTGGGGGAAGGGAGCAGCCGTCGGGCGGGGCGTCGATGTCGGCGTCATGTCCGGCCGCAACGCGGGCCGCGAAGCGGTCCGGCGTGCGCCGTCATGGCTGTCCGCGCAGCGCGCCTTCGCAGTGCGAGGCGGGCCGTCATGGCGGGGCTGGGGTCACCATAGCGCGGGGGAACCGAGGCGTCGCGTTGCGTTGCACAAGCGACGACGGATGGCGCTCACGGCGGTTTAGCGCGCCACCCGTAAGGTGCGGACTCCCTGTTCACGAGACGACCCGATGGCCATCACCCGTCATGCCACCGCGCGCTGGGAAGGCGACCTCAAGTCCGGCGTCGGCCGGCTCAACACGCCGCAGAGCGGGCTGTTCCAGGACACGCGCTACGGCTTCAACACCCGCTTCGGCGACGAGAAGGGCGCGAATCCGGAGGAACTGATCGCCGCCGCACACGCCAGCTGCTTCGCGATGGCGCTGTCGGCCAAGCTCACCGAGGCCGGCCACCCGCCGACCTTCATCGAGTCGCGCGCGAACGTCGAGCTGTCGATGGACGGCGGCCCGCATATCACCGGCGTGAAGTTGAGTGTGCGCGGCGAGGCGCCCGGGCTGTCGCAGGACGAGTTTGCGCGCTACGCCGAGGACGCCAAGGCGAACTGCCCGATCTCGAAGGTGCTGGCGGCGGTGCCGATCTCGCTCGAAGTGCAGTCGGCCTGAGCGCTGCGCGCCACCGCGCATCGGCGTCGCGTCACCAGTCGATGGTGCCGGTGACGACGGTGCGCACGTGGCCGCCGGACCAGACGTCCCCGGCTTCGTCGACGTGCAGCTGCAGGCGGGCGTCGAAGCCGACCTCGCGGCCCTGGCTGACGACGTAGCGACCATCGCGACCGGGTAGGCGATCGTTCTGCGCGAGCCACGCGGCGAGCGTGGCGTTCGCCGCGCCGGACGCGGCATCTTCGAACTGCGAGGTGGAACCCACGAAGGCGCGAACCACGAGGTCGTAATCCGCGGCTTCATCCGCCTTCGCGAATGCACACACGCCCATGCTTTCGGTGCGCGTGGCGAGCTGCGAAATGGCGCCCCATGCCGGTTCCAGCCCGCGTAACGCGGCCTCGCTTTCCAGTTCGACCAGCCACCAGCGACGCCCGCCGTCCATCAGCGCCGCTGGCAACGCGCCCAGGCGCATGCCGGCGATGGCGCGGACGATGCGTGCGTCGTTCGCCGCCACCTGTTCGACGAGCCGCGCGCGCGGCGTGCGCACGGCGATCGTGCGCGAGGCCCCTTCGCCGTCGACCCGCAGCGGCAGCAGGCCGGCGATGCCTTCCTGCACCAGCACGCCGTCGCGCGGCGTCGCCAGGCCGGAATTCAGCACCACGGCCGCGGTGCCGACGCTCGGATGTCCCGCGAACGGCACTTCGCGACGCGGGCTGAAGATGCGGATGCGATAGCTCGCCTCGGGCGACGTCGGCGGAAACACGAACGTGGTTTCCGGCAGCCGGGTCCAGCGCGCGATCGCCTGCATCGTCGCATCGTCGAGACCATCGGCATCCGGAATGACGGCCAGCGGATTACCGGCGCCAGGGCGGTCAGCGAACACGTCGAGCTGTACGTAATGTCGTTTCATGGGCTCAAGGAGACCGCTCACCACGTGACGGTGCCGCGCACCACGGCCTGCACGCGACCGCCGATCCAGACCTCGCCATCGGTGTCGACCTGCACTTCGACGCAGCCGTCGCGACCGACTTCGCGGCCCTGGCTGGCGACGTAGCGACCGCCATGCGCGACGCGGCCGGCTTCGGCCAGCGCTGCGCCGATCGCCGCGTTGGCGCTGCCGGTCACCGGATCCTCGGGAATGCCGTCGGCCGGGCAGAACGCACGGACCACCACGTCGTAATCGCCGCCGGCGTCGGCCTTCGCGAACACGGCGAGGCCGACCGCGGCGTCCGCGGTCAGCGCGGTGATTGCCGCGAGGTCCGGCGCCAGGCCGCGCACGGCGGGCTCATCGGCCAGCTCCACCACCCACCAGCCCGGACCATTCGTCCACAGCGCGGCGGGCAAGGCGCCGCGCGCGACATCCGGCAGCGCGGCGGCGAGTCGCGCCGGCGCATCGGCCGGCGACACGACGCGACGGGCCCGCGGTGCACGCACGCGGATGGCGCGTTCGGTGGTCACGTCAACCGGCAGCCGTCCGGCCGCGCAGTCCTGCACCAGCGAGGTGGCGTGGATCGGCACGAGCCCGCTCTCGATCGCGGCCCACGCCGCGCCCACGCTCGGATGCCCGGCGAACGGCAGCTCCTGCCGGGGCGTGAAGATGCGCACGCGGTAGTCCGCGCCTTCGCCGGGCGGGAGCAGGAAGATCGTCTCGGACAGGTTGGTCCAGTTCGCGAAGGCCTGCATCGCGGCGGTGTCGAGGCCCTCGGCGTCGATGACGACGGCGAGCGGATTGCCGGCGCCGGGGCGATCGGCGAAGACGTCGAGCTGCAGAAAGCGGCGCTGCGTCATGGGAAGCGTGACGGGCGTGGTGGGGAGGCGCATTGTGGCCGGCCGCGCGCGGCCCGTCATCGAATAAAATCGCGCGCTCTCATGAGCATGCGTCATTCGCCCCCGGCGAGGTCGCGTGCTCCGATTCCCGCTCCGCGGCGCCCGCCGCACCTCCAGGAAACCTCGTGACCGCTTCGACGCGCTGGGTCGTACTCAAGTTCGGGGGCACTTCGGTGTCGCGCCGGACCCGTTGGGACACCATCGGACGACTCGCGGGCAAACGTGCGAAAGACGAGAACGCGCGCGTGCTGGTGGTGGTGTCGGCGCTGTCCGGCGTGACGAACGAGCTGCAGGCGATCGCGAATGCGGGCGCGGGCGAGGTGACGGACGCGAAGGTGGCCGCGCTGATCGCGCGTCACCGGGAGTTCGCGGCCGAACTCGATCTCGACGCGGACGCGGTGCTCGGCGAACGTCTCGCGGCGCTGCAGGCGCTCGCGCGCGATCCGCGTGCGACGGCCCGCGCGCTCGACTGGCAGGCCGAGGTGCTGGGGCAGGGCGAGCTGCTGTCGTCCACGCTCGGTGTTGCGTACCTGAAGTCGCAGGGTCTCGACATCGGCTGGTGCGACGCGCGCCAGTGGCTCAACGCCGTCGCGCTGCCGAACCAGAGCGATTGGGCTGGCCGCCTCTCAGTCAATTGCCACCACCGCACCGACGCCGAGTTCGCTGCACGTTTCACCACGCAGCCGTCGACGATCGTTCTCACGCAGGGTTTCATCGCGCGTCATGACGATGGCGGTACGGCGATCCTCGGCCGCGGCGGTTCCGACACGTCCGCTGCGTACTTTGGTGCGCTGCTCGGCGCGGCACGCGTCGAGATCTGGACTGACGTCCCCGGCATGTTCAGCGCCAACCCACGCGAAGTGCCGGACGCACGCCTGCTCGCACGCCTTGACTACGCCGAAGCGCAGGAAATCGCGACCACCGGCGCGAAGGTGCTGCATCCGCGCTCGATCGGCCCGTGTCGCGATGCGAATGTCGCGATGGCGATCCTCGATACCGAACGCCCCGATCTTCCCGGCACGCGCATCGACGCGACCGCAGCGACGGTCCCGGGCGTCAAGGCGATCAGCCGACGCAACGGCATCGTGCTGGTGTCGATGGAGTCGGTGGGCATGTGGCAGCAGGTCGGCTTCCTCGCCGACGTGTTCGAGCGATTCAAGAAGCACGGCCTGTCGATCGACCTGATCGGTTCGTCGGAAACGAACGTGACGGTGTCGCTCGATCCGAGCGAGAACCTCGTCACCACGAACGTCTTGAGCGCGTTGAGCGAAGACCTGGCCGAGGTCTGTCGCGTCAAGGTGATCGCACCGTGCGCGGCGATCACGCTGGTCGGCCGCGGCATGCGCTCGCTCCTGCACAAGCTGTCGGACGTGTGGGCGACGTTCGGTCGCGAGCGCGTGCACCTGATCTCGCAGTCGTCGAACGATCTCAACCTGACGTTCGTCGTCGACGAGGCCGACGCGGAAGGCCTGCTGCCGACGCTGCATGCTGAGCTGGTGCGCGGCGGTGCGATGCCGGTGCTGGACGAGAGCGTGTTCGGCCCCGCGTGGCGCGATGTCGTGCACGGCCGTCCGGCACGTGCAACACCGTGGTGGGTCACGCGTCGCGATGCGTTGCTCAAGCGCGCGGAGGCCGGCACACCGCGTTACGTCTATCACCTGCCCACGGTGCGCGAACGTGCGCGTTCGCTGCTCGCTGGCAACGTCGTCGACTGCGGCTTCTACGCGCTCAAGGCGAATTCGCATCCGGCGATCCTCAAGGCGCTCGAAGCGGAGGGTTTCGGCTTCGAGTGCGTGTCGATGGCGGAAGTCGACCACGTACGCACGACGCTGCCGTCGCTCGATCCGGCGCGCATCCTTTTCACGCCGAGCTTCGCGCCGCGTCGCGAATACGAGGCGGCGTTCGCAGCCGGCATCAATGTCACGCTCGACAGCATCGAACTGCTGCAGCGTTGGCCGGACATCGTGCGCGGTCGCACCGCGTGGTTACGTCTGGATCTCGGCCACGGCGACGGACACCACGAAAAGGTGCGCACCGGTGGCGCCGAAGCGAAGTTCGGCCTTCCGATCGCACGTTTCGACGCCTTCATGCGCGAAGCGCGCGCGCTTGGCCTGCGCATCAGTGGCCTGCACGCGCACCTCGGCAGCGGCATCGACGATCCGGCGCACTGGCGCGAGGTCTACGGCACGCTCGCGGCGCTCGCCGATGCGAGTGAAACGGTCGATACGATCGACATCGGCGGCGGTTTCCCCGTGCCGTACACGCCGGATGCCCGTCCGTTCGATCTCGACGCGTGGCGTGCCGGCGTTCGCGATATCAAGACGGCGTATCCGCGTTGTCGTGTCGCGATCGAGCCGGGCCGTTTCTTGGTCGCCGAAGCCGGCGCGCTGCTGTTGCACGTCACGCAGGTGATCGAGAAGGACGGCATCCGCCGCATCGGTCTCGACGCCGGCATGAATGCGCTCGCGCGGCCCGCGATGTACGACGCCTACCACGGCATCCACAACCTCACGCGCATCGACGACACGTCACTCGACACGTTCGACGTGGTCGGCCCGATCTGCGAAAGCGGCGACGTGCTCGGTCGCGGCCGGCGCATGCCGTCGACGACGGTCGAGGACGATGTCGTGCTCATTGCCGACGCCGGCGCCTACGGCATGGCGATGGCGAACACCTACAACCTGCGGCCGCTGCCGGCCGAGGACATTCTCGATGACTGATTGGCGCTTCTCGCGCGACGCGATCCAGGCCTTTCGCTTCGTCCGCTGTGATTTCGACGCGGCGACGGGCGTGGCCCGGCTCGTCTATGCCTTCGACGACGGCCCGGAGCTGGTCGAAACCGTCACGATTCCGGGCGCGCCGTTCGCGCTGGATGCGGCGCGCGCCGAAGCTGTGCAGCGTGCACTTCGTTTGCTGCATCTCATCGCCGGCGTCAGCTATTACAAGGCGGCGGTGCCGAAGACGATCCGCATCGACGGCTATGCCATCGATGCGGCCACGGCGTCGCTGCTGACCGAGGTTTACGAGAACGGTCTCGGCGAGTTCGCGTATCGCAACGGCCTGCATCTGCGCGGCACGATCCGGTTTCCCTCGGTCGATGCGTCGACGAACGCGGCTCCTGCGCTCGGCCTGCGCGAACACGCGCTGACCGCGATCGGCGGTGGCAAGGACTCGCTGGTGAGCATCGAATCGCTGCGCATCGCAGGCGTTGACCAGACGGTGACCTGGATCGGTGGCTCGCAGCTCATCGCCGCCTGCGCCGAACGCACCGGCCTGCCGACACTTAACATCGGCCGCCAGCTCGCGCCCCAGCTGTTCGAGTACAACCGCAGCGGCGCGTGGAACGGCCACATCCCGGTGACGGCGGTGAACTCGGCGATCCTCGCGCTCGCCGCACTCGTGCTCGGCGTCGCCCAGGTCGTGTTCTCGAACGAGCGCTCGGCCAGCTACGGCTCGATGATCGAGGGCACGGGTGAGGTCAACCATCAGTGGTCGAAGGGCTGGCAGTTCGAACGCGACTTCGCGGCGCACCTGCGTTCGCATGTGGCGGCCGACCTTCGCTACTACTCGCTGCTGCGTCCGTTGAGCGAGCTCGCGGTCGCGCGCCAGTTCGCGAAGTCCGATCGCTACGACCAGCATTTCTCCAGCTGCAACCGCAACTTCCACATCCTCGGCGAGCGCCCGGCGCAACGCTGGTGCGGCATCTGCCCGAAGTGCCACTTCGTCTTTCTCGCGCTCGCGCCGTTCATGAGCAAGCCACGGCTGGTCGGCATCTTCGGGCGCAACCTGTTAGACGAGCCGTCGCAGACGGGCGGTTTCGACGCGCTGCTCGAATACCGCGACCACAAGCCGTTCGAGTGCGTCGGCGAAGGACAGGAATCGCGGGCCGCGATGGCCGCGCTCGCACAGCGCCCCGAATGGCGCGAGGACGCGATCGTCGAACGTTTCGACCGGGAGATCCTGCCGCAGCTCGCTGACGTTCCCGCAGTCGATTCGTTGCTGACCATCGACGGCGAGCACGGCATTCCCGACACGCTCTGGGCCCGCCTGCGTGCGCATTTCGCAGCTTGACGGCCAGCGCGTCGCGCTCTGGGGTTGGGGCCGCGAAGGCCGCGCGGCCTATTGCGCGATTCGCTCGCGACTGCCCGCGCTTCCATTGACGCTGTTCTGCTCGGCCGATGAAGCGATTGATGCGGCATCGCTCGGTGATTCGAATCTGGCGGTGTCGACGACAGTCGATGGCGATGCACTCTCCAATTTCGACATCGTCGTGAAGTCGCCGGGCATCAGCCCGTATGGCGAGGCGGCGTCGCAGGCGGCGTCTGCGGGCGTGCGGCTCATCGGCGGCACGTCGCTGTGGTTCGGCGAACACGCGGGCGACGACGGAGTGGTCGCGAATACCGTGTGCGTGACGGGCACCAAAGGCAAGAGCACGACCACCTCGCTGCTCGCCCACCTGCTGCGCAGTGCAAGTCGGCGCACGGCGCTCGCCGGCAACATCGGTCTGCCGCTGCTCGAGGCGCTGGATCCACGGCCCGCGCCGGACACCTGGGCGATCGAACTGTCGAGCTATCAGACGGGCGATGTCGCCGCGAGCGGCGCGCGACCTGCCGTCGCTGTCGTGCTCAACATTTTTCCTGAGCACCTCGACTGGCACGGCTCGCACGCGCGCTACGTCGACGACAAGCTGCGGCTCGTCACCGGTGCGCATCCGCGCATCGCGGTGCTCAACGCGGCGGATCCCATTCTCTCCACGTTGAATCTGCCCGACGACGTCGCCGTGCGCTGGTTCGGCGACGCGCGCGGCTGGCATCTGCGCGAGGACATGCTGTATCGCGGCGACGAGCCGGTCATGGATACGCGTGGCCTGCCGCTGCCGGGCCGCCACAACCGCGGCAACCTGGCGGCGGTGCTGACTGCGATCGAGGCACTCGGCATCGACGCGCGACCGCTGGCGAAGGCCGCGTTCGACTTCAAGCCGCTCCCGCATCGCCTGCAGACGCTCGGCGAGCGCGAGGGTGTCACCTACGTCAATGACTCGATCAGCACGACGCCGCACGCGACATTGGCGGCGCTCGACTGTTTCGCGGATCGCGATGTCGCGGTGCTGGTTGGCGGCCACGATCGCGGCCTCGACTGGTCGGACTTCGCCGCTGCGATGCGAACGCGCGCGCCGAAGGCGATCGTCACGATGGGTGCGAATGGTCCGCGCATCCATGCGCTGCTCGCGCCCGTTGCGGCAGAAGCGGGCTTCGATCTGAGTGAAGCGTCCGATCTTCGCGGCGCGATGACGCGTGCGCGCGAGGCGCTGCAGCGCGCGGGCGCGACGTCGCCCGTCGTTCTGCTGTCGCCCGGTGCGCCGAGCTTCGGCGTCTGGCGCGACTACGTCGACCGCGGTCGCGACTTCGCGCGTCGCGCGGGTTTCGACCCGGAAAGCATCAGCGCGATCCCGGGCATCGGCATCATCTGAGCCTCCACCCGCTTTGATCGCGGGACGCGCTACGCTCGGCCGTCCCCAGCCGGAGGCTCCCATGTCGATCGCCCGTCGGTACCGCATCGCTTCGACCGCTCTCCTCCTGCTCGCCGCCGCGCACGCGCAGGCGGCCGTCCGCACGCGCAACGTCGACTGGACGCTCGATGGCGAGAAATTCCAGGGCGTGCTCGTCTATGACGACGCGGGTCCGAAGAGCAAGCCGGGCCTCGTGATGGTGCCGAACTGGATGGGCGTCAATCCGTCCGCAGTGGAGAAGGCGAAGAAGGTCGCAGGCCGCGATTACGTCGTGCTCGTCGCCGATGTGTACGGCGCGAATGTTAGGCCAAAGGATGCAAAGGAAGCCGGCGCTGCCGCAGGCGCACTGAAGGGCGACCGTGGCAAGCTGCGGGCGCGCACGCAGAAGGCCGTCGATGCGCTGCGCGCCCAGGCCCGCAGTGCGCCGCTCGACGCCCGCCACATCGGCGCTTTCGGCTTCTGCTTCGGCGGCACGTCGGTGCTGGAACTCGTGCGCAGCGGTGCGGCACTGGATGGCGCGGTGACGCTGCATGGCGGCCTCGATGCGACCACGTCCCGCGCAGCACCGGGCACCGTGAAGACGCCGCTGCTTGTGCTCAACGGTGCGGCGGACAAGAACGTGCCGCGCGACGATGTCGCCAAACTGCAGGCGGAGATGACGGCAGGTGGCGGTGATTGGCAGTTCGTTGATTTCGGCGGCGCGGTCCACTGCTTCGCGGAAGCCGATGCGGGCAACGATCCGAACAGCAATTGCCGTTACGACGCGAAGCAGGCGCCGCGCGCGTATCGCATGCTTGCCGACTTCTTCGCCGAGCGTTTCGCTTCGGCGCGAGCGGGGGTCAGGAAGTGATTCGCGAGCGCATGTCCCGCATGCGCCTCGACCGCGCCGTCAAGTCTGTCGACTGACCGCGTAGTGCGCCAGGCCGCGTAGCGCGTCGGTATACGCGTTCGCCGGGAGCGCGGCGAGAGTGCCCTCGGCCCTCGTCGCGTATTCCTCGGCGCGGCTGCGGCTGTAGTCGAGGCCCCCGGTGGCGCGGATTGCCGCGATGACCTCATCGAGCGCGTCGACGTCGCCATTCGACACGATCTCGCGCAGGCGCCCGGACGTTGCCGCGTCGCTATGTCTGATCGCGTGGATCAGCGGCAGGGTCGCCTTGCCCTCGGCGAGGTCATCGCCCAGGTTCTTGCCGAGCGCATCGGCATCCGCGGCGTAGTCGAGCACGTCATCGGCGATCTGGAACGCGTAGCCGAGGTCCAAGCCGAAGGATTCCAGGGCGTCGCACTGGTCCCCCGGCGCGCCGGCAAGCAGGCCGCCGAGGCGCGTCGCCGCCGCGAACAGCACCGCGGTCTTGCGTTCGATGACGCGCAGGTACGCCGCCTCGTCGGTATCAGGGTTGCGGATGTGCAGCAGCTGCAGCACCTCGCCCTCGGCGATGCGGTTGGTGGTGTCGGCAAGGATCCGCATCACCTCGGGCTTCTCCAGCTCGACCATCAACTGGAAGCTGCGCGAGTACAGGAAGTCGCCGACCAGCACGCTGGCGGCGTTGCCCCACACCGCGTTCGCGGTGCGGCGGCCGCGGCGCATATCCGATTCGTCGACGACGTCGTCGTGCAGCAGGGTGGCGGTATGGATGAACTCGACCACCGCGGCGAGCTGGTGCGCGCGCGGGTCGATCGCCGATTCGCTACCCGCGGCGCCCGCCGCGAGCAGGAGCAGCATCGGCCGCAGGCGCTTGCCACCGGCGCTGACGATGTACTCGGCGACCTGGTTGATCAGGACGACGTCGGAGGCGAGGCGGTCCCGGATCAGGGCATCGACCGCGGCCATCGGGGCCCTGGCGAGCGCCTGGATCTCGGACAAGGACGGGGACGGCATCGACGCGTCTCGATCGGTGGGAAAGCGGCCGGCGATTATAGGCGGGCCCCGTCATCGCCCGGAGATTTCCGACGCACGAAAGGGGCTCCGGACGACCCACAGCGGCCGCCGGGTATAATCCAATGTCGGTCGTCAACCACGACCCACTCGAAGGAAAGGCACATGGCACGCGGCGTCAACAAGGTCATTCTCGTCGGCAATCTCGGCAACGATCCCGAGGTCAAGTACACCCAGGGCGGCATGGCGATCACCACGCTCAGCCTGGCGACGACCAGCTCCCGCAAGGACCGTGACGGCAACCAGCAGGAAAAGACGGAATGGCACCGCGTGAAGCTGTTCGGCAAGCTCGGTGAGATCGCCGGCGAGTACCTGAAGAAGGGTCGCCAGGTCTACATCGAGGGGCGCATCGAGTACGGCTCGTACGAAAAGGACGGCGTCAAGCACTACACCACCGATATCGTCGCCGACGAGATGCAGATGCTCGGCGGTGGCAGCGGCGAGGGTGGCGGTGGTGTTCGCGGCGAATTCCGCGGCGGCGGGGATCGTCCGCAGCGTGCGCCGCAGTCGGCCCCGGCTCCGCGTCGCGAAGCGCCGGTCGCCCGCAACAATGACTTCGGCAGCGACTTCGCGGACGACGATATTCCGTTCTGATCGCTCGCGTGCCCTGACACTCCCCATATTTCAGGAGCATTTCGCTTGACCACTTGGCTCGTGACCGGCGGCGCCGGTTTCATTGGCGGCAATTTCGTGCTCGACGCCGTCCGGCGCGGCATCCGCATCATCAACCTCGACGCGCTCACTTACGCCGGCAACCTCGACACGCTGTCGTCGCTGGATAGCGATGCGAATCACGTGTTCGTGCAGGGCGACATCGGCGACGCGACGCTCATCGAGCGCCTGCTCGCGGAGTACCGCCCCGACGCGATCGTGAATTTCGCGGCTGAGAGCCACGTCGACCGGTCGATCGACGGTCCGGCGGCGTTCGTGCACACCAACGTGGTCGGCACGCTGAACCTGCTGGAGAAGGCGCGCGACTACTGGCGCGCCCTCGATGCCCCCGCGCGCGACGCGTTCCGCTTCCTGCACGTCTCGACCGACGAGGTCTACGGCTCGCTGGGCGACGAGGGCAAGTTCACCGAGACAACGCCTTATGCACCCAACTCGCCGTATTCGGCGTCGAAGGCGGCGTCTGACCACCTCGTTCGCGCGTTCCACCACACGTACGGGTTGCCGGTCCTGACGACGAACTGTTCGAACAATTACGGGCCGTTCCAGTTCCCGGAGAAGCTCGTTCCACTGATCATCGCGCGTGCGCTTCGCGGCGAGCCGCTGCCAGTCTACGGTGACGGCCGCAACGTGCGCGACTGGCTTTTCGTCGGCGATCACTGCGCGGCGATCCGCCGCGTGCTCGAAGCCGGCCGTGTGGGTGAGACCTACAACGTCGGCGGCAATGCCGAGCGCGAGAACATTGAAGTGGTGCGCGCGATCTGCCGCCTGCTCGATGCTAAGCGTCCGCTGGCCGACGGACGTCCGCGCGAATCGCTGATCACCTTCGTTGCCGATCGTCCGGGCCATGACCGTCGCTACGCGATCGACGCGTCCAAGATCGAACACGAACTCGGTTGGTCACCGACGCTGACGTTCGAGCAGGGCATCGAGCACACCGTCGACTGGTACCTCGATCACCAGGCGTGGGTCGAACGTGTGCTCGACGGCAGCTACCGTCTCGAGCGGATCGGCCAAGCATGAGCACGACCGGTCGCAAAGGCATCATCCTAGCCGGCGGCTCCGGCACGCGGCTGTACCCGATCACGCAGGCGATCAGCAAACAGCTCCTGCCGATCTACGACAAGCCCATGATCTACTACCCGCTGAGCGTGCTGATGCTCGCGGGGATCCGGGACGTGCTGGTGATCAACACGCCCCACGAGCAGGCGCTGTTCAAGCACCTGCTCGGCGACGGTTCGCAGTGGGGCATGCGCATCGAATACGCGGTGCAGCCGAGTCCGGATGGTCTTGCGCAGGCGTTCCTGATCGGCGAGGAGTTCCTCGCGGGCGCGCCGAGCTGCCTGGTGCTCGGCGACAACATCTTCCACGGCCCCGGCCTGACGACGATGCTGCGCGAGGCCGATGAGCGCACGGAGGGTGCGACGGTATTCGGCTATTGGGTAAAGGACCCCGAGCGCTACGGTGTCGCTGAATTCGACGCGGATGGTCGCGTGGTGGGAATCGAAGAAAAGCCGGTCCAGCCGCGCTCCAACTATGCGGTCACGGGCCTGTACTTCTACGACGGTCGCGCCAGCGAATTTGCATCGCGACTCGCGCCGTCGCCGCGTGGCGAGCTCGAGATCACGGATCTCAATCGCGTGTATCTGGACGAAGGCGCGCTCCACCTGCAGCGCCTCGGTCGTGGCTATGCATGGCTCGATACCGGCACGCACCAGTCCTTGCTTGAGGCTTCAAACTATATTGAGACGATCGAGGCTCGACAGGGGCTTCGCGTCTGTTGCCCCGAAGAGATAGCTTGGAACAATGGCTGGATTTCCAACGACGATCTTGTTCGACTGGCGCAGCCACTGCGGAAGAACGGCTACGGAGAGTATCTGTTGGGGCTAATTGATCGCGGATACGTCCCTTGAAGTTGATCGAGACCGACCTGCCCGGCTGCGTGATCGTCGAACCGAGGGTATTCGGCGACGACCGCGGATTCTTCTACGAGTCGTTCAATCTTGAGGGTTTCGCAACGCATGGCCTCACGCCGTCGTTCGTTCAGGGGAACGTTTCATCGTCGCGCCGCGGTGTACTTCGCGGACTTCACTATCAGTGGCCGAAGCCGCAGGGCAAGTTCGTGACCGTGCTGCAGGGTGAAGTGTGGGACGTCGCCGTAGACATTCGTCGCGGTTCGCCGACGTTCGGGCGCTGGACGGGCGTGACGCTGAACGCCGAGAACAAGCGTCACTTGTGGATTCCTGAAGGATTTGCGCACGGCTTCGTCGTGACCAGCGAAGCGGCGTTGTTCTCCTACCTCTGCACCGCGACCTACGATCCGGCTGCAGATGCCGCGATCCGATGGGACGACCCGAGTCTGGCGATCGATTGGCCGGTCTCAGACCCTTCGCTGTCGGGCAAGGACGCTGCCGCACCTTATCTTGGCGATATTGCGCTCGAACGGCTGCCCGAATTCACATGAAGCTCCTGGTCATAGGCGCGACCGGACAAGTGGGGCGCGAACTCGTTGAGACGACACATTCGCTCGGATCGCGCGTCGCGACTACACGTTCTGGAATGATCGACAGCGACGTCGAGTGTGTATCCCTCGATGTCCGCCAGCTGGACGAGGTGCGTCGCGTCGTGCGATCAGTGGCGCCGGACGTCGTCATCAATGCCGCAGCGTACACGGCAGTCGATCACGCCGAATCTAATCGTGATACCGCGTTCCATGTCAACGCGGAAGCGGTGGCGGCAATGGCCGACGCGTGCCGCGACATTGGGGCGCGATTTGCCCATTACTCGACCGACTACGTCTTCGATGGCTCGTCGCGCGTCCCGTACACCGAGACCTCGCCAACGTGTCCGTTAGGCGTCTACGGCGCAAGCAAGCGCGCAGGAGAAGAAGCGATTCTCGCGTCGGGTGTAGACCACCTCATCCTGCGCACGGCGTGGGTGTACGCGAGCCATGGCAGCAATTTCCTGCGGACGATGCTGCGGCTTGGGAGCGAGCGCGATGAGCTTCGCGTTGTGGCTGATCAGATCGGCAGCCCTACGCCGGCGCGGTGGATCGCCGAGGCCACGGTTGCGTTGCTGGCGCGGCCCGTTGTGCCGTCCGGAATCGTGAACGTTGTTGCCGCCGGCGAGACCAGTTGGCACGGGTTCGCGACGGCCATCTTCGAGGAAGCCTCGCGCCTAGGTGTCCTGCAGCGAACGCCGCGTGTCATTCCGATTCCGTCGAGCGATTACCCGACGCCGGCACGTCGCCCCGTGTATTCCGTGCTCGATACCTCGCGTCTCCGGGTGCTTGGGATCGAGCCGCCGCCGTGGCGTGAAGGCCTCGTGCGCGAGTTGTCCCGGCTGGCCGCGGCGGCGGCAGGTTGAGATAATCTAGGTGAAGCGGCGACGAGGGGATCGCGCCGCTAAGGTCTGGAAAACCGGACCTCAGTGCGACGTGTCGTTAGACACCGGATCAAGGGGATCACCATGAAGTGTTTGCAGGTCGCGCTGTTGGCAGCGCTGGTTGTTGCCGTACCCAAAGTCGGCGCGGTGGATATCGAGCCGTTCATCCGCAAGGACAAGTTCGAGCAGATCAAGCTTTCGCCCAGCGGTGAGTACTACGCGGCGACAGTCCCGCTCGAGAAGCAGACCATCCTAGCGATCGTTCGTCGTGCGGACAACAAGGTGCTCAGCAAGTTCGGTATGGGCGAGAACACGGTCGTTCAGGCCGTCCATTGGGTGAATCCGACCCGCGTCCTGTTTTCCATGGGCGAGAAGTTCGGCGCTCTCGATCAGCCCTCGGGTACCGGCGAGCTGTATGCGCTGGACGCCAAGGAGGGCAGCACCGGTGAGTTGATGGTCGGGCAGCGCGTCGCGACGAACACGGGTTCGGGCGCCGGGTCGCACATCCAGGCCAAGAAGGTCGAGATGGTGTGGGCCGAGCTGATCGACGATCTTCGCGACGACGATCGCAATGTGCTCGTGGAGGTCGGTACGTTTGGCGCGGACTTCCCCCGCGTCGAGCGCATGGACGTGTACACGGGCCGGCGCCTTCGCGTCGCCAGCGCGCCGGTTCGCGGTGCGACGTTCGGAACCGACCACTCCGGCGCGGTCCGCTTCGCATCCGGACAGGAATTCGATAACCACCAGAAGCTCTACTACCGCGACGGCGACAACGGCGAGTGGCGCCTGATCAACGATGAGGCGGAGAGCGGGCTGAGCAAGGAGCCCGTCGGGTTTTCCGCTGACAACAAGAAGGCGTATCTGCAGGTCGAGGCCGCGCATGGCCCGGATCGCATCGTCGAGTGGGATCCGGCAACGAACACGACGCGTGATCTTGTCGGCGACGACACGGTCAATCCGTTGGGCGTGCTCCACGAGTTCGGTACGGACGTGCCGGTGGGGGCGGTATTCGACAAGGCGCCGATGGTGTCGAAGTTCTTCGATACATCGAGCCGTCGCGCGACCGTCCAGAAGAATCTCGAAGCGGCGTTTCCGGGGCAGGACGTCTTCGTGACGTCCCAGACCGTGGATGGCGGCCTTGCGCTCGTCCTGGTCAGCAGCGACCGCAACCCGGGTGACTACTACCTGTTCGATACCAAGACGCAGAAGGCGAGCTACCTGCTCAGCAACGGCGAGTGGTTCGATCCGGATCACATGAACCCGACCCGAGAGATTTCGTTCAAGGCCCGCGACGGGATGGTCGTCCACGGCTACCTGAGCCGCCCGCTGGGTAGCGAGGGCAAGCGGCTCCCGATGGTCGTGTTTCCGCACGGCGGTCCGTTCGGAATCCAGGACTACTGGGGCTTCTCGCGCGACGTGCAGATGCTGACGAGCGCCGGTTATGCCGTTCTTCAGGTGAACTATCGCGGTTCGGGCGGCTACGGTCATGACTTCCACGAAGCGGGCCGCAAGCAGTGGGGCGCCGCCATGCAGGACGACCTTACCGACGCGACCAAGTGGGCGATCGCACAAGGCGAGGCCGATGGTGCCAAGATCTGCCTCTATGGAGCGAGCTACGGTGGCTACGCGGCGCTCATGGGCGTCGCGAAGGAGCCGACGCTCTACCGGTGCGCGGCCGGCTACGTGGGTGTCTATGACCTGCCGACGCTGTACACCGATGGCGACACCCATCAGCGGGCTTACGGCCGCAACTTCCTCGAAGACTGGGTGGGCTCACGCGACGCGATCGCCGCCGTTTCGCCGACGCGCATGGCCGATCGGATCAAGGTGCCGGTCTTCCTGGCTGCAGGCGGCGAGGACGAGCGTGCGCCGATCCAGCACAGCAAGCTGATGGAGCGCGCGCTGATCCAGGCGGGCGTTCCGGTCGAGACGCTGTATGTCGACAGTGAGGGTCACGGCTTTTACACGCCGGAACACCAGCGCGAGTTCTACACGAGGCTGCTCGCGTTCCTGTCGAAGAACATCGGCGGTCAACCGGCGACGCCGTCTGCGGGTGGGGCGTCGACCGCGAAGTGAAGTAGGGAAGGCGAGCCACGCCAAGGAAGGGCGTCCATGGGCGCCCTTCCTTCGTCGCGACGCGCCGACAGACCACGCAGCTCAAGCGAGTTGCTAGACCCCAAGGCGCGAATCGCCCGCACAGCAGGATGGACGGGAAGTTCGGCGCAGCCGGCGCGAGGTCGGTGCCGATGCGAGCGGAGACGTCGCGACGGGATCCAGCGTCGCGGTTTCACGAACTTCAGTTCAGGGGAGTGGAATGATCAGTATGAAGAAGACCATCGCGGCGGCCGCGATGATGCTCGCGATGGGTGCGGCTCATGCCGTCGACATTGATGCCTTCATTCGCAAGGAGAAGTTTCTCGACATCAAGATCTCGCCGACCGGCGAGTATCTTGCCGCGACCGTGCCGCTCGAAGATCGCGTGGCGCTTGTCATATTCCATCGAAGCAATACGAAGCTGGCGGGCACCTTCGACCTGGGTCGGAATACGGCCGTCGCAGATTTCGAATGGGTGAACGCGAATCGCGTTCTGATCTCCGCCGCCCAGAGGTTCGGCGCGCTCGACGAGCCTTCGCTAACGGGAGAGCTGTATGGCATGAATGCCGACGGCTCCGCGCCGGAGATGCTGGTGGGGTATCGCATCCGCGAGGAACTGGGAACGCTCATCCATCCAAAGAAGGAAGAGGATGTCGCCGCGTTTCCGATCGATCCGCTGGGCAGCGATGATCGCTATGCCGTAATCAAGGTCACCCCGTTCGACGACGACCCCTACAATCGCGCCGAGCGGCTCGACGTCTACACCGGGCAGCGCAAACGCCTGGCGTCGGCGCCGGTTCGAAACGCCGACTTCATGACCGACAACGCGGGCGTCGTCCGCTTTGCGGACGGGTTCGACTCCAATCTGGCGGGGAAGCTCTACTACCGCGCAGGGGATGGCGCGCCGTGGGAACTGCTCAATGACGAAGACCGGACCGGGCATCGCGAACACGCCATCGGATTTTCGGGCGATAACAAGATCGCCTATCTCCAGGTGGACGACGACGCTCATCCAGCCCGTCTGGTGGCGCTCGATCTGGCCACGCGCGAGCGAAAGGATCTTTTCGGGGACGATGTCGCCGACCCCAGCCTGATTCTCTATCGACATGGTACACGCGAGCCGATCGGTGTCGTGTTCGATGGCGGCAAGGGGCGAACGGCCTTCTTCGATGACGCGAGCGCCGAGGCGCGGATGCAGCGGAGTCTTGAAGCCGCCTTTCCCGCGAGCCGCGTTTTCGTCACCTCTGGAACGTCGGACGGTCGCCTCGCGCTTGTGCGGGTGTCGAGTGATCAGAATCCCGGTGACTACTATCTGTTCGACACGACCACCAAGAACGCGTCTTTCATCGTCAGCAGCCGCGAGTGGGTTGATCCCGCTGCCGTCCACCGTGTTGAGCCGATTGCGTTCAAGGCGCGAGACGGGATCGAGATTCACGGCTACCTGACACGCCCGTCGACCGCGGCTAGGAGCAAGGTTCCGATGGTCGTCCTGCCGCACGGTGGTCCGTTCGGTGTCTATGACCGCTGGGATTACGACGTCGAACGCGATCTTCTTGCCAGTGCGGGGTACGCCGTCCTGCAGGTGAACTTCCGCGGCTCGGGCGGTTACGGACGCGGATTCGAGCAGGCAGGCGCCTACCAGTGGGGGAAGGCGATGCAGGACGACCTGACCGACGCCACACGGTGGGCGATCGATCAGGGGGTCGCTGATGCATCCCGGATCTGCCTCTACGGCGCGAGCTACGGCGGATATGCGTCGCTGATGGGCGTCGCGAAAGAACCCGACCTGTATCGCTGCGCGGCGGGCTACGTCGGTATCTATGATCTGCCGATGCTGTATTCGAAGGGGGACATTAACGACTCCCGCAGTGGTCGCAGCTATCTGCGGCAGTGGGTGGGACCAGAGAACGATCTGCCAGACACTTCGTCGCCTGTGAGAATTGCGCAGCGGATCAAGGTTCCGGTGTTTCTCGCGGCGGGCGGCGAGGATCGACGCGCTCCGATCGAGCACAGCAAGTCGATGGAGCGGGCGCTGAAGAAGGCGGGTGTTCCGGTGGAGACGCTGTACTACGACACCGAGGGCCACGGCTTTTACACCATCGAACATCAGCGGGAGTTCTATACGAGGTTGCTCGCGTTCCTCTCGAAGAACATTGGTGGCGAGGCCGCGACGCCGTCGACGGGCGGAGTGTCGACCGCAAAGTAATTTGCCCGGAGCATTCGACTGTCACCAACAAGAAGGGCGCCCTCAGGCGCCCTTCTTGTTTTCGTTGATTGCACGCGACGTCTTCAGCGGACGCCATGCATCCATTTGCGCAGCAACGGCGCGATGAGGAACGCCAGCACGGCACATCCGACACCGATCCACATCATCAGCCAGAACAGGTGCGCGTACTTCGCGCCGGCTTCGGCCATGTTGATCGTGGTGCCTTCCGGAATGTCGAGCGACGCCAGCTTGCCGAACAGTGCGGCCAGCGTTTCCGAGAACGCGGTCGCGAGGAACCACGTGCCCATCATCAGGCTGACGACGCTGCGCACGGACAGCTGCGTCACTGCGGACAAGCCGACGGGCGCCAGGCACATCTCGCCGACTTCGAGCACGAAGTAGGCGAGCACCAGCCACCACACGCTGGCCAGGCCGCCGGTAGCGCCGGCGTGTTCGGCCGCCCACGCGAGCGGTATGAAGCTCAGGCCGGCGAACAGCAGGCCGAGCGCGGACTTGGTCGGCTTGGACGGATCGAGGCCCCGGCGGCCGAGCGCCGCCCAGATCGCGCTGAAGGTCGGTGCGAGCAGCACGATGAACATCGCGCCAAGGTAGGTTAGCGAGCCCGCCGTCTGCGGCAGCACGAGCGCGTCGCGGATCAGGAAGACGAGCATCGCGACGACGGCGAGGCCGAACAGCGCGCGCGGCGCCGACGACTGCGGATTGCGATCGGACAGCGCGGCTGATACCACGAACGCGAGCGGCGCGAGCAGTAGCGAGATGATCGACCACGGTGCGGATTGCAAGAACTGTCCAAAAGTGACCGCGGGAGCGCCGGCCGCCTGCACGTCCGGCACGGCCTTCACGAGCGACGGCACGATGTCCTTGGTCAGCATGCGGTCGGTGAAGGTCACCCACGAGCCGTAGGTCTGTTCGTAAAGGGTAAAAAATACGAGGCACATGGCGATGAGCACGATGAGCGCATACATCTGTTGGCGCTGCACAGCCGAACACCGGATCGAAGTGAACCAGTGGAACCACATGACGACGCCTGCCATGACGAGCAGCATCAAGCGCAGCGCCAACGATTGATCGCGCGCGAGGTACTCCCATAGCGCGAAAACCGCGACGATCGCGAGATATACAGCCTGGCGGGCGGCGGACATTTCGCGCGCCTTCGCGAACCAGAACCAAAGCGCGCCACTAGCGAGTGCCACCATCACAATCATCAGCGTGCTGGAACTGCCGCTGCCGGCGGTCGAACTTCCGGTCGCGACTGCCCACATCAGCGCCGCAACCGGCAGCAGCCCGGCGATCGCGCCCACATAGATCGCGAGCTCACGCGGCATGCCCCACACGCGCTCGCGCAGACGCGACGGCTCCGGCGGTTCCGCGTGGCCTTCGAGGTATTTCTGTCCCCACAGGAACTGGCCGAGACCCAGCGCCATGCCGATGCCGGCTGCGCCGAAGCCGTACTTCCAGCCCAGCGTCTGGCCGAGGTAGCCGCACACGATCGACGCGAACAACGCGCCGAGGTTGATGCCCGCGTAGAACAGCGAGAAACCGGAGTCGCGACGCGGATCGTCCTCGGCATACAGGCGGCCGACGATCGTCGAGATGTTCGGCTTGAGGAAGCCGACGCCCATGATGATCAGCGCGAGCGAGAGGTAGAACGCGCGCAGCGCCGATTCATCGCGGACGACTTCGCCGCCGAGAATGTGCGCATCGTGGCCTTCGATGGTCATGCCCATGTGGCCGAGCACCAGCAGGATGCCGCCGAAGATCACGGCCTTGCGCGTGCCGAGGTAGCGGTCGGCGAGCATGCCGCCGAACACCGGGATGCAGTAGACGAGGCCGCCGTACGCGCCGAGCACGTCGTAGCCGGCGGCGTCCTTGAACAGGTGGTGCTTGAGCAGGAACAGCAGGAGCAGCGCCTTCATTCCGTAGAACGAGAAGCGCTCCCACATTTCGGTGAAAAAGCAGACGTAGACGCCCTTGGGATGGCCGAACAGGTCGCGACGGGGATCCGCGGCAGGCGCGGCGGCATTCAGGGCTGGCGTCACGCACCACTCCGGCGTGAAAAAGGTGCCCGAGTATAGCCACCGGCCCGCGGGCGGCCGGCGCAGGCCCGCGTCGTCGATTCAGCCCGCGGCGCGCGCCATTGCATGCTGCACTGCACGACGCGCGCGTCCCGCGTTCACCGCGTTCGCGACGCCGCGCACGGATACGCGACCGCGCGGCGCCGCCCCGCGTCCGCGTTCGCTTTGCCACCACCGGCCGTCCGCCTACCATCGGCGCCCTCGTCACCCCCGCGGAGTCCCGATGTCCCGTCTCGCCTTGCTGCCCCTGATGCTCGCCGCCGCGCTGCCCCTCGCCGCGGGCGCCGCGCCCCACGGTCTGCAGCCGAAGGAACTCGCCACGCTCGATCGATTCTCGTCGCCGGTGCTCACGCCGGACGGCGCGAAGCTCGTCTTCGCGCGCCGCGTCGTCGATTACGACGCGAACAAGTCGTCGACCGCGTTGTGGATACAGCCGACGTCGGGCACCGGCAAGGCGACCCGCCTCACGCCGGAAGGCTGGAACGTCAACTCGCCGCTCGTCTCGGACGATGGCAAGCGCGTCTACTTCCTGAGCTCCAAGGGCGGTTCGTCGCAGCTGTACTACGTACCGGTGGGCGGTGGCGCGCCGGTGCAGGTCACCGCGATGCCGCTCGACGTCAGCACGTATTCGCTGTCGCCGAAGGGCGATCGCATCGCGCTGTCGATGGAAACGTATCCGGACTGCGCGGCCGATCTCGCATGCAATACGAAGCACGAGAAGAAGGGCGACACGCCGAAGACTACGGGCGTCGTGTTCGATCGCATGTTCATCCGCCACTGGGATGCGTGGAACGAAGGCAAGCTGAATCGCCTGTTCGTCGCCGATCTGCCGGCCGCGGGCAAGACGGCGAACACCGCCAAGCTCGTGGGCGGCAACGTCGTCGCCGACGTTCCTTCGCGCCCGTTCGGCGACGCCAGCGAGTTCACGTGGTCGCCGGACGGCCAGCAGCTCGTGTTCAGCGCGCGCAACGCCGACCGCGACGAGCCGACGTCGACGAACTTCGACCTCTACCTCGTGCCCGCCGACGGCAGCGCCGATGCGCGCAACCTCACCGAGGCGAACAAGGCGTGGGACACCGGCGGCGCGTTCAGCGCGGATGGCAAGACGCTCTACTACCGCGCGATGAAGCGCCCGGGTTTCGAAGCCGATCGCTTCGCGCTGATGGCGATGGACCTCGCGACGGGCGAATCGCGCGAGATCGATCCGAAGTGGGATCGTTCGGCAGACGGCATCACGCTGTCGGCCGACGGCAAGTCGATCTACACGACCGCCGAGGACATGGGCGAGCACCCGTTGTGGGCGGTCGACATCGCGTCGGGCGGCGTCACCAAGCTCGTGGGCGAGGGCACCGTGTCGGCGTTCGACGTGAAGAACGGCGTGCTCGCGTTCTCGCGCAATTCGCTGAAGTCCGGCGACCAGCTCTTCGTCGGCGGCCTTAACGGAAAAGGCGTTCGCGCCGCCAGCCCGTCGGCGGGCGAGCTGCTGAAGGACGTGCGTTTCGGCGACTACGAGCAGTTCAGCTTCAAGGGCTGGAACAACGAGACGGTGCACGGCTACGTCGTGAAGCCGTGGAACTACGAGAAGGGCAAGACCTATCCCGTCGCGTTCCTGATCCACGGCGGCCCGCAGGGCAGCTTCGGCAACGGCTGGAGCTATCGCTGGAATCCGCAGACGTACGCGGGCCAGGGCTACGCGGTGGTCATGATCGACTTCCACGGTTCGACCGGTTACGGCCAGGCGTTCACGGATGCGATCAGCCAGCACTGGGGCGACCGCCCGCTGGAAGACCTGCAGAAGGGTTGGACGGCCGCGCAGAAGCAGTACAGCTTCCTCAACGGCGACAAGGCGTGTGCGCTGGGCGCGAGCTACGGCGGTTACATGGTCTATTGGATCGCCGGCAACTGGAACCAGCCGTGGAAGTGCCTGGTCGACCACGACGGCGTGTTCGACAACCGCATGATGGGCTACAGCACGGAAGAACTCTGGTTCAGCCGCTGGGAGAACGGCGGCACGCCGTGGGAAAACCCGGAGGCGTACGAGAAGTTCAACCCGATCAACTACGTCAAGAACTGGCGCGTGCCGATGCTGGTCATCCACAGCCAGCAGGACTTCCGCATTCCGGCCGAGCAGGGCATCGCGGCGTTCAGCGCCCTGCAGCAGAAGGGCATCGAGTCGAAGTTCCTCTACTTCCCGGACGAGAACCACTGGGTGCTCAAGCCGCAGAACAGCGTGAAGTGGCACGAGACGGTGAACGACTGGCTGCGCACGCACATCGGCCAGTAAGTCCGACGTTCCATGGCGACGACGCCCGGCATCGTGAGATGCCGGGCGTTTTCGTTTTGACGGGCTCCGTTGACGGCGCGTAGTCGGCGCCTTGCGCAGGCTTCGGCGCATGAACGACACGCAGAAGTGGCCCGACCGCCTGTGGATCGTCCGCCATGGCGAATCGGCGGGAAACGTCGCGCGCGAAAAGGCACGCGTGACCGACGCGCTGACCTACGACTACGGCACACGCGATGCCGATGTGCCCCTGTCGGCGCTCGGCGAACAACAGGCCGACGCGCTCGGCCGCTGGTTCGCCGCGCTCCCGGAGCACGAGCGTCCCGACGTCTTCCTGTGCTCGCCGTACGTGCGGGCCCAGCAGACGATGCGTCACGCGTTGCGCCGGGCGGGGATCGACTGCGACCGCATCCGTCTCGACGAACGTTTGCGCGAACGCGAGTTCGGCATCTTCGATGGACTCACGCGGCTCGGGGTGCGCGATCGCTATCCCGAACAAGCGAAAGCGCTCGACCTCGTCGGCAAGTTCTATCACCGGCCGCCGGGTGGCGAGAGCTGGTGCGACGTCATCCTGCGGCTGCGCAGCGTGGTCGACACGATCACGCGCGAGTACCGCTGCGACCGCGTGCTGATCGTCGCGCACCAAGTCACGGTGCTGTGTTTCCGCTATCTACTCGAGCGGATGACGGAGGCGCAGATTCTCGACATCGACCGCCAGAAGGATGTCGCGAACTGTGCTATCACCGGTTACGAGTTCGATCCGACGCAGGGCCATCGCGGCAAGCTCGTGCTCGAGCGCTACAACTTCGTCGCGCCGCTGATCGAAGCGGGCGCGCAGGTGACCACCGAGCCCGACGTGCCGGCGGGGCCGAAGTGAGCGCGCCGCGCGTCACGCCGATCTCGCCCGCGTGGTTGCGGCGCCATCCGTTGCCGATGCCGTCGCACGAAGGCGACAAGGACGCGCGCGGACGCATCCTCGTCATCGCGGGCGCCGGCGAAATGCCGGGCGCCGCGCTGTTGTCGGCGGTGGCGGCGCTGCGTGCGGGCGCTGGAAAGTTGCAGGTCGCGACCTGCGCGAGCGCCGCTCCGCTGGTTGCGGCTGCGGTGCCGGAATCGCGCGTCGTCGCCTTGCCCGAAACGCGCAGTGGCGCGTTGGCGACGGCCGCGCGAACCCGTATCGAAGCGATGTCCGAACATGCCGATGCGATCGTCGTCGGGCCGGGGCTGTTGGAATCGGATGCGATGGCACGCATGCTCGGCGGCTGGCTGGCGGCGTTGCCGGCGGTGCCGGTGGTGATCGATGCGGCCGCGCTGTGTGCATTTGATCGCGATGCCGACGCGATCGCCGACGGCAAGGCGCTACGCATCATGACGCCGCACGCGGGCGAGGCCGCGCGATTGCTGGGCTGCGAGCGCGAGGCCGTGGAGGCGCGACCGCTCGAACTCGGCATCGAGATGGCGCGCCGCTTCCGCGCGGTCTGCGTCATGAAGGGCGCGACGAGTTTCGTGATCGACGGCCCCGCGCTCGAGGCGGGACAGTCGGCGGCCATCGTGTCGAACCGCTACGGCAACGTCGGCCTGGCGACGTCGGGCTCGGGCGACACGCTGTCGGGAATCATCGGCGGCCTGGCCGCACGCGGGGCCGATCCGTTGCGCGCGACCGCGTGGGGCGTCTACTTGCACGCCGCGGCAGGCGATGCACTCGCCGAGCGACAAGGTGGGCCGCTCGGATTCCTTGCAAGAGAGCTGCTCGACGAGATTCCGCGGCTGATGCAGCTGCCGGCATCGGCGCGGCGCGCGCGCTGACGGTCGCGAGTTCACCTTGGCGCGCGGCGATCGCCCGGCGGCCGGGTACGCGGGCGTGCGGCGACGCGTGGACGCTCATGCGTCACGCACGACAGCAGGGAGAGGACCGTCGCGACGAGCGTTCCCGTTGCCTTCGCTCAACAGCAGCGCGAACGCCCGCGACCGTAACGCGCCTGCAGCCGCTCGCGGAAGAACGCGGCTTCGTCCATCGGCGCCGTGCCCGGATGTGCGCGTCGCATATGTTCCAGGTAGGCGCCGTAGTCCGGAATGCCGACCGCGAGGCGCGCTGCCTGCACGAGGCGGCGCCAGGCCTGCGAGAGCGGCAAACGCCGTGACGGGTCAGAGCGAAGGCGCCGCGACATAGTCCGTCTCCCGAGCCGTCGGGCGCACCTCGCGCCGCGCGGCGAGCATCGCACGTAAGCCGAACACGGTGGTCAGCACCAGCACGCCGACGAACAGCACGCACAACGCCGCGTCGAGCGTGTTGTTGAATGCGACGCGCTGCATGTCGGCCAACGTCTTCGCTGGCGCGAGCACGTCACCGCGCGCAGCGGCGTCGGAGAATTTCCGCGCGGCGGCCAGGAAGCCGATCTTCGGATCCGGATGGAAGAGCTTCTCCATGCCCGCCGTCACCGTGCAGACCAGCAGCCAGAGTGTCGCGATCCCGGGGACCCACAGGTACCGCTCGCGCTTCATCCGCACCATCACGACGCAGCAGAACACGAGCGCGATTCCCGCCAGCATCTGGTTGGCGATGCCGAACAACGGCCACAGCGTGTTGATGCCGCCGAGCGGATCGACGACGCCCTGGTAGAGGAACCAGCCCCAGCCGCCGACAGCGAGCGCGGTGCACAGCACGTTGCCGAGCCAGCTCTCCGTTGCGCGCAGCGGTGGGTAGGCGAGGCCTGCGATCTCCTGGAACATGAAGCGCGCGACGCGCGTGCCCGCGTCGATAGTGGTCAGGATGAACAGCGCTTCGAACAGGATGGCGTAGTGGTACCAGAACGCCATCATGCGATCGCCGCCGCCCAGGCCCGCAAGGATGTGCGCCATGCCGACGGCGAGCGTCGGCGCGCCACCGGTGCGCGACAGCACGGTTTCCTCGCCGATCGACTTGGCCGCTGCGGCGAGCGTGTCGGGGGTGATCGCGAAGCCCCAGGCATTGATCGCGGCCGACGCCGAATCGAGGGTGGTCCCGAGCGCGGCGGCCGGCGCATTCATCGCGAAATAGAGGCCCGGCTGCAGCACACAGGCCGCGACCAGCGCCATCACCGCGACGAACGCCTCCATCAGCATCGCGCCGTAGCCGATCAGCGGGATGTCGCGCTCGTTGCGCAGCATCTTCGGTGTCGTGCCCGAACTGATCAGCGCGTGGAATCCGGAAACCGAGCCGCAGGCGATCGTGATGAACAGGAACGGGAAAAGCTTGCCGGTGAATACCGGTCCCGTGCCGTCGACGAAGCGCGTCATCGCGGGCATGCGCAGGTCGGGCATGGCGATGAGGATGGCGAGCGCGAGGCCGACGATCGTGCCGATCTTGAGGAAGGTCGACAGGTAGTCGCGCGGCGCGAGTAACAGCCACACCGGCAGCACCGAGGCGATGAAGCCGTAGCCGATCAGCAGCCAGGCGAGCGTGGTGCCCTGCAGGCGGAACACCGCGCTCCACTGCGTATCGGCCGCGACGTGTCCGCCGATCGCGATCGATGCGAGCAGCAACACGAGACCGATGATCGACGCTTCAAGAATGCGGCCCGGCCGGATCCAGCGCAGCCATGCACCCATGAGCAGCGCGATCGGAATCGTCATCGCCACGGTGAACGTGCCCCACGGACTCTGCGCCAGCGCTTTCACGACGACGAGCGCGAGCACGGCGAGCAGGATCAGCATGATCGCGGCGATACCGAACATCGCGACGACGCCCGCCGCATTGCCCATCTCGCTCCGGATCATTTCGCCCAGCGAGCGGCCGTCGCGACGCGTCGAGAAGAACAGCACCAGCATGTCCTGCACCGCGCCGGCATAGACCACGCCGAACAGGATCCATAACGTGCCGGGCAGGTAGCCCATCTGCGCGGCGAGCACCGGGCCCACGAGTGGCCCCGCACCGGCGATTGCGGCGAAGTGGTGCCCGAACAACACGCTGCGCTCGGTCGGCACGTAGTCGAGGCCGTCGTTGCGGCGGTACGCGGGCGTGAGGCGCGACGGATCGATGCCGATCGCTCGCGCGACGTAGCGCGCGTAGAAGCGGTAGGCGATGAAAAACGTACTCGCCGACGCCGCCACCAGCCACATCGCGCTGACCGTTTCGCCCCGATGGAGCGCGAGCACCGACAGTGCCGCGACCGCGAGCACGCCGAGTGCCGCCCAGAAAAGTCCCGCCAGTCCCCGCATCGCACGCTCCCCGTGTGAGGCCGCGAGCGTCGCGCACGTGGTGGGCGGGGTCAATGTGCGGCGCGGCAGACGTTCGCGGTTACAGCCAGCGCGCCTTCTTGAACTTCCAGTACAGGCTGAGCGTCACCAGTGCGGTGGCGCCGATCACGATGAAATAGCTCCAGCGGCCGTGTAGCTCCGGCATGTGCTCGAAGTTCATGCCGTACCAGCTCGCGATCAGCGTCGGTACGACCAGCAGTCCCGCCCAGGCGCCGAGGCGCTTCACGACTTCGCCCTGTTGCACCGTCACCAGTGACAGGTTCACGCCGACCGCCGCCGTCAGCATCTCGCGTAGGGTTTCGGTGCTGGACTGGATGCGGATCGCATGGTCGAGCACGTCGCGCAGGTAGGGCTGGATGACGTCGTCGATCAGACCGTTCGGCATGCGGGTCAGATGGCTGATGATGTCCTGCAGCGGCTCCGCGGCCATGCGCAGGCGGGTGAGGTCGCGCTTGAGCCAGTACAGGCGTTCGACGGTTTCCTTGCGGAAGTCGGCGGCGAACACGTCCTTCTCGAGTTCGCCGAGCAGGCGGTCGTACTCGTCGACGATGGGCATGAAGTTGTCGACGATCAGATCGAGCACCGCATACAGCGCCGCGCCCGGCCCATGCATCAGCAGCGCCTTCTCGCGCTCCAGACGTGCGCGGGCCGGTGCGTAGCTCGACGACGCGCCATGGCGCACCGTCACGAAATACCGCGGACCGACGAACATGTGCGTCTCGCCGAATCGGATCGCGCCCTCGGTGCTCTGCGCGGTGTGCACCGCGATGAAGATCGAGTCGCCGTAGGTCTCGAACTTGGGTCGCTGGTGGGCGTTCTGCGCATCCTCGACGGCCAGCGGATGCAGGGCGAACTCCTCCTGCAGCTTGGCCAGCACGCTCGGGCCCGGCTCGTACAGCCCCACCCACACGAAGCTGCCGTCGTCGACGGCGAGCACCTCGCTGATCTGCTCGATGTCGATGTCGCGACGTTCGCCGGTCGCGGTATACGCGGCGCAGTTGACGACGCAGTGGGCGTACTCGGGTTCGGTCATGCGCCGATGCTAGCGGCCGGCGGGTGACGCGTGGTGCGAAGACCGGCCCATAGGCCGAGGTGGATCGGCAGCAGTAGCGCGATCCAGTGCACGTTGTCCTGCGCGCCCGATTCCAGCCACGACGCGAACATGGCGATCAGCGCCAGCCCGGCGAGTGCCGGCAGCATCTTCTGCATCAGCAGGCCGGAACCGCGGCCGCGCAGCACGCGCCATGCACCGGGCAGGGCCAGCCAGGCCAGCGGGTTCAGCATCAGCAGGTTGCGATTGGCCCATGCGAACTCGTGGACGGTGCCCGCCCACAGGAACAGCATGACCGCGCCCAGCAGCCCGGCGACCGTCCAGAACGCCAGCGCGAAGGCGGCGGCGACGCGCGGGCGGCGCGGGCCGACGGTCGCCAGCAGCGCGCCGGCGACGAGCCCAACCAGCAGCCATGGCCACGTTGCGCGAGGCGCATCGGCCGGCTCGGGCGCGATGCGGTGCGTCAGCACGGGCGACTCGCTCTCGACCAGCGGGCGACCGTCGATCTGCACCTCGCGCAACGACGCAGCGAGGCGCATCGGCACGAACGCTTCTTCCCACAACGAGAGCGGGCGATCGGAACGCGGGCCGAGGCCGACGTCGAAGCCCAGCCACATCCACGGGGCGGGTGACGCCAGACGCACGGCTTCGCTGCGATACGTCGCGCCGTGCGAACGGCCCGCCAGCTGGCGGTGCAGTTCGCCGCCGAGTGCGCGATCGACCGCATCGCGCACGCGCGTGGCGCAGTTGTCGCGGAAATAGTCGTAGCCGTAGACCGCGTTCTCGGGGCGCGCGTTGACGGCAAGCGCGCTCGCGAGTTCGTTCGCCTGCGCGTCGGTCAGGCGCAGCCACTGGATCGACACGCCGCGGCCTTCCTCGCGGTACATCGCCATGTCCTCCTCGAAGGGCAGGGCAGCGAGGCGATAACGCATGATCCCGTGCACGAAGTTGCCGACGAAGCCGGGTTCGGAGGGATCGAAGAAGCCGAAGTTGTAGGACGTCGCGGCGCCGGTGACCGGATCGATCACGACGATCGCGTCATGCCCGAAACGTTCCCAGAACACTTCCCCGGGCTGCATGGTCGCCACGCCGATGCGCGGCGCGGTCGCCGACGCCGCGAACGGCGCCAGCAGCATCAACAGGACGAGGAGCGCGCGGGCGACGGGGCCCAGGCGGCGATCAGGCGCCGCCATGCACGCCCACATGGAAGGCGTGCACGCGACGCGCGTCGGCGCCGGCGACGCGGAAGACGAAGCGATCGAGCGTCAGCTCCTCGCCGGCTTCGGGCAGGTGGCCGATCGCCGCGGTGACCAGCCCACCGATCGTGTCGTACTCGTCCTCGTCGAAATCCGCGCCGAAGCGTTCGTTGAAATCGCAGATCGGCGTCAGCGCATCGACCACGAACTGGCCGTCGGTCTGCGCGGCGATCAGTGCGTTTGGATCCGCGGCTTCGTCATGCTCGTCGTCGATCTCGCCGACGATCTGCTCCAGCACGTCCTCGATCGTGAGCAGGCCCGCGACGCCGCCGTGCTCGTCGATGACGATGGCCATGTGGTTGCGCGACTGGCGGAACTCGCGCAGCAGCACGTCCAGGCGCTTGGACTCGGGAATCAGCAGCGCGGGGCGCAGCAGTTCATGGATGGTGGCCGGGCCGTGGTCGGCGACCACGCCGCGCAGCAGGTCCTTGGCCAGCAGCACGCCCAGCACTTCGTCGCGGTCTTCGCCGTGCACCGGGAAGCGCGAATGGCCGGATTCGACCACCATCTTCATGAGGTCGAGGAAGCGGGTGTCGGCCGGCAGCGAGACCATCTGCGAGCGCGGGATCATCACGTCGCCGACGGTCATGTCCGACACCGCGATCGCGCCTTCCATCATGCGCAGGGTGTCGGCTTCGATCAGTCCATCGTTCTGCGCATCGCGCAGCAGCTCGACGAGGTCCTCCCGCGAGGAGGGCTCGCCGGACAGGGCGGAGCTGATCCGTTCGAACCAGGAACGGCGATCGGTGCCGCGTTCGTGGTGGGTACTACTGTCGTCCTCGGACATTGTCTTCGTGTCGTGCGCCACTCGGAGCGGCGGCGCCAGTCTAGCCGGTCGTCATGGCCGGCCCGTGGAGATGGGGACGCCGTACGGCCGCTTCAACGGCCGCCGGTCGCTCAATACGGGTCGGCGATGCCCAGCCCGGCCAGGATCGTGCTTTCGCGCGACTCCATGGCCTCGGCCTCGTCGTCGTCCTGATGGTCCCAACCGAGCAGGTGCAGGACGCCGTGGACGGTGAGGTGGGCGTAGTGGTCGGCAGGCTTCTTGCCCTGCTCGGCGGCCTCGCGGGCGACCACGTCGGCGCAGATCACCAGGTCGCCCAGGTCGGGCAGCGCGATGTCGGCCGGCAGGCCCTCGGGGCGCTCGGCGGGGAAGCTCAGCACGTTGGTCGCGTAGTCCTTGCCGCGGTAGGTGCGGTTGAGTTCGCGGCCTTCGTCGGGGGCGACGATGCGGATCGCGACCGACGCGGGCGCCTCGCGTTCTTCCAGTGCGGCCGCCACCCATTTGCGGAAGCTGGCCGACGAAGGCACGCCCGTGCGCGCTGTCGCGTAGCTGACGTTCACTTCGAGTTCGATCGACATCCCGCGCTCCGCGCGATCAGCTCCGGCCGGTGGCCGCGTCCGTCGCGTCGCGCGCATCGTAGGCGTTGACGATCTTCGCCACCAGCGGATGGCGCACGACGTCGCGCGATTCGAAGAAGGTGAAGCTGATGCCGTCGACGCCACGCAACACCTCGAGCGCGTCCTTCAGGCCGGACTTCTGGTGCTTGGGCAGATCGATCTGGGTCATGTCGCCCGTCACCACGGCGGTGCTGCCGAACCCGATGCGCGTGAGGAACATTTTCATCTGTTCGACGCTGGTGTTCTGCGCCTCGTCGAGGATCACGTAGGCATCGTTGAGGGTGCGACCACGCATGTAGGCCAGCGGCGCGATCTCGATGACGTTGCGTTCGAGCAGCTTCGCGACCTTCTCGACGCCGAGCATCTCGTACAGCGCGTCGTACAGCGGACGCAGGTAAGGATCGACCTTCTGCGTGAGATCACCCGGCAGGAAGCCGAGTTTCTCGCCGGCTTCCACCGCCGGGCGTACCAGCACGATGCGCTGCACGCGTGAGGAGTTCAGCGCTTCCACCGCGCTCGCGACGGCGAGGAACGTCTTGCCGGTACCGGCGGGGCCGATGCCGAAGTTGATGTCGTGCGTGGCGATCGCGTGCAGGTATTTCGCCTGGTTCTCGCCGCGCGCGCGCAGCGTGCCGCGCTTGACGCGGATGATCACTTCCTGCGGCTCGATATCGTTCGCCGCGCGCTGCTCCATGCCGGCGTCGGACAGGCGCAGGTGGATGGCGTGCTCGCTCAGCGTCTCGGTCTGGGTGTCGTCCCACAGCTCGTGGATCAGGCGGTCGGCCTGTTGTGCCGCGGCAGGCGTGCCGGTCACGCGGAACACGTTGCCGCGGTTGGCGACCTGCACGCCCAGCCGCAGTTCGACCAGGCGCAGGTGCGCGTCGAACGGGCCCGACAGGTTGGCGAGCCGCTCGGGATCGGGCGGGTCGAGGACGAAATCGCGGTGGATCAGTTCGGCCATGCGGGTCGGGATCGTGGAGTCGGGCGGACGATGCACCGGAGCGCGGTACAGGCGCGTGATCTTGCGTCGGACGGCCGTGTTGCGCAGAGTCGGCCGCCACGGCGGAGGGATCACGATGCGGATGGCGCGCGCGGTTCGGATGGTGCAGGGGCTGGGCATTGTCGCAGCCCTGTGGTCGGGCGGGGCATTCGCACAGGTCACGGTGGTGACCGCGGCGACCGTCCACACGATGGACGTCGCGCACCCCGCGGCCCAGGCGTTCGCCTATGGTGCGGATGGCCGACTGCTCGCGATCGGCACGCGCGATGCGGTGCTCGCGAAATATCCCGATGCGAAGCGCCTCGATCTCGGCGCCGCGACCGTCGTCCCCGGGCTCATCGACGCGCACGGCCATGTGGCCAACCTCGGCTACACCTTCCTGCGCGCCGATCTCGTCGGGACGACGTCGAAGGACGAGGTCATCGCGCGGCTCAAGGCCTTCGCGAACGATCTGAAGCCCGGTGCGTGGCTGCTCGGCCGCGGATGGGACCAGAACGACTGGCCCGAAAAGAACTTCCCGACTGCCGCCGACCTCGACGCCGCGTTTCCCGATCGACCGGTCTGGCTGCGACGGGTCGACGGTCACGCGGGTTGGGCGAATACCGTTGCGATGAAGGCGGTCGGGCGCGATCTCGACGGCGACTGGCAGCCCGATGGCGGCCGCATCGAACGCAACGGCGGCCGCGCGACCGGCGTGTTCGTCGACGGCGCGATGCAGCTCGTCGACACGGTGGTGCCACCGGTCGACGACGCCACCGCGACGCGCGCACTCGAACTCGGGATGAAATCGGCCGTCGAACACGGGCTCACCGGTGTGCACGACGCGGGCGTGTCGCTGGCCGACCTTCGTCGCTACATGCGCCTGGCCGATGCCGGAAAGATGCCGCTGCGCATCGACGCCATGGCCGACGGCGACCACGACGCGTTCGGGTGGTTGTGTGAGCACGGTGCATATCGGCATCCTGGCGGCCATCTCGAAATGCGCACGGTCAAGCTCTACATCGACGGTGCGCTCGGCAGCCGCGGCGCGGCGCTGTTGCAGCCGTACACCGATGCGACCGATACGCATGGTCTTCTGGTGATCGAGCCGTCGAAGCTGCGCGAGGTCACGCAGCGCGCCCGCCGTTGCAAGCTGCAGGTCGCGACGCATGCCATCGGCGATCGCGGCAACCGCGAAGTGCTCGACGCCTACCAGCTCGCACTCGGTGCGAATCCCGGCGACCACCGCTGGCGCATCGAGCATGCGCAGGTACTCGCACCGGACGATCTGCCGCGGCTCGCGCAGATGGGCATCATCGCGTCCATGCAGCCGACGCACGCCACCAGCGACATGCCGTGGGCAGAGGATCGGCTCGGCCCCGATCGCATCGTCGGCGCCTACGCGTGGCGTCGCCTGCGCGACACCGGTACGCGGCTTGCGCTGGGTTCCGACTTCCCCGTCGAATCGGTCGACCCGCGCCTCGGTCTGTACGCCGCCGCGACCCGCACCGATGCCGACGGCAAGCCGGTCGGCGGTTGGCATCCGGAAGAGAAGCTCACCGCGTACGAAGCGCTGCGCGGTTTCACGCTCGACGCGGCGTACGCGGGCTTCGACGAACATGACGTCGGCAGTCTCGAAACCGGCAAGCGCGCCGACTTCGTCGTGCTGCGCGAGGATCCGCTGGCGATCGATCCGTCGCAGCTGCGCAACCTCACCGTCGAAGCGACCTATGTCGACGGCAAGGCGGTGTTTACTGCGCCGAAGGCGTGGGGCTCGCGTTGACCCACCGCCCGGTCAGCCCGGGCGGCTGTCCAGTACGGCGCGATCGACGTCGGGTTGCGGCGCCGTCGCTGCTTCGCGCCGCAGAAGCGGATGCCGCGTCAGCACGAGGCCGAGCAGTGCCGTCGCCGCGCCGCCGACGACGTCCAGCGTCACGTGCTGGCCGGTCGTGATGACGGACGGCATCAGAAGCGCGATCGCGAACCACGCGGCAAACGCGAAGCGCCGGTGCTGCGTTGCGAAGCCCGCCGCAATCACCAACGGCAGCGTGACGTGTCCCGATGGAAAGCAGTTGCCGGGGGCGTCGACCGCGAGCAGTACGTGCCACGCGGTGGACGTCAGCGGATCGAGCGCATCGGGCAGCGGCGCGCGCGGAAGCCGCGTCGGAATCCCCAGCCACAACACGATGTTCAAGGTCAGCGCGACGACGTAGGCGCGCATCGTCGTCGCGAAGATGCGGCGGTCGCTGATCGTCAGCGCGAGTGCGGGTGCAAGCAGCAGAAGCATCCAGTACGGCCAGATCGTCCACGCATGCACACCCAATGCGAGGTCCAGCGCCGACGGCGTCACGACGGTCGCGTCCGGCGGTTGCCGATCGTTGATGGCGAGGTAGATCGCCGCATTCAGCACGACGGCCACCGCGACGATGCCGGCGCGGAATCTGAACAGGAGGGGCGGCGACGGAGCGGCGAATGTGCGCATCGGTCCAGTCTGCCAGCAAGCGCGGCAGGCATACTCGGCCCGTCATCGACCGACCTCGACCATGAACCAGCTGGTGCACGACCCCGCCGTTTCCGGACTCGCGCGTCCGGTGGTCGATCTCGATTGGTGCGTCCGTATCGCCGGCACCGGGCGTTACCTGCCGCGGCGCGTGGTCGACAGCGCGGAGATCGAAGCGCGTGTCGGGCTGCCGGCCGGGTGGGCGCGCACGTACAACGGTGTCGCGAGCCGGCACTGGGCGCAGCCCGACGAAACCGCGAGCTGGATGGGCGCACAGGCCGCATTGCAGGCGTGCGCCGCAGCCGGCATCACCCCGGAGTCGGTCGACCTGATCCTCGGCGCGTCGGGCTCGGTCGAGCGGGCGATCCCCGACGGCGGCCCGCTGCTGCAGCACGCGCTCGGGCTCGGACGATCCGGCATTCCGAGCTTCTCGGTGCACGCCACGTGCCTGAGTTTCATCGCCGCGTTCGAACTGGCAGCAGAACGCATCCACAGCGGACGTATCCGGCGTGCCCTGATCGTCAGCAGCGAGATCGCGTCGGTCGCGCTCGACTTCACCGCGCCCGAAGCCTGCACGCTCTTCGGCGACGGTGCGGCCGCGTGCGTGCTCGAACGCAGCGATGACGACGACACCGGACGCGTGCATCGCATCGAATGGATCACGCACGGCGCGGATCACGAACTCACGACGGTGCGCGGCTGCGGCACGTTCCGCCATCCGAACGCACCCGATGCCGATCCGCTCGACGCGCTGTTCCGCATGCAGGGCCGCGCGACGTTGCGACGCGCGTCGCGCCTGGCGCCGGAACTGCTCGATCGCCTCGCGCTCCATCACGCCGCACGCCGCGCGTTGCGCTGGGTCGCACCCCACCAGACCAGTCGCGCGGGAATGGATGTCGTGGCGGCGATGGAATTCGGCGATGACGCGGTAATCGACATCCTCGCCCAGACAGGCAACTGCATCGCCGCGTCGATTCCGATGGCGCTTGCGCACGGCATCGCCGAGGGACGTATCCAACGTGGCGAACGCGGGTTGCTGATCGGCACGGGTGCGGGCCTGTCCGCAGCCGGCATCGTGATGACGTACTGACGTGACGGCATCGCAGCGAATCGTCGTCACCGGTGCCACGGGATTTCTCGGCGGCGCGGTCGCCCGCCGCCTTCATGCGACGCGCCCGGACGTGCAGGTGCGCGCCGTGGGTCGCGACGCCGCGCGCGGCGCGGCGCTGACGGGCGAGGGTATCGAATTCGTCCGCACAGACCTGTGCGACGCCGCCGCCGTCCGGCATGCAGTCGATGGCGCCGATGCGGTCATTCACGCGGCAGCGCTTTCGAGCCCATGGGGAGCGCGGCCCGCGTTCGTCGCCGCGAACATCGATGCGACAGAAAACATCGCACGTGCGTGCGCCCACGCCGGTGTGTCGCGGCTGGTCCACATCTCGACACCCGGCATCTACCACGATGGCCGCCCGCATCTCGGCATCCGCGAAGACGACGCCTTACCGGCGCGCGCGGTGAACGACTACGCCGATACCAAACGCATCGCCGAGCGACGCGTGCTTGAACTGACGGACGGGACGTCGGTTTCGACGCTGATCCTGCGCCCGCGCGCCATCTTCGGTCCGGGCGACAGCTCGCTGCTGCCGCGCATCGCCGAAGCGCTGCGCCGCCGACGGCTGCCGCGCATCGGGGACGGGCGCTGCACCGTCGATCTCACCTACATCGACAACGCGGTCGACGCCGTGCTCAACGCGCTCGAAGCACCCGTGATGCTGCACGGCCGTGCCTACAACATCAGCAACGGCGAGCCGGCCCGCATCTGGGACGTGATCGATCGACTCGCAGCGGCACTGGGCGAACCAGCGCCGCGGCGTCACGTATCGGCATCGCTGCTCGGCGCCGTCGCCAGTGCGCTCGAACGCGTGCATCGCATCGCGATGCCGCAGCGGGAGCCGGCATTGCTGCGCTACGGCGTCGAACTGCTCAGCGTCGACATGACGCTCGATATCTCTCGCGCCCGGTCGGAGCTCGGGTACCAGCCGCGCGTGGCGCTGGACGACGCGCTGTCACGCACGTTCGCTGCGTTGGTGGAGCAGGGCACGTGACCCGCGTGTGGCTCGGCGTCTCCGGCCACAGTCACGTGGATCCGGTGCTGGCCTCGCTGCCCGAACGCGACGGTGGTCGTGTCGCGTTTCCCGCGGGTTGGGCGCTGATCGAACATCCGGCCCAGGGCCCCATCCTGTTCGACTGCGGTTACGGCGAACCCGCGCGTACCGCGATGCGCCGCGGTCTGCGACGCGTGTATCGCGGCGTGCTGGGCGTCTGCTGCCCGCCTGAGGGCGATGCCGTGACCTTGCTCCGTCAACGCGGCATTGCGCCGGAGGACGTGCGCTGGATCGTCATCAGTCACTTCCATCCCGACCACGTCGGTGGCCTGCGCGCATTCCCGTCCGCGCGTTTCGTCGCGCATGCCGATGCGTGGCGCACGATGCAGCGCGGCCCGCTCGCTCGCCTGCACGCGCAGGTCTGGCGCGAGCTGTTGCCGGACGATTTCGAGTCGCGTTTACAGGTGGTCGGCAGCGGTGACTTCGCGCCGCTCGGGCGCGATCTGGCATCGCTGGGGCGTGGGCACGATCTTTTCGGCGACGGCCACATCGTCCTGGTCGACCTGCCCGGTCATGCGCGTGGGCAGATCGGGCTGGCTGCGCGCCACGACGACGCACGCGTGCTGCTCGTTGCCGACGCCTTCTGGCAGCACGCGCAGCTCGATAGCCGCGGCCCGCTGTCGTGGCTGGCCCGGCAACTGGCGATGGATGCGTCCGACGATTACGCGGCCACGCTGTCGCGCCTGCGCCGGTTCCGCGACGAACAACCCGACGCCTGGATCATCGCGTCCCACTGCGCGCGCACGCTGGCACGCTGGGTCGAGCGGTATCCGGACGCGCTCATGCGCGCGCCGGCATAGCCGCTTCGTTTACGCCGGAACCGCCTCGTCCTGCGTCACCACGCGGCCGCGAAGCGAATTCGACAGCGCCTCGGTGATCACGACGTCGACGAACTGACCGACCAGGCGCTTCGGCGCCGCAAAGTTCACCGAACGCATGTTCTCGGTCTTGCCCGTCAATTCGTTCGGATCCTTGCGCGACGGCCCTTCGACGAGGATGCGCTGCACGCTGCCGACCATCGACTGCGAGATGCGCGCCGCGTTCGCGTTGATCGTCGCCTGCAAACGCGACAGGCGCGCATGCTTGGTCTCACTCGATACATCGTCCTCGAGATTCGATGCCGGTGTGCCCGGACGACGCGAGTAGATGAAGGAGAACGACTGGTCGAAGCCGACGTCCTCGATCAGCTTCATCGTCTTCTCGAAATCCGCATCGGTCTCCCCGGGAAAGCCGACGATGAAGTCCGACGAGATCGAGATGTCGGGCCGCACCGCACGCAGCTTGCGGATCTTCTGCTTGAATTCGAGCGCGGTGTAGCCACGCTTCATCGCGGCGAGGATGCGGTCGGAACCCGACTGCACAGGCAGGTGCAGGTAGTTCGCGAGCTGCGGCACGTCGCGATAGGCCTCGACCAGCGAGTCGGAGAACTCGAGAGGGTGGGACGTGGTGAAACGGATGCGGTCGACGCCGTCGATCTGGGCGATCGTGCGGATCAGGAGGCCGAGGTCGGCGATCTCGCCTTCACCCATCGGTCCGCGATACGCGTTGACGTTCTGGCCCAGCAGGTTGATCTCGCGAACGCCCTGTGCGGCCAGCTGCGCGACTTCGACCAGCACATCCTCGAACGGACGGCTGACTTCCTCGCCGCGCGTGTAGGGCACTACGCAGAACGAGCAGTACTTCGAGCAGCCTTCCATGATCGAGACGAACGCGCTCGGCCCGTCCGCGCGCGGCTCGGGCAGGCGGTCGAACTTCTCGATCTCCGGAAAGGAAATGTCGACCTGCGGCTTGCCCGACTCGCGGCGGGCCTCGATCAGCTCCGGCAGGCGGTGCAGCGTCTGGGGGCCGAACACCAGATCGACGAATGGGGCGCGCTTCACGATCGCCTCGCCCTCCTGGCTCGCCACGCAGCCACCGACGCCGATCAGGACCGGCTTGCCGCCCTGCTTGAGCGAGCGCCAGCGGCCGAGCTGGCTGAAGACCTTTTCCTGGGCCTTCTCGCGGATCGAGCAGGTGTTGACCAGGATGACGTCGGCTTCGGCCGGGTCATGGGTGATTTCCAGACCCTCGGCGACGGCGAGAACGTCGGCCATCTTCGCCGAGTCGTACTCGTTCATCTGGCAACCGTGGGTTTCGATGAAGAGCTTGCCGCGTGGGGTGGCGGCAGGGGACGTCGTCGGGTCGGCGACGGGGAGCGCGAGATCGGTCATTGGAATCCGGGAAGGGCGGCGATTAATCCGGGCCGGCCGGTGCAGTTTACCGCGGTGCAACAGGCCGGGTGACCGCGTCCGCAGATCAACAATTCCTGTCCGATCAACGGCTTGTGAAAATTCCGGGAACACGGAATGATGGCCCCATGAAGACGCCCGTCGCACTTCTGCTGGTTGCCGGTCTGTTCGGCGCCGCAGCTCCGGCCATGGCCGGCACCGTGTACCGCTGTGATGTCGGCGGGGTCCGCAGCTACTCCAGCAAGCGGCTGTCCGGCGCGAACTGCGAGGTCGTGAGCCGGTATACGGCGAAGAAGGCGCCGCGTTACGTCGCGCCGAAGATGCCGGCGCAGGGCGCGGTGACGCCGGTCAATCTCGTTGCCGGTTCACCGGCCACGGGATCGCTCCCCGCCGTGTCGACCGCTGCCGTCGAGATCGCTCCGGCGGCCAGCGCACCGGTATCGTCCGCGCCGCCGACCCGCCTCGTGCAGGGCCAGATCTATTCGTACATGCAGGACGGCGTGCGGCACTACTCGAGCCGCCGCCCGGTCGGCGTGGCGAGCGCCGGTGCGGTGCGCACGATCAAGTACAGCTTCATGGAGACCTGCTACGCCTGCGGCGCGCAGCCGGGCGTCAATTTCTCCACGATCCGCTTGAAGACGGACGCCTACCGCAACGAGATCGCCGCGGCCGCCGCGCAGTACGGCGTCGAGGAGTCGGTGGTCCGCGCGATCATCCATGCGGAGTCGGCCTACAACCCGAACGCGCTGTCGCGCGTCGGCGCGCAGGGTCTGATGCAGCTGATGCCGGCCACTGCGCGCCGTTTCGGAGTCGGCAACGCGTTCGACCCGGCACAGAACATCCGCGGCGGCGTGCAGTACCTGGCGTTCCTGCTGAAGCGCTTCAACGGCGACATCCGCCTGATGGCCGCGGGCTACAACGCGGGCGAGGGCGCGGTCGACAAGTACGGCGGCGTGCCGCCCTACAGCGAGACCCAGCGTTACGTGCAACGCGTGGCGCTGCTTGCGGACCGTTACCGGAGTTCGCCGGTCCTGCGCTGACGCGCTTGCCCGGTGGGAATCACGAAAGGCCAGCCCTCATCCGGCTGGCCTTTTCGCGTTCCGGGCGGCGCGGAATGCGAAATCCGTCCGGCATCCTCGCCGGAACGCCGTTAGCCGATTGTCGGCCCGTTCACCGTTCCGTTACACTTCCGCGTCTTTATCAGCCGTCCCGTGTTGCCTGCGGGGCGGCCCATGTCGAATCAGTTTTCGGAGTGCCGGATGGCCAACGAAGGGGTCAACGAGCCCACCCACGAGCCGGTCAACCTCGGCCGCCGTCGGTTCCTTACCGCGACGACCGCAGTCGTCGGCGCGGTCGGTGCCGGCTTCGCCGCGGTGCCGTTCATCAAGTCGTGGAACCCGAGCGCGCGCGCGAAGCTCGCCGGTGCGCCGGTTACGGCGGACATCAGCGGCCTGCCGATGGGCCAGCGCATGATCATCGAGTGGCGCGGCCAGCCGATCTGGATCGTCCGTCGCTCGCAGGACATCCTCAAGGCGCTGCCGACGCTCGACAACCGCCTGCGCGATCCGAAGTCGGAAGACGTCGACCAGCAGCCGAAGTACGTGCTGAAGGGTGACGTCCACTACCGCTCGATCAAGCCGGAGATTTCCGTGCTCGTCGGCCTGTGCACCCACCTGGGCTGCTCGCCGGAAATGAAGGCGGAAATCCGCCCCGAGCCGTTCGACCCGGAATGGAAGGGCGGCTACTTCTGCCCCTGCCACAAGTCGCGTTTCGACATGTCCGGCCGCGTGTTCCAGGGCGTTCCCGCGCCGAAGAACCTCGCCGTGCCGCCGCACTACTTCGAGAACGACAACAGCATCGTGATCGGCGTCGATCCGAAGGGAGCCGCCTGACATGGCCACCAATAACGATACGAAGCAGGCGCCGAACGATCCGGCGACCGGCCTGATCGCCGGCGTCGTGAACTGGTTCCACGACCGTGCCCCCGGCGCGGGCGAGGCGTACAAGAAGCACATGACGGAGTACTTCGCTCCGAAGAACTTCAACGTCTGGTACTACTTCGGTTCGCTCGCGCTGCTGGTGCTGGTCAACCAGATCGTCACCGGCATCTTCCTGACGATGCACTTCAAGACCGACGCCGCGCAGGCGTTCGCGTCGGTGGAGTACATCATGCGCGACGTCGAGTGGGGCTGGCTGATCCGGTACATGCACAGCACCGGCGCCTCGCTCTTCTTCATCGTCGTCTACCTGCACATGTGGCGCGGCCTGATGTACGGCTCGTACAAGAAGCCGCGTGAGCTCGTGTGGATCCTCGGCATGGTGATCTACCTCGTGCTGATGGCCGAGGCGTTCATGGGCTACGTGCTGCCGTGGGGCCAGATGTCGTTCTGGGGCGCGAAGGTCATCATTTCGCTGTTCGGCGCGATCCCGGTCATCGGCAACGGCCTGACCGAATGGATCATGGGCGACTACCTGCCGTCCGACGCCACGCTCAACCGCTTCTTCGCGCTGCACGTCATCGCGCTGCCGCTGGTGCTTCTGCTGCTCGTCGTGCTGCACCTCGGTGCGCTGCACGAAGTGGGCTCGAACAATCCGGACGGCGTCGACGTCAAGTACGGCCCGAAGGGCAATCGCTGGTCGGCCACCGCGCCGAAGGACACGATCCCGTTCCACCCGTACTACACGGTCAAGGACATGGTCGGCGTCGGCTTCTTCCTGATGCTGGCGGCCTTCATCATCTTCTTCGAGCCCACCGTCGGTGGTCTGTTCCTCGAGCACGACAACTTCACCGAGGCCAACCGCCTGGTGACGCCGTCGCACATCAAGCCGACGTGGTACTTCACGCCGTACTACGCGATGCTCCGCGTGGTGCCGAACAAGCTGCTCGGCGTCATGACGATGTTCGGCGCGATCATGCTGCTGTTCTTCGTGCCGTGGCTGGACAAGGCCAAGGTCAAGTCGATGCGCTACCGCGGTGCGCTCGCCAAGACCATGTTCCTCCTCCTGGCGTTCGCCTTCCTGTGGCTCGGCAAGATCGGTTCGGGCCCCGGCACGGACGTCAACGAGACCTACATCGGTCGCGTGCTGACGTTCTTCTACTTCATGTTCTTCATCACGATGCCGATCTGGACCCGCATCGACAAGACGAAGCCGGTGCCCGAGCGGGTGACGATGCATGACTAATCCGTCCGTTCGTCCCTCCACCTCCTTCCAGCCTGTCGGATCCAAGAAGATGCGAGTTCTGCGATCGCTTGCGACGCTCATGCTCGGCCTCGCGGCGTCGATGCCGCTGTTCGCCGAAGAGGAGGGCAACCTCCAGCAGGCCGGCACCGACATCACCGACCGCGCCTCCCTGCAGCGCGGCGCCCAGTTGTTCATGAACAACTGCTCGGGCTGCCATTCGCTGCAGTACCTGCGTTATTCGCGCATGGCCGAAGACCTCGGCCTGACCGAGGACGAGGTGCAGAACAACCTCAACTTCACGGGCGCCAAGGTCGGCGAGACGATCGGCGTCGCGATGCCGGCCGAGTCGAAGGACTGGTTCGGCAAGCAGCCGCCGGATCTTTCGCTGATCGCCCGCGTGCGCGGTCCGGACTGGATCTACACGTACCTCAAGTCCTTCTATCTGGACGAGTCGCGCCCGGTCGGCTGGAACAACACCGTTTTCCCGAACGTGTCGATGCCGAATCCGCTGTGGCAGCTGCAGGGTCTGCAGCATGCCGAGTTCGGCAAACCCGACGCGACGGGCGAGCGCCCGGTGCTGGGCCTGAAGGTCACCGAGCCCGGTACGCTCGATGCCCAGGGCTTCGACCGTGCGGCGCGCGACATCACTACATTTCTCGAGTACGCCGGCGAACCCGCGGCCATCAAGCGTCAATCGATGGGCGTGTGGGTGGTACTGTTCCTGGCGCTGTTGACGTTCCTCGCCTGGTTGTTGAAGAAGGAATATTGGCGCGACGTCGAGCATTGATCGCGGCTGCGGTGTCGGGGATAGGACACCGCATCGCCGTGACTCGGGACCGTTGGCGACCGCCCGCACGGGGTGGGCGGCGCCCTGCGGCCGGCGGTTTCCGGTCGATCGAGGTCGACGATGGCGGCGAGTCCACGCATGCGTAATACCCTGACCCTGTTTTCTTCCACCGATTGCGTCCTGTGTCATCGCGTGCGCCTTGTGCTCGCGGCCAAGGGCGTGACGTACGACCTCATTCCGGTCGACCCGCAGAATCCGCCGGAAGATCTGGTGGATCTCAATCCGTACCAGTCGGTGCCGACCCTGGTCGAGCGAGATCTGGTGCTGTACGCGGCGAGCGTCGTCAGCGAATACCTCGACGAGCGTTACCCGCATCCGCCGCTGATGCCGGTCGACCCGCTGTCGCGCGCACGCCTGCGCCTGGCGATGCTGCGCCTCGAGCACGACTGGGTGCCGCAGGTGCAGGCGATCCAACTGGGCAACAAGGCGCAGCAGGAAGCCGGTCGCAAGCGCCTCAAGGAACTGCTGACCGCAGCGGTGCCGTTGTTCAAGGCCAGCAAGTTCTTCCTCAATCCCGAGATGAGCCTCGCCGACTGCGCGATGGCACCCATCATCTGGCGCTTGCCGGCGCTCGGCGTGCCGCTGCCCAAGGACGGCAAGGTGATCGAGGACTATGGCAACCGCATCTTCCGGAATCCGGGTTTCACACGCAGCCTGACCGAGCAGGAGCGCAAGTTGCGCGACCTGCCGATGTAATTCGGGTTGCGGCGATATCGATTCGGGCCCGCCTTACGGCGGGCTTTTTCGTTGGCAAACGTCCTGTCGCGTGTCACGCGCGCCTGCGACAGTCCCTCGCTTAAACTGCGCGCATGAGTGACGAATTCGAGATGACCAGCCACCGTCCGTACCTGCTGCGGGCGCTGTATGAGTGGATCGCCGACAACGGCCTGACCCCGCATCTGCTGGTCGACGCGACGCGTCCCGGTGTGCAGGTGCCCAAGCACGCGATCAACGACGGCCGCATCGTGCTCAACGTTGCCCAGCGCGCTGTCGCGGGCCTGGAAATGACGAACGAGATCATTCGCTTCAGCGCGCGCTTCGGCGGCGTCAGTCATGCCGTTTCCGTGCCGGTGGGCGCGGTGCTCGCCATCTATGCACGCGAGAACGGGCAGGGCATGGCGCTTCCGCCGGATTCCGAGGAAGCCGGCGCCACCGCGGCGTTGCCGGCGGGCGCGCTTGGTGAAAACGGGCCGACACTCGAGCTCGTTTCCGATACGGGTGACGAAACACCGGACGACACGGGTGATGACGGCGACCACGAGCCGCCGACGCCTCCGCGTCGGGGCCACCTGCGCGTCGTCAAGTAAGGCGATTCAGTCGAGGGGCACGCGCGGCGGAAATGGCACAGGTTCCGGCGTCGGCGGCCCGACGAAGCTGACCAGGCGATCGCCGCGCAGCACGAGGCGCCCCTGGTGGCGATCGGCGCCGTTGAGCGAGTAGTCGAACCGGAACGTGCGTTCCCATCCGAGCTTCCCACTCTCAAGGCGGCGCGGTCGCAGGCCGATGACGTGGACGGAATCGTCGAGCCATTGCACGCGCGCGGCGCGGCAGGCGTCGCGACCCAGGTCGCGTGCACGTTCGGCCGCAGCGCGTCCGGCGTTCCAGAACGCCACCGCAACGGCCGTGAAGACCATCATCACGATCAGTGTTGGCATTTTGTTACTGTGGCGACCGCAGCGGATCTCGGCAAGAGCCGCCAAGGATCGAGGGGGCGATCACCGATGAAACTCGTATTCCCGGGTGGCGAACACCCGCAGGTCATCCTGCAACCGGGCGTCAACAGCGTCGGGTCCGCACCGGACGCCAACATCGTGCTGGACCGGCCCGGCGTACAGCCGAAGCATTGCCAGCTGCACGTCACCGCGAATGGCGTAATGCTTGACGTGCCGACCGACGCATCGGTCGCGGTGAACGGTTCGCCGGTGCGTGGCCTGATCGCACTGCGCGACGGCGACCGCGTTGCGTTCGATCGTTTCGAAGCGCGCCTGACGGGCATGGAGAACGTCGCGGCCGCGCGTCCCGGCGCAAACGCGCCGCCCGCCAACGACGACCTCTTCGCGACGACGGTTCGCGCCGCGCTGCCGAGGTTCGTGCTGCGCGGCATGTCGGGTCATCTGTTCGGCCGCAGCTTCGCACTTGCCGCGACCAATACCGTCGGCCGTGCGCCGGAGTCGACGCTCCGCTTCGACGAAAACGGCATCTCGCGCGCGCATGCGCGCCTCGTCGCGACCGACACCAGCGTCCAGATCGAGGATCTGGGCTCGACCAACGGCACCTTCCTCAACGGCAAGCGCATTCTCAGCGGTGAGGCCAGGATCGGCGACGAGATCGGCTTCGACACGCTGCGCTTCCGCGTGCTGTCGACGGTGCCGTCCGAGAATGAATCACACGAGGCGGTCGAGTCCTCGCGCATGGATCCGCGCCTGCTGTGGGGCGTCGCGATCGGCATGGCGTTGCTCGCCGCGGCGATCGTCGTCGCGCTCTAAATCCCCGACGAGTCGCTCAGCCCGGCTTGCGACCGAGCTTGAGCGATAGGTCGATCGCGCGGACGTGCTTGGTCAGTCCGCCGATCGAGATGCAGTCCACGCCGTCCTCGGCGATCGCGCGCAGGCTCGCGAGATCCACGCCGCCCGACACTTCCAACGGAATCCGCCCGTTCGCGATGCGCGCGGCTTCGCGGCGCGTGTCCGCATCGAAATCATCGATGAGGATGCGTTCGCAGCCGGTCTCGAGCGCTTCGCGCAGCTGATCGAGCGTTTCGACTTCGACGATCACCGGCAGCGAAGGCGAGCGTTCGCGCGCGTTGCGCACCGCGCCCGCGATCGAACCGGCGGCGCGGATGTGGTTTTCCTTGAGCATCACCGCATCGAATAGGCCCATGCGGTGATTGCTGCCGCCACCGACCCGCACCGCGTATTTCTGCGCCTGGCGCAGGCCCGGAATCGTCTTGCGGGTGTCGAGGATCTTCGCCCGTGTGCCGGCGACCGCCGCGACGTGGTCGGCCGTGACCGTCGCGGTCGCCGACAGCGTCTGCATAAAGTTCAGCGATGCGCGCTCGGCGGTGACAAGCGCGCGCGCGCGGCCTTGCAATGTCGCCAGGAGCGTGCCGGCACGCACGCGGTCCCCCTCGGCGACATGCCAGGCGATCGCGACGTCCGGATTGAGGGCGCGATGGCAGGCGTCGAACCACGGCCGGCCACAGACGACGGCGACTTCCTTGCACAGCAGGTAGGCGGTGTCGTCGATGTCGGGCAGAAGGGCCGCGGTGGCGTCGCCCGTACCAATGTCTTCCTCGAGCGCGCGACGGACGTCGGCCTCCACCGCGGCGAGCGGCGGGTCGAACGGAAGGCTCATGCCGCGGTGATGCCGCAGGTCGTCAGGTCCAGCGCTTCTTCGGCCAGCAGGACCGGGATGCCGTCGTCGATGCGGTAGGCGAGGCGACCGTCGGCGGTCACCAGCGCGGCGTCGACCGCGGCCGACTGCGGGCTGCCGTCGCCGCGCTTGACGGCGCCGCCGGCGATGGCCGCGTTGAGATCGTGCAGCACGCGGGCGTCGGCCGGACGCAGCGGCTGTCGGGTGGTCGGGCAGGCCAGCAGGTCGAGCAGCTTGCGGTCCATGGCAGGGAATCGCGGGTGGGCCGTTTAGAATACGTCTTTGACCGGAAGGGAACGTATGGCTGCCGTGCAATCGCCCGCCGCCGTGGTCGGCATCGTGATGGGGTCGCGCTCGGACTGGGAGACCATGCAGCACGCGGCTGCGAAGCTCGAGGAGCTGGGCGTGCCACACGAGGTGCGCGTGGTATCCGCGCATCGCACGCCGGACGTTTTGTTCGATTACGCCGCGACGGCGCGCGATCGCGGCCTGCGCGCGATCATCGCCGGCGCCGGCGGTGCGGCGCACCTGCCGGGCATGCTCGCGTCCAAGACGCCGGTGCCCGTACTTGGCGTGCCGGTGCAGTCGAAGGCGCTCAACGGCATGGATTCGCTGCTGTCGATCGTGCAGATGCCGGCCGGCGTTCCGGTGGCAACGTTCGCGATCGGCAATGCGGGTGCCTCGAACGCGGCGCTGTTCGCTGCCTCGATGCTGGCCGCCGAGATGCCGGAGATCGGCGCGAGGCTCGACGCGTTCCGCGCGAAGCAGACCGCCGACGTCATGCAGAACGACGATCCGCGCCGATGACGACCGTCGGCATCCTCGGCGGTGGCCAGCTCGCGCGCATGCTCGCGTTGGCCGGTGCACCGCTTGGCCTGCGTTTCCTCATCATGGACAACGTCGCCGACGCCTGCGCGGGTCAGTTCGCGCCGATGGTGGTGGGCGACTATCGCGACGACGCTGCCCTTGCCGAATTCGCGTCGCAGGTGAATGTCGCGACGTTCGATTTCGAGAATGTGCCGGCCGAATCCGCGCAGTGGCTGACCGAACGCGTCGACGTCTTTCCTAACCCGCGCGCACTGGCGACCGCGCAGGATCGACTGGCCGAGAAGACGCTGTTCCGGGACCTGGGTATTCCGGTGCCGCCGTTCGCCGCCATCGACACGCTCGACGATCTGCGCGCCGCGATCGCGACGATCGGTACGCCGTGCATCCTCAAGACCCGCCGGCTCGGCTACGACGGCAAGGGCCAGTTCCGCCTGCGTAGCGCTGACGACATCGATGCGGCTTGGGCCGCGCTCGGCGCGCAGGCACCGAAGGTCGGGCTGATCCTCGAAGGTTTCGTGCACTTCGAGCGCGAACTGTCCGTCGTCGCGGTGCGCGGCCGTGACGGCGAGTTCCGCGCGTGGCCGCTGACCGAGAACTGGCACGTCGACGGCGTGCTGTCGGCGAGTCTCGCGCCCGCAACCGCCGACGACGCGACGCATGCGCTCGCATTCGGCCACGCGAAGCGGCTCGCCGAAGCGCTCGACTACGTAGGCGTGTTCGCGCTCGAGCTGTTTTCGCAGGGCGGCGTACTGCTCGCCAATGAGCTCGCCCCGCGTGTGCACAACTCGGGGCACTGGACCATCGAAGGCAGCGAGACGTCGCAGTTCCAGAACCATCTGCGCGCCGTGCTGGGTCTGCCGCTCGGCGACACGCGCATGGTCGGCCACGCCTGCATGCTCAACTGGATCGGCGAGATGCCGGATGCGACGCCGGTGCTCCAGGAGTCGGGCGGGCATTGGCACGATTACGGCAAGGAATCGCGCGCGGGTCGCAAGGTCGGGCACGCGACGCTGCGCGCTGACGATGCGGAATCGCTCGCGTCGGCTCTGAAGCGCGTGGGCGAGCGATTGGGGCGCGACGCACAGGTCGCGCCGGTGATCGAGCGGCTTGCGAGCCGCTGATCGGAATCAGGGCGTGACGACCGCGCCCGGCGCGGCGGTCATCCGCTTCATGCGCTGCATGAGGCCGAGGCCCTGCACGACGTAGAACGTCAACACGGTGGCGGCGATCGCGAGCGTCAAGGGACTGGACGTCTGCGGTGTGGTGAAACCGCCCGACACGAAACGCCACGCCATGCGGCCGACCAGCAGGCCGGTCAGCGCCGCGCCGATCCACGGATTCGGCGTATAACCGGGCTGTCCGCCCGTGGTGTCGAAGCGCATCAGTCGCAAGGCGAGCAGGCCGAGCCCGATACCCAGCGCGGCACCGACGCCGATGCCCCAGTTCTCCGTCGGCCGGACGACGGCGAGCAACGCGAGCGGCACCAGGAACAACGACAGGATCACCACACGGGCGATCGTGCGTTTCGGGCGCCACGGCTGGCGACCGAAGTGGCTGCGGATGCGTCGATAGATGCTGAAGCCGACAGTGGCGGCGATGAGGTACGGCACGTACCCCGGCATGGCGGTCGCGGTCATTCGGAAAGATCTCCCCTGGTGCCGCCAAGCCTAGCGCGGGGCGCTGGAAACGCGAACGGCCGGGTTTGCCCGGCCGTTCGTCGAACCCGTCGCGCGACGGATCACTTCATGTTCGACGCCACGAAGTCCCAGTTGACGAGGTTCCAGAACGCCTCGACGAACTTCGGACGCAGGTTGCGGTAGTCGATGTAGTACGCGTGTTCCCACACGTCGCAGGTCAGCAGCGGCGTGTCTTCGCCGGTGATCGGCGTGTTCGCGTTCGAGGTGCTCACAAGTGCAAGCGAACCATCCGGACGCTGCACCAGCCAGCCCCAGCCCGAACCGAACGTGGTGACGCAGGTCTTCGCGAACTCTTCCTTGAACGTGGCGAAGTCGCCGAACGCCAGGTTGATCGCGTCGGCCAGCTTGCCGGTCGGCTCGCCGCCGCCGTTGGGCTTCATGCAGTTCCAGAAGAAGGTGTGGTTCCACACCTGCGCGACGTTGTTGAACAGGCCGCCCTGCGCCTTGCGGATGATGTCCACGAGCGGCATATCGGCGAACTCGGTGCCCTCGATCATCTTGTTGGCGTTGTCGACGTACGCCTTGTGATGCTTGCCGTAGTGGTAGTCCAGCGTCTCCGCCGACATGTGTGGCTCGAGCGCGGCGCGGTCGTAGGGCAGGGGAGGCAGTTCGATGGCCATGCGGCAACTCCTTGTGGGGGCGTACAATTTCCCATTCTATCCCCACGATGCCGTTGCGATCCGTCGCAGCGGTGCAATGCACAGGAACCAGCCCATGACCATCATGGAGCGCATCGAGGCGGAGATCGACCGCCATCCCGTCGTCCTCTTCATGAAGGGCACGCCGCAATTCCCGATGTGCGGTTTTTCCAGCCGCACGGTGCAGGCGCTGCGTCAGGCGGGCGCGACCGAGCTGCACACGATCAACGTCCTCGAAGACCCGGAGGTGCGCGCCAACCTGCCGCGCCTGTCGAACTGGCCGACATTCCCGCAGCTCTTCATCCACGGTGAGCTGATCGGCGGCTGCGACATCACGCTCGAGCTGCTGGAGTCGGGCGAACTGGCGCGTATCGTCAGCGAGACGCAGGCTTCGTGAGCGAGTCGGTGTCCCGCTCGCTTGATGGCCGCGTGGTCCTCGTCACCGGCGCACACGGCGGCTTCGGCAGCGCCGTTGCCGTCGCCTGCGCGGAAGCAGGGGCGACGGTCGTGCTGCTCGGCCACAAGGTGCCGCGGCTCAATCGCGTGTATGACCGGATTGCTGCAGTCGGCGCAGAGCCGGCGATCTATCCGCTCGACCTCGAAGGCGCATCGCCCGACGACTACGCTGAGTTGGCCGAGCGGCTGGAATCGGGCTTCGGTGGCCTGCACGGCATCGTCCACTGCGCGGCCGAGTTCCGTGGCCTGACGCCCGTCGTCCACGCCGACCCCGCCGACTTCGCGCGTTCGATCCACGTCGGATTGACCGCGCCATGGTGGCTGACCCAGGCCATGCTGCCGCTACTCGCCAAGGCGGACGATGCGGCCGTGGTCTTCACGCTGGACTCCCCGGAGCGCGTCGGCGCCGCGTACTGGGGCGGTTACGGGGTCTCGCAGTTCGGGCTGCGGGGCGCGGTGCAGATTCTCCATGCGGAACTTGCCAATAGCCGCGTTCGCGTCGCCGGACTGATGCCGGGCCCGATGCGCACGACGCTGCGCGCGAGGGCCTGGGTCGAGGAGACGGACCGACAGGCCGTGGACCCGTCGGTCTACGCACCGGCAGCGGTCGAGCTGCTGTCCGGAGCGGGCCGCTCGCGTCGCGGGACGATCTGGTCGCCGACGCCCGCCGAACTGACCGCGTCGCCGGCATGACCGTCGCCTCCGCAGCGCTGCTGCTGTTCCTGATCCTCGATCCGCTGGGGAATATCCCGGTCTTCCTGAGCCTGCTGCGGGCATTGCCGCCGCGGCGTCAGCGCATCGTGCTGGTGCGTGAGCTCGTGATCGCGCTGGGCGTGCTGTTCGCCTTCCTCTGGGGGGGCAAGTACGCCCTGGAACTGATGCACCTGCGGCAGGAGTCGGTGTCGATCGCGGGCGGCATCGTGCTGTTCCTGATCGGCATCCGCATGATCTTCCCACCGCCGGAAGGGCTGATGGGCGAGATCCCGGATGGCGAGCCCTTCATCGTTCCCATGGCGATCCCGCTGATCGCGGGCCCCTCGGGCATGGCGGCCGTGATGCTGATGGGCAGCAACGAGCCCGGGCGCTTGAACGACTGGAGCCTCGCCCTGCTGATCGCCTGGGCGGCGACCGCGACCATCCTGTTCTTCGCCACCGTGCTCTACCGCTTCCTGGGCAAGCGGGTGCTGATCGCGATCGAGCGGCTGATGGGCATGCTGCTGGTCGCGATTTCGGTCCAGATGTTCCTTGACGGACTGTCCGCCTACCTCCGCTGAAGGCTTCAGCCGTCCGTCGGGAGCTGTGATTTGCGTTTCGTCACGCGCCTGTCACGAAAGGCTCCTAGCGTGTTAACCTCATCTTAACCACAGCCGGGACGGGGAGTTTCGGCTGTGCCATTCCGTCTGACCGTGTCCATCGAGGCCTCGTATGACCCATCCCAGCCGCCTGCGGCTGTCCAAGCTGACGCTTGGCCTGTTCACCGCCCTTGCCGCCGCTTCTGCTTTCGCCCAGAGCACCTCCTCGGGTGTCGGCGGTACCGTCACCGATGCCGCGGGTCAGCCGATTGCAGGCGCCGACGTCACGATCACGCACGTCGAGTCGGGCACCGTCAGCCACGCGACCACGGACGCGAGCGGCCACTACAACGCGCGCGGTCTGCGCGTCGGTGGTCCGTACACCATCACGGTGAGCACGCCGGCCGGTAACGGTCATCAGGAAGGCGTCTACCTCGGCCTCGATCAGGTTGCCGACGTCGACATGCACCTCGCCAAGACCGACGTGGAGCTGGGCTCCGTCGTCGTCAAGGGCAAGGCCACGGCCGCCTACTTCGGCGCCGACATGAAGGGCATCAGCACCAACCTGTCGCGTCGCGACCTCGACCGCATGCCGGCCCCGGACCGTTCGATCCAGAACGTCGTGCGTGCCGATCCCCGCATCGTCGTCACCGACCGCGACCGCGGCGCGTTCTCGGCCGCCGGCCAGAACTTCCGCTACAACAGCATCACGATCGACACCATCCAGGCGGGCGACCCGTTCGGCCTGAACGACAACGGCCTGCCGACCAAGGGCACGCCGATCTCGCAGGACGCGATCGAGAGCTACAACATCTCGACGGCCAACTTCGACGTGGCGACGCGTCGTGGCGTCGGCGCGTGGGTCAATGCCGTCACCAAGAGCGGCACGAACGACTTCCACGGCTCGGTCTATTACGTCTACCAGAACGCCGACAACATGATTGGTGAGAACCAGTCGGGCGCGAAGTGGACGGGCTTCACGAAGGACACGACCATCGGCGCCACCCTCGGCGGCCCGATCGTCAAGGACACGCTGTTCTTCTTCGCCAGCTACGAAGAGAGCAAGAAGACGAGCCCGGGCGCGCCGTACGGCCCGTCGGACTCGAATGCCACACTGAAGGTGCCGGGCATTACGCAGGCGCAGGTCGACCAGGTCATCGCCGCGGCCAAGGCCAACGGCATGACGCCGGGTGATCTCAGCGCCTCGAACGTCGACACCGACAGCAAGCGCGCGCTCGTCAAGTTCGACTGGAACATCAACGAGCAGCACCGCGCCAGCCTCCGCCTGAGCCAGACGAAGGAAGTCGAGCCGATCATCGTCAACGCGACGACGACGGGTGCGAGCCCGATCCTCCCGCTGTCGAGCAACTGGTACGTCCTCGACAAGAAGGCGACGAGCTACGCGCTCAGCCTGTATGACGACTGGACCAGCAACTTCTCGACCGAAGCGTCGATCGGCTACAACGAGTTCACCCAGGACCGCGATCCGCTGATCGGTGGCCATCAGCCCGAAGTGACGGTCCGCCTTGGCGGCGCCGACACCGGTCCGGCCGTGCGCATCGGCACCGAGTTCTCGACGCAGGCGAACCGCCTCGCGGTCAAGACCTGGAACGCCTACTTCGCCGGTACGTGGTACGCCGGTGACCACACGGTCAAGGGCGGCTTCGACTTCCAGCAGGACGACTTCTACAACCTGTTCCTGCAGGGCTACAACGGCTCGTACGCGTTCAACTCGATCGCGGACTTCCAGAGCGGTACGTACCGTCGTTACCAGCTGAGCCAGCCGGCACCGGGTTATGACCTGGGCAACGTCGCCGCCGAGTTCAAGATGAAGCAGTACGGTCTGTTCCTGCAGGACACCTGGCAGGCGACCGACAAGCTCTCCGTCCAGTACGGCCTGCGCTACGACGTTCCGTACATCAACCCGGATCCGACGTTCAACCCGTGCTTCGCGGCGCCGCCGAACACGCTCGGTAACCAAGGCAACCCGGCCGTTTGCGGTCTGCGTGCGAATCCGCGCGCAGGCGTGGGCGGTGCGCAGGGTGGCTTCGGCTATTCGAATCAGGGCACCATCGACGGCAACGCCGTCTTCCAGCCGCGCGCGTCGTTCAACTTCCAGATCGACGACAACACGCAGCTGCGTGGTGGCGCGGGTGTGTTCGTGTCGAACACGCCGGCGGTGTGGGTCGCGAATCCGTATTCGAACAATGGCGTCGCCGTCGCCAGCTATGACGTGAATCGTCGTCGCCTGCCGACCGATCCGGCGTTCAGTGCCGATCCGAACAACCAGCAGATCCCGGGCGGCGTTCGCACGCTGCCGGGCAACGGCACGTCGCAGATGAACCTGTCGGTCGTCGATCCGGATTTCCAGATCCCGACGGTCGCCAAGTACACGATCGGCATGGACCACACGTTCCCGTGGTTCGGTGGCACGGTCGGTAGCGCCGAATTCCAGCGCATCGATACGATCAAGGGCATCCTGTACCAGAACATCAACCTGGGTACGCCGACCGGCGTGCTCCCGGATGGTCGCCTGAGTTACGCCCTGAACCCGAACGGTACGCCGGGCGGTGCGAACACCAACCGTGTGAATGCCAATCCGTCGTTCGGCCAGCAGATGATCCTGCTGACCAACACGGACAAGGGCTTCTCCAACAGCCTGACGTTCTCGCTGCGCAAGCCGATGGCGAACGACTGGTCGGCGTCGATCGCCTACACGTATACGCAGGCGAAGGACGTCAACCCGGGCGCGTCGAGCGTCGCCAACAGCAGCTTCCAGAACCGCGACTGGATCAACCCGAACGACGACTACCTCGCGACCTCGAACTACGAGATCCCGAACCGCGTCCTCGCGCAGGTGACCTGGCAGCACCGCTTCTTCGGCGCGTACAACACCAGCTTCTCGGCGCTGTATGACGGCCACAACGGTGCCCCGTACTCGTGGATCTTCGGCAACGACGTCAACGGCGACTCGTACTTCCGCGATCTGGCGTACATCCCGACCGGCGCGAACGACATCGTCTGGGCGCCGGCGACGGCCAATGCGCCGAACTCGGCCGCGCTGATCCAGTCGTTCTACGACTACATCGCTGCGCATCCGGAACTGGCCCGCTTCCAGGGTCAGATCTTCGATCGCAACGAAGCGCGCGCGCCGTGGGTCAACCAGCTCGACCTGTCGTTCTCGCAGGAAATCCCGGGCTTCATGAAGGGTCACAAGGGCGAAGTCCGCCTCGACGTCTTCAACTTCCTCAACATGCTCAACAACAAGTGGGGCGTCGAATACCGCGCTGCCTTCCCGCTTGAGCGCGTGCTGGCGGACGAGCAGGGTGTGCAGAACGGCAAGTATGTCTACGACATCTCGAAGTACCGCAACGCACAGGGTCTGTACTCGCCGCAGGCCCTCGCGCCGAACGAGAGCATCTCCCCGTCGCAGCGCTGGTCGGTCCTGCTGACCCTGCGTTACAAGTTCTAAGCGACACCCGAAGTAGTGAAGACGGCCGGGCTCGCCCCGGCCGTTTTCTTTTGCGGCAGCGCCTGCGCTAGAGTCCGCGGACACAAAACAGACGAAAGCAGCAAGCGGAAAAATGAGCGCCGTGACCGAAACACCTTCCAGCATCATCCTTCCGACCGTCGACGCGCGGATCTACCCGCGCAACGGTCTCGACATCCTTTCCCGCACCGAAGTTGCGCGCCTGCGCGATGCCTCAAGTGGCGGCATGCACGAGCTTCTGCGTCGCTGCGCCCTGGCGGTGCTCACCAGCGGCAGCACGAGTGACGATCCGCGCGCGGCGCGCGAGCTTTATCCCGATTTCGACATCCAGGTGCAGCAGCAGGACCGCGGCGTCCGCATCGACCTGATCAAGGCGCCCGCGATGGCCTTCGTCGAAGGCGAGCTGATCCAGGGTGTCGCCGAACTGCTCGCTGCCGTCGTGCGCGATCTCGCGTACACGGCGATCGAGCTTGGCCCCGATAGCAACCGCGACCTCGAAAGTACCGACGGCATCACCGACTCGGTGTTCGGCCTGCTGCGCAACGCGCGCGTGCTGACGCCGGGGGATCCGAACCTCGTCGTGTGCTGGGGCGGGCACTCGATCAACCGCGACGAATACCTCTACACGAAGCAGGTCGGCTACGAGCTGGGCCTGCGTGGCATCGACATCTGCACCGGCTGTGGCCCGGGTGCGATGAAGGGCCCGATGAAGGGCGCGACGATCGCGCACGCCAAGCAGCGTCGCCGTCGCATGCGCTACATCGGCATCACCGAGCCCGGCATCATCGCGGCCGAGTCACCGAACCCGATCGTCAACCACCTCGTGATCATGCCGGACATCGAGAAGCGCCTCGAGGCGTTCGTCCGCATGGCGCACGGCATCATCGTGTTCCCGGGCGGCGTCGGCACCGCCGAGGAGATTCTGTACATCCTCGGCATTCTGCTGCGCGAAGAGAATCAGGGGTTGCCGTTCCCGCTGATCCTCACCGGCCCCACCGCGTCCGCGCCGTATTTCGAGCAGATCGACCAGTTCCTCCGACTCACGCTCGGTGAAGCGGCGACGTCGCGTTACGAGATCATCGTCGGCGATCCGGCGGAGGTGGCGAAGCGCATGGCGAAGGGCATGCGTCGCGTGCGCGAACACCGCATCGCGCATCGTGATTCGTTCTTCTTCAACTGGTCGGTCGACATCCCGCTCGCGTTCCAGCAGCCGTTCGTCCCGACCCACGAAGCGATGGCGACGCTCGACCTGCATCACGGCCGCAAGCCGCATGAGCTCGCTGCGGACCTGCGCCGCGCGTTCTCCGGCATCGTCGCGGGCAACGTGAAGGAGGATGGTATTCGCCGCGTGGAAGAGAATGGTCCGTTCGAGATCCACGGTGACGCCGACATCATGCTGGCGCTGGACGCGCTACTGCGCGCCTTCGTGCAGCAGCACCGCATGAAGATCGCGGGTGACTATCGCCCGTGCTATCGCGTGGTGACCTGAAGGCTCACGCCGATGTGGTGACGCTGCTCCTGTCGAGGGGTAGCGTCATCCGAGCCACGTAGCGGCCACGTTCTGTCAGCGACTCGACGTGCCCGCGCCCGTCCGTGAGCGCGTGCACACGCTCGCGCGACGAGGCGAGGCCGATCGCGTGACCTTGGTCGTCGCTGGGACTGTCGGGCAGGTCGTTCGCAAGGACGACCTCGACCCGGTCCGGCAAAGCGCGAACATGGATATCGATGGCGCCGCCGTTTCGCAGACGCTCGATGCCATGTCGTATGGCGTTCTCCGCCAGCGGCTGCAGTGAGAGTGACGGTACTCTGGCGTCCGGAATTGTCTCGGGTAGATGCCAGTGCACTTGCAGGCGTTCGCCGAAGCGAAGCGATTCGATCTCCAGATAGCGACGCGTGAGATCGAGTTCCTGGCCGAGCGGAACGAGTTCCGGATCCCGAAGCGCGGCACGAAAGAGGTCCGCCAAGTCGAGCAATAGTCGTTCCGCCTCGTCCGGTCGGGCGTGCACCAACGCCGCCCCAGTGTTGAGCGTATTGAATAGAAAATGCGGCTGAATACGTGCCTGGAGCGCTTCCAATTCGAGCTGCTTGGCGCGCACCGCCAGCTTTTGCGCCCGCCAGTAGTTCTGGTATGTCATGAGACCGAATACGCCGACGATCAGAGCGATTGCGAGCATTCGCAGAACGAACGACATCTTCTCCGCGTGATCACCCGACGTATCGAGCGTGTAGGCCGCAAGCGAGACCAGTAAGCTCATGGCGAGCAGTACAGCGAGCGATGTCCACGCGACCGCGGTCGATGACGATCGCGACAGCGGACGTCGCAGCAGGTAGATCGCGCACAACGTGCCGAGCGACGTCCATTGGATCGCGAGTGACGCCAGCCCGAACTGGATCAGGCGCCATGTCGTCACTTGGGCGGGAGCAAGCGTAAGGATCAGGGCCAGCGCCTCGCCGGCAAGAACCACTGCGATGAGTGCCGCAGGCCGGAAGAGAGCGTCGAGGGGGCGATGGTCAGGCATGGTGCAGAGTGTGACCGCGTTCGCTGAAGGAACAACAGGGGGGCGTCGCTCGCCCGAAAGCGGAACCGTATACGCCCGGAGATGGGCCGCCTATCGGGAGCAAATGGCCTGATCGGCAGGTGTGGCTTACGGTACGTATGTCGATTCTGGGGGAAAACATGCCGACTAGCCGCTACCGACCTGCCGCCCGCGCTGCCGTGCGAGGCTTCAGCCTCGTCGAGCTCGTCGTGACGGTTGTTGTTCTGGGCGTCCTGGCGGCCATCGCCGTGCCGCGCTTCGCCAATCTCATTGCGCGAAGCCGATTGAGCGGGTCGGCGAACGAGATGGTGGCGTTGCTTCAGACCGCGCGCGCCGAAGCCGTCAGTGGGCGCGCCAGCGCGACGGTCTGCCCGAGCGCGAATGGAACCGCATGTAGTGCGACGATCGGCAATCGATGGATCGCGGTGATGACGAAGAACAGCGTAACCACTGTATTGCGCGACAGCACCATGAATTCCGCCATCACCATCAAACCCAGCGCCAATCTGCTAGCTGGCGCGAACAAGTTTACGTTCACGCCGAACGGCTTCTCGGCGGCGGGTGCTAACGCTAGCGGCACCGTCCGTTTCTGCGCGCCTAACCTTCCGGGCGAAAACGCGATCGACATCGGGGCGATCGTCGGCCGTATAAGCACGCGCCGCCTCACCTCAACGGCCTGCGACGTGCCCGCGGAGTACTGAGACATGACGAGAGTGAATTCACCGGGACGACAAGGCGGCGTGGGCTTGATCGAAGTGATGGTCGCGATTCTGGTGCTCGCCATCGGGCTCCTGGGCATCGCTGCGCTCCAGGCGATAACGCTTCGCAACACCGGAAGCTCTGCAAGCCGAACGCAGGCTGCGATCCAGATCTACTCGATGATGGACATCGTCCGGGCGGATCGCGCCAACCTCGCGACTTACAACACCAACATTTACACCGCGGGCACCGGCAGCGGCACCGCCGGCACGATGGCCGGATGGCTCGACGGCCTGAAGACGACGGTCGCCCCGGACGCGAAAGGCCTGGTCACATGCACGGCCGCCACGATGACGTGCACGGTCGGTGTGCAGTGGAGCGACGCTCGTACCCCGGGTGACACGGGCACCCCGATCGAAGTGAAAATTGCGAGCCAGCTATGACACGCGTGCCGCGTTACATTCCTGCCGCGCAGCGCGGCTTTACGATGATCGAGCTAACAGTGTCGCTCCTGCTCGGGCTTCTGGTGGTGGGGGCTGCGGGCAGTATCTTCCTGTCGAATCAGCGCGTGTACGGCTCGACGGAGGCGATTAATCGCATTCAAGAGAACCAGCGCAGCGCGTTCGAGATGCTTGCGCGCGATATCCGCGAAGCGGGCACTAACCCGTGCCTTCGCTTCACGGCGACGGTTCAGCCGGTCATGCAAATCAATCCGCCCGACACGGCGACCTGGGCGCGCTTCGCGAATGCCATTTCCGGAGTAGACGGCAGCGGTGCCGGGGGTTCCGACGAGATCACGCTCTATTCCGGCGCGGGGACCGTCTACAGCGTGAGCCAGCATCGGCGGTCGACAGACCCGTTGACGGTGAGCACACCGACGGCGGGGATTGCGAACGGCCAGCAGCTGATGGTGTGCAACACCGATAACGCGATCGCGTTTTCAGCGACCAATGTGGTCGCAGGCGGGACGACGATCGGCCACGACACCCCGTCGAATTGCGGCAAGAGCCTGACGCCGAGGCCCGACTCTACCCAGTGCACCCAGACCGCAGCGGGGCCGGGATACTGCTTCTGGCTGGGTGCACCGGCAACCGCGGCCGACGTCACGAGCTGCCCGGGTGGTATCGGTAATTCCCCGGCGTTTGTGGTGGTGCCTGTCAACGCGCGGTGGACCGTGGCGACGAACGGACGGGGCAGCAATTCACTTTGGCGCACGGTCGGAACGGGTGCCCCGAGCGAGATCGCGGAAGGTGTCAGCGCAGTCAACCTGACCTACAAGATCGGCAATTCGGCTAATTACGTCGATGCTTCCGCAGTTACAGACTGGGCACAGGTCTCCGCGGTGCACGTGCAGATGACGTTTCAGGCCGTGACGGGTGCGCTGTCCGCGAATCAGATCAAGGGGACCGACAACAACGCGCTGAGCCGGCAACTCGACGACTACATCGTGCTCAGAAATCATCAGGACATCCAATGAACATCCGACGCACCACGACGCCGTCGCGCGCAACGCAGTCCGGTGCGGCGCTGCTGGTCGTACTGCTGTTGCTCGTCATCGTGACGCTGTTGGGCTTGGCGTCGATGCGTGGCGCGATCATGCAGGAGCGCATGGCGGCAAACATCACTGCGCGCGGCATGGCGTTTCAGGTCGCGGAAGCGGGGCTTCGCCAGGCGGAAACGATTGCGCGGACGAACACGCTCACATTCACGGGCACCGGCTGCACGGCTGGGCGCTGCGTCATGGTTGCCCCCCTGCGGAACCCGCATGGGCGGCTGCCGGATTCTGGGACGACAGCGCCACTGGCTATCAGAACGGTAATGCAGTGGCGGTGGGGAGTACGACGATCACGCCGCGCTTCGTGATCGAAGACTTCGGCACGACCTCTTCCGGCGGCGGCGCTCCATGTCCCGATCTTTCCAAGCCGTGTATCGAGAACACGGTCCAGCGCGTCTTCCGCGTTACTTCCTATGCCAAGACGCCGAACGGCGCCGAGGTGATTCTGCAGTCGCTGTATCGGCGCTGAGGGACGATGATGAAAAACACATTCGAGGCAGTTCTCCCGCGCGGCATCAACGCCGCGATCGCCGGCGCGCTGGCGGTCCTCGTGGCCGCACCGATCGCAGGTGCTGCATCGTTCCCGCAATACCCCCTCTTGACGGGCGGTAATGCGATTCCGCCGAACATCCTGCTGATCCTCGACGACTCGGGGTCGATGGCCTTCCCGAAGATGCCGGAGGACAAGTCGGCGCTGTCCGACAATCCGTCCGATCGCTCGTATGTGAACAATACGCTTTACTACAACCCCGCGAACGACTACTTGCCATGGCGCACGTCGAGTACGGATCTCAACGACCGCTTGGCGGACGCCGATTTCCGTAGTGTCGCCAGCAGCGCCACCAGCCCGACCGCGTCCACGATCGACCTGCGTGATCAGACCGAGTCGTATTTCTACTACCCCATCGTCGCTAACCCGGGGACGACCGCTTCGAATTACGACAAGTACCGGATTGGTACCTCCGGCTCCGGCTACAACGGGGGCGCGGTTCAGAAGCTCGTCAGGAGCGATGTCGACAACGGCAATTTTTCGGCGAACAGCAACAGTTACTCGAACTGCATCAACGTCAACGTGAACGTCGGTGACAGCGTCACCGTGAGTACGTCGGGCAACCGCAACCATTATCTCTACGTCTACAGGAACGCGGGCTGCACGAACGCGAACCTGATCATCCAGGACGAGTCGAACTCGAGCGCGCAGTCCGACACCTTCGTCGCCACGACATCCACTGTCTCGTTCTGGATTTACCGGTCCGGCGCCAATAAGGTCGACGCGACCTGGGCCGTCACGGCGACGGGTTGGCGGAACGCGACGCCTACCGGCCGCAGCCAACAGGACGAGCTGCAGAACTTTGCCAACTGGTACCAGTACCACCGCACGCGCAACAAGATGGCGAAGGCCGGTGCGTCGGAAGCGTTCGGCCGGCTCGGCAAGAATTACCGCGTCGGCTTCGACACCATCTGGAACCGGAACGCGAGCGGCAACAGCATCGGTGTCACTGGTTCTGCGCCCGCCTATCCCATTCCGTATGCGTCGAACAATGGCCTGTTCGAGGACAGCGGAACGTCCGCGATGAACCGCAGCACGTTCTATTCGCGACTGCAGGGTGCCATCGCGAGTGATGGCACGCCGCTGCACGGCGCGCTGCAGCGCGCCGGACGCTACTTCGCCACGGACAATCCCTGGAAGGATTCCGACGGCGCGATGCTGACCTGCCGCCAGAACTACGCGATTCTGACCACGGACGGCTACTGGAACCAGAAGGATGGTTTCAACGGCTCGTCGTTGGCGACCTATTCCAACGGTGCGACCGCCGGCAATGGCAGCGGCAACGTGGACGGTACGGCCGGCTACCCGTACCAGGACAATATCGCCTACACGCTTGCGGACGTGGCCTATTACTACTGGAAGAACGATCTCCGTACGGGGATGGCGAACAACGTCAAGAAGAGCGGCTCAGACGACGCCGACTGGCAGCACATGGTCACGTTCGGTGTGTCCATCGGCCAGCAGGGCAATCTCGACCCGAGTGGGCAAAAGCCCAATCCGTGGCCGGACGTGTGGCTGAGCGACGCATACAGCAACTCGTCGTGGACCAATAGCGACGGCAAGCAGCGCATCGATGACCTCTGGCATGCATCGGTCAACGGTCATGGCAGCTTCGTCGTCGCGACCGACACGGAAAAGTTCGCGACAGCGCTTTCGGATGCGCTGAAGGCGGTCGATGCGCGTACCGCGTCGGGCTCGAATGTTTCGTCCAGCTCCACGAAGACCGCCACCACAACGCTCACCTTCGAAGCGGGTTTCACGTCGAGCTCGTGGTGGGGCGAAGTCCTGGCCAGCCCGTTCAATGCCGCCATGACCGGCGTGTCGGATACACCGATCTGGAAGCTGTCGCAGACGTTCGGGTCAGGCGGCGTCAATCAGGCGTATGCCAGTCGCACGGTACTGACCAGCAAGGGCGGAAGCGCTTCGACCTTCGGTACGTCCATGGTAGGCGCGTCCGACCTCGCAGCGCGGACCGGGCAGGCGGACGAAGTGTCGGCCGCCGACAACATCGCCTATCTCAAGGGCGATCAGAGCAAGGAGATTGGCAAGCCCAACGGTACGCTGCGCAAGCGTGTGTATCCGATGGGTGACATTGTCGACTCGTCACCGGCTTACAGCGCCGATTCGAACACCTTGTTCATCGGGGCGAATGACGGCATGTTGCACGCGCTCGACGCGAGCACGGGCAAAGTTCTCTTCTCCTACGTCCCCAAGGGTCTCGACTTCACGTCGATGGCGACGCTGAGCGCCACCGCCTACGAGCACCGCTATTTCGTCGACGGTCAGATCGACGTGATCAGCAAGAGCAACCAGGGCAACGGCAAGAACGTTCTCGTGGCGGCGCTCGGTAGGGGCGGCCGCGGCGTCTTCGCGCTCGACGTGACGAATCCGACAACGATGGGGGCGAGCAACATCCTTTGGGACAACACGACCCAGGATTCCACGACGGAAAAGGACATGGGCTACGTGCTGGGCCCCATCCGCATCCGAAAGGGCAATGGCGGCAAGACCTATGCGTTCGTACCCAACGGCGTTGACAGTCCCAACGGTTCGGCAACACTTTTCGTCTACCAGCTCGATGCCAATGGCGGCATTGCCGCGACCACTCGCCTAGTGGCGGCCAGCGGCGGGGGGAATGGCCTCATGTCGCTTGGCATGGCCGATCTCAATGGCGACGGCCTTGTTGACCTCGTCTACGGCGGCGACCTCAAGGGCAACGTGTGGCGATGGGACTTCACCGGAACCACAGTGCCCGCGTCTGCCACGCTGCTCTTCCAGGCGAAGGATGCCGCCGGCAACACGCAGCCGATCACGGGCGGACTTGGCGTGGGGATCGACCCCAATAGCGGTGCGCTGTTTGTCGGATTCGGCACCGGTCGATTCCTTCTCAGCATCGACGTCCCGAGCGTCGCCACGCAGACCACGCAGACGCTCTACGGCATCATCGACAGTGCCACGACGATCACCGGTCGCAGCCAGTTGCAACAACGCACGATCCCGTACAGCGGAACAACCGAAAAGGGGGACGGGGGGCGCGGCTTCGAAAACTATTCGGTGCTGCCGAATGGGAAGCGGGGCTGGTACGTCGATCTTCCAGTCCCGGAGCGCGTAATTTCGGCGCCGACGATCTACGGGAGCGGAATGTACATTTCGAGCATCGTCCCCAATACGGGCGCCAGTGACTGCGAGGGTGTCGCTGGCAGTGGCTACCTCAATGCCATCAACCTGTTTACAGGCACGAGCCCCCAAGGCACCGGCTACTTCACGACGGGCGCGACGTTGGTCAATGCCGGGGGGCAGGGTGGCGTGCTTGGCTCGGTCGCCATCGGTGGCGGGCTGCCAACAGAGGTCAACATCACCACCGGTCTAGCGACTGTGGGCACAGGCGGCGGCCCGGGTGAGCGGAAGAACGAGGGCACTCCGCCACCGACAGGCGGTCTCCCCACCCGTGTCAATTGGCGCGAACTGGTGCCGACGCAATGAACATCGGAGGCGCAATGAAGTCGAGAAGTGCCGGGTTTACCCTCGTCGAGTTGATGATCGTGGTTGTCATCATCACGATTCTGGCGAGCATCGCGTACCCCGCCTACACGCGGCACATCGTCAAGGCCCGACGCTCCGCGGCAGCAGGATGCTTGCTGCAGCAGGCGCAGTTCATGGAACGCTACTACACGACCAACATGACGTACGTCGGCGCTTCACTGTCACCGGCGGGGTGTCCGCAGGAACTCAGTGCCTTCTACACCTTCGCGATTTCCGTTCCGGCAACCGCGGCGAATCCGACGGTTTACGGACTAGCGGCGACGCCGTTGGGTGCTCAGGCAGCCAAGGACACGGAATGCGGAGTCTTGGCGATCGATCAGAAGGGCGCCAAGACAGTTACCGGAAGTATGTCGGGCACGCCGGCAAAGTGCTTCTAGGCACCGAACCGCATAAACAAAAAACCCGCCTCTCGGCGGGTTTTTTTGTTATCTGGCGCCCGAAGTTGGACTCGAACCAACGACCCCCTGATTAACAGTCAAGTGCTCTAACCGGCTGAGCTATTCGGGCGGGGACGCGCATTGTAATGGGCGCTTCCGGGTCGGGCAAGCCGGCCGTGCGGCGGGACGCGCAGCATCAGGTGGGGCAGCGGGCCGACGGCTTCGGCCGCTCCGAACGAGCGCGCCCGGTGTTGTTCACGATCACCGAGCCGAGCAGGTTTCCCGCCCGGTCGCAGACCGACAGGGTGAGATTCGCGCCCGCGGAGCGACCGTCGGGCAGGTAGCGCAGCGACCGCCGACCGGTCGTACTGCGAATCGTCAACACGCCCGGAGATGACCTGGCCTCGACGCGCACGAGGCGGTCCACAGCACTCGGAGCGCGGTCGCCGTTGTCGTCCTGGAAGAGGATCCAGCCGCGACTCCAATCGGTGCCCCCGGTACACGTCGAGCCGTCGACCGAAGGGCAGAGGACCGCGTCACGGCGGGACATGATTGCCGCGGCCCGGGCCTCCGCCATGTATTCGACGAGTGCGTTCATCGTCGACGTTGCGCGCTGGCGCTCGAGCAACCGGGCGAACGAGGGCACAGCCGTTCCGACACAGATCGACAGGACGCACAGCGCCACCAGCAACTCGACGAGGGTAAAGCCCGATTCCTTTCGCATTGCGCAGCTCCGATGCAGATTGCGAAAGTCTGGGCGGCGCCGTTGACCCGTGATATCGGCAGGTGGCCCGCCGGCGAGTCGGATTAGTCCGAGCCCGTCTCAGCCCTTGCACGGGGCGGGCGTAGACTTTCGGCGTCGTCTCCGTGAATCCCCCATGGCAGAGCTTTCCCATTCCACGCCCCGCACCGGCGCCGGTGCAGGTGCCGGTGCATTCCAACTCGTCTCCCCGTACTCCCCCGCAGGCGACCAGCCGCCGGCGATCGAGCGGCTGGCGGACGGCTTCGAGGCTGGCTTGGCGCACCAGACGCTTCTGGGCGTGACGGGTTCCGGCAAGACCTACACGATCGCGAACGTCGTGCAGCGGATCCAGAAGCCGACGATCGTGATGGCGCCGAACAAGACGCTCGCGGCGCAGCTGTACGGCGAGTTCAAGGCGTTCTTCCCGCACAACGCGGTCGAGTATTTCGTCAGCTACTACGACTACTACCAGCCCGAAGCCTACGTTCCGTCGAGCGACACCTTCATCGAGAAGGACAGCTCCGTGAACGAACATATCGAGCAGATGCGGCTGTCGGCGACCAAGGCTCTGCTCGAACGTCGCGACACGCTGATCGTGTGCACGGTGTCGGCGATCTACGGCCTCGGCAACCCGAGCGAGTACCACCGCATGGTGTTGCACATGGTGCGCGGCGAGCGCATCGATCAGCGCGAGCTGATCCGCAAGCTCACCGAGATGCAGTACTCGCGCAACGACACCGAACTCCGTCGCGGCACGTATCGCGTGCGTGGCGAAGTGATCGATGTGCATCCGGCCGAAAGTGATGGCGAGGCGATCCGTATCGAACTCTTCGATGGCGAGATCGAGCAGCTGTCGTCGTTCGATCCACTGACCGGCGAAGTATTTCGCAAGCTGCCGCGCTACACGATCTATCCCAAGTCGCATTACGTGACCACACGCAAGACGGTGCTGGAGGCGGTCGAGACGATCAAGGCGGAGCTCCGCGTGCGGCTCGAGCAGCTCTATGCCGAAAACAAGCTGGTCGAGGCGCAGCGCCTGCAGCAGCGCACGCAGTTCGACCTTGAGATGCTGGCGGAAGTGGGTTTCTGCAATGGCATCGAAAACTACTCGCGGCACATGACGGGTCAGTTGCCTGGCGAACCGCCGCCGTGCCTGTTCGATTACGTCCCGCCCGACGCGCTGATGGTGGTCGACGAATCGCACGTGACCGTTCCCCAGGTCGGTGCCATGTACAAGGGCGACCGCTCGCGCAAGGAGACGCTGGTCGAGTTCGGTTTCCGCCTGCCGTCCGCACTGGATAACCGGCCGCTGAAGTTCGAGGAGTGGGAAGGCCGCGCCCCGCGCGCCATCTACGTGTCAGCGACGCCGGGTAAGTACGAACTCGAGAAGTCGGAAGGCGAGATCGTTGAACTCGTCGTGCGGCCGACCGGCCTCATCGATCCGGAAGTGGAAGTGCGGCCGGTCGCGACGCAGGTCGACGACCTGCTCGGCGAGATCAACAAGCGCGTCGCGATGGGCGACCGCGTGCTGGTCACCACGCTGACCAAGCGCATGGCGGAGAACCTCACCGAATACCTGACCGAGCACGGCATCAAGGTGCGCTACCTGCATTCGGACATCGAGACCGTCGAGCGCGTCGAGATCATCCGCGACCTGCGCCTCGGCAAGTTCGACGTACTGGTCGGCATCAACCTGCTGCGCGAAGGACTCGATATGCCCGAGGTCTCGTTGGTCGCGATCCTCGATGCGGACAAGGAGGGTTTCCTGCGATCGGCGGGCTCGCTGATCCAGACCATCGGTCGCGCCGCGCGCAACGTGCGCGGCAAGGCGATCCTGTACGCGGACGTGGTCACGCGGTCGATGAAGATGGCGATGGACGAGACCGATCGTCGTCGCCAGAAGCAGGTCGAATACAACGCCGAGCACGGCATCACGCCGCAGTCGGTGGTGCGTCCCATCGTCGACATCCTCGAAGGCGCGCGCAGCGAACCGGACGATGCGAAGGGCAGGGGTAAGAAAGCGCGCCGTGTCGCCGAACCGGAAACCGACTACGCCGCGCTCAGCCCGGCGCAGCTGGCGTCGCGCATCAAGGCACTGGAGCAGCAGATGTACCAGCACGCCCGCGACCTCGAGTTCGAGGCGGCAGCGAATGTGCGTGACCAGCTGCGCAAACTGAAGGAGGCGGGCTTCGCGAGTTGAGCCGCAGCGCGGCTTGCCGCTGGCGGCCGGCCCGGCTAGACTGTGCGCCCTTCGCCGAGGCAGCCGCTTCGGCATTGGGCGGTTAGCTCAGCGGTAGAGCACTACCTTGACATGGTAGGGGTCACAGGTTCGAACCCTGTACCGCCCACCACTTACGTGGTCAGACGGCGCGATCTCACGATCGCGCCGTTTGCTTTTTGGGCCTCGGGCAACGCGGCGCTCGGACCCGTAGGCGTTCGCGCGCGCGCGACGGAGCGGCCGTGGCGACGGTGCGCGGCGCGGCGGTGGGCGCGGGCTTCCAGGCGTTCGGCCGCGCGGCCCTCGAACTCGAGCAGGACCAGCCACGCAACGAGGCAACCGACGGCGGCCACGGCCGCGACGGCACGGCTTGCAGCCTCGGCGCGGCAGGCCGCGGCGATCAGCATCGCGGTCAGAACGGCGAGAAGTGCCAACGTGCGGCGCAGGCGACGCAGTGGGCGGGGCGTGGCGGGCATGGGAGCGCTCCGGGTCGGTCGCGCGCCATTCTTCGGGCGTGCGATGACAGCCCGGTGAGACCGCGCTGAAAATTCGATGACGGGCCGTCTCCGCCGGTGAATGCCCGAGACGTTAAGCTGCACGCCTGTCATGCCGGCGGCGCTGCCGACGGCGGGAAGGAGTCCGATGTCCGTCCTGTCCGACCCGTTCGGTCGCACATTTCCCTACCTGCGGCTCTCGCTCACCGAGGCCTGCAATTTCCGGTGTGGCTACTGCCTGCCGGACGGCTACGCGGCGGACGGTCACCCGGTGTTCCTGGCGCGCGACGAGGTGCGTCGCCTGGTCGGCGGCTTCGCCAGTGTCGGCATGCGGAAGGTGCGTCTGACCGGCGGCGAGCCCACGCTGCGCAAGGACCTGGTCGCGATCATCGGCGACATCGCTTCGGTGCCTGGCGTGTCGAAAATTGCGCTGACCACGAACGGAACGCGGCTTCCATCGCACGTGGAGGCATGGCGCGACGCGGGGCTGACGTCGCTGAACGTGAGCGTCGACAGTCTGGATCGCGAAGTCTTCCACGCGGTCACGCACCACGATCGTCTGCCGGAAATTCTTGAGGGCGTCGACCAGGCGCTGTCGCTGGACTACGACGCGGTGAAGCTCAATGCCGTGCTGCTGCGCGGTGTGAACGACGACAGCCTGCCGCAATGGCTCAACTACCTGCGCGATCGGCGTGCCAGCGTTCGCTTCATCGAGCTGATGCGCACGAATGACAATGTGGCGTACTTCGAACGTCACCACGTGCGTGCCGAAACGATCGAGCGGACGCTGGTCGAAAGTGGTTGGGTGCGCATGATGCGTGCGTCCGATGCCGGCCCTGCGAACGAATATGTGCATCCGGACTACGCGGGCCGCATCGGTATCATCGCGCCGTATTCCCGCGACTTCTGCGCCGGTTGCAATCGCCTGCGCGTCACGGCACGTGGCGACCTGCGTCTGTGCCTGTTCGGCGAGTTCGGCGTGCCGCTGCGTCCGCTGCTGCAGCGCGACGAGGATCGCGATGCGCTTGTCGACCTCATCGCGGGCCAGCTGCGGCTGAAGGCGGCAGGTCACGGCCTGCACGAAGGCAACAGCGGTATCACGCCACATCTCGCGTCGATCGGAGGCTGAGTGTCCGTCGAGTCATTCCACATGGCCGACGTGCGCGGCAAGCGGCCGACGCGTCGTCGTGCCGTCGCCGTCGGTGAATTGCACCCGGGTGCGGAGGCTTACGCCGCGATCGTCGAGCGTCGCCTGCCCAAGGGCGACGCGATGGTGATGGCGGAAATCGCCGGCCTGCAGGGCGCGAAGCAGGCGTCGAACCTGATGCCGCTTTGCCATCCGCTATTGCTCGAACTCGTGCGCGTGCGCTGCGTCCCGGTGCCGGAGCGCCACGCGATCCGCGTGTATTGCGAAGTGGCGACCGAAGCGCGCACGGGCGTCGAAATGGAAGCGCTCGCGGGCGCCGGCGCGGCATTGCTCACGCTGTACGACCTGACGAAGCCGGTCGAACCCGCGCTGTCGATCGAGGCGGTGCGCCTGCTGTTCAAGGAAGGCGGAAAGAAGGGTTTGTGGCGTCATCCGGCGGGCATGAGCGACGAGGAGATCGCGCACTATCGACCGCGCGACGTGGCGCGGCTCGACGGCGTTCGCTGCGCCGTGATCACGTTGAGCGATCGCGTCAGCGCCGGTGAAGCCGACGATGCGTCGGGCCCGGAACTCGCCAACGCGCTCGCGTCGCTCGGGGCGGATGTGCGCAGCGAACAGTTGCCCGACGGGATCGAACCGTTGCGGTCGCGCCTCGCGGCGTTGGCGCGCGATGAGATGCGTCTTTGCCTGTGCACCGGCGGCACCGGACTCGGCCCGCGGGACTGCACGCCCGAAGCGCTGCTGCAGGCCGGGGGTATCGAAGTCGAAGGCCTCGCCGAAATGTTCCGAAGCGAAAGCCGCCACTACACACCACTCGCATGGCTCAGCCGTGCGCGGGCGATCCGTCTTGGCGGCATGCTCGTGATTGCGTTGCCCGGCAGTCCGCGCGCCGCGCGACAGGGTTTCGAAATCCTCGCGCCGCTGCTCGCGCACGCGTTGGTGATGGTCGAGGGGGCAGGGCACGCGTGATCGACTACGACGACGCGCTGCGACGTCTGCTCGACGCCGCTAAGCCCCTTCCGTCCGAACGGATCGATGCAGCGGACGCGATCGGTCGCATCCTCGCGGCACCGCTGACGAGCGCGGAATCGCTACCGCCGTTCGACAACTCGGCAATGGACGGCTTCGCCCTGCGCACCGCTGGCGAGCCGATCGCTGCGGGGACCGAATTCGACGTGCAGGGCGGCCGCGCCGCCGGTGATGGCGCGGCGCAGGCGACGTCCGGCGCCTGGGAAATCATGACCGGCGCGCGCATGCCGGACGGGCTGGATGCGATCGTGCCGATCGAGCAGGTCGACGTGCTCGATACGGACGCCGACGGGCGGCCGTCGCGCATCCGCCTCACGGCCGCCGTTACGCACGCGCAACATCTGCGGCGCGCGGGCGAGGACATTGCGGCGGCCACTACCTTCGCATCGCCGGGAGCGCTTATCGATCCCGCAATGCGGATGCTCTGCGCTTCCGTCGGTATTGCGACGGTGGACGTCGTGCGTCGTCCTCGCGTGGCGCTGATCAACACCGGCCGCGAACTCGTCGACGATCCGCGGCAGCCCCTGGACGCCGGACAGATCCGCAATTCCAACGGCCCGTTTCTCGCGGCGCGGCTGCAGGCCGCCAGTGCCGACGTCGTCGGAGCACGCACGGTCGGCGATGACATCGATGCGTTCCTCGAGGCCATCGCCTCACTGCCGCCGCACGTTGTGATCCTCAGTACCGGTGCGGTCTCGATGGGGCGTTTCGACTTCGTCCCGGAAGCACTGGCGCGCCTCGGCGCGACGACGTTGTTCCACAAGGTGCGCATCCGGCCGGGCAAGCCCATCCTTGCGGCGACGCTGCCGTCGGGCGCGCTGTTCTTCGGTCTGCCCGGCAACCCGGCTTCGACCGCCGTGGGCCTGCGCTTCTTCGTCGAACCCGTGCTGCGCGCGATGCTCGGCCTGCCGCCGGAGGTCGCGACGTTCCTGCCCCTGCGCGCGGCGTACACCAAACGCGTCCCGCTGCGCATGCACCTGAAGGCGCGCGTCGCGCTGGACGCGGATGCACGCGCGGGCGTCGAGGTCCTCGGCGGGCAGGAATCGTTCCGTATCCGCCCACTGCTCGATGCGAATGCGTGGGCGGTGGTGGAACCGGACGTCGATGTGCTCGATGCCGGCGCGCGCGTGCGCGTGATGAGTCGCGGCCATCTCGAGCCGCTATCGGTGACGTCATGACGACGGTGCACATCGAGCTGTTCGGCGCGCTTCGCGAAGTCGTTCCCGGCGCGCGTATCCACACGACGACGGAAGCGCGGACGGTCGGCGAACTGCGCGCACAGATCGATGCGGAATCCGCCGGCTGGCCGGCGCAGGCCCGTGCACTGCTGTCGCGTTCGGCATTCGCGAGCACGACGACCGTGCTGCGCGATTCCGACCCGCTACCGGACGACGGCCGCCTCGCGCTGCTGCCCCCGGTGAGTGGAGGCTGACGTGGGACCGGTGCATCTCGGCGTCGTCGACGCGACCACGGGGCCGCTCGACCTCGCGGCTGCGTTCGAGTTCGTCGCCGATCCGGGCTTCGGCGGCTACAACGCGTTCGTCGGACGCATCCGCGATCTGAATCATGGGCGGCGCGTGGCCGGTGTCAGCTACGACATGTTCGACGCGCTCGCGATGCAGCGTTTCCGCGAGATCGCGGACGAGGCCATCGCCGCGTTCGGGCCGGACATCTGGATCTGGATCGAGCACGCCAAGGGTCGGCTGGATGTCGGCGGCATTGCGGTGGTGATCGCCGTCGGGACACGCCATCGCGACGAAGCCTTCCGCGCGTGCCGTCAGGTGATCGAGGCGGTCAAGCACACGGTGCCGATCTGGAAGCAGGAGCACTACGAGGACGGCAGCAGCGAATGGAGCGAGGGTTGCTCGCTGTGCCACGCGGAGTGACGCCGTTCACTGGGGTTGTGCTCGCGGGCGGCCGGTCATCGCGCATGGGTCGCGACAAGGCGATGCTGGTGGTCGACGGCTGCACGCTGCTCGATCGCGCGATCGCGGTGCTGCGCGACGCGGGTGCGACGACGGTGCTGGTCAGTGGCGATCGGCCGCTTCACGGCGGCATCGGCGACCGCGTTCCATTCGCGGGGCCGGTGGGCGGCATCGCGAGCGTGCTGCCGGAAGTGGCCGATGGCGCTACGGTCGTGGTGCCGGTGGACCTTCCGGATCTGGACGTCGCGACTTTAGTTCAACTGCTGGGAGCGCTCGAACAGGCGCCCGCCGCGTGCTTCGAAGGGCATCCACTGCCTTGGGCTGCGCGCGTGGATCAGAACCTTCGCGTCGCGATCGAGCGCGTGATGCAGGAGATGCCCGGCGGCCCCGCAATGCGCGCGCTGCACGGCGCGATCCGGGGAATCGAGATTCCGCCGCCCGCACCGCATGTCCTGCGCAACCTCAACACCCCCGCGGACTTCGAGGACTTCTCGCGATGAAGGTGCAGTTCGACGACCGCCAGATTCGCATCCGCCTCGGCAAGGCGGAGTTCGCCTCGCTCCGTGAGGGCGTGCATCTAGACGTGCGTAACGAGTGGCCGGACGGAGCCTGGTCGCTCGCGCTCAGCGCTGGCGAGACGTTCCACCTGGCGGGCAACGACGGCGGCCTCGACGTCACCCTGCCGAAAGCCGACCTCGATGCACTGGCCGCCCGGCTGCCTGCGAAAGACGGCCTGCGCTACGCCATCGAGCGGCCGCAGGGCGCGCTGGACGTGACCGTCGAAGTCGATCTGCACGACGGCCGCACCCGCACGCGTTGACGTTGGCGCCGAAAGCCCCAACCATTACGGCTCGCGTGGCGTCCCCGCCGCGCCCGAATGAGGTGGCCCGCGGGAACGCCGGCCGAGCGTGCGACATGAGCACTACCATCGCCCCGCGCTGAATTCCTCCCGCACCGGCCGCCGCCGGTGCCGCGTTCCCGTGCCGCTTCCGGCACCGAAATACCGGACCCCCATGATCGCCATCACGCTGCCCGACGGCTCGCGCCGCGAGTTCGACCATCCCGTTTCCGTGTCCGAGGTTGCGGCCTCGATCGGCCCGGGCCTCGCCAAGTCCACCGTCGCCGGTGAAGTCGACGGCAAGCTCGTCGACGCCTGCGACGTGATCGACCACGACGCGAAGCTCCGCATCATCACGCCGAAGGATCCCGAGGGCATCGAGATCATCCGCCACTCCTGCGCGCACCTCGTCGGCCACGCGGTGAAGCAGCTCTATCCGAACGCCAAGATGGTGATCGGCCCGGTGATCGAGGACGGCTTCTACTACGACATCTGGAACGAGCGCCCGTTCACGCCTGACGATCTCGTCGCCATCGAAAAGCGCATGGCCGAGCTGATCGACAAGGACTACGACGTCATCAAGCGCGTCACGCCGCGCGAGGAAGTCATCGCGGTCTTCAAGGATCGAGGGGAGGACTACAAGCTGCGCCTGGTCGAGGACATGCCCGACGAGAAGGCGATGGGCCTGTACCACCACGAGGAATACGTCGACATGTGCCGCGGCCCGCACGTGCCGAACACGCGCTTCCTCAAAGCGTTCAAGCTGACGCGCATTTCCGGCGCCTACTGGCGCGGCGACTCGAAGAACGAGCAGCTGCAGCGCATCTACGGCACGGCATGGGCCGACACCAAGCAGCTCAAGGCCTACATCCAGCGCATCGAAGAGGCGGAGAAGCGCGACCACCGCAAGATCGGCAAGCAGCAGGATCTCTTCCACCTGCAGGAAGAAGGCCCGGGCCTGATCTTCTGGCATCCGAAGGGCTGGTCGATCTGGCAGGTCGTCGAGCAGTACATGCGTCGCGTCTACCGCAGCTCGGGCTACCAGGAAGTGCGTTGCCCGCAGATCCTCGACGTGTCGCTGTGGCAGAAGTCCGGCCACTGGGACAACTACAAGGACAACATGTTCTTCACCGAGTCCGAGAAGCGGACGTACGCGCTGAAGCCCATGAACTGCCCCGGCCACGTGCAGGTGTTCAACCAGGGCCTGCACAGCTATCGCGACCTGCCGATCCGCTACGGCGAGTTCGGCGCCTGCCATCGCAATGAACCGTCCGGCGCGCTGCACGGCATCCTCCGCGTGCGCGGCTTCACGCAGGACGACGGCCACGTCTTCTGCACGGAAGACCAGATCGAAGCGGAAGTCCGTGCGTTCCATGCGCAGGCGCTGAAGGTGTATTCGGATTTCGGCTTCACCGACATCCAGATCAAGATCGCGCTACGTCCGGACAATCGCCTCGGCGACGACGCCACGTGGGACAAGGCGGAGGACGCGCTGCGTTCCGCGCTGCGTGCCGCCGGCGTCGAATGGGAAGAGCTGCCGGGCGAGGGCGCGTTCTACGGCCCGAAGATCGAATACCACCTGCGCGACGCGATCGGCCGCACGTGGCAGCTCGGCACGATGCAGGTCGACTTCATGATGCCGGCACGCCTCGGCGCGGAGTACGTCGACGAAGCCTCGCAACGCCGCCATCCGGTGATGCTGCACCGGGCCATCGTCGGCTCGATGGAGCGCTTCATTGGCATCCTGATCGAGCACCACGCGGGCGTCTTCCCGAGCTGGCTGGCGCCGATCCAGGCCGTCGTCATGAACATCACCGACGCCCAGGCGGACTGGGTGGCCGATGTCCGGAAAACCCTTATGGATCAAGGCTTCCGGGTCGATTCCGATTTGCGGAACGAGAAGATCGGCTATAAGATCCGCGAGCACACGCTGCAGCGCGTGCCGTACCTGCTGGTGGTCGGAGACCGCGAGAAGGAGAACGGCATGGTCGCCGTGCGGACCCGCGGAGGGGAGGATCTGGGCTCGATGACCGTCGACCAGTTCGCCGCGAGACTGCGAGGCGAGGCCCTCTAAGGGCCTGGCTGCCGACTAGACCGGCCGTCCGGACGGCCGGTTTCCATACCTGGAGACCGCAACATCAGTACGCTCGAAAAGCCGAATCGCAAGAATGCTGAAATCCGCGTCCCGCGCGTCCGAGTGATCGGAAGCGACGGCGAGATGATCGGCGTGCTCACGCGCGACGAAGCCCTCACGATGGCCCAGGACGAGGGCCTCGATCTCGTCGAAATCCAGCCGAACGCGGACCCGCCGGTCTGCAAGATCATGGACTTCGGCAAGTTCCGCTTCGAGCAGCAGAAGAAGGCCAACGAGGCCAAGAAGAAGTCGAAGCAGGTCGAGATCAAGGAAATGAAGTTCCGCCCCGTCACCGACGAGGGCGACTACCAGATCAAGCTGCGAAACATGCGCCGCTTCCTGGAAGAAGGCGACAAGATCAAGGTCAACATCCGCTTCCGTGGCCGCGAAATGAGCCATCAGGAGCTGGGTCGCGAGATGGCCAACCGGATCGAGAGGGATCTGGGCGAGGACATCGTCATCGAGTCCCGGCCGCGCCTCGAAGGCCGCCAGATGGTGATGATGATCGCGCCGAAGAAGAAGCAGCCGTAACGGCCGCTTCGGACGCAGGACGGCCCGCTTCGGCGGGCCGTTCGCGCTTCTGGCCTGGTGCCCGGGCCGTCTCCATTAGCCCGCGTTGCGACCTGCCGACGTGGGAGGGGGGCGACGCACGTGAGTGGCGGCTGTCCGCTTGCCTTAGGCGCGGCGCCATGGGCCCACGACTACCGCGGGCTCGTCGGCCGGCTGAGAGCGCCGGTCAATGCTCATCGGAGTTGAATGGGCGCCGAGCCGACGGACCGCCCACCGGTCAGCGAGGACGATGGAGGCCGCGCCGTCACTGCGCTGCAGTTGGGGGTGAGCCCGGTCGCGCCTGACCCGATCCGATCCCGAGCGTCCCTCGCCCCGGGCGGCGGTCCGCTGCCGCCGGCACGCCCGCGCTAACCGATTCAATTTGCACGGGTTTAACGGCTCGTGCACAATACGCGGCCCGGTTCACGCCGGGCGTGCCGCGAGGCACTTCAGGACCCGTCACGACCGGCTCGCCGGTTCGTAGACCAACACGCCGGTATGGGCAGGACGGAAAGCGTGGCGCAGGCCACCGCCCAGCCAGTCAGAAACTCCGATTAGGACATCGCAATGCCCAAGATCAAGACCAATCGGGCGGCGGCCAAGCGCTTCCGGAAGACCGCTTCCGGCAAGTACAAGTGCGGCCACGCCAACAAGAGCCACATCCTCACCAAGAAGGCGACCAAGCGGAAGCGCAACCTGCGGCAGACGAACCACGTTCGTGCCGAGGATGCGGGCCGTCTGGACCGCATGCTTCCGTATCTCTGAGGAGGGCTGAACAATGGCACGAGTTAAGCGTGGCGTGATGGCGCGTCGCCGTCACAAGAAGGTCCTCGCCCAGGCGAAGGGTTACTACAACGCGCGTCGCAAGGTCTTCCGCGTCGCCAAGCAGGCGGTCACGAAGGCGCTGCAGTACGCGTACATCGGCCGCAAGCAGAAGAAGCGTCATTTCCGCACGCTGTGGATCGCGCGTATCAACGCCGCGGCCCGCATGAACGGCATGAGCTACTCGCGCTTCATCAACGGTCTGATGAAGGCCGGTATCACGCTCGATCGCAAGGTGCTGGCGGACATCGCCGTGCACGACGCGGCGGCGTTTACCGCGCTGACCGAGAAGGCGAAGAGCGCGCTCGCGGCGTAAGAAGCATCAAGCGAAGCCCGCGCTCCATGCGCGGGCTTTTGCCGAAAGCCTCACGCATGGGGAAGGGCGCAAGTCCTTCCCCATGTTCGTTTCTGCAGTCCCGAATTCCCGTTTCATCGCATCGATCGCGGATCTCTCGTTCCGACATCGCTGCCGTTCCACCCGACCGACCGGCGTGCCACCAATCGCCGGCGCAGCCCGCGTTGCGGGATCGAAGAAGAGAGTGGTCGTCCATGAGTGACATCTCGTCGCTGACGCAACACGCGCTCGCCGACATCGCTGCCGCCGATTCGCCCGATGCGATCGAAGCGCTGCGTGTCGCGCTGCTCGGCAAGTCCGGCAGCATCACCGGGCAGCTCAAGCAGCTCGGTACGTTGCCGCCGGAGGCGCGCAAGGCGGCAGGCGAAGCGATCAACGCCGCGCGCGATATGGTGACGGCGGCGCTCGGTGAGCGTCGTAGCGCACTCGAAGACGCGGCACTCGACGCGCGCCTGGCCTCCGAATCCATCGACGTCACGCTGCCCGGCATCGACGTCGCGCACGGCGGCCTGCATCCCGTCAGCCGCTCGCTGGAGCGCATCGCCGAGATCTTCGGTCGCCTCGGCTACCAGCTCGCCGACGGTCCGGAGATCGAGGACGACTGGCACAACTTCGAAGCGCTGAATTTCCCGCCGCACCATCCGGCGCGCGCGATGCACGACACGTTCTACTTCGGCGACGGTCGCCTGCTGCGCACGCATACCTCGGGTGTGCAGGTGCGCTTCATGCAGGACGCCGTGGCGTCGAAGAGCGGGCCGCCGCTGCGCATGATCGCGGCCGGCAAGGTCTACCGCAGTGACAGCGATCAGACGCACACGCCGATGTTCCATCAGGTCGAGGGCCTGCTGGTCGACGAACACGCGAGCTTCGCCGACCTCAAGGGCACGCTGGTAGAGTTCGTGCGCGCGTTCTTTGAGCGCGATTTCGACATGCGCTTCCGCCCGAGCTACTTCCCGTTCACCGAGCCGTCGGCGGAAGTCGATATCGCGTGGGCGCAGCCGGACGGCAGCACGCGCTGGCTCGAGGTTCTCGGATGCGGAATGGTGCATCCGAACGTCCTGCGGAACGTCGGCATCGATCCGGAGAAATACACGGGTTTCGCATTCGGCCTCGGCGTCGAGCGCTTCGCAATGCTGCGCTACGGCGTCGACGACCTGCGCAGCTTCTTCGAGAACGACGTGCGCTTCCTGCGCCAGTTCGCCTGACCGCCCGACGGACCGCACTGGAATTCCTGAATGAAGTTCTCCGAAAACTGGCTCCGACAGCATGTGCCGACGCAGGCCTCGCGCGATGAACTCTCCGCGACGCTCACCGCGATCGGTCTCGAAGTCGAAGAGGTCACGCCGCTGGGTGATTCGCTGGACGGCGTCGTCGTCGCGCGCATCGTCAGCGCCGAACGTCATCCCGAAGCGGACCGACTGCAGGTGTGCAGCGTCGACGCGGGGCAGGGCGAACTTCTGCAGATCGTGTGTGGCGCGCCGAACGCACGCGCGGGTCTGCGTGCGCCGCTCGCGATGGTCGGTGCGATGCTGCCGGGCGGTATCGCGATCAAGGGCGCGAAGCTGCGCGGCGTCGAATCGAACGGCATGCTGTGTTCGGCGAAGGAGCTCGGCATCGATGCCGACGCATCCGGCCTGCTGGAACTGCCGGACGACGCGCCGCTCGGGACGCCGATCGCCGAATTCCTTGCGTTGCCCGACGCCAGCATCGAAATCAAATTGACGCCCAACCGCGCCGACTGTTTCAGCGTGCGCGGCATCGCCTATGACGTCGCTGCCGCACTCGCAGGCGAAGTCCTTCCGCTCGACGCGGCGCCGGTGCCCGCACAGACCGATGCGACGCTGCCCGTCGAACTCGATGCCGGTGCGCGCGTTCCCCGTTTCGCCGGCCGCGTCATCGACGGTGTCAATGCGAATGCGCCGACGCCGGTGTGGATGGCCGAGCGCCTGCGTCGCAGCGGTGTGCGTCCGATCAGTTTCCTCGTCGACGTCACGCAGTACGTGATGCTCGAACTCGGGCAGCCCATGCATGCCTTCGACAAGGACATGTTGGACGGCGGCATCGTCGTGCGCGCAGCGCGTGCAGACGAAGCGCTGAAGTTGCTCGACGGCCGCACCGTCATGCTCGATGACGACTTCCTCGTCGTTGCCGACAGCCAGGGCGGTCACGGCGCACGCGCGGTGGCTCTCGGCGGCATCATGGGCGGCTACGACACGCGCGTGACCGATACCACGCGCAACGTGTTCCTCGAAGCCGCGCACTGGATTCCGTCGGCGATCATCGGGCGCAGCCGCAAGCTAGGTCTGCACACGGACGCCGGGCATCGTTTCGAGCGCGGTGTCGATCCGGAACTGCCGCGTCAGGCGATCGAATACGCGACGCGACTGATCCTCGACATCGCGGGCGGGCAGCCTGGGCCGGTGACCGATGTGGCGCGCGAAGCCGACCTGCCGAAGCCGTCGCCGATCACGCTGCGTCGCGAGCGTCTCGCGCGCGTGTTGGGCACGCAGGTGGAGGACGCGGAGGTCGAGCGCATCCTGCGTGCGCTCGGTCTGGCGGTGGACGCGGACGCAGCGGGCTGGCGCGTCACCCCGCCGTCCCGGCGTTTCGATCTGGCGATCGAGGAAGACCTGATCGAGGAGATCGCACGCATCCACGGCTACGACGCGATTCCGGCGACGCTGCCGAGTGGCGTGGTGCCGCTCGCGCCCGCGACCGAGACGCGCGTCGAGCCGGCATTCCTGCGCCGTTCGCTGGCCGGTCGCGATTTCCTCGAGGCGATCAACTACGCCTTCGTCGACGCTGCGTGGCTGGACGCGTGGTCGCTGCAGGCGAACGCGGTGCCGCTGGCCAATCCGCTGAGTGGCGAGCTGGCGATCATGCGCACCTCGCTGCTGCCTGGCCTCGTGGCCGCGCTCGCGCGCAATGCCGCGCGCCAGCAGTCGCGCGTGCGCCTGTTCGAACTGGGCAACGTCTTCCACGCGGCAGGCGCAGGCCAAGCGCCTCTGCACACGCAGCGAATCGCGGCGGTCGCGTGCGGGGACGCACAGGCGGAGCAGTGGGGCGAAAAGTCGCATCCGGTCGGTTTCCACGATCTCAAGGGCGACCTCGAAAGTCTGGCCACGCTGTCGGGTGCCGCGCTCGCATTCGAACGCTCGGCGCAGGCCTGGGGGCATCCGGGACGCTCGGCGGACATCCTGCTCGACGGCCGCGTCGTCGGCTGGATCGGGCAGCTGCATCCGCGCCTGCAGCAGGCGTTGGGGCTGGACGTTGACGTGGTCGCCTTCGAGATCGACCTGGAGGCGGTTCAGCGCCGTGCGCTGCCGAAGGCCGAGGGCCTTTCGCGCTATCCGTCCGTTCGTCGCGACCTCGCGTTCGTGGTCGCCGAGACGACGCCGTGGGCGGCGATCGAAGCATCGGTCCGGGCGGCCGCGGGGCCCTCCCTGCGCGATCTTGTGCTTTTCGACGTCTACCGTGGCAAGGGTGTCGAAAACGGTTTCAAGAGTGTCGCCATGGGCTTGATCCTGCAGGAGAAAAGTCGCACTCTGACCGACCGCGACGTGGACGCTGTCGTCGGCGAAGTGACCGCTTCGCTGCAGCGCGAACACGGCGCGGTGATCCGCAGCTGAGCCCGAGGAATTCGCACCGATGACGCTGACCAAGGCCGAGATGGCCGAGCGACTGTTCGACGAGGTCGGCCTCAACAAGCGTGAGGCGAAGGAATTCGTCGACTCGTTCTTCGACGTGCTGCGCCAGGCACTGGAACACGGCCGTCAGGTGAAGCTGTCGGGCTTCGGCAACTTCGACCTGCGCCGCAAGAACCAGCGCCCGGGTCGCAATCCGAAAACGGGCGAGGAGATTCCGATCTCTGCACGCACCGTGGTGACGTTCCGTCCGGGCCAGAAGCTGAAGGAGCGCGTCGAGGCGTACTCCGGAGCGAACGAACATGCTTGATCCGGGCAGCAACAAGGAGCTTCCGCCGATCCCGGCCAAGCGCTACTTCACCATCGGTGAAGTGAGCGAGCTGTGCGACGTCAAGCCGCACGTGCTGCGCTACTGGGAGACGGAATTCCCGATGCTCAATCCGGTGAAGCGTCGCGGCAATCGGCGTTACTACCAGCGCCATGAAGTGCTGATGGTGCGGCAGATCCGCGGCCTGCTGTACGAGCAGGGCTACACGATCGGTGGTGCGCGCCTGCGGCTGGAAGGCGACGGACAGAAGCAGGAGTCGGCGCTCAGCTCGCAGATCATCCGCCAGGTGCGGATGGAGCTCGAGGAAGTGCTGCAGTTGCTGCGTCGCTGACGGCGGGGTCTCCTCGGCCGCGTGGCCGTTGCGAATGAGGCGCGTCGCGACATCAGGATGAGGGTGGCGAGGGTGGCCGTCGCGTCGTTGCGAGGCGTGCGCTGCCTGAAGGTGTATTGCGCGTCGGCGCTGTGAGTGCGAGTCGCACGCTTCCGCGTCCGCTAGTCATCGACAGAGTGCGTTGAAGAAGCGACCGCCTTGGCTTCGAACAGTCTTCTTCCCGCCCGCCGAGCGGCATGCTCGCCACTCGCAACTGCGTGGTGCGTTTGCGCGACGTCGCGGCTTCATGTGAATCGGTCAGACTCCCTCTCGGAAGCCAGCGGATCGAGACCGCTACCGCCGATGCAGCGGGCGTAGCATCAGCCCAGATCATCCTGTCATTGGCGGAGAATCACGATGCATCCGATGCACTGCCCGCATTGCGGCGCCGTCGCCATGCGCTATCGGGACAAGGCGTCGCTGGGGCCGATGGCGTCGCGCGGATGCCAGGCTTGCGGGCGGGCGCTGTCGGTCCGGTGGTCGGCGCTGGTCGCGCTGATGCCGGCCATGTTCGCCATCCCGTTCGCCGTCGAGATGTGGCCCTCGAACGCGGCGATGCTGCTCGCGGCGATCGGCGTCGGGGCGACACTGGCCCTGCACGCGCGTGTGCCGCTGGTGGCGCGCTGACTCCGCTCGGCACGCCGTCGCGCTATACTTCGCGCCCGCTTCGGCGGACCGGCTTTCCGGGGTATAGCGCAGCCTGGTAGCGCACCAGTCTGGGGGACTGGTGGTCGTCGGTTCGAATCCGGCTACCCCGACCAATTCGATGCATCACGACGCCCGGCCACGTGCCGGGCGTCGTCGTTTCGGGCGCGTGTCGTCGGTCATGGCGACCTCCGGCCGGTGCCGTCGCAACGCGACCATCGCAGACTCCGGAACTTCCGCCGCGCCTGTCGAGTCACAGGCGCCGACTTCGTCCATGGAATCAGGAGCCTGCATGCGCGTTGCACTGTCGTCGTTGTTCGTCCTCGCCGCGTCGTTCGCATTCGACGCCGCCGTGCAGCAGCCCGTGGCCGAGACACAGGTCGGCACCGAGGGGCGTGTGCTCGAAACCGCGATCGTGCGGGCTCCGGGCCCGGGCATGTGGAAGGTGCGGCGCGGCGACAACACGCTGTGGATCCTCGGCACCGTGTCGCCGCTGCCGGCGAAGATGGCCTGGAATTCGGCGCGCATGCGCTCTGTCGTCGCGTCGGCGGACGAGGTGATGTACGAGCCATCCGTCATGGTCGACGCCGACGTCGGGTTTTTCGGCAAGCTGGCGTTGCTGCCGTCGCTGATCGGTGTGCGTGATCTTCCGGATGACGCGCATCTGCGTGACGTGTTGCCGCCGGCCTCGTACGCGCGCTGGCTGCGTCTGAAGCAGCGCTACATCGGCAGCGACAACGGCGTCGAGTCATGGCGACCGATCTTCGCCGCGCAAAAGCTGTACGAGGAAGCGATCAGGACGCGCGGGCTCTCGTCGCGCGGCGTGGTGTCGGATGCGCTCGGTGAGTCGTTGAAGGCGCGCGGCATCAAGGGTGTGTCGACCGCCGCGAAGGTGACGATCGCCAATCCGAAGAAGGCGTTGAAGGAGTTCAAGGGGGCCCAGCTCGCCGACGTCCAGTGCTTCGAGCGCGTGCTCGATCGCGTCGAGAACGATCTGGACCTTCTGCAGACGCGAGCCGATGCCTGGGCAGCGGGCGACGTCGACACCTTGCGCCGATTGAATCGCCCCGAAGCGAGTGCCGCCTGCGAGAACGCCGTGCTGAGTGGCGCGTTCGCGCAGAAGTACGGCCTGGATCGCTTGCAGGCGCAGGCCACCGCGAAGTGGCTGACCGAGGCCGAAGCGAGTCTTGGGCGTAACCGCGTAACGTTTGCGACGCTCCCGATGAGCGAACTGCTGTCGCCGACCGGCATCGTGGCGTCACTTGCTGCGAAGGGCTATGTGGTCGAAGCGCCGGACGTGGTGCAGGCTTCGACGTCCGATGCCGCCCCCGCGCCGCAGCCGGGTGCCGGGCGCTAGTCGCAGCATCCGCGTCGCAGGTCGGCGCGTTGATCGCTTCGACGCGCGCGTATCGCGCGGCGGGGTGACGCGGCGAGCCACGGCGTCACCGCGTCGCTAAACAGCTGGACGCGTCAGACTGCTGCGGCGCGGGGCGGATTGAGCAGCTGCGGCCATCGCGTGGCGATCGATGCGCGAATCCCCGCAACGTCGAGTCCGGCTTCCGCGAGCAGCTGCTCACGACTCGCGTGATGCTGGAACTCGTCCGGCAGGCCGAGGTGCAGCACCGGCAGCGTGATGCCTTCGGACGCGAGCAGTTCGGCGACACCGGAACCTGCACCACCGGCGACGACGTTGTCCTCGAGCGTGACGAAGCCTTCGTGCGTGCGCGCGAGTTCGAGGATCAGCTCGCGATCCAGCGGCTTCACGAAGCGCATGTTGGCGACGGTGAGGCCCAGTTCGTCGCCGACCGTCTGCGCGGCCGGCACGATCGCCCCGAACGCGAGTAGCGCGATGCGCGAACCGCGACGGCGGATCTCGCCGCGACCGATCGGGAGCGTGTCGAGCGTCGGCTCGACCGCGACGCCCGGGCCGGTGCCGCGCGGATAGCGCACGGCGGCCGGGCCGTCGAAGTAGTGGCCGGTCGACAGCATCTTGCGGCACTCGTTCTCGTCCGCTGGCGCCATCACCACCATGTTCGGCACGCAGCGCAGGTACGAGAGATCGAGGTTGCCGGCGTGCGTCGCGCCGTCCGGGCCGACCACGCCGCCGCGGTCGATCGCGAACAGCACGTCGAGGTGCTGGATCGCGACGTCGTGCACGAGCTGGTCGTAGCCGCGCTGCAGGAACGTCGAGTAGATCGCGACGACGGGCTTCGCACCTTCGCAGGCCATGCCGGCGGCGAGCGTCACCGCATGTTGTTCGGCGATCGCGACGTCGAAATAGCGTTCCGGATATTCCTTGCTGAAACGCACGAGGCCGGAGCCTTCGCGCATTGCCGGGGTGATGCCCATGACGCGCGGATCGGCTGCGGCGATGTCGCACAGCCAGTCGCCGAATACGTCGGTGTAGGTGGGCTTCTTCGCGCCTGTCTTCGCGACCATGCCCTTGGCGGGATCGAACGGCGACACGGCGTGGTAGCCGATCTGGTCGCCTTCGGCGGGCTCGTAGCCCTTGCCCTTGGTCGTGATGATGTGGAGCAGCTGCGGGCCCTTGAGACCTTTCAGTGTCTTGAGCGTGGCGACGAGCGCGTCCATGTCGTGGCCGTCGATGGGGCCGGTGTAGTGGAAACCCATCTCCTCGAACAGCGTGGACGGCACGAACATGCCCTTCCAGTGTTCTTCCCATCGACGCACGAAACGCGCGGGACCCTTGTTCTTGTCACCGAGCAGCTTCTTGCCACCCTCGCGGATCGCGTTGAGCGCGCGGTTGCCGCTCAGACGGCCCAGCATCTTCGTCAACCCGCCGACGTTCTCGCTGATCGACATCTGGTTGTCGTTGAGGATCACGAGCAGGTTCGGCTCGGGTTCCATGCCGCCGGCGTGCATCAGCGCTTCGAACGCCATGCCGGCGGTCATCGCGCCATCGCCGATCACCGCGACGACCTTGCGGTCATCGCCCTTGGCCTGCGCGGCGATCGCCATTCCGAGCGCGGCGGAGATCGACGTCGAGCTGTGGCCGACGCCGAACGCGTCGTATTCGGATTCCTCGCGCTTCGGGAACGGCGCGACGCCGTCCTTCTGCTTGACCGTCGCGATCGTGTCGCGGCGGCCGGTCAGGATCTTGTGCGGATACGTCTGGTGGCCGACGTCCCAGACCAGGCGGTCGACCGGCGTGTCGAACAGCCAGTGCAGGGCGACCGTCAGTTCGATGACGCCGAGGCCCGCGCCGAAGTGGCCGCCGACCAGGGCGACCTGTTCGATCAGGTACGCGCGCAGCTCATCCGCGATGTCCCGAAGTTCGGCTTCGCCGAACTGGCGGAGGTCGACCGGCGTCGCGATACGGGAGAGGCGCGGGTAGCGCTGCGGATCGATCATGGAAGCGGCCGGAAAAGCGAGCTGCACATTGTCCCGCCGCGAGGCGGGCACCGGCAAGGCGCGCCGTGTTGCGTACGGCGCGCGTACAGCGTCAGCGGCCGCGCAGGCGTCCGAACAGGCCGGACTTCGCGGCATCCGGCTCGGGCTCCGGCTCGCTGTACGGCTCGGCGAATCCGGAGGCGAGCGAGGCATTCACGAAATCGGCGACGTCCGTTTCCGGCACGCTGCTCGCTTCGGCGACTTCCTTCACCGTCGCCGGGCCTTTCATCATCGCGGTGGCGATGCGGAAGTGCTTGGGGAATTCGCGCTCGGTCTGCGGCCACTTGATGAGGCGGAAGCGGTCGTTCGGGTCGTAGCCGGGCGCGATGCGGCCCTCGCCGGCCAGCAGCGCTCCGTACCAGATCAGGCGGGCGATCGGCTGCGGTGCGCCGAGTGCGGCGGTCTGCGCGTTCCAGACATCCGCCGACACGGCTTCGAAGTCGGCGACCGTGGCGTTGCGCGAGAACAGTGGCGTGACCGGCTTGAGCCCGGATGGGCCGAAGTACTGGCGCTGGTCGGTGTCGAGCAGCACGGCGGTGCCGTTATCGGCAAAACGCACGCGGCCACGCAGCCGGCCCGAAGCCAGCCACTCGGCGAGCGACTGCGGTTCGGCGCTGCGGGCGGGCGTTGCGGCCGGGGTGGGGGCAGGCGTCGGCGCAGCCGCAGGCGGCGGGGCGACCGGCTGGATGCTCGGCGCTGGCGGCACCACCTGGCCGACAGCGACGCTCGGCGGTTCGTTGACCGGCGCCGCGGGCTCCGTAATGGCCGCTGGATTAGCCGGCAGCTCCGTCGCGGTGATCGGGGCGGGGCGTTCTTCCGGCAGCTGGTCGGTCGGCTGCGGCGACGGCGTCATGCCCGAGGGCTTGGCGATGACCGGTTCGGCGACAGCCGCCGGTGCAGCAGGAGCAGGCGCAGGCGCAGCGGGCGGGGCAGCAGCTGGAGCCGCAACCGCTTCAACGCCATTGGCGACGCGGATGTCGCGCAGCAACTCGGTGAGTGCGTCCGCGTCGACCGGACGCCCCAGCCGATACGGCGCCTGGGTCCGCGGCGAAGCGGTGAGGCCGACCACTTGCTTGCCCGCGTTGTGCAGACGCAGCCAGCTCATCGGGCCGTACATGCTGTCCATGTCGACGACGACGTAGTCCGCGTGCGTGTCGGGCACCAGCTGCCAGCCGCCGCCCGATGCCGGCAGCGCTCGCTCGAACGCGGTGCGCAGCTCGCTCTCGGTGGACGCATCCATGCCGGTGAAGCCCAAAGTCAGTGCGGCCATTACGTCTCTGCCTGATATTTGGGTCGAGTGTCGCGAAGGGGTCCGGCGACGTCAACGCACAAACGGCATACGTGCGGACGGGCGACGACAGAGCGTCACGGAATCGTGAACAGGGGCGCAGTCCTCAGACCGCGACGCGGCGTTCGCGTCGTGGCAGGTGCGCTTTAAGGAATTCCATCTGGTCCGCGAGGATGTGGCGGTTCGACAGGATCAGGTGCTCGATCCAGCTCGGCCGGTACGGCACCGCGAGCAGCGGCATGCCCGCCTGCTGCGGCGTGCGGTTGCGCTTGCGCGAATTGCACGGGAAACACGCGGCGACCACGTTCTCCCACGTGTCGCGTCCGCCCTTGGACAACGGCATGACGTGATCGCGCGTGAGCTGGCTGCGCGGAAACACGTCGCCGCAGTACAGGCATAGATGCGCGTCGCGTGCGAACAACGCGGGGTTGGTCAGCGCGGGCGTCGGATTGAGCGCGTGTGCACGCGCCCGACCGCGCGTCGCCACGATCGGATGCAGCTCGATGACGCTCTGGTCGCCGGTCGCGCGGGCCTGTCCGCCGCGCACGCGCAGGCACGGTTCGCCGAGCGTCCAGGCGACCGCACCGCGCGCGTAGAGGCAGGTGGCTTCGTGCCAGTGCAGCCAGTCGAGGACGTGGCCGTGGGCATCGAGGGAGAGCAGGCGCACGCCATCGAGCGGGAAGCCGCCGGGCGGCGGCGACAGCGGTTCCGCGGACCAGACGGGATCGTGGTCGACGAGTCGCAGCCGTGCGGTGTGGTGCGCCATGGCCCGAGCTTATAACGAGCCGGCGACGAATGGGCGTCACCGGCTCGCGGTTGGCCGATCGGGCGGCCGCCGGTTCAGCGCCCGGCGTCGAACGCCTCGGCGTCGAGGCTCATCAGTGCTTCGGCGCCGGCGCGGATGGCGGCGGCATGGGTGAGCGTACGCGGCAGGATGCGGTCGAAGTAGAAGCGCGCGGTGGCCCGCTTGGCCTCGGCGAAAGCGGGCGTCACCGACGCGCCGTCGAGCGCGGCGACGCTGCGCACCCACCAGTAGCCGAGCAGCACGTAACCCGAATACATCAGGTAGTCGTAGGCCGCGGCGCCGAGCTCGTCCGCGTTCTCGCCGCTGCGTTGCGCGATGGCCACGCTCAGGTGCTGCCACTGCGCGGCGAGGTCCGCGAGCGTCGTGCAGTAGCCACCGATCTGCGCGTCACCGGCACGCGCTTCGGCGAACGCGCGGATGCGGCCCAGCATCGCCTTCAGTCCCGCGCCCTTCATCTGGATCACCTTGCGACCCAGCAGGTCGAGTGCCTGGATGCCGGTCGTGCCTTCGTACAGCGTGGTGATGCGCGCATCGCGTGCGAGCTGCTCCATGCCGTGTTCGTGGATGTAGCCGTGACCGCCGAAACACTGCAGGGCATCGTAGGTGACCTCGATACTCCACTCCGTCAGGCAGGCCTTGACGATCGGCGTGAGGAAACCGACCAGTGCATCCGCTTCGGCGCGCTCGTCATCGGTAGTGCCGTGCGAGGCGATGTCGAACTGCAAGGCCGCGTCGTACGACATCGCACGGCCGCCTTCGACCAGCGCCTTGCACGTGAGCAGCATGCGGCGCACATCCGGGTGGACGATGATCGGATCGGCCGGCTTGTCGGGGAATTTCGCGCCGGTCGCCGAGCGCATCTGCAGGCGTTCCTTCGCGTAGACCAGCGCGTTCTGGTACGCGCGATCCGATAAGCCGAGACCCTGCAGGCCGACGGCCAAGCGCGCGGTGTTCATCATGACGAACATCGCCATCAGGCCCTTGTGCGGTTCGCCGACGAGGTAGCCCTCCGCGCCGTCGAAGTTCATCACGCACGTCGCCGAGCCGTGGATGCCCATCTTGTGTTCGAGGCTGCCGCAGCGGAGCGTGTTGCGGTCGCCGATCGATCCGTCCTGCGCGACGCGGAACTTGGGCACGACGAACAACGAGATGCCGCGGCTTCCCGCAGGCGCATCGGGCAGTTTCGCGAGCACGAGATGAACGATGTTGTCCGTCATGTCGTGCTCGCCGGCGGTGATGAAGATCTTCGTGCCGGAGATCGCGTACGTACCGTTGTCGCGCGGTTCGGCGCGCGTGCGCAGCAGGCCGAGATCGCTGCCGCAGTGCGGTTCGGTGAGGCACATCGTGCCGGTCCAGCGACCTTCGACGAGCGGTTTCAGGAAGACCTCGCGCTGCCACTCGGTGCCGTACACCGACAGCGCTTCCACCGCGCCGTTCGACAGCAGCGGGAAGTTGCCCCAGGCGAGATTCGCCGCGTCGACCATTTCCTTGATCGGGAAGCCGACCAGACGCGGCATGCCCTGACCGCCGTGCTCGGTCGCAGTAACGAGGCCGGTCCAGCCGCCGTCGACGTACTGCGCGTACGCCTCCTTGAAACCCGGCGGCGTGCGGACCTCGCCGGTTGCAGTGTCGAGCGTGCAGCCGACTTCATCGCCGACGCGGTTGAGCGGGGCGAGCACCTGCGTGGCGAAGCGCGCACCTTCCTCCAGCACCGCGTCGATGACGTCGCGCGTGGCATCGGTGTAACCGAGGTGCGCGAACGCCTGTTCGCTGCGCAGCAGGTCGAACAGCACGAAACGCATGTCGGTGAGCGGGGCGTCGTAACGGCTCATCGTCGTAGCCTCAGCGGAGCACGCCGGGCAGGCCCGGTGCCGGATTCAGCGTGCTGTTGTGGTGGACGTCGAACGTCTGCTGCGACTTCTTCTCGGGGGTCGCGCTGATCTTGCCTTCGAGTCGATAGTCGACCGCACGACCCGACGCCAGCGCATCGGCGACCGCCAGTTTCGCGCCGGTGGACGGTTGCACGCGCACGTCGATGACGTCGGCCGATTCGGGGCCGATGTCGAGCGCCGGCGATGCGACGACATCACCGGCCGCCTGGTTCGCGGCGTTGAGCGTGAGATGCACGCTGTCGAAACGCATGGGGATCGAGCTGTAGTTCTGCAGGCGCAGCTGCAGCGTCCAACCGCCGTCGGCGCGCACCGTGAGCTGCTGGATCTGCGCGGTCGGTTCGGACACGCGACGGACCGGGCCGCCGGCGCAGGCGGCGAGCAGCGCGAACGCAAATACCGCGAGGGCGAGGCGGAAGGAAGAAGCTGGGCGCATCGAGCGACTCCGGAGGGGATCGCGTCGAGCATACCGCCCCGCACGGTGGCTGCGGGTCAGTTCGCGGGGGTCAGTCGAGCAGGCCTTTGCGCAGCGCGTAGCGCACCAGCTCGGCGGTGTTGCGCACGCCGACCTTGTCGAGCACGCGCGAACGGTGGTTCTCCGCGGTCTTCGCGCTGATGTCGAGCGTCCGCGCGATTTCCTTGGTGGTGTGGCCTTCCGCGATGAGATGGAAGACCTCGCGCTCGCGGGCGGTGAGTCGCCCGTACGGATCGTCCAGCGTGCGCTCGGGATGCTGCAGCTGCTGCGCGAGCGTGCGTGCGGCCTGCGGACCGAAATGGCCGCGTCCCGCGTGCAGGTTGCGCACCGCCGCGAGCAGCTCGGACGCCGCACTGTCCTTGACCAGATAGCCCGACGCACCGGCGCGTACGGCCTGCAGCACGTACTCGTCTTCCTGGTGCATGGTCAGCACCAGGACGCGCGTCTGCGGCAGTGCCTCACGCAGGCGCCGGACCACCTCGATGCCGCCGAGCCGCGGCATCGACAGGTCGGCGACGACGACGTCGGGGCGCACCGCGATGGCCTTCTCGACGGTCTCGATGCCGTCGGCGGCCTGCGCGACCACCTGCACGTCGCCCTCGGCCTGCAATAGCCCGACCAGGCTTTCGCGCACCAGTGTGTGGTCGTCGGCGATGAGGATGCGGATCGGCATCGGCGCACCGTGCGGGCGAGCGGCCGTGGCGTCAAGCCGGGCGCGCCCGATCGCGTCAGGCGTCGAGCGGGACCACCGCGCGCAGGCGCGTGCCGTCGCCCGGTGCGGAATGCACCTCGAGCGTGCCGGCGAACAGGCGCAGGCGCTCGCGCATGCCCGACAGACCGCTGCCCGCGGCGCGTAGGCTCGGGTCGAAGCCGACGCCATCGTCCACGATCTGCAGCTGCAGGCGACCGTCGCGTTCGACGACACGCATCAGCACACTGCGCGCCTGCGCGTGCTTGGCGATGTTGTTCAGCGCCTCCTGTGCCACTCGGAACAACAGCGTCTCGCGCTCGCCATCGAGCGGTGGCAGCGGTTCGACTTCGACCGCAATCGAGATGCCTGCGGCTTGGCCAACACTCCGGCCGAGCCAGCGCAACGCGGGTTCGAGGCCCAGGTCGTCGAGGATGGTCGGCCGCAGCAGGCGCGAGAGTTCGCGGGTGTCTTCCAGCGTGTCGGCGCAGAGCGCGACCGCGGCGTCGAGCGCGTCGCGGAGCGTGGGGTCGACATCGGCGGCGTCACGCAATTGCGCCAGCCGATGCTTCAGCGCGGTGAGGTTCTGCCCGACGCCATCGTGCAACTCGCGCGCGAGGCGGCGCCGCTCGTCTTCCTGCACGCGCAGCACGGAGCGGCCGAGACGGCGGAACTCACGCTCGTTTGCTTCGAGACGCTGCAGCAGTTGGGCGTAACGGTCGACGGGTTCGTTCATGGCGTCTTGGTCGCGGCGGTCGACGCGGGGCGCGCCGCGGCGAAGCGGTCGCGCGCGCTGCGGGCGGCGGTGTCGGCATCGCGCGCGGCGGCTTCGTCACCGCTCATGCGCTCGGCGGCGGCGGCCTGTTCGTGCAGCGAGGCGATGGTTCGACTCGACGCACCGCGCAGCCACGGCGCAACGTCGCGACAAAGCCGCAACGCAGTGGCGGCGTCGCGGCGGGCGAGGGCGGCGCGCATGGCCAGGTCGGTCCATTCGAGCCGCAAGCCCGCGTTGCCCAGCGACGCGGTCGGTGCGTCGAGTGCGGCGGGATCGCGGTGCGCGAGACGTGCCTGAAGAAGATCGAGCTCGAGTTGAAGCGCGCGAACGCCCGACGCCGTGGCGAGCGGCTGCGCTCTCGCGACCGCGGCCAGCGCGGCGCGGTTGTCACCGCGCGCGTCGGCGAGTTCCGCATCGAGGCGACCGGCGATTGCACGTTGCTCGGTCGATGCCTCGGCGAGATTCGCACGCAAGCCATCGAGCACGCGCGAGGCCGCATCGAGATCGCCCGCCTGGATGCGCGCGTCCGCGTCGAGCAGCTCGGCATCGACCGTCCCGCGCAGGTCGTCGCGCTCTTTGAACAGGCGCGTCGCTTCCGCCGCGTTGCGCAGCGCAGCTGCGGTGTCGCCGCGCGCAATCGCAAGTTCGGCGAGGTTGCGATACGCGACGGCGGCTTCCTCCGTCATCTGTCGACTGCGCGCCTGCGCCAGCGCGTCGAGTTGCGCCTGCTGGGCTTCGGCCCAGCGACCGCGTGCCGCGTGCAACAGGCCGAGATTCTGGCGCGTGCGAATCGTGCCGGTCTCGTCGCCCAACGTGCGATACGCATCCGACGCGCGCTGCCAGTAGGTCTGCGCATCGTCGTAGGCGCCGAGCTGGTACTGCGCGAAGCCGATGTCGTTCAGCGCCTGTGCGACGCCGTGCGGATCGCCGGCACGCTCGTAGCCCTGCAGGGCGAGGCGGAACGCATCGAGCGATGCCGCGTAATGGCCGCGTTCTTCCTCGAGCAGGCCGCGCTCATTGTCGACCGCTGCAAGCCCCGCGCGATCGTTGAGTTCGACATTGATGCGCCGGGCCTCGTCCAGCGCCGCCGCGGCCGCGTCGAATGCACCGCGCTGGCTGAGCAGGTTGGCGAGATTGCGCTGGCTGGTCGCGACGCCACGTCGATTGCCGACCGCACGACGCAGCTCCACGGCGTGCCGGTACTGCTCTTCGGCCTCGGCGGTCTGGCCGAGCCGCCCGTAGCCGACACCCAGAGCGTTAACGGCCTCGGCTTCGCCGTAGGCATTGCGGCCGCGCTTGAACAGCACGAGCGCGCGCACGAGATAGTCGTCCACGGCGCGGCGCGCATCGCCCTTGAGGATCGAGAACTTGCCGAGCTCGAACCACGCGCGTGCGTCCTGCGCGTCGCGCCCGGTGAGCTGCTGCAGCGTCGTCACGGCAGCGTCCAGGTCGCCGGCCGCGCCGAGCGCCCGCGCGAGCTGCAGCTCCGCATGGGTATCGGACGGCGACTGGGTCGCGAGACGTCGCCAGATCGCCGCGGCGGCTTCGCCATCGCCTTCGAGCAGCGCCCGTGTCGCTGCGATGCGGTCGCGGAGATGCGACGACGTTGCCGATGCACGTTGCGCCCGATCGACCGCGTTGAGTGCGACGTCGTCCTCGCCGACCGACTGCGCGACGTCGGCGAGTGCAAGCCAGCCCGGAGCGCTGTCGCGATCGAGCGTCGTCGACTGGCGCAGCGCGGCGAGCGCCGCGTCGTAATGCCCGGCACGACGCGCGACCTCGGCTGAACCCTCGAGCGCGAGCACATTCGATGCAGGCAGCTGCAAGGCCGGCGCAGTTGTCACTCCGAGTGTCGACGACGCCTGTGGCGTACGCAGCCACGCCGTGAGCGCCGCAGCAGGCGAGGGGGCATGCGGTCCGTCGATGCGTGCGTCGCCGCCGCCTTCCTGCTCACCCACGACATGCCATGCGTTCGCAACGCGCGCGAGTTCGAGACGCACGACGCGACTGGCCGCACCCGCGCGACGCATCGCGTCGAGCGACGGCCGTCCCGCGCTATCCAGTTGACCGAGCGCCTGCAGCGTGCGATCGGTGTCGACATGCGCGAGTCCGGGCGCATCCGCGAGCGCGGCGCGAAGCCGCATGTCGAGACCCACGCGCTCGCTCTCGGCCACAGCATCGCCTTCCAGCGGCATCAGCAGCACGCGTTCGAGCGGGCGTGACGGCGCGGGTGCCACGTGATCAACCGGTGCGCGATGCGTCCACCAGAACGCACCGCCTGCCGCGACCAGCGCGACGATGGCGATGCCCGCCAGCCAGCGCTTGCGTCGTACCGGATCGCGCGGTACTTCGCGACGATCGATCGCCTGCACGACCGCCGCCGCATCCGGCAGGCGATGCGCGGGCTGCGGACGCAGGAGGCGCTCGACGAGGCGCGCGATCCATTCCGGAACATCCGGTCGCTTGCTCGTGACCAGCGGCGGCGAGCGAACGAGGCGCTGCGCAAGGGCTTCTGCGGCTGTCGCCGTCGCGAACGCGCGCTCGCCGGTCAGCATTTCGTGCAGGATCAGGCCGAGCGCGTACAGATCACTGCGCGGGCCGATCGGATCGCCGCGTGCCTGTTCGGGCGACAGGTAGTCCGGTGTGCCGACGATACCGACGGTCGCGCTGCGCGTGCTGGTGGCGATCGAACGCGCGACGCCGAAATCGGTGATCGATGCGCTGCCATCCGCGGCGACCAGCACGTTCGCCGGCTTCAGGTCGCGGTGCACGACGTCGCGCGCATGCGCCGCCTGCAGCCCGAGCGCGACGTCGCGCGCGATGCGCAGCGCGGCGTCGATATCGAGCGGGCCGCGGTCGATGACGTGATCGAGCGGCTCGCCCTCGATCAGGTCCATGCTGATCAGCCAGCGCGTTTCGCCATTGGCGAATTCGTGCTTCGCGATGTCGTGGATGCGCACGACATGCGGACTCGACACCTGCCGCGCCAACAGCAGTTCCTGACGGAAGCGCTCGAACGCGTCGGCACGCTGCGCGATCTCGGGACGCAGCAGCTTGATCGCGACCGGTACGCCCAACGCTTCGTCATGCGCGCGATAGACCACGCCCATGCCGCCGACGCCGACCAGGCTCTCGATACGGAAGCGCCCGGCGAGAACGGTGCCGGGCGCGAGGTCCATCTGCGCGTAGAGGCCGGTGGACGTGGCGTCGCTCATCGCGTCGGTGCGTGACCTGCGAGCAATTGCGTCCACTCACCCGGCCCCGGCGGCTCGATGCCACCCTGCGACTCGCCGCGCGCCGCCAACCACAGCGCGCAACGCTCGGCGAAGGCCTGCAGCAGTTCGACGTCCAGCGTGGTCAGCGGCGGACCCGCTTCGCGGCGGTCGGCGTAGATCGCGCCGAGCACGCGCGTGCCGTCCATCAAGGGCAGCGCGATCAGCGTGCGCAGGCCACCGCGCACGACCGACTCGCGGCCCGACAGCCAGGCGTCCTGGCCGATGTCGTTGAAGACGACCGGCGCGCGTGCGCGCAGGGCCTGGGCGACCGCGCCGAGGCTGCCCGTGAATTCGGTGCCCGTCGAGAGCGAGGCATCGAGTGCGATCGACGTCGCCACGCGATAGCGTCCGCCGCCCGACGTCAGTACGAAGCCCCGCGTGCACTGCGCGAGTTCCAGCACGGCGCGCAGGCTGTGTTCGAGCAACGTGCTGGTCGGCGCGGCGCCGTCCTGCGGCTGCGCCATGGCCTCGATGCGTGCGGTCAGTCGCGAGGCTTCGTGGCGACGTTCCTGCCAGCGCCGCGCCTGCTCTTCTGCGGCGCGACTGTCGAGCATCGCGAACTCGCAATGCACGTCGCCGAAGCGCAGCCAGCAACCGCGTGCGAGCGTGGTCTGCGAAATGCGTGCGCCATCGACGAAGGTGCCGTTCTTGCTGTCGACGTCGACCAGCCGCCACGTGCCGTCGGGCTGCGACTCGAGCTCGGCGTGGCGTCGCGATACCGACACGTGCGAGAGCACGAAGTCCGCGTCGGTCGAACGCCCGATGCGCAGGCGATCACCGGGTGCGGCGATGCGCGCGATCGCGGGGCCTTCGGGAATGTATGCGATGAGCCGGGCCTGCATGCCCGCATCTTAGGCCGACTCCTGCCGCTTGCGGCGCGCGGTGCGTGCCGTACGCCGCGGTTTGGAGCGCCGACACGCGAAGCCCCCGGCATGCGGGGGCTTCGAAGATGAATCCGGCAGCGGGAACCCGGCGTCAGTGCCCGAAGTTGCGCAGGTAGGCGATCGAGAACTTCGCGGTCGCCACGCCGGCGAGTAGGTCGCCCGCGGCGTTGTTGCCGCTGCCGCCCGCGAGCCAGGTGTTCGGAATCGCGGTGCCCGCGCGGTCGTCCACGCGCGCGGCGAGGGCGTCGAGCGCGCCGAGCGCGTCGTCGTAGCGGGCGTCGGCGACCGCCTGCGCGGCGGCAGCGCGCTGGACTTCCAGCGGCGCGGCTTCGGTGGCGGGCAAGGTCGCGATGCGCAGGCGCAGGCGCTCGAGCTTGTCGTCGACGACATCACCGGTGCGGCGTACGTCGGCGAGGACCAGGAACTGCGAGAAGCCGCCGGTGGTGCCGCGCGCCCGCACGCTGCCCTGCGCCACCTCGGTGGTGATGTCGCGGAACGCCCCGCCCAGTGGCGCCTTGAACAGGCGATAGCTCGACCCGTAGGTGTAGGCGAGGGCATGGGTGTGGATTTCGACCTTCACCGTGCGATCGAACGACAGCCCGCCCGCGGGCGGTTCGACGGTCACCATCAGCGGGAACGAGGAATCCAGCGAGGCCAGCGTGCCCGGCAGGCGCGCGAGCAGTTGCGGATCGGTGAGCGACACCGTCTGCGCGCTGATGCCCAGGTTCGCGGCGGTCAGCGCATGCGGCGAATCGAAGGTGAGCGTCATGTCCGCCAGTGGTGCGGCGGACGGGCCGATCACCACCGTCGCGACATTGCCCTGCACGCCGACCTGGACAGGCAGCGATTGCGCGGAAGCGAAAGGTGCGGCGACGGCGAGCAGCGCGAAGATGAACAGGCGGACCAGACGCGTCATGGCGACCCCGGCAACGTGGTGAACCCCGTGATGCGGCGACGCTAGGACCGGCGCGGTGAAGCAGGCGTCGTCGCGGACGCCACGACGGTACACCGCCATCCGCGCACCGCGCGAGTCGGGAAACCCCCACGGCGCGTGGGTGTTTACCCCCGGTCGTGGTGAAGGCAACACCGGATGGGACGCCAGCGGACAAAGCGCGACAACAGGACGTCGCCCGCCCGGGCCCGCCCTGGAGTCATCGATGTCCGCTTCGCGCTCTCTCTCCCTCCGCGTTTCCGCCCTCGCGTTCGGCCTGCTCGCCAGCGGCGTGGCCCTGGCCGATGCCCACCTCGACAACCAGCTCGTCCAGAAGCTCGCCGCCGCCGCGCCGGCCGACCAGCTCGGCGTGGTGGTAACCTATCGACAGTCCGGTCCGGTGAACGCGACACAGCTCGCGACGCTGAAGTCGCTCGGCATCGAAAAGGGCCGCACGATGCGCACCCTGCCGATCGCCGGCGTCATCGCGACACCCGCGGAAATCCGCGCACTCGCCAAGAACGACGACGTCGTCTCCATCTTCTACAACGCGCCGGTGCGCTACCTCGACGTCGAGGCGAACCAGATCTCCAGCGTGACGCGCGCGGTCTCGAATCCGGGCGACTTCAGCCGCGCGATTCCGTTCAGTGGCAAGGGCGTCGCCGTGATGATCAACGACTCCGGCATCGACGCGACGCACGATGACCTCAAGCTCGGCACGCACGTCGTGCAGAACGTGCTCGCGCCGCAGAACGTCCTTGCGTCGCTCGCGTCCGATGTCGCGCCGGGCATCGTGCCGATGACGTACGCCGAGAACGTGCCGAACTCCGACATCAGCTCCGGCCATGGCACGCACTGCGCGGGCATCGTCGGCGGCACCGGCGCGCGTTCGAACGGCCTGTATCGCGGCGTGGCCCCGGGCGCGTCGCTGCTGGGCTACGGCTCGGGCGCGGTGATCTCGATCCTCGATGCGGTCGGTGGCCTCGACTACGCGGCCACCAACCAGTTCAGCTACCGCGACACCATCCGCGTCGTCAGCAACTCGTGGGGCAGCAGCGGAACGTTCGATCCGACCAACCCGGTCAACATCGCGACGTACGAGCTCTACAAGCGCGGCATCGTCAGCGTGTTCGCCGCCGGCAACGACGGTCCCGGCGAGGACACGCACAACCCGTACGCGCAGGCGCCGTGGGTGATCTCGGTCGGCGCGAGCGAGAAGGACGGCGTGCTGACCGGCTTCTCGTCGCGCGGCAAGCGCGGCGAAACCGGCACGTTCACCATGCCCGACGGCAAGACGTGGACCTACGTCAACGAGCCGACCATCGTCGCGCCGGGCGTCGACATCATTTCCGATCGCGACCTCGCCGGCGCGCTGCCGCCGCTCGAAGCGCAGCACGACGCGGAAACGCTCGACCCCGCCTACCTGCCGTTCTATACGCACATGAGCGGTACCTCGATGGCGACGCCGCACGTCGCCGGCATCCTCGCGCTGATGTTCGAGGCGAATCCCAACCTCACCCCAGCGCAGGCCAAGGACATCCTCAAGCGCACCGCGACGAACATGACCGGTCGCCTGTCGTGGGAAGCGGGTGCGGGTCACGTCAACGCGTACGCCGCCGTCGCCGAAGCGACCAACGTGCGCACCGGCTACGGCGCCACCGTCAATTCGCTGCGGACGTTCAACTCCAACGCGGTGCTGGTGAAGGGCGCGGATCCGAAGCCGTTCTCGCTGTTCTTCGCGCCGGCCGGCACGGTCGACACGATGGAGTTCGATGTCGGTCCTGAAGTCGCGTTCGTCAGCGCGCGTGCCACCGTCGACAACACCGTCGCGCTGGTACTCATCGATCCGGACGGCGAGCAGTACGGTTCGTCGATCGCGCTGCCGGCGATCGGCGACACGATCACCGCGGGCGCACCGGGCAAGCCGGGCAAGTGGAAGCTGACCGTGCGTGGCATCGGTTCGGTGTCGGGCGCAAGCGTGGACCCGCTCAAGGTCACGAATGGTTATGCGGCACCGGGCTACGTCGACGGTGAAGTGAGCTTCCTCAACTCGGGCGGCTACAGCGGACTCAACGACATCGCCAGCCATCCGGCACGCGAGGCCATCGAGTTCGCCGTCGCGAATCGCCTGGCCGACGGTTATGCCGACAAGACGTTCCGCCCGGATGCCAACCTCAAGCGCATCGAGCTCGCGCAGTACCTGTCGATGGGCCAGAACATCGGCCAGTCGTTGCCGTTCAACGGACGCTCGAGCTTCACCGACCTCGGCACCGGCGCGACGGGCTATGCCTATGCCGAGTCGGCGATTGCACACGGCGGTTCGCTGCGTGACCTCGCGCATTCGCAGGACGGCGTGATGGGCACGGTCAATGGCGCATTCCGCCCGAACGACGCCGTGACGCGTGTGTCGCTGGCGTACTCGCTGGTGCAGAGCATGGCCCTGCAGTCGCAGGCCCAGTCGTTCAGCGGCGACCTCACCGCGTTCTACGACGGCAAGCGCGTGCCGGTCGTCGATGCGGCATCGATCCCCGCGGCGCTGCGCGGCTATGTGCAGCAGGCGCTGGACCTCGGCCTCATCAATGCGCGCTTCGTGGTGGAGCAGGGCCCGTACGACCTGCAGCCGACGCTCAAGGCCTACTTCGATCCGAACAAGACGGTGACGCGCGCAGCGTTCGCGGTCGCGGCGGGTCGATACCTCACGGCGTACCGCGCAGCGGAGGATTGATCGCGCTCCCCCACCGCGCGACTCGCGACGCGCAAAAAACGCCCCGGGTGACCGGGGCGTTTCTTCTGAGCGCGACGTGCGTGCCGCTCAGGTGCCGCGTGCAGCGCGCTCGGCCGCGCGGATCGCATCGACGTCGAGTGGCCGGATCACTTCGATGCGGCACGACATCGGGGCGACGTTGCGACTGAGCGGCGTCACGCGATCGAAGCGTGCCGAGACGCGGCTCCCGCTGTCGCTGAGGCTGATCGCCTGCGCCCACTCGAGTTCCGAGCAGTCGGACACTTCGAGCAGCCACGCGCGCGACGGCGACGTCCACACCGCGAGCGCATCGCGCCCGAGCGGCGTCCACTCCTTGAGCGGCGCGAGATACGGAAAGCTGTCGACCGGCGCGCCGGCGTGTTCGCGATACAGCGCGAGCTTGCTGGCGGTCCTGTCGTCACGGCCGGTGGCGCAGGCGGACAGCGACATGGCCAGGAGTGCGAGCAGGGCGAGGCGACGCATGGCGGCGGCTCCAAAGCAGGGATGGGCTGATGATGCGCCGATGCGAAACGCACGGAAGGCCGCCGCGTCGTCCCGTTAAGGCGCGATGCGGCTTGCCAACGCCTCCACGCGTCCGTAACATGCCGCCTCCCACGGCGACCCCGTGGTTCGTGGCCGGGTAGCTCAGTTGGTAGAGCAGGGGATTGAAAATCCCCGTGTCGGCGGTTCGATTCCGTCCCCGGCCACCACGAATTCAAGGCGTTACGAAACCCGCACCTCGTGCGGGTTTTTCGTTTATGGCGCCAGTGTGCCGTCGATCCGACACGCCGCCCCGCGAAGGTGATCCGCCGCAAGGTGGGCATACCGCAGGACCATCTCGAAGCTGGCCCAACTGCCCAGCTCCATCAGCTCCTGTAGAGGCGTCCCGTTCTGGACGTGTCACGAGGCCCACGTGTGCCCGGCGGCCGAGCACCGGCGAGTGGGCTGAGCATTCGCATTCGGACCGATCTAGAGGACTATGCGCCGGTATGTGCCGCAGGGACGGTGGATTTCCAAAGCCCAGGCGGCTAGCGCCCCGTCTTGTGGCACAGCTCGCGCGGTTTCGTCACTTCGCGGTTGTAGCAGGTGGCAAACGGAAGCGGCCCCATGGCGGCCCCTCCGACCGCCTCGTGAAGCTGCAACGCTTTATGGAAATACCTGTCCGCAGCGGCCTTGTCTCCTCGCAGAAACGCTGTATCTCCCATGTCGTCGAACATCAGGGACTGGAGTTCAAGAATCCCTTTAGGAGTTGCTCCGGTGCGCCTCGCGTAATCGATAAACGCGCGCATTTCCTCGTAGGATCCGCCCCATCGCGGCGTGAGAAACAAGATGTAGCGGCCACGTATCAGCCGATTCGTGGGCAGCATCCTGGTGCCGAACTCCATTAGCTCCTTGCGCGGCGGACGATTCACTCCCTCCAGCGTCATCATCTGAAATACCGACAAGAAGGGCTTTTGAGTTAGAGGCAGCGACGCGGTGAACTCCGCGAGAGCTTGTTCGTTGTCCAGCCGCATGCCCAGGAAATTTTCCGGCGGGGTCTCAGACGCCCACTTTGTTCCTCTGGCGGCGGCGCCCCTCCGGGCGTAGAACGTGCCTCGAACGAGATGCACTGCATACGATTTTGGAAAGGCGTCCTGCCAGCGATCCAATTTCCGGAGATCGGCACCGTTGAGGTCGTAGAACTGGCGATACGCGTCTCGCAAGTCGGTTTCTGACACGCGGCCACTCTCGAACTGTCGCTGTAGGGACCTCGTCCCGGCTTCTAGCGACTTGAAATCGTTCAGGCGTAGCTGTCTCAGGAACTCTCCATTGTCCGCCGCGCGCGAAAACCCGCTGGCGACGAGCGCCAAAAACAACAGAACCAGCCGTGCGAATTGGCCGACAGGGACTTTCTGTGATCCCTCGCGATAACCCATTGCTACTCTCCGTTGGCCTTGCAGCCTGTGGCGAACCCATAGAAGTTTCCTGATACCAGGCCATCGTCTGCCGTACCGAGACCGTTCCGCCGATGCAAGCTGGGTTCGCCCGCTCGTTGTTGGCGCGGAGCACGCCCAGCAACTCCAGCGCGAAGGCGTTGGGGCCGTGCTGGATCGGTTCGGCTGCATCGGGATCGACCGGGCGGGGCGTGCGGACAGATCGCTTCGAGCCGATAGATTGCTCAGGTTCTCGTTCAGATCTTGCGCCGCGGCACGAGCTGTAGCCCCACTGCTACCAGCTGGACGACGTCGGCAACCAGTACGCTCAGCATGACGCCTGCCGCAATCGGCCGCACCAGCGACCACGGCGATTACACGTCGTGGATGTGACCACTCATGTTTTTCCCCTTGCTGTGGGGCCACGATATGCCACTCGACTGGGATGGGCAACGGAACAAGAGCTAGGCAAGTGCAGTAACTGGCTGACTTAGTTGAAAAAGCCGAGATTGATGGACGTGCCTTGAAAGTCCCCGTGTCGGCGTTCCATTCCGGACCCGGCCACCACGATTCGATCGAAAAAGCCCGCAGTCGCCTGTGGGCTTTTTTGTTGCGCGGAATTCGCCTTGACCCGGCCCCGCTCAGGGGGTCGAATGATGGGCGGAACTGCGGAGGTCGCCATGAAGCTCTGGTCCATCGACGGCAACGCACAGAAGCTCGATGGTGGCGCGATGTTCGGCAACGCGCCGCGCGCGTTGTGGTCGCGCTGGGCAGCCCCGGACGAGCAGGGCCGCATCGACCTGGCCTGCCGGGCGTTGCTGGCGTCGCCGCTGGCAGGCAGGACCGTGCTGTTCGAGGCCGGCATCGGCGCGTTCTTCGAACCCAGGCTGCGCGACCGCTACGGCGTCGTCGAAGACCGCCACGTGCTGCTCGACTCGCTCGCCCATGCGGGCTTCCGTCCAGACGGCATTGATGTCGTCGTGCTTTCGCACCTGCATTTCGATCACGCGGGCGGCTTGCTCGCGGCGTGGAAGGAGGGTGCGGGGCCGTCGCTCGTGTTCCCGAACGCAACCTACGTCGTCGGCCGCCGCCACTTCGAGCGCGCCCTCGATCCGCACAATCGCGACCGCGCGAGCTTCATCCCCGCGCTGCCCGGACTTCTACAGTCGACCGGTCGGCTGGAGCTCGTCGACAGCGAGCATTCGCGCACCCTCGGTGATGCGGTGCGTTTTCATTTCAGCGATGGCCACACGCCGGGCCTGATGCTCGCCGAGATCGTCGCCGCGCATGACGCGAACGGTCATCCCCATGGCGGCGTCGTTTTCTGTGCCGACCTGATTCCCGGCCGCCCTTGGGTGCACGTGCCGATCACGATGGGATACGACCGCAACGCCGAGCTGCTGATCGACGAGAAGAAGGCCTTTCTCGACGACATGCTCGCTCGCGATGTCCATCTGTACTTCACGCACGACCCCGCATGCGCGCTCGCGCGCGTCGTGAAGTCGGCGGACGGGCGTTTCAGCACGACCAACGAAGTGCCCGCGTTGCAGGCGCGTCCCCTCGCTGCATGAGGCCGATCGCAACGCTCCCGCTGGCCGCGCTGTTCGCCATCGGCGTGGCGCGCGCGGACGTCGTACCGGAGAACGATCCGGTGCCGTCGAACGCGCTGGAGGATCCCGATTTCCACATCGGCTCGAAGCAGTTCGGGCTCGAGCGGCGCGTCGAGATGTTCCAGTGGGCGCGCGGCGACGATGGCCGCTACAGCACGATCTGGAACGCGGCGCCGATCGACTCCGGCGATTTCGACGCGGCGCATCGCAATCCCGAGCGTCTGCCGATTCGCAATCGCCAATGGTGGGTGGATTCGGTGTCGCTGGATGGACGTCCGCTGCCGCTCGAGGTCGTGCGCCTGCTCGGCCAATGGAAGACATTGCGACCGAATTTCTCGCGCCTGCCCGGCGATCTCGGCGCGAGCTTCCAGCCCGAAGGCGATGGCCTGGCGAGCAGCTACAACCCGCTGGCGCCGGCGATCGGCGACGTGCGCATCACCTGGCATGAGTTCGTGCTGCCGCCGCTGGCGGGCAAGGTCGATCTGCGCGACGGAGCGTGGGCGCTGAGCCCCAAGGCGGCCGCCGCGCCCGCGGTGGCGCGTCCCGCCGTCGACATCGCCGCGGCCGCGCGAACGCCGGCGATTAAGCTGCGCCCGTGGCTGATCGCGATCGCCGTGGCCGCGCTGGTCGGCCTGTGGTTCCTCACCCGTGCCATTACCGGAGGCAAGTCCTGATGCCCGTCGTCACCCTGCTGGTCGCCGGCGTGCTCGGCCTGATGTTGATCGCGCTCGCATGGCCGATCGTGATGTTGCGGCGTGGACGCAAGGTCGGGCTCGGCGACGGCGGTGACGCGCTGTTGCAGCGTCGCATCCGCGTCCACTCCAACTTCGTCGAGTACGTGCCGTTCGCGATGCTGGTGCTCGCCCTGCTCGAAATTTCGGGGCTGGACCGCACGTGGGTTGCCGCGCTGGGCGGCCTGCTGCTCATCGGACGCCTGCTGCACGTGATCGGGCTGTCGCGGTCGTCGGGCTATTCGTTCGGGCGCTTCTGGGGCACGTTCCTGACGTGGTCGATGATCATCGCGGCGTCGGTGCTGGCCATCCTCCGCAGCGTCGCGATGCTCACCATCCACTGAGGCGATTTGCTGATCGGTACATGAAAAAGGCCGGCGAGAGGCCGGCCTGTCTTCTCTCGCAGAGCGAGTTCGTTTACGCCGCGGCGGCCTGCTCGATGCGCGGGCCTTCCTTCAGTGCGCGTGCGACCATCGCGACCACCATCTCGAGTTCCTCGCTGGTGATGGTGAACGTCGGGGTGAAGCGCAGCGAATTCGCGCCGCCATGGATCACGCCGATGCCGCGCTCGCGCAGCCACTCCTCGGTCGATCCCGCGCCGTAGCACTTGAACTTCGGCGACAACTCGCAGGAGAACAGCAGGCCGGTGCCCTGGACCTTGGTGATCAGGCCGCCGAGTTCCGACTTCAGGGCTTCGAGGCGCTGCAGCGCTTCAGTGCCGCGCGCACGGATGTTCTCGCGCACCGCGGGCGTGACCTGGTCGATCACGGCGCAGGCGACATCGAGCGCGCGCGGGTTCGTCGTCATCGTGTTGCCGTAGAGGCCTTTGCGATACAGGCCGGCGGCGCGGCCGTTCACCGCGAGCACCGACAACGGGTACTGGCCGGCGTTGAGCGCCTTGGAATAGGTCTCCATGTCCGGCGGATCGATGCTCTCGAAGCCCGGGTAGTCGATGATCGACAGCACGCCGTTCGCGCGCAGGCCGGCCTGGATGGAGTCGACGAGAAGCAGACCGCCGTGCGACTTCGTCAGCTCGCGTGCGGCGTCATAGAACGCGCGCGGCACGCTGCGGCCCGGGTCGCCTTCGCCCATCACCGGCTCGAGGAACATCGCCTCGATGAACCAGTCGTTCGCGTCCGCATCGGCGAACGCGCGACGCAGCGCGTCGACGTCGTACGGCTCGACCGTGATCACCGAATCCTCGCCACGGAAGCTGGCGAGGTGCTGCACGTAGGTCTTGCGCGACGAATCGGAGTACAGCGCCGGGCGTTCGGTACGGCCGTGGAAGCTGCCCTTGACGACGAGGCGCTTGATGGTGCGGCCGGCATGGCGCGCACCGGGGTCCGTCATCAGCTTCGCGTTCGCATCAGCGATGCGCGAGGCCAGCGACACCGATTCCGAACCGGAGTTGAGGCAGAAGAAGCGCTCGTACGGGCAGCCGTTCGCCAGGCCGATCACACCGCGGATGGCGCGGTCGAAACGACGCTGCGCGAGCGACGGCGTCATGATGTTGGCCATCACCTGCGGCTTGGCCATCGCGTCGATCACCGCCTGAGGCGCGTGACCGAAACCGAGCATGCCGTAGCCGCCAGAGTCATGGAGCACGGCGCCCTTGAGCGTGACCACCCACGGACCGCGCGCGACCAGCGCGACGTACGGATTCACCGCGTCGTCGGGATAGAAGTTGACGTAGCCCGCCTGCACCGCGTGGATCTGCGCGTCCTCGTCGAGGTCGAGCAGGTCGGCGGCGTCCGCCTTCACCGCATCGAACTCCCGTGCCGCGGCTTCGAGCGCTTCGCGCAGGTCGGGGTGCGAGGCGGCGAAGCGTTCGATCGTCGCGTCGTCGAGCCCCACGGTCCGGCGGGTTCCGCCGCGGGCGCGCAGCGGCGCGAGGAGGGCGACGGCGTTCGGTGCGGGGTTCGACATGACAGCGGCTCCTGGGTCCTGACGACAACTGGAAAACGCGGGAAAGACGCGGGCGCGGAAGCGCGCGCGAGGCGTTTTCCGTTTCCATTCAAAAGGTTGCGGCCATGCTAACACGCGGTTTTTGCGCCGATAACCCCCGCCGCGCCGGTACACTACGCGGCCGTCCGCGCCGCGGATGAACGGCCGACGATGGTCCCCGTCCGCGTGAAGAAGTCCGACTTCGACTACGAACTTCCGCCCGAGCTGATCGCCCAGGCGCCGCTGCCCGAGCGCTCGGCCAGCCGCCTGCTGGTGGTGCCGCCGGGGGACGTGCCGTTCGAGGATCGCGTGTTCCGCGACCTGCCGAACCTGCTGCGCGTCGGCGATCTGCTCGTCTTCAACGACACCCGCGTGATTCCCGCCCGCCTGTTCGGCCAGAAGGCCACGGGCGGGCGCGTCGAGATCATGATCGAGCGCCTGCTGGGCGGTGACCGCGCACGCGCGCAGCTCGGGGTGAGCAAGTCGCCGAAGGCGGGCGCCGAAATCGAACTCGATGCCGGCGGCGTCGCGCGCGTGCTCGGCCGCGAGGGCGGGTTCTACGACTTGCAGTTCGAGGTCAACGAGCCGCTCGAATCGTGGCTGTTGCACGCCGGACGCCTGCCGTTGCCACCGTACATCCAGCGCGAGCCGGGGCAGGACGATGCGGAGCGCTACCAGACCGTGTTCGCGAAGGAGGTCGGCGCCGTCGCCGCGCCGACCGCAGGCCTGCACTTCGACGAGGCGCTGCTCGACCAACTGCGCGCGATGGGCGTCGAGTTCGGTCACGTCACGCTGCACGTCGGCGCCGGTACGTTCCAGCCGGTGCGCGTCGACGATCTGAGCGAACACGTGATGCACAGCGAATGGATCAACGTCGGCGCGTCGCTGGTCGAGCAGATCCGCCGCACGCGCGAGGCGGGTGGTCGCGTCATCGGGGTCGGCACGACGGTCGTTCGCGCGCTCGAGAGCGCGACGCGTCGCGATGAGAACGGCATGGCCGAAATCGTGCCGTTCGCGGGCGAGACGCAGCTCTTCATCCTGCCGGGCTATCGCATCACCAGCGTCGACGCGATGGTGACCAACTTCCACCTGCCGCAGAGCACGCTGCTGATGATGGTGTCGGCCTTCGTCGGCCGCACGCGCATCTTCGACGCCTACCGTCATGCGATCCACGCGCGGTATCGCTTCTTTTCCTACGGCGACGCGATGCTGCTGTGGGGTCGCGACTGACATCCCGGCGCAATACCCCCACGCACCGCAACGCGCTGAAGCGACCCACGTGCGCGCTTTCGACAACGAACACCGGAACACGACCCAGCCATGAGCCGCATGTCCTTCCAGCTTCTCGGCACCGACGGCGTCGCCCGTCGCGGTCGTCTCACGTTCCCGCGGGGAACGGTGGAGACGCCCGCTTTCATGCCGGTGGGCACCTACGGCTCGGTCAAGGGCGTGACACCCGACCAGGTGCGCGAACTCGGCGCCGAGATCATCCTTGGCAATACCTTCCATCTGTACCTGCGCCCGGGTCTCGACGTCATCGCCGACCATGGCGGCCTCCACGGCTTCTCGCGCTGGAACGGCCCGATCCTCACCGACTCCGGCGGTTTCCAGGTGTTCTCGCTCGCGCACCGTCGCAAGATCACCGAGCAGGGCGTGACCTTCGCGTCGCCCACCGACGGCGCCAAGGTCTTCCTCGGCCCCGAGGAGAGCATGCACATCCAGAAGGTGCTCGACTCGGACATCGTCATGATCTTCGACGAGTGCCCGCCCGTGCATAAGGACGGCGTGCCGGTGTCCCCCGATGTGATCCGTCGTTCGATGGAACTGAGCCTGCGCTGGGCCGAACGCAGCAAGCGTGCGCATGAAGGCAACGACGCCGCGCTGTTCGGCATCGTGCAGGGCGGTGTGCATCGCGACCTGCGCACGACGTCCGCCGACGGCCTGAAGGCGATCGGCTTCGACGGCTACGCGATCGGCGGCCTGGCGGTCGGGGAGACCGAGGACGAGCGCAACGCGATGCTCGAGCACACCGTCCCGCAGCTGCCGACGGATCGTCCGCGCTACCTGATGGGCGTGGGGCGCCCGGAAGACCTGGTCGAGGCGGTGGCGCGCGGCGTCGACATGTTCGACTGCGTCATGCCGACGCGGAACGCCCGCAACGGGCACTACTTCACGTCGACCGGTGTCGTCCGCGTGCGCAATGCCAAGTACGAACGCGACACGCGGCCGATCGAGGAAGGCTGCGACTGCTATGCCTGCCGCAACGGCTACACGCGCAGCTACCTGCGCCACCTCGACCGTTGCAACGAGATGCTCGGCCCGGTGCTGGGCACGTTGCACAACCTGCGCTACTACCAGCGCCTGATGGCGGGCATGCGCCAGGCGATCGGGCGGGGGCGCTTTGCAGAGTTCCGCGAGGCCTTTTACGCGGCTCGTCGGAGCGGCGAGGGCGCCTGAACAGGTCGGTCGGGAGCCGGCAGGGCACGTGGCATAATCCCGGGTCGCTTTCGCCGGAACCACCCATGTCCATGCTCGATTTCGTGATTCCCGCCGCCCACGCCCAGGCTACGGGCGCCGCCCCCGGCGGTGCTTCCGGTGTACTCGGCTTCCTGCCGATCCTGATCGTCGTGTTCGTCATGTACTTCCTGATGATCCGCCCGCAGATGAAGCGCGCGAAGGAACATCGCGGCATGCTCGACAAGCTCGCCAAGGGCGATGAAGTGCTGGCCGCCGGCGGTCTCGCCGGCACCGTGACCGACATCGGCGAGAACTTCGTCACGATCGAAGTGGCCGACGGCGTGCGCGTTCGCGTGCAGAAGTCCGCGATCGGCAACGTCCTGCCCAAGGGCACGCTCAAGGCGGCCTGAGCCGCGACGACTTGAAGGCGGCTCCGGCCGCCCTTACACGCTTTGGACGCGGCGGGGAGCCGCCTGGACTTCGATGCTGACCTACCCGCGCTGGAAATACGCCCTCGCCGTCATCCTGCTGCTGTTGAGCGCGCTGTACGCGCTGCCCAACGTGTTCCCGCAGGATCCCTCCGTCCAGATCACCGCCAACCGTGGGGGCGTGATCGACAACGCGCTCCGCACCCGCGTCAGCGGCCTGCTCGCGCAGGCGGGCACGCCGGCCAAGGACATCGAGATCAAGAACGGCAGCATGCTCGTTCGTTTCGCGAACCCGGACCAGCAGGTCAAGGCCGCGGACATGATTCGCGATCCGCTGGGCAACGACTACGTCGTCGCGCTGAACCTTGCTTCGACCGCGCCGGAGTGGCTCGCCAACATCGGCGCCAAGCCGATGACGCTGGGTCTCGACCTGCAGGGCGGCGTGCATTTCATGATGCAGGTCGACCAGAAGGCGGCGATGGACAAGCGCCTCGACGCGCTGGCCGAAGACGTGCGCGTGCAGCTGCGCGACGCCGGCATCCGCTACGAGTCGGTCGAGCGTCGTCCGGACGGCAGCGTCGTCGCCACGCTGGCACCGCAGGACGTCGCCCGTGCGCAGCAGCTCGTGCTGAAGAGCCAGCCGACGGCGGACATCACCACCGCGGGCAGCACGATGACCGTGCGCATCAATGCCGCGGAACAGCAGCGCCTCGCACTCGAAGCCGTCGAGCAGAACGTCAGCACGCTGCGTAATCGAATCAACGCCATCGGCGTCGGCGAGCCGATCATCCAGCGCCAGGGCACCGACCGCATCGTCGTCGAGCTGCCGGGCGTGCAGGACACCGCGCAGGCCAAGCGCATCATCGGCGCGACCGCGACGCTCGAATACCGCGCGGTCATCGAAGGTGATGCCGCCGATGCGGTGCGCACCGGCGCCGTGCCGCCGGAGGCGCGCGTCTACTACCGCCGTGCGCAGACGCCGAACGGCCCGCGTGCACCGGTGCTGCTCAGCAAGCGCGTGATCACCTCGGGCGACCAGCTCGTCGGCGCCACTGCCACCACCGATCCGCAGTCGGGCACCCCGGCGGTGAGCATCCGACTGAACAGCGTCGGCGGCCAGCGCATGTTCGACTTCACCAGCGAGAACGTCGGCAAGCCGATGGCGGTGGTGTACATCGAGCGCGTGCCGGAAGTGAAGATGGTGGACGGCAAGGAAGTCCGCACCACGCGCGTCAACGAGGAAGTGATCTCGGTCGCGACCATCCAGGGCGTGTTCGGCAAGGAGTTCCAGACCACCGGCCTGTCGAGCTCGAACGAAGCCTCGGACCTCGCGCTGCTGCTGCGATCGGGTTCGCTCGCTGCGCCGATGGACTTCGTCGAAGAGCGCATCGTCGGCCCGAGCCTCGGTCGCCAGAACGTCGAGCGCGGCCTCACCGCCGTCGGCGCGTCGTTCGCGTTCACGCTCGTGTTCTTCCTCGTCTACTACCGCATGTTCGGCATCATCACGAGCCTCGCGCTGCTGATGAACCTGCTGATGGTGGTCGCCATCCTGTCGGTGTTCGGCGCGACGTTGAGCCTGCCGGGCCTTGCCGGTGTCGCCCTGACGGTCGGCATGTCGGTCGACGCGAACGTGCTCATCAACGAACGAATCCGTGAGGAATTGCGACTCGGATTGCCACCGCAGACGGCGATCTCGGAAGGCTACGAGCGTGCGAAGGGCACGATCGCCGACGCCAACCTGACGACGATCCTCGCCGGCCTCGCGCTGTTCGCGTTCGGCACCGGCCCGATCAAGGGCTTCGCCGTGACGCTCATCGTCGGCATCCTGACCTCGATGTACACCGCGGTTTCGGTGTCGCGTGCGATTGCGACGCTGATCTACGGCCGTCGCCGCAAGCTGCAGTCGATCGCGATCTAAGGGACGACATTTCCATGAAGCCTTTCAATGTTTTCCCGTACGACAGCAACGTCGACTTCATGCGCCTGCGGTGGGTCTCGCTGACCATCGCCGGCCTGCTGATGCTGGCCTCGTTCGGCGCGATGATCTTCCACGCGTCGCAGGGCGGGCTCGACAAGACGTTCAACTTCGCGCTCGATTTCACCGGCGGTTCGGTGGTGGAACTGCGCTTCGACCAGCCTGTCGACACCGACCAGGTGCGTAGCCGCCTCGACGCTGCGGGCTTCCACGGTGCGCAGGTGCAGGGCCTCGGTACCAGTCGCGAGCTGATGGTCCGCCTTCAGGCGGAAGGCGGCCAGGCCAAGGACCGCACGGCCGCGGCAGTGGTCCAGGCGGCGAGTGCGCCGGGCAACGCCGCACACGTCGTGCGCAGCGACTTTGTGGGCCCGCAGGTCGGCAAGGAACTCGCGTGGAAGTCGCTGTACGCCTTCATCTTCGTGCTCGCGGGCCTACTGATCTACATCTCGTTCCGGTTCGAGTTGAAGTTCGCGCTGGGCGCGATCATCGCGACCGTGCACGACGTCAGCATCGTTGCCGGCTGGTTCGCGATCACGCGCCACGAATTCGACCTTACGGTGCTCGCGGGCCTTCTCGCGGTCATGGGTTTTTCGATCAACGACACCATCGTCGTCTTCGACCGCGTGCGCGAGAACTTCCGCAGCATGCGCGCCACGCCGCGCGAGATCATGAACAAGGCGATCAACCAGACGCTGTCGCGCACGGTGATCGTGTCGTTCGTGGCGTTCCTGTCGATGCTGGCGCTGTACCTGTTCGGTGGCGCGTCGCTGCGCGGCCTGGCCGAAGCGCAGATCATCGGCACCGTGATCGGTACGCTGTCGTCGATCTTCATCGCCTGCCCGCTGCTGCTGTGGTTCGGCGTAAGCAAGCAGGACCTGATGCCGAAGGCCAAGGACGAGGCGGCGCTCGCACGTCGCCCCTGACCGCGATCGACGGATCACGAAAAGGGCCGCAGCGATGCGGCCCTTTTTTGTTTTGCCTATGTTCCGATTGGCCCGACGCGGACCAATCAACTTCAGTGAAATCGAAGGCAAACAAAAGGCCGCATCGCTGCGGCCTTTTGGTTTTTGAACATGCGCGAAGATTACGCCGCGTCGAATGCGGTCGCGTAACCCGAGTCGACGATGCGCTTCTGCAATTCGTCGCAGACCTTGAGGTTGCCGGCTACCAGCGGACGACCCACCAGCCCGCGATTGTCCATCGGACCCGTCGCGCGACCCCGGTAGTCGACGACCTTGCCGCCGGCCTCGCGCACCATCAGCACGCCGGCAGCGATGTCCCACGGCTTCACGCCGGCCTCGAAGTAGCCGTCCGCGCGCCCGCAGGCGACATAGGCGAGATCGAGCGCGGCCGAGCCGGTGCGGCGGATGTCCTCGGCGTGCAGCAGCAGGCCGTCGATGCACTTGAGCTGTGCGCTGGCGGTCGCGCGCTCGCGCGGCGGGAATCCCGTGATCAGCATCGCGCCTTCGAGATCCTTGCGGTCGGCGACGCGGACGCGCTTGTCGTTGAGCACCGTGCCTGCGCCGCGACTCGCGGCGAAGATCTCGTTGCGCAGCGGGTCGAAGATGACGCCGTGGATCGGCTCGCCGTTCTCCACCAGCGCGATCGACACGCAGAAATGCGGGATGCCGCGCAGGTAGTTGCTGGTGCCGTCGAGGGGATCGATCACCCACGTATAGCGTGCCCGCGCGCCGGTGTTCAGCGGACCGCTTTCCTCGCCGAGGATGGCGTAGTCGGGGGTCGCGCGACGGAATTCCTTGATGATTTCCTTCTCGGCCAGCGAGTCGACTTCGCTGGCGAAGTCCATGCGACCCTTCTCGACGACGTTCAGTGCGTCGAGCTTGTGCATGTGGCGGAGCAGCACGTTGCCGGCGGCGCGCGCGGCCTTGATCATCAAGGTGATGGCGGGTTTCTGCATGGGGATGTCCGGGCGCGCGGCCGTGGAAAAGAGCGATCCCGCCATCGACGGCGGGGCGCGAAGCTTACCATTGCGGGCATGACCTCCGATTTCATGACGCTCGCCGCCGACCGCATCCGCATCGTGCTGGTGGGGACGCAACATCCCGGCAACATCGGTTCCGCGGCCCGCGCGATGAAGACCATGGGTCTGCGCCGGCTCGTGCTGGTCGCGCCGGAAAAAGCGCCGAATGCCGAGTCCGACGCCCTCGCGGCTGGCGCGGACGACGTGCTGGCGCAGGCCGAGCGCCATGACGACCTCGCGTCGGCGCTGGCGGGCTGCACGCACGTCATGGGCTGCACCGCCCGCAGTCGCCGCGTCGCGCTGCCCGAGCTCGACCCGCGTGAAGCGGCCGTGGCGCTGGCCGATGCGGCGATCGATGGCGACGTCGCACTCGTGTTTGGCCGCGAACGCACCGGTCTGACCAACGAGGAGCTCCACCTCTGCCACCAGGCGGTGCACATCCCCGCCAATCCGGACTACAGCTCGTTGAACCTCGCGGCCGCTGTGCAGGTGCTGGCCTACGAGGTCCGGATGGCGCTGCTGGGGCGGGCGGATTCTGAGGAAGCCGCCGGACCGGGCGATCCACGCGCCTCGCACGAGCAGCTGGAAGGCTTCTACGGGCAGTTGGCCGAAACGCTCGATGCCATCGACTTCCACAAGGGCCGCATGCCCGACAGCGCGATGCGCAAGCTGCGCCGCATCTTCAACCGGGCCGCGCTGGACGAGCGCGACGTCCGGCTGCTCCGCGGCGTGCTGGCCGATGCGCAGCGCATGGCGCGACTGGCCGGCGATCCGGGCTCGACCTCGTAGGCGGCAGCGACCGCCGTGAAGAAAACGGCGCGGATCGCGACGGACGTCCCAAACCCGGCCGGTTTTGCTTTAGGCTCCGCGAGGGCCCTCCGGTCGTCTGCCTTGATCACGCGCGTTCTTCGCTACGCCTGGTTCCTGCTGCTGGCGCTTGCCGTGGCCCCCGCCTCGCTCGAGGCGGCGGGTGAGACGTCGTCGTCCGGCGTTCTCGTGCTCGGACGCGTGAGCGACGACCCCGCCCAGCACTACGACCAGCTCAAGCCGCTGCTCGACTACGTCGTGCCGCGCATGGCCGACGTCGGCATCCGCGAAGGCCGCATCCTGATGGCGCGCGATCCGCAGCAGATGGCGAGCTACATGCGCCGCGGCCGCGTGGACTGGGTCACCGAAACCGCCGGCACCGCGATGCTGCTCAACCAGCGCGTCGGTGCACGCCCGCTGCTGCTCACCGAGCGCGACGGGGTCAGCCGCTACCGCAGCGTGTTCTTCGCCCGTCGCGATCGCGGTCTGTCGTCGCTCGACGATCTGCGCGGCCATCGCATCGCGTTCCAGCGCCCGTCATCGACGAGCGCCTATTACGTGCCGGCAGGCGAACTGCTCGATCGCGGCATGCACCTCGAAATCCTGCTGTCGCCGGACGACCAGCCGGCTGCGGGCTCGGTTGGTTACCTGTTCGCGCGCTCCGAACTCAACATCGCGACGTGGGTGCACAAGGGCCTGGTCGACGCGGGCGTGATGAGCAACGTCGACTGGGACAACCCGGCACGTGTGCCGTCGACGTTCCGACGCGACTTCGTGCTGATCGGCCAGACGCCGGACTACCCGCGCGCCGTGGAAGTCGTGCGCGGCGATCTCGATCCACGCATCGCCGCGCGCCTGCGCGAAGTGCTGCTCGAAGCTTCCAACGATCCGGCCGGCCGCGAAGCGCTGCTCGCGTTCTTCGGCACCACGCGTTTCCTTCCGCTCGACCCGGCGTCCGAACGCGCGCTGGCCGGCATCGGCCGCGGCGTCGCCCGCATCAAGGCGGACGTCGAATGAGGTTCCGCATCGGCCTGCAGGCGCAGTTCTTCGCCATGGTCGGCTTCGCGATCCTCGCGGCCAGCGCGCTGATGGTGCTGTTCTGGATGCGCCAGCAGGAAGTGCAGACGACGGTCGAAGGGCTGTCGCGCCAGGCCACCGACCAGGTGCTCGACGCCAACCTGCGTCGTCGCGCGGACGGCACCGCCGAGCAGCTCGCGAAGGCGCTGGTCAATCCGCTGTACTACTTCGACCTCGACGCGGTCGGCGATCTCGCCAAGAGCACGCTTCGCCAGCCGGGCGTGCGCTACGTGCTGGTGTACGACGCCGACGGCAACATCCTCCACGACGGCACGGCGGACATCCCCACTTATGGCCGGCGCATGGACGATGCGCTCGCGTTCGAGGCGATCGGCGCGCGCGAACTGCATGCGCAGACGACGCGCGACATCCTCGACGTGTCGGCGCCGATCCTGATCGGCGGGTCTCGGCTCGGCGGTGTGCGCGTCGGTTTCGATCGCACCGAAGGCCGCGATTTCCAGCAGGCGGCGATGACGCAGCTGCGTCAGCAGATCCGCGATCTGGGCCATCGCCAGCTGCTCGCGATCCTGCTGCTGAGTGCGGCGCTGCTCGCGCTCGGTGGCGTCGTACTGGCGCTGATCCAGCGCACGTTGGTGCATCCGATCGGCGAGCTCGCGGATTCGGCGCGTGCGATCGAGGCAGGGCATTTCGATACGGGCATGCCCGTGAGTCGTCGCAAGGACGAACTCGGCGATCTGGTGCGTGCGTTCGGCCGCATGAGTTACAGCGTCGCGCGCCATGATCGCGAGATCCGCCGCATGGCCTACACCGACGCGCTGACCGGCCTCGCGAACCGCCTGGCGTTCCGCGAGATGCTCGATGCGCGCCTCATGCAGCTCAACGGCGCCGGTCGCGAGCTCGCGCTGCTGTTCGCCGATGCGGACGACTTCAAGCGCATCAACGACACGCTCGGCCATGACGCCGGCGACGAAGTGTTGCTGCAGTTCGCGCACCGCATCTCCGACACCGTGGCCGAGATGGGCGGTGCCGATGCGCGGGTCGCGCGTTTCGGCGGCGACGAGTTCGTGATCCTCGTCGAGGACGGCGACGTGCGCGCCGGCGCGACGCAGCTCGCCGAACGCCTCGTGCAGGTGCTGTCCGAGCCGCTGGTGGTACAGGGCAGGCAGGTGTTCCTCGGCACGTCGGTGGGCGTGACGCTCTACCCCGAGGATGCTGACGGTGCGACGGCGCTGCTCAAGAACGGCGACATCGCGATGTACCAGGCGAAAGTCGCGGGCAAGAACTGCTACCGCTTCTACAGCCGCGCCATGAATGAGGCGGTGGAGCGCCGTGTGCATCTCGAGAACGAGCTGCGCGGGGCATGGGACCGCGGCGAGCTGCGTCTCGTCTACCAGCCCGTGTATCGCCTCGCGGACCAGCGTCTCGTCGGTGCGGAAGCGCTGCTGCGCTGGCGTCATCACGAGCAGGGCGTCATCGCGCCGTCGGTCTTCATCGACGTCGCGGAGCAGAGCGGCCTGATCGACACGATCGGGCCGCAGGTCATGCGCGCGGCGTGTGGCGACGCGGTGCTGTGGGAGCAGGCGCGTGCGGCCGACGCCGAACCGCTGTTCGTCTCCGTCAACGTCTCGCCGCGCCAGCTGCGCAGTGGCGACCTCGCGCGCATGGTGGAAGCGAGCCTCCGCGATGCCGGGCTCTCGCCGGACCAGTTGCACATCGAACTCACCGAGACCGCGGTGATCAGCGACGAAGCGCATGCGAGCCAACTGCTCACGCGCCTGCGGTCGCTGGGCGTGAAGGTATGGCTGGACGATTTCGGCACCGGGTTCTCGGGCCTGAGCCACCTGCGCCGCGTGCCCGTCGATGGCGTCAAGATCGACCGCAGCTTCGTCGCCGACGTGCTGCGCGATCCCGACGATCTCGCGCTCACCACCGCGATCATCGCGATGGCGCATTCGCTGGGTATCACCGTCGTCGCCGAAGGCGTCGAGAAGGAGGGCCAGTACGCGCTGCTGCGCGAGCGCCGCTGCGATCTGGCGCAGGGCTACTGGCTGGGCCATCCGCTGGAGATGGAGGAATTCCTTGCCCTGGTGGCAGAGGAAGTCGTCGCCTGAGTCAAAAGTACTGCGCGGCCATTCGCGCAAGGCTTCCCGACAGCAGGCCGAACACCACGATCGACGCGATCGCGCCCGCCCAGGCGACGAGCATCAGCACACCGTCGCGTTCTAGGAAGGCCAGCGCGAACAGCAGCACCAGCACGCCCAATGCGTAATTGGTGAAGGGAATCGGCAGCGTGAGCAGCAGGCCCGTCACCAGCACGAGCAGGCCGGTGACGATGCCTGGCAGCCAGTGATCGAGCAGCACCTCGGCGCGTGGGCGTACGACGCGCTCCAGGCGTGCGAGCCAGGGGGCGATGCGATCGCGCAGGTGCACCAATGTGGTCGGGCGCGGACTGCGGCGGCCGATGAACTTCGGCAGCCAGGGGCGCTGCAGGCGCACGACGAGCTGCACGCCGACCAGCCCCACCAGCGGTCCGCTGAGGCCGCCCGCGAGTCCGGGAATCGGAATGAACGCCGGCGCCGCGGCGGCCATCAGCAACATGCCGAACGCGCGGTCGCCGAGGCCCGCGAAGAGTTCGGCGAAGGTAAGCCTGTGGGTCGACGCCGCGTCGGCGAATCCGTCGAGCAGCACGCGGGTGCTGCGATCGTGGTCGCCGTCAGCCGGATCGTGCATCGTCGCCTTCATTCTCGGACGACACGCGCTGCATCAGCAGTTTGTCGACGCGCGGTCCGTCCAGGTCGATCACCTCGATGCGCCAGCCGTTCCATTCGAAGTGCTCGCCGGCGTGTGGAATACGCCCGAATTGAGCGATCACCATGCCTGCGGCGGTGTGGAAGTCGTGTTCGTCCTCGCCTGGCAGCTCGCCGGCACCCAGCAGCTCGCGCAGTTCCTCGACACCGAGCGAGCCGTCGACCAGCAGTGAACCGTCGTCGCGCACGACGATGCCGCTCGGGCGTTCGTCGCTGTCGTTCTGGATACGTCCGATCACCGCACCCATCAGGTCGTTGACCGTCACCAGGCCGCTGATGTCGCCGTATTCGTCCACGACCAGCGCGAGCGACTGCTGCTCTTCGCGGAAGATCTCGAGAAGCTTGAGCGCGGGCGTCGACTCCGACACGAACAGCGGTTCGCGCAGGCTTTCGAAGAGCGCCGGCATCTGGCCGCGGCCGATCGCCCGCAGCAGCGACTTCGCTTCGAGAATGCCGACCACGTCCGAGTCGCTGCCGCGATAGACCGGAAAGCGCGAGAAGGGCGCCTCATGCAGTGCCTCGAGGTTTTCCGCGGGCTCGGCGGAAGCGTCCAGCCAGACGATGCGCGTGCGGGGCGTCATCAGGCTTTCGGTGGTGCGGTCGCCGAGGCTGAGCACGCGATTCATCATCTTGCGCTCGTCGGCATCGATCACGCCCTGCTCGTGGCCTTCGCTCACCAGCATGCGGATCTCTTCTTCGGTCACCGCTTCGTCGCCGCTGTCGCCCAGACGCAGCAAACGCAGGAGCAGGCGCGTCGAGGTCGAGAGCAGCACGACGAAGGGCTTCGCCAGCTTCGCGAAGAAATCCATGGGGTAGGCGACGAGCGCCGCGATCGACTCGGGCCGCAGCGTGCCGATGCGCTTGGGCACCAGCTCGCCCACTAGGCCGAAGAAGAACAGCACGACGAGGAAGCCGCTGGCGCGCCCGATGTAGGTGGCGTAGGGCGCGAGCGAAGGAACGTCGCGCAGCGGTTCGGCGATCTTCTCGCCCATGGACTCGCCACCGAAGTAGCCGGTGAGCAGGCTGAGCAGCGTGATCCACAGCTGCACGGCGGACAGGAAGCTCTCGGGCGACTCCGCGAGCTCCAGCGCCTTGTGCGCGCGCGAACTCGTCGACGCCATGTGGCGCAGGCGGCTCTTGCGCGAGGTCATCACCGCCATCTCCGACATCGCGAAGAAGGCGTTGAACACCACCAGCAGGAGGACGATCAGCAGGTCACGCACGGACGGGGTCCCGGTCGGGGCGGTCGCGGTGCGTGCCGAGGGCCGGGCCGGCCTGGGCGGGACGGCGGGTCCACACTGCGGATGGGGAAGGGGGAGGCTTCAAGCGGGCGCGATCTTAGCAGGTGGCGAGACGCCGCCCCCGTGAACGTGGCGGGGACGCGCTATTCCACACCGTCCGTTGTCATAATTCCGCGATTCGAACGCCCGAGAGACCCGCATGTTCTCCCTCCAGACGATCTTCGGCCAAGGCAAGCAGTTCTACGCGCTGCTCGAGGAAGCCGCCGTCGCCGCGCACGACAGCACCAAGGCACTGCACGCGATGCTGCGCGAATCGGCCGGCCAGCCGACGCTCGACGTGTTCAAGCTCACGCGCCAGCGCGAGCGCGCCGCGTCGGACAAGATCCGCCACGAGCTGGTGAACAGCTTCATCACCCCGATCGAGCGCGAGGACATCGAAGCGTTGGCGTCCGCGCTGTACAAGATTCCGAAGCAGGTCGAGAAGTTCGCCGATCGCTATTCGATGGCGCTGCGCCACCTGCAGGGCATCGACTTCGCGCCCCGTGCCGCGATGCTCGAGAAGGCGGCGGGTGTGGTGGTCGAGATGGTCCAGGCGCTGCCGGCGATGAAGCTGGAAACGATGAAGGGCCTCAGCGACCGCCTGCGTTCGATCGAGAACGAAGCCGACCGCCTGATGCTCGAGCTGTATCGCGACATCTATTCCGGCCGCCTCGACGCGCAGCAGATGTTCCTGCTCAAGGAGTTCTTCGAGATCCTCGAGAAGGCCATCGACCGCTGCCAGGAAGCCGGCGTCGTCGCCTACGAAATCGTGCTGAAGAACTCCTGAGGCGACGCCGATGCTGACCCTCGTGCTGGTCGTCGTGGCCGTTGCGCTCGTCTTCGAGTACATCAACGGTTTCCACGACACCGCCAACTCGATCGCGACCGTGGTCGCGACCAAGACCCTGTCGCCGATGCAGGCCGTGATGATGGCGGCGGCGACCAACCTGTTCGGCGCGCTGTGGGGCACCGCGGTCGCCAAGACGATCACGTCGGGCATCGTCGATGCGCATGTGGTCGATATCACCTCGCAGCTGGTGCTGTGCGCGCTGATCGGCGGCATCGTCTGGAACCTGATCACGTGGGCGCTCGGCCTGCCGTCGTCGTCGTCGCACGCGCTCATTGGCGGTCTGTGCGGCGCGGCGCTCGCGGCCGCGCGTGGCAACTGGCACGCGATCATCTGGGCCGAGCACAAGGATCCGTGGTTCAAGAGCGGCGGCGTGCTGTGGAAGGTGATCATCCCGATGGTGTCGTCGCCGTTGCTGGGCTTCATCGTCGGCTTCGCGGTGATGGGCCTGCTCTACGCGATCATCTCGGGCATGGCATCGGGCGGACGGCTGACGCGTCGCGCGGCGCGTCCGCGTCCGGTGAACGCGTTCTTCGGCAAGGCGCAGGTCGTCAGCGCCGCGGCGATGGGCTTCGCGCATGGTTCGAACGACGCGCAGAAGACGATGGGCATCATCGCCATCGCGCTGCTGGGCGCGCAGTCGGCGGGCACGCTTGACGCGTTGCCGGCGTGGCTTGCATTCCTGCATCCGTCGGCGAATGCGATCGAACACAAGGACATCGACACCTGGATCAAGGTGTCGTGCGCGCTGGTGATGGCGGCGGGCACCGCAGCGGGTGGCTGGCGCATCATCAAGACGCTGGGCCACAAGCTCGTGAAGCTGCAGCCGATCAACGGCTTCGCCGCGGAAGCGAGTGCGGCGACGGTGATCCTGACCGCGTCGGCGCTGGGCATCCCGGTGTCCACGACGCACAACATCTCCGCGACGATCATGGGTGTCGGCACCGCGAAGCGCTCGAACGCGATCCGCTGGACCGTCGTCGAACGCATGGTCTGGGCGTGGATCCTCACGATTCCCGCGGCCGGCGGCATCGCGTGGCTGTCGTACGAGGCGCTGCGCGCGTTGGGCTGGGCCTGACGCAAAGGAACCCCGGTGGGGCTCCGACCACCGGGGTTCCACCTCCCGAGCGGGAGACGCACTCGCTTCGGTGAGTGCACGGCGGGTGAGCGCCGCGCACTGACGATCCGCCCGAAGCAGTTAGGCAGACGTCAACACGCTGTTAGGTCGCAGCGCGCGGTTCAGCACGCTGCGTGAGCGTCCATCAGAACAGGTCGCCGCCTGCGGACAGCGTGCGCTCCATGCGATCGCCGACGCCGCCGATTTCGAGCACGAGACGGTGCACTTCGGCGAGGTCGAGGCCGTCCAGCGGACGGTTTTCGCAGAGCTGCAGATGCGGCACGCCATCGAGATCACCGATCGCGAGATGGCCGACCTGGCTGTCCCAGTTGAACGTGAGCGCCCGGCGCGGGTCGACGCCCGTCATCGGCGCTACGACCGTGCTGACGCGCAGGTAGGCGCGTCCATCTTCGTCGGGAATGCGCGTGAGGAAGATGGCCTGGTGACGGCGGCCGTTTTCCAGCGACAGCTCGACGCACACCATCCCGTCGTCGTGCGTCGTCAGTTCGTGGCCTGCGCCGTCCAGGTACTCGCGGATGTCTTCGAAGTCGCGCATGGTCAATCTCCTTGTGGCGACTATGCTAGCGCCATGTCCGCTCCCGACACGAACGACGCGGCCCGTCGCATATTCGCCGCGATCCGCGCGATCCCGAAAGGCGAGGTCGCGGGCTATGGGGAAGTCGCCCGTCGCGCGGGCCTGCCGGGTCGTGCACGCATGGTGGCGCGACTGCTGAGCACGTCCGCCGAACCGAACCTGCCGTGGCATCGCGTGCTGCGTTCCGACGGGCGCATCGCGTTTCCGGACGGCTCGGACGGCTATCGCGAACAGAGCGCGCGCCTACGTGCGGAAGGCGTCCGCGTGCAGTCCGGCAAGGTGGTGGGCATGCGCAGGGCTCAGACGCTCGATGAGTCGCTCTGGGGCCCGCCGGAGTGAATGCCGCGGCCGCTGCGCAGCGGCCGTGACGACCGTTACTGCAGTGCAGCAGGTACCATGACGGCTCCCGAGGAGCCGTGATGTTTTCGAAGATTCCGCCCGTCACGCGGGCCCTGTTGATCGCCAACGTCGTGGTGTTCCTGCTGCAATGGCTGGCGGGCGAATCCGTTCTCGGCGATGTGCTCGACGTGATGCAGCTCTGGCCGATCGGAGCGGGTGATCCGTACGGCGCGCCGTCGTTCATGCCGTGGCAGCTGCTGACCTATGCCTTCATGCACGGCAGCATCCAGCACCTGTTTTTCAACATGCTCGCGCTGGTGATGTTCGGGTCGCAGGTCGAACACGTCTGGGGCGCGCGACGCTACCTCGGCTACTACCTCACCTGCGTCGTCGGCGCGGCGATCTGCCAGCTCGCGGTGGGCTACGGCACGATGGCGATGGGCGGCGAGGCCTATCCCACCGTCGGCGCCTCGGGCGCGATCTTCGGCCTGCTGCTCGCCTACGGCATGCTGTTTCCGCAGCAGCGCGTGATGCTCCTGATCCCGCCGGTGCCGATGAAGGCGCGCACGCTGGTGATCGTCTACGGCGTGCTCGAGCTGCTGATGGGCATCACCGGCACGATGCCCGGCGTCGCGCACTTCGCGCATCTGGGCGGCATGCTGTTCGGATGGTTGCTGATCCGCTACTGGCGACGTCGCCCGCCGTCGCGCGGCGGTCGCAACCGGCCACCGAACATCCGCATCGTGCACTGACGAAAACGTCCGCCGAAGCGGGCGTTTCCATTTCAAGCGAAGCGCTCTGCGCTCACGGCCAGAGACGCACCTGCTGGTCCGGCTTCGGCTGCATCGGATTGCCGACCTTGCACGCGAACGCCGTGCCGAACGTCGGCTGGTTCATCAGCGGCAGGTTCACGCGCCAGCGGCCGGGCGGATACGCGCTGGTCGCGGCGCGCGCGGTGGCTTCGTCGACCGACACCTGCTCCGGCCAGAGGTGCGCCCAGCCGGTGTAGAACGCCTGCATCGTCTCCTTCGGCGCGCCGGGCTGCGCGGCCTGCAGCGCGGCCTGCGCGAGCTCGACACCCGCCTGGTCCGCGACGAGCTGGTCGCGCACGAGCGTGCCATTGATCTTGACGCCGGTGAGCTGAGGATAGGCGAGGGTGCCCGCTTGCGACGAAATGCGATCGCCAAGCGCGGACCACGCGGCGGCTTCGGTGGGCGTCCACCAGTCGCGGCCCTGGCCCTTGGAGTCGATCAGGCGACCCTGTGCATCGATCGCATGGCTGAGCTCGTGACCGACCAGTGCACCGTACGCGCCGTACAGCGCCGCGCCGGGCTGCGCGGTGTCGAACACCGGCGCCTGCAGCATCGCGGCAGTGACGATCAGGCGGTTCTGCGGCACGTCGTAAGTGAGCGCGGGCTGCTGCGGCAGCACGTCCCATCGGCGATCGGCATTGCCGCGGCCGATGCGACGCATCTCCTCGCGGTGGCGCCAGGTGGACGCGATCAACATGTTGCTGCCGAAGCTGCCCCGACCCATAGGCTGCACCGAATAGTCGAGATCGCGACGGGGTGCGCCGACTTCGATCTTGAGCCCGGCGAGCTTGGCTTTTGCTTCGGCCTTTGCTGCATCACCAAGACGCGGATCGCGATCGACCATCGCCGACAGCGCATCGCGAATCTGCGTGGCGATCTGCGTGGCCTGCGTACGCGACGTCGCGGGCAGGTAGCGCGCGACGTACTCGCGACCGAGCATCGGGCCGGCGGCGAGATTGATCGCGTCGAGCACGTCCTGCTGGCGCGGCGGCGGCAGGACCTGTCCGGCGAGAACGTGATTGCGGAAGTCGAAGCTCGCGTCGCGCCACGACTTGCTGAGATACGGCGCCATCGCATCGCCCACGCGCCAGCGCAGGAAGGTCTTCCACTCTTCGACCGGCACGCCGGCGATGAGGTTGTCGAGCGTGGTGAAGAGTTCCGGGTTCGCCATCGACACCTGGTCGTCGGTGACACCCTGCGCCTTGAGGAAGTCGCCGAGCTGCAGGCGCGTGTAGGTCTTCGCAAGGTTGGCGGTCGGCACCGCGGCGTAGTTCGCGCGCGGGTCGCGCTGCATCGACAGCGGACGTTCCGCCGCGGCGATGCGCGTCTCGATGTCCATGACGTAGCCGAGTTCCTGCGGGATCGACGCCTGCGTCGAGCCGGTGAGCAGCAGGATCTTCTGGACGTAGGTGCGGTAGCGGTCCATCACCGCGCGCGTGTCGGCATCGGTGCGCGAATAGAACGCGGGATCCTGCAGGCCGATGCCGCCGCCGGTGAAGTAGCCGATGTGGCGGCTGGTGTCGGCGAGGTCGACATCGGCGCTGAAATTGAATGCGACCGGGATACCAACCTGGTGCAGCGCCGCGATCGCCGGCGGAATGTCCTTGGCCTTCTTGATCGCGTTGATGCGGCTGAGCAACGGCGCGATCGGGTTCGCGCCATCGCGCTCGACCGCGGCGTCGTCGATACCGCTGGCCCAGAAGTCGCCGAGCAACTTCTGCACATCGTTCTGCGGTGTGCTCATCGCGCCGTTGAGCAGGTCGATCTGCTGCTGGTAGGCGCGCAAGCGCAGCTGGTCCAGGGCGGAGACCGCCGACACGGCCGGTGAGGCGGGGTTCGCAGCAAGCCACGCCGCATTCGCATAAGCGTAGAAGTCGGTGCAGGCGCTCGGCGCGGCCGGCTTGGCGGTGCGGGAGGACGACGTGGAGGCCTTCTTTTTCGCCGCGGCGGCGGATTCGGGCGTGGACGTCAGGGCGAAGAGGGCAACGGCCAGTGCGGCGACGATCGGGCGTGCTGTCATTGCGGGCGTCCTTGGGAAACCGGCCGCAGTCTAGCAACGGACCTGCAGAGCCACTGAACGATTTCCTCACGCGTTCGCACGCGACATCGCAAAAACGAAAGGCCCGGGTCGCCCCGGGCCTTTCGCGTGTCACGGGATGCGTGCGATTACCAGATCACGACCTGCTGATCGCCACCGCGCACCATCGGGCTGCCCGCCTTGCACTGGAACGCCGCCGCGAACGCCGGCATGTTCGACGGCGCACCGATCGCACGGAAGTTCGCCGGCGCGTGTTCGTCGGTGGTGATGCGCAGCTTCAGCTCGTCCGGGGTGAAGTTGCGGCGCCACACCGTGCCGAAGTTGAGGAAGAAGCGCTGATCGCGCGTCAGACCATCGGTCTTCGGATCCGGCGTGCCCGCGGTGGCCTTCTTCATCGCGTCATACGCGGTGTTGAGGCCGCCGAGGTCGGCGATGTTCTCGCCGAGCGTGTGGCGACCGTTGACCATCAGGCCCGGTGCCGCCTGGTAACCGCTGAACTGGTTGATCAGCTTGTCGGTGCGACCTGCGAAGCCCTTCGCATCCGCCGGCGTCCACCAGTTCTCGAAGTTGCCGGTCGGTCCGAAACGGCTGCCCTGGTCGTCGTAGCCGTGCGTCATCTCGTGGCCGATCACCGCACCGATGCCGCCGTAGTTCATTTCGGCCGGCGCCTTCGGGTCGAAGAACGGCGGCTGCAGGATCGCGGCCGGGAACACGATCTCGTTCTTCGACGGATCGTAGTAGGCGTTCACCGTCTGCGGGCTCATGCCCCATTCGGTCTTGTCGACCGGCTTGCCGATCTTGCCGATGTCCCACTTGTAGTTGAACTCGTTCGCGGCGAGCACGTTGCCGATGTAGCTGTCGCGCGAGGTGCTCAGGCCCGTCCAGTCACGCCACTTGTCCGGATAGCCGATCTTCGGCGTGAACGCGGCCCACTTCTCGATCGCCTTCTTCTTGGTGTCCGGGCTCATCCAGTCGAGGTTCTCGATGCGCGCCTTCAGCGACTCGCGCAGGTTCTGCACGAGCGTCTCCATTTGCGCCTTCGAGTCGGCCGGGAACGCCGCCTTGACGTACAGCTGGCCCATCGCTTCGCCGGCCGCGCCGTTGAGCGTGGCGAGCACGCGCTTGGCGCGCTCCTTGATCTGCTTCTGGCCACGCATCGTCTGGTTGTAGAACGCGAAGTTCTCGTTGACGAACGCGTCCGACAGGTACGGCGACGCTTCGTCGACGGTGTGGAAGCGCAGGTAGCTCTGCCACGTGGTCGCCGGCACGTCGTCCAGCATCTTGCTGACTTCCTGGTGGAAGGACGGGATCGCCAGCGAGAACATCGTCGGCACTTCCAGGCCCTGCGACTTGAAGAACGTCGACCACGGGAAGTTCGGCGTCAGCTTGTCCGCTTCGGCGGGGCTGACCGGGTGGTAGATCAGCTCGGCGTCACGCGACAGGTCCTCGCGGGACTTCGACACCTTGGCCAGACGCGTTTCGAACGCGACGACGTCGGCCGCCTGCTTGGCCGCATCGGCGGCGGCGACGCCCGACAGCTCGAGCACCTTGGCGACGTGCGCCTGGTACGCGGCGAGCAGCTGCTTCTTGCTCGGGTCGGTGTAGAAGGTCGTGTCCGGCAGGCCGAGGCCGCCCTGGAACGCGACGCCGATGTTCATCGACGAGTTCTTGAAGTCCGGCGTCGAACCGAAACCGAACAGCACGTTCTCGCCCTTGGCGGCGGACGTGCGGATGTAGTCGGCGATCGCGGCCTTGTCGTTCAGCGCCGCGATCTGGTCGAGGCGCGGCTGGATCGGCTTGATGCCCTGCGCGTTGACCTTGGCTTCGTCCATGCCGGTGGCCCAGAAGTCGCTGACGATCTTCTCGACGCCGGTGGCCGACGTGTTCTTCGCGACCTGCTCGGCGATCTGGCGCTGCACGGCGTTGCTGCGCTCATCGAGCATCTCGAACGCGCCCCACGAGGTGCGGTCGCCCGGAATCTGGTTCGCGGCGAGCCACTTGCCATTGACGTAGCCGCCGAAGTCGGCGCACGCGTCCTTGGTGGTGTCGAGGTCGGACACCGCGAAGCGGTTCACCGGCGGCAGCTTGCTCTCGTCGAGCGTAATTGCAGGTGTTGCGGCGGGCGTCGCGGTCGACGCCTTGGCGTCGGCCTTCGGCTCATCCTTGGACGGGCAGCCGGTCAGAACGGCCGCGATGGCCAGGGGAAGCAGGAGTTGCGATTTCTTGAAAGTCACGTCGGGCTCCGAGGCCAGGACAGGGGTCGACCCGGGCACGCGGGCACGGGCGACACGCCAGAAGGCATGCCGGCCGGACACTAGCGGCTGGCGCGGGTGGGGAGGTGTGCCGGAGGTCATGTCGAGGGGCCCCGGCTGAACCGTGGCGGCGAGCGGCCGGGCAGGGCGTCGCGTTTTCCCGTAGCATGCGCCCGGTCCAGCGTCTGGCATTCCGCCCTTGGGCGCGTTTTCCAGGTTTCTCGCAGGCCCACCTGGGCCGCGCCGCGCAATGCGGCATCGCGACGTCATCCGCACGCATTCTCGACGCCGACACGCACCGGGTCTTTCCGGCGCGTCACCCTTTCGCTCGCAGCGCGGTCAGGAAAGCTCCGAGTCGCCCCATGGTTCGCGCCGTGGTGCTTTGCTTTGGAGTTTTCATGACGATCGAATCCTCGGCTTTCGAGGCCCTCGGCCTGCCGCCCGCCGTGCTGCGCGCGCTCGCCGACAAGAACTACACGACCCCGACCCCGATCCAGCAGCAGGCGATCCCGCTGGTGCTTTCGGGCCGCGACGTGCTCGGCGGTGCCCAGACCGGCACCGGCAAGACCGCCGCATTCAGCCTGCCGCTGCTGGCCCGCCTGTCCAAGGCCACGCCGCCGAACGGCCCGCGCCGTCCGCGTGCGCTGATCCTCGTGCCGACGCGCGAACTCGCCGTGCAGGTCAACGAGAGCATCCGCAACTACGGTCGCCACCTGCGCCTGACCACCGGCATGATCTTCGGTGGCGTCGGCATGGGCCCGCAGATGGACCTGCTGCGTCGCGGCGTCGACATCCTCGTCGCCACGCCGGGCCGCCTGATCGACCACCTCGAGCGTGGCACCGCCAAGCTCGACGCGATCGAAATCCTCGTGCTCGACGAAGCCGACCGCATGCTCGACATGGGCTTCCTCGCGGCGATCAAGCGCATCGTCCAGCAGGTGCCGAAGCAGCGCCAGACGCTGCTGTTCTCGGCGACGTTCGAGTCGCGCGTGCGCGGCCTCGCGATGGAATTCCTGCGCAACCCGGCGGAAGTCGAAGTGGCGGCGCGCAACACCATCGCGTCGACGATCCAGCACATCGCGCATCCGGTCGACAACTCGCGCAAGCGCGATCTTCTGACGCACCTGCTCGCGACGCGTTTCCAGGACCGCGTGCTGGTGTTCGGCAAGACCAAGCACGGCTGCAACCGCCTCGCGGAGCAGCTCGAGGAATCGGGCATCAAGGCGGTCGCGATCCATGGCAACAAGAGCCAGGCGCAGCGTCAGAAGGCGCTCGATGCGTTCAAGGCCGGGCGCGCACGCGTGCTGGTCGCGACCGACGTGGCCGCGCGCGGCCTCGACATCCCGGCGCTTCCGCTCGTCATCAACTACGACCTGCCGCTGGTGGCCGAGGACTACGTGCACCGCATCGGCCGCACCGGTCGCAACGGCGCTACGGGTGAAGCGATTTCGCTGGTCGCGATCGACGAAGGCGGCTTGCTGTCGCAGGTGCAGAAGCTGCTGGGCCAGAACGTGCGACAGGTACTCGTCGAAGGCTTCGCGCCGTCGCAGCCGCTGCGCATGGATGCCAAGCCGGTGCAGAGCAAGCGCCAGGCGCGTCCTTCGGCACGTCCGCACGGCAAGCCGGCAGTGCGCCATGCGCATGCGCAGGCCCCGAAGGGCCGGAGCGGTGCAGGCGCGCAGCGTTCGCGTATGGCGCGCTGACCGCGACTGACCGTCGCGACGACGTCGCGGCGCTCGTTCCGCAGTAACGAAACGCCGCCGGCTGCGAATGCCGGCGGCGTTTTTGTTTGACGACTGGCGTCAGGCGATGAGGCCGGTCATCGGGCGTGCGCCGACGCTGTCCGGAAACACCTGGCGATCGATCGCGCCGCGATCGAGTCCCATGTGGTCGGCGAGCACGCCCTTGAACACGGCGCGCAGGTCGGTGGTCGCGTGCAGGTCGCGACCCTCGAACAATGCGGACGGCGACAGGCCGGGCCAGTCCCCCGCGATGCGACCGCCGCGCACCGCGCCGCCCGCGAGGAACGCGACGCCCCCGGTGCCGTGATCGGTCCCATCCGTGCCGTTGGCCGCCGCGGTGCGGCCGAATTCGGTGACGATCGCGACGACCGTCTTCGGCCAGATCGATTGCGCCGCGTCGTGGAATGCGCGCAGTCCGGCATCGAGTTCGCCGAGCTTGCGCTTGAGCTGGTACGCCTGGCCGCCGTGGCTGTCCCAGCCGGTGTCCTCGACGAACGCGACGCGCGGGCCGTCGTTCGCGCGCATGAAGGTGGCCGCGGCCTGCATCGCCTGCGGCAGACGTAATGCGCCGGATGACCCCATGTCGCCGCTGCGCTGCATCGCATCGGCGAATGACGGCGCGAGGTCTCGGTCGCTCGCGTAAAGCCCCTGCAGGCGCTGCAGCATCATCGGATCGACGTCGTCGGCGAACGGCGGCGACCACGTGCGCACATGCCCCGGTCCGCGCGCGGACAACGGCGCGACGCTGGCGACCGCAAGCGCCTCCGCCCCCGCCATCGCCGCGCTGGTGCGGCTCAGCCAGCCCGTCTGCAGGTGCGCGCTCGCATCGCCCCCGCTTTCGACGTTGTCCTGCGCTTCGAAGTGCGAGCGGCCGCGATAAGGCGGCGCGATGGCGACGACCGGCAGGAACTGTTTCGACGCATACAGCTGCGAGGCGAACGCGAGCGAGGGATGCAGCCCGAAGCCACCGCCGAGTTTCAGCGCATCGGTGACGGCGAGATCACGGCGTAGGCGCGCGTAGTCCGGGTCATCGACGGGCGGCAGCGCATGCAGCGCGTCGAGTCCACCGCGCAGCAGCACGACGATAAAACGTACGTCGTCATTGCCGCGCAGCGCGCCGGCGAACGAGGGCAGGCGCGGCCACAGCGCGAGCGACGCGCTGGCACCGGCGACAGCAAGAAAACGGCGACGGCTCGGATCCATGTCAGGTTCTCCACTGGAACGCGGGGCTCGCGAACAGCAGTGCGAGGCCCGAACGGGCGGATTCGGCGCGACGCAGCGTGGTGGCGGTCGCGTCGTCGAGATGGGCGCCCAGCGCGATGCGCGCGGTGGCGAGCGGATCCGGTGTCACAGGCAGCGAGGCGAGGCGCTGTGCGGCCTGGATGCGCTTGAACAGCGCGTCGCCGCCGCTCCATGCGGTCGTCACGTCGGGAAACCCGGCCGGCGAGCGGGGGGTGAATGCGGGCTCGCCAAGCTGCGTCAGCACCGGTTGCAGGCGCGCGATGGGTTGCGACGCGTCCATTGCGCGCAATGCGGCGACGAGGAAGTCGTCCGGCGTGCGGAACTTGCGTGCGTCCGGCGCCCACGCTTCCGGGCTGTCGATCAATGCGCGATACACGTCGACGAGCGCGCCGCCGCTGCGCGTCCACGCCTGCGCCATGCGATCGACAACGACTTTCGGTGGATCGTCGGCGACGAAATGGCGCGCGAGTTTGTTCGACACGTGGCGCGCAGTCGCGGGATGCACGGCGAGGTCGCGGAGGATCGCGCGCCCCTGCAGCACGCCGGAATCCGCGTACATGCGGCCGAGCACGCGACGCGCGCCGCCTTCGTGTGCGTTCGGTCGGAAGACGAAGGCGGTCGATGGCACCGAATCGATCGCTTCGCGCGGCGCAGGTGTGCTCCAGCCGGTGATCGCGCGCGCCAGCTCGGTGACGTCGGTCTGCGTATAGCCGCCATCGACACCGAGCGTGTGCAGCTCGAGGATTTCGCGTGCGAGATTCTCGTTGAGCCCGAGTTCGCGCTTGCCGGACAGGCGCCTTGCGATGCGCGAGTCGTCACCCACGGACCGCGTGTTGTCGAGGTAACGAAGCATCGCCGGATGCGACGCGACGGCCTGCAGCAGCGCATCGAAGTGACCGAACACGTTCGGGCGGATCGCCTCGCGCTCCATCGGCGCGGCGTAGAGCAGGGCGGGACGCTTGTCGAGCGACACGGCGAAATGGTTCGACCAGAAGCGCACGAGGCGTTCGGCAAAACCGTCGGGCGTGGTCGCGGCGTGGCGATAACGCGCGTCGAGTTCGGCGCGCACGGCTTCTCTCAGCTCACCGCGTCCTGCGCGGCGTTGCCGTGCCGGTGTGGGCGCGGCGTCGTCCTGCATGGGCGACATGCCGGGGTCGTCGCGCATGCGCTTGTTCTGTCTCGCCGCCGCGAGTGCCACGGCCTCGCGATGCAGGTAGTCGGTGCTCGCGGGCAGCCCACTGAAGGCATTCGCGCCGACGTCGCCCGACAACTGGCGTGCGAGCACTGCGTGCGGATCGGTCGCGTGGTCGAGATCGCCGGGGCGTGCGCCCAGGCCGAACCGGTTGTACGCGCTGGCGAGTTTCAGGTCATCGGTCATTGCGCTCCTCCCGGGACGGAAACGCCCGGGGGAGATCGCGGTTGACCGGTTTTGCACAGGCGCGCGTCAGCGGTGCGCGGTCTTGTTCAGCGCCGCAGGCATCGAGCGGCCTTGTCGGTGCGAGCGGCCTCGCCGCAATCAGGAACGCGAGGGCGAGGAGGGCGACGCCGAAGGCGATGCCCGCCACGATCGCGACGGCATCGCGGAGTGCGGCGCGGTGGCGGAGATCGGGCGCGTCCTGCGTCATCGAGCGGCATTCCGTGGCGTGGGCCGGGTGTTCGCGTATCCCGCCGGGCGAGGCGACGTGTCGTCCGCGGCATCGCGCGGGCGGCGGACGGCGACAGCTCGGCAGCGGCGGTCCATGGCGAGGCGAATCATCCGCGGCACGAACGGCCCGTGCATGGGCCCGGTTGACCGGCGCCGATGCACGGTCGCGCCCGGTGGGCAGACGGTCTTCACGCGACGCCGGAAACGGAACGGGCCGCGTCGCGCGGCCCGTTCCGGTGAAGCCGGACGTCGGTCAGGACGCTTTCTTCGCCTCGATCCAGCGGTTGATCTTGGCGTCCAGCACGTCCAGCGGCACCGCGCCGTCCTTCAGCACTTCGGCGTGGAACTCGCGGATGTCGAACTTCGGGCCCAGCGCCTGCTGCGCACGCGCGCGCAGTTCCTTGATCTTCAGCTCGCCCGACTTGTACGCCAGCGCCTGGCTCGGCCATGCGATGTAGCGCTCGGCCTCCGCGGTCGCCTGCGTTTCGCTCTCGGCCGAGTTGTCGAGCATGTACTTGATCACCTGGTCGCGGCTCCAGCCCTTGCTGTGCAGGCCGGTGTCGGTGACGAGTCGGATCGCGCGCCACAGCTCGTTTTGCAGGTAGCCGAAGTACGAGTACGGATCCTGGTAGACGCCGAGATCCTTGCCCAGCGATTCGGCGTACAGGCCCCAGCCTTCCGCGAACGCGGTCTCGCCACCGAAGCGGCGGAACTTCGGCATCGTGCCCATTTCCTGCTGCAGCGAAATCTGGAAGTGGTGGCCCGGGATCGCCTCGTGCAGGTACAGATCTTCCGCGTCCCACTTCTTGCGCGAGGGCAGGTCATACGTGTTGACGTAGAAGATGCCCGGGCGCTTGCCGTCCTCGCTCGCGCTCTGGTATTCGCCGCCGGCTGCCGATTTCGCGCGGAACGGCTCGACCGGACGAATCTCGAACGGCGACTTCGGCACCAGCGAGAACTGCTTCGGAATGCCGGCGTTCACCGACTTCTCGAGGTTGCGGTAATAGGTGAGCAGCTCGTCTTCGGTCTTGAAGTTGAACTGCGGGTCAGTGCGCATGAACTGGAAGAAGTCCTGCAGCGACCCCTTGAAGCCGACTTGCTGCATCACCTTCTGCATTTCACCGTGGATGCGCTCGACCTCGCTCAGGCCGAGCTGGTGGATTTCCTCCGGCGTGCGGCTGGTCGTGGTGCTGTTGCGCACGTTGTACGCGTACCACGCCTTGCCGTTGGGCAGTGCGTCGAGGCCGACGGTCTCGCGAGTCTTCGGCATGTATTCGTCGTTGATGAAAGCGCGCAGGCGCTTGTACGCCGGCATCATTTCGCCGGTGATCATCGTGCGGTAGGCCTTGGTCAGGCGCTCGCGATCGGCTGCGGAGAACGTCTTCGGCATGTTCTGGATCGGGCCCCAGAACAGCGTCTTGGTCGGATCGTCGTTGATCAGCGCATCAAGCTGCGGCACCACCTTGACCATCAGCACGCGCGGCTGCACCACACCGGCCTTCATGCCTTCGCGCATGTTGCCGACGGCGGTATCGAAGATCGCCGGCAGCGCATGGGCGCGCTTGAGCCAGTTGTCGTAATCCTTGACCGTCTTGAACGGCTGCGGGCCCGTGCCCGAACCGAACATCGCCGCATAGCTCGCGATGCTGCCCATCTGGTTGACGGGCATCATCCAGTCGGGGAACTGCTCGCCTTCGAGCGAGCGCTTGGCGCCGTCGACGAAGATCTCGTAGCTCAGCAGATCCTGGCCGGTCAGTCCGTCGCTGCCGACCTTCTGCACCGCATCCAGCCACTTCACCGTGAAGTCGTGCGACTTCTTGCGGTAATCCGCCGCGAGGAAGTTCGGCAACTGGTCGTTGTAGCGCGGGTCACCCTGGAAGGTGGCCTGCAGCGGGTTGAGCTTGAGCAGCTCTTCCCAGTACTGCTCGTACATTGCCGAGAGCTTCTGGCCCTTCGACTGGTTGACCGCCGCCTTGACGGGCGTGGCCTTCGCCGGCGCGGCGATGGAGGGCAGGGCGGCAAGGCCGAACGCGAGGGCGACGGCGAGGGTGAGGGGACGCAAGGGCATGACGGGCTCCGTCTGGGGACCCGTGGAGCATGGCGGTCGCCGACCGGTCGTTCGCCGGTCGGAAGTCATGGGCGGCGCCGCCTTCCGTCAGGCCGCGGCCTGGCGGCGCAGTTCGTCGGCGCGCGCGTGGCCGAGGTAGCGCACCATCGCGTTCTTCATGATGTAGATCAGCGGAATCATCGCGACCGCCGCCAGCATCTTGTAGACGTAGTTGACCGTGCTTACCGCGAGAAACAGGCCGATCGGCCAGTGCTGCGGGCCGATCACGAACGCGATGTAGAGCACGACGAAGCTGTCGACCAGCTGCGACACCGCGGTCGAACCGGTCGAACGCAACCAGATCGCGCGGTGGCCCGTGGCGCGGCGGATGCGATGGAAGACCGCGACGTCGATGAACTGCCCGAGCAGGAACGCGACCAGCGAGCCTGCGATCGTCCACATGCCCTGGCCGAACACTGCCGAGAACGCGGCCTGGTAGTCCGAGACGCCCTGCGCTTTCGCTGCGCCCACCCACCATCCGGCCGGCGCGAGCGAGATGGCAGCGAACGCGAAAGCGAAGCCGTACACGATCAACGCAGCGGCGAGCAGCGAGATGATCCGCACGCCGCGTCGTCCGTAGAACTCGTTGATGACGTCGGTCATCAGGAACACGATCGGCCACAGCAACGTGCCGGCGGTGAAGCTCAGCGAACCGTTCTGTCCGAACAGGTGCCATTCGAACGGCTTGACGCCCAGCGTGTCTTCGAGCGCGAAGATCTTCACGCCGATGAACTCCGCCAGCACCGTGTTGACGCAGAAAAGCGCGGCCAGGCCGATGAACAACCGCACGGCGCGGTCATTCAGAACATGCGGGGTGCCGTCCTGCGGGATGCTGTCGTCGACGATCGCGCTCATGGAGTCTTTCGCAGGTGGTAGATGACGCCCTTGCGGTCGTCACTGAAGTACAGGCCGCCGACGCCGTCGTCGATCAGTCCGGCCGGGCGGCCGTTGACGGTGCGATCGTCGAGGAAGCCCGTGATCAACGGTTCGACCTTGCGGCCGTCGTGGCTCACGCGCACGAGCATGTAGCCGTGACCGATGCGTTCGTTGGTCGAGCCGTGCAGGGCGACGATGTAATGGTTCGCGAGCACGTCATCGCCGTCGTGCGCCGGCATCGGCAGGACGCCGAGCGCCGACGAATGGGCGGGGAAGTGCGCGAAAGGCGTCGCGACCCCCTTGCAGCCCGATGCGCGCGGGAACTTCGAATCGGCCCGAACGCGGCCACCGTCGCTGTAGCAATACGGCCAGCCCGCATCCATGCCGTCGACGATGCGGTACATGGTTTCGTCGGGGCGGTTGAGGCCGAGGTGATCCGCGCCCTGGTTGGTCGCGATCAGTGCATCGCCGTCCCGAATCAGGCCGACGGCATTGCGCAGGCCGCGCGCGACGGTGCGCTGCTTACCGTCCGGGGCAAGGGCGATGATGCTCGCGCGGACCGGTTCCTTCTCGACGCAGGCATTGCAGCTGCTGCCGACCGACACCAGCGCGGTGCCGTCCTTCTCGACGATCACCGTGCGCGTGAGATGCCAGCCGCCGTACTTGTAGCTGAGGCCGTAGTCGGGAAACGTCGCCAGTGTTTCCGGCGCGCCGCTGATGCGACCGGTCGCGACGTCGTAGGGATAGCGCAGCAGCGCCTGCGTGAGTGCGAGATAGAGCCACGTGCGCGACTTCGCATCGGTGTGAAACGCGATGCTGTTCGGGTTGCGCAGCCCGTCGAGCATGACGGTCGGCGTCGACCATCGCGTCGCGGCCGCATCCGGCCGACCCAACATCAGGAGCTGACCCTTCCGGTTGTCGGTGAGGTCGTGCATGTCGGTGACGAGCAGGCGGCCCATCGGATCGCGGGCGAAGAAGCGCACGCGGTGCAGGCCCTGCACGACGGGGTCGAGCCGGTAACCGCTCGGCACCTTCAGCGTGAAGTGCGAAGCATCGTCGAGCGTGATCGCCTGCGGGACGAGTCGCGGCTGCGCGGCGAGCGAGGATACGAACGTCAACGCCAGTAGCGCGACGAGTACGCGCGTCACGGCGCGTCCTGCGTCGGCGTGCTGAAGGGGATGGAGTCCGGAGACACCGCGCCGCCCGAGATGATGAAGCTCATCGCCTGGTCGACGGTCCAGTCGGTGGGCGTGATCTTCTCGATGGGGATGATTTCGAGATAGCCCGACGTCGGGTTTGGCGTGGTCGGCACATACACCGCTGCCAGTTCGCGGCCCGTGCCCTGTTCGCGCAGCACGCGGGTGACGAAGCCGATCGACTTCATGTGCGCATTCGGGAAATCGACCAGCACCACGCGCTGCGTGCCGTCCGGTTTCGTCTGCAGGATGTCGAGCAGCTGGCGGGCGCTGCCGTAGATGAGGTTCGCGAACGGAATGCGCTTGATGAGCGCCTCGAACCAGCGCAGCAGGCGCTGGCCGAATACGCGGCGCGCCATCATTCCCGACATCAGGATCACCGCGATCGTCGCCAGCAGCGCAAGCCCGTTCTGCACCCACGGTGCGGCGACCCACGCGAGCGAATGGTCGTTGTCGGCGATGTTCTGCAGGCCCGGCCCGATCAGCGGACGGCTGATGTCCGAGAGCAGCACGAATACGAACTTGACCACCACCCACGTCAGCCAGATCGGCAACAGGGTGAGCAGGCCGGTGAGGAAGAGCTTCTGCAGGTTGGTTTTGCCCATGCGGCGATTGTAGGCCGCGGGCGGGGGCTCAGCGCTCGCGCAGGAGTCGGAAGCCGACGTCGTCGTAGCCGCGATTCGCCGTCAGCGGTTCCTGCGCGGTGCGGCCGCGCCACGAATGCGCCGTCACCATGCGTTCCAGGCAGCTGCCACCGCAATCGCGCAGCCACAGGCTGATCGAACGTCCGCCGACATCCGCCGACGTGCGTCCCGACTCCGACGACGACGGCAGGCGGAAGCGCCCGCCTGTCTGCGCACCCAGCCAGTTCGCATAGGCTTCCGCGTCCTGCAGCGAGACGCAGACCACCGCGTCGTTCGGGCCCTGTGAGAAGCCCGGCGACTGCCAGGTGCGCGGCGCGAATACGCGCAGCAGCGATGCGCGCTCGCGACACAGCGCGGGCGGGCGATGCGTGGCTTCGACGAAACGCTGGTACTCGCCGCGCGTGACCGGATGCGGGGAGACGCCGCCGCGATCGAGGTCCGCGACCTCGTCGCCGACGACTTTGCGCGGTGCACCTTCGATCGCGCCGGCCTCGCGCGTCCAGCGTGCGAGCTCGGTGGGTGCGAGGCGCAAGTCGCGTGCGAGCACGAGGGCCAGCTGCGCGCGCTTGCGGTCGTTGTGGGCGAGGGCGTCGTCGAAACGGGTGCGCAGGGCCTTCTGAATATCGGACGAGGCGACCGCGCCACGTTGGCCGATCGCATTGCCGAGCTGGTCGGCGTGCGCGGCGAGATCGCGCGCGCGGGTGTCGTCGGTGCTACGGATGGCGGCGACGGTGCGGGCGCGCAGCGCGTCGGTCAGCTCACCGGCAACGACCCGTACGCGCGGATCGTCGCCGTGGTCGGTCCATGCGTTGAGCACGGTCGCGAGGGCGTTGTCACCATCCGGCGCGGTCAGGGCGTTGCGCGCGATCTGTGCACGGGCGCGGGACACCGCCATCTCCACGTCCGCACCCGGCAGCGGCTCGAGCATGCGGTCCGTGGGGTCGTAGGCGGCGGGTGTCTCGGACGATGTGGTGCCGGCCGGCTTCTGCGCGTGGAAGAAGGCGTCGTGTTCGCCACCCGGCCACATCGCGGCCACGCCCCAGGCGATCAGGCCCAGCACGACGAGGCCGCCGCCCCAGCGCGCGGCGGGATGGCGCGCCGCGCCGCGGAGGCGATCCCAGACCGGCAGCCAGCGTGGCGGACGCACGGCCAACATGGCTTCGCGCATGTCGGCGGCGTTCTGGAAGCGCGAGTCCGGCGACTTGGCGAGCGCGCGGTACATGAAGCGCTGCCAGTGACGCAGGTGCGCGGGCAGCTTCGGGATCGGCTGCTGCGCATGGGCGATCGCCATCGACAACGCGTCCCCGGCCTCGTAGGGCAGGCGGCCGGCCAGCATTTCCCACAGCACGACGCCGAGGCTGTAGAGGTCGGCGCGACCGTCGACGTCCTCGCCGCGCGCCTGCTCCGGCGCCATGTAGGCGGTGCTGCCGACCGCGAGGCCGGCGGTGGTGACGCGCGGGCCGAAGCCACGTCGCAGGGCGATGCCGAAGTCGGCGAGCAAGGGGCGGCCGGCGTCGTCGAACAGCACGTTTTCCGGCTTGACGTCGCGATGCACGACGCCGCGCGAGTGCGCGTATTCCAGCGCCGCGAGCAGTGCGATCCCGATCTCCACGGCGCCCGCCTCGTCGCGCGTGAAGTCGCGCTCGCCGAGGTGGCCGCGGGTGAGGTGCGGCATCGAGTAGTAGGGCAGGCTGTCCTTGGTGCGCCCGAGCTCATGGATGCGGACAACGTGCGGATGCTCGAGGCGCGCGATGGTGCGGACTTCGTTCTCGAAGCGGCGGCGGCTGACTTCGTCGGCCAGCGCCTGCGGCGCCATCACCTTGATCGCGACCTCGCGCCCGAGCGCGGTCTGCTCGGCAAGGTAGACCGTCGACATGCCGCCCCGGCCGAGCAGGCGCAGCAGGCGGTACCCGTTGATCTGCGGGAGCGGTTCGACGTGGGCGTCGGCGGGCGTGGCGTCATCCATGCCGGGCCGAGGATATAGGTATGGAACGGCGTCGCGAAGGCCGCGTGCGTTCCGGAATGTGATCAGCGACCCGGCTTGCGTCGCACGTAGAGTTGCTTGCGCACGTGCGCGACGGTCTGGCCTTCCGCGTCGACCACCGGCGTCTCGAACCAGCGCAGGTGCTTGCTGCCGTCCGCGGCCTCGGCGCGGATGTCGTCGAGGGTGGCGTCGTCGAGGCGGAACTCGGCCGAGACGGTGCCACGGCCGGGGCGTTCGAAATCGATGGAACCGGAGCGGTCCCAGACGAAATAGTCACGCCCGATGCGGCGCATGACCAGCAGCATCCAGAACGGGTCGGTCATCGCGAACAGGCTGCCGCCGAAATGCGTGCCCACCGCGTTGCGATTCCACGGGCGAAGGCGCAGCTCGACGCGTGCGTAGCGGAAATCGTCGGCGAGGTGGGTGACGCGGATGCCCGCGAACAGGAAGGGCGGCCAGAGGTTGAGCACGTGCCGCAGCGTGCCGGCCCGGATGGTCTGCGCGTTCAAGAGCGATTCCGCGGTGGAGCGCGGCGCGAGCGCCGCAGGTGTGGGGTTCGACGTGCGTCGCCTCAGAACAGCAGCGACGACATCCTGCGCCGGTAGCGGCCCACGAGGTCGTCGTCCTGCACCACGCGGAACGCGTCGATCAGTGTGCGGCGTGCGAGGCCATCTTGGTACTGGCGGTCGCGACGCAGCATCTCGATGAGGTGCTCGAGCGCGTCCTCTTCGCGGCCGCCGAGCAGGCGCTGCACGGCGAGCAGGTAGCGGGCGCGCAGGTCGGTGGCATCGGCGGCGATCGCGGCCTCGAGCACATCTGCAGCGGGCGCGTCCTTCGCGGCGGCGACGAGGCGCAGGTGCGCGCGGGCGCGTTCGGTGCGGTCGTCGGTGGCGAGGTTGGCCGGCAATGCGTCGATGAGCTGCTCAGCTTCGGCAGTCGCGCCGGTGCGGAGCAGGGCGAGCGCGAGGTCGAGCTTGAGCGCGTCGTCTTCGGGCTTTTCGCTGACTTCATGACGCAGGCGGACGACTTCCGCGTGCGGATCGACCGGTGCCTCGTCGACCGGCGCTGGCGGCTCCGCGCCAGCGCGCGGCTCGATGCCGTGCGTCTTCAGGAATTCGCGCAAGGTGCCTTCGGGAATCACGCCGGGAAAGCCGTCGGCGAGCTGGCCGTCCTTGACCAGGAAGACGGTCGGGATCGACCGCACCTGGAAGGCGGCGGCGAGCTGCTGTTCCTTGTCGACGTCGACCTTGGCCAGCACGAACGCGCCGTTGTATTCCGTGGCGAGCTTCTCCAGCACCGGCCCGAGCTGCTTGCACGGCCCGCACCACTCGGCCCAGAAATCCACCAGCACCGGCGTCTGCAACGAGCGTTGCAGGACCTCGTCCTGGAAGGTCTCGGCGGTGGCGTCGAAGACGTGCGGGTTCGCGTCGGCGGTCATGGCAGCTCCTTGAAGTCGTCGCGACATGGGGGCGCGGCCCCGGCAGCGCAAGGCGGGCACGCTAGCATGGGCTCATGCAACGCTCCGTCAGCCCCGCACCCGTCGCCGCGATCACCGCGGCCGTCCTGTTCGTCGCGGCCGTGCTCGGCTACGGCGCGCTGTTTCCGGCGTTTTCGCAGCTTCAGCATCCGGTCGCGGCGCTGGGCGCGTCGGGCGTGCCGCATGCGCTGGCGTTCAACCTGATCGGCTTCGTGCTGCCGGGCCTGCTTGCCGCGTTCGCCGCGCAGACGCTGCGGGGTCGGATGGGCGATGCGCCCTACGTCGCGCGCCTCGGCGTGCAGGCGCTGACGCTCGCCGCCGTCGCGTTCGCCGCCCTCGGCCTGATGCCGCTGGATTCGGGCGACCTGCTGTCCTCCGCCAGCCGCCTGCACGCCGCAACGTGGACGTTCTGGTGGGTGGCGGTCGTAGTCGGCGCGACGTTGCTCGGCCTCGGCATGCGGGGCACGCGGCACGCCCCGCGCTCGTGGGCCGTGACCGCGTGTGCGCTGGTGACGCTGCTCTTCGCGATCATCCTGCCCGGCGTGATTCCGGTGGGACTGTCGCAACGCATTGCCTTCGCCGCGTGGTTCGCCGCGACCTACCTGATGGCGCCTAGCCGTGCCGCAGCTTCAACGTCAGGATCGTCGCCGACAGGCCCAACGTAAGCAGGTTCGACACGATCATCGGCCACGACGTCAGTGCGAGGCCGTAGAGGAACCAGCAGGCGACGCCGACGGTAAACACGACGTACATGCCGAGCGAGATGCCGCTCGTGTCGCGCGTGCGGATGGTCTTGATCGCCTGCGGCAGGAACGACAGCGTCGTCAGCGACGCGGCCACGTAGCCGACCCATTCGCCGATCATGCGGCGCGCTCCGCGTCGGGGAAGACGGACGTCGACCGCATGGGATGGTGCGGTTCGTGGAAGGTGATGCACATGCAATGGGACGTCCGGGAATCGAGGAAGGAAGATGCGAGCGCGGATTTGATCACGCGCTGGCGCTGCCGGGGAGGGCGCCGGCGTGCAGCGACGGCAACGTCGCGCTCAGTACGCGATTGCGGCCCTGTGCCTTGGCCGCGTACAGCGCGCGATCGGCCGTGGCAAGCAGCGTTTCCGGCGTGTCGAGCCCGAGCTGGAGTTCGTGCACGCCGATCGACGCGGTGACGGGGCCGAGTTCGCGGCGCATGTAGGCGATCGACGCTTCCGCGATCGCAAGGCGGATCTGCTCCGCGCGGATCAACGCCGTCTCGAGATTGGCCTCGGGCATGACGATGGTGAATTCTTCGCCGCCGTAGCGGCAGGCGATGTCCTCACCGCGCGTGACCGTCGCGAGCACCTGGCCGATCTTCGTCAGCAGTGCATCGCCGGCCCCGTGGCCGTGTTCGTCGTTGAAGCGCTTGAAGTAGTCGACGTCGACCATCAGCACCGAGAGCGGCCGTCCGCGACGCTCGCAGCGCTCGATCTCGCGCGGCAGGCTCTCTTCCAGATAGCGACGGTTGTACAGGCCCGTCAGCGGGTCGCGCAGCGATTGCACGCGCAGGCTCTCGCGCAATTCGAGGCTGTAGAGCACGACACCGAGATGCTCGGCCACGGATTCCACGGCGGCGAGTTGCAGCTCGCTGAGCGGCTCGCCAAGCCGGCTGCCGACGTGCAGCAGGCCGAGCGACATGCCCTGCGATGCGAGCGGCACGCAGACGCCACAGGCCTGGTCGTCGGTGAGGTCGCGCAGATGGTCGCAGCGTGCGGTCGGTCGCGCGGGATCGAACGCATGCAGGTAGCCGCGACGCAGCGCCCAGCACTGGTCGGGGCGCATCGCGTCCGGATATTCGTTGCCATGCGTTCCGAACAGCGGACGCAGTTCCAAGAGGTTCTGCGATGCGCGCATCACGTAACAGACGCCCGCCCCGTTCGGTACGAGCTGTGCAAGCGCATTGCCGGCGATATCGAGTGCTTCGTCGACGTTCTGGCAGCTGTGCAGCAGGCCGGCGAACGCACCGAGCAGGCGGCGCTGCTCGGCGAGTTCTTCGCGTTGTTCGGTCGACGCTTCAAGCGTGGCGAGCGCTTGCCGCGTTTCGCGCTCGAGCCGGACGGTGCGACGCGTTTCGCGACCGATAATCTGCAGCAGCACGTACAGCATCGCCAGCGAAATGAGTGTTCCCGTCACCACGATCGCGGTGAGGATCAGCGCGTCGCGGCGGCGTTCGCTTTCACGCCGAGCCAGCAGGGCGCGCTCGGCAGCGAGCATCGCGTCGGCGGCCGCGTCGATCTTCTGCATCTGCGGCACGCCGTTCGACAGCATGTGCCGATTCGCTTCGTCGGCGTTGCCGGTGCGGAAATCGTCCACGGCACGCGCGATCGACTGCAGCCGCTTCTGCACAAGCCCTTGGAGTTCGCGCGCATGGCGCTGCTGCGTGGGGTTGTCGTCGACCAGGTCCACGAGGTCGGCGGCGCGCGCAGCGGGGACGGTACGCGACATCTCGTAGGCCCGCTGCAGGCCGGCATCGCCGGTGAGCCGGTAGCCGCGGGCGACCGACTCGGTGCCTTCGATCGCCGAGCGAACCGATTCCACCTGGCCCATCACCTGGTAGGTGTGGCTGACCCAATGCGAGCTCTCGCCGAATGAGCGGATGCCCGCCAGCATCGCGCCGCAGACGGCCAGCAACAGGCCGATGAGGGCGATCAGCAGCGGCAGGCGGCGGCGGTCGGTGTGGGCGAGGATCGACATGAACACGAGCGTGGCGGGCTATGGGCGATCATGCAATCGGCATGCCCGCCCGTCGCCGCGCGTGACGGCCGTTTGTGCACTGCGATAGGCTTTTCGACCGCCCGCCTGTTTCCGGACCGCCCTCGTGTCTTCCCCCACCGCGAACGACGTCACATCTTCCGGCTCCGAGCCGCGCGCCTACGAACCCGGCGCGGTGGAGTCCGCCGCCCAGGGCTTCTGGGACCGGACGCGGGCGTTCGAGGTCGACGAGTCGTCCGCGAAGCCCAAGTACTACTGCCTGTCGATGCTGCCGTACCCGTCGGGCGCGCTGCACATGGGCCACGTGCGCAACTACACGATCGGCGACGTCATCAGCCGCTACAAGCGCATGACCGGCCATAACGTGCTGCAGCCGATGGGCTGGGATGCCTTCGGCCTGCCGGCCGAGAACGCGGCGATCAAGAACCACACCGCCCCGGCGAAGTGGACCTACGCCAACATCGAGCACATGAAGGCCCAGCTGCAGCAGATGGGCTATGCCATCGACTGGTCGCGCGAATTCGCGACCTGCCAGCCGTCGTACTACGTGCACGAACAGCGCATGTTCGTGCGGCTGATGAAGCAGGGCCTGGCATACCGAAAGAACAGCGTCGTGAACTGGGATCCGGTCGACCAGACCGTGCTCGCCAACGAGCAGGTGATCGATGGGCGCGGCTGGCGCACCGGTGCGGTGGTCGAGAAGCGCGAGATTCCGCAGTGGTTCCTCAAGATCACCGACTACGCGCAGGAACTGCTCGACGGCCTGGACACGCTGCCGGGCTGGCCGGACGCGGTGAAGACCATGCAGCGCAACTGGATCGGGCGGTCGGAAGGCCTCGAGATCCGCTTCGACGTGCGCTCCGCGAAGGGTGCGCCGCTCGAGCCGCTTACGGTATTCACCACGCGCCCCGACACGCTGATGGGCGTGACCTTCGTTTCGATCGCCGCCGAGCACCCGCTCGCGCTGGCGGCCGCCGAAGGCAATCCTGAACTCGCCGCGTTCATCGCGGACCTGCGCCAGGGCGGCGTCTCCGAAGCCGAGCTGGAGACCCAGGAAAAGCGCGGCATGGACACTGGCCTGCGCGCGATCCATCCGCTCAGCGGCGAAGAGGTGCCGGTGTTCGTCGCCAACTTCGTGCTGATGAACTACGGCACGGGCGCGGTGATGGGCGTCCCGGGCCACGACGAGCGCGACTGGGCGTTCGCCAAGTCGTACAACCTGCCGATCCGCATGGTCATCGCGCCGACCGAAGTGCGCGATGCGATCTTTGAAGCGGCGAAGCACCTCGCGCAGCACGACGATCCGATGACCGTCGCGCTCGGCGAACATGCGCCGGCCGATCCGTACGAAACGCGCGCGGCGGTCGAAGTCGTCGACGCCTTCGAGCGCAGCATCCTCGATGAGGGCGCGTGGACGGAGAAGGGCTGGATCGTCAATTCCGACGCCCTCGACGGCATGGAATACGCCGAAGCGTTCGAGTTCCTCGCGTCGAAGCTCGAAGCCGAAGGGCGCGGCCGTCGTCGCGTCAACTTCCGCCTGCGCGACTGGGGCGTGAGCCGCCAGCGCTACTGGGGCTGCCCGATCCCGGTCATCTACTGCGCGTCGTGCGGCGGGGTGCCGGTGCCGGAAGACCAGCTACCGGTCGTGCTGCCCGAAGACGTCGAATTCAGCGGTGTCGCCTCGCCGATCAAGGCCGATCCGGAATGGCGCAAGACGACGTGCCCGTCCTGCGGCGGTGCGGCCGAGCGCGAGACCGACACCTTCGACACCTTCATGGAGTCGAGCTGGTACTACGCGCGCTACACCTCACCGGGTGCGGCGACGCAGGTCGACGAACGTGCGAAGTACTGGCTGCCGGTCGACCAGTACATCGGCGGCATCGAGCACGCGATCCTGCACCTGCTGTATTTCCGCTTCTATCACCGCCTGCTGCGCGACGCGGGTCTCGTCGACGGCGACGAGCCTGCGACCAACCTGCTCACGCAGGGCATGGTCATTGCCGAAACCTTCTACCGCGAGCTCGACAACGGCGCGAAGGACTGGATCAACCCCGCCGACGTCGAGATCGATCGCGACGAACGCGGCAAGGTGATCGGCGCGCACAGCAAGGTCGACCGCGGCCGCGTGCAGATAGGCGGCATCGAGAAGATGTCGAAGTCGAAGAACAACGGCGTCGATCCGCAGATCATGGTGGCCAAGTTCGGCGCCGACACCGTGCGCCTGTTCTCGATGTTCGCCGCGCCCCCGGAGCAGTCTCTGGAGTGGAACGAGGCCGGCGTCGAAGGCATGGCGCGCTTCCTGCGCCGCTTCTGGCGCGAGGTGATCACGCACGTGTCGCAGCCGGATCATCCGGAAGTCGATGCGTCGCAGCTCAACGCCGCGCAGAAGACGCTGCGTCGCCAGCTGCACGAGACGATCCAGAAGGTGGGCGACGACTACGGGCGTCGCCACGCGTTCAACACCGCGATCGCCTCGCTGATGGAGCTGCTCAACGCCGTCTCGAAGTTCGACGACATGAGCGACCAGGGCCGTGCCGTCCGCCACGAGGCGCTGCAGACGATGGTGCTGCTGCTCAATCCGGTGACGCCGCACGTCTGCCACGCGCTGTGGCAGGCGCTGGGTCATCCCGAGACGCTGCTCGAGGACGTCCCCTTCCCGCAGGCCGATCCGGCCGCGCTGGTGCGCGATGCGGTGACGCTCGCCGTGCAGGTCAACGGCAAGCTGCGCGGCACGATCGAGGCACCGGTCAATGCGCCGCGCGAGGCCGTCGAGGCCGCGGCGCTGGCCGAGCCGGCCGTCGCGAAGTTCCTCGAAGGCCAGACGGTGCGCAAGGTCATCGTCGTGCCGAGCAAGATCGTCAACATCGTCGCCGGCTGACGGGCCGCGTCCACGTGCACACCGCGTGGACGCGTGACCTGCCGCTATTGCCGCCCGCCACCGCCTCGTCCAGACTGCCGCGCATGATCCGACGCCTGATTCCCGCTGTCCTCGTCCTCGCCCTGACGGGCTGCGGTTTCCACCCGCGCGAACGCGTCGCCATTCCGGCGGAGCTCAGCCCGGTGCGCGTCGTATCGGCCGACCGGTACAGCCCGCTCGCGGAGTCGATCGCCCAGTCGGTCGAGCGCGCCGGCCTGCAGGTCATCCGCGAAGGCGGAAACGGTGCGGTACTCGACATCCTCGCCGAGCAGTGGGGCGACACGCCGATCAGCGTCGACGCCCTCGGTCGCTCGCAGGAATTCAGCCTGCGCTACGCGGTGATCTTCGAATTCCGCGACGCGGACGGGAAGGTGGTCGTGCCGCGCCAGACCATCGAGCTCGCGCGCGACTACGTGTCGAACCCGACCAATGCGATCGGTTCGGAAGGCGAGCGCGAGACGCTGGCGAAGGAACTGCGTCGCGAGATGGCGTTCTCGATGCTTCGCCGCATCGAAGCGGTGCTGAAGCTCGGCGCCGCGCCGGGCCAGCAGCTGCAGCCCGTTCCCGTCCCGACGGTCACCGCGAATCCGGCCGACCAGACGGGCCAATCGGGCGGCTGATCGTCCGCGCGTGGAACTCTCGCCGGAGCAACTGGTTGCGCAGCTCGAATCCGGGTCGCTGCTGCCGGCCTACCTGATCGCAGGCGCCGAACCGCTGCTGGTGCTGGAAGCCGCCGACGCCGTGCGCGCAGCCGCGCGCCGTGACGGCATCGCCGAGCGCGAAGTCTTCGAAGCCGGCGCGGGCCAGCGCGAACCCGACTGGGACGGCCTGTCCGCGACGTTCAACGCGCCCAGCCTGTTCGCCTCGCGACGCCTGATCGAACTGCGCCTGCCCAGCGGCAAGCCGGGCAAGGAAGGCGCGAAGCTCATCGTCGACTACTGCGCGAGTCCGTCGCCGGACGTCGTGCTGCTGGTGACGTGCGAGGACTGGAGCCGCAGCCACGGCGGCGACTGGAGCCAATCGATAAGCCGCATCGGCCGCGTGGCCGTCGCATGGCCGGTGAAGCCGCACGAATTGCCCGGCTGGGTCGATCGCCGCCTGCGTGCGCGCGGCTTTTCGCCCGATCGCGACGCGGTGATGCATCTCGCCGAGCGAGTCGAAGGCAATCTGCTCGCGGCCGCGCAGGAAATCGAAAAGCTCGCGCTGCTGTTCCGCGACGAGCCGAACGCCTCGCGCGGCGGGCGACCGCTCACGCTCGACACGCTGCAATCGCTGGTCGCTGACGCATCGCGCTACGACGTGTTCCGCCTGATCGACGCCGCCATGAACGGCCAGCCGGCGCAAGTGGTGCGCATCATTGAAGGCCTGCGCGGCGAGGGCGAAGCAGTCCCGGCGCTGCTCGGCATGATCGTGATGGAACTGCAACGCGGCGCGGCGCTGTCGCAGGTCAATGCGAAGGGCGGGAATCTCGTCGCCGCATTCAAGGCGCAGCGCGTCTGGGACGCCAAGCAGCCGATGTATCGCCGGGCACTGCAGCGCCATTCGCCTGCCGCGTGGGAGGCGATGCTCGTGCAGGCCGGTCTCGTCGATCGCATCGCCAAGGGACGTGCGCCGGGCGATGCATGGGTCGCGCTCGAACGGCTGATGGTCGCGCTCGCCGAACGCGGCGCGGCGCGGCTGCTGGCGACCGGATGACGATGCGCGCCTGGATCGGTTACGGCGGCACGTTCGATCCGATCCACTGCGGCCATCTCGCCGTCGCGAACGCCGTGCGCGATGCGCTCGATGCCGACGTGCACCTGGTACCCGCTGCCGATCCGCCGCACAAGGACGCCACGCACGCCGACGCCTCGCATCGCGCGCGCATGGTCGAACTCGCGGTGGCCGGCGAACGCGGATTGCGCGTCGACCGCCGCGAGCTCGCGCGCGACCGCCCGTCCTACAGCATCGACACCCTCCACGAGGTGCGTGCCGAAGTCGGCCGGGAGACTCCGGTGGTGTGGGTCATCGGTGCGGACTCGCTCGCGCAGCTGCATCGCTGGCACCGCTGGCGCGAATTGTTCGACACGGCGCACGTGCTGGCGGCGGGGCGGCCCGGGTTCTCACTGGATCCGGCGGGGTTCGCGCAGGTCGACGCGGAGCTTGCCGCGCTGATCGCCGCGCGGCTGCGGCCGCTCGCTTCGTTGCTCGACGCACCCTCCGGTGGGATCGCACTGCTGCCGATGGAACCGCCGCGCCGCGAATCGTCGACCGAAATCCGCCGGCTCGCCGCAGCGGGTGACGACGGCTGGCGCGGGCAGGTGCCGTCGCCGGTCGCGGCCTACATCGACCGTCACCGGCTGTATGCACGGGCCCTTCCAGCCTAGTCCCTATACTTCCTCTTCACCGACCCCACGGAGCTGTCCCGCTTGAGCACCGAAGCCCACGTCATCAAGACCCGCCTGCCGAGCCCGCCGCCATCGGTGGACGACCTGCTCAAGACTGTCCGTGATGCGGTCGAGGAGCTGAAGGCGCGCGACGTGGTCGAGATCGATGTGCGCGGGAAGAGCTCGGTCACCGACTTCATGGTGATCGCGTCGGGCACGTCGACGCGACACGTCAAGTCGATCGCCGACGAAGTGGTGAAGTTCTCGAAGCAGCGCCTCGACGTGATGCCGCTCGGCGTGGAGGGCGAGCGCGAAGCCGAATGGGTGCTGGTCGACCTTGGCGACGTGATCGTCCACGTCATGCTTCCGCGTGTGCGCGAGTTCTACGCGCTCGAGCGCCTGTGGACGGTCGGCGACGAGCCGCCGGAGCGCGTGGACGAGCTCGCGCACGGTCATCTCAGCGCGGACCTGAATCCCGATGAGGAGCCGCTGAGCTTCGAGGACGACGCGGACGAGTTCGACGTCGAACGTCGCCCGCGCCCGGCGCTCTGACGCGAAGCCATGAAAGCGCGGCTCATCGCCGTCGGTGAGCGCGCACCCGCGTGGGTCGCCGATGGCTTCGCCGAATACCGGAAGCGTCTGTCGCACTGGCTGCCGTTCGACCTCGTCGAGGTCGAGCCCGGCCTGCGCGGCAAAGGGCGCGATGCCACGCGCGCGCAGTCGGACGAAGGTGCACGCGTCATCGCCGCGGTTCCGCGCAATGCATGGGTGGTGACGCTCGACGGCCGCGGTCGCGGCTACAGCTCGGAACAACTTGCGCAGCGTCTCGAGCACTGGCGCGGGCAGGGGCGTGATCTCGCGTTTCTCATCGGCGGTCCGGAGGGACACCCGCCGGAAGTGCTGGAGTGTGCGGACGAGTCGTGGTCGCTCGGTCCGTTGACGCTGCCGCACATGATCGTGCGACTCGTCGTCGCGGAGCAGCTCTACCGCGCGGCGGCCCTTCTCGCCAATCATCCGTACCACCGCGCCTAAGGCACAAAAAACCCGCATCCGGCGAACCGGATGCGGGCTGGTCTGTGCGTCAGTCGAGCTTGAATTCCACCGGTACGATGCCGATCGCCTGCACCGCGACCCCGTTGCGCATTGCCGGGCGGAAGCGCCAGTTCGCCAGAACCTGTCGACGTGCCGCGGCATCGAGTGCGCGGTAGCCACTGCTGCGCGAGATCCTGACGTCGATCGGCCGTCCATCGACATCCACAAGTACCTCCAGCATCACCGTCCCCTGTTCGTTTGCGCGCAGGGATGACGACGGATACGACGGCGCGGGATTTGCGGCGTATTCGAGGTGTGCGCCGGTGAGGGGCTCGCCGCGATCGGGTGGTGCGATGTCGCCCTTATCCGCCACGGGCCCCAGCGTCGTGCCCGGTGGAATCACCGTATCGCCCGGTTGTGCTTCGGTATCCGGCAGCGGTGGCGGCTCGACCACTTTCTCCTGCTGTTTGATCATCGGTGTCGGATGCGTGATCTCGACCCGGACCGGCTTGGTGTCCTGCTTCGGCGGCGTCGGGTTTTCCTTCGGCTTCGTCGAGACGAAGATCACGTCCGGAGCGGCGTCGCGCACGGCTTTCATCACCGGCGACATCGGCGCAATCAACAACAGCAACAACAGCCCGTTGACTGCGATCGCACCGCTGATCGAGGCGATGCGCGTCGGGTCGAGTTGGATGCGGGGTGCGTGGATCGTGTGCATGGCCGGCTCCTCGGTGGTCGGTGCCGATACGAACGGGCCTGCGGATGAAGTGGGGTTGTGCGGATCGGAAGAAGTTTCGAAGCGATCCACGCGTCACGATTTCGGCCCGTATCGGCGAGTCGCCGATGTCGCCCGGACGGCTTGCGCCTCCCATGCAGCCAAAGAAAAAGCCCGCACGCGGCGGGCTTCTTCTCATCCATCCATCAAGTCCTATTCGCCTGCGGGATGCGGGTCATCGCCCTGCGGTCGGTCGAGGCCGCCGGCCTCCGGGTTCGGCAACTTGCCGGTGCGCGGATCCCGCGCATCGGCCTTGTCGCGCGGCTGGTTCTCCGCGTAACCCGGATTCGCGCCGGGACGTGGATCGGCGGAAGCCGGGGTGTCGCGGCCGCGGGGGATGTCGGGCGTCGTCATGTCACTTTCCGAGTTCGAATACGACGTTGAGGTTGACGGAAAGCACGTTCTCGCCAGGCGAAATCGGCGTCGCCTCGTCGCGCGCCATCTTGGCCATCGCCATCATGGGAATCGGGCGCGGAATCGTTGCGCCGCCGCTCTCGTCGATGCTGACGATGCGACGCACGCGCATGCCCAGCGTCTTCGCGTACATCTCGGCGCGGGCGCGGGCCTTGTCGAGCGCGGCGCGGCGGGCCTCGTCATAGACCGGATCCTTCTGGTCGATGTCGAACGTTGGGCCATTGATCTGGTTCGCACCGGTCGCGACGAGCGCATCTAGGATCTTCCCGAGCTTGGCGATGTCGCGCACGGTGACGTTCACGGTGTTCGTCGCCTGGTAGCCGGTGATCGTCGGCGGCTGGTTCTCGGCGTAGCGGTACTGCGGATTGAGGTTGACGCCCGAGGTCTGCACGTCGCGATCGGCTACGCCCGCGGCACGGATCGCGGCGACCACCTTGGCCATGCGGTCGGCGTTGTCGCGCAACGCGGAATTCGCGTCGGCCGCCTGTGTGACCACGCCTGTCGAGACCGTTGCGATGTCGGGGGCGCGACGCGCTTCGGCCTGTGCGGACACGGAGAGCAGGGTCGAATCCGGCGCGGCCATCGGAATGGGCGAGGCGGTCTGGGCGTCGACGGTCATGGCGAGGCTCCCGAAAGCGAGCGCGGCGGCGAGGGCGAGGGGACGAACGAGGGGGCGCATGGCAGGCATGGAAGCTCCGATGTTTGGGGGGAAGGGTCGGTACGTTGCGGTGAACGGCTGGTGAGACGTCACGGGGTCGCGACACGATGCCGAAGGTTCAGGGTCGCCGCGACAGGTGGCGGGTTATTCTCCAGTCGATGCTCTATCTCGCCTCCAAGTCCCCGCGCCGACGCGAGCTTCTCGGCCGCCTCGGCCTCGATCCGCGCCTGCTCGACATCGACATTCCCGAAGTCCGCCAACCTGGCGAACCTGCGCTCGACTACGTGCGTCGGGTCTCGCGCGAAAAAGCGGGCGCCGGCCTGCTTTCGGTGGCCGCCGTGCCCAACGCGCTGGTGCTCGCCGCCGACACCGAAGTCGTGCTCGACGACGAAGTCTTCGGCAAACCCATCGACGCGGACGACGCGGTGCGCATGCTCACGAAACTGTCGGGCCGCACCCACCAGGTGATCAGCGTCGTGTGGCTGCTGTCGGCCGGCCGCGAAGCGCAGGCGATCAGCGTGTCCGACGTCACGTTCGCGCCACTGACGTCCGCGCAGCTCGACGGTTACATCGCCTGCGGCGAATGGGCAGGCAAGGCCGGTGCGTACGCGATACAGGGACGCGCCGAGGCCTTCGTCACGCGGCTGGATGGAAGCTACTCCGGCGTGATGGGCTTGCCCGTCCACGAAACCGCCCGGCTCCTCGCGGAGTTCGGCATCGATGCATTCACGAGCGCGGCGGCATGACGGAAGAGATCCTGGTCAACGTCACCCCGCGTGAGACGCGCGTGGCCGTCGTCGAGAACGGCATGCTGCAGGAACTGCACATCGAACGCGGCTGGCGTCGCGGCGTGGTGGGCAACGTCTACAAGGGGCGCGTGCAGCGGATCATGCCGGGCATGCAGGCCGCCTTCATCGACATCGGCCTGGAGCGCGCCGCGTTCCTGCATGCCGGCGACATCGTGAAGCCGGCACCGGTGACGGACGCCAGCAACGGCGACGACGCGCCGCTGCCTCCGCAGCCCACACGGCCGATCACCGAGCTGCTTCGCGATGGGCAGGACATCGTCGTGCAGGTGGTGAAGGATCCGATCGGCGGCAAGGGCGCGCGCCTGACGACGCAGCTGTCGATCCCGTCGCGCTATCTCGTGCTGTTGCCGCGCACGCGCGTGGTCGGCGTGTCCGCGCGCATCGAGGACGAAGCCGAACGCGCGCGACTCAAGCAGATCGTGTCGTCGCTGTCGCCGCCGGGCGCACAGCACGGCTACATCGTGCGCACGAACGCGGAAGGCCAGCCGGACGAAGCGATCGCCGAGGACATCGCGTATCTCAATCGCGTGTGGTCGCTGATCGAGGAGAATTCGAAGTCGGCGAAGCTCGGCGAGCGCGTCTACGAGGATCTCTCGCTGCCGATGCGCGCGGTGCGCGACCTCCTGCGTCGCGACGTCGAGAAGGTGAAGGTGGATTCGCGCGAAACCTGCGATCGCCTCAAGGCGTTTGCCGCGCAGTACATGCCGGGGCTCAACGAGAAAATCGAGCACTACGCCGGCGCGCGGCCGATCTTCGACCTGTACGGCGTCGAGGACGAGATCCAGCGCGCGCTCGAGAAACAGGTGCCGCTGAAGAGCGGCGGCTACCTCGTCATCGACCAGACCGAGGCGATGACGACGATCGACGTGAACACCGGTTCATTTCTCGGCCAGCGCAACCTCGAGGAAACGGTTTTCCGCACGAATCTCGAGGCGGCTCAGTCGGTCGCGCGTCAGCTGCGGCTCCGTAACCTCGGCGGCATCATCATCATCGACTTCATCGACATGACGGACGCCGAGCACAAGCGGCAGGTGCTTCGTCAGCTCGAGAAGGCGCTTGCCCGCGATCACGCCAAGACGACCGTGTACGACTTCTCTCCGCTGGGTCTCGTCGAGATGACCCGCAAGCGCACGACCGAGAGCCTGCAGCGGCAGCTCTCGGAGCCGTGCCATGAGTGCGGCGGGCGCGGTTCGCTGAAGACGCCCGAGACGGTGACGTACGAAATCTTCCGCGACATCGTGCGGCAGGTGCGCCAGTTCGATGCGCAGCGGCTGTTGGTCATCGCGTCGCCGAAGGTCGTTGCGCGCATTACCGACGAGGAGTCGGCGGCCGTCGCGGAGCTGGAGGAATTCCTGAGCAAGTCGATCCGCTTCCAGGCCGACGAGCAGTATTCGCAGGAGCAGTTCGATGTCGTGCTGCTCTGACCGCGGCGTCGCGGCGTCGCACGACGCGTGATTTTCCGCCACGCCAAGCGGGCGCACGTCGGCCTCGGCTACGTCGCCGCCGTCGCGGTGCTCGGTTTCGCGCTGCTGCTGGGGCTCGTCAGCCTCGCGCTGCCGCTGCTCGCGCAGCATCCGGCGCAGGTCAAGGCGTGGTTGGAACATCGCACCCAGCGGCCGGTGTCGTTCACCGGCCTGCGTACGCACTGGACCAAGGTCGGCCCGCTGATCGAGTTGCGCGGCCTCCGTATCGGCGACGGCGATCGCGCGGTTGCGGTCGGTGACGCCGAGCTGCTTGCGTCGGTCTATCTCGGCCTGCTGCCGGGTCATGCGTTCACCGAACTCCGCCTGCGCGGCCTCGACCTCACGCTGGAGCGCGCCGACGACGGCACGTGGGACGTGCGCGGGCTTCCCGGGCAGAAGGACCAGAAAAGCGGCGATCCTTTCGGCGCACTCGACCGCCTCGGCGAGCTGCACGTGATCGACGGCCGTCTCGCGATCGTCGCGCCGGCGTACGGCGTCGACACCGCGATTCCGCGCGCGGACCTGCGCCTGCGTGTCGACGGTTCGCGCGTGCGTGCCGGCGTGCGTGCGTGGATGCGCGCGAATGCGGCGCCGCTCGACGGCGTGCTCGATTTCGATCGCGACAGCGGCGACGGCCGCGCCTATGTCGGCGCCGAGCGCGTCGACCTGCGCGACTGGGCCGCGGTGCTTCACGCCGGCGGTGTGCGTGTCGCTGGTGGCGTGGGCAGCGCACGCGCGTGGGCGGAGCTGCGCGACGAACGCGTCGTGCAGGTCACGGGGCAAGGCGCGCTTTCCGGCGTGACGCTCGAAGGCGCGCCACTCGATGGCGCGGTGCCGCGGGTGGTGTTCGATCGCGTCGACGCGCTCGGCGTGTGGCGCGTCAAAGGACGCGCGTGGACGATGACGCTGCCGACCTTGCGCGTGCAGCAGAAGAAGTCCGGCGAAGTGCTCGATGGTCTCGCGCTCGCCGGCGGTGGTCGTTTCGATCTCGCCGCGCGTCATGTCGACGTCGCGCCGCTGCTCCAGGCCGCAGCGCTCACCGATCGGCTGCCGGAAAGCACGCGTCGCTGGATTCGTGCGGCGGCGCCGGGCGGTCTGGTCGACGACGCACGCGTGAGCAGTACGCAGGGGCGTACCAACGTGCAGGCCAGGCTCGCGTCGGTGGGTTTTGATCGCGTCGGCACCGCGCCCGGGCTTCGCGGCATCGCGGGTCGGCTCGCCGGGGATACCGACGGCGTACAGCTCGACTTCGAGCCCGCCAGCACGATCCGCTTCATCTGGCCGCAGGCCTTCGGGCCGGACCACCTCGTGCATCTCACCGGCCGCGCGGCCGTCTGGCGCGATGGGCCCGGCTGGCGTCTCGGCACGCGCGCGCTGCACATCGGCGGCGAAGGTTATTCCGCCGACGTGCGTGGCGGCCTGTTCTGGCAGGGCGACGGCACGCGTCCCTTCATCGATCTCGCCGCCGACGTCGGCCCGACCGCCGTACCCGTCGCCAAGCGTTTCTGGGTACGCGACGTAATGGCGCCCAAGGTCGTGCAATGGCTGGACAACGGCCTCATCGGCGGTCGCGTCGAACACGGTCGTGCGGTGGTGGTCGGTGATCTCGACGACTGGCCGTTCCGTCATCACGAAGGCACGTTCGAAGCGCGCGGCCACATTGCAGGCGGCATCGTGAAGTTCCTGCCCGACTGGCCGCCGGCGGAAGGCGTCGACGCCGACGTGATGTTCGACGGCACTGGCTTCGATGTCGCCGGCGGTGGTCGCATCGGTCGCGTGCAGTTGCCGGTGCTCAAGGCATCGATCGACGATTACTCGCACGGCGCGCTCGTCGTCGAAGCGCACGGTACGGCCGAAGCGTCGCAGTTACTCGACGTCGTGCGTGCGAGCGGCCTGCGCAAGCTGCAGCCGGAAACGATCGACGCACTCGCCGCGAGCGGCCCGGCCAAGGTCGACTTCGGTCTCGAGCTCCCGCTTGGTCGGCCCGAGCCGCTGTCGATCAAGGGCGCGGTGGACCTCGACGGCGCGATGCTCAGCGATCGCCGCTGGGACCTGCGCTTCGACGACGTGCACGGCCGCGCGACCTACGATCTCGCCGGCTTCACCGCGACCGATCTCGACGTTCGCCATGACGGCCAGCCCGGCCAGCTGTCGCTGCGCGTCGGCGACGGTCACGTGCGCACGCCTACCAACATCGTGGAAGGTGACGTTGCCGCGAATTTCGATATCGACGACCTGCTCAAGCGCGCTCCGGAGATGAGCTGGCTGTCGCCGTACGTGGCCGGGCGTTCGGCGTGGACAGTGAGCGTGGTCGTGCCCAAGGACGTCAGTAGGCCCGGCGGCGCCGCGCACCTGCAGCTACGCAGTACGCTTGCAGGCACGTCGCTCGACCTGCCGGCGCCGTTGCGCAAGCCGGCGGCGCAAGCGTTGCCTGCGTTCGTCGATACACCGCTTCCCGTCGGCAGCGGCGAGGTGAAGGTGAGCCTGGGCAACCTGGTCGGCGTTCGTGCACGCACGATCGGAAGCCGGACCGGTGTGCGCGTGGTGCTCGGCAGCGGCACGGTCGACGATGCCGCGCCGCCGTCGGGCATCGTGGCGACCGGACGTGCCGCGCAGCTCGACGCGCTCGACTGGATCGCGTTCGCGCGCGGCGGTGGCACGGGGTCGGGCGACGGCCTCGCGCTGCAGCGCATCGACGTCACCACGCCGCGCCTCAACATGCTCGGCGGTGTGTTCGGCGAAACACGTCTGCAGGTGCAGCCGGTGGCTGGCAACGCGCTGTCGGTGCGCGCGGACGGTGCGACGCTTTCGGGCAGTCTCAACGTGCCCGATGGCAATGGTCCGATCGCGGGTCGGTTCGCGCGCGTGTACTGGAAGTCGGCGGCCGCGCCAGCGCCCGCGGTCGCAGCGACGACAAGCGCGCCGCGCGTCGCACCGATGACGCCGACGGCGCGACGTCCCGCGCCGACGCGTGCACCGGCGGCGACGAACGCGGCGGTCGATCCTTCGAAGGTGCCCGCACTCGCCATCGATGTCGACGACCTGCGCATCGGCGCCGCTCAGCTCGGGACCGCGCGCTTCCGTTCGCATCCCAACGTGGCGGGTATGCAGCTCGACCAGTTCACGGCGCGCGGTCGTGGCCAGCGTATCGACGCCACCGGAGAATGGACCGGCAGGACGGCATCGCGCACGCACATCGACGCGACCGTCGCCACCGACGACTTCGGCGCACTGCTGGACGGTTTCGGCCTCGGCGGTCGTCTCGGCGGCGGCAAGGGCGATGCGCACTTCGATGCATCGTGGACCGGCGCGCCGATGGACTTCGCGCTCGCCACGCTGGAAGGCACGCTGGCGGTCGACGTGCACAACGGTCGACTGCTGGAGGTCAATCCCGGCGCGGGCCGCGTGCTCGGCTTGCTGAGCCTCGCCGAACTGCCGCGTCGCCTCACGCTCGATTTCGGCGACTTCTTCGCCAAGGGCTTCAGTTTCAACCAGCTCGGCGGCAACGTGCGCTTCGACGGCGGCCTCGCGCGCAGCGACGATTTCGGCATCAAGGGCCCGGCCGCGGACATCCGCATCCGCGGCGCCGCCAACATGCGCGCGCAGACCTTCGACCAGACAATCGAAGTGCATCCCAAGTCGGGCAACCTGCTGACCGCCGTCGGTGCGATCGCGGGTGGCCCCGTCGGCGCGGCGATCGGCGCCGCGGCCGGCGCGGTGATGCAGAAACCGCTCGGCCAATTGGGCGCGAAGGTCTACCGCGTCACCGGCCCGTGGGCCGATCCCAAGGTCGAAGTGATGACGCGCGACCAGACGCGCGCGATGGCGCTCGCGAAGCCACCGGCCGGTTGAGGCCGATCACATCGCCCCGCATATAGTCCGGACGCGGCGCATGCGCGCGTCCTCCACCAATGGAATTCCGATGACGACTTCGCTTTCGACCGCCGAATCCCGCCTGCTCGCGCCTGCCGGCCTCGATGTCGCGTCGCTGGATCGCGCGCTGGGTGCGCTGGTGGGGCCGGGTGTCGACTTCGGCGATCTGTATTTCCAGCACGCACGGCGCGAGAGCTGGACGGTGGAAGACGGCATCGTCAAGGACGGTGCGCATTCGATCGAGCAGGGCGTCGGTGTGCGCGCCATCAGCGGCGAGAAGACCGGCTTCGCGTATTCGGACGAGATCGACGGGCGTGCATTGCTCGAAGCCTCGACGTCCGCGCGTGCGATCGCCAAGGGCAGCGTCGTCGGCACTGAGCTCGCGAAGGATCGTCCGCTGGTGCGCGGCAGTGGTCGCGAGCTGTACGCCGCGTTCGATCCGATCGATGCGCTGGCGAACGAGGAGAAGGTCGAGTCGCTGCGCCGTATCGACCGCCTGCTGCGCGCCGCGGATCCGCGCGTGAAGCAGGTGACGGTGAGCCTGTCCGGCGGCGTCGACACCGTGCTGGTCGCGCGCAGCGACGGCCTGCTTTCCGCCGATGTGCGTCCGCTGGTTCGGCTCAACGTGCAGGTCATCGTCGAGCAGAACGGACGACGCGAGCAGGGCTACGCGGGTGGCGGTGGTCGCTACGGCTATGCGGAGCTGCTCGGCGGAGGTCGCCCTGAACATCTCGCGCGCGAAGCGCTGCGCCAGGCGCTGGTGAACCTCGATGCGGTGGATGCGCCGGCCGGCGTGATGCCCGTCGTGCTCGGCAGCGGCTGGCCCGGCGTGCTGCTGCACGAGGCCGTCGGTCATGGTCTGGAAGGCGACTTCAATCGCAAGGGTACGTCGACGTACGCGGGCCGCATCGGCCAGCGCGTGGCGTCACCCGGCGTCACGATCGTGGATGACGGCACGCTGCCGGGACGTCGCGGCTCGCTCAACATCGACGACGAAGGCACACCGACCAACTGCACGACGCTGATCGAGGACGGCGTGCTCGTCGGCTACATGCAGGACACGCTCAACGCGCGCCTGATGGGCATGGCGCCGACGGGAAATGGGCGTCGCGAATCGTTCGCGCACCTCGTCATGCCGCGCATGACGAACACCTACATGCTCGCCGGCCCGCACGATCCGCAGGAGATGATCCGGTCGGTGAAGAAGGGCCTGTATGCGGTGAATTTCGGCGGCGGGCAGGTCGACATCACGTCGGGCAAGTACGTGTTCTCGGCGACCGAGGCCTACCTGATCGAGGACGGCCAGATCACCGCGCCGGTGAAGGGCGCGATGCTGATCGGCAACGGGCCCGAGACGATGCAGAAGGTGCGCATGATCGGAAATGATCTTGCGCTCGACGAAGGCGTCGGGGTCTGCGGCAAGGACGGACAGAGCGTGCCGGTCGGCGTCGGCCAGCCGTCGCTGCTGATCGAAGGTCTGACGGTCGGCGGGACGAAGGCCTGAGCCTTCGCGTGGATCAGTCGTCCGTGTCGTCGATCTCGATCGGGTCGACGCCGTCGTCGTCCGCGCCTTCGTGCGTACCGAGGATCACGGCGCGCAGCTCGCGGAACAGCTCACGGAACGCGCGCGGCGGCTTGTTGCGGTTGCGCTCCTCGACTGCGTTGCGCACGAGCTGGCGCAGACGCTGGCGATCGGCGTCCGGATGCAGGTCGAGCAGTTCGGCGAGCGCGGCATCGCCGCCGTCGAGCAGCTTCGTACGCCACGCTTCGACGCGATGCATCGCCGCGACTTCCGCGCGCGAGCTTTCGCTCTTTTCGTCGAGCGCATCGCGCATGGCCTGCAGCTCGCTGTCGTCGAGCTTGCGCATCTGCTTGGCGAGGAACGCCAGCTGTCGCTTGCGCGCGATGTTGGAGGTGATGCGGCGCGTATCCAGAATGTGCGGCGTGATCGATTCCGGCACCGGCACGCGCGCGAGCTGCGCGTCGGTCAGGCCGGCGAGCGTCTCCGCGAGATCGAGCACGCCCAGCGCCTCGCGCCGCTGCTCACTGCGGGAGGGGCTGTGGAATTCACCGGTTTCTTCGTCGCGACCGCGCATCGTCATAATCCTGCGCGACGGGCGACGCCACGCGTTGAGCCGTCCGCAGGCCTGCGGACATGGGATGAAAGGATAAGACATTGAACGCGACGACCTCTTCGCCGGCCCTCCACGACGACAGCATCGAGCGCCTCGAGGCGCTCGACGGCCTGTCGCAGCGGCTGCTCGACCTGGCACGTGAGCGCGGCGTCACCCAGGCCGAGGTGAGCTGCTCGGAGGAGGCCGGCCTGAGCGTCAACGTGCGCATGGGCGAGGTGGAGACGGTCGAATCCACGCGCGATCGCGGTATCGCGGTCACCGTCTACTTCGGCCGTCGCAAGGGCAGCGCGAGCACCGCCGACCTGCGCGAGGAGAGCCTGATCGCGACGGTCGACCAGGCCTGCGCGATCGCGAAGTACACCGAGGACGATCCGGCGGCCGGCCTTGCGGACGCCGAGCTGATGGCGCGCGAAACCCCCGAGTTCGATGCCTGGCATCCGTGGGCGATCGACGCCGACCGCGCCATCGACCTCGCGCTGGCCTGCGAGCAGGCGGGGCGCGATGCCGACGCGCGCGTGGAGAACTCCGACGGCGCGTCGCTCAGCACGGGGCGCAGTCTTTCGGTGTACGCGAACAGTCACGGCTTCGTAGGCCGCGAGCGCGGCACGCAGCATTCGCTGGGATGCGCGCTCATCGCCGGTCGCGGCGATGCGATGCAACGCGATGGCTGGTACACGTTCGGTCTTGCGTCGGACGATCTCGAGTCGCCGGTCGCGGTGGGCCGTCGCGCCGCCGAGCGCGCGGTGTCGCGACTGTCGCCCAAGCAGCTGCGCACCGGCGAATACACCGTGATGTTCGCATCGGAAATGGCGCGCTCGCTGGTCGGCCATCTGCTGTCGGCGGTGTCGGGTGGCGCGCTGTATCGCGGCGCGAGTTTCCTCGTCGACAGCCAGGGCACGCAGCTGTTCCCCGACTGGTTCTCGATCCACGAACGGCCGTTCCTGCGTCGCGGCCTGCGTTCGTCCGCCTACGACGCCGAAGGCGTGGCAACGCGCGAATCCCCGCTGGTCGAGAACGGCGTGCTGCAGCGTTACGTGCTCGGCAGCTACTCGGCGCGAAAGCTCGGCTTGCAGACCACGGCGAACGCGGGCGGCGTGCACAACCTCGATGTCGCCGCGAACGCCGGTGATTTCGACGCGGTGCTCGCCGGCATGGGACGCGGCCTGCTGGTCACCGAGCTCATGGGCCACGGCGCGAACGCGACGACCGGCGATTACTCGCGCGGCGCCGCAGGCTTCTGGGTCGAGGACGGCCGCATCCAGTACCCGGTGGACGGCATCACTGTCGCGGGCAACCTGCGCGAGATGTTCCAGCGCATCGAGGCGGTGGGGACCGACGTCGACCCGCGTTCGCACATCCGCATGGGATCGCTGGTGCTCGGCCGCATGACCGTCGCCGGCGAGAGCTGATGGCGACCGCTGATCGGGCAAATGGCGATCGATGGTTGACCGTCATGCACGCTTGGACTGAAAGTCGGTGTCTACACGACCTTCACGCAGGAGCGAACCGATGAGCGAATTCGACCAGAACCCCGGCGGCGCGACACCTCCGCCGTACTCGCAGCCCACGCCGCCGCCGCATTCGGGCTCGACGGGCGCTGATTCCGCCGAAGAGCGCAACTGGGCGATGCTGGGCCACCTGTCCTCGTTGTCCGGCCTGATCGTGCCGTTCGGCAACGTGCTCGGTCCGCTGGTGGTGTGGCAGATCAAGAAGGACACCATGCCTTTCGCCGCCGAGCAGGCGAAGGAAGCGGTCAACTTCAACATCACCGCCGCGCTGGCCGCGATCGTCGCGTCCGTCTGCATGATCGTGCTGATCGGCTTCCTGCTTCTGCCGATCGTGGTGATCGCTTGGCTGGTGCTGACGGTGATGGCCGGCATGGCGGCGAGCCGTGGCGAGAACTACCGCTATCCGTTCACGCTGCGCCTGATCAACTGATTCCGCTGCGGTGATGCGAAAACGCCGGCTTCGTGCCGGCGTTTTTGTTTGGTGCGATCGGTCGTCGCGCGCTCAGTGCGCGCGTTCCACGGCAAGACGTGCGAGCGAGCGCAACGGCGCTGCCGCGTCACCGAACGCATCCAGCGCACCCGACATCGACGCCGTCAGGTCCGCGAGCCGTAGACGCGACGCATCGAGACCCAGCAGCGTGGGGAACGTCGCCTTGTCCTGCGCGAGGTCCTTGCCGGCGGTCTTGCCGAGCTGCGCCGTATCGGCTTCGACGTCGAGGATGTCGTCGCGCACCTGGAAGGCGAGGCCGAGCGCGTCGGCGAAGGCGTCGAGATGGGCGCGGGCTTCGGCATCGGCGCGACCGCTGATCGCACCCATGCGCACGGCGGCGCGGATCAGCGCGCCGGTCTTCATCGCATGCAGCCGTTCGAGCGCGGCCACGTCGACGTCCGCGCTGCGGCCGGTGGCGTCGAGATCCAGCGCCTGGCCGCCACACATGCCAACGGCGCCGGACGCGCCGGCAAGTTCGCGAACCAGCGCGATGGCGATGTCCGCATCGGCGCGCGCGTGGGCGAGCGCGTCGAACGCCAGCGACTGCAGCGCGTCCCCGGCGAGCACGGCGGTGGCTTCGTCGAAGGCGACGTGCACCGTCGGCTGGCCGCGACGCAGCGCGTCGTCGTCCATCGATGGCAGATCGTCGTGCACGAGCGAATACGCGTGGATCAGTTCGACCGCCACCGCCGAGGCGAGCAGCGCGTCCTCGTCGGCGTCGAACAGCGCACCCGTCGCGAGCACCAGCAGCGGGCGCATGCGCTTGCCGCCGAGCAGCACGGCATGGCGCATGGCGTCGCGCAGGCGCGGCGGGGCGTCGGGGAGGTCGAGCGCCTGGTCCAGCGCGGCGTCGATGCGCCTGCGCCAGGCGTCCAGGCGGGCGTCATGCATCGGGCGCGGCGGCGTCCGGATACGGCTGGGCCGTCGACGGATCCTGCGGGTCGGTGAGCAGGCGCACGCGCATCTCGGCTTCTTCGAGCGCGGTCTGGCAGCGCCGGTACAGGCCCACGCCTTGCTCGTACGCGGCCAACGACTCGTCGAGCGAGAGGTCGCCCTGTTCCATCTTCTCGACCAGCTGTTCGAGCGCGTCGAGCGAGCGCTCGAAATCGGCGACGGGGGAGGGTTCGGTGGCTTCTTTGCGCGGCATGGGGGAAGTGTGGCGGCGGGCGCGGGGCAGGGTCAATGCGACGGAAGTGTTGCCTCAGCCACGTCGCATGCGGGTGACGCGCTCAGGCGGGGACTGTCCACACGACGCGGGAGCCACGCGCGTCGAGCAGGCGAGCCAGCGCATCGCCGACGACGCGGTCGCCCGCGGCCCAGACCGTGTCGTCCACGACCAGCAGTGGCAGCTGCTCGCGGATCCACGGTGCGATGCCTGCGTCGCGCAGCGCGTCCTTCAGGGCGTGGTGGTGCGTGCGACCGGCCAGGCGAATGCGTTCGCCGCCGCGGCGTGCGCGGACGCGGGCGTTCGCAGGCAGCTCGACCGGCGGGTCGAGCGCGAGCCGGCCGCCATTCGGCAGCACGAGCGGCACGAGTCCGTCCCACGTGACGTCGAACGTCGCGTCGAGCGGCGCAACGAGCCGCGAGGCGCGCAGGCGATCGCGCCACGCGCGAGCCGTGGCGCCGTGCCAATCGAAACGCGCCTGCGCGTCGTCGCGCGCATCGAGCAGATCACGCGTGATGCGTTCGACACCGTTTGCAGGCAACGGTGGGAGGCCGAGCCCCGCGATCCAGCGACGCAGCACGCGTGCGCGCGCGTCGGGCGAGAGTGCGCGCAACGCGGGAATCGATAAGGTGTCCGTCGAGTCGAGTGTGCAGGCCGCCAGCGATGCCACGTCGTCGCCCTGCAGCTGCGACGAGGCTTGCGCCGCGAGTGCGGCGGAGCGCGCCAGCGCGGCATCGACAGATGGCCAACGCTGGCGGAGGAGCGGCATCACCTGCTCACGCAGGAAAACGCGGTCGAGCGACGCGTCGCCGTTGCTGGGATCGGCAAGCCACTTCAAACCGTGCGCGTTCGCATAGGTCCGCAGCGTTTCGCGCGACACCGCGAGCCACGGGCGCCACACGACGCCTCGCGCAAGCGGACGCAGCGGGCTCATCGCCGCGAGGCCATCGACACCGGATGCACGCAACGCGCGCAGCAGGAACGTTTCGGCCTGGTCGTCGCGGTGGTGCGCGAGGGCAAGATGCTCGCCGGCGCGAAGATGGCCGGCGAATGCGGCATACCGCGCTTCGCGCGCGGCGCCTTCGCGTCCGAGTCCGGACGCGCGCACGTCGACTTGCACGACGTCGACCTCGACGCCGCACTGCGCACCGACGGCAATGCAGTGCGCGGCCCAGTCGTCCGCATCGGCCTGCATGCCGTGGTGCACGTGCAGTGCGCGCAGGCCACGCGTGCGAATGCGTGCGTCTGTCGCGAGCGCATGGAGCAGCGCCGTGGAATCGAGTCCACCGCTGAATCCCACGCACACCGGTGCGTCGACGATGGGATCGAAAGGCGGTGCGGCACGGGTCATGCCGGAATGCTGCCACGCGTCTTGCAAAGGACGAAGCCCGACACGATGGAGAGCGGCGATGTCGGTCGACGCGTGTCGACCCTGCGATTACGCGGCTTCGTACGCGCCGTAACCGCGCAGGCGCTGGTAACGACGCTCGAGCAAGGTATCGGCGGGAAGGCCTGACAGCGCATCGAGCTCGTTGATCAGCACCGTCTTCAGGCGCTTGGCCATCTGGCGCGGATTGCGGTGCGCGCCGCCCGTGGGTTCGCGCACCACCTTGTCCACCAGACCCAGCGACTTCAGGCGCGACGCGGTGAGGCCCAGCTGTTCGGCGGCGTCCTTGGCCTTGTCGGCCGACTTCCAGAGGATCGACGCGCAGCCTTCCGGCGAGATCACCGAGTAGGTGCTGTATTCGAGCATCAGCGTGCGATCGCCGACGCCGATCGCGAGCGCGCCACCGGAGCCGCCTTCGCCGATCACCGTGCAGACGATCGGGATCTTCAGCTCCGCCATTTCCATCAGGTTGCGCGCGATCGCTTCCGACTGGCCGCGCTCTTCCGCGCCGACGCCCGGGTACGCGCCCGGCGTGTCGATGAAGGTGAGCAGCGGAAGGCCGAAGCGCTCGGCCATCTTCATCAGGCGCAGCGCCTTGCGGTAGCCCTCGGGACGCGGCATGCCGAAGTTGCGGCGGATCTTGGACTTGGTGTCGCGGCCCTTCTGGTGGCCGATGATCATCACGCTGCGGCCGTCGATCCGACCGAGGCCGCCGACGATGGCGGCGTCGTCCGAGAACGCGCGGTCGCCGTGCAGCTCCTGGAACTCGTCGCACATGGCCTCGATGTAGTCGAGGGTGTACGGGCGCTGCGGATGGCGGGCGAGTTGCGAGACCTGCCAGGGCGAGAGGTCACGGAAAATCTGCGCGGTGCGCTTGCGCGCCTTGTCCTGCAGGGCCCGGATTTCGGCGTCGGCGTTGACCGCATTGCCGTCGCTCGCCTGCCGCAGTTCGGCGATCTTCGCTTCAAGATCGGCGATGGGCTGCTCGAAATCGAGGTAGTTCGGGTTCATGCGGGACCGGCGGGGTGAAAGGCGGGCAGTGTAGCGGGTGAGGGCGGAAACCTGCCCACCGGGACCGTATGGTCGGAGCGGCGCTAGTGCGCCCAGGGCTTCGAGAGCGAGGCTTTCACCGTGACGACGCCGGGTGTCGCCCGCAACGCCTCCATGAGGTCGGGGCTCAGGCGCACGCCCTGCGCGCCGTCGAGGTCCACCATGCCGTGCGTGCCGTCCAGCAGCAGGTGCAGGCGCAGCGGCGTGGGGCCCGGGCGGTGCGCGGCCAGCACCGCTTCGACACGCGCCATCGTGCCCGGCTGGCGCAAGTCGAGGCGCACCGACAGACGCTGCGCATGGCGTCCGCAGACCTGCGCGAAATCCCAGCAGCGTTGCGCCTTGAGCGCGAAGCCCCCGGAGAAAGCATCCTCGCGCAGGCCGCCCTGCACGACGAGCAGCTTGTCGCGCCCGATCAGCGACGCATGTTCGGCGTAGGTCTCGGCGAAGAACGCGCATTCCAGGCGACCCTTGCCGTCCTCGATCTGCACGAAGACCTGCGAGTCGCCCTTCTTGCGGAAGCCGACGACGAGGCCCGCGACGGTCGTCTCCATTTCCGGACGCCAGCCGCCGCGACCGCTGTCGGGGCGCCCCGCCCAGATGCGTTCGAGATCGCCGAGGTCGAAGCCGATCAGCGCGTGCACGTCCTCGCGGTGCGGATCGAACGGATGGCCGCTGAGGTAGTGGCCGAGCGTCTCGCGCTCGTGTTCGAGCAGCTTGCCGACCGGCCACTCGTCGCATTCGGGCAGGTCGAGATGCAGCGCGGGCGCGGCGGTATCGAAACCGCCGAACAGCGAGACCTGTCCCGCGGCGGTTTCTTTCGCCAGCTGGTCGGTGGCGCGCAGCACCTCGGGAATCTGGAGGAACAGGCTCGCGCGGTTCTTGCCGATCGCATCGAGCGCGCCGGCCTGCGCCATCGCTTCGAGCGCGCGGCGATTGAGCTTGCCGTCGTCGGCACGCTGGCAGAGGTCGAGCAGATCGGTGAACGGACCGGCGCGGCGTGCTTCGACGATCGCTTCGCAGACGCCGCGTCCCACGCCTTTCACCGCACCGAGGCCGTAGCGGATCGTGTCCGGCGTGCGTGCTTCGAACATGTAGGCCGATTCGTTGACGTCCGGCGGCAGCACCGTCATCCCGATGGCGCGTGCCTCGTCGAGGAAGCCCGTCACCTTGTCGGTGTTGTCCATGTCCGACGACAGCACCGCGGCCATGAACTCGGCCGGGTAGTGCGCCTTCAGCCATGCCGTCTGGTACGACACCAGCGCATACGCGGCGGCGTGCGACTTGTTGAAACCGTAGCCCGCGAACTTCTCGAGCAAGTCGAAGATCGGCCCGGACACACGCGGTTCGATGCCGTGGTGTTCCTTCGCACCGGCTTCGAACTTGACGCGTTCCTTCGCCATCTCCTCGGGCTTCTTCTTGCCCATCGCGCGACGCAGCAGGTCCGCGCCGCCCAGCGAATAGCCGCCCAGGATCTGCGCGGTCTGCATGACCTGCTCCTGGTAGACGACGACGCCGTACGTGGGCGCGAGCACCGGTTCGAGCAGCGGATGCGGGAAGACCACGTCCTGGCGTCCGTGCTTTCGCTCGATGAAATCCGGGATCAGGTCCATCGGGCCCGGGCGGTACAGCGACACGAGTGCGATGAGGTCGTCGAAGCGGTCGGGCTGCGCGCGCTTGAGCAACTCGCGCATGCCGCGCGATTCGAACTGGAACACCGCGACGGTATCGCCGCGCGCGAACACCTCGTACGCCTTCGCGTCGTCGAGCGGCAGCGTGGTGATGTCCAGCGGTTCGCCGCCTTCCTTCGCGCGCCGCTTGTTGATCGCCTTCACCGCCCAATCGATGATCGTGAGCGTGCGCAGGCCGAGGAAGTCGAACTTCACCAGGCCGACGGCTTCGACGTCGTCCTTGTCGAACTGCGTGACCGGATTGCGGCCGCGGCCGCCTTCGTCGTGTTCGGCGAACAGCGGGCAGAAGTCGCTCAACGGCGACGGTGCGATCACCACGCCGCCGGCGTGTTTGCCGGCGTTGCGCGTCAGGTCCTCGAGCGAGAGCGCGAGATCCATCAGGTCGCGCACGTCGTCTTCGGCGCGGTAACGCGTGATCAGTTCCTGCGACGCGAGCTCGGGATCCTTCTTCGATGCATCCGACTGACCGAGGGCGTCTTCGAGACCGATGCCGAGCGTGTTTGGAATCAGCTTCGCGATGCCGTCGACCATGCCGTACGGATGGCCGAGCACGCGGCCGCAGTCGCGCACTGCCGCCTTCGCCGCCATCGTGCCGTACGTGATGATCTGCGAGACGCGGTCGCGGCCGTACTTGCGCGCGACGTAGTCGATGACTTCGTCACGGCGATCCATGCAGAAGTCGATGTCGAAGTCGGGCATCGACACGCGTTCGGGATTGAGGAACCGCTCGAACAGCAGGTCGTAGGGCAGGGGATCGAGATCGGTGATGCCGAGCGCCCACGCAACCAGCGAACCCGCACCGGAACCACGACCCGGACCGACGGGAATGCCCTGCTGCTTACCCCAATTGATGAAGTCCGCAACGATCAGGAAGTAGCCGGGAAACCCCATCTTGATGATGACGTCGAGCTCGGTCTCCAGACGCGACGTGTACTCGTTCGTGGTGCGGCCGTCCGACGGCGGCACCTTCTCGAGACGCTTGGCCAGACCGTCGCGCGCGGTGTTGCGCAGCCACGACTCGATGGTGTGTTCGCTCGGCACCGGAAACGCGGGGAGCGCGTATTCGCCGAGCTTCATCTCGACGTTGCAGCGCATGGCCAGCGCATGCGCATTCGCGATCGCGTCGGGCACGTCGGCGAAGAGATCGTCCATCTCCTCGCCGGAGCGCAGGAACTGCTGCGGACTGTAGTCGCGCGGACGCTTGGGATCGTCGAGCACGCGGCCGGTCGCGATGCAGACGCGCGCCTCGTGCGCTTCGTAGCCGGCTTCGTCGACGAAGCGGACGTCGTTGGTCGCGATGACCGGAATCTCGCGCAGCGACGACGCATGCAGCGCGAACGCGTTGAACGCATCCTCGCCCTTGCGGCCGGTGCGCGTGAGTTCGAGATGCAGCCGGTCGCCCAGCACGTCCTTCCAGTCGACCAGCCAGGCTTCGGCAAGATCGTGGCGGCCGCCGCCAGCGAGCTGCGCGGCCAGGCTGTCGCGACCCGCGATCGCGAACAGGCTGCCGTTGTCCTCGCGCAGCCAGTCCGGACGCATGGCGACGCCATCGGCGCGATGGCCTTCCATCCACATGCGCGTGAGCAGGCGCGACAGCGTGAGGTAGCCCTGGCGGTCGCGGCAGAGCAGCGTCATGCGCGAGGGGGACTCGTTGCCGTCGGCGAGCGCGACGTCGGCGCCGATGATGGGCTTGATGCCCGCCGCTTCCGCCGCCTTGTAGAACTTCACGGCGGCGAAGACGTTGTTGATGTCGGTGATCGCCACCGCCGGTTGGCCCAACGCCACGCATCGCTTGATCAACTCGCCGATACGGATCGTCGAGTCGGCGAGCGAGTATTCGCTGTGGAGATGGAGGTGAACGAAGCGGGACGTCATGCAGTCGGGCGGCCGGCCGCGCAGCGGCGGATTTGCAGCCTAACAGCCGCCCGTCTCAGGGTCAGGACTTGACACCGCCGGCGCGGGCGCGAAGTGCGCCGCGCGCCACGGTCGTTCAGCAGATATGGAAGACATCGGCGGGGGAGTCGGTGTAGTGGGACTCGCGCACCCGGCGGCACTGTGCTTCGAACGCGGCGGCCTCGGGATCGTCCGACGGCACGAGCGCGCCACGGCGGGCGGCGTCGAGCGCTTCGGCACACTGCAGGCGGCGCGCGATGGCGTCCGGGTCGGCCGACGGCGCGGACACGTGAAACGCATGAGAGAGGGCGGACAGGACGTTCATGCTGGTTCTCCATTCGCACCTGACGAGCGGTGCGTGTGCAGAGTCCCCCAAGGCGCGCGCTGAGTCATGATGCGAAAGTGATGCTTCTCCGATTCATCTCGAAGGTTTGCGAGGGATTCAGGAGCTAGACCGATGACGGCGGATGGCGTGCCCCCCAACGCCCCCGTCGTCGCAAGCCGCTACTGCTTCGACGACGTCGTGGTCGATCTGAACGCGCGCACCCTGGTGCGTGCCGGCGAAGTGCGCACCCTCGAGCCCAAGGCGTTCGCCGTGCTCGCGCTGCTTCTGGAGCGGCCGGGCGAGCTGGTGCCGCGCGACGACCTGCTGGACGCAGTCTGGGGACATCGCCACGTCACGCCGGGCGTGCTCACCCGTGTCATCGCGCAGCTGCGGCATGCGCTGGACGACGACGCCCAGCACCCGCGCTACATCCAGACCCGGCATGCGCTCGGTTACAGCTTCATCGGCGAGCTGCGGCCGGACCTCGTGGTGAACGATGCGCCAACCGTGCAGCCGCCGTCGGCGGAAGGCGATGCGCGCGTGTCGACGGCCGAACCTGCCGCGCAGCCGTCGTCCCTACCGCGCGAGCCGCAGACGCGCGGCTACCCGCGGGCCGCGTGGATCGTCGCGATGACGCTGGCGGCGGTCGTCCTCGTGGCGACGGCGATCGGCCTCTACCGCCAGCGCGTGACGCCGCTGCCGCATGCGATCGCGCCGTCCGTGGCGGTGCTGCCGTTCCGCTCGCTCGGCCCCGATCCGGCCGATCGCTACTTCGCGGAAGGCCTGGGCGCGGAGATGCAGAACGCGCTCGCCGGCGTCCACGGCCTGCAGGTCGCCCCGTGGCGGGCGGATGCCGGCAACGACGCGCGCTCGCTCGGCCGCCGGCTCGGCGTCGCCAGCGTGCTCGACGCCGCGGTGCGACGCGGCCGCGATCGCGTGCAGATCGATGCGCGGTTGGTCGAGACCTCGTCGGGCGGCACACTCTGGAGCCGCCACTACGACCGGCCCGTCGGCGAGATCTTTGCGATGCAGAGCGCGATCGCGGCCGATGTCGCCGCGGCGCTGGTGGGCGCGTTGCCCGATGCGGGCGAAGGCCTGCGTCGGCGTCTTGCGCCCACGCGCAACGTCGCCGCGTTCGACGCCTACCTGCGCGGCCTGCACGAACTGCTGTCCGGCGACCGGGGCAACCAGCGCGCGCTCGACTACTTCCGCCAGGCGCTGGCCAAGGATCCCGGCTTCGCGCGTGCGCAGGCGGGCATCTGCCGCACCGAAACCTGGCGCTTCGAGAGCCAGCGCAATCCCGATGCCTTCGAATCCGCGCAGCTCGCCTGCCGCACGGCCGAGAACATGGACCCGACGATCGGCGAAGTGCAGCTCGCGATGGGGGATCTCTATCGCGTGCAAGGCGACGACCAGAAGGCCGGTCGCTACTACCGCGGCGTCGTCGACTACCCGGGCCTTCGCGCGCAGGCACTCGTGGGCCTGGCCAAGCTCGACGTCGCCGGAGGTCGCGTCGACGACGCACTCGCGCATTTCCGCGAGGCGCAGCAGGCGAACCCTTCCGATGCCCACGTCTACGCCGAGCTCGGCTACCAGCAGTACCTCGCCAATCGCCGCGACGACGCGATCGCCTCGATGGCGCAGGCGACGCGCATGGCCCCCGACAACGGCGACTACTGGAGTCTCTACGGCGGCCTGCTGCTGACGGCCGGCCGCACGGACGCCGCCGAGCCGGCGCTCGAACGCGCGGCGACGCTCGAACCCGACGATCGCGTCCTCGCCAACCTCGGCACGGTGAAGTACCAGCACGGCGACTACGCCGCGGCGGTGGCGCTGTACCGGCGCGCGACGGCCCTCAGTCCCGACACCTACATCAACTTCGGCAACCTCGGCGACGCGCTGCTCGCGCGGGAGAGCACCGCGGGCCTGGCGCCCGAAGCCTTCCGTCGCGCGGCGGAGCTCGCCCAGCACTACGTCGACTTCAATGGCGGCGAGGCGACGGACCTCGCGGCGCTCGGGTGGTATCGCGCCAACATCGGCGAACGCGAGCGTGCGCTTGCCTTCGTCCGCGCCTCCGAAGCGAGGGACGGGAAGGACGAGAACGTCGCCTACTACAACGCGGAGACGCTGCTGCGGCTCGGTGACGTCGAAGGCGCGCGCCAGCGTCTCGCCATCGCGCGCCAGGCGGGCATCGCGGAATCGCGCCTCACCACCAATCGACTTTTCCAGCGCGCCGGCCTTGTGGCCGCGCGCTGACGGTCCCGCCCGCTACGGGCATCTGCGTCGAGGTCACTCCATGTCTGACACCCGGGCCGAACGCCGCACCGACGAGCAACGCATCGACATTCCACTGCCGCACGGCGGCCATGTCGCCGTCATCGTGCATTACCACTACGGGTGGACTATGCCCATCGTCGGCCCTCCGAAACCGCCCAAGGGGCCGTTCCTGCAGGTGCCGGTGGGCGAGGGCGGCGTCGTCGCGATCGACGTCGAGATCACGCCCGCCGGTTGATCCCGATGACGGCGCGCACGGTGCGCCGCCACCGACACGACTCTTCGACGCCGATTGCGCGCTGCGTGCGTGATCGGGCATCGACGAGCGCGCGCGTCCGCTCCGACGCGCCGACAACCTTGCCCGCACGGGCGCATTCAGGAGATCCCATGAGCAACCAACCGTCCACCCCGCAAACCCCGCAGAACCGTCCGGCTTCACCGCCGGGCGATGCGAAAGCCGCGTCGTCCGCGCGCGTGCCGCCGCGCGACGCGGTGACGTCGCCGCTCAACGTCCCCGTCGTCGGTCCGCCGAAGCGCAGCGAGTAGGTTCGTCCGACCGATCGCGTTGGGGCGGCGCGATCGGGATGATCCGAGGGATCCATCGTGCGCTGCGGTGCGACGACGCGCGAGTCACCGCGCATCGTGTCGGCTGCAGACCGGAACGTTCAGAGCAACGCCGGCACCGGCGCTTCGTTGCAGGCACCCAAACTCGAACGCACGGGCGCGAAGCTTCGTCGGTGTTCGGGGCAGGGGCCGTGCAGCGCGAGCGCGGCGAGGTGCTGCGGCGTCGAATAGCCCTTGTGCTGATCGAAGCCGTACTGCGGCCAGCGCGCATGCAGTTGCACCATCAACGCGTCGCGATGCGTCTTGGCGAGGATCGACGCCGCCATGATCGACCGGCAGCGCGTGTCGCCGCCGATCCACGCTTCGCCCGCACACGGCAAGCCCTTGGGCACGACGTTGCCGTCGATGCGCGCGATGTCCGTGGCGTGATGCACGGCCTCGACGCATTCGCGCATGCCGAGCATGGTGGCGTGGAAGATGTTGAGGCGATCGATCGTCGCGACGTCGATCACCGCAATGTGCCAGGCGATGGCGCGTTCACGGATGCGCACGGCCAGCACGTCGCGACGTTCGGCGTCGAGCTGCTTGGAATCGTTGAGCCCGTTGATGGGCGTGCGTCCCGGCGTGAACACCACCGCCGCCACGACCACCGGTCCCGCCAGCGGCCCACGACCGGCCTCGTCGACGCCCGCGATGCGTTGCGGGCCGCGGTCGACGGCGATCTCGAGCTCGGGTTGCAGTGGCGACTCAGCCATGCCGCGAGGATACGACCTCGGCCACGGCATCCGCGGCGCGCGCCGAGGCATCGCGTCGCAGTTCTTCGTGCAGGTTGGTGAACCGCGGCACGAGCTCGGCGATGGCCTGGGGGCTGCGCAGCCAGTGCAGTACGGCGGCCGCGAGCTTCTCCGGCGTGCAGTCCTGCTGCATCAGCTCCGGCACGACGTCGGCACCGGCGAGGATGTTGGGCAGCGCGTAACGATCGACCTTGAGCATCCCGAGGCCCTTCACCATCCGGTACGTCATCGCCGCGACCTTGTAGGCGACCACCATCGGGCGTTTCGCGAGCAGGCCTTCAAGCGTGGCGGTGCCCGACGCGAGAAGCACGACGTCGCTCGCGATCATCAGCGTGCGGGCGTTGCCGTCGATGATCGACAGCGCAGCGCCCAGTCGCTCGCGCGCTGGCGACTGCGCGAGCACGCGTTCGAAGGTTGCACGGGCGCGAGCGTCCGCCATCGGGGCAACCACGCGCAGCGCCGGCAACACGTCGTGAACGCGCGCGGCGGCATCGAGGAAATCCGCCCCGAGACGCTCAATTTCACCGGTGCGTGAGCCTGGGAGCAATGCGAGCACCGGCGCGTCGTCCGGAAGCCCAAGTTCTGCGCGCGCCGCCGTGCGGTCCGGCACCAGCGGCATCTCGTCCGCCAGCGGATGGCCGACGAAGCGCGCATCGACGCCATGCTTCGCGTAGATCGCGGGCTCCATCGGAAACAGGCAGAGCACGCGATCGGCGGACTGGCCGATCTTCGCCGCGCGACCTTCGCGCCAAGCCCAGACCGACGGGCTGACGTAGTGCACGGTGGCGACGCCGCGCTGCTTCAGCCAGCGCTCCACGCCGAGATTGAAGTCCGGCGCGTCGATACCGATGAACACGTCCGGCTTCCACGCCAGCACCCGATTCCGAAGCGCACGGCGCAGGCGCAGCAGACGCGGCAGGTGACGCAGAACTTCGGCCAGCCCCATGACCGCCAGCTCGCCGGCGTCGTGCCATGCATCGAAGCCGGCCTCGCGCATGCGGTCGCCGCCGACGCCGGCGAATTCGGCGTCCGGCCAGCGCGCGCGCAGCGCGTCGATCAGGCCGGCGCCGAGCAGATCGCCCGAGGCTTCGCCAGCGACGATGGCGATGCGATGCGGGCGCGGAGGCGTCGACATGGAATCGGCGGACGTGAAGCGTCGCGAGTCTGTGTTGGATCAGCGCAGCAGCGGGCGGTCGCCGCTGTTGACGAAGTCGAGCAGCATCCGCACGTCCTCGCTGTCGCCCGCGATCTCGGCGAGCTTGGTGCGCGCGTCGTCGAGCGAGCCGCCGGCGACATAGAGCGCGCGGTAGGCGCGCTTGATCGCAGAGATGCGGCCGGCGTCGAAACCGCGGCGCTTCAGGCCTTCGGCATTGATGCCGCGCGGACGGCCGTAGTCTTCCTGCGCGACCATCACGAACGGCGGCACATCGCCATTGACGAACGCGCCCATGCCGACGAATGCGTGCGCGCCGATGCGGCAGAACTGGTGGACGCCGGCGAAGCCGCTGAGGATGACGTGGTCGCCCACGGTGACGTGGCCCGCCAGCGTCGCGTTGTTCGAGAACACGCAGTCGTTGCCGATCGTGCAGTCGTGCGCGACGTGCACGTAGGCCAGCAGCCAGTTGCGATCGCCGATGCGGGTGACGCCGCCGCCGTTGCCGGTGCCGCGGTTGAGCGTGACGAACTCGCGGAAGGTGTTGTCGTCGCCGATCACCAATTCGACACGCTCGCCGCCGAATTTCTTGTCCTGTGGCTCGCCGCCGACGGCGCAATGGCCGATGAAGCGGTTGTTGCGACCGATGCGCGTCGGGCCCATGACGCTGCAGTGCGGCCCGAACTCCGTGCCGTCGCCGACTTGGACATCGTCGCCGATGTAGCAGAGCGCGCCGACGACGACGCCGTCGCCCAGGCGCGCACCGGCCTCGACGACCGCGCTCGGATGGACGCGCGCGCCCATCGTCAGCGCTGCGCCTCGGCGCAGAGGATCTCGGCGCAGGCGACGACTTCGCCGTCCACGCGCGCGACGCCGGCGTACATCGCCATGTTGCGGATCACGCGCTTGAGTTCGACGTCGAGTTCGATGCGGTCACCCGGCACCACCTGCTTCATGAACTTCGCGCCGTCCACCTTGACCAGATAGAACAGCTTCTCGTCCTGCGGACCCGCACCTTCCGACTTCGCGGTGAGCGTCGTCAGCAGGCCGCCGGCCTGCGCCAGCGCCTCGATGATCAGCACGCCGGGCATGACCGGGTTGCCCGGGAAATGGCCGGTGAAGCACGGCTCGTTCGCGGTGACGTTCTTGTACGCGAGGATACGCTTGCGGGGCTCGAACGCGACGACGCGATCCACCAGCAGGAACGGATAGCGGTGCGGCAGAAGGGCTTCGATACCGCGGACGTCGACGGGGAGCTGCACGGTCTGGTTCATTCGTGATCCTGCGGAGCGGCCGGACGGGCCGGCGCCGAAGCCGCCCATGATACGGCGGGGCGCGAATTCAGTCCCGGCGGCTGCGGAACAGGCGGTCGAGTTGGCGGAAGCGGGCGGCGGCCCGGCGCCAGGCGCGGTTGTCCATCAGCGGCGTGCCGGACGAGTACTCGCCGGGTTCGCGGATCGAATGGGTGACGAGGCTCATCGCGGTCACCACCACCCTGTCGCAGAGTTCGATGTGGCCGACGATGCCCGCGCCGCCACCGATCAGGCAGTAGCGGCCGATGCGCGTGCTGCCGGCGACCGCCACGCAGCCGGCCATCGCCGTGTGCGCGCCGACGCGCACGTTGTGGCCGATCTGGATCTGGTTGTCGAGGCGCACGTCCTCCTCGAGGACTGTGTCGTCGATCGCGCCGCGATCGATGGTGGTGTTCGCGCCGATCTCGCAGTCGTCGCCGACGACCACGCCGCCCAGCTGCGGCACCTTGAGCCACGTACCCTTTTCCATCGCGATGCCGAAACCATCCGCCCCGAGTACCGCACCGGGATGCACCAGTACGCGCGCGCCGAGGCGGGCACGGGTGACGAGCGTGACGCGGGCGACCAGTCGCGTGCCCTCGCCGACGATGCAGTCGTCGCCGATCACGCAGCCCGGTCCGATCGTCGCGCCCGCATGCACGACGCTACGCGCCCCGATGCTGACGTGCGGGCCGATGCTCGCGGTCGGATCGATGGACGCGCTCGCGTCCACGACGGCGGACGGGTGGATGCCAGGGGGCGCGGACGGCAGCGTTTCGAACAGCGCGGCGATGCGCGCGTAGGCCGAATACGGATCACGTGCGACCAGCGCCGTGCCGGGCGCAGCCTCGGCATCGCCCGCGGCGAGTACGACGATGCCCGCGCGGGTCGCTGCGAGTGCCGCGCGGTACTTCGAATTCGACAGGAAAGTGAGCCGGTCGGGCGCCGCGTCCGCGATGGTCGCGACGCCCGTGACGGTGGTGGCGGCGTCGCCACGCACCTCGAGCCCGAACCGGTCCGCGAGCTCGCCGGCGGTGTACTGCGGGCGATGCGCGTCGGGGCCCGGGCTCATGCGCGGATCAGAACACGCCGCCGAAGGTGAACTGCAGATGCTCGATCTCGTCGCCGTCCTTCTTGCGGAACGGGATGGCGTAGCTGATCGAGATCGGACCCATCGGCGAACGCCACAGCAGCGAGATACCGCCCGCCGCACGCAGCTCGCCCGCATCGAAGTCCCCGCGGCTGGCGAACACGTTGCCGACGTCCACGAAGGCCGAAACACGCGCCTGCGGGCTGTTGATCAGCGTCGGGAAGAACATTTCCACCGAGCCGACCGTCTTCACCGCGCCACCGATCGGCTGCGAGAAGTTCGAGCCAAGGGGCTTGTCGCGCGGGCCGAGGGTGTTGTCGGAGAAGCCACGTACGGAGCGCACGCCACCCGCGTAGAAGTTCTCGAAGAACGGCAGGCCGGTCGCGGTGAGGGTCTTCTGGAAATCCGGAGACGTCGTGAGGCACGGCTCGGTCGGAGCCGCACCCGGGTCGTAACGCACCAGCTTGCCGGTCGAATCGTAGACGGGAACAGGGGCGTTGAAGCACACGTTACGCACGTGATCGCTGCCGTAGCTGTCGCCGTAGCCGAGTTCCGCGCGCGTGTTGAGCACGAGATGGCGATTGAGACGCCAGAACTTCGAGATGTCGTAGTTGAGCTTGTAGTACTCGGCCGTCGACCCCGGCAGCGCGATTTCAGCGCTGAAGCGCTGCATCAGGCCGGTGTTCGGCGTCAGGAAGTTGTCGAGCGTGTTGCGCGACCAGCCGATCTGCCCGCGCAGCGTGTGGAATGTGCGATTGCCGACGGCGTCGATGTAGTCGACCAGCGACTGCGGCGCGCTGCCCGGGTACGCGAAGATCTCGTTCGAGTCCACGCCGAACAGGGCCGTGATCGTGTCGGTTTCGCTGATCGGAATGCCGAGGACCGCCTGCGCAGCGCCGCTCGTCGAGGTGTACTGCGCGGTGTTGAAGTTCGAGTTGTCGAACTCGCGCCACCACAGGTTGTAGCCGAGCGAAACGCCGCTGTCGGTGAAGTACGGATTGACGAACGAGAAGTCGTAGCGCTGCAGGTACGAGTTGCGGTTCGCCTGCACCGACACGCGGTTGCCGGTGCCGAGGAAGTTGTTCTGCGACAGCTGGATCTGCGTGGTCAGGCCGCTGAGCTGCGAATAACCGAGGCCGAACACGAAGCTGCCCGACGTCGTTTCCTTCACCGAAACGACGACGTCCACCTGATCGGGAGTACCCGGCACCGGCTGCGTATCGACATCGACGGTTTCGAAGAAACCCAGGCCCTGCAGACGGATCTTCGAACGGTCGAGCGCGGCCTGCGAGTACCACGAACCTTCGAACTGGCGCATCTCGCGACGCAGCACCTCGTCCGACGTGCGCGTATTGCCCTTGAAGATGATGCGACGGACGTTGACGCGCGGGCCCGGCACGACCTGCAGGTTCAGGCCGACGGTCTTCTTCTCCTTGTCGATGTCCGGCACCGCGTTGACCTGCGCGAACGCGTAACCCACGTTCGACAGGGTGGCGCTGACGGCGTCCGACGAAAGCTCGAGCAGGCGACGCGAGAAGATCTGGCCTTCCTTCACGTAGACGCGCTTTTCGATCTGCTCCTTCGGCAGCACCGTGTCACCGGTGATCTCGACCTTGGAGACCTTGTACTGATCACCTTCCGTCAGGCCGGCGGTGATGAACATGTCGCGGCGGTTCGGGCTGATCTCCACCTGCGTGCTGTCGACGCTGAAGTCGACATAGCCGCGGTCGAGGTAGAACGAGTTGAGCTTCTCGAGGTCGCCGGACAGCTTCTCGCGCGAGTACTGGTCATCGCGCTTGTACCAGCTCTTCCAGTTCGTCTCGCGCGACTCCCAGGTGTCACGCAGGTCTTCTTCGCTGAACTTCTCGTTGCCGACCAGGTTGATGTGGCGGATGCGCGCGGCGGCGCCTTCCTTGATCGCGATGGTGACGTCGACGCGGTTGCGGTCCAGGCGCGACACCATCGGGTTGATCTCGACGTTGTACTTGCCGCGGTTGTTGTACTGGCGCGTCAGTTCCTGCGTCACCCGGTCGAGCGCGAGGCGGTCGAAGGTGCCGCCCTCCGCGAGGCCGATCTCCGTGAGGCCCTTGGTCAGGTCCTCGGTCTTGATGTCCTTGTTGCCAGTCAGCGTGAGCTTGTTGATCGACGGACGTTCGGTGACCTCGATGACCAGGATGTCGCCCTGGCGCACGACGCGCACGTCCTCGAAGAAGCCGGTCTTGTAGAGCGCACGGATCGCGTCGGCGACTTTCGTGCCGTCCACGGTATCGCCGCGCTCGATCGGCATGTAGGTGAACACCGTGCCGGCGGAGATGCGCTGCAGGCCGTCGACGCGGATATCGCTGACGGTGAAGGGCGCGAACGTGTCGGCGAAGGCGGAGGTGACCGGAGCCGCGACCATCGCGGACGCGAGGGCAAGGGCGAGCAGGCGGCGGGGCAGGGGTCGCGTCATCATCAGTCCGGTTGGATCGAATCCAGGGAAACGCCGCAGGCAATCGGCCGGCGCGGTGGAGAGGTCGGCCGAAGCCGCCGTCAGCGCACCAGGTTGTTCACGATGTCGTTGTAGAACGCCAGGCCCATGAGGCCCACGATGATCGCCAGGCCGACGAATTGCCCGGCCGCCATGGCGCGATCGCTGACCGGGCGGCCTTTGATCAGCTCGATAAGGTAATACAGCAGGTGACCGCCATCCAATATCGGGATGGGGAGCAAGTTCAGAATGGCCAGGCTCAGCGAGAGCATGGCGAGCATCGACAGGTACCACGCGGGGCCGTGGGAGGCGTAGGCGTTGGCTGCGCGCGCGATGGTGATCGGGCCCGCCACGGTGTTGCGGACGTCGACCCGACCCAACAGCGCGCGCCCCAGCATCGCAACCAGTTCGTGCGCCTGGTGCGCGGTTTCGCCTATCGCGGCGGGCACGGCCTGGAGCGGGCCGTAGCGCAGGACGGCGTCGGGCACGGGGTCGCTAGGCTGCGCGAACCCCATGCCGAGCATCCAGCGCGTCTTGCCTTCCTCGGTGCGCAGGACGGGGCGCATCGGCCACGCGAGGCGCTCGCCGCCGCGCTGCACTTCGATCATCGCGGTTTCGCCGCCACGGCCCACGGCGTCCACCAGGGGCGCGACGTCGTCCGCGCCGTGCACGGGCTGGCCATCGATGGCGGTGATGAGGTCGCCGTCCTGGAGGACTCCTGTGGCCGGATAGCCGGGCAGGATCTTGCCGACCCGCGCCGGCACCAGCTGATGGCGCGGCGCAATGCCGATCGCCTCGACCGCGCGCAGTTCATCGATGCTCGCGGGCAGTTCGGACAGACGCAGGCGACGCGTCGCCTCGTCGCCATCGCCCGTCCGAACGCGCACGTCGACATCGTGACGATCGAGCGCGGCGGGGATGAGCGCGAATTCGGCCTCGGACCACGTCGGGGTGGGGCGGTCCCCAATCGCCAGCACGGTGTCGCCGGCATGCAGGCCCGCGCTCGCGGCGAGACCTTCGGCGCGTCCGATCATCGGCACGAAGTCGGGGCGTCCGATCACGAACATGCCCCACAACATCAGCACGCAGAGCACGAGATTCGCGACCGGGCCGGCGATCACCACGGCCATGCGCTGCAGCACCGGCTTGCGGTTGAACGCGAGGTGCAGGTCCGACGGCGCGACCTCGCCTTCGCGTTCGTCGAGCATCTTCACGTAGCCACCGAGTGGAATCGCGGCGACGCAGTATTCGGTGCCGTCCGCGCCAGTGCGCGACCACAACGGGCGTCCGAACCCGACCGAGAAGCGCAGCACGCGTACGCCGCAGCGCCGCGCGACCCAGTAGTGCCCGAACTCGTGGAAGGTCACGAGGATGCCGAGGCTGACGATCAGCCACCAGATGGATCCGAGCAGCTCGTTCAAAGCATTCTCCCGCGACGACCGGTCGCGGCTGCGGTAGCAGACCGCCGAACCGGCGGTTGGTTCAGTCCACGCGGAATGGTGGCCCAGAGGGGCCTGCGTTCGATGAACGGGAGTGGTCGCGTCCTCATCGGGCGTGCTCCAGGCGCCGGGTCACGTGCGCGCGGGCCAGGCGGTCCGCCTCGCGGAGGCCGTCGAGGTCGGCGACGGCGCCGCCTCCATGCGCATCGAGTGTCGAGGCGACCAGCGCGGCGATGTCGAGGAAGCCGATCCGTCGCGCGAGGAAGGCTTCGACCGCGGTCTCGTTGGCCGCATTCAGGACGGCCGGCGCTGCGCCGCCCGCGCGGAGTGCGCGGAATGCGAGCGCGAGGCAGGGGAAGGCGTCGAAGTCGGGGGTTTCGAAGTCGAGCCGTCCGCCCTGCGCGAGCAGGTCGAGGCCGGCGACACCCGACTCCAATCGCTCCGGCCAGCCCAGGCCCACTGCGAGCGCGGTGCGCATGTCGGGGAGGCCGAGCTGCGCGAGTGTCGAGCCGTCGACGAACTCGACCAGCGAGTGCACCAGGCTCTGCGGATGCACGAGCACATCGATGTGCTCGGGTGCGACGCCGAACAGGTGGTGCGCCTCGATCACCTCGAGGCCCTTGTTCATCAGCGTCGCGGAATCGACCGAAATCTTCGGGCCCATCGACCAGCGTGGATGGGCGATCGCCTGTTCGGGCGTCACGTCCCGCAATGAGTCGCGCGTGCGACCGCGGAACGGGCCGCCCGACGCGGTGAGCACGAGACGGCGCAGCCCGCGGGTATCGCGCGTGGCGCGGCCGTCGAGTGCCGGCAGGCACTGGAAGATCGCGTTGTGTTCGCTGTCGACCGGCACGATGTCCGCGCCCGATTCGCGCGCGGCGCGCATGACCAGTTCGCCGGCGAGAACGAGCGATTCCTTATTGGCGAGAGCGACGCGCTTGCCTGCGCGTACGGCGGCGAGCGTTGAATCGAGCCCCGCCGCACCGACGATCGCAGCGACGACGGTGTCGCAGGCGTCGCCCGCGGCAAGTTCGTCGATCGCCTGCATGCCGGCATGCGCCTGTGTCGGCACCCCGGCATCCGCGAGTTTTGCGCGCAGCTCGCCGAACAGCGCGGGCTCGGCGATGACGGCATGGTCCGGTCGATGCGTGTGGCAAAGCGCGACCAGGGCATCGACATTGCGACCCGCCGCGAGCACGTTCGCGCCCAGCTGATGCGGATGACGCGCGATGACGTCGAGCGCCGATGCACCGATCGAGCCTGTCGCGCCGAGAACGGCCACGCGGCGCATCACAGGCCCAACAGCGCCTTGCCGAGCGCGAAAACAGGAAGCGCGGCGAGCACGGCATCGATGCGATCGAGCACGCCACCGTGGCCGGGAATCAGCGTGCCGGAATCCTTCTTGCCCGCGTGGCGCTTGAGCAGGCTCTCGAACAGATCGCCGATGACCGAAACGAGTACCGACGCGGCGCCGACGAGCGCGACCTTCCACAGGTCATGCGCGGCCGCACCGGCCATCAGTGAGAACAGGATCGCGACGATCGTGCCGACGACGACACCGCCGGCGAGGCCTTCGATCGTCTTGTTCGGGCTCACGCGCGGGGCGAGCTTGTGACGGCCGAGGTAGCGACCTGCGAAATAGGCACCGGTGTCGGCGGCCCATACCGTCGCGAGCGATGTCAGGAGCCAGCGGTCACCGTTCGCCCCATCTGCATGCAGCCACGTCAGCGCGCACCATGCGGGGACCACCGCGAGCGTGCCCGCGGCCAGCTTGAGCGCACGCGCCCAGGTTTCGTGGTTGCTGCCGAACTCGAAGCGCTGCAGCCAGAGCAGCGCCAGCAGCCACCAGATGACGCCGATGATCGATGCGAGCTTGTACAGCACCAGCGTGCCGCCTTCGCGCGAATGCGAAGACCAGACGATCGCGACCATCAGGCCGAGGTTGGCGATCAGGAGCACCCACTTCTGCAGCGAATCCTCGACTTCGGCGAGGTCGAGCCACTCCCACAGGCCTGCAAGGAAGACCGCCGCGGCAGCCACCATCATCCAGGGCGTATCGAGCAGCAGGATCGCCGCGATCGCGACGGGCGTCATCACCAGGGCAGCGGCAACACGGGTACGGGTCATTCAGACGTCTCGGGATTGCCGCCGACCTGTGCCCCGGTCAGGCCGAATCGGCGTTCACGGCGCGCGTAGTCGTCCAGCGCAACCTGAAGTGTCGCCGCATCGACGTCGGGCCACAACAAATCGGTGAACCACAGTTCGGTGTAGGCCAGCTGCCAGAGCAGGAAGTTGCTGATTCGCAACTCACCGCCGGTGCGGATGAAGAGGTCGGGCGCGGGCAGGTCGGACAGCGCGACGCGCTCGCCCAGCAGTTTTTCGTCGATCGCCGACGGCTCGAGCCGACCGGCCGCAACATCCTCGGCCAGCGAGCGGGCGGCGTTCGCGATGTCCGAGCGGCCGCCGTAACTGACGGCGATCACCAGGTTCAACGCGCGATTCGCCGACGTACGCGCTTCCGCCTGCGCCATGCGCGAACGGATCGAATCGGAAAGACGCGAGCGATCGCCGATGAAGCGCACGCGCACGCCGCGGCGATCGAGTTCCTCGACCTCGCGTTCGAGCGCGCCGGTGAACAGCTTCATCAGCCCGCCGACCTCGTCCTGCGGGCGGTCCCAGTTCTCGCTCGAAAACGCGAACAGGGTCAGCACTTCGATGCCGCGCTCGAGGCACAAATCGATGCACACATTGACGGCGCGCGCGCCCGCACGATGGCCGATCAGGCGGGGACGCCGGCGCTTCTGCGCCCAGCGGCCATTGCCGTCCATGATGATCGCGAGGTGGCGCGGAACGCGCGAGCTGCCTGCGGAGGCGGAAGAAGTCACGTCGGTCGTCTGAAGAAGGCGCGGACTGGCGATGGCCCGCTGCGGTGCCGGGCGGTCAGACCGCCATCAGCTCCTGTTCCTTCGTCTTGACGACCTCGTCGACGTTCTTGATCGCCTCGTCGGTGAGCTTCTGGATGTCGGCTTCGCCGCGAGTCGCGTCGTCCTCGGTGATCTTCTTCTCCTTGAGGAGTTCCTTCACCTGGTGATTGGCGTCGCGACGGATGTTGCGGATGGCGACCTTGCAGTCCTCGCCACCGGAATGCACGACCTTGGCGAGCTCCTTGCGACGCTCCTCGGTGAGCGGCGGCAGGTTGAGGCGGATCACCATACCGGCGGTGTTCGGCGTCAGGCCGAGGTCGGAGGCGAGGATCGCCTTCTCGACCGCACCCACCATCGGCTTTTCCCACGGCGTGATCGTGAGCGAACGCGCATCGCTGACGGCGACGCTGGCGACCTGCGACAGCGGCACGTCCGAGCCGTAGTAGTTGACCTTGATGTGATCGACGATCGCGGTGCTGGCGCGACCGGTGCGCACCTTGACGAGGTCGTGCCGGAACGCGTCGACGCTCTTGGCCATGCGCGCTTTGGCGTCGTTCTTGATCTCGTTGAGCATCGCAGGCTCCGTGTCAGGGTCGTCGGTCGGCCGCGGATTATAGGGCAGGGCGCGGTGACGGCTGCTTCGCTTCAGTGGTGCGGTGCACGATCATGCAGATCGTGCTCGCAGCCCGGGCCGTGCTCGACCTGCAGCGTCGGATGGTTGATGCCGAAGCGGTGGTCGAGGTCGTGCGTTACCCGGTCCAGGAAGGCGTCGTGGTCGTCCAACAGCGGCCGCACAAGGTGCGCCGTCATCGCGATTTCGCCTGCGCCCAGCGACCAGATGTGCACGTGATGCACGGCTGCCACCCCTTCGAGACCGACCAGGTAGGTCTCCACCTCGGAATGGTCGATGCCGCGTGGCACCGCATCCATCGCGGCGTTGAAGCTCTCACGCAGTAGCCCGAAGGCACTGACGCCGACGACAAGGCTGACGAGGACAGCCGTCGCCGGGTCCAGCCATTCCCAGCCCAGTGTCGCCATGCCCAGGCCGGCGAGTACGGCAGCGACGGAGACTGCGGCATCGGCCATGAGATGCAGGAAGGCGGCACGACGGTTGAGGTCGTGTTCCTGGCCGCGATGCATGAGCATGGCGGCGCCGAGGTTCACGGCGATACCGATGGCGGCGACAACCATGACCGGCAAGGCCGGGATCTGCGGCGGCGCGCTGAAGCGCTGGATCGATTCCCCGATCAGCGCACCGGCGAAACCGACCAGCAGCAGGGCGTTCGCGAGCGGCGAAAGCAGCGTCGCGCGGCGCCAACCATAGGTATGGCGGGACGTCGGCGCCCGCCGCGCCAGCGCGGCCGCACCCCAGGCGAGCGCAAGGCCGGCGACGTCGCCGAGGTTGTGCAGGGCGTCCGACAGCAGCGCCAGCGAGTTCGTCGAAAAGCCGTACCAGGCTTCGATGGCGGTGTAGGCGAGATTGAGCAGCGTCGCGATCGCGAACGCGCGGGTGGCGTGGGCATGCACGTGGTCGCGCGAATGCCCATGCGAACGGCTATGCCCGTGATGGGCGTGCGCAACGCCCATCGATCAGGCCGCGCGAACCAGGGTGCCGATGGACTCGCCCCGGAGGATGCGCAGCAGCTGGCCCGGTTGCTCCATGTCGAAGACGCGGATCGGCAACGAAGCATCGCGGCAGAGCGCGAACGCGGCGGTGTCCATCACCTGGATATCGCGGGCGAGCACGTCGTCGTAGGTCAGCGTGTCGAAACGCGTGGCGTCGGGATGCTTCTTGGGGTCGCGGTCGTAGATGCCGTCGACCTTGGTCGCCTTGAGCAGTAGATCCGCACCGATCTCGATCGCGCGCAGGGCAGCGCCCGAATCGGTGGTGAAGAAGGGATTGCCGGTGCCGGCGGCGCAGATCACTAGACGGCCCTTTTCCAGGTGACGGACCGCGCGGCGGCGGATGTAGTCCTCGCAGACCTGGTTGATCTTGAGCGCGCTCATGACCCGGCAGCGCGCACCGAGCTTCTCGAGCGCGTCCTGCATCGCCAGCGCGTTGATGATCGTGGCCAGCATGCCCATGTGGTCGCCGGTCACCCGGTCCATGCCCGAAGCCGCCAGGCCGGCGCCGCGGAAGATGTTCCCGCCGCCGATGACCAGCGCGACCTCTGCCCCCGCCTGCTGCGCCTCGATGACCTCATGGGCCAGGCGGGTGATGACCTTGGGATCGATGCCGTAATCCTCGCTGCCCATCAGCGCCTCGCCGGAAAGTTTCAGGAGGACGCGGCGGTAGGCGAGATCGGTCATGGGGGCCATTCGGAGGGGAGGCGCGCAATTCTAAACGGTCGCCGGGATCGGGGCCGGACAGGCGACGCCATGGCGCGTCGCAACATTTGGGCGCGCCGTCACAAGGTCCAAGTGGCCGATAAACGTGACACGAGCCGCATATCGGCAACTGGACGTTTAATTTGTGTTTAGAAAACTCCCGGCCATGCATGACCTCCGGCATACATGCACGCGGCGCCGAGCGGCGCTTATCCCCAGGAGAGAGAATTCATGCAGCGGTCCCGATTTGGCCTGCGTCGAAGTGTCCTGTGTGTGGCACTCGGCGTGGGCATGGTGTCAGGCAGTGCGTTTGCCCAGAGCTCGGTAGGTTCGCTTTTCGGAAAGACCTCGGCCGGCACGCATGTGGTGATCGAGAACAAGGACACCGGTACCAGCCGTGAGCTGGTCGCCGACTCCGAAGGGCGGTTCCAGGCCAGCCAACTCGCCCCGGGCACGTATACCGTCACGGCGAACGGCGTCGCAAAGACCGTCGCCGTGCGCGTCGGCACGGGCTCGGAAGTGAATCTTGAAGCCGGCGGCGCCGGTCAGCTCGACACCGTTCGCGTCGTCGGCGATCGAATCAATGCCATTGACGTCTCGTCGACCGAGTCGACCACGACGCTGACGGCGAAGGAGATCCAGGCGCTTCCGGTCCAGCGCGACGTCACCAATGTCGCGCTGCTCGCGCCGGGTACCGTCAAGGGCGATACCGGTTTCGGCAACCTTGCATCATTCGGAGGTGCTTCCGTTGCCGAGAACGGCTACTACATCAATGGTTTCGACGTAACCAACATTCGTACGTTCCTGTCGTACGCCACGCTGCCCTTCGAAGCACTGGCGGAACAGCAGACGAAAACGGGCGGTTACGGCGCCGAGTACGGTCGTTCGCTGGGCGGCGTGGTGAACATCGTCACCAAGCGCGGCACCAACGACTTCAAGTATGGCGGCAGCGTCTACTGGAGTCCGTCGTCGCTTTCGAGTTCCAAGAAGGACGTCGCCTGGCGCAACCCGAGCGCGACGGATCCGGCGCTCTACGTGTACGAGTCCCAGGACCGCAGCGACGAGCTGACCTACAACGCCTACGCGTCGGGTCCGATCGTCCGTGACCGCCTGTTCTTCTTCGGCCTCGTCAGCGGGCAGGACAACACGACGGACCAATACCGCCGCGAGCACAGCTACCACACGTCCAACACCTCGCCTCAGGGCATGGTCAAGCTGGACTGGAACATCACGGACGATCATCGCGTCGAAGTCACCGCGATCGACAATCGTGAGATCGTTAGCCATCGCGACTATTCGTATGCCAACGGCGGTGAGTTCGGTCGCACGCACGATGACCTCGATGCGGAGTACGACATCGAAACCGGTGGGCGCATCTACATCGGCAAGTACACCGGCTACCTCACGGACAACCTGACGCTGTCGCTTGAAGCGGGTCGTCTGACCTATTCGAACTCGAATCGCAACCCACTGAATCTGGAAGGCGCGGATTGTGTGCGTGCGTTCGACAGTCAGGCGAACTCGGCGGTCACCAATTACACCGGCTGCTGGAACCCGTCGCAGGCGACCATCATCGACCCGACTTTCGGCAAGGAAAAGGACATCCGCAACAGCCGCCGCGCTGACGTCGAGTGGGTCTTCGGACCGCACACGCTGCGCTTCGGCTACGACGGCGAGAAGTTCGAGTCCGGCCACGCCGGCACGACCTACACGGGCGGCGCCTATTGGCGTCACTACTACGTCTATCAGGCAGCGGGACGCCGGGTGAATGGCGTGACGTTGCCGTTCGGCACGCACTACGCGCGTCGCTGGATCAGCCAGACGTCGTCTGGCTCGTACAGCGTTGAAAACACCGCGTACTACCTGGAGGACAGCTGGCAGATCACGGACAACTGGCTCATTTACGGCGGCCTGCGCAACGAGACGTTCGACAACAAGAACGCGCAGGGCAACACGTTCGTCAAGGCGAACAACAACATCGCGCCGCGTCTGGGCTTCAGTTGGAACGTCAACGGTGACAGCACGGCCAAATTGTTTGGCTCGGCGGGACGCTATTACATCCCCGTGTCATCCAATACGAACATTCGCGGTTCGGGCGCGGAGCTCTTCACCGAGGAGTTCTTCAACACGTCCGGCTTCGATCCCGCAACCGGCCTGCCGACCGGGCTGGGCGCCCAGATCGGACCGAAGAACGTGACCAGTGACGGTTCGGTTCCCGATCCGCGCACACTCGCCGCGGGCAACCTGAAGCCGATGTTCCAGGACGAATTCATCCTGGGGTACCAGCAGCGCCTGAACTCGATCTGGACTGCCGGCATCAAGGGCGTCTACCGCTCGGTCAAGAACGGCATGGACGACTGGTGTTCGCTCAAGGCCTACAAGGACTTCGCCGACGACAACGGCTATACGAACTTCGACATCGATTCGGTGGCGTCGTGCTTCCTGCTCAATCCGGGCAAGGACGCGCAGGTCGCGATGGACATCAACGGCGACGGTAACCTGGTCGATGTCACCATTCCTGCGCGTTACTTCGGGCTGCCGAAGTACAAGCGCGAATACCGTGCGATCGAACTGTCGGCGGAAGGGCGTGGTGATCGCTGGTGGCTGCAGGGTTCGTACACGTGGTCGAAGAGCTACGGCAACGTCGAGGGCTACGTGAATTCCTCGTTGGAGCAGGCGGATGCCGGCGCCACGCAGGACTTCGACAATGAGCACTTCGAGGACGGCGCGTACGGCGACCTGCCGAACGATCGTCGCCACACACTCAAGCTGTTCGGCAACTACGATCTGACCAGCGAGTGGAGCGTCGGCGGCAATCTGCTGGTGCAGTCGGGGCGGCCGGTGAATTGCTTCGGGTTCGTGCCCCAGTTCGGCAACATCGACGACAGCAAGCTCGCGCTGTATTCCGGCTCAAGCTTCTACTGCAAGCTGCCCGACGGCACGACCGAACTTCGCAGTCGGGGTTCCGCGGGTCGCACGCCATCGACGTGGAACTTCGATGCGTCGGTGAGCTACGTGCCGCAGTGGGCGGGTAAGCACCTCACGCTCAACATGACGGTGTTCAACCTGTTCAACAACCAGAAGGTGACGGAGTACAACGAGTTCAGCGCATCGGGCTCCGCTGCGGCCAACACGTACGATCAGAACTTCCTCAATGCGGTGAACTTCCAGAGTCCGCGCTCCGTTCTGTTCAGTGCGCGCGTGGACTTCTGACCGCGCGTCGGCCTCCGATCCAAGTCGGAGCCCGAAGTTCGTCCAAAAAAAACCCCGGCTGAGAGGCCGGGGTTTTTTGTGCGGCGTTCCGGCGGTGTTGCGCCGGACCCGCTTCTATCCGCATTGACGCGCCGGCTTACGCCAGACCCGCCTGCTTCATCACTTCGGCCGCGAAATCGTCGGTCTGCTTCTCGATGCCTTCGCCGACGGCGAGGCGGACGAAGTTGACGACTTCGGCGCCCGCGGCCTTGAGCGCCTGCTCGACCGTCTGGTTGGTGTCGAGCACGTAGGCCTGGCCGGTGAGGCAGATCTCGTTGACGGTCTTGGCGATCTTGCCGGCGATCATCTTCTCGAGGATCTCCTGCGGCTTGCCGGTGTCCTTGACCTGGGCGAGGGCGATTTCCTTCTCACGCGCGACGAAGTCGGCCGGGACGTGCGCCGGCGAGATGTACGGCGGGTTCATCGCGGCGATGTGCATGGCCAGGCCACGCGCGAGTTCGATGTTGCCGCCCTTGATCTCGACGATCACGCCGATGCGGCCACCGTGGACGTACGCGGCGAGCGTGTTGTCGCTGTCGATGCGGGCCATGCGGCGGACCTGCACGTTCTCGCCGACCTTGGCGATGACGGCGGCGCGCGCTTCTTCGACCGTCTCGCCGGACGGCAGCTTGACGGCCTTGAGCGCGTCGACATCGTTCGCGCCGAGCGCGGCCTGGCCGACGGCGTCGACGAAGCCGAGGAAGTTCGCGTCCTTCGCGACGAAGTCGGTCTCGGAATTGATCTCGACCAGCAGCGCCGTCTTGCCGCTCTGGGCCGCGACGATCTTGCCTTCCGCGGCGATGCGGCTGGCCTTCTTGTCGGCCTTGGCCAGGCCGGTCTTGCGCAGCCAGTCAGCGGCCGCCTCGACGTCGCCGTTGTTCTCGGTGAGTGCCTTCTTGCACTCCATCATGCCGGCGCCGGTGCGCTCGCGCAGTTCCTTGACCAGGGAAGCAGTGATCTCTGCCATGGGCGTAGCCTCTGGGATTCGAAATGGGGGTAGGCGCCGCGAAATCCGGTGCGGATCGCGGCAGGCTGGCCGTCGTGCGTGGCCAGCGGAAGACGGAAGGCGCCAGCGTGCGGCGCCTTCCGGTGATGCGGATTACTCGGCGGCCGGAGCGTCGGCCTTGCGCGGTGCACCCTTCTTGGCCGGAGCGCGGCGCGGACCCTTGCGGTCGTCCTTCTCGCCACCTTCGGCACCGGCTTCGGCGAACTCTTCCTCACGGACCGAAGCGGCCTGCGGCGCGGCAGCCTTGCCCTCGAGCACGGCTTCGGCAGCAGCGCGCGTGTACAGATGCACGGCGCGAATCGCGTCATCGTTGCCCGGGATCGCGTAGTCGACGAGCTCCGGGTCGTAGTTGGTGTCGACGACGGCGATGACCGGGATGCCGAGCTTCTTGGCTTCCTTGATCGCGATGTCTTCATGGCCGATGTCGATCACGAAGATCGCGTCGGGCAGGCGGTTCATGTCCTTGATGCCGCCCAGCGACGCTTCCAGCTTCTCGCGCTCACGGCGCATCTGCAGGACTTCGTGCTTGACGAGCTTCTGGAAGGTGCCGTCGGTTTCAGCGGCCTCGAGGTCCTTCAGGCGCTGCACCGACTGCTTGACCGTGCGGAAGTTGGTCAGCGTGCCGCCCAGCCAACGCTGGTTCATGTACGGCATGCCGCACAGCTCGGCCGCTTCCTTGATCGCCTCGCGCGCCGAGCGCTTGGTGCCGAGGAACAGGATGACGCCACGCTTCTGCGCGACGCCCGAGAGGAAGTTCATCGCATCGTTGAAGAGCGGAACGGTCTTCTCGAGGTTGATGATGTGGATCTTGCCGCGGGCACCGAAGATGTACGGACCCATCTTCGGGTTCCAGTAACGGGTCTGGTGGCCGAAGTGGACGCCGGCTTCCAGCATCTGGCGCATGGTGATCTGGGGCATTGCGATAACTCCAAGGCGGTGGAATCCGGCCGATGAAATGACGGCCGCCCGCACGAGCGGGCAAGGATTCCGGGGTTGGGCCTCCCTGACGCGTCCGATGTCCGAACCCCGAAGGGCACCCCGGCATCGACAGTGGCGACAGGTGTGTATTCGCCCGGGATTCCGCGTCGGCGGAGGCCCTGCGCCCGGCGTGGGCGGCTCGCGATGGGTTGCGAAGCCGGAAAAGTGTAGCCGGGACGCGGACTTGGAGCAACCGGCGGGCCCGCTCCGGGGGCTGACGATCCAAGCGCGAGGGCCGCACGATCAGCCACCGCCGTCACGTCCTGTGCGCTCGATGCATTCCGCCGCATCGCAACGTCCCGTGCGACCACCGCGTTCACCGGGCACGGCGCGGCATAATGCGCGGATGCCGATCACCCTCAAAACCCCCGAAGACATCGAGAAGATGCGCGTCGCCGGCCGCCTGGCGGCCGAAGTGCTGCAGGTCGTTGCGCCGCACGTCAAACCGGGGGTGACGACCGAGGAGCTGGACCGCATCTGCCACGACCACATCGTGAAGGTGCAGGGAGCCATCCCGGCCAACGTCGGCTACAAGGGTTTCCCCAAGACCGTCTGCACGTCCGTCAACAACGTCATCTGCCACGGCATTCCGAGCGTGGGCAAGGTGCTGAAGGACGGCGACATCATCAATATCGACGTGACCGTCATCAAGGACGGCTTCCACGGCGATACCAGCCGCATGTACTACGTCGGCACGCCGTCGGTGATGGCCAAGCGGCTGGTCGACGTCACCCGCGAAGCGATGTTCCGCGGCATCCGCACGGTCAAGCCGGGCGCCACGCTGGGCGACATCGGCCACGCGATCCAGACCTACGCCGAATCCGAGCGCTTCTCGGTGGTGCGCGAGTACTGCGGCCATGGCATCGGTCGCGTCTACCACGAGGATCCGCAGGTGCTGCACTACGGCCAGCCGGGCCAGGGCCTCGTGCTGAAGCCAGGGATGGTGTTCACCATCGAGCCGATGATCAACGAAGGCACGCGCCACACGAAGGTGCTGCCCGACGGTTGGACCGTGGTCACCAAGGACCGCAAGCTTTCGGCGCAGTGGGAGCACACCGTCGCGGTCACGGACGACGGCGTCGAGATCCTCACGCGCCTGCCGGGCGACGACAACGACCTATGAGCGACGCCGCGGCCCTCGATGCCGCGTGGCCCGTCACCGATGAGGCGCCCGACGCCGCGTGGATCGCGGCGGCGCGCATGCAGCTGTCCACGTTGGCGGCTTCACTCGAGGCCGCGTTCGATGCCGGTGGCGCGACTGTCGACGTCCGACCACTGATCGCGCGCCGCGCGGCAGGCGTAGACGCGATCGTCCGATCGGCCTGGCATCGCGCGGTCGGTGTCGAATCGGGCGACGGCACCTCGACGCCGGCGCTGCTCGCCGTCGGTGGGTACGGTCGCGGCGAGTTGTACCCGCAGTCGGACATCGACCTGCTCGTGCTGCTCGATGCGGCTGCGCAGAACGCGTACGCCGCGTCCATTGCGCGCTTCGTCGCGTTGTTGTGGGACGCCGGGCTTCCGGTCGGGCACGCCGTGCGTTCGAGCGCGCAGTGCGCCGCTGCGGCGGCGGACGACATCACGATCGTGACTTCCATGCTCGAGGCGCGCGTGCTCGCCGCGGGCGACGACGTGATCGCGCGCCTGCAGGCGGCAGTCGATCCGGCGCAGGTGTGGCCACCGTCCGCCTTCTTCGACGCCAAGCGTCGCGAGCTGCGTGAGCGTCATGCGCGCTACGGCGATACCGCCGACAACCTCGAACCCAATCTCAAGGAAGGCCCCGGCGGCTTGCGCGACCTTCAGACGCTGCGCTGGATGGCGTTGCGGTTGCTGCACACGGGTGATTTCGCGTCGCTGACGACGCTGGGCCAGCTCGGTGCCGACGAACACGCAACGCTCGAACGCCAGCACGACGTCCTCGCGCGGCTGCGATTCGGGCTGCATCTGGTCGCGGGTCGTCGTGAAGAGCGTCTTCGCTTCGACCATCAGAAGACGCTCGCTGCCCGCCTGGGTTTCGTCGACGCGCCGGGTGCACTGGCGGTCGAGCAGATGATGCAGACGTTCTATCGAAGCGCGGGCCTCGTGCAGCGCATCGGCGAACGCTTGCTGCAGCGGTTCGAGGAACAGCTGGAGGGCGAGGGCGCTGCCGAGCAGCTCGACGATTCCTTTGAGCTGCGACGCGGCTATCTCGCCGCGACGTCGCCGTCGTGGCCACGCACCATCGACGACGTATTCGCGCTGTTCGCGGCATGGGCGTCGCGGCCCGAGGGCGAGGAGGGCATCCGCGGGCTGCATTCGCAGACAGCGCGCGCACTCGCCGAGTTCCTCGACGAGGTACCCAGCTACGACCGCGCGTCGCAGACGGCGCGCGCCGCATTCATGGCGTTGCTGCGTGCCCCGCAGCCCGTCCGCACGCTGACGCGCATGGCCCGCCTCGGCGTGTTGGGACGGTGGATTCCCGCGTTCGCGAACGTGTCGGGTCGCATGCAGTTCGACCTGTTCCACGTCTACACCGTCGATCAGCACACGCTCGCAGTGCTCGCGAACATCGCTGCGTTCGTCCGCGGGGACGACGAGCGTTTCTCGCTCGCGCACGAAGTGCATCCGCGCCTGCGCAAGCCCGAGCTGCTGCTGCTCGCCGCGTTGTTCCACGACATCGCGAAGGGACGCGGCGGCGATCACTCGGAGCTCGGTGCCGTTGATGCGCGCGCGTTCGGTGAGGCGATGGAACTGCCCGCGGGCGACGTAGCGACCATCGAATGGCTGGTTGCACAGCACCTGTTGATGTCGGTCACCGCGCAGAAGCAGGACATTGCGGATCCCGAAGTCATCCACCGCTTTGCGCAGAAGGTCGGTGATCGCGAGCGTCTCGAACTGCTCTATCTGTTGACCTGTGCCGACATCGCGGGCACGTCGCCCAAACTGTGGAACGCGTGGAAGGACCGCCTTCTCGCGGATCTCTACACGTCGACACGCCTCGCGCTGCGTCGCGGACTCGAAAATCCCCTCGCGGCGGATGAGCGCGCCGACGAGACGCGGTCGGCGGCTGCGGCGCTGCTCCGCGCCGACGGCAGCGGCGACGCCATCATCCGATCGACGTTGTCGCGCATGCCGGCGGTGGGATTCCAGCGTGCACGTCCGGACCAGCTCGCATGGCAGGCGCGCACGCTGCTCGCACTGGGCGATCGCACGACCGCCGTCGCGGTGCGCCCGCTCGGCGATTCCGGGGTGCTCGAAGTCTTCGTGCATTCGCCCGACCGCGACGGCCTGTTCGCCGCGATCGTGATCACGCTCGACCGTCTCGGCCTCGCGATTGCACAGGCGCGCGTGCTCGACGGCCCGGAAGGCCGCGTGTTCGACAGCTTCGAGGTCGTGCCCGCGGACGCGCGCCTGCAGCCGACGCCGGAAGACGTCGCGCGACGCCTTGAGCACGTGCTCGCCGGGGCGCTCGATTCGCTGCGGCCCGCACGCCGCGCGCAGCCGCGCCACCTCAAGCATTTCCGCATCGCGCCGCAGGTCGGTTTCGATCGCATCGACGCACCGCCGCGCACCATGCTCAGCCTCGTCTGCACCGACCGTCCCGGCCTGCTCGCCGACGTGGCGCTCGTGCTGCGCGAGCAGGGCCTGCGCGTGCACGACGCGCGCGTCGCCACGTTCGGCGAGCGTGCGGAAGACGTGTTCCAGATCACCCGCGCCGACGCTTCGAACGTCGACGCTCCACTCGATGAACCTCACCAGCACGCGCTGCGCGATGCGCTGCTCGCCTGCCTCGACGGAGATTGCCCATGAGCCCGCCGGCCAAGAAGACCGCCGCCAAGAAGACCTCACGCCGCAAGGCGGCACCGAAAGGCCCGGGTCGCGACGAGCTGAAGTTCCTCATCGACAGCGCATGGGAGCGCCGCACGATGCTGACGCTCGACGAGATCGACGGCTCGACGCGCCCGACCGTCAATCTCGTGATGGATCGCATCGAAAGCGGCGAATACCGCGTGGCCGAGCCGGATGGAAAGGGCGGTTGGGCGGTCAACGAATGGCTGAAGAAGGCGGTGCTGCTGTACTTCCGCACGCAGGACATGGAAGTGATCGAAGCCGATCCCGCGCCGTTCTGGGACAAGGTGCCGGCTCGCTTCCAGGGCTTCGACGAAGCGCAGTTCCGCAAGGCCGGCGTGCGCGTGGTGCCGGGCGCGATCGCGCGTCGTGGCTGCCACATCGCGAAGGATGTCGTGCTGATGCCGAGTTTCGTCAACATCGGCGCATATGTCGGCGAAGGCACGATGGTCGACACGTGGGCAACGGTGGGTTCGTGCGCGCAGATCGGCAAGCACTGCCACCTCTCCGGCGGCGCGGGGATCGGCGGCGTGCTGGAACCGCTGCAGGCGACGCCCACCATCATCGAAGACCACTGCTTCATCGGCGCGCGCTCGGAAGTCGTGGAAGGCGTCATCGTCGGCCACCATTCGGTGATCGGCATGGGCGTGTTCCTCGGGCAGAGCACTCGCATCTACAACCGCGCAACCGGCGAGATCAGCTACGGCTACGTGCCGCCGGGCAGCGTCGTGGTCTCTGGCCAGCTGCCTGCGGCCGACGGCTCGCACTCGCTGTACTGCGCGGTGATCGTCAAGCAGGTCGACGAGAAGACGCGCGGCAAGACCTCGATCAACGACCTCCTGCGCGGTCTGGCGGACTGACATGGCGACGACGCTCTACGGCCTCGCCAATTGCGACACCTGCAAGAAGGCGCGCAACTGGCTCAAGCGCTTCGACGTCGCGCACGAGTTCGTCGACTACCGCGATCAGCGGCAGTCGCCGGAGACGCTGCTCGAGTGGAAGGACGCGGTCGGCGGCTGGGACGCGCTGATCAACAAGTCGTCGACGACCTGGCGAAACCTGCCGCCGACGCGCAAGACTCCGGGTTCCGATGCCGAATGGAAGCTGTTGCTGCGCGAGTATCCGCAGCTGATCCGCCGGCCCGTCGTCGTGACGGACGATGGCGTCGTCACGCAGGGCTTTACTGACAACGGTTTCAAGAAGCGCTTCGGAGTCGACGCGTGAGTGCAGGGCAGCGCCTGCTCGTTGCACTCGCCGCGCTGGCCGGCTTCGTGGTGGTGGCGATGGTCGCGTCGTTCATCGCACTCGCGTTCGGCAATGCGCTGTTCGGGTGGCACGACAATCCCGGCCCCGAGCTGGGGGTGGGGCTGATCGCGGGCTGCGCGGGCGCGATGCTCGCCGCGGCGTGGTGCAGGAACCGGTTCGGACGCGTGGTCGTGACGGAGAAGACAGGATGACAGACGTTCTCGATCTCACCCGTGCGCTGATCGAGCAGCGTTCGCTGACGCCCGACGATGCCGGCTGCCAGGCGCTGGTCGCAGCCCGCCTTGGGGCAGCCGGCTTCGCCTGCGAGTCGATGCGATTCGGTGACGTCGACAACCTGTGGGCCGTGCATGTCGGCACCAGTGACGGGCCGACGCTGGTGCTGCTGGGGCATACCGACGTCGTGCCGAGTGGCCCGGTCGAAGAGTGGACCAGCGATCCGTTCACGCCTGAAATCCGCGGCGGCAGGCTGTACGGCCGAGGGGCGGCGGACATGAAGGGCAGCGTCGCGGCCTTCGTCGTCGCGTTGGAGCGTTTTGCCCGCGAATACGCAGGTCATCGTGGACGCGTCGCACTTCTGCTGACGTCGGACGAGGAGGGCATCGCTCTCGATGGCGTGCGCAAGGTCGCGGATGCGTTCCGTGTACGTGGCGAGCGCATCGACTGGTGCATCACCGGCGAACCCTCCTCGACATCGAAGCTGGGCGATCTGCTGCGTGTCGGCCGACGCGGCAGCCTGTCCGCCACGCTTACCGTGCGCGGCATCCAGGGGCATGTCGCCTACCCGGAAAAAGCGCGCAATCCCGTGCATGAGGCCATGCCGGCGCTTGCGGAGCTCGCGGCGCGGCACTGGGACGATGGCTACGAGACGTTCCCGCCCACCACCCTGCAGATCAGCAACATCGTCGCCGGCACGGGCGCGAACAACGTGATTCCGGGCGAGCTGCAGGCGCTGTTCAACCTGCGCTACAACCCGCATTGGAATGCGGCGCGGCTCCAACACGAGTGCGAAGCGATCCTCGCGCGGCATTGCAGCGATTACACGATCGACTGGCATCGCAGCGGCGAACCGTTCTACACGCCCGATGGCGAGCTTCGTCAGGTCTGCCGCGACGTGCTCACGCAGTTCGCCGGCTGCGCGCCCGAAGAGAGCACCGGCGGTGGCACGTCCGACGCGCGGTTCATCGCGCCGCTGGGCGCGCACTGCGTCGAGATCGGGCCGGTGAACGCGACCATCCACAAGGTGGATGAACATGTGTCGGTGGCGGATCTCGAACGCCTGCCGGACCTGTACTTCGAGCTGATGCGCCGCCTGCTGGGCTGATCTCACCGGCCGTCGACGCCGCCTGCCTAGCATCGCGCGCATGGCCCGGCTCAAGATCGCGACGTACAACATCAACGGCGTGCGCGCACGCCACGGTGCACTGCTGGAGTGGCTGGAACGCGAGAAGCCCGACGTCGCCTGCTTGCAGGAATTGAAGGCACCCGACGAAGCGTTTCCGCAGCTCGACATCGAGAAACTCGGCTACGGCGCGATCTGGCACGGACAGAAGTCGTGGAACGGCGTCGCCATCCTTGCGCGCGGTACGCAGCCGCAGGAGCGCCAGCGCGGCCTGCCCGATGATCCCGACGGCACGCAGAGCCGCTATCTCGAAGCGGACGTGCACGGCCTGCGCATTGCCTGCCTGTACCTGCCGAACGGCAACCCGCAGCCCGGGCCGAAGTTCGCCTATAAGCTGGCGTGGTTCGCGGAGTTGCGGCGTCGAACGGCCGCGCTCCTGCGCAGTGGCAAGCCGACGGTGGTCTGCGGCGATTTCAACGTGGTGCCGACGGACGAGCTCGACATCTACAACGCGAAGTCGTGGCGCAACGATGCGCTGTTGCAGCCTGAGAGCCGCGACGAATGGTTCAAGTTGCTCGAGCAGGGCTGGACTGACGCCATCCGTACGGTGCACGGCGACGAGAAAATCTACACGTTCTGGGACTACTTCCGGAAACACTGGGAACGTGATGCCGGGCTGCGCATCGACCACCTGCTGCTGAGCCCGGACCTCGCGCCGATGCTGCGCGATGCGAACGTGGATCGCTGGGTGCGTGGACGGCCCGGCGCGAGCGATCATGCGCCAACCTGGGTGCTGCTGGATGCGTCGGGTGGTGCGATGGCGAAGAAGGCGCGGAAGGCGGTGTCGAAGGGCGCCACGCGAGCGGGCGCCGGGAAAAAGGCCGTCGCAAAGGTCGCAAAAAGGGTGGCGGCTCGGAAGACGTCGGCGTCGCCGAATGGCGTGGGAAAGAAAGTCGCTGCGAAGAAGGCGACCGCCAGGAAGCCTGCGGTTCCGAAGGCGACGAACGGCACGCCTCCGACGACTGCCAGGCGTGCTTCGAAGTCCGCGGCTGCGACGCGATCCGCTCGCAAACCGAAGGTCTGAACGCGCAGACACCGTCGACGCGTTCGTATGTCACGATGTGCCTCGCATTGGGTTACGTCGCGAGCAGTCCTTCATCGGCATTCGGTATTCGCTGGTAGTACGGATGGTGCGCGATGCCGAGCATGCCCGTGTCCTCGGCCGTGTCGCCGTACGCATGGATGCGCTCGAACTGCGATAGATCGAAGGCCTCGCGAATGCGTCGGACCTTTTCCCCGCGCACGCATTGCGCGCCGTCGTAGCGACCGGTCATTCGCCCGTCGCGTCGCTCGAGGCGCGAGCACAGCACGGGCAGGTCGTGCGCTCTGGCCCACGGTTCAAGCAGCACGTCGAAGTTGCCGGAGACGATCACCACCGTGTCGCCGCGCCGGCGATGCGCGTGGATGCGCGCCATTGCTTCGGGGCGCACCAGTGGCGGGAGACCGGTCTTCGCGAACGTTTCACCGATCGCCTCGATCGACGCCGCGTCAGCGCCGGTGAACGCAACGCGCGCGATCGCAGCACGGACCGGGTTACCCGTGATCAGCCCGCGGCGGTACGCGAGGATCAACGGCGCCAGCGGCGGATAGCCGAGCGCGATGCGCCACCGCGCTGTCGCCGCCGCGATGAACGGTGGGTAGGTCTCCACCGTCGTGATCGTTCCATCGAAGTCGAAGAGCGCGAGGTCCATGAACAGGCGTTGGTGCGGCCGCTTGTGGGATCACGAAGCTTAATGACATGGGTCGTCGCCGTCCCTGAGACCCCGGGAGCGCAGACTGCGCGGCCCCACACCGGAAGGCCTCCCCCATGCCTCCTCGTCCAAGCCTCGCGGCGCCACGCCGCAACACCCCCGCACCCGTGCCGATCGCGTCTGATGCCGACCGGCTGCGTCGCGGCCTGCCGCTCGAATCCGGCGAAGCACTGCCGCCGCCGCCACCGCGGCCCCTTCACTGAACGATCAAGTCATGGGCTCTGCGAACCGCGCCGTCGCGCACGTTTCGCGCGCGATCGCGTGGATGTTGCGGCGCGGCCGCTTGCTACCATCGACCGGCTGTCCCACGCACGCATGAGGTTCGCCTTGTCCAGGTTGCTCGCCGCATCACTTCTTACTGTTTCGATCGGTCTCGCGCTTCAACCCGCGATGGCCGCCAAGGCACCCGACATCAGCGCGCAGCGCCTGTCGTCGATCGTGCGCACGCTGTCGTCCGACGCCTTCGAAGGCCGTGGTCCCGCGACCGCCGGAGAAACGAAGACGGTCGATTACCTCGTTTCGCAGATGAAGGCCATTGGCCTGCAACCAGGCGGCGAAATGAAGGCCGGCAAGCGCGCATGGACGCAGCCGGTGCCGCTGCTGCGCGCAAGCATCACCGGCACGCCGGCGCTGTCGTTGAATGCCGGTGGTCAGTCGCAGTCGCTCACGCAGGGCGAGCAGGTCGCGATCCGCGCCGCGCTCGATGGTTCGAAGTCGGTATCGATCGACAACGCGCCGCTGGTCTTCCTCGGTTACGGCGTCAAGGCGCCGGAGCGCAACTGGGACGACTTCAAGGGCGTGGACCTGCACGGCAAGATCGGCGTCGTCCTGATCAATGACCCGGACTTCGAAACGGGGCAGGGCGACTTCGGCGGCAAGGCGATGACGTACTACGGTCGCTGGACCTACAAGTACGAAGAAGCCGCGCGCCAAGGCCTCGCGGGCTTGCTGATCGTGCACGAGACCGACCCGGCCTCGTACGGCTGGAACACGGTCAAGAACTCGAACACCAACACGATGTTCGATGTCGTGCGTGACAACCCCAAGGGTTCGCATCCGCCGATGGAAGGCTGGATGCAGCGCGACGTCGCGGTCGAGCTGTTCAAGAAGTCGGGCCTCGATTTCGACGCGCTGAAGAAGCAGGCGCAGACGCGCGACTTCAAGCCGGTCGAGCTGAAGGGCGCGACCTTGTCCGCGAAGTACGCGGTCGACAGCCAGGTGATCACCTCGCAGAACGTCGTCGGCCGCCTGCCGGGCAAGAAGCGTCCGGACGAGACCGTGATCTACAGCGCGCACTGGGATCACCTCGGCGTCGGCCAGCCCGATGCGAAGGGCGACAAGATCTACAACGGCGCCGTCGACAACGCGACCGGCACCGCCGCGCTGCTCGAACTGGGTCGCGCGTTCGCGAAGGCGCCGCGCACCGATCGTTCGGTGGTGTTCCTTGCGGTCACCGCGGAAGAGAAGGGCTTGCTCGGCTCCGAGTACTACGCATCGAAGCCGCTGTATCCGCTGGGCAAGACCGTCGGCGTCATCAACATGGACGCGCTCGATCCGCACGGCCTGTCGAAGAACTTCACGACGTCGGGCAGCGCGCAGGTCGAACTGCTCGACGATCTCACCGCGACGGCGAAGAAGTGGGGCCTGACGTACAGCGCCGATCCGCATCCGGAAGCCGGCCATTTCTTCCGCTCCGATCACTTCCCGTTCGCCAAGCGCGGCGTGCCGGCGATTTCGTACGGTTCGGGTAACGACTGGGTCGAAGGTGGCGTCGCGGCCGCGGAAGCCTCGGACAAGGCGTACACGGCCGATCGTTACCACCAGCCGGCCGATCAGTGGGAAGCCAGCTGGACGTTCAAGGGCATGGCGCGCGACCTGCAGATGCTCTACACGCTGGGCCGCGATCTCGCGACCTCGAAGCAGTGGCCGAACTGGGGCCAGGATTCGGAGTTCCGTGCGGCGCGTGACGCGACTGCGGAAGATCGTCGCTGATCACGTAGCTGGTCATGTCGTGACATGAAAACGGGGCCTTCGGGCCCCGTTTTCGTTGGTCGCTAGGTCGCGGCGTCACATGTGTCGCGGCGGTCGCGCTTCGTTCCCCACAGCATCGATTGTGTGTGGGATGCGGTGTCGCGGAAGCGCATCGGGCAAGGCGATCGACGTCGCGCCCTGGATTACTTCGGCGTCATCGCCACGTCGATGTGATCGATGTGCCAGCGACGCTGTGCCTCGGTCGATCCCGGCACGTCGTTCACGCGACGCAACGTGACTTCGCCTTTGCGCGGCCGCGAATTCGCTGCGTTGTCGGTTGCACTGAGCTCGATCGGCACGGTGACGTACATCGAGCCCGCGGCGCCCTGGACGCCGCCCGGTGCGAACACCTGCGCATGCGGTTTGCCGAGCTTGGCGAGTTCGGCGCGGAAGTCGGCGGCTCGGCCCGCGTCTGCCCACAGCGCGTCGGCGTCGTTCGTCTTGCCGGCGTCGACCAGTGCGAAATAGGTCTCGACCGTCGTGGCGGCGGCCTGCGGGCTGGCGACCTCCGGCGGTGTCGTCGGTTCGGGCAGCGAGGCGTTTGACGAATCGGGTGGCGTCGAGGAGGCGGGCGGTGGCGTCGTGTCGGCCGGCGTTGTCGTGGTCGACGCGTCGGATGACGGCTCTGCCGACGGCGCATTCGCCGCGTCGCTAGTCGTCGCTGGCGCGGTGCTGTCGGTGGACGTCGAGTCAGTCGATGTCGGCTGGCACGCGGTCGCGACGCCGAGTGCTGCGATGAGCGCGAATGCGGGGCGCAACGTACGGATCACACGGTGATGAGGCGCGAACGGCTGGGGCATGGTGGGATCTCCCGAACGGAAGCGCCGACAGTGGCGCATGCACCGGCGAAACGAGGTGACGAGCGGGCCAGGCATGGGGTGCCGACTCGCGCGGGTCGCGGATGGCGCGATGCGGCGCGAACACCGGCGACCGCATCGCCCAAAACAAAACCGCCCGGATTGCTCCGGGCGGTTTCGTCGAACAACGCGGGTGGCTTACTTCTTCGCCGGCGTCGCGGGCTTGGCGTCGCTCGGCGCCTTGCTGTCGTCGGCCGTCGTTGCGTCGAGACCACGACGCTTCAGCAGCGGCTCGATCCACGGGTCGCGGCCCGTGTAGTTGCGGAACAGCACCATCGCGTCCTGGCTGCCGCCCTGCGAGAGCAACGTCTCGCGGAAGTGGTCGCCGTTCTTGCGGCTCAGGCCGCCGTTCTGCTTGAACCACTCCACGCTGTCGGCGTCGAGCACTTCCGACCAGATGTAGGCGTAGTAGCCGGCCGCGTAGCCGCCCATGATGTGGCTGAAGTACGGGGTCTTGTAACGCGGCGGCACGGCGTAGAAGTCGACGCCGTCCCTCTTGAGCGCATCGGCTTCGAACGCCATCACGCCCGACGCGGCCGGGATCTGCGACGCCGGCAGCTGGTGCCAGTTCTGGTCGAGCATCGCCGCGCCGAGGTATTCGGTCGTGGTGAAGCCCTGGTTGAACTTGCTGCTCGCGAGCACCTTGTCGAGCAGTTCCTTCGGCATCGGCGCGCCGGTCTGGTAGTGCTTGGCGTAGTTCGACAGGATCTCCGGCCAGTCGGCCCACATCTCGTTGACCTGCGACGGGTACTCGACGAAGTCGCGCGGCACGCTGGTGCCCGAGAAGTACGGGTACTTCACGTTCGAGAACATGCCGTGCAGCGCATGGCCGAACTCGTGGAACATCGTGGTCACTTCATCCCACGTCAGCAGCGTCGGCTGGCCCGCCGGCGGCTTCGGGATGTTGAGGTGGTTGGCGACGACCGGCAGGTAGCCCGTGAGCTTCGACTGGTCGACGTACGAGTTCATCCACGCGCCGCCGTTCTTCGACGGACGCGCGTACATGTCGGAGATGAAGATCGCGAGCTGCTTGCCGTCCTTGTCGAACACGTCGAAGACGCGCACGTCGGGCTCGTAGACCGGCAGGTCCTTGCGCTCCTTGAACGTCAGGCCGTAGAGCTGGTTGGCCGCGTAGAAGACGCCGTTCTGCTGGACGTTGTCGAGCTCGAGGTAGGGCTTGAGCTGCGACTCGTCGAAGTTGTACTTCTTCTGGCGCACCTTCTCGCTGTAGTACGCCCAATCCCATGGCTCGAGCTTGAACGTCGGCTGGCCCTTGGCCTTCTGCTCGGCGTCGATCATGGCCTGCAGGTCGGCGGCTTCGCGCTTGGCGTTGGCCACGGCCGGCGGGGCGAGCTTGCCGAGCATCGAATTGACGGCTTCCGGCGTCTTCGCGGTCTGGTCTTCCAGCGCATAGGCGGCGTAGGTCGGGTAGCCGAGCAGCGCGGCCTTCTCGGCACGCAGCTTGGCGACCTGCGAGACGATGCCGGTGTTGTCGAACTTGTTGCCGCGGCTGCCGCGCGCGATCGACGCCTTGAAGATCTTCTCGCGCAGCGCGCGGTTCTCGAGGAACGTCAGCGGCGGCTGGATGGTGGTGTTGACCAGCTCGATGACGTATTTGCCCGGCATCTTGTGGTCGGTCGCGGCCTTGGCCGTCGCCGCGATGGCTTCTTCCGGCAGGCCGGCGAGGTCGGCCTTGTTGTCGACGACGATCGCCATGTCGTTGCGCTCGGCCAGCACGTTCTGGCTGAACTGCGTGCCGAGCTTCGCCATCTCGGCGTTGATCGCCTTCAGGCGCGCCTTCTGTGCGTCATCGAGCTTGGCACCCGAACGCACGAAGTCCTGGTAGTACTTCTCGACGAGGCGCTTGCTTTCCGGGTCGAGGTTCAGTGAATCACGCGTGGTGTAGAGCTTTTCGATGCGCGCGAACAGCTTGGGGTTCAGCGCGATCGCGTCGTAGTGCGCCGCGAACTTCGGCGAGTACTGGCTGTCGAGCTTGTCGCGCGTCGGATTCGTGTCGGCGCCGACGAGGTTGCCGAACACGGTCTGCGCGCGACGCAGGATCTGGCCGCTCTTTTCCAGCGGGATGATGGTGTTGTCGAAGGTCGGCGCGGCCTTGTTGTTGGCGATCGCGTCGATTTCCTTCAGCTGCTCGGCCATGCCGCGATCGAAGGCCGGCGCGAAGTCCGTATCCTTGATCTTGTCGAACTGCGGGTAGTGCAGGGGCAGCGGGCTGATCGAATAGAACGGGTTCACGGTGGCCTTGGCCGTCTTCTTGGACACGGACTTCTTGGCCGGAGCCGCAGCGTCGGAGACCGCCGGAACGGCGGTCGCCGCGACGGCCAGCGCCAGCGCGAGGGCGAGAGGATGCTTCATGGAGGAGCCTCGACGGAGTGAACGCGAAGCGTACCCGACGGCCGCTTCACGAACCCATGACGAAAGGCATACCGCCCGCGCCACGCCGGTTTCACGCCCGTCCGACCCGCAGTCCCGCAGCGTTCCCGCATCCCATAGCCCCGGAGGATCCATGGATATCCGCAGCGTCATGACGCCCAACCCGGCGACCTGCCAGGCCGAAACGCCAGTGCGCGACGTCGCGCGCCTCATGCTCGAGAACGACATCGGCCTGGTGCCGGTGATCGACGCGCAGGGCCGCGCCATCGGCACGGTGACCGACCGCGACATCGTCGTCCGCCTCGTCGCCGAAGGCCGCGACCCGCAGCAGTGCGTCGCGCGCGACTGCATGACGCAGCCGGTGACGACTGTCTCCGTGGACGGCAGCCTGAGCGACGCCACCGAGGTGATGGAATCGCGCCAGATCCGCCGCCTGCTGGTCGTCGACGGCGACGGCCGCCTCTGCGGCGTGATCGCGCAGGCCGACATTGCGCTCAGCGGCCGCGACCGCAAGACCGCCGAACTGCTGCGCGGCGTGTCCGAACCGAAGCACTGACGGCATACCGGTCCGTATCCGAATGCGCCGCCTCCGGGCGGCGCTTTTTTTTTGCGTCGCGTCATGACGAAAGGGCCGTATGGCGGGAACGCCGTCGCGCTAGGCTCGGCGGGCGCCACTGCCGGCGCGAACCGAGGCGTTCCCGATGAAGCCGCTGGCCCGAAGCCTGCTGATCGCGATGTGCATGTTGCCCGCCGTCCCCGCATGGAGTGCCACGACGCAGCGCTGGGTCGTGCTCGTCGACAACGGCAAGAAGGCCGGTGAGCAGGTGGTCACCACCGGCGACGACGGCGTGGTGCGCACGTCCTTCATCTTCAAGGACAACGGCCGCGGGCCGGAGATGAAGGAGGAATACAGGCTCGCGCCCGATGGCACCTTCACGAATTTCCACATCACCGGCACGTCGACCTTCGGCGCGAAGATCGACGAGACCTACACGCGCACCGGCGACCACGCCGAGTGGAAGACCACTGCCGACCACGGCGAACGCACGGTGAGCGGTACCGCCGAATACGCGCCGCTCGCGGGCACGCCGCAGTCGGGCGCGGCCACGGTCGCCGCACTGGCCAAGCGCGCCGACGGCAAGCTGCCGCTGGTGCCGGGCGGCACGCTGACGATGCGCGAACTCGCGCGCGAGCAGGTGTCGAACGGTAAAGACACGAAGACCGTGCGACTGCTCGCGCTCACCGGACAGGGCCTGACGCCGAACTTCGGCTGGTTCACCGACGACGCCACGCCGGGCATGTTCGCCTTCATCGCGCCCGGCTTCGTGCAGATGGTACCGGAAGGCTGGGAAGGCGTCGGGAAGCAGCTCGAAGAGCGCCAGAAGAAGGCCGAGGGCGAGCTGCTCGTGCAGATGCAGAAGCAACTCGCCAAGCCGCTGCCGGGCAGCACGCTGATCCGCAACGTGCGCGTGTTCGACAGCGTGAACGCGAAGCTCGGCAGCGCCAGCGACGTGCTGATCCGCGACGGCAAGATCGTGTCGGTCACGCCGACCGGCAAGGCGACGAAGGCCGACCGCAGCATCGATGGCGCTGGGCGCGTGATGATCCCGGGGCTGTGGGACATGCATGCGCACGTCTCGCGCTGGGATGGCGCCTTGCACATCGCGTCGGGCATCACCAGCGTGCGCGACATGGGCAACGACAACGACACGTTGCAGCAGATCATCGGCGAGGAAAAAGCCGGCACGCTGCTGATGCCGCACATCACGCCGGCCGGCTTCATCGAAGGCGAAAGCAAGATGTCGGCGCGCAACGGCTTCGTGATCAAGAATCTCGACGAAGCCAAGAAGGCGGTCGACTGGTACCACGACCACGGCTACCCGCAGATCAAGATCTACAACTCGTTTCCGAAGGACGTGCTGAAGGACACCGTCGCCTACGCGCACAGCAAGGGCATGCGCGTCAGTGGCCACGTGCCGGCGTTCCTGCGCGCGCAGGACGTCATCGATGATGGATTCGACGAGATCCAGCACATCAATCAGCTGATGCTGAACTTCCTCGTAGACGACACGACCGATACGCGGACGCTCGAGCGCTTCTACCTGCCGGCGCGCAAGGTCGCGGACCTCGACTTCGACAGCAAGCCGGTGCAGGACTTCATCCACACGATGGCGACGAAGAAGATCGCCAGCGATCCGACGCTGGCGACGTTCGAGTTCATCCACCAGCGTGATGGAACGATGTCGCCGATCATCGCGCCGGTGGCCGACCATTTGCCGCCGGATGTGACGCGTGGTCGCATGGCGGCGGAGATGAACATCCCAGACGACGCGACGTACCAGCAGTTCGACAAGTCCTACAAGAAGATGGTCGAGTTCGTCGGCCGCATGTACAAAGCGGGCGTGCCGCTGCTCGCGGGCACCGACGAAATGCCGGGCTTCACGCTGCAGCGCGAACTCGAGCTCTACGTGCAGGCGGGGCTGACGCCGTCGCAGGTGCTGCAGGTGGCGACGCTCAACGGTGCGACGGTGGCGCGTGCGACCGATCGCGGCGTGATCGCGCCGGGCAAGGCGTCGGATCTGGTGCTGCTCGATGGCGAGCCGACGCAGAACATCTCCGACGTGCGCAAGGTCGCGCTGGTGATCAAGGGCGCGACGGCGTATGCGCCAGCCGAGATCGACGAGGCGGTGGGCGTCGCGCCGTTCGCGAAGCCCGCGGTGATCGTGGCGACGAAGTAACGACACGCGGACGCCCGGCATTGCGCCGGGCGTCCGTTTGATTCGCGTGCGTCAGGCGAGCTCGTTCGCGGGTTCCGCAATGCGCAGCGTCGATGCCGTTGGACGGGTCTCGCGCGGCCGGAACTTCATGCCGAACAGCGGGCGCAGCAGCGGCACGCGTCGGATGATCGCGAATCCGATCCAGCAACCAGCGACGGTGCCGATCAGCACGGCGCTCGCTTCGATGCCCGCCGGCAGTCGCAGCGGCACCAGCCAGTAGGCGAGCAGCACGATCAGGCTCTGGTGCAGCACGTACCAGGGGAAGACGGCTTCCGTCGCCCACCCCAGCCACGGGAACGGGCGGTCGAGGTACGCCTTCGACCAGCCGAGCACCGCGGCGATCGCCCACCAGATGTAGACGCTGCGCAGCGCCCAGATGAGCTGCTGCGCGCCCGGCGCGTCGTCGGGCAACGCCACGCCGAGGCCGTAGTAGACGGGGAACAGCAGCAGCGCTGCGACGAGCGCGCGGCGGCGCAGGCGCGCCAGTTCGTCCCAGACGCCGCCCGAACGCGCGAGCCAGAAGCCGTAGAGGAACATCGTGAAGTAGAGGACATCGCGGTAGCCGTCGTGCACCAGGTCGCCGGTGTCCTCGAAGTGGCCCTGCAGGGTCACGGTTTCGATTGCAATCGGAATGGCGGGGATCAGCAGCAGCGCCCAGCCGCGCAGGCCCGTGAACGCGGCACGCACGCGCAGCCCGGGACGCGAGTCGAGCAGCGGCTTCACCAGCACCAGCGCGACGGTGAACGCCCAGACGTACGCGAGGTACCAGAGATGGTTCCAGGTGATGCCGTTGGTGTCGCCGTCGAACGCGCCCTTGGGCCACGGCTTGAACTCGTAGTAGCGGAACAGGAAGTCGAAGAAGCCCGGCTTCACGAAGCCGGTCTGGATCCCCTGCACGTAGGGCTGCACCGGCACGATCACCAACATGCCGAACACCAGCGGCAGCAGCAGCCGCCAGGTGCGCTGGCCGAGGAAGGCGAAGCCGCCGGTGCGCGCCATTAGGAAGGCGCTGGAGATACCGGAGATCAGGAAGATCAGCGACATCCGCCAGCGATTGACCACCAGCATCGGGATCTGCAGCCAGTCGGCGGTATGGGTGCTCTTGATGTGCCAGCCCCAGTCGCCGACGTAGAGCATCCCCCAGTGGTAGAGGATCAGCAGGGCGAAGGCGAGGGCGCGCAGGGCGTCGATGTCGTGGCGTCGCGTCATGTCGGCGGTCCGGGTGGAAGTGGGCCGACTCTCGTTGCGCGACAACGCGTTGCGGCACGCCCGGGGACGCATCGGGCCGCCCCGGGGACGAGCGGTGGACGGTTGGGACGGACGCATCGCCCGGGTCGCGTCCAACAGTGACAATGCGCGGATGGCCGATACCTCCCGCACCGCGCCCGACTCCGACTGGACCCGCTACCAGCCCTGGCGGCCGTGGGTGGAGTACGGGTTCTGGATCGCGATGTTCGTGATCAATGCGATCGCGAACAGCATCACCGCCGACTTCGACCTCCACCGTGCCCACGTCGACGTCCGCGACTGGGAGCCGGTGATCTGGGAGCTCAGCAGCAATCTCATGGTGCTGCTGCTCGTCCCCGCCATCGTCGCGTTCACCCGATGGCGGCCGATCCACTTCGACAACTGGAAGCGTCGGTTGCCGGAATACCTCGGCGCCAGCATGGTCTGGTCGATCCTCCACGTGGCCGGCATGGTCGCGTTGCGCAAGATCGGCTACGCCGCGCTCGGCAGCCACTACGACTTCGGCAACTGGCCGCTCGAGAGCGGCTACGAGTACCTGAAGGACGTCCGCGGCTTCGCGACCATGGTGGCGCTGATCGAGGGCTACCGCCTGTTCCTGCGCCGCCTGCAGGGCGAGGCGAGCCTGCTCGGCGCGCCGGACGATTCACCGGCTGCCGAAGCCGTTGCCCGTCCCGAGCGTTTCCTGGTGCGCAAGCTGGGCAAGGAATTCCTGGTGCCGGCCGCCGACATCGAATGGCTGCAGGCGGCGAGCAACTACGTGAACCTGCATGTGCGCGGCCGCGACTATCCGCTGCGAACCACCATGGCGCAGATCGAGGATCGCCTCGACCCCGCCACCTTCCGCCGAGTGCACCGCAGCTACATGGTCAACCTCGACCGCGTGGAGCGCATCGAGCCGCTGGAGTCGGGCGACGCGCGCATCGTCATGCACGACGGCGCGATCGTGCCGTGCAGCCGTCGCTATCGCGCGGCGCTGCGTGGCGATTCGACGGTGTCGGCGGCGGCCTGAAGCGTCCGAACAGTCACGTCGCTCATCGGCGCGGCAGCAGGCGACCCGCTCGGCGTTCGCGAAGGAGGTCCGTCGCCCTGTTCACGAATAGGGTCGCGATGCGTGCCTCGTGACAGCTCAAGGCGATGCCCGACGGCGCCGATAACGACGCCATGCGAATCCGCGTCCTGCTCCTGCTGACCGTCCTGCCGTCCATGGCATTCGCCAGCGGACGCGTCGACGACATCCTTCGCGAGCAGCACCGGCATGGCTACCGTTCCGCCGCGGTCGCGATCGATCAGTTGCAGTCCGCCGATGACCGTCCGACTGCGACGTCCGACGCCGGCATGCGCATGCGTTACAACGCCGCCGTGCTGCACCTCGCGGTCACGTCGCGGCGCCCGCGCATGGTGGCGACCGCACGCGACGCGCTGGCCGTACTCGACGGGATGGCGCGCGACGAGGCGTGCACGCGTTGCGCCAGCGAGGCCCGCATCGCGCGTGCGTCCGATGCATTGACGCGTCGCGAGACCGACGAGGCGGAGGGCTACCTGCGCGGCCTCGAAACGCGCGTGCCCGACGCCATGGCTGATCTCTCGGGACGGCTGCACTACCAGCGCGCACGTCTGTACAACCTGCGCGGCAATTACGTCGGCGGCGTCGCCGAGGCGTTGCGCGCCTCCGAACTGTTTGAGGGCGTGGGCGATGCCAGCGGCGCGCTGATGAGCCAGGCGCTGATGGTGTCCATGAGTACCGCACTGGCCGACTACCCGCGCGCCGAAGCGATCGGCCGTCGCGCATATGCAGAAGCACAACGCATCGGCTTCAACTTCGCGATGGCGTCGCTGCGCCTCAACATGGCGTACGCCTACGGCCGCGCCGGTCGGAGCGACGACCAGCTGCACGCGCTCGAGGAGGCGATCGCGCTGTCGCACGGCCAGGAGGGCATGGAAGAGTTCGAGGCGATCAGCCTGTCCAATCTCGCCGACCACTGGCTGATCGAGAAGGACTACGCGAAGGCGCTCGACGCCGCACGCCGGGGCGAAGCGCTCGCGCGCCGCACCGATGACCCGCGCAGCCTGTCGTATGCGCTTACCAACGACGGCGTTGCGACGGCGCATCTGGGCGATATCGATACCGGCCTGCGCCGCGTGCGCGAAGCCATCGCGATCGCCGAGCGCACTGGCGCGCGTGGCGACGTGATCGGCATGAACGGCGAACTGGTGGGCATTCTCAAGCTTGCTGGTCGCTATCGCGAGGCGTTCGAAGCGCTGGAGCAGGTCGCGTCGCTGCAGGCCGACCTCACCCGGCAGGAGCGCGACAAGACCTTGCTCGAAATGCAGGAGCGCTACTCCGCGCAGAGCCGCCAGCGCGAGATCGATCGGCTCGGCGCCGCCAATCGAATCAAGCAGGCGGAACTCGCGGCGCGTACGTGGCAGCAACGCCTGTGGGCGGCGCTGGCGGTCGTGCTCGCGCTCGCCGCGGTGCCGCTGGTGCAGCTGATCAAGCGTGTGCGCAACGACAACCGGCGTCTGTCGGGCGACGTGGCGATGCTCGCCGAGCAGTCGCTGCACGATCCACTCACCGGCGTCGCCAACCGTCGCCAGTGCCATGCACTCATGGCGCAGCATGCGGGCAACCCGGCGGCCGCCGTCGGGCTCCTGCTGCTGGACGTCGACTTCTTCAAGAAGGTCAACGATGCCTGGGGCCATGCGGCCGGCGACCGCGTGCTGATCGAGATCGCGACGCGACTGCGCGGACTCGTGCGCCAGGACGATGCGGTCGTGCGCTGGGGCGGCGAGGAGTTCGCGCTGGTGCTGCCCGGGATCGGCGAAGACGCGCTGGCGGCGCTGGCGTCCCGCGTGCTCCAGGCGATCGGCACGGCGCCGGTCGATCTCGGCGGTCACCTCGTGGACATCACGGTTTCCGTCGGCGCCGTGGTGCACCCGATGCATCCAGGCGGCGAATGGCAGCAGGCGATGCACGTCGCCGATCTCGCGCTGTATCTCTCGAAATCCGCGGGTCGCAATCGCGCCACGCTCGTGATGGACGTCGCAGTCGACGCCGACATGGCCGAGCTGGGCCGCGATCTTGCCGGTGCCCAGGCGCGCGGCGAGGTGCAGCTGCAGAGCGTCGTCGGGCCGTCGATGCACGCATCGGTCGATCGGCCGGACCGCGCAATGGCCTAGGCGCCCCCGACTTGTCTGAGCGGGTCAGCGGGCGGCCCCTGCACACCATCAAGTGTTCAGGCGCGCTGCCGATAGTAGGGACGATGACTCGTATTCTCCTCGCGCTCGCCCTGGTGCTCGCGGCCACGGCCGCGCGCGCGGAGACGGTGGACGCGATCCTCGACGACGTGCGCCTGCACGGCTTCGTTCGTCCACAGAACGTGCTGCAGCGTCTTTATGCCGCTGACGATCGACCGGGTGAGGACGCACCGGCGACGACACGCGCGACTTACCTGATCGCGATCGAAGGCTTCGAACGACAGCGCGATGCTTTCGATCGGGCGGACCCGGTGTTGGCACGCCTCGAACGCATGGTGGTCGCCGAGCACTGCCAACCCTGTGACCTCGCCGTGCGATTGTCGCGGGCGCAGCGCGCGACCGGGGTCGGCCATACCGCCGAGGCGCAGGCGATCGTCGCCCGCGCGGAAGCGTTGTCGCTGATCGCCGGCGATCAGCTGCGCTTCGAATTCCTGCTCACGCGTGCGCGGGTGAACGATCTGCGCACCGAAATGGCCTCCGGCATCGCCGATGCGGTGCAGGCCCGCGCGCTCGCGGCGCGACATGGGTGGACGGCCGACGAAGTCCGCGCGATGAGCCCGATGGTGGGCATGAATGCGGACCTTGGTGACTTCGCGCGCGCCGAGGCGCTGGGCAATGAGGCGTATCGCCTGGCGGAGCGGATCGGCTTCGCATACCTGCTTCCCACCATCCGCGCCCAGCAGGCCTACATCTACAGCATGCGTGGCGACGGCGAGTTGCAGCGTCAGGCGCTGCTGGACGTGCTGCGCCTCGCCGGCGATGACGCGTCGCTTCGCAAGCTCGTCGCCATCACGCTCGGCAACCTGTCCGACTACTACCTGCAGACGAACGAACTGCAGAAGGCGCTCGACGTCGCGGACCGCGCGCGAGCGCTATCCGCATCGCAGCACGACGACAACGGCGTCGCCGTCGCCGGTGCGAACCGGGGCATCGCGCTGGTACGGCTCGGCCGCTACGACGAGGGCATCGCCGACCTGCTCGCCGCGAAGACACTCGCCGAGCGCATCGGCGCGCGCACCTACCTGCTCGCCATTCTCGACGAGCTAGTGAAGGCGTACGAGAAGGCGGGGCGCCTGCGCGAGGCGGTGGCGACCATGCACGCGGAGCTCGAGCTCAACCAGGAAATGGTGAAGCAGGAGCGCGACAAGGCGGTGTTGGAGCTGCAGGAGAAGTACGCGTCCGAACGCCGCGGTCGCGAGATCGAGCGCCTGTCGATCGCGAACCGGGCGCAGGCCGCGGAGATGGAAGCACATCGCTGGCAGCAGCGCCTGTGGACGACGGTCGCGGTGCTGTCGCTGCTCGCCCTGGTCGCGCTGGTGCGCTACGGCTCGCGCGAGCGACGCGCCAACCGCAAGTTGTCGGGCGACATCGCGGTGCTGTCCGAGCAGACGATGGTGGATCCGCTGACCGGCGTCGCCAATCGCCGCTGGTGCGAGGCGGAGATGCAGCGGCGCGTCGGCTCGACGGTCGGCCTGATGCTGCTGGACGTCGACTTCTTCAAGCGCGTGAACGATACCTGGGGCCATGCCGCGGGCGATCGCGTGCTGGTGGAGATCGGTCGTCGCCTGCGTGCGCTGGTGCGCCAGAACGATGCCGTCGTGCGCTGGGGTGGCGAGGAGTTCGCGCTGCTGCTGCCGGACGCCGCCGGCGAGCGCCTGCCGCAGCTCGCCGAGCGCGTGATGCAGCACATCGCCGGCGAGCCGATCGATATCGGCGGACAGGCGATCGTGGTGTCGGTCTCGATCGGCGCGGTGATGTCGCCGCTGCGCGAGGGCGTCGACTGGCAGCACGCGATGCACGTGGCCGATCTCGCGCTCTACATGTCGAAAGGCGGCGGCCGCAATTGCGCGACCTGCGTGGTGGATGTCGTGCCGACGGCCGATGTCGCAGCGATCGCGAACGACCTCGCTGCGGCGAGTGCACGCGGGGACGTCACGCTGCAGATGGTCGAGGGCCCGTCGCCGGCGCGCCGGCCTGCCGCACGGGTCGTCTGACTACTTCTCGACGAACGCGCGTTCGAAGACGTACTGACCGGCGGTGCCGATACGCGGCGCCGCGGTGAAGCCGCGAGCGTCGAGCAGGGCGCGGAAGTCGGCCAGCATCTGCGGGCTGCCGCAGATCATCGCGCGGTCGTGCTGCGCGTTGAGAGGCTCGATGCCGAGCTGCTCCATCATCTGTCCGCTCGCCATCAGGTCGGTGAGGCGACCGCGGTGGTCGTTGTCATTGAACGCGAAAGGCTCGCGCGAGACGGCCGGGTAATACAGAAGCTTCTGCGCGATCTGCTCGCCGAGGAATTCGTGGCGTGGCAGCTCGTTGACGATGTAGTCGCGATAGGCGAGGTCCGCCGCCGAGCGCACGCCGTGGCAGAGCACCACGCGCTCGAAGCGCTCGTAGGTTTCCGGATCCTTGATGACCGACAGCCACGGCGCGAAGCCGGTGCCGGTGCCCAGCAGATAGAGGTTGCGGCCGGGATGCAGGTCGCTGATCAGCAGCGTGCCGGTCGGCTTGCGGCCGATCAGCACGGTGTCGCCGGGCTTGATGTGCTGCAGGCGCGAGGTCAGCGGGCCGTTCTGCACCTTGATGCTGAAGAACTCAAGCTGCTCTTCCCAGTTGGCGCTGGCAATGGAATACGCGCGCATCAACGGACGGCCGTCGACCTCCAGCCCGATCATCACGAACTGGCCGTTGTCGAACCGGAAGCCGTCGTCGCGGGTCGTGGTGAAGCTGAAGTAGGCGTCCGTCCAGTGGCGGACGTCGAGCACGGTCTCGGTGCCGAAAGGCGAGGACATCGGCAGGCGGGCGAAATGTGGGGGCGCGAATTTTAGCCGACCGGCGAGCCCGGGCTGGCGTCGGTGCCCTGAATCGCCGACGTCGCGGCGGCTTCGGCCAGTGTCGGCCGGGCGGCGTCGCGGTCGACCTCCGCCGCGATCGCACCCAGCGCGTCGGCGCGGATCAGGCCGAGGGACGCTGCGTGTTCGGCGATCGCGCGGCTGTCGCGGGCGCGCAGCATGGGCACGCGCGTGCCGGCGACACGGCCGATGTGTGCATCGACCGCGGCATCGCGCGGCGAATCGAGATCCGGATCGACGTCGCGGATGTAGATCGCGGCGATGCGGTCGCCGAACTCCGACGCGGCTTCGGCATACAGCTCCGCATCGGCCTGGCCGGAATCGCCGAGCAGCACCCAGCGCAGGCGCGGGAAGCGGGCGATGAGCTCACGTGCGCGCTCCAGCTTGTGGCCGTGGCCGGACGACTTGAGGAGCTTGGTGGGGTCCAGCCCGAAATCGCGCAGGAACATCGGCCCGGCCGGCAGCTTGTTGAGGGCCATGAACTCGTCCAGCAGGTCGTAGAGGTTCCACGGCGAACTCGAGACGTAGAACAGCGGCACGCGACCGCGGCCGTCGATACCGGCCTGCAGCGCCTGGTAGAGCGGCGCGGCGCCTTTCAGCGGTTTGCGCGTGCGCGCGTTGTGCAGGAACGTGAGTTGCGCGGCCGTCGTCCAGTCGGTGATCGCACTGTCGAGCACGGTGTCGTCGATGTCGGAGATCACCCCGATGCGCGCGTCGTCGTGCACGTAGAGCAGAGGTTGCGCGGTCGCGAGGCGGCCGTCGGCGAGGCTCGCGGTCGCCTGCGTCCACAACCCATCGGGCAGGGGCGGAGCGGGCAGGGTGGCGGCGTAGTAGCCCTCGTCGTCGCTGACGGTTTCGACCGCATGCGTGCCGATCGACAGTCGCAGCGGGGCGTGCGGCACCTCCGCACTCATGAATCGGCCGATGGAGTGCCGCAGGTTGCGCAGGCGCGAGTCCCGTTCCGTGGGACCGCCCTTAGGCGCATCGGCGAGCACGCGGCCGCGCAGCTCGATCCCGGACGCGTCGCCCCAGCCGCGATAGGCCGCGATGTACGCGGGTTCGCGCGGGGCGAGGCGGCGGTGCAGCCCGTCGGCGACGTCCTCCAGCGCGGAGAGCGCTGCGAGCAGTGGGTTGGGGGCGTGGGGCGAGGTCATGACCCGCACACGATAACGGCCGGACCCGTGAGGGCCCGGCCGTCGAGTTCATGGCGCGTTGGATCAGCGGGCGACGAGGCTGCGCGTCGTCCGCGTCGGGCAGGCGAGCAGCCGCGATTCATGCAGCCACTTGTTGTCCGGGTAGTACGAGAACACGAACTGGCCGCCCTTCAGCGTATCGATGATCTCGTGCGCCACCTGCGCGCGCACCGCGGGGCAGCCATGGCTGCGGCCGATGCGGCCCATCTTCTGCGCCATCGACGGATCCACGTACCACGCCCCGTGCATCACGATCGCGCGGGCTCGGGCGTTGTCGTTGAAGCCGGGTTCCAGCCCGTCCATGCGCAGCGAATAGCCGTTGTTGCCCTGGTACGTCTCCGCGGTGCGAAACAGGCCGAGGCTGGTCTGGTGGCTGCCGTCGAGGTTGGAGAAGTTGCGCGCGTAGTTGTCGCCGGTGCCCTGGCCATGCGCGACGTACTCGTTGTACATGACGCGCGGGTTGCGCAGGTCGAACACCCACAGACGCTTCTGCGTCGAGGGCATCGAGTAGTCGATGACGGCGAGCTTTTCGCCCGCACCCGTTGCGTCGCCGCTGCTGATCGCGCATTCGCGCGCTTCCAGCGCCATCTCGATCACCTTCGGATTCGCACCGGGCGCGAGCGTGGCGAGGCGCGATGCCAGCGACATCGACGGCGCGGTCGGTGCCGGCGTCGAAATCGGTGCGATCGGCGAGCTCACCGGCGACGGCGCGCGGGCGATGCTGGGTTCTGCCGGCGAAAGGGCCGGCAACAGGCAGCAGGCAATGGCCGAAGCCATGGCGAGATAGGTGCGCATCCACTGACCCCTTTGGTTCGAGACGACCGCTTCAGGGACGTGCAGTCCCGGTGAAGCTCGACCAAGGTTAGGGCAGTGAACGCTGCGTGCAAGCAGCCGGATTCAGGTCACGGTTCAGCCCGGCTGTTCAGTGAAGGCCGCGCTCCTCCTTCGGGCGCGCGCGATGGTCGGTGAGCAGCACGCTGACCACGACGAACAGCCCCAGGCACGCCGCCAGCAGGAAGAGCACGATCGCCACGGCGGGATAGCCGAACAGGCGCGCCCCGGTATCGACCTTCATCATCAGCGCCGACGACACCAGCAGCGCGGCGATGATCAGGCCTACCGTGATGCGGTTGGCGATCTTCTGCATGTTCTCCATGAGCTTGGAGTCGTCCAGCCCGTCGACCCGCACCTGCAGCCGGTTATCCGCCAGCAGGGTGAGCAGGTTGTTGAGCTTGCGCGGCGCCTCGCGCACGAGGCCTTCCACCTCGATCAGTTCGCCCGCGAGTCCCGCCGGCGAAAGCGACTTGCGCAGCCGTTGGCGCATGACGTTCTCGAGGTGGTCACGGACGACGTCCTTGGCGTCCATCTCCGGATCGAGTGCGTCGCAGATCGATTCGAGATTCAACAGGGTCTTGCCGAGCAGCGACAGCTCCGGCGGCGTGCGCAGGCCGCAGGCGGTCGCGATGCGCGTCATGTCGAGCACCAGCCGGCCCTCCGACACCGTGTCGCTGCCCGAACGCGCGGCGTACGACGCGACGAGCTGGCCGATTTCGCGCATGTAGCGCTCTTCGTCGAAGTCTTCGAGACGCGTGGAGATCGAGATGTTCTCGATGGCGACGTCTTCGCCGCGACCATCGACCGACGCGAAGAGCAGCTTCAACAGGCGGTCGCGCCGGCGCGGCGGCACGTGCGCGATCATGCCGAGGTCGAAGATCGCGAGACGGCCATCGTTCGTCAGCAGAAGATTGCCGGGGTGCGGATCGGCGTGGATTTCGCCGTGCACGAAGGCCTGGTCGAGATAGGCACGCAGCAGCGCTTCGGCCAGCGAACCCAGCGGTTGCTCGGTGCGCTGCAGGCCGGTGATGTCGGTGACCTTCTTGCCGCGGATGAGATCCATCGTCAGCACGCGCTTGCTGCTGACGCTCCACACCGGGCGCGGCACCACCAGCTGCGGATAGCGTTCGAGGCGATCGCCGAAACGCTGCAGGTTCTCGGCTTCCTGGCGGTAGTCGAGCTCCGCGAGCAGCGCGCGTCCAAACTCGTTGACCCAGTCGCTGAAGCGCACCCGCCGCCCCATGTCGGTGCCGCGATCGATCTTGCTCGCGATCGAACGCAGCGATTCGAGGTCGCCGTGGATGCTTGCGACCGCGTCCGGACGCTGCACCTTCACCGCGACTTCGCGGCCGTCACGCAGCACCGCGCGGTGCACCTGCGCCAGCGACGCGCTGCCGAGCGGCGTGTCGTCGAATTCGGCGAACACCTTGTTCGGGCGCACGCCGAGTTCGGCTTCCAGCACCTCGTGCACCACCTCGGGCGCCAACGGCTGCACGTTGTCCTGCATGCGGGCGAGGGCGGCGATGTATTCGGGCGGCACCATGTCGGCACGCGTGGACAACGCCTGGCCGAGCTTCACGAAGGTCGGACCCAGCGCTTCGAGGTCGTCGACGAACTCGTCGGGCTTGCCGCTGGCCTGGGGCGCGCTGGCGTCGCCATTGAGATCCTGCAGCGATGCATCGCTTTCCAGCCCGTTGAAGATGCCCGCGCTGCGGTACTTCAACAGGAACTTCACGATCTGTGCGGTGCGCGCGAGGCCGGTGCTCTGCTCGGACATGGGGTTCTCCATCGATCGACGCAGGCTAGGCGCACGGCTGTCAACGCCGCTTCATCGCGCCCGCGGCAGGCTGGGGCCATGGACGATCGGCGAACGCTCTGGACCGTAGGCCACTCGACCCACCCGTGGGACGCGTTCGTCGCGCTGCTGCACCAGGCCGGCATCGAGGCGGTGGCGGACGTGCGCCGTTTCACCGGCTCGCGGCGCCATCCGCAGTTCAACGACGAGGCGATGGCGCGAGCCCTGGCGGCGATCGGTATCGACTACGTGCCGTTCCGCGATCTGGGCGGCCGGCGCCGGCCGCGACCGGATACCCACAACGCGGCATGGCGGAACGAGGCCTTTCGCGGTTACGCGGATTACCTGGAGACCGACGAGTACCGCCATGCCGCCGAGCGGCTCAGCGGGCTGGCCGCGTTGAAGGTGACTACCGTGATGTGCGCCGAGGCGATGTGGTGGCAGTGCCACCGTGCGCTCATTTCCGACGACTTCAAGTCGCGCGGCTGGACGGTGCTGCATCTGCAGCCTGGCGGGCGTGTGCAGGAGCATCCGTATACGGCGGCGGCGCGCATTGTCGACGGGCGTCTGACGTATTCGGAACCGCAGGTGCAGGGTGGGTTGTTCTGAGGGCCGCAGTACAGGAGATCCCGGCGCCATGCGTTGAGCACCCAGCGGGCAACCAGCGGCGAATCCGGTTTCGCGATGCGCTAGCGGACGATGTTGTTCGCGTACTTCTTGCTTCGGCAGCTGACACGAATCGTCTAGACCCCGAAGGGGCGGCCGACAGGACGTCGGCCGCCGCCACCCGAGGCAGGATGCCGAGTGTGGCGATCGCGAGAAGGCTGTCCGCTCGCGAGCTGTAGATTCGTCGAGGAAGGTGCTTTCTTTTGGTTATCTTTTCTTTGCGCCAGCAAAGAAAAGTAACTCGGCCGCGTCAGCGGACGAAACGCTTCTGCCTTCGGCGCACGCCGCCGGCGACACGGGCGAACTATTTCCCCTTCGCTTTGGCAAACGCCGCCGCCAGCGCATTGTTCGCGAACGCCGGCTGCGCCTGCGCCTTCGGTGCCGGGCCACGCGATGGGCCACGATCATTCGACGGACGCCCACCCTGCGGGCGCGGCGCCTCGCGATCATTGCGCGGCGCCCGCGGCGCGGTGTCGTCGAGACGGCAGGTCAGGCCGATGCGCTTGCGCGGCACGTCCACCTCCTGCACGCGCACCTTCACGATGTCGCCGACCTTGACGACGTCGCGCGGATCTTTCACGTAGGTGTTCGACAGCGCGGAGATGTGCACGAGGCCGTCCTGGTGCACGCCGATGTCGACGAACGCGCCGAACGCGGCGACGTTGGTGACGACGCCTTCCAGCACCATGCCGGGCTTCAGATCCTTGATGTCCTCGACGCCATCGGCGAAGCGCGCGGCCTTGAACTCCGGGCGCGGATCGCGGCCGGGTTTCTCGAGTTCCTTGAGGATGTCGCGCACCGTGGGCGCGCCGAAGCGGTCGTCGACGAACTGCTCCGCGCGCAGGCCGCGAAGCGTGGGTGCATCACCGATGAGCGCGCGGATCGGCTTGCCGGTCGACGCGACGATGCGCTCGACGACGGGGTACGCCTCGGGATGCACCGAGCTCGCATCCAGCGGCTCGTCGCCATCGGCGATGCGGAGGAAGCCTGCGCACTGCTCGAACGCCTTGTCGCCCAGGCGCGGCACCTTCAGCAGCTCCTTGCGCGACTTGAATGCACCGTTCGTGTCGCGGTGACGCACGATGTTCTCGGCGACCGTCGACGTCAGACCCGACACGCGTGCGAGCAGCGCGGCGGACGCGGTGTTCACGTGTACGCCGACGGCGTTCACGCAGTCCTCGACCCTGGCATCGAGCGCGCGCGCCAGCTTGTACTGGTCGACATCGTGCTGGTACTGGCCGACGCCGATCGCCTTCGGCTCGATCTTGACGAGCTCTGCGAGCGGATCCTGCAGGCGACGCGCGATCGACACCGCGCCGCGGATCGACACGTCGACATCGGGAAATTCGCGCGACGCGAGTTCGGATGCGGAGTACACCGACGCGCCGGCTTCGCTGACGACGATCTTGGTGAGCTTGAGCTCCGGCGCGAGCTTGATCAGGTCCGCCGCGAGCTTGTCGGTCTCGCGCGACGCGGTGCCGTTGCCGATCGAGATCAGCTCGACGCCGTGCTGCTTGCACAGACGGCCCAGCGTCGCGAGCGACTGGTCCCACTGGCGCTTCGGCTCGTGCGGATAGATCGTGTCCGTCGCGACGAGCTTGCCCGTGCGATCGACCACCGCGACCTTCACGCCGGTGCGCAGGCCTGGATCGAGGCCGAGCACGGTGCGCGGACCCGCCGGCGCGGCAAGCAGTAGATCCTTGAGGTTGTCGCCGAACACGTTGATCGCTTCGGCCTCGGCGCGTTCGCGTGCCTGCGCAGTGAGGTCGAGCATCAGGTGCAGATGCAGCTTCGCCTTCCACGTCAGGCGCGCGCAGTCCATCAGCCACTGGTCCGCGGCACGCCCTCCGTTGCGAATTCCCGCGTGCTTGGCGACGCGGCCGGTCGCGATCAGATGACCGGCTTCGGCATCGGTGCCCGGATCGAGGTCGAACTGCAGGAACTCCTCGCGACGCCCGCGCAACAGCGCGAGCATGCGATGCGACGGGATCTTCGAAATGGGTTCGGCGTGGTCGAAATAGTCGCGGTACTTCGCGCCTTCGTTCTCCTTGCCTTCGATCACCTTCGAACGCACGACACCGACCTGCGACAGCCACTCGCGCAGTTCGCCGACGAGTGCGGCGTCTTCGCCCCATCGCTCCATCAGGATGGCGCGCGCGCCGTCGAGCGCGGCCTTGGCGTCGGCGACGCCCTTGTCCGCATCGACGTATGTTGCCGCGACGGCGTCAGGCGACTGCGTGGGATCCGCGAGCAGCGCGTCGGCCAGCGGCTCGAGTCCGGCTTCGCGCGCGATCTGCGCGCGCGTGCGGCGCTTGGGCTTGTACGGGAGATACAGGTCTTCGAGGCGCGCCTTGCTGTCGGCCGCGAGGAGATCCGCGCGCAACTCGTCCGTGAGCTTGCCCTGTTCCTCGATGCTGGCGATGACCTGCACGCGGCGGTCTTCGAGTTCGCGCAGATAACTCAGCCGCGTTTCGAGCTCACGCAGCTGCGTGTCGTCGAGGCCGCCCGTCACTTCCTTTCGATAGCGTGCGATGAAGGGCACGGTCGCGCCCTCGTCCAGCAGCGCCACCGCCGCTTCCACCTGTCGGGCCTGCGCATTGATTTCTTCCGCAATGCGGCGGGCGATGTGCTGGGCGGTGCTGCGGTCCTGCATGGGCGATGCGTCGACGATCGGATGGGGCGGCGATTGTGGCCCCCATGTCCGGGTGCGTCGACGTTGACAGCGGCGGGCGCGCTGTGGCGGCGTCAGCGCGGTGGTTCGAGCCGCAGCAGTTCGCCGTCGTCTTCGTCGGTCAGCACGTAGACCGCGCCGTCGGCGCCGATGCGCACGTCGCGGATGCGGAGCTTGCGGTCCTCCAGCAGCCGTTCTTCCGACACGATGCGGTCGCCGTCGAGCGTGAGGCGGATCAGGCAACGGTCGGCGAGGGCGCCGAGGAAGAGGCTGTCGTTCCACTTCGAGCCGGGGTGGCCGGTGTAGAACGCCATGCCCGACAGCCCGGGCGATTTCATCCACACGTGGTACGGCGACTCCATGCCCGGCACGTCAGTGCCCTTCGTTTCGGGGTAGGGAAAGGGCGTCGCGTAGTCCTTGCCGTGGCTCGCGATCGGCCAGCCGTAGTTCTTTCCCGGCTGCGGAAGGTTGATTTCGTCGCCACCGCGCGGGCCGTGTTCGGCCTCCCACAGTTTCCCGGTGCGCGGATCGATGGACAGCGACTGCACGTTGCGGTGGCCGTAGCTCCATATCTCGGGGCGCGCATCGCTGCGGCCCACGAACGGGTTGTCGGGCGGGATCGCGCCGTCGAGCGTGAGCCGAACGAGCTTGCCCTGCAGCATGCTCAGATCCTGGGCACGCATGCGCTGAAAGCGCTCGCCCTGGCTGATGAAGACGTGGCCGGCGCGGTCGAAGGCCAGTCGCGAGCCGAAATGGTTGGGGCCTTCCAGCTTGGGTTCCTGCCGGTAGATCACGCTGAATCCGGTGAGGCGTGGGCCGTCGAGGACGCCGTACCCTGCGGCCGTTCCCGCGGTGCCGTCCGCGCCGGCTTCGGCATAGGTGAGGTAGACGCGTCGACTGCTCGCGAAGTCGGGTGCGAGCGCGACGTCGAGCAGGCCGCCCTGGCCCTGCGCCCACACGGCCGGAACGCCCTCGATGGGCGCGGACAGACGACCGTCGCGTTCGACATAGCGCAGGCGACCGGGGCGTTCGGTCACGAGGAAGCGCCCGTCGGGCAGCAGCGCCAGCCCCCACGGGTGTTCGAGCCCGCTGGCGACACGGGTAATCCGCGGCGCGGCGTCCGCAACGTGCGCCGCCGTCGAAACGGGCACCGGCGGCGCATCGCCGGCCCGGCAACCCGCGGTGGCAAGCGCGCATAGAACGAGCGTGGCAACGGCGGCGCGATGCATGGCGTCTCCCCGGCTGAACAGGACAAGGGTGTGACCGTATCGCCAGTCCGCGCGATGACGGTATCGCGACGGGTGGCGAGCTGTTATCGGCTGCACAGTTTCATGCTGCGATCCGTTAACAGAATGCCGTTATTGACCCACAAGTGACGTACAGCGACCTACCGGCGGCAACTTGATCACGTCCCCCCGCGAATCACGCGAACGATCGGCTCCGACCACGGAGGCCCGGCAACGGAGCCTCGCGTCGGCGCGCCTGCTGCGCGCGCCCGTCGCGTTCGCGGTGCTGGCAGGCCTGCTGATGGCGGCGGTGGCGCGCATTCCGTCGCCGTGGATGGCTGCCGGCGTTGTCGGTCTGGTAGTGGGTGGCTGGTGCGGCATGTGGCTGGCGCGACCGCTGCCCGGCCGCGCCGACCTGCGCTGGCTCGCACCCGCGTTCGGCATGGCCGCGGGCCTGTTCGCCGCGCGCGTGACGCCGGCCACCGCGATCGTCACGACCGCCGCGGCCACCTCGATCGTCGGTGGCATCCGCGTGCTGGTGCGCCAGCTGCAACCGCATGCGGACTGGGACGATCCCGCGCCCGCATCGATCGCGCTCGCCACGCTGGCCGCAGTCGCGGCCGTGCTCGCGTGGCTGTGCACGCAGGGCGTTCCGTTGCTGCAGGGCGCTTGGCTCGCGCTGTGGCCGGCCATCGTCGTCGGCGCCATCGCAGCGTTCGCCGCGGCGCTCACGCTCGCGGCGGTCGACCCGCCGGATCCGTTCGCCGAGGATCCGCGTCGCGCAACGCTGGTGTTGTCGCTCGCGTTGCTCCTCGGCGCGGGTGCGCTGTCGATCTTCTCGCCGCGTCTCGTGCCGCTGCTCGCGATCGGCCTGCTCGCGCTCGCGGCGGCGGGTCGCCCGCGCACATTGGGTGTGCTGGCGCTGGTGTTCGCGATCGCCGCGCTGGTGCTTGCCGACTACGGCGCGGCCACGCTCTCGCGCATCGCGGGCGGGTGGTCGACGGCGGCTGCGCTCGGCCTCGTCGCCACGATGCTCGCCCTCGCGCTCGTCGGCAGCCTGCTCACGCACCAGCGCGATCGCGTGCGTGCGCGATTGCGCGCCGCGAGCGGCCATCTGCTCACGCTCACCGAGAAGAGTCCCGGGCTGGTCGCGACCTTCGATCGCGACCTGCGCCATCGCCACGTCAACGACGCGTATCGCACGTGGACGGGCCTGGCGCGCGACCGCATCGAAGGCGCGACGCTGGGCGACGTGCTCGGTCTGGAGTTCGCCGGAAAGCTCGCGACCAGCGCCGCGCGCGCCATGGCCGGCGCGCCGCAGCAATTGCAGGCCGATCGCGGCGATCGTGCGCTCGACATCCGCCTCGAACCGTACTTCGGCGTCGATGGCGCCATCGACGGTTTCCATCTGCTGGCCGAGGACATCACCTGGCGCAAGCAGGGCGAGCGCGACCTGCGCACCCTGGTGAACGCATCGCCCGAGCCCACGCTGGTGCTCGACGAGGATGGACGCATCCTCATGCACAACGAAGCGGCGTCGACGCTGCTGGGTGCGTCCGCCAGCGATTTGATCGGCACACCGCTGCCGACGTGGCTCAGTGAATCGGAAGGCGTCACGCCCGCAGCAGGCGAAGCGGGCCTGCGCGTGCGCCGTCGCGACGGGATGACCTTCCCGGTCGAACTCAAGCTCGGCGCAATGCCGGGCGAGCACGGCGGGCGCTCGGTCGTGACGCTGCGCGATCTCAGTCGCCACGTCGCGCTCGAAAACGCCGCGCGCGCGGCGCAGGCGCAGGCCCAGGCGACGCTCGATTCGATCAGCGATGCGCTGGTCGTGGTCGACCCGTCCGGTGCGATCACCGCGTTCAACCCGGCGGCGACCGCGCTCACCGGTTGGACCCGCGAGGATGCGCTGGGCCGCGCGTTGGAAGACGTGATCAAGCTGGTCGAGTCGGCCAGCGGCGTGCCGCAGGTGTCGGTGCTGCGCGACGCGCTGAAGTCCGGCCAGGCCATGCGACGTGAAGGCGAACGCGAACTCGTGCGTCGCGATGGCGAACAGCGCGTGGTCGAGGAATCCGCGTCGCCGCTCCGCGATGCGCACGGGCGCGGGATCGGCGGCGTGCTGCTCCTGCGCGATGTCAGCCACGCACGCGAACAGGCGCAGGCGCTGGCGCACATGGCCCAGCACGACGCGCTCACCGGCCTGCCGAACCGCGTGCTGTTCCAGGACCGCCTGATGCAGGCGCTGGCGACGGTCGGCCGCGGCAACCGCGGCGCGGTGCTCTACATCGACCTCGACAAGTTCAAGCCGATCAACGACACGCTCGGCCATCCCGTCGGCGACAAGGTGTTGCAGGAAGTCGCCCAGCGCCTGCGCGACTGCGTGCGCGAGGACGACACGGTAAGCCGCCAGGGCGGTGACGAATTCGTGTTGCTGCTGCAGCGCCTCGCCGATCCACGCGATGCCGCGCGCGTCGCCGAGAAGCTCATCCGTTCCGTCGAACAACCCATCGCGTTCGAAAGTCACGAATTGCGCGTCGGTGCCAGCGTCGGCATCTCGCTGTTCCCGCAGGATTCGCGCGAGGCCCGCACGCTGATGAAGCAGGCCGACACGGCGCTCTATCACGTCAAGGAAACCGGTCGCGGGCGCTACAGCTACTTCACCGACCTGATGGGCGAGCGCGCCGAGGTGCGCATGCGCACCGAGAACGATCTGCGCCTCGCGCTTGCGGCGGAAGACTTCGTGCTCGACTACCAGCCGGTGGTGAATGCGCGCACGGGCAATTTCTCGTCGATCGAAGCACTGCTGCGCTGGCGTCGCGCCGATGGCACCGTGCTGCTGCCGGAAACCTTCCTCGCCGTCGCCGAAGAAACGGGCCTGATCATCCAGATCGACGAGTGGGTGCTCGGCCGCGCCTGTCTGCAGAACGCGGCCTGGCAGCAGGCCGGTCTTCCGCGCCTGCCGTTGTCGGTGAACGTGTCGCTGGCCCGCTTCGATGCCGAGCGCCTGCTCGCGCAGGTCGACGCCGCGCTCACCCGCGCGACGCTCGATCCGCAGTGGCTCGAACTCGAGTTCCGCGGCGACCAGCTGTTCGCGCTCGGCGAGCCGGCGCGCGCGCTCGTCGCCGACCTGCGCGCGATGGGGGTGAAGGTCGCCATCGACGACATCGCGACCACGCAGGCCAGCGTCTCGCAGCTCGTCGATTTCGGTTTCGACGCGTTGAAGGTCGACATCGCGATCGTGCATGCGCTGGTCGACGACGAACGCGCACGTCGCATCGCCGAGGCGGTGTGCCGCACCGGTTTCGCGATGCAGTGCGATGTCGTCGCCAAGGGCGTGGAGACCGAAACGCACCGCGAGCTGCTTGCGCGCTGGGGTTGCGGCGGCCTGCAGGGCACGCTGTTCAGCGGGCCGCTGTCGTCGACCGCGCTGGCGCAGCTGCTGCAACGCACCGACCCGACGCTGGCCCGCAGCGCCTGAGCGGCCGGGCCGGGCGGGGCGGTAAAATGGCGGTTTCCCCGCAGCCGTGCCCGCCGTGTCCGCCCAGACCGCTCCGTTCGCTCCGTCCGCGCCTGTCGCCATCCGCCAGGACGACCTGATCCAGTCCGTCGCCGACGCGCTGCAGTACATCAGCTACTACCACCCGGTCGACTACATCAAGAGCCTCGCCGCCGCGTACGAGCGCGAGGAGTCGCCGGCCGCGAAGGATGCGATCGCGCAGATCCTCATCAATTCGCGCATGTGCGCCGAGGGCCATCGGCCGATCTGCCAGGACACCGGCATCGTCACCGTCTTCCTCGAAATCGGCATGAACGTGCGCTGGGACGACGCAACGATGTCGGTCGAGGACATGGTCCACGAAGGCGTGCGTCGCGCGTACAACCATCCGGACAACAAGCTGCGCGCCTCGGTGCTCGCCGATCCGGCCGGCAAGCGCATCAACACGAAGGACAACACGCCCGGCGTGGTCAACGTGAAGGTCGTGCCGGGCAACAAGGTCGACGTGATCGTCGCCGCGAAGGGCGGTGGTTCCGAGGCCAAGTCGAAGTTCGCGATGCTCAACCCGTCCGACTCCATCGTCGACTGGGTGCTCAAGACCGTGCCGACCATGGGCGCCGGCTGGTGCCCGCCGGGCATGCTCGGGATCGGCATCGGCGGCACCGCCGAGAAGGCGATGCTGCTGGCGAAGGAGTCGCTGATGGAGCCGATCGACATCACCGAACTGCAGCAGCGTGGCGCGTCCAATCGCGCGGAAGAACTGCGCCTGGAGCTGTACGAGAAGGTCAACGCGCTGGGCATCGGTGCACAGGGCCTCGGCGGCCTCACGACCGTGCTCGACATCAAGGTCAAGGACTACCCGACGCACGCGGCCAACCTGCCGGTGGCGATGATTCCGAACTGCGCCGCCACGCGGCATGCGCATTTCACGCTCGACGGCAGCGGCCCGGTGATGCTCGATCCGCCATCGCTCGCCGACTGGCCGGAACTCACCTACGACGCGTCGAAGGGCCGTCGCGTGAACCTCGACACGCTGACGCAGGACGATGTCGCCTCGTGGAAGCCGGGCGAAGTGCTGCTGCTCAACGGCAAGCTGCTCACCGGTCGCGACGCCGCGCACAAGCGCATGGTGGACATGCTCAACAAGGGCGAGACGCTGCCCGTTGACCTGCGCGGCCGCTTCATCTACTACGTGGGCCCCGTGGATCCGGTGCGCGACGAAGTCGTCGGCCCCGCCGGCCCGACCACCGCGACACGCATGGACAAGTTCACCGAACAGGTGCTCGCGCAGACCGGCCTGCTCGGCATGGTCGGCAAGGCCGAACGCGGCCCGGTCGCGATCGAGGCGATCCGCAAGCACCGCTCGGCCTACCTGATGGCGGTGGGCGGCGCGGCGTATCTGGTGTCGAAGGCGATCAAGGCCTCGCGCGTCGTCGCGTTCGAAGACCTCGGCATGGAAGCGATCTACGAATTCACCGTGCAGGACATGCCGGTGACCGTCGCGGTCGATTCGAACGGCACGTCGGTGCACGCGACGGGGCCGCGCGAATGGCAGGCGAAGATCGGCACGATTCCGGTGGTCGTCGAATCGGCCTGATGGACTTCGACGATGCCCGGCCCGCCGGGCATCGTCGTCTCTGCGGCCCCACTTCTGGACGCGCGCGCCTCAGAGCTTCGCCGCCAGCGCCCTCAGCATCTGCTGCGTCGCCGCCTGCGCGAGGTAGCCGCGCGCCAGCGCTTCGAGCGCCGCGATGTTCGTGTCGCTCACGTCGTCGAGGTCATCCAGTCCGATGGTGAGCGGCGTCTGCAGGCGGTAGTAGGCGTCGCCCACGACGTGCTGCGCGATGTAGTCGACCGATTCGGCGTTGCCGTCGAACAGCACGTCGATGATCGGTACCGCCCATTCCAGCGCGCCCCATTCGCGCGCCGAGCGAAGGTCGATCGTGCGCGTGCGTTCGCCGCTGCCGACCGACACCACGATCAGGTCGCGCGTGCAGTCGACGGTCTCGTCCTTGCGCAGCGCCTCGGCGATCGCGCAGGCCGTCGGATTGTTGGCGACGATGCCGCCGTCGATCAGCGCGCAGTCGCGGCCTTCGACGCGCAACGGGTGCGCGGGGAAATAGGTCGGTGCGGCGGCGGTGGCACGGCAGACGTCGCGCACGCGGATGTCCGCATGCTCGGGCTTGAAACTCTTGAAGATCACCGGCTTGCGGTTGATCGTGTCGTAGCTGGTGACCAGCGTCTTGATCGTGCAGTCGCCGAGGCGCGCATCGCCGAACACATCGGCCAGCACTGCTTCGAGGCCGCGACCGTCGTAGCGTGGCGCCGACGGGCCATCGCTGAAGAAGCGCGACGCGCGTGACCACAGGCGTCGTGCGATTCCGGGAAAGATTTCGTGGCGGCGCTGCAGGTAAAGCTGCGCGAGCACGTCGGGCGAGCGCCCCAGGGCGAGGCCGCAGGCGATCAGGCCGCCGGTCGAACTGCCAGCGAGCAGGTCGAAACTGCCCGGAATGTGCGGCTTGCCCGCAGCGGTAAGCGCGCCGTCGACACCGGCGAGCCAACGGGACGTGACAAGACCGCGGATGCCGCCGCCATCGAGCGAAAGGATGCGTCGAAGCTGCATGGTGTCCTCCCTGACGCCAGTGTCGATCCTGCCTGTCGCACAGGCTGCGCCCGTTCGCGACGACGCGCGTGAAATCCGCGCGCCGTCCGACGTGCGGTCAGATCAGGTTTTCATCGTCATGCGCGGCGCGTTGCGCATCCACCTGCGCATCGATATCGCGATTGACCGACGTGTCCGCGCCGCCCTTCGGTTCGTTGTCGGGCGGCGGCGTCACGGCCATGCCGATGCGACGCGCGATATCCGGCGGCAGCGGCGCGGAGAAGCTGTACTGCACGGGGCGCGGGCCGTCGATCTCGGCTTTTTCGTACGCCGACTTCACCGCACGCAATGCCTCGCTGCGCACCTTGCCGAGGTCGCTGTCGCGCTGGCTGACCCAGCCCTGGAACTTCAGCTGGATGCCGCCGGACAGGTATCCATCGACCGACCATGACGGCGCCGGGTCGGCCAGCACGCCCTTGGTCTGCGTGATCGCGGCGATCGCAATTTCCTGCGATTCGCGAATCGATTCGTTGACGTCGATCAGCATCGCGAACTCGAAGCGGCGCTTCGGGTTCTGCGAGTAGTTGCTCACCACCGACTTGAACACCAGCGCGTTCGGCACGGCGACCTGCACGCCGTCGAACGTCATCAGGATGGTCGAGCGCGACGTCAGCGCGACGACCTTGCCCTCGTACTTGTCGACGAGGATGTGATCCCCCGGCGAGAAGCCGCGACGCAGGCTGAGCAGGATGCCGGCGACGTAGTTCTCCGCGATGTCGCGGAAGGCGAAGCCGATCGCGATGCCGGCCACCCCGGCGGAGCCCAGCAGCGCACCGACGATCGCGGTGGCTTCCATGAGATCCAGCGCGATGACGAGGCCGACCAGCAGGATGATCCAGTTGATCAGCCGCGCGACCAGCGCGTCGATGTACGGGTTGTTGGCGCTGAAACGCGACAGGTGGATGCGCCGGCTCACGGTGCGGCCGACCCACCAGGCGAACAGCACGATGAGCGCGGCGACGAGCAGCAGCGGCAGGCGAGCGACGAGCCCGATCAGTTTGCTGCCGACCTGCTGCAGCGCGATCTTCAGGCGCGTCGACACGCTGCCCGCGATCTGGAGCTGGTTGCTGACGCGCACCACGCCGGGCTGCTGCGCGGCGATCTGCTCGGCGTGCGCGCGGTCGTCCTCGCCGCCGACCGAGCCTTCGAGGCGCACCACGCCGCCGGTCACCGTCGCGGTGACCTGGCTGAAACCGGGCACCGCGCGGATGCGTGTGCCGACGGCGCGTGCGATCTCGGCGTCGCGCGCGGTGGGCGTTGCCGGTGCCGTCGCGCCGGTGGCCCGGGCGAGCCAGACGGCGTCCTGGGCAAAAACGAACGATGTCGACAGGAACAGCAGCAGGAAGGCCAGCGCGACGCTGGCGGTACGGCGGATGGGCACCTGGACCTCGGGTCAGAGCTGCGACTTGATCGGAACGATAAAGCGTTCCGACATTTTCTCCTTCCAGGGCCGCGATGCCCACATCGCGTAGGTGTAGGGCTTGGTCGACTTCAGGTCGCGCTCGAACACCTGCGTCATGTGCTCGGCGAAGTCGGCGTCGTAGACGTTCAGGCTGGCCTCGTCGTTCAACTGGAACGAACGCTGGTCGAGGTTGGTCGATCCGACCGAGACCATGTACTTGTCGATGATCATCAGCTTCACGTGCAGCATCGTCGGCTGGTACAGGTGCATTTCCGCGCCGGCGGCGAGCAGCGGCCCCCATTCCTTCTTGGTCGCGATGCGCACCGTCTCGGAGTCGATGTACGGGCCCGGCAGCAGCAGGCGCACGCGCACGCCGCGGTGACGCGCGGCCATCAGCGCGTCGCGCAGCAGCGGGTCGGGGATGAAGTAGGCGGCCTCGATGTCGATGCTGGTCTTCGCCGCGGCGATCGCCATCAGGAACATCAGGTGCATGCTCTCGGCGCCGCCGGCGGGCGAGGCGATGAACATGTGCGCTGACATGTTTCCGGCAGGTTCGACGGCCGGGAAGTAGGTCTCGCCGTTGAGTACGCGGCCGGTCGTCTTGATCCAGTTGTCGTTGAAGGCGGCCTGCACCTGCGACACGACGGGGCCTTCGATCTTGAAGTGCAGGTCGTGCCAGTGGTCCGGATCCTGCGCATGACCCAGCCACGGATCGCCGATGCCCACGCCGCCCGTAAAGCCGACGCGCCCATCGACCACCAGAAGCTTGCGGTGCGTCCGGTTGTTGAGGCGGCCCAGGTTGTACCAGTGCAGCGGGCGATAGCGTTCGATGTGGACGCCGCAGTCCTGCATCTTCTTCAGCATCGAGCTGTCCATCTTGATGCTGCCCGCCCAGTCGACGGTGACGTTGACCGCCACGCCCGCCTGCGCGCGCTCGCAGAGCGCGGCGCTGAACTTCTTCGCGATCTCGCCCTCCCACCAGATGTAGGTCTCGAAGGTCACCGTGCGCTTCGCGCCCGCGATGGCTTCGAGCATGGCCGGGAAGATCTGGTCGCCGTCCTCGAGCACCGTCACCTTGTTGCCCGGCACGATCGACGGCCCGAGCATCACGCCCATCTCGCGCAGGAATTGCGGCTCGGTGCTCGCGTACTTGTGGACGACGCGACTCTCGAGCTTCTTTTCGGGCGTCGCGAAATTCATTGCGATCACCACGAGAAGCACCGTCGCCAATGCGGTGAGGGCGATCGTCCAGAACATTCTGCGGCGGCTCCACTGCAATCGGAATTTCATGGAGCGCGACTCTGGACGGCCGCTTCGCAAGTCCGCGTGAAGCCGCTTAGCTCCCCTGGTGGGCGACCCACACCACGGCGAACAGGCCGAGCATGCCGAACGCGATCACGAGCTTGAGCACCGTGCCCAGCAGGAGCCCGACCCACGTGCCGACGCCGACCTTTGCGGCATGGCCCGTGTCGTGGAGCTTGCGGCGATGGGCCAGCTCACCGATCACCGCGCCCACGAACGGGCCGACGAAGATGCCGATGAAGCCGAAAAAGAGGCCGGCGAGGGTGCCGATGGTCGCGCCGATCAGCGCCAGCCGGCTCGCGCCGACGCGTTTGGCGCCCATCGCAGTCGCGAGCAGGTCGACGGCGAAGGAGAGGATCGTGAGCACCGCGAGGATGCCCAGCGTCCACCCGCCGACGTGATGGAAGCCGTCGGCCCACGCCGCGAGCAACAAGCCGGCGAACACCAGTGGAATGCCGGGCAGGGCGGGCAGCACGGTGCCGGCAATGCCGACGATCACCAGCACGACGGCGAGCACGTACCACAGCGTGGACAGGTCGGACACGGGCACCTCCGCGAAAGGACGTCCGCATTCTGCAGGACGTCGCGTCGTCGCCGTCATCGCGCTCCCCAAAAGAAAAGCCCGGCCGAAGCCGGGCTTCCCTCATCCCCATGGGGGAGGATCGTTACTTCTGCGAGGGATTGTTCTCGGCGAAGTACTCGTGGTTGTCGGCGTTGTCGAGCGCCTGGTCCGGATTCGACGACGCGAGGCTCTTCGCACCGCTCTGCCCGTAGACGTGGTCGTCCGTGCCCGCCGTCACGTTGAAGTGGCTCATCTCGTGGATCAGCGTGCCGCCCTTCGAGTCCGTGCCCGTCAGCGGCGCCGACCAGAACGCCTTGCAGACGAAGATCTCGTAGGGGCGGGTCGGATAGACGTAGGCGTAGTAGCTCTGGTTGCAGCCGCAGTTGATCGTGACCTGGCCACCGCTCTGGTCGATGGCGTTGTCGATGTTCACGAAATGCTGGCGTGCGGTCGAATAGCGCGACGACGTGTAGGCGCCGAACCACGTGGTGTAGCGCGCGCCGACGGTGCCGCCGTTGAGGTAGCCCTTGGCGTTCTCGGAGTAGTTGCGCGCCGCGTTCACCGCGCTGCCGGCGGTGCTGATCTGGGTGGTCGAGCAGCTCTTGTAGGAGACGCCGTTGACCACCGTCGCGCCCGCGCTCGGCTTGGCCTGCGCCTGGAGCGTGCGGGTGCCGGCGAGCTGGTCGGTGCCGTCGACCCAGAGCTTCAACGGCGCGCTCTGCGCCGTCATCGGCAGCCCGTTCGCCGTCATCAGCATCTCGCCGCCCGACAGGGACGCGTGCTGCAGCGGCGCCTTGTAGGTGACCGTGTATTCGCCGGAGCTCGAGAGATCGTAGAAGGCCGAGAGGTCGACGCTGGTGCGCACCGTCTCGCCCGGACGCAGGACCACGAAGTCCGCCGCCTGCGGCAGGCCGCGCTTGATCATCGGGCCTTCGTAGGCGACGTCACGGCCATCACGGGTGATGCTGAAGACATCCGACTGCAGGAACTGCGACGGCAGCTGCCAGGCCGGCATGCGCACCGTGCGGTTGCTCGTATTGGTGACATCGACGTCCACCGCGCCCAGGAACGACGACTGGCTGGTCGAGGCGACGATCGCGACGCGCAGCGGATTGAAGCGCGCCGACTGGACCGAAGCATCGGCGGCGACGTTCAGGGCGAGACCGGCGAGCAGGACGCTACCGGCGGCGAGCAGGGGCAGGCGGTTCATTCGGCACCTCGGGGGAGTGGGTGGGCGTCCGGGATGGACGGCCCGACGTTAACCCCCCGGTCAGGTTGGCGCATGTCGCGGCGCAGCAAACGCAAAGCGGCGAATGGACCGGACACGAAAACGGCTCCGACCTGCGGAGCCGTTTTCTGAACTGTGACGCGGACCGGCTTAGCGGGCCCAGACCTTGCCGTTGTAGACACGCACCGCCGAACCCTCGCGCACGCCACCCAGATCGGCTTGGCTGACCATGGTGGTGCGGCCGTCGTCCATGCGGACATAGACGTTGTATGTGGCGCCGGAATTCATGTTGCGCTGGATCGCGGCACCGGCCGCGGCGCCGGCGACAGCGCCGACGACGGTCGCGGTGTTCTGCTTGCCGTTGCTCGAATCCTTGGTCAGCTCATGGCCGGCGGCCGCACCGACGACGCCACCGATCACGCCGCCCGCCACGCCCGAGCTCGGGGTGCCGGTGCCGACGGTTTCGATGCGGGTGACGACGCCGCAGTCGTAGCAGGTGCCGTAGCTGTTCGCCGGCGGCGGGCCGCCCGCATAGGTCGAGGACGGCGAGGTCGCACAGCCGGCCAGCGCGATCATCGACGCGGCCGCAAGGGAAACGATACGAAGTTGGACACTCATGGGGGGCGCTCCGGTAGGTCGTGATCGGGACGATGGCTGTCGCCATGTGCGATCGATGCTGGGAGCGCACCGGTGAACGCGTTATCAAACGCCGAACATGCGTTCAGCGGAGAGTTCTTCGCGCGGCACTCACTGGTGCACGTACTTGTGGCAGTTCTCGCAGGCTTCCCCGAGCTTGGCCGCCGCGGCCTGCACGCCCGGGCAGTTGAGCGGCGGCGTGGCCAGCGACGCATCCACCGCGGCGCGCAGGTCGCTCGCGTACTTGCCGAACTTCTCGTCGTCGCGCATGTCCTTGAACGCCGGCTCGATGTCGTTGGACATCGTGCGGATCGCCTGCAGATTCGGAATGACGTCGGTCGCGGCGCAGCGGTTCTGGGTGACGCTGTCCTTGAGCGCATGCATGTGCGCAGCCATCACGTGCATCACGGCTTCCGGATACTTGTCTTTTCGCGCGTCGAGGGCGTTCATGATCATCACGCTTGCCACGACGCCGACCACCAGGCCGAGCAGCGCCATGAACAGGTAGCGGGTGCCGTTGCCGCGGCGGGGCGGGGCGGGCGACGAAGCATTGAGATCGGACATCGGGCGTGTTCCTGATGGATGCGCGAGGTGCGCGCGACCATAGCACGCAGCTGCGTCGCGCCCGCCCTCACGCGCGCACCGCCTAGAATGCACACATGCAGACGCACGACCTCGACCCGGCCTGGACCGAACGCTTCGCCGGAATCGACCGACTTTATGGCGCGGGGAGCGTGGCGCGAATGGTGCGATCCCGCGTCGCCGTGGTGGGGCTGGGCGGCGTGGGTTCGTGGGTGGCCGAGGCGTTGGCGCGATCCGGCGTTGGCTATCTCAAGTTGATCGACGCCGACGACATCTGCGTCTCGAACACCAATCGCCAACTCCCAGCGCTGGACGGTACTTACGGCCACGCCAAGGTCGCTGCGATGGCCGCACGTTGCCAACGCATCAGTCCGTTGATGGATGTCGAGCCGGTGCCGGCCTTCATCACCGCGACCAACCTCGCCACGCACCTGGACGCGGAGCTTGATCTGGTCATCGACGCCTGCGACAGCTTCCGAAGCAAGGTCGAGATGATCGCGTGGTGCCGCCGACGCAAGCTTCCGCTGGTGGTCAGTGGTTCGGCCGGCGGGCGCACCGATCCCACGCTGGTGCGCGTCCGTGACCTGTCGCGCACCGAACACGACGCCATGCTCGCGCTGGTGCGCAAGAAGCTGCGTGCCGAGTTCAATTTTCCGCGGAACAAGGACCGCTACTTCAGCATTCCCGCGGTCTATTCGCTGGAGAACGTGAAGTATCCGCAGGCCGACGGCAGCGTCTGTGGCATCCGGCCGACCGCGGACGGCGACAGCCTGAAGCTCGATTGCAGCGGCGGGCTGGGTGCGGCGACGCACATCACCGGGGCGTTCGCGTTCGCAATGGTGGGCAAGGCGATCGAGATGCTGCTCAAGCCGAAGGCAGCGGCTGCGGCGTGAGTCCGAACAGGCGTTCGGCGTTGGCGGTCGTCGCGGCGGCGACCTCGTCCCCCGATTGACTGCGCAGCGATGCGATGACAGCAAGCACGTGGACGAGTCGCGCCGGTTCGTTGCGCTCGCCGCGATGCGCAGCGTCGGGTTGATCGGGCGAATCCGTTTCCAGCAGCAGATGCTCGATCGGCATCGTGGCGGCGAGCGTCCGCAGACGGTTCGCACGCTCGTACGTCACCGGTCCACCGAGACCGATCAGGAAGCCATTCGCCCACAGCATCTCGGCCTGCTGCCGACTGCCGGAAAAGCTGTGCACCACACCGCGCAACCCACCGATGCGACGCACGGCGGCAATGACGTCGTCGACCGCATGCCGCGCGTGCACGATCAACGGCAGGTCGAATTCACGCGCCAGACGGAGATGGCCGTCGAACAGCACGCGCTGCCGCTCGCGATCGAGGCCTTCGACGAAGTAATCCAGCCCGCATTCGCCGATCGCGACCGGCCGCTCGCATTCGATCCATCGCCGCAGCGCGTCGACGTGCGCGTCCGCATGACGCTCCAGGAACATCGGATGCAGGCCATACGCGGGAAACAACCCGTCGAATTCCGAGCACACCGCACGCAACGCCGGCCACGTCGCCGCTTCGATCGCCGGAACGATCTGCCGCGTCACACCCGCCGCCCGCGCGCGTTCGACCGCCTGCGCCCGATCGGCGTCGAACTCATCGACGTCCAGATGCGAGTGGCTGTCGACCAGAAACGTCATCGGGGCGGCAGCGTTCCGTCGTCGTTCTTCCAGCGCGACAGCAGCAGCGTCGCGAGGCCGAGGATGATCTCGTCCGCGAACGGAATGAAATCGGGAATGAGCAGGTCGATGACGAACAGCGTCGCGGTGATCCAGAACAGCGTGGGATGACGCAGCTTCTCCGCACGGCGGAGCAGGGGTTTCAACAGGAATCGGGCCATGGTCACCTCGTGGTGCGAGCGACGCTAGCACGGTCGCGCGACGCAGCCGGTGCACGTCTGAACGAACGGCGTTAAGACCCCGTCACGCTCCGTCATCGTTCAGCTTCACGGTGCTCGAATCGAGCCACGCCAGAACGAACTGGTTGGAGGCTCTCATGGACAAGAACATCCTTGCGGTCGCACTCGGCTCGATGCTGCTGGGCGGCGTCGCGGTTGCGGCTTACAGCTCGATCAATCACCGCGACGAGGCGGTCGCCGTGCCCGCAGCGCAGCCCGCGATCGGTGCGACGCAGTTCGATGCGTCGGCCGACGCGCAGGGCCGCATCGCACCGACGAACCCGGAACTCGCCGCACCGCGCGCGGAGTATGCGGACGTCGTCGACGTCGATCCGGTGCGTACGTCGTCGCCGCGCTATGCGCAGGTGATCGGGGTCGATCCGGTGAAGGAGACCAGCACGACCAGCACGCCGCGTCAGGTGTGTAACGACGTCGTGGTCCAGGAACGACTGCCCGAGCGCGACGGCAACGTCGGCGGCACGGTGGCGGGTGCGTTGATTGGTGGCCTCGTCGGCAACCAGGTCGGTGCAGGCAACGGCAAGAAGCTGGCGACTGTTGCCGGTGCGGTGGGTGGCGGTTTCATCGGTAACCGCGTCGACCGCAACCATGTCGGCGGTCGGGTCGTGGATCGCACCGAGCAGCAGTGCCACACGGTCAGCGACCGCTCCAGCAGCTCGCGCACGGTCGCGTACAACGTGACGTTCCGGAATCCGGACGGTACGACTGGCACGCAGCGCATGGCCAGCCGCCCAGGCAGCCGCATCAAGATCGGCACGGATACGAATGTCGCCGGCTACGACGTGACGTATCGCTACCAAGGCACCGAGCACACCGTGCGCATGAACGAGCGTCCGGGCTCCCAGCTGCCGGTAATCGACGGCCGCGTGGTGACGTCGACGGCGGTCGCGTCTCGCGGCTAAGCGGGATTCCTCGGGAGGAAACGGAAGAGGGCCGGGCGACCGGCCCTTTTTCGTGCCCGTGGGACGCCGGCGGTCGGGTCGGGGGTGTCGAAGGATTGTGACGGCGGCCTACAATATCGGGCTCCATCGCCCAAGGTTCGAACGCCGCATGGCCCTGAATCCGTACGACCTCTACGACGTCCGTTCGCTGCTGTCCGAGGAAGAGCGGGCCGTGCAGGACACCGTCGCGCGTTTCACCGACGAGCGCGTCATCCCGATCATCGGCGAGGCCTTCGACCAAGGGCGTTTCCCCCGTGAACTCGTACCGGAGATCGCGGAGCTGGGCCTGCTGGGATCGTCACTGCCGGAGAAGTACGGCTGCGCCGGCCTCAACGCGGTCAGCTACGGCCTGATCTGCCAGGAACTCGAGCGCGGCGACAGCGGCATCCGCTCGTTCGTCTCCGTGCAGAGCTCGCTCTGCATGTACCCGATCTACGCCTACGGCACAGAAGAGCAGCGCATGCGCTGGCTGCCGGACATGGCCGCGGGCAAGGTCATCGGCTGCTTCGGCCTGACGGAACCGCACGGCGGTTCCGATCCGGCCAACATGAAGACGAACGCCAAGCGCGACGGCGACGACTGGATCCTCAACGGCGCCAAGATGTGGATCACGAACGGCAACCTCGCCGACATCGCGATCGTCTGGGCGCAGACGGACGACGGCATCCAGGGCTTCGTCGTCGAGAAGGGCATGCCGGGTTTCGCCGCGCAGGAGATCAAGCACAAGATGTCGCTGCGCGCGTCGGTCACCAGCGCGCTGTACTTCGACAACGTACGCGTGCCGGAAGCGAACCGCCTGCCGAACGTGAAGGGCCTGAAGGGTCCGCTGGGCTGCCTGACGCAGGCGCGCTACGGCATCACGTGGGGCCCGATCGGCGCGGCGATCGCCTGCCTCGACGAGGTCGTGAACTACACGAAGGAGCGCATCCTGTTCGGCCGTCCGGTCGCCGCGACGCAGAGCGCGCAGATCAAGATGGCCGAGATGGCGCGTCGCATCACGCTCGCGCAACTGCTCGTCGTCCAGCTGGGCCGCCTCAAGGACGCCGGCACGATGCAGCCGACGCAGGTATCGCTGGCGAAGTGGAACAACTGTCGCATGGCCATCGACATCGCACGCGAATGCCGCGACCTGCTCGGTGGCGCCGGCATCACCACCGAGCACGGCGCGATCCGCCATGCGCTGAACCTCGAATCTGTCATCACCTACGAAGGCACGGAAACCGTGCACCAGCTGGTGGTCGGCCGCGAGCTGACGGGCATCAACGCGTTCTGATCATCGGGACCGGCCTTCGGGCCGGTTTCCACTTGGGCGCTCGATGCATGCGCCACCGGATCGTCCCGCGACGCGCGCGTCGCCGAGCAGAGGAAGGAAGATGTCGGACCACGGCCCGCGGCTCGAAACCGAACGCCTGATCCTGCGTCAGTGGCGCAAGGACGACTTCGAGCGCTACGCGGAGATGTTCGCAGCGCCCGAAACGCACCACATCGGCGGCCCGCTGGTGCTCGGCGACGCCTGGCGTCGCTTCCTGCAGATGCCGGGTGCGTGGGCCGTGCAGGGCTTCGCGATGTTCGCCATCGAAGAGAAGGCGACGGGTCTGTGGATGGGGCAGGCCGGCCCGTGGCAGCCCGCGGGCTGGCCGGGCACCGAAGTCGGCTACGCGTTGCATCCCGATGCCTGGGGCAAGGGCTACGCGACCGAAGCCTGCGCGGCCGCGATGGACTGGGCGTTCGACACGTTGGACTGGACGGAGATCATCCATTCGATCGACGTCGCGAACACCGCATCGCAGAACGTCGCCAAGCGACTCGGTGCGACGAACCGCGGTCGCGGCATATTCCAGCCGCCGCACGACAAGTTCCAGATCGACATCTGGGGGCAGACGCGCGAGGAATGGCGCGCACGTCGAGGCGTCGCCGCGTGATCACGGTTTACGGCTTCTCGCCGTCCGGCAATTGCCACAAGGTGCGCCTGCTGCTCGAGCAACTCGGCCGCCCGTACCGCTGGGTCGAGACCGACAGCAGCACCGGCGCGACGCGCACGCCGGAGTACCTCGCCAAGAACGCGAACGGCAAGGTGCCGATGCTCGAGCTCGACGACGGCCGCGTCCTCGTCGAATCGAACGCGATCCTGTGCTGGCTCGCCGATGGCACGCCGTACCTGCCCGGGGACGCATGGGCGCGCGCGCAGGCGCTGAGCTGGATGTTCTTCGAGCAGTACAGCCACGAGCCCTATGTCGCCGTCGCGCGCTTCATCTGCGGCTGGACGCCCGCGGACTCGCCGCGTCGCGCCGACCTCCCGCGCCTGCGCGAGCGCTCGCACGAGGCGCTGCGCGTGATGGAGCGGCACCTGCAATCACACGACTGGTTCACCGGTGACGCGTACGGCGTCGGCGACATCGCATTGTTCGCCTACACCGACGTCGCGCCGCACGGCGGTGTGTCGCTTGACGACTATCCCGCGATCCGCGCCTGGCTCGCCCGCGTACGCGCGACGCCGGGCTTCGTCGCAATGGCCGAACCCGACGCACGTGCCGCTGCGCAGATCGCGCAATCCTCCTGATTTCCCACGACGCAAGGCGGGCTCCGGTCCGCCCGGATGACCGCATGGCCGCTACGCTTCCGAACCCGATTCCCGCCCGCATGAAGGGCGTCAACCGCGCCGAGATCTGCGACGTCAATTTCGTCGAATTCGTGAAGGCGTGGGACGGACGTCCCGACGCGCGCCCCGCGCCGGACGAAGCGGTCCTCGAGGGCAGCGCGCTTGATGCGCGAAGCTTCCGCGAGTTGTTCGAGTCGCAGCTGATCAGTCGCCACCTCGACCTGATGGCGCGCGTCTTGCGCGTGCAGAACAAGGTCTTCTACACGATCGGCAGCAGCGGTCACGAAGGCAATGCGATGGTTGCGCGCGCCACGCGCCACACCGACCCCGCGTTCCTGCATTACCGTTCCGGCGGTTTCATGGCCGAACGCTTCCGGAAGCTGCCGGGGATGGATCCAATCATGGATTCGGCACTCAGCTTCGCCGCGAGCAAGGACGACCCGGCCAGCGGTGGTCGCCACAAGGTGTGGGGCAGCAAGCCGTTGTGGGTGCTGCCGCAGACGTCGACGATCGCCTCGCATCTGCCGAAGGCACTGGGCACCGCCATCGCGATCGAGACGGGTCGTCGCATCGATCATGCGCTACCGATCCCGGACGACTCCATCGCGATCTGCTCGTTCGGCGATGCCTCGTCGAACCACGCGACCGCGCAGACCGCGTTCAACGCCGCCGCGTGGACGGCCTACCAGAAGCTGCCCGCGCCCGTGCTGTTCGTCTGTGAGGACAACGGCATCGGCATCTCGGTGAAGACGCCGACCGGCTGGGTCGCCAACCGCTTCCAGCACATGCCGGGCCTCGACTATTTCTTCGCCGATGGCCTCGATCTCGCGACGGGCTACGGCGACGTGCAGCGCGCGGTCGAGCATTGCCGACGCACGCGCCGCCCGACGTTCCTGCATCTCAAGACCACCCGCATCATGGGCCACGCGGGCACCGACTTCGAGATCGAATGGCGTTCGATCGAAGAGCTGTGCGCCGTCGAGGCGACCGACCCGCTGCTGCGTTCGGCGGCCATCGCGCTCGAATCCGGGCTGATGTCGAAGGACGACGTACTCGATCTGTATGAAGCGACGCGCAGGAAGTGCTTCGCCGCCGCCGAGGAAGCGGATCGTCGACCGAAGCTCGAGGCGCTGGACGACGTGATCGCGCCGCTCGCGCCGTACACGCCAGCCGCGGTGAAGGCGGAAGCGGAACGTACCGACTACGTAGAGCGTCGCACCGAAGTCTTCGGCGGTGAGGCGAAGCTCCCCGAGAACCAGCCCCCGCGTCACCTGGCCATCCAGATCAACAACGCGCTGCACGACCTGTTCGCGAAGTATCCTGAGACGTTGCTGTTCGGCGAGGACGTCGCGCAGAAGGGCGGCGTCTACACGGTGACCAAGGGCCTGTACAAGGCGTTCGGTCCGCGCCGCGTGTTCAACACCCTTCTCGACGAGACGATGATCTTCGGCCTCGCGCAGGGCTTCGCGAACATGGGCATGCTGCCCGTGCCGGAGATCCAGTACCTCGCGTATTTCCACAACGCGGGCGACCAGATCCGCGGCGAAGCGTCGAGCCTGCAGTTCTTCAGCAACGACCAGTACCGCAATCCGATGGTCGTGCGCATGGCGGGCCTGGGCTACCAACGCGGTTTCGGCGGACATTTCCACAACGACAACTCGATCGCCGCGCTGCGCGACATTCCGGGCCTCGTCGTGGGCTGCCCGTCGCGTGGCGACGACGCGGCGACGATGCTGCGCACCCTGATGGCGCTGGCGAAGGTCGATGGTCGCGTCAGCATCTTCCTCGAGCCCATCGCGCTGTACATGACCAAGGATCTGTACGAGGCGGGCGACGGCCAGTGGCTGACGACGTTCCCGGCGCCGGGCGAAGCGATGACGCTGGGCGAAGGGCGCACGTATGGCGACGGCGATGATGTCGTAATCATCAGCTACGGCAATGGCGTGCCGATGAGCCTGCGCGCCGCGCGCCGAATCGAACAGGCGCATGGCTGGAAGACCAAGGTCGTCGATCTGCGCTGGCTGGTGCCGCTCAACGATGCCTACATCGTCGAACAGGCGAAGAACGCCAAGCGGATCATCGTTGTCGACGAGGGGCGCCGGAGCGCAGGCGTGGGCGAGGGCGTGATCACGGCGCTCACGGAAGGCGGCCTCGGCGCGACGCCGCTGCAGCGCGTGGTCGGTACCGATACCTACACGCCGCTCGCGGGCGCCGCGTTCCTGGTCATTCCGGGGGACGACGACATTGTGGCCGCGGCGGACGTGCTCGCGAAGGGTTGACGGATTCAGTGACTCCCCACGACGGCGAATGCGCGTCGTGCCGGAGGACGTCGCGGATGATCGTCGTGAAGCGTCGGCCCAAAGCCGGCCGGCGCGTGCGTCAGCGCTTCAGGCCGTCCGCGAGCGCAAGCCGTTCGACAGCGCCATCACGCAGACGCAGCACCGCGTCCGCCGGCTCGAGCGGCACGACGGCCAGCGCTTCGTCGCTCCGAACCACGACGACCTGACCCACGTCGCGACCCTCCGCGTCGGTTAGGGCATCGCCGGCCGACGCGTCACCACCGACGCGCAGCCTCGCCAGCCCGCGCTTGGCGCGCCCAAGGAAATGCGTGCGCGCGACGATCTCCTGGCCGGGATAGCAGCCCTTCTTCACGCTGAAGGCGTCGAAGCGCTGAAGCGACAGTTGCTGCGGCGTCCAGTGGTCGAGCGCCGTGCCGGGAAGACCGGGCCAGCCGTGCGCGATATCGAGGTGCCACCACGCCGCTTCCTCATCGATCGTCGGCGCCGCGCCGGGCGAGGGCGCCAGAACGAGCGTCCGCCCACCCGCATCGCCGCTGAGATCGAGCTCGATCGCGTCGCCGGTCCGCGCAGAGCGCCCACCCGTGGCGCTTTGCGGGGACATGAAGACACCGGACGCGTGAACGCTCGCGTCCTCGATCTTCACCTTGCTGCGGAACACGAATCGCCGAAGCGACGCGGCCAACGTCTCGGCGTCCGCCGCCGTGACGACCCACGCCGTCTCCGCATCGATCCGCAGCAGCGCGAACAGCGCCTGCACGCGGCCTTTGGGGTCGAGCCAGCCACTCCATTGCCAGTCGCCATCGGCGAGCGATGTGACGTCGTTCATGAACTGCGCCTGCGCGAACGCCAGCGCATCGCGGCCCGAAAGCTGCAGAACGCGGAGCGCGTGAAGAGCGAACGGACGCGACGCGCCGTACTGCGGGTTGTCAGACATGGGGTCCGGATTTAAGCTTTTCCGCTCGAATGATAGGCCAGACGCCCCCCGACACCCCGCAGGAAACGCCGGAGAATCCGGGTTCTGCGCCGTCACCCGCCACACTGTCGACGCCGCGTCCGCGCGAGGTCGGCGGTCGAGCGGGCCCCGAGCCGACACGCTACGGGGACTGGGAAAAGGACGGCCGCTGCATCGATTTCTAGCGTCGCCCGCTCGACCCCGCGGCCGCGCCGCATCAGAACGAGACCTCCCGCATGGCGTACCGCGAACGTCCGTTGTCCCCGCACCTGCAGGTCTATCGCTGGCAGGTCCAGATGGTCAGCTCCATCCTGCATCGCGCGACGGGCGTGATCCTGTCGCTCGGCAGCCTGCTCGTCGCCTGGGGCCTCGTCGCCCTCGCGACCGGCACGGACCGCTGGTCCCACTTCACTCACGCAGCGCGTTCGCCGTTGGGCTTCCTGATCCTGTTCGGCTGGACGTGGGCGCTGGCGTTTCATCTGCTCAGCGGCATCCGCCATCTTTCCCAGGACATGGGCGTCGGTACGTCGGTGCCGGCGTTCGTGAAGAGCGCCTGGACCGCGATCATCGGCAGCCTCGTGCTCACCGCGATCGTCTGGCTTCTCGCCATGCAGAAGTGGGGTGGCGCATGAGCGCCAACAACGGTCGTCCGCTGCTGCGTCATCCGCTGAAGGTCGCGCTTGGCCTGGGGTCGGCGAAGGACGGCACGCATCATTTCCTCGTGCAGCGCGTCACCGCGGTCGCACTGGTGTTTCTCGTGCTGTATGTCGTCGGCCTGATCATTTCGCTGGTCGGCGCGGATTTCGCGACGGTGCGCGCGCGCGTCGGCCATCCGGTCAACGCGACGCTGCTGATCGCCTTCATCGTCGCGAACTTCTGGCATGCACGCCTTGGTCTGCAGGTGATCGTCGAGGATTACGTGCACACCGCCGTCCGCTACTCGATTCTGCAACTGCTCATCACGTTCGCATGCTGGATCGCGGGCCTCGCGAGCGTCCTCGCCGTCGTGCGCGTCATGCTCGGCGCCTGATCCGGAAATCCCGATGCCTGCTGCCTATTCCATCCAGGAACACAAGTTCGACATGGTCGTCGTCGGCGCCGGTGGCGCCGGCCTGCGCGCCACGTTCGGCCTCGCCCAGAAGGGCTTGAAGACCGCCTGCATCACCAAGGTCTTCCCGACGCGTTCGCACACTGTCGCGGCGCAGGGCGGCGTGGCTGCCGCGCTCGCGAACATGGGTGAAGATGACTGGCGCTACCACTTCTTCGACACGGTGAAGGGCAGCGACTGGCTGGGCGACCAGGACGCCATCGAATACATGTGCCGCGAGGCGATCCCGGCGATCGTCGAGCTCGAGCACTACGGCGTGCCGTTCTCGCGCACCGAAGACGGCCGCATCTACCAGCGCCCGTTCGGCGGCATGACGACGCGCTTCGGCGAAGGCCCCCCGGCACAGCGCACCTGCGCCGCAGCCGACCGCACCGGCCACGCGATCCTGCACACGCTCTACCAGCAGTCGCTCGCGCATGACGCGCAGTTCTTCATCGAGTACTTCGCGCTCGACCTGATCATGGACGCGGACGGCTCGTGCCGCGGCGTGCTCGCGCTCGACATGGCCTCGGGCACGCTGCACCTGTTCCGCGCGCACGGCACCGTGCTCGCGACGGGTGGCTACGGCCGCGCGTATTTCAGCGCGACCTCCGCGCACACCTGCACGGGCGACGGCGGCGGCATGGTGCTGCGTGCCGGCCTCGGCATGCAGGACATGGAGTTCGTGCAGTTCCACCCGACCGGCATCTACGGCGCCGGCTGCCTTATCACGGAAGGCGTGCGGGGCGAGGGCGGCATCCTGCGCAACAGCCAGGGCGAGCGCTTCATGGAGCGCTATGCGCCGAGCGTGAAGGATCTGGCGCCGCGCGACATGGTGAGCCGCGCGATGACGATGGAAATCCGCGAAGGCCGCGGGGTCGGCGAGCACAAGGACCACATCCTGCTCGACCTCACGCACCTCGGCCCGGAAGTTATTCACGAGAAGCTGCCGGGTATCGCCGAGTCCGCGCGCATCTTCGCCGGCGTCGACGTCGAGAAGCAGCCGATCCCGGTCATTCCGACCGTCCACTACAACATGGGCGGCATCCCCACCAACTATCACGGCGAAGTCGTGCAGTTGCGCGGCGGCAACCCGGACGCGGTCGTGCCAGGTCTGTACGCGATCGGCGAAGCGGCCTGCGTGTCGGTGCACGGTGCGAACCGCCTCGGTTCGAACTCGCTGCTCGACCTCGTCGTGTTCGGTCGCGCCGTCGCGAACCGTTGTGCGGAGACGATCAAGTCCGACATGCCGCACGCGCCGCTCGCCGCGGACGCCTGCGACAAGGCGCTCGGCCGCCTCGACGCACTGCGCAACGCCAGCGGCGGCACGCCCACTGCGGTCATCCGCGACAAGATGCAGCGCACGATGCAGGCCGACGCCGCGGTGTTCCGCACCGGCGAAACGCTGGCGGACGGCGTCGCGAAGATGCGCGAAATCCATGCGTCGTTCGCCGATGTCCGCGTCACCGATCGCTCGCTGGTCTGGAACTCCGATCTCATCGAAACGTTCGAGCTGGCGAACCTGCTCGACCAGGCGCTGGTCACGATCGTCTCGGCCGAGAACCGCACGGAGTCGCGCGGCGCCCATGCCCGCGAAGACTTCCCGGAACGCGATGACCAGAACTGGATGAAGCACACGCTGTGCTGGATCGACGACGCGGGCAATACCCGCATCGACTATCGCCCGGTGCATTCGTACACGCTGACCAACGACGTCGCTCCGGTGCCGCCGAAGAAGCGCGTCTACTGACTTTCGCGTCCGCCGGCGACAGCGGACGAACCGGAACCGACCGACCATGGCCGAATTCACCCTCCCGAAGAACTCGCAGATCCAGAAGGGCCGTCACTTCGCTGCCGCTGGCGCGAAAAACGCCCGGGTCTTCAAGGTCTACCGCTGGAATCCCGACGACGGCCGCAACCCGACCGTCGACACGTACGAAGTCGATCTCGCGACGTGCGGCCCGATGGTTCTGGACGCGCTGATCAAGATCAAGAACGAGATCGATCCGACGCTGACGTTCCGTCGTTCGTGCCGCGAAGGCATCTGCGGCTCGTGCGCGATGAACATCGACGGCACGAACACGCTGGCGTGCACGAAGGCGATCGACGACTGCCGTCCGGGCGAGGTCGCGATCTATCCGCTGCCGCACATGCCGGTGGTCAAGGATCTCGTTCCCGACCTCACGCATTTCTACGCGCAGTACGCGTCGATCCGCCCGTGGATCCGCACGCAGAGCCCGACGCCGAGCGATCGCGAGCGGCTGCAGTCGCCGGAAGACCGCAAGAAGCTCGACGGCCTGTACGAGTGCATCCTCTGCGCCTGCTGCTCGACGAGCTGCCCGAGCTACTGGTGGAACGGTGACCGCTACCTCGGCCCGGCGATCCTACTGCAGGCCTATCGCTGGATCATTGATTCGCGTGACGAGGACACTGGCGCGCGTCTGGATGACCTCGAGGATCCGTTCAAGCTGTATCGCTGCCACACGATCATGAACTGCGCGCGCACCTGTCCGAAGGGGCTGAACCCGGCGCGCGCGATCGGTGAGATCAAGAAGCTGATGCTCGCGCGTCGCGTCTGATACGCGACGTCATGGACGTCCGCGCGATCTACCTGCCGGGCTTGGCGATGGTCGTGCTCACGGCCATCGTCTGGTGGCGCATGTACACCATGCGCATCGCGCAGATGAAGCGCGAACGCATCCATCCGCAGAAGGTTGCGACGTCCGCGCAGGCCGCTGCACTGCTCACCGACAGTCGCGCCGCGGACAACTTCCGCAACCTGTTCGAACTGCCAGTGCTGTTCTACCTCGCACTGGTGGTTGCTGACCGTATCGATCGCGTCGACACGATCAGCGTCGCGCTGGCCTGGCTTTTCGTCGCGCTGCGTATCGCCCACAGCACGATCCACGTCACCTACAACAAGGTCATGCACCGTTTCATGGTGTATGTGGCGGGCGGCGTGGCGCTGTGGCTGCTGTGGGTCTATCTCGCGATCGGGTTCTTCGTCCGATGAGCACGGATGTCGAACTCAAGGCGTTGCGCTGGCGCTGTCGCCGCGGCATGCGTGAGCTCGATCAGTTGCTCGAGCGCTGGCTGGACCGGTGCTGGGCGGCATCGTCCGACGCGGACCGGGAAACTTTCCGACGGTTGCTCGCCACCGAGGACGATAAGCTCTGGCGCGCCTTCCTCGGACACGACCGCCTCGACGATGACGAAACCCAGACCCTCGTCGAACGCATCGCCACCCTTGCGCCTTGAACTCGGCGCGTCGCGGGCACTTTCGATCGCGCTGGTCGCGATCGGCGTCATCGCCGGCCTCGGCCTGTTCCTGACGGACCTGCCGACGATCGCCGCCTGTGCGGCCGCGCCCGCCTGTGCGGCGTGGGGCTTCGCGCTCGCCGCTCGGGAACGTCAACGGGCCACGCGCACTGTGATGCTGCGGGCAGACGGCACCGCGACGGTCGACGACGAGCGCGCGGATGATCTGCGCATCGACTGGCAGGGCCCGATTGCCAGCGTCATCTGGAGGCAGAACGGGCGGGGCCAGCGCATCGTGGCGTGGCCGGACGTGGTCGACGCGCCGCGTCGACGTGAACTGCGACTGTGGTCCGTCACGCGGCCTTCCCGCGCAGCCGCAGCGGCAGTGGCACCATAAGCGACCCCCGGAACAGGCTCCGCATGTTCACGCCCATTCCCGTCGCCATCGGCCTGCGCTACCTGCGCGCCAAACGCCGCAACGGCTTCATCTCTTTCATCTCGCTGGCGTCCATCCTCGGCATCGCGCTGGGCGTGGCCGCACTGATCACCACGCTGGCGGTGATGAGCGGCTTCCAGCGCGAAATCCGCGATCGCATGCTGCAGATGGTCGCGCACGCGACGGTCAGCGGTTACGGCGAGCCGATCGAGGACTGGCCGCGCGCGGTCAACAAGGCGCTGGCCGACAAGCGCGTCGCGGGCGCCGCGCCCTACGTCGAAGCGCAAACCCTCCTGTCGGGCCCGCGCAAACAGCCCGCGATCGTGCGCGGCATCCTGCCGGACCAGGAACGGCACGTGTCCGTGCTCGCATCCAAAATGGTGCAGGGCAAGCTCGACGACCTGAAGCCGGGCACCTTCAACATCGTGCTCGGTCGCGAACTCGCGCTGTGGCTGGGCGTCGGGGTGGGGGACGACGTGGTGATGATCACGTCGGAAGCGTTGACGACGCCGATCGGCGCCGTGCCGCAGATGAAGCGCTTCCACGTGAGCGGCATCTTCGAAGCCGGCTACAACGAATACGACCGCGGAATGGCGTTCACGTCGATGCAGGACCTTCAGCGCGTGCAGCGCATGGGCGACGGCGTCACCGGCGTGCGCCTGCGCCTGCACGACATGGACCAGGCCTGGCAGGTTGCACGTGATCTCGCGCTGTCGCTCGGCGGCCCGTATCGCGTGAGCAACTGGGCCGACGAGAACGCCAACATGTTCCGCGCGCTCAAGATGGAAAAGACCATCATGGCGATCCTGCTGTCGCTGATCGTCGCGATGGGCGCGTTCAACCTGGTGTCGTCGCAGGTGATGCTGGTTACCGACAAACAGGCCGACATCGCGATCATGCGCACGCTCGGGCTGACGCCGCGCGGCGTGATGCAGGTCTTCATGGTGCAGGGCACGCTGATCGGCGTGATCGGCACGATGTCCGGCGTGATTCTCGGCGTGCTTCTGACGCTGAACCTCGAGCACATCCTGCATGCGATCGAGCGCTTACTCGGCGTGCAGCTGTTGCCGGAGGACGTCTACTACATCACCGGTCTGCCGACCGACATGCAGCCGAGCGACGTCATCATCATTGCGACCACCGCGCTGGTCATGGCCTTCCTTGCAACGATCTATCCGGCCTGGCGCGCCTCGCGCACGCCGCCGGCGGAGGCGCTGCGCTATGAATGACGTGCGCTCCGATGTGGTGATCCGTGCGCAGGGCCTCGGCAAGACCTACGCGGAGGGCAAGCTGCGGACGCCTGTGTTCGATGGGCTCGAACTCGAAGTCACGCGGGGCGAGACCGTCGCGATCCTCGGCGCTTCGGGCGCGGGCAAGAGCACGCTGTTGCATCTGCTCGGCGGTCTCGATACGCCAACCGCGGGCGAGGTCTTCGTCGAAGGCCGCAAGATGAGTGCGCTGTCGGACGCCGAGCGCGGGCGACTGCGCAACAGCGCGCTGGGTTTCATCTACCAGTTCCACCACCTGCTGCCCGAGTTCACCGCGCTCGAGAACGTGATGCTGCCGGTGATGCTCGCGGGCGTTTCGGCGAATGAAGCGAGCAAGCGGGCGACGTCGCTGCTCGAGTCGGTCGGGTTGGGGCATCGTCTCGGCCACAAGCCCGGCGAGCTGTCCGGCGGCGAGCGCCAACGCGCGGCGGTCGCGCGCGCGCTGGTCAATCGCCCCGGCTGCGTCCTCGGCGACGAGCCGACAGGCAACCTCGACGAGAAGACCGCGGCGACAGTGTTCGACCTCATGCTCGGCCTCAATCGTGACCAACGCACCAGCCTCGTGCTGGTGACCCACGACCGCAGCCTCGCGCGGCGCCTCGACCGCGTGCTGGAACTGCACGAAGGGCGATTGCGCGAACTCGCGCCGGACGAGGTCTAGTCCGGCATGAACGCGGCAAGGACGCCGCTCCTCTCCCCGACGATCGCGATCGCGCTGCTCGCGGGCGTGTGCGCGTGCCTCGGGCTGCCGGTCATGCCGCCCATGGCGGTGTCGATCGCATTGCTCGTGGCCGGTCTCGTAATCGCGTGGAAATGGGCAGCGCGGCGATGGGCGGGCGCGCTCGTCATCGGTTTCGCGATCACTGCGCTGCACGCCGCCCACGCGCTGACGATCCAGTTGCCGCCCCGGCCCGCGCAGCAGGAAGCAACGCTCACCGGTCGCATCGTCGACCTGCCGCGACGCGAGCCACGTCGCACGGCATTCGTCTTCGAGGCCGATACCTCGACGCTGGCCGCGCTGGGCCATCAGCGTCTTCGCATCTCGTGGTACGACGATCGCAGCGGCGATGCGCCGGTACTGCATGCAGGTGAGCGCTGGCGTCTGACCGTGCGCGTCCGCGCACCGCGTGGCCTGCGAAACCCGGGGGGCGCGGATGGCGAAATGCATGCGTTCGCCGATCGTCTTGCTGCGACCGGCTATGTGCGTACTGGCGAGCGTCTCGACCGGGCAAGTGGTCTGCAGGGCTGGCGGGACACCACGTCGACGCGCATTCGCGCAGCCGTCGCGAAGCCTTCGTCGCGCTTCGTCCGAGCGCTCGCGCTCGGCGACACCCGCGACCTCACCGACGCCGACTGGACGACGCTGCGTGCGGACGGATTGACGCACCTCGTCGCCATCAGCGGCTTCCATGTCGGCATGGTCGGCAGTGTCTGCGCGCTGCTGGTGCGCCTCATCTGGTGGCTGCTGCCGATGCTCGGTCGTCGACTGCCCGCGCGTCTCGCTGCCGCGATCGCGGGCCTCGCCGGCGCGACGGCCTACGCGGCGGCATCAGGCTTCTCGCTGCCGACGGTGCGCACGCTGCTGATGATCGCGATCGTCGTCGCTGCGCAGCTCTCGCGCCGCGCGATTGGCATGACGCAGATTCTGGCGATTGCGGCGATCGGGATGCTTCTTGTCGATCCGCTGTCGGTGTTGTCGGCGGGTTTCTGGCTGAGTTTCGCCGGTGTGGCGTGGTTGCTGTGGTGCATGCCGCGCGCGGGCACGTCGGCGGTGCGGGAACTCGCGAAAGCGCAGGCGGTGGCGACGATCGGCCTGCTGCCGTTGACCGTCGTGCTGTTCGGTCAGGCGTCGCTCGCGGGACCGATCGCGAACCTGCTCGCGGTGCCGTTGTGGAGTCTCGTTGTCGCACCGCTGTCGGTCGCAGGCGTTGCGCTGGACGGCATCCATCCCGCATTGGGCGCGGCGGCGTGGCGGCTCGCCGCGTGGACATTCGATCTCGCGTGGCCGCTGTTCGAGAGGCTGGCCGCGACGCCCTTGTCGCTCTGGTACGTACCCGAGCCATCGATCCTCGCCATCGTGCCCGCGCTTCTGGGCGCGGCGTGGTGGCTGATGCCACGCGGCACACCCGGTAAGGCCCTCGCGCTGATGCTGTGGCTCCCACTGCTGTGGCCCGATCGCCACGCACCCGTCGCGGGCGACCTCGAAGTCACCGCCATCGACGTCGGTCAGGGGCTGTCGGTACTGGTCCGCACCCGATCGCACGCACTGCTCTACGACATGGGGCCAGCGGTGCCGGATGGATTCGACGCCGGCGAGCGCGCGGTCATCCCTGTACTGCACGCGCGCGGCGTCGCACGGCTGGACCGCATGGTCGTCAGTCACGCGGACCTCGACCATGTGGGCGGTCTCGCGGCAGTGCGGCGCGAGATGCCATCTTCCGACCTGCAGGCGCCGCCGGAGTCCGGTGTCGAGGGTTCGCGACCCTGCGTCGCCGGCCAGTCGTGGACCTGGGACGGCGTCCGCTTCGTGTTCCTGCATCCGCCGCCGGACTTCCCGTATCTCGCCAACGATTCGAGTTGCGTGCTGCGCATCGAGAGCCGCCACGGCGCCGTGCTGCTGACGGGCGACATCAGCACGCTCGTGGAAACCCGGCTGGCGGCGGACGACCCGCCCGCGGTCCGCGCCGACGTCGTGTTCGTCGCGCATCACGGCAGCCGGCATTCGTCCGATCCCGCCTTCGTCCAGGCCACGGGCGCGCGTGAAGCCGTGTTCTCGACCGGCCACGCGAATCGCTTCCATCACCCCGCTGACGAGGTGGTGGAGCGCTGGCAGGCCGCGGGCGCCCGGACCTGGAACACGTCGGAGGAGGGCGCGGTCACCTTGCGGCTGGAGGCGGGCGGAATCGATGTCTGGGGCCAGCGCGACCTGCATCGCCGGTTGTGGGACGCGGCGCGACGGGACACCGCGGACGCTGGGCTATCCTATCGACGCGACTAACGCCCACGGAGGCGACGTGCTCGAACTCGTGAAGTCCGGCGGCTGGCCGATGATCCCGCTGCTGCTGCTGTCGGCCTTGGCGCTGGCGCTTATCGTCGAACGTGGGTGGACGCTCCGCCGCAGCCGCGTCATGCCGCCCAAGCTGGGCGACGAAGTGCGCGTCTGGGCGGCGCGCGGCAACCTCGATCCCGCACACATCGAGTCGCTGCGCCAGACCTCGCCGCTGGGGGCGCTGCTCGCGGCGGTGCTCGACATGCGCAACCGCTCGCGCGAGGTCATGCGTGAACGCGTCGAGGACGTCGGTCGCCACCTCGTGCACCGCATGGAGCGCTACCTGAACACGCTCGGCACGATCGCGGCTGCGGGCCCGCTGATGGGCCTGTTCGGAACCGTCGTCGGCATGATCCAGATGTTCCTCGGCATCCTCGACTACGGCATCGGCGACGTGAACCAGCTCGCCGGCGGCATCGGCAAGGCGCTCGTGTGCACCGCGACCGGCATGATCGTCGCGATTCCCGCGCTGGTGGCGCATCGCTGGTTCCGCGGCCGCATCGCCGAATACATCATCGACATGGAGCACGAGGCGATCGCGTTGATGGACGTGGTCGAATCGCGCGCGACGCGCCCGGCACCGCAGGCCGCCTGACATGCGCATCGGCGGGCATCGTCCGGTCGACGAGCCGGAGATCAACCTGATTCCCCTGATCGACGTCATCCTGACGCTGGTCATCTTCTTTGTCGTCACTGCGACCTTCGAAGGCCGCTCCGCGCTCAAGCTCGAGCTGCCGAAGGCGAGCGGGGAAGCGACGAACGTGCACGAGCCGCTGACCGTCCTCGTGAATGCGCAGGGCAAGTATTTCGTCGGCGATCGCGAAGTGATTCGTGATGACGCTGCTTCCCTGAAGGCGACCATCAACGAAGTTGGCGGTAACGATCGAGATCGCCCGGTCATGCTCCGCGCCGACGCGCGCACGCCGTACCAGGCCGTCATCACCGCGCAGGAAGCGCTGGGCCAACTCGGCTATCGCCACATCCTGCTCGCCGTCGCCACGCCGACCGAGCGCAAGGCGGCAACGAAGTGAGCGACGACCGTTCGGCCTGGCCGACCTATCGCCGCCTGCAGCAGTTCGGCAAGCCGTATCGCGGCCTGATGATCGTCGGCTTCATCGCGATGGCGCTCGAAGCCGCGGCGGGCGGCCAGTTCACCCGGCTGATGCAGCCGATCATCGACAAGAATTTCGTCGCGCCGAACGCCCGTTTCGACTGGGCGCTGCCGCTGCTGATCGTCGCGCTGTTCGTCGGCCGCGGTATTGCCGGCTACGTCACCGACATGGCGATGGCGCGCGCCGGCCGCAGCATCGCGCGCGACCTGCGCGTCAAGGTGCTGGCGAAATACCTGCGCCTGCCGGGCCTGCGTTTCGACACCGAACCCGTGCCGTCGATGCTCACGCGGCTCGGCTCCGACAGCGATCAGGTCGCGCTGGCCGCGGTCGATGCGCTCAAGGTGATGCTGCAGCAGTCCTTCCAGGTGATCGCGATGCTCGCGGTCATGCTGTGGGCAAGCTGGAAGGTGACGCTCGCGATCCTCGTGCTTGCGCCGCCGCTGGGCTGGATCATGGACAAGGTCGGGCGTCGCTATCGACGCATCGGCCATCGCATCCAGGAGAGTGGGGCCACGCTGCTGCAGCTCGCCGACCAGTCGCTGGGCAACCATCAGGAAGTGAAGGTCTACGGCGCGCAGGGCGTGGAAACGGCGCGCTACCAGGCGCAGGCCGACAGTTACCTCAAGCTCTCGCTGAAAGTGGAGTCCACGCGCTCGATCTCGTCCGCGATGGTGCAGCTGATGGGCGCGATCGGCCTGGCTGCGCTGCTGATCCTCGCCGGCAACGAAGCAGCGAAGGGTCATCTCACCGCGGGCGGCTTCGTCGCCCTGATGATGTCGATGATGGCGATCATCCCCGCGATCAAGCAGCTCACGAACGTGCAGGGCATGCTCCAGCGTGGCGTTGCGTCCGCCGATCGCCTGTTCGATGTGCTCGACATGCCGGATGAAGTTGACGCGGGCGACGTTCCGATCGAGCGCTCGCGCGGTGAACTCGAATTCCGCGACGTGTTCGCGCGCTATCCCGGGCAGGCCGCGCCGGCGCTATCGGATATCACGTTCTCCGCGAAGCCCGGCACCGTCACCGCGATCGTCGGTCGCTCCGGCAGCGGCAAGTCTACGCTGATCAAGCTGATCCCGCGTTTCTACGATGTCGAAGCGGGCGCGATCCTGCTCGACGGTCGCCCGATCGGCGACTACCGGCTCGCCGATCTGCGTCGTCAGATCGCGCTGGTCGGCCAGCAGGTGATGCTGTTCGACGGCTCCGTCGCGGCGAACGTCGCCTACGGCGAACTCGGTGAATCGACGCCGGAAAGCCTCCGCGCCGCAATCGAGGGCGCGAACGCCGCGGAGTTCGTCGATCGCATGCCTGAGCTGTCCGATACCGCGATCGGCGTGCGGGGTGGTCGCCTTTCAGGCGGCCAGCGCCAGCGCCTCGCGATCGCGCGCGCGATGCTCAAGGACGCGCCGATTTTGATCCTCGACGAAGCCACCGCAGCGCTCGACACCGAATCCGAGCGCCTCGTGCAGGACGCACTCGAACGCCTGATGCCGGATCGCACCACGCTGGTGATCGCGCATCGCCTGTCGACGATCGAACACGCCGATCAAGTGCTCGTGCTCGACCAGGGCCGCATCGTCGAGCGTGGCACGCATGCCGAATTGCTCGCATTGGGTGGTCTGTACGCGCATCTGCACCGGATGCAGTTCCGCGAGGCGAACTGATGGCGCGCACGCCGCGCCACTGGTACGGCGACGCGCCCGTGCCGCTCGCGGCTCGCGCGATCGAACCCCTGTATCGCTTCATCACGCGAACGCGCGCGGCCATGTATGCGCGCGGACTGCTGCGACGTCGCCGTGCAGGCGCGCCGGTCCTGGTCGTTGGCAACATCACCGCCGGCGGTACGGGCAAGACGCCGCTGACGATTGCGCTCGTCGAACGCCTGCGCGCTGCGGGCTGGACGCCTGGCATCGCCACGCGCGGCTACGGTCGAGAAGGCAAGGAACCGCTGTGGGTCGATGCCGCGACGCCCGCGCAGCTCGCCGGCGATGAGCCCGTGCTGATCGCGCATCGCACCGGTGCGAAGGTGCGTGTCGATGGCGACCGCGCACGTGCGGCCGCTGAGCTGGTGCGCGCCGGTTGCGATGTGATCGTCTGCGATGACGGCCTTCAGCATTACCGGCTTGCGCGCGACATCGAGATCGAGGTCATCGACGGGGCGCGTCGTTACGGCAACGGCCGTATGCTGCCGGCCGGACCATTGCGCGAGCCTGCGAGCCGCGCGACGCACTGCGACTTCCGCGTCGTCAACCTCGGCGACGGTGGGCAGAGCGAACCGGAATTCGGCGAGTGGCCGATGCGACTGACGGTCGACGACGCGATGCCGCTGCACGGGCGACGCCCGCGTCCGCTGGCCGCCTTCGCGGGTCAGCGGGTGCACGCTGTCGCAGGCATTGGCGATCCGTCGCGGTTCTTCAACACCTTGAAGTCGCGCGGGATTGCCGTCGTGCCGCATGCATTCGCCGACCACTACGCGTATCGCGCCGAAGACCTCGCGTTCGCGAGCGCATTGCCGATCCTGATGACCGAGAAGGATGCGGTGAAGTGCGCGGCGTTCGCACCCGATGACAGCTATGCCGTGCCGATCACCGCAGGGCTTCCGGAAGCGTTCTGGACCTCGCTGCTCGACCGCCTCGATCGCCTTCGCAGGACGCCCGCATGACCGATTTCGTCGTCGCCATTCCCGCGCGCTACGCCGCGTCGCGACTGCCGGGCAAGCCGCTGCGCCTGCTCGGTGGCGATCCGCTCGTGCTGCACGTCGCGCGACGCGCGCTCGAGGCCGGCGCCCGCGATGTCTGGGTGGCGACCGACGACGAGCGCATCGCGCGCGCGCTGGACGGCAGCGGCGTGCGGGTCGCGATGACGTCACCCGACCACGCGTCCGGCACCGACCGCCTCGCCGAATGCGCACGCACGGCGGGCTGGGACGACGCCACGATCGTGGTGAACCTGCAGGGCGACGAGCCGTTTGCCCCGGTCGCGGGCATCCGCGCTGTGGCCGGCCTGCTGGAAACCTCGACCGCACCGATGGCGACTTTGGCCGCGGTGATCGACGACGTCGACCAGCTGCTCGATCCGAACGCCGTCAAGGTCGTCGCCGATGCGACCGGTCACGCGCTGTATTTCAGCCGGGCGCCGATTCCGTGGCCGCGTGATGCGTTCGCCCGCTCGCGCGATGCGCTGCCCGGCGTCGGTCCGTGGCTACGCCACATCGGAATCTACGCCTATCGCGCCGGGTTCCTGCAGACGTTCGCCTCGATGCCGCCGGGGCGTCTGGAATCGATCGAATCGCTGGAGCAGCTGCGGGTGCTGGAAGCGGGGTACCGCATCGCCGTCACCGTCACGCCCGAGCCGTTCCCACCCGGCGTCGACACGCCCGAGGATCTCGAACGCGCGGAACGGCACCTGGCGTCGCGCGCAGGCTGAACGCGGCATTGCGACGCGGCCGTGCCGGTTCTCACCGCCTGCGCTTGCCTGCCGGATAATCGGCCCCATCTCGCGCTGATGCCGATCCCCCGCATGTTCCGACGCTGTACGCGCGGGGCGGAGCTTTCCGGACGATGAAGCCGTCCACGCCCGCTTTCGACGCCAAGGACTTCGTCCGCAACCTGAGCACCGCGCCGGGCGTGTACCGGATGATCGCGGCGGACGATGCCGTGCTGTACGTCGGCAAGGCGAGCGCGCTGAAGAACCGCGTATCGAGCTACTTCAACAATACGCCGAAGTCCGCGCGCATCGCGGCGATGATTTCGCAGATCGCGCGCATCGAAGTCACGGCAACGCGCACCGAAGCCGAAGCGCTGATCCTCGAGAACGAGCTCATCAAGTCGCTGAAGCCGCGTTACAACGTGCTGCTGCGCGATGACAAGAGCTATCCCTATGTCCTGCTGACGACCGAGGACTATCCGCGCATCGCGGTCCATCGCGGCCCGCGTGCGGTGCAGGGCAAGTACTTCGGCCCGTATGCGAGCGTCGGTGCGGTGCGCGAGACGCTCAACCTGATACACAAGCTGTTCAAGCTGCGCAGTTGCGAGGACACCGTCTTCCGCAACCGCTCGCGGCCATGCCTGCAGTTCCAGATCGGCCGGTGCAGCGCGCCTTGCGTGAACCTGATCGCGAACGACGAGTACGCGCAAAGCGTGCGGCGCGCGTCGATGATGCTCGAAGGCCGCAGCGACGAGCTCACCAACGAGCTTGCGCGCAGCATGGAGCAGGCGAGCATGAACCTCGACTTCGAGGAGGCTGCACGCCTTCGCGATCTTGTCGCCGCGATCCGCACCTTGCAGGCGCGCCAGTACGTCGACGGTCGCGCCGCCGACCTCGACGTACTCGCCATCGCCGCACAGGGCGCGAATGCCTGCGTCGTGCTCATGGCCTTCCGCGACGGTCGCAACCTCGGTACGCGGGCGTTCTTCCCCAAGACCAACGGCAGCGACCAGGCGGACGAAGTGCTGGGCGCATTCGTCTCGCAGCACTACATCGACAAGACGCCTCCCCGTGAGATCGTGCTCGATCGCGACATCCCCGATCGCGAGTTGCTCGAGCAGGCGCTGTCGATGGCGAGCGATCGCAAGGTCCAGATCCGCTGCAGCGTGCGCGGCGAGCGCGCCGGCTACCTCGACATCGCAGGTCGCAATGCGCAGATGGCGCTGGCCTCGGAGATGACGAGCGCAACCGCGCAGCGCGGGCGTGTCGAATCGCTGCGCGACCTGCTGGGCATGGACGACGTGCCCAACCGTATCGAATGCTTCGACATTTCGCACACGATGGGCGAGGCGACCGTTGCGTCGTGTGTCGTGTTCGATGCCGAGGGCGCGTGTCGTGGGCAGTACCGTCGCTACAACATCACCGGCATCACGCCGGGTGACGATTACGCCGCGATGCATCAGGCGTTGTTCCGACGGTTCAAGCGCGCGATCGATGCGCGTGAGGCGATTGAAGGTGAGTCGCCGGCGTCCGATCGCGCGACCAAGGCCGCGGCCGTGCTGCCCGACATCCTGCTGATCGACGGCGGCGCCGGGCAGGTGGCGCAGGCGAATGCGGTGCTGGCCGAACTCGGTGTCGACGGCGTGCGCGTGGTCGGTGTCGCCAAGGGGCCGGAGCGTCGTCCGGGCGACGAGGATCTGCTGTTGCCGGATGGCCGCATCACGCACCCCGGGGCGCAGTCGCCGGCGCTGCAGCTCGTCCAGCAGGTGCGTGACGAGGCGCACCGTTTCGCGATCACGGGGCACCGCGGCAAGCGGCAGAAAGCCCGCACGACCAGTCGCCTGGAGGATATTCCGGGCATCGGGCCGCGCCGCCGCGCCGCATTGCTCAAGCATTTCGGCGGGCTCGGCGGACTGAAGGCCGCGGGCGTCGAGGAGATCGCGCGGGTCGAGGGCGTGAATGAAGCCCTCGCTCAGCGGATCTATGACACCCTCCACGGATTGGCGTCGCAGGGCGGCGCGGAGTAGGGCATGCGCATTACGGTTCCAACCATTCTCACCCTCGTGCGGATCGTGCTGATTCCGGTCCTCGTGGTGGTGTTCTATCTGCCGTATCCGTGGACGAACTTCGCCGCCGCGGCAGTGTTCGCGATCGCGTCGATCACCGACTGGCTCGATGGCTGGATCGCGCGCGCCTACAACCAGTATTCGGCGTTCGGCGCGTTCCTCGATCCGGTCGCCGACAAGTTGATGGTGGCGGTCGCACTACTGCTCATCGTGCAGGTCCATCCGACCAAGTGGATGGCGTTGTGGGCGGCGGTGATCATCGGTCGCGAGATCGCGGTGTCCGCGCTCCGCGAGTGGATGGCCGAGCTCGGCCAGCGCGCGAAGGTGAAAGTCGCCACCATCGGCAAGTTCAAGACGATCGTGCAGATGGTCGCGCTTGAATGCCTGCTGTATCAGGCGAAATTCCTCGGTCTGCCGATCTTCTCGATCGGCGAATGGCTGCTCGCGCTGGCGGCGATCCTGACGTTGTGGTCGGGCTGGGCCTACCTGCGCGCCGCGTGGCCGGTGCTGATGCGCGACGAGCGCACGGGCATGGTGTAACCGCATTCATTTTGAAATCCGGGTGTTGACACGGCCGGCTGCACCCGTAGAATGCGCAGCCTGTTCCGCGGGAATAGCTCAGTTGGTAGAGCACGACCTTGCCAAGGTCGGGGTCGAGGGTTCGAGTCCCTTTTCCCGCTCCAGATTCGTCGGAGCCAGAGCATCGGAACCGTCTGACCAGACCCCGCTCGCGGGGTCTTGTCTTTTCAGGGGCACGCTTCGATAGTGCGCCTTACGCGCCTCCTGGCCGGGTGGCAGAGTGGTTATGCAGCGGACTGCAAATCCGCGTACGCCGGTTCAATTCCGACCTCGGCCTCCAGTTAGAAAAGCCCTGCAGCGATGCGGGGCTTTTTCTTTTTCCGCGATGTGCGCACGGCGGACGTAAGCTATGTGCGTTCACGCCTGGGTGGCGAAATCGGTAGACGCAGGGGACTTAAAATCCCCCGACCATGTCGTGCGGGTTCGAGTCCCGCCCCAGGCACCACGTCGATCGGGTGGGTCGATGCGCGAGGGGTGATGCCCACCGCGATTGCGGACGTGCTTCGCTGCAACGCCTCCGTCTGCAGTTCCGCCGTGCGTGTCGCGGCGGAATGGAAGCGCGGACGCATGTGGCGGATTGATCGCTGCTCGTGAACGCGGCCGCGGTATTTCGGGTAGCGACGCGATGTGCATCGTCGTACGCCATTCGAGACGCGATATGCCAGATGTTCGCCCCGTGCCGCCTGCCATCGGCGCAATCCGCGGAGCGACGTCGCTGCGACGCGCGATCCACCGGCGCGATCGCGCGGCGCGCTGCGGACCACGCCCGAAGCCGCGAACCGCGGTGCCGTTAACGAGGCGTACTGCGCAAACCGCGCAGAGCGGTCGTGCGGCGTCGACCCTCGAACGACCGCCACCCGTTAAGCTCTTCACCTGTGCTCCGGCAGCGGCTTTTCTGCGATATGGCGGCGACCCCGATCGATCTTCCGACGCTGCGGCGCGGCTGCGCCCAGTGCTCGCTGCAACAGCTCTGCCTGCCGGCGGGCATCGGCCGGGATGATCTTCAGCAACTGGAGGAGATCGTCCGCCGAAAGCGCCCGGTCGATGCAGGGGAACGCCTGTTCCGCCAAGGCGATCCGATGGGGGCGGTGTTCGTCGCCCGCGACGGCGCCTTCAAGACCGTGCTGGTCAACGAGGACGGCGAGGAACAGGTCATCGGTTTCCACCTGCCCGGCGAACTCATCGGCCTGGATGCACTCGGTTCCGGCTTGCATCGCTGCGAGGCGGTGGCGCTGACCACCGCGAACGTCTGCGAAGTGCCATTCGACGAGTTGTCCGACGTCGCCGCGCACGTGCCCGCGCTGCAGCGTCAGCTGATGCGCGTCATCGGCCAGAGCGTGGGCCGCGACCAGGACCATCTGGAGATCCTGGCGCGGCGCCAGGCCAACGAGCGCATCGCGCTGTTCCTGCACGGTCTAATCGAGCGCCTGCGTGCGATCGGCGAACCGACCGACCGCATGCGCCTGCCCATGAGCCGCGAAGACATCGCGCGCTTCCTCGGCCTGGCGCTGGAGACGGTGAGCCGCGGTTTCACGCGCCTGCAGGACGACGGAGTGATCGCCGTGCAGGGCCGCAAGGTCGACATCCTGGACGCAGCGGAGCTGGAGCGCCTCGCGCACGGCGGCGACGGAGCGCCGGTGGATCCTCGGATGCGTCAGCGCGCCTGATCAGGCGGGCGACAGGCAGCCCAACGCGCTCAGCGGGCCGTGCAGGCCCGGCATCGACGCCACCAGCCAGGGCGCCGTGATCGTCAGCGCCCCGGCGGTCGCGATGACGAGCCCGGCGACTGCCCGCAGGCGACCGCGCAGCAGCCGACGCCCCAGCTGCTGGCCCGACCACGTCAGCGGCAGCATCACCGGCAGCGTGCCGAGGCCGAACGCGGCCATGGTCACCGCGCCGTTCACCGCGCTGGCCTGCAGCCACGCCGCGGCGAGCAGGGTGGTGCTCAGTCCGCAGGGCAACCAGCCCCAGAGCGCGCCAAGCGCGAGGCGACGGGGCGTCGTCGACGCCGGCAGCAGGTGGCGCTGGATCGGCTTCAGCGCACGCCAGATGCCGCCGCCGAGCGAGGAATAGGTCGACGTGGCGCTGGTGCCGCGCCACAGCCGAAGGCCCACGGCCAGCAGCACGAAGCCCGTTGCCGCGCGTAACGCAATCCGCAGCCAGGGCATCGCAGCGACACCGACGATCGCGTGGCCCAGGCCGCCAGCGACGGCGCCGGCCACGGCGTAACCGAGTACGCGTCCAAGGTTGGGCTCGACCACATAACGCCATTGCGCGCGAGGCGCCATCGCCGGGAAACCGGTCGCGATACCGCCGCACATCACCGCGCAATGCCCGCTGCCGACCAGGCCAGTGAGCAGTGCGGATACGAGCGTGAGCCAGGCGAGCTGCATGTCAGTCGTGCTTGGGTGGATCGTCGCGAAGGATGTCGATGGCGGGCGTGTCGAGGTCGTCGAACTGGCCGCGCTTCACCGCCCACCAGAACGCACCGACAGCGACCACGAGCAGCATCAGGCTGAGCGGAATCAGCAGCAGGAGGATGGTCATGCGGCCCTCCGGGCGAGGCGCAATGCGTTGAGCGTCACCGCGAGCGACGACAGGCTCATGCCGAGCGCGGCGAGCCAGGGCGCGACGTGGCCAGTCACCGCGACGGGCAGCGCGAGCAGGTTGTAGCCGAGCGCCCACGCGAGATTCTGGCGGATAACGCGGCGAGTACGACGGGCGAGATCGACGGCCTGCGCGAGTCGCGACAGCGAATGGCCGGTCAGCACGAAGTCCGCGGCGCGCTGTGCGAGTGCGGCGCCTCCGCCGATCGCGATGGAGACGTCCGCCCCCGCGATGACCGGTGCGTCGTTGACGCCATCGCCGACCATCGCGACGACGCGTCCATCGCGCTGCAGTTCACGCGCGTAGGCGAGTTTGTCTTCAGGGGTCTGTCGCGCACGCGCAGTGCCGATCGAGAGATGGCGCGCGATGGCGTCGACCCGGCCGTGCGCATCGCCACTGGCGAGATGCACGCGCAGACGCTGGTCGCGTAACGAGGCGATCGCCGGGGCGGCATCGCTACGCAGTGACTCACCGATCTCGAAGCGTGCCGCGGCGTGGTTGCCGTCACCCAGCCAGACCGCGTCATCGTCGTCGCGCCCCGCCGCGAAGTCCGCGCGGCCGATGCGCCAGCTTCGACCTCCGACCAAGCCTTCGAGGCCGCTGCCGGCAACGACACGCACATCGTGCGCGGCGACGGCATCGACCGCGGCGAATGCGACCGCGAGCGGGTGCGTCGACCCCTGTTCCAGGGATGCGGCAATGCGCAGCGCGCTCGCTTCGTCGATGCCGAACGTCTCGACCGACGCGATCCGTGCGCCGCCGTCGGTCAGCGTGCCGGTCTTGTCGAAGACGATGTCGTCGGCGCGCGCCAGGCGGTCGAGCGCATCGGGGCGCGTCGCCAGCAGGCCGATGCGTGCGAGGCCGCCGTGTGCGGCCGCGAGTGCGGCGGGCATCGACAGTGAGAGCGCGCAGGGGCAGGAGATGGCGAGAACGGCGAGGGTGACGTCGAGAGCGCGCAGCGGGTCATGCACACGCCAGACGAAGAACGTCACGGCGGCGACCAGCAGCATCGCGATCACGAACACGCCGGCGATGCGGTCGGCCACCTGCGCGAGTTTCGGACGATGCGCCTGCGCCTGTTCGACGAGGCGCGTGAGTTCGGACAGCCGGGTGTCGGCACCCACGCGCGTCACCTGGACGCGGGCGGTGCGGTCGCGGCAGATAGTTCCGGCGAAGATCGTGTCGCCGCTGCGGTGGGCAACCGCATGTGGTTCGCCCGTGAGCAGCGCTTCCTCGAAGCGAGCTTCCTCATTGCGCAGGACGCCGTCGGCGGGGGCTGGTTCCCCGGCAGCGACGCAAGCGATGTCGCCGACCGCAAGCGCCGCGATCGGCACTGTCTCGCGCGTGCCATCGGCGAGCTCGCGCGTGGCGAGCACCGGACGCGCGCGCGCGAGCGCGTCGACCTGCGCGTTCGCTGCGGCGCGTGCACGTTCCTCGAGCGTGCGTGCGACCAGCAGCAGGAAGACGAACATCACCGCGGCGTCGTACCAGACATGCGGCCCGCCGCGCACGGTTTCGACCACGCTGGCCGCGTAGGCGAGCAACGTCGAAGTCGCAACGAGCACGTCCATGCCGAGACGGCGATGCCGCAGCTCGAGCCACGCGCCCTCGAGAAATGGCCAGCCGGCGTAGAAAACGACGGGTGTCGAGACGAGGAAGGTGATCCAGCGCAGGAAGTCACGCGTCGCGATCGGCATCGAGCCGCCGGTGTCGAGGTACAACGCTTCGCCGAACATCATGGCCTGCATCGCGCCGAGGCTGGCGAGGCCGATGCGCAGCAGCGAGCGGTTGCGCGCACGGCGGCGTGCGTCTTCGTCGACGATGCCGCCAGCGAGGTACGGGCGATAGCCGAGCGATGCCAGGCGCTGCAGCGGGGACGATAGCGGCGTTGCAGCCGGATCCCAGGTCAGCCGGATGCGGCCCGTCACCGCATTGGCGGCGACGTCGCGAACGCCCGGTTCGTTCGACAGCGCGCGATCGATCAACCATGCACAGGCGGCGCAGCGCATGCCGTCGGTGACGACGGTGATCTCGCGCAGGCCGCCGACGTCGCTCACGTGGCCGGCGACCACGTCATCGCGGTCCCAGAGGGTGAAGTCGGACGGCTCGGTGCCGACGCGCGATGCGCGCTCGCTGCGCAGGCAGTAGTAGTCGTCGAGGTGCGCGTCGCGGATCCATTGCGCGGCGGCCGCGCAGCCATCGCAGCAGAACGCGCGCGTGGCGTCGTCGATCTGCAAATGGGCGGGCGTTGCGGACAGCGGCTCGCCACAGTGCCAGCAGCCGGTGGCTGCATCCGCCGAGGCCGGGGCGACGCGCATGTCCACGATCAGCCACCGCCGCCCAGTGCGGGCTGCAGCAACGCGGCGCGCTGACCTTTCGGCAGGCGGCCCGCGATGCGCCAATGACCATCGATGGCTTCGAGCCGCACGTTCCACTCGCTGCCGAGGTCGACGTCGTGCTGCGCATGCCAGCCGGTTTCGCTGGGCATCAGCGTCATCACCTTGTCGTCGGCGGAATGTGCGGGATGCAGCAGGCTGAGCTTGAGTGACGCGCGTCGATTGAAATCGCCCTTTACCGGGATGACATCGACCGTGCCCTTGCCGATCCGCACGACCGCACTCAGCGCGCGCTGGCCGGCCACCGCGTCGGGCGTGAGGTCGGCGGTCTGCATCTGGCCCGTACGCTGCACGGTGTCGACGATCGCGTCATCCGAATCACGATTGGCGATGACCACCAACCCGATGCCGAAAATCATGGATACGACCGGCAGCCCGATGAGCAGCCACATCACCGGATTGGACCAGTTGGAGCGTTCGGTCTCATCCATCACATCGGTCCGAAGAAGCTGCTGTCGACGGTGTCTTTCACTTTCCCGTCGGCGGTGTCGATGACGAAGCGCAGCGGGTGGCGACCGGTGACGCCGGTTGGTGCGTGCACGATCACTTCCACCGAGGCGACGTTCTGCGCAGGCACGGTGATCGGCGCCATGCGGTCGATGCGCGCACCGTCCGGTGCCGTGTCGAGTCGGATGCGGTAGGTCTGCGCGCGGTCGGTACGGTTCGCGAGCTTGAGGGTGTAGCCGTTGTCGACGCCGCCGTCGACGACGCGGTACAGCGCATTGCGGTCGCGGATCGCCTCGACCGTGAGTGCGTCGCGATGGGTGACGCCCCACAGCCACGCGCCGGTGAATCCGATGAGCAGCGTTGCGTAGATGAGGATGCGGGTGCGCACGACACGCGTGGCGCGGCCGTCGATCGCGTTCTGCGTGCTGTAGCGGATCAGGCCGCGCGGATAGCCCATCTTGTCCATCACGCCGTCGCAGGCGTCGATGCAGGCACCGCAGGCGATGCATTCGTATTGCAGGCCGTTGCGGATGTCGATGCCGGTGGGGCAGACCTGCACGCACATCGTGCAGTCGATGCAGTCGCCGAGTTCCTCGGTGGCGAACTTCGGAAGCGGTGCGGCTTCCACACCCGCACCGCCGAACGTGATCGTGCCGGCGGCGCCGGTCGCGGCCGCGGCGGCGGTCGGATGCAGCGCGGCGCGGAAGACGTAGTCGTAGGCGAGTGCCTTGTCGAGCAGGCCACGCGCGCGTTCGAGCACGCTGGGCAGGCCGCGCTTGCGCGGGCCGCGCGGCTCACCGCGCATCGGGTCGTAGGCGATGATCAGGGTGTTGCGGTCGAACATCGCGCTCTGGAAGCGCGCGTAGGGGCACATGTACTTGCAGACCTGCTCGCGCAGGAAGCCGGCATTGCCCCACGTCGCTACCGCGTAGAACAGCACCCAGAAGGTCTCCCAGCCGCCCCATGCGAACGGCACCAGGCGATGCGCAAGGTCGGTGATGGGGGTGAAGAAACCGACGAAGGTGAAGCCGGTCCATAGCGCGAACACGGCCCACAGCACGTGCTTCGAACCCTTGCGCAGGATCTTCTCGCGCGTCCACGGGCCCGCGTCCAGCTTCATGCGCTTGGCGCGGTCGCCCTCCGTCCAGCGCTCCATCCACAGGAAGGTTTCCGTCCACACCGTCTGCGGACAGGCGTAACCGCACCACAGGCGCCCGGCCAGCGCGGTGACGAAGAACAGCATCAGCGCGGCGACGATGAGCAGCAGCGCGAGGTAGAGAAAATCCTGCGGCCAGAACGTCAGGCCGAACACGTAGAACTTGCGCGCGGGCAGGTCGAACAGCACCGCCTGGCGGCCGTCCCAGCGCAGCCACGGAAACACGTAGTACATGCCCAGCAGCCAGAACACCGACAGGCGACGCAGGCGATCGAAACGACCGTCGACCTGGCGCGGGTAGATCTTCTTCTCGCTGACGTAGAGCCCAGCCGGCTCGTCGACGACTTCGACAGGAATGGTTCGGCTCATTGCGGATCGGGCGGCAACGGGCGATTGAAACGGCTCGCCGGTCGCAGCAGGTACCAGGTGAACAGGCTGGACGATGCGGTCGCCAGCCAGAACGCGAAGAAGCCGATGCTGTAGCCGAGCTCACGCGTGATCGGCAGATCGGGGAAGGTCATGTCACGCAGGGCGAGGGGATCGACGTAGGCGAAGAAGCCCATCGTCGCGACGCCCGCCGCGAAGAAGCTCGGCCACAGGATGGCGCCGATCCGCTGGGCTTTCGGGTGCAGCGGATGATCGAACGGCGGCACCACCGGATCGGGCACGCTCATTTCGCGGCGACCTGCTGCGGCGCGTGCGACAGCGACCAGACGTAGGCCGCAACGAGTCGTGCGCGCGTTTCGCCGAGCAGTGCGCGGTGCGCGGGCATGATGCCGTGGCGACCGTTCGTGATCGTCGCGACGATCTGCGCCTTGTCACCACCGTAGAGCCAGTAGTCGTCGGTGAGATCGGGCGCGCCCATGTCCTTGTTGCCCTTGCCGTCGGGGCCGTGGCAGGCGATGCAGACGCCCTCGTACAGCGACTTGCCCTGCGCGGCCATGAAGTTGTTCTCCAGGCCCTTGGGATCGGACAGCGACTGCACGTAGCTCGCGACGTAGTCGACGGCGTTCGGCCCGCCCATGCCCGTCAGCACCTTGCCCCATTCGGGCATCACGCCTTCTCGGCCGTCGAGCACGGTCTGCAGGATGCGATCGGGCGTGCCGCCCCAGTGCCAGATGTCGTCGGTGAGGTTGGGATAGCCGATCGCCCCCTTCGCCGATGAACCGTGGCAACCCGAGCACGTGTTCGCGAAGATCGAATGCCCGATCGCGATGGCATGCGGATCGCGTGCGATCACGTCGATGGGCTTGCCCTCGAACTTCGCGAATGCCGCGTTGAGCTTGGCGTCCTCGCTGGCTTTCTGCGCCGCGTGCTCCTTCGCGGACGACCAGCCACCGGCGCCGGCGTAACCGCCGAGTCCGCCGAACCACGCCATGTAGGCGATCGAAAAGATGATCGTCAGGTAGAAGAGGTTGATCCACCACCGCGGCAGCGGCTTGTTGTATTCGGTGAGATCGTCGTCCCAGACATGGCTGGTGTCGGTGGGCTTGGGGTCGCCGGGGCGACGACGCGACGTCCACCAGAGCAGCCAGACGCAGCCGGCGATATTGAGCGCGACGATCGCGATGACGTACCACGACCAGGCGATGCTCATGGCGCGGTCTCCTCGTCGTTGAGCGGCAGGCGCGCCGCAGCGTCGAACGACGCCTTGCGAGCGGGGCGCCACGCCCAGATCCAGCCCGCGATGAACAGCACGAGCAGGGTTGCAGTCACGATGCCTGCGACCATTGTTCAGCCTCCCCTAGGTGCGTGCTTGCCGAGGTCCTGCAGATACGCGACCACCGCGTCCATCTCGGTCCTGCCGTCAACGGCCTTCGCGGCACCGGCTATGTCGGCGTCGGTATACGGATCGCCGATCGCGCGCAGCGCCTTCATGTGCGACGTGATGGTCGCGCCGTCGACGATGTTCTCGTTCAGCCACGGAAAGGCCGGCATGTTCGACTCGGGAACGACGTCCCGCGGATTCTCGAGGTGCACGCGATGCCATTCATCCGAATAGCGGCCGCCGACGCGCGCCAGGTCCGGGCCGGTGCGCTTCGAACCCCACTGGAACGGATGGTCGTAGACCGATTCGCCGGCGAGCGAATAGTGGCCGTAGCGCTCGGTTTCGAAACGCAGTGTGCGCACCATCTGCGAATGGCAGTTGTAGCAACCTTCGCGGATGTAGACGTCGCGCCCGGCCAGCTCCAGCGCGGGATAGGGTTTGACCCCGGGCAGCGGTTTGATCGCCTCCGCCTGGTGCATCAGCGGGACGATTTCCGCGAGGCCGCCGAAAGAGACGGCGACCGCGATGAGTACGGCCATCAGGCCGACGTTCTTTTCGACTTTCTCGTGTGCGTGGTTGGCCATCGTCGCGTCCTCAGGCGCGGGCCGGCTGCAGCGCCGGCATCGTGGCCGCCACGCGGCCGTCGCTCATCGTCTTCAGTACGTTCCACGCCATCAGGAACATGCCGCTCAGCACGAGCAGGCCGCCGCCGAGGCGGATCAGGTAGTACGGATAGGTGGCGTTGAGCGCTTCGACGAAGCTGTAGGTGAGCGTGCCGTCCGGGTTGGTGGCGCGCCACATCAGGCCCTGCATGACACCGGCGATCCACATCGCGACGATGTAGAACACCACCCCGATCGTATGCAGCCAGAAGTGCACGTCGACCGCCTTGGTCGAATGCATGCGCTCCGCGCCCACCAGTTTCGGCATGAGCGCGTAGATGGCGCCGACGCTGATCATCGCCACCCAGCCGAGCGCGCCGGCGTGGACGTGGCCGATCGTCCAGTCGGTGTAGTGCGAGAGCGAGTTGACCGTCTTGATCGACATCATCGGCCCCTCGAACGTGCTCATCATGTAGAAGCTGAGCGAAACGATGAGGAACTTGAGGATCGGATCGGTGCGCAACTTATGCCACACGCCCGACAGCGTCATGATGCCGTTGATGGCGCCGCCCCACGACGGTGCGAGCAGGATCAGCGAGAACACCATGCCGAGGCTCTGCGCCCAGTCCGGCAGCGCCGTGTACTGCAGGTGGTGCGGTCCCGCCCACATGTAGACCGCGATCAGCGCCCAGAAGTGCACGATCGACAGGCGATACGAATAGATCGGGCGCTGCGCCTGCTTAGGAACGAAGTAGTACATCATTCCGAGGAAGCCGGCGGTCAGGAAGAAACCCACGGCGTTGTGGCCGTACCACCACTGCACCATCGCGTCGACGGCGCCGCTGTACACGCTGTACGACTTGAATGCGCCGGCCGGGACCGCGACGTTGTTGACGATGTGCAGCAGCGCGATGGTGATGATGAAGCTGCCGTAGAACCAGTTCGCGACGTAGATGTGCGGGATCTTGCGCTTCATGATCGTGCCGAAGAACAGCACTGCGTAGGCAATCCACACCACCGCGATCGCCCAGTCGATCGGCCATTCGAGTTCGGCGTATTCCTTGCCCTGCGTCAGTCCCATCGGCAGCGTCACCGCGGCGGCGACGATGATCGCCTGCCATCCCCAGAACACGAACGACGCTAGCTTGTCGGAGATGAGTCGCACGCCGCAGGTGCGTTGCACCACGTGCAGGCTGGTGCCCATGAGCGCGCATCCGCCGAACGCGAAGATCACCGCGTTGGTGTGCATGGGCCGGATGCGTCCGTAGCTCAGCCACGGAATGCCGTGGGTGAGGTCGGGCCAGTAGAGCTGGGCGGCGATCAGCGCGCCCACCGCCATGCCGACGATGCCCCACAGCACCGTCGCCAGCGAGAACTGGAGGACGACGCGGTCGTTGTACGTCGGTGCCGCGGCGGCGGCGCGGACCGTGGGTTTGGGCGTCCCGGCGGAGGGTGCCAACGCATCGAGATCGGTCATGGACGGATCTTCCTGGGAGGATGAGCTCGGTTCATGGAGGCCATTGTCTTGATCGCCTTCACGTGGAACTTGATCCGGATCAAGTGCGGCAGGTCACCGGGCCGGAAGTGCGTGCCGCGGGTCGATGTCCGAACGTCGCGGGCCTACAAGGTCTGGATGACGTCGCCGCCGGCGGAGCGCAGGAATTCGACGGCGGCATCGCGCTCGTCCGCGGTTCGTCCGTGCACGACGACGGCCGCGCGACCTTCGCGGCAGGCGTCGAGAATCTTCATGACGTAGGGATCGTGGTCCGGACGCAGCGTCACCAGGCCACCGAGGAGCAGGCCGCCAATCGTGCAGAAGAAGACGATCGCGCCCGCGGCAGCGAGCGGCGCGTCGACGATGAAGCCGATGCCCATACGACGCAGCACCCAGTAGAGCAACAGTCCGGCGACGAAACCCGCGACGCCGAGCGCGGCGTGCGCGCGCAGCATGGTCTGGAAGATGCCGGCGGATTCAGGTTCGGCGGCGCGCCCGGGATGCGGCGTCGTGGCGTCCAGCGTGCGGACGTGCTGGTCGGGCATGCCGAGTGTCGAGCGCACGGCGGCAGCGGCTGCACGTGCGGTGTCCACGCTCTGGAAGATGGCTGCCGCCTTGTGCGGTGTGGTTTCGCCTGCGACCGAACGCGCCATGTTCGACCTCCCTGCGCGGGAAATTCCGAGGTGGGGACCTCGATCGCTCGACGCTACCCGCCCGCAGCGTCCACGTCATCGCCGTCCGTCATGCCGCAGCGCGTTATGCCCTTTCGTACAACAGGCGACGCCCGAAAGGGCACGTACTGTCCGTCGCGGAGTCCGATGCCGGCGCGGTGCCGGCGCCTCCCGAAGGAGTCGACATGCAGTAGACCGGCAGGATCCTCGTCGTTGCGTCCTCCCTTCTCTTCGCTGCGGGCGCGCAGGCCGCGTGTCGTGATTTGGTCGTCCTCGTGCACGGCAATACGGGCTCGCCCTCGGACTTCAGCGCGACGTACAACGAACTGATCGCGCGCGGCTACGCGGCGTCACAGATCTTCCGTCCGAACTGGGGCAGCAAGACCTGCGCCGCCTGCAATGACCACGAGGGCAGCGAGGAAACGCCGGTCGTGAACGCACTGGTCGACGCTGTGGCCGCATCCTGCACCGGCAAGATCGACGTGATCGGCCATTCGATGGGTGCGACGCTGGCTGCGCGCGAGATCTATCGAAACGGGTTGGCCTCGCGGGTCGATTCGTTCGTCGGCATCGCCGGCGCATTCCGTGGGCTGTGGTCGTGTGGCACGTATCCGTACAACGTCGTGACGTCGACCTGCGGCTACTACGGAATGTCGGTGAACAGTCCGCTGCTCAACGGGCTGTACGGCAAGCGGTTCGGCACGCGCATGTATTCGATCAAGTCGTATGCGGACGAAGTGGTCTGCTACGGCGGCGTGTGCACGGTGAATGGCGTGCACTCGTCATGCTGCAGCCTGCTTCGACGCCCCCGGTCACGCCCGACGGCCGCTACATCGTTGTCCGTGGCCGCTTGTGGCGCCGCGCCGACCCCACACTATCCGACGACGAGCGCGAGCAGCTGACCCGCGCGCTCATGCGCGCGCGCCGCGAAATCCGGCGCGCACTCGAGGACGGCAACGGCGCGGCGGAGAAGCGGGCCCGCCAGCGCGCGCACGCCGCCAAGCTCGCGCTCGGGGAACGCGGGCCGGTGTGGTGGGACGATGGCAGTCCGGACCTCAACCGCCGCCTCGCCGACAACACGCCTTACGCCACGTGGTACGCGTCCGTGCGCCGCTCGTGAGCGCGGCGGTCGCGACGGGCCGGTATGCTCGGTTGGACAAGGAGGCCGCATGCGCTACGCGCTCTACATCGCCGTCGTAATCGCGACACTGTTCGCGTTGGGGTGGTTCGTCGTGATGCACGAAGGCGCGATCGTCTTCGCGGTGCTGCTGCCGTTCGCCGTGCTCGGTACCGTCGACATCCTGCAGACGCGCAGCACCTTGCGTCGCAACTATCCGCTGCTCGCGCACTTCCGCTACGGGCTCGAAGCAATCGGACCCGAAATGCGGCAGTACTTCATAGAGGCCGATACCGCCGAGGTGCCGTTCTCGCGCCAGGAACGCGCGCTGGCCTACCAGCGTTCGAAGTCGGTGCTCGACACCCGGCCGTTCGGCACGCTGCAGGACATCTACGGCACCAACTACGAGTGGATCAATCATTCGCTGGCGCCATCGGAATACATGACGCACGATTTCCGCGTCACCATCGGCGAACACTGTGCGAAGCCGTACTCGGCGAGCGTGTTCAACATCTCGGCGATGAGTTTCGGCTCGCTGTCCGCGAACGCCATCCGCGCGCTCAACAAGGGTGCGAAGGCGGGCAACTTCTATCACGACACCGGCGAGGGTTCGATCTCCCCGTACCACCGCGAGTACGGCGGCGACCTGGTGTGGGAGGTCGCCTCCGGCTACTTCGGTTGTCGCAACGACGACGGCAGCTTCAGCGAGGAGAAGTTCGCCGTGGCGGCCGCCGACCCCCAGGTGAAGATGATCGAGGTCAAGCTGTCGCAGGGCGCCAAGCCGGGCCACGGCGGCGTGCTGCCGGGCGCGAAGGTGACGCCGGAAATCGCGGCGACGCGCGGCGTCCCGGTGGGCGTCGACTGCGTATCGCCGGCGCGTCACTCGACGTTCGACACGCCGAAGGGCCTGCTCGAATTCGTCGACAAGCTGCGCACGCTGTCCGGCGGCAAGCCGTCAGGCTTCAAGCTCGCGATCGGCCATCCCTGGGAATGGTTCGGCATCGCCAAGGCCATGCACGAGACCGGCCTGTTGCCGGATTTCATCGTCGTCGACGGCGCGGAGGGCGGCACCGGCGCCGCGCCCGCGGAGTTCATCGACCACGTCGGCGTGCCCATGCACGAAGCGCTGATGCTGGTGCACAACACGCTGGTCGGCCTAGGACTGCGCGACCGTATCCGCATCGGTGCGGCCGGTCGCGTGATCAGTGGCTTCGACATCGCCAAGACCATGGCCATGGGTGCGGACTGGTGCAACGCCGCGCGCGGCTACATGTTCGCGCTGGGCTGCATCCAGGCGCAGAGCTGCCATACCGATCGCTGCCCGAGCGGCGTCGCCACGCAGGACCCGAAGCGCTGGAAGAGCCTGGACGTACCCGACAAATCCACGCGCGTCTTCCATTTCCACGAGAACACCCTGAAGGCGCTGCGCGACCTGATCTGCGCGTGCGGCCTGCGCCATCCGGGCGAGCTCGGGCCCGAGCACATCCTGCGGCGCGTTTCGCCGACCGAAGTGCGCTCGCTCGCGGCGATCTACAACTTCATCGCGCCCGGTGCGCTGCTCGACAGCGTGCCCCCGCATGCGGTCTTCCAGCAGTACTGGGCCGACGCGCGCAGCGACTCGTTCTCGCCGCCGCCGCGCATCGCCGCCCTGCGGGTCAGCAAGAGCCTCTGAGCCTCAACCGAGGTCGAACAGCTCGAGCACACGCTCGGGCGGGCGGCCGACGACCGCACGGCCGTTGTGCACGACGATCGGCCGCTCGACGAGTTCCGGGTGCGTCGCCATCGCCGCGATGAGCGCGTCATCGCTGCTGGATTCGTCGAGACCGGCCGCTGCGTAGGCCGCTTCGCCGCTGCGGACCAGGGCGCGCACCGGACCGCCCGTCATCCGCACGATCTCGCGCAGTCGTGCCTCGTCGAGCGGCTGCTGCTTGATGTCGACCACGTCCGGCTCGATGCCATTGAACTTCAGCATCTCCAGCGCACCGGCGCATTTCGAGCACGTGGACTTGTTGTGGAACAGGACCGGCCGGTCGGACATCGCGTTTTCCTCGGATTTACCGTGACGCCGATTATCGCGCGGCCGCTTCACCCGGTGCGGACGCCGCCTGCGCGACGTTTTGGGAAACCGCTGGAGACGTCCCATGGCGCGACCCATCTGGTCCGGCTCGATCTCGTTCGGACTGCTGAATATCCCCATCCAGTTGATGTCCGGCGAGCGCCGCACGGACATCCACTTCCGCATGCTGGACTCGCGCAACAACGCGCCGATCCGCTACGAACGCGTCAACGCCGAGACCGGCGAGGAAGTGCCGTGGAAGGAGATCGTCAAGGCGTATGAGTTCTCCAAGGACAACTACGTCGTCCTGAAGCCGGAGGACATCGAGCGCGCGGCGACGGAGAACCACGAGACGATCGCGATCGAATCGTTCGTCGATGCCGCGTCGATCTCGCTGCCCTACATCGAGAAGCCCTACATCCTCGTGCCGGGCAAGAAAGCCGAGAAGGGCTACGTGCTGCTGCGCGAGGTGCTGAAGAAGAACGGCCGTGTCGGCATCGGTCGCGTCGTCATCCGCACCCGCGAATACCTCTGCATGCTCACGCCGCAGGACGATGCGCTGATGCTCATGCTGATGCGCTTCCCGCAGGAACTCGTGGATCCCGCGGATTACGACCTGCCGTCCGGCAGCGCGCGCGCCTGGCATGTCACGCCGAAGGAAATGCAGATGGCGGAGATGCTGATGGAATCGATGACCGACGAGTTCAAGGCGGACGACTACAAGGACGAGTTCCGCGAGCGGCTGTCGCAGGTGATCAAGGAGCGCATCAAGCAGAAGAAGACCGCGCACGTCGAGGACGAACGCGAGGACGAGGACGCCGAGACCGCCACCAACGTCGTCGACTTCATGTCGTTGCTCAAGAAGAGTCTTGAAAAGAAGGGCGGCGGCGCGACCAAGACCGCGGCGAAGAAGGCCACGCGCGCACGCAAGACCCCTGCGGCCAAGCCGAAGAAGCGCGCGGCCAAGAAGCGGGCCTGACGCATGGGCCTGCAGGAATACAACCGCAAGCGCGCGTTCTCGCGCACGCCCGAGCCGAAGGGCGAGGTGCGCAAGCGCAGCGGCGGGCCGTTGTCGTTCGTCGTGCAGCTGCACCATGCGCGGGCGCGGCACTACGACTTCCGTCTGGAAATCGACGGCGTTCTGCGCAGCTGGGCGGTACCGCGCGGTCCGTCGTTCCGGCCCGGCGAGAAGCGCCTGGCCGTCGAAACCGAAGATCACCCGATGACCTATTCGCACTTCGAGGGGCTGATTCCCGAAGGCGAATACGGCGCCGGCCACATGGCGATTTTCGACCACGGCACGTGGACACCCGACGGCGACCTGCACGCCGCCTTGCGCAAGGGGCGCATCGACTTCGAACTGGAGGGCGAGCGCCTGAAGGGGCGGTGGTCGCTGATCCGCACGCGTCAGAGCGGCAAACGCGCGCAGTGGATGCTGCTCAAACGCAGCGACGAGTACGCGGCGGACCTCGAAGCGGACGACCTCATCGGTGCATTGCCGCCGCCGCCAGCGGACGCACCGGGTGCGTCGACGCGTAGCGGTCTCGAGATTCGCGCCCGAAAGGGCTTCGATACGGAACGTGCCATGTCCAAGACCCGCACCGCTTCGACGCGCCGAGCGAGCACGAAGACGGTCAAACCCGTGCGCAAGACGGCGACGGCCCGCGCGACAACCAAGGCGACCGCCGACCTGCGCGCCATCAAGCGGACCGCTGCGCGCCTGGCCGGCGGCGCCAAGTTCCCGCTGGGCGAGTTCGTCGAGCCGATGCTGACAGTGTCGTCCGACAACGCACCCGGTGGCGACGACTGGTTGCACGAATGGAAGTGGGACGGCTACCGCCTGATCGGGCAGAGCGGCCGGTCGCCGATGCTGTGGTCGCGCAATGGCATTCCGTGGAACACGCGCGCGCCCGAGCTTTTGAAGATGCTCAAGGACTTCGGCACGACGGCGGTATTCGATGGCGAGCTGATCGCAGTCGACACGTCGGGCTACAGCGACTTCAACGCATTGCAGAAGGCGCTGTCCGACAAGGATCCGCGTGCCATGCGCTATGTGATCTTCGATCTTCTCGCGGTCGACGGCCACGATCTGCGCGGCGTGCCGCTGGTCGAACGCAAGGCGCTGCTCGAGCAACTGCTCACGGGTGCCGACCCGCACCTCTTCTACAGCTCGCACATCGTCGGCAACGGCCCGGAGATCTTCGACGCGGCGCGCGGTCGCGGCATGGAAGGCATCATCAGCAAACGCGTCAACTCCCGGTATTTCGACGGGCGTTCCAGCGACTGGCTCAAGGTGAAGACCGTCGAGACGCGCGAGTTCGTGGTGGTCGGCTACACGCCGCCGCAGGGCTCGCGCAAGGGCCTCGGTGCGCTGATGCTGGGGCAGTATCGGGACCGCACGCTCGTGTACGCCGGTCGTGTCGGCTCGGGCATGAACAGCGACGTGCTACTGGATCTCACCAAGCGCCTGCGCGCGCTGGAAGTCGCCGAACCCGTCGTCGAGATTCCGAAACACGTGCCGTTGCCCAAGGGACGCATCCACTGGGTGAAGCCGAAGACAGTGGTCGAAGTGTTCTTCCGCGGCTGGGGCGGCGAGGGGCTGGTGCGCCAGGCGTCGTTCCACCGCTTGCGCGATGACAAGCCGGCGACGCCGGAGGCGTTGGCACAACCGGAGACCGTACACATGTCGACGGGTACGTCGAAATCGCCCGTCCGTTCCAAGCGCGCGGGCGCGACGAAGACCGCGGGCGCGGCGCTGGCGGCAGCGAAGACGGCGACGCGGACGGCCTCCACTACGAAATCGTCCGCCCGAAACACGGCGAAGAAGACGACAGCCGCGAAGAAGTCGACGCGTCGGACATCGCTGCAGATCGATCTCGATACGTCCGACCTGCCGACCCTGAGCAGCGCTGATCGCGTGGTCTACCCCGATGCCAGTTACACCAAGCAGGACGTCTGGAACTACTACCTGAAGGCCGCACCGCAGCTGCTCGACGAGATCGGCGGGCGACTCCTCTCGATCGTGCGCTGCCCGGATGGCATCAAGGGCCAACACTTCTTCCAGAAGCACGTGAAGCACGGCTTCAGCGACGCCGTGAAGTCGTACACGCTGGTGGAGAACGATGGCGACGAAGCCGAGTACTTCTACGTCGACAGCGTGGCCGGGCTGATGTCGCTGGTGCAGATGAATGCGCTGGAGCTGCATCCCTGGGGCTCGCGCATCGATGCGATCGAGAAGCCCGATCGCATGGTGTTCGACCTTGATCCGGACCCTTCCATCGAATGGCCTCAGATCCGCGCGGCCGCGAGAGAGGTGCGTGACCGCCTGCTCGACGTCGGCATCGAATCGTTTCCCAAGCTGTCGGGAGGGAAGGGCGTGCATGTGGTGGCGCCCCTGCAGCCCGATGCCGAGTGGGAAGCCGTGCGTCGCTTCTGCGAAGCGTTCGCGGATGCGATGGAGCGTCAATCGCCGGATCGCTACATCGCGACCATGAGCAAGGCAAAGCGCAAGGGCCGCATCTTCATCGACTGGCTGCGCAACGGCCGTGGCGCGACGAGCGTAGCGAGCTGGTCACTGCGTGCGCGGCCCGGTGCGCCCGTCGCGGTGCCGGTGACATGGGCGGAACTCGCGCGCGCGAAGAGCCCGTCGCGCTACACGCTCGCAGATGCGGCTAAGCGGACCATGCCGGACGAGGCGGCCGAGATCATCGCGCGCGCCAAGCCGTTGCCCGTGTAGAACCCGCGAGTACCGCCGTTGGCGTTTCGCGTCGACCGGCGATATCCCTCGTCGCTAACCGAGCAAAAGAAACGGCGGCAGGAGCCGCCGTTTCTGTTCGCGCACGATGCGTCAGGGCGTCGGCGGCGTGGTGCTGCCGTTGTTCTGCGTCGAGTCGGAGCCGGTGTTCGTCGTGCCGGTCCCCGTTCCCGTGCCCGTTCCGGTCCCGGTGCCAGTGGTATCGGTCGGCGGAGTCGTGCCGGTCGTGTCCGTTGGCGGCATGAGGCCGCCCGTATCCGAAGGCGGAGTCGTGGTATCGGCCGGCGGCGGTGTGGTGGAGTCGGCGGGCGGCGTGGTCGCCGTATCGGACGCCGCAGGCATCGTCGACTGCTCGGTCTGCTCATCCTTATGGCAAGCAGTCAGCACAAGGGCCAATGCTGCGGTCGCTAAAAGCTTCTTCATGTTTGTTTCTCGCTCGTGAGGAAGAGGCCGCATGGCCCCGCGTTCAATGTCGCAGGCGTCGCGACAGGGCGGTGTCAAACACACGTGATCCACGCGTTCGAGCGCACTCTCGTGGCGCGAAAAACTTTCGCGTCTTCGAAACATGCGCAGCAAGGCGGCGTTAAACACCGCGCGTACGACGTCCGAACGATTGGCATGGACCTTGCGCGTCTCCGCGTGTCGCTGTCAGGCGGCGTACTTCAAAGCAAAAAGAGTCCGAGAACGGAGGACAGCGCAGTGCGTGATCAACCAGTGGGGCGCCAGCTTCGAGATGTCGCGAACGATTTCATGCGACTCGGAGCGGATGCCGTCAACGCAGGTCGTAACTGGATCAATGAGAGGAAACAGCACATGCAGAACAACGAACAGGGTCAGCAATCGAGCGGTCGCTACGGTGAACAGCGCAGCTCGAACTACCAGTCCGAAAACGCGCAGGCCGCACGCCAGGGTGCGGGGCGCGAGAGCGGGCAGTGGGAGCCGGCCTACGCCAATCAGATGAACCAGGGCGAGCTGTACGGCCGAGGCAACCAGTACGGCCAGAGCAGTTACGGCACTTCGGACTACGGCCAGCAGTCGACCGGACACGGCTACGGCTATCCGGGCGCGCAACAGTACGGTCAGGGCCAGTCCTACGGATCGTCGAACGAAGACTACGGTTCGCAGCAGTACCGCCAGGGCAGCTATGCGCAGGGCGGTTATGCGGGCTCACAGGGCGGGCAGTACGGATCGCGCGGGCAGGGCCCGTCGCAGTACGGCCAGCAGGGTTACGGCGCGTCGGCGTCGTACGGACAGGGTTACGGCGCGTCGCAGTCGTACGGACAGGGCTACGGATCGCAGCAGGAGTTCGGCGAGCAGTATTCGCGTCCGCAGTACGGCGCGTACGGCAACGAAGCATCAAGCGGCCGCAACTTTGGTGAGAGCTACAGTGGCGGTGATTTCAACGCACAGACCCGCTACGGGCCGACCTACGGCGCGCAGGGCAGCACGTATGGCGGCGGTGACTTCAACCGCGATCGCGACTACCTCGTCGGCGGCTATGGTGCATCGCAGACGGGCGTGCATGGCGGCTACAACAGCCCGTACATGCAGCACGAAACCAGCTTCAACAGCTGGCGCACCCCGAACGAGTACGGCGGACAACGTTATGGCCAGAGCAGCCAGGGCTACGGTGCGCCGCAGCAGCCTGCGCATAGCTACGGCTCGCAGCAGTACGGGCAGGGTTCGCAGAGCTACGGATCGTCGCAGTTCGGTCGCGCGTCGATGGGCTATAGCGCGCCGCAGCACTACGGTCAGCGGGGCGAAGGCTTCGGGCAGTCGCAGTTCGGCCCGGGCCAGTCGCAGTTCGGCAGCAGCCGCGGCTATGGCGACGGCGGCTATTCGAGTCGTTCCCAGTCGACGTTCTCCGGTGACAGCGAAACGCAATACAACCGCGGCTCGGGCTCACCGCAGTACGCGTACGGCCCGCAGAGCGGCGCAGGCTACGGTCAGCCGTCGCAGCGCGGGCGCGGCCCGAAGAACTATGTCCGTTCGGACGAGCGCATCATCGACGACCTCAACGAGCGCCTGATGAATGCGCATGATCTCGACGTGTCGGACGTCGAAGTGCGCAGCGAGAGCGGAAAGATCGTGCTCGAGGGCAACGTCGACCAGCGCTGGATGAAACATCGCATCGAGGACATCGCGGAGTCCTGCGCGGGCGTGCGCGACATCGACAACCGCATCCGTGTGTCCTCGCAGACGGACGCACGATTGCAGTCCGCGGGGCAGTCGAGCTCGCAATCCTCGCTGTCGGGCCAGTCCGGCAGTTCGTCGCTGAGCGGTGCGTCGTCGTCCGAGAGCGATGACAGCACGTCACGCCAGGCGAGCGGATCTGCGGGCTCGACGGCCTCCACCTCTGCGACCTCCACGGCCAAGAAGGACGCAGGCACCACGCCGCGTTCGCCGTCTTCGCACTGATGCATGCCGCGTAACGGAAGAGGCCCGCACATGCGGGCCTTTTTCGTGGCGATGTTCAGAGCGGCGGCGCGGCGTGGAGCAGGTGACTGCAGCGCGGGCTCGACACTTCGACGCACGCGGGATCGGCAAGTGCGCCCCGGACGTCGCCCGCTTCGAGCCGCCGACGCGCGGCCGCCGTGGGCGCGCCCCTACGTTCGCCTCATTGCAGACGTCGTGACGTCAGCGACCATGGAATGCGCCGCGCCGCGCCGCCCGATGCGGTCGCTCAGGCGTGCGAAGCATCCTCGCCGGTCGCGAGTCGCGCGAGCTGGTTGTGGATGGTGCGCACGCTGACGCCGAGAACACGTGCCGCCTCGGTCTTGTCGCCGTCGACCTTCGCCAGCGTCTTCAGCAGCATTTCCCGTTCGACGTCCGCATAACTCATGCCGACGTGGAACACGATGCTGCTGTCGTCCTGGTGCAGCGGCATCGCACGCCGGCCGAGCACCGGAATGCGCACGAGCGGTCCGTCGCTCAGAAGGTAGGCGCGTTGCACGACGCTGCGCAGCTCGCGGATGTTGCCGGGCCAGCCATGGCGGACGAGCATGCGCTCCGCGTCGGGCGCGAGCTGTTTCGCCTGGCCGTGCTCGGCATTGAGACGTTCGACGAACACGTTCGCAAGCAGCACGACGTCGCTGCCCCGCGCGCGCAGCGGCGGCAGCGCGATGACGAAATCGGCGAGGCGGTAGTAGAGATCCTCGCGCAACTTGCCCTGCTCGATGCTCTGGATCGGCTCGCGATTGGTCGCCGCGACGATGCGCACGTCGACGGGAATCGTTTCGCTGCCCCCTACGCGCGTGACTTCGCCAGTCTCGAGAACCCGCAACAGGTACACCTGCAGCGCCGGCGGCATCTCGGTGATTTCGTCGAGGAACAGCGTGCCGCGATGTGCCTGTTCGAAAAAGCCGACATGGCGCTGCTGCGCACCGGTGAAGCTGCCGCGTTCGTGGCCGAACAGGTGGCTGGCCAGCAGATCCGGCGCGATCGCGCCGCAGTTCACCGCGATGAACGAGCCCCGACGCCGGCTGCGATCATGCACGGCACGGGCGACCAATTCCTTGCCGGTGCCGCTCTCGCCGGTGATGAGCACCGAAACGCTGGTGGGTGCGACGCGATCGAGGTCCACGGCCAACTGTCGCATCGCATCGCAGTCGCCGATCATGCCGTCGGGCCGCGCGCTGGCGATCTGGGCGAGCGCACGCGCGGATGCCTGGCTCAGCACCGACTCGAACTTCGGCGGATACAGCGGCTTGGGCGCGTAGTCCGCGACCGCCGGTTCGGCCGCGCGACGTGACGCCTCCAGCGATGTCTCGCCGGACGCGACCGCTGCACGGCTGCGCTGGCGCGTATCGAGCTCGGCCAGAAGATCGAACGTGGTCCCGTCCGGTAGCGTCACGTCCTGCGCGGTTGCGCCTTTCGCGCCGCGCGCCGTCGCGCGGCGTGATTCCTCCAGGGAATGCGCAACCGAGGCCTGGACACCCTGTGCCCGGGCGAAGTCGACGGCCGCAGAGGTCAGCGCCGTGCCACCGTCGGCGATGGGAAGGGAAGGCTGATGCGGCGTGTCGGCCATGACAAGGTTCCCCGATCCAAGTCCGGCGGAGGCTAGTCGCGCTCCGGTTAACGTTGCGTGTGAGCCTGCAACCCTTTCTAAGGCGTGCAGAAGCTTCGTCCGCGCACGCGGTCGCGGTGACGCAGCGGTCACATGCGTGTGGGGCGTGAGCCGCGCCACGAGAGGGTTCGGGAGGACCCAGTGCGCGACAGCCGCTTGCCGCAGCGTCGCGGTTCGCAGCATCCGTGCCAACTGGAAGCCGGAAACGACGAAGCCGCCCGGAGGCGGCTTCGTCGATCGATCTGGTGGGCGGTACAGGGTTCGAACCTGTGACCCTTGCCGTGTGAAGGCAAAGAGGCGAGGTACATCCGCGTTCACGCCGTACCTAAGTGCATGAAATATGGCAGTTTGCATCGTTGTGAATTCCGGTGAATTTCCATACTCTTTCCATACTGTCCCTAAGGGGGCGTGGAGCCTGGAAAGATGACCGATCTGAGCAGGGTGGCGGCGCGAAACAAGCTGGCCGCACGCCCGAGTAAGGAGCCGTACTGGCAGCGGATGTCGAAGGGCCGTTATCTGGGCTACCGACCCTCAACACTCAGCGCAGGGCTGGGAAGCTGGCTCGCAAGGTTCAACGATCCGGACACCGGCAGGAAGCCGGGTAAGTCGCTCGGCGACTATGGACAGCTCGCGCCCAACGAGCGTTTCGATGCGGCGCGCCGTGATGCGGAGAGGTGGTTTGAGCACCTGGCCATGGGCGGCTCTACGCAAGACCCCACGGTATGGCAGGCGTGTGAGGTCTACGCCGACGGCGACAAGGAGAAGCTGCGCCGGCTCAGTCTTACTGTGAAGGATCAGCCTATCGCCGGAATCAAACTGACCCGTTTGCGCGAATCGCACGTCAAGGTTTGGCGGAAGCATCTCGAGGGCATGCCGGCGATCACCGCCAAGCGCACCAAGCGGGGTAACGGCGGCATGAAGAGTCTGGAGGTCGTGACGCACTCGCGCTCCGCCGCGACGATTAATCGCGACATGACCATGCTCCGCGCTGCATTGAACGCTGCACTTGCTCGCGGCGAGGTCCCGACCGCGCTGGCATGGACGAACGCGCTGAAGCCGGGTGAGGCCAAGGGCCGGCGACAAATCTACTTGGATCGCGATCAGCGGCGCGCGCTTTTGGAGAATCTTCCGGGAGATGCTGCTGCGCTGTGCCGTGGGCTAAGTCTGCTGCCGCTGCGCCCCGGGGCGTTGGCAAGCTTGCGCGTGCACGACTTCGACGCGCGCACTGGCGTGGTGCTAGTGGGGACGGACAAAGCCAATGACGGCCGTAGCATCAAGCTGCCGGAGGAGCACGTCGCATACTTTAAAGAACAGGCCAAAGGCAAAACCCCAGCTGCACCTCTTTTTGCCCGTGAAGATGGATCGGCTTGGAATTCCGACGCTTGGAAGAAGCCGATTAAGGACGCCGTGCGTGCTGCCAAGCTGCCGGAGGGGGCGACCGCTTACGCGCTGAGGCACAGCACTATCACCGATCTAATCGTTGGCGGCCTTGACACCATGACCGTTGCCAAGCTTGCGGGCACGTCCTTGGCGATGATTGAGCGGCACTACGGTCACCTTCGCGGCGATCACGCTGCCAAAGCGCTGGCTGGGCTGTCGCTGTGACAGCGCACCTCCCATATAAATACGGCCAAGAGATCAGCCTTCAGGAAGCTGTCTCCATGTACGCCGAGCGTGATATGCGCAAGAACGACGACATTCGTGTCGCGAAGAGCCGGAGCCGAGCTCGGATCACTGCAGCGCTGCATGACGGCGAGCTTCCGTGGGCAGATGAGGCAAGAAAGACAATCTTAGTTGAGCGGTTCGTATCGTGGGCGATCACTAGCAAGGTAGCGAAAAAAGCCGACAAAGAAGTCGCCTTAAATTGGCGCGCAAGCTTCGATGGCATTTACGAAGTGCCTGGGCACACCGTGCACAGCTTCACTTTCGAGGCGCAGCGGCAGTATCCCGACGAATATCGTTTGAAAATGTTTTTAGAAATGGAAGTTCCTCTTCCCGAGGCGGGAGCACCCCAGGAATGGAAAGACGCGCTTGCAATTGCGCTTTGCCAGATCGAGCTATTACGCGAGCGGAATGCTTTCTTAGAAGGTCGCCTAGGCAGTCTCAGTAAGGCCGGGCGCGCGGCACGTTCGACAGACGTGTAAAGAATCCCGGGCGAACACGCGCGTCCCATTTCTAAACCTACTCTCTTCACACCAACAAGGTTCACAGCGGACCAATCCGAACCCCCGGATTTGGCCAGCAAGTGATCGGAGTTGGTATGAATTGCGACACCTCTGCCGGCAATCTGCTGGCACCTGCGCCGCAGAGCGGAAACCCCCTCTTGCTCGCGCGCGTGCCCTACGGCCCCCTGGTGGAAACGTGCGCGGGCTACGGCATCAAGCGCACCCGCGCTCACGAGTACGCGAAGAGCGGCCTGCTCGCGACGTTCACCATGGGCCGCAAGCGGTACGTCTACCTCAGCTCGCTCGATAGCCTCCCCGAGCGCATTGCTGCCGCGTCGCAAGGCAACACGGCGGTGATGCCGTGACCGTCGCCTCCGCTGGCGCCACCCGTCGCGAGGCATGGCCGTGACGGACGCGCGCATTTCGACCTCGCTGCCGAGCCACCCCAAAACCAAAAAGCTGGTCAAGCGCCTCGGCATCGCTGCGTGCTGGCACCTCGTGCGTCTGTACCTGTTCGCGGCTTCGAACCGCTCGGGTGGCTCGCTCGCCGGTATGACGGATGAGGACATCGAACTGGCTGTGGACTGGCTCGGTGGCGATGGCGAATTCGTAAATGCGCTCAAAGCCGTCGGATTCTTGGACGGCGCCGCTGGCCGCTACGAGATTCACGACTGGGCTGATCACAACCCGTGGGTCGCTGGAGCGGAGGTGAGGTCGGCTAAGGCGCGCTGGAACGCCGTGAAGCGCCACCACGGCGAGGACCAAGCCGACCGGCAGGTGCCGGAGTGGGCATCTCTGCGTGCTAGCAGCAATGCAGTGAGCAATGCTGCTAGCACTGTTGTTAGCAGCACGGCAGCACTGCACGACGAGCAAAGCAGCAATGCTCCGTCTCCGTCTCCGTCTCCGAATCCGAATCCGAATCCGAATCCGAACAACACTGGCGCAAGTGCGCCGAAGACTGCAACGGAGGACGTCATCGATTCCAACCGCGAGAAGCCCGCGCCGACGCCGAAGCTGCAGGCCGTGAGCATCGAGGAGCTGGTTGCCGCGGGTGTTGACGAGCAGCACGCCCGCGACTGGCTCGGCGTCCGCAAGGCGAAAGGCGTGCCGCTGACCCGCACCGCATGGCAGTCCACGGTTGCTGAAGCGAGCAAGGCCGGCATCACCTCGGCGGAGGCCGTCAAGGTTGCCGCAGAGAACGGCTGGCGCGGTTTCCGCGCGATTTACCTGACGGGCTACAACGGGCGCTCGCGCGTTGGCTCGCGACACGCCCCCTACGATGCGGGCCCCGAGGTGACGCTGTGAGCGGCCGGACTACGGCGCGCGTGCCGCCGCACTCGGCTGAAGCGGAACAGGCGGTGCTCGGCGGCATGATGCTGGCGCCTGATTCCCAGCCCATGGTCGCGAGCCGGTTGTCGGTGACGGACTTCTACCGCCGCGACCATCAGCAAATCTTCCGTGCCATCGAGGGGTTAGCTGGCAAGGGCAAGCCCTTCGATGCCGTGACCCTCGGCGAGTGGTTCGAGTCGCACGGCATGGCGGAGTTGGTCAACGGCGGTGCGTACCTGATCGAGCTGGCCAGCACCACGCCAAGCGCGGCCAATATCGGCGCTTACACGGAAATCGTCGCGGGGAAAGCGACGCGCCGTCGGCTGATTGCATTGGCAAGCCAAATCGTCGACGACGGTTTCGACGCGACTGAGCAGGACGCATCGCAGCTGGTGAGCGACGCGATTGGGCGGCTGATGCAGCTCAATCACAGCGTCGGTACCTGCGAGTACACGGGTACGGAAGCGCTGAAGGCCGCGTGGAGCGAGGTCGTTCGCTGCTACGAAAACGGCGGCGCCCTGCCGGGCATTTCGACCGGACTGAAGACGTACGACAACCTCACCGGGGGATTGCACGACGGCGACTTCGTCGTGATCGGCGCACGCCCGGCCATGGGTAAGACGGCACTGATGGGCAGCATGGTCGAAGGCGTCTCGGCGGGCGGTAAGCGCCCCGGTGTTTTCAGTCTCGAACAGCCGGCGGCTCAGCTGGGGCTGCGGCGAATCTCCGCCATGTCGGGCGTTGCCGCTGCGCGCATCCGTGCGGGCGCCATCGACGAGCACGAGTGGCCGAAGCTGAGCGACGGCATGCGCATGGCGAAGGACCGGCCGATGTGGGTCTACGACCGACCGGCGGCGACGCTCAACGAGGTCGTGGCGGTTGCCCGCAAGTGGAAGCACCAGCACGACATCGACTGCATTTTCATCGACTACGCACAGCGCATCACGGTGCCGGGCGCCGACCGCATCACCGAGGTGGCCACCGTCGCGCGCGGGCTGAAGAACCTCGCTCGCGAGCTGAGCGTGCCGGTGGTCGCACTCGCGCAGGTGGTGAAGGACGTCGACAGCCGCGACGACAAACGCCCGAAGGCCGGCGATCTCGCCAACAGCGATGAGCTGACGCGCGAGGCAGATCAGATCGTGATGCTCTACCGCCCATCCGTGCACAACCCGCAGGCGCCGCAAACGCTGGCGCAGCTGTGGATCGAGAAGAACAGGCACGGTCCGACAGGCCTGCGCAACGTGGCATTCAATCCAAAAACGATGAGGTTCGCAGACGAGGTGACCGAATGAATCCGACCCCACACCTGACACCGCGCGAGCGCGCGCAGTGGTGCCGCGACTTGGCGGACAGCATTGAACGAACGCTACCGCCGCCTCACGACGGCGCGAAGTCCATGGCCGAAGTCGGCGTTGGGTTTCTACGTGAAATGGCTCAAAAACTTACGAAGGGGACAAATGAACGACATCACTGACACCGAAGCTGCCGCCGTTGTCGAGAACACGGACTGGTTCCAGCCCCTGGCGCCGGGGGCAATCGTCGTCGCCGGCAAGCACGCTCAGGCCGCTCTCGCGCGCACGATCGGCGGGCGGCTGCGTGAGGCGCGTGAGCTGTGCAACATGAGCCAGAGCGATGCGGCGCGACACCTCGGCTACGCGAATCCGTCGAAGCTGTCGAAGGTTGAATCCGCCTTCGATACGAAGTCCGTTCCGCTCTGGCTACTGCGCGACGCGGCGACTCTGTATGAAGTCTCCGTCGACTTCCTCTTGGGCCTGACGGATGACTGGGAAACGGGAGTGCCCCGCGGCACGCAGAGCTGGATGCTCACCCTTTGGGAACAGTTCCGCCAGCGAGACATGCTCGCGCTCGACCGGGTGCATCGCGAAGTAGTCGCGGCGGCTGGCCACCTTGAACTGATGGTCGGCGCGGTCCGCGAACTCTCGCTGGCTACCGGCGCCTACCGCGAACGAAACCCCGAATTCGACGACACCGCGGGCAGCGCGACGTTAGTAAGCCGTTTGGGCCGGCTCGAAGCCGTGGCATCGGCTGCCGACGTGAGCCTGCGGAAGTTGAAGCTCGGGAGGCAAGCAGAAGCGTTTTAAATGCGGGCAGGGCTTGCGCGGAGAGCAACCTTCCAGGCGAGTGGCGAAACTATCAGAACCAATACGGATGCGGGTTTTGATGGTTTCGCATGACGCACAGCCACGTTGGTTTTCGGTAACAACTTCCACGAGGGGAGCTTGTTCGCTGATGGCTTCCGGAGGCCACGCGACTCGGAACACCTTGATGGCGTGTGACGATCCAGCTGCGCACTGGTACCGCTCGGTGCACGCAACTCGCTTCCGTTTGGCATGTCTGCTTTCGGCCAATAGCAGACGTCCAGCGGTCTTCCGATCGGAACCGTGGCGCACTTGTATTCGCGTACTTCATCGTGCCTCGAGAAGGTGCGGCCCACGGCGGTCGCGTCAATTTGACGTCGATCGCCATGTGGTCGCTGGCGCGACAACGTCGAGCGGCGCAGAAATAGAGAAGGCCCGCCACCGAAGTGACGGGCCTTCCGCTTTACGCACCGTGTTTACCGAGCTTCAAGACCCATACGGGCCGGGATTGCTCCCCTCGGCTGCTATCGTTCCCGCGCGAGCGTGGGCTAGTAACGGCTGGCAACTGCAACCTTAGCGCCACCCCGCGCCGCCGGCAACGACTCGTAAAGGGCGCCACGAAGGCCAGACAGCGTTCGTTAGACTCTGCGTGCCCTGCGGCAGCGAATCCCCATCTGCGCCAAACTCTTCGATGTCCATCGTCGCGAAGACGCCGGGTCCCCTTTGGGTCGAAAGCGGACATCGGACCCTGTGCATAGCACTCGCGAGTTGTCCGTCGTCAGCGACTAACCCGCTGTCTTCGTACGCCTCTTGCCCTTTTGCGGGGCCGGGGCCAGGACGAATGCGAGCGACATGAGGCGCGTGCGCTCGTCGTCGCGCGTTTGGCTCATCAATTCGCATAGGCGCTCGAGCAGGCGGTTCGCTTCGGCGAGGTCACGTTCGGCCACCCACCCCTTGTTGCGAGCTGCCCACAGTTCACGGCGTGGACCGGCGACTTCTACGTCGCTGCGCGCCAGCGCAGTGCCGAAGTCACGTTCGGCGACCTGCAGTAGTCCCTTCGCGTATTGAGCGAGCGCGTCGCGCGCGTCGTCGGTGGAGAGGTCGTAGGCGAGGCGCAGAGGCGCGCGCCGAGCCCCCTGGATCGCGAACCCACGCTCCCCGGCATCGTTGACGAACTCGCGCACGAGGCCGCCTTCCGCCAGGAGTTCGAGGTGGTAGTACAGGCCATCCGCCGGTCGCCCGAGCTCCAGCGCCAGCTCACTCACTGTGGCTTTGCCCCCCAGTGCTGCCAGCGTGTCCACGAGCTCATGCCGCACCGGCGAGGCCAGCAAGCGAATGTGATTGGGGTGCCGAATCGCTCGGGTGTCCATCGCGCCCTCCATCAATGTTGAAATTATATGCTAGTTTTTCAACGTCGGTGCGAACGCACCCCTGGACAGACCCGATGGCCGCTATCCGCGTTGTTCGCCTCTTCGCGCCGCTCCTTGCGATCGCCGGCCTGCGCGCCTACGCCACGTCGCCACCGTCGACGACTTCCGCCTCGCCACTGGCCTCGGACGTCGCAACGATCCAGCAGGCAGCCGCGTCGATGCATCCCGAGTCCTCGTTCTCGGTCGACCCGAAGCGCCTCAAGAGCGCCCTTGCTGCCGTTCCGGCCAGGCCGTTGGCCGGAATGAGTCGAGATGAGGCCTGGCTCAACCTGTCGCGGCTCAACCCGGTGCTGGCTGATGGGCACTTCTTCGTCGGCTACCCGAGTTGGCGCGATGAGGCCGCGGACCACTTGAAAGACGGCGGCCGCCTTTTCCCATTCGAGGTGATGGTCAGCAACGACGGGGCGGTACGGGTCGTGGCTAACTTGGGTGGCGCGCCCACGCCGCTCGCCGGACGAACGATCCGCTCGATCAACGGCGTCTCGACGCGCACGATCACCAACGAGCTGCTTCGCCATGTCCACGGCGACAGTGCGCGGTTCCGATCCGGCCTGCTGTCCGATCGTTGGTGGTTTTTCTACTGGAAGGTATACGGCGCGCCCAACGACTTCGTCATCGGACTGGATGGGTCGACGCGCACTCCAACCAAGATGGCGGCGAGTTCTGCTGTCCCCGCAGTGATTGCAGCGGAGCAATCCTTTGAACGGCAGTTCGCACTCGAGCTTCGGAGCGAGCAGTCCGCCGTTCTCACGCTCAATACGTTTGCTTGGCCGAACGCCGAGCAGTTCAAGACGTTTGCAGCGAGCGCGTTCGAAAAGATGGAGCGCGCTGGAACACGAACCCTCATCATCGACGCGCGACGAAACGGCGGTGGCGACGACGCACTCTGGCTCGAAGGTGTCCTGCCCTATATCGCCGACAAGCCCTACCGCTGGGCTTCCACCTACACCAAGCGCGTCCTTCGCACCGATCCTGCGAAGGGCGAAGTTGCGGGCGAGGTACGAAGCGGCTCGATCGACACCTGGTCGACGCCCGACCCGAAGCAGCCGCATCGCTTTCGAGGGAAGGTGTACGTGCTCATCGGGCGGACGACTTACTCATCGGCGGTTCTCTTCGCCAACACCATGCACGACTTCGGATTCGGCACGTTGGTGGGCGAAGGCCAAAGCGTGCGGCGGAAACAGTCCGGGGGCGTGCAGAAGATCGATCTGCCTGCGACGGGCTTATCGTTGTGGGTGCCGCGGTTCATTCTGACGCCGCCTGCGGGCGACAAGGGCTATTGGCTTACGCCGGATGTCGAGATTAGCGACGACGGCATCAATCCGGGTGCAATGGTCGAGGCTGTGCTCAAACGAGCATCTGCTGATCAAGCCAGCGGAGCGGCAAGTCCGCTTCGATAGCGTCAGCGCGCTGTGGCGGCGAGGCGACGACGGCTAGTCGTCGCTGCATTTGATGTCCGCTTTCGGCCACGAGTGGACGTGCCGCTACCGGTGCACGATCGCCTGCTGATTTGCTCCGAGCGTCCACTAGTGCTCAAATCCGCAAGCCGGGCAAGGACGCTGCGGGAGTCGCGCTTCCACCGGAAATGGGGGAAGTGCATGGAATCGTCGCTCTTGCGGGGCCCGCGCCTCGCATATGGCCTGCTGGCCGTTGTACTTGGAGTCGGCGCACTGCAGTTCGGAGTGGTCTTTCCGAAGCTGTGGGCGATCACGATGTCCACCGGCCTGCCGCCTCTGTCGGTCTACCCTTTCCCGTCTGATCCCGAGTCAGATCGTGTCGGCGCTACCCCAGCGGAGTTTCGTGTCGACGAATCCGGAGCGGCGACGTACGACATCCCCCTCTATGCGGCCCCAGGTACGGCCGGGGTGCAGCCGCATCTGTCACTTCATTACTCCAGCCAAGGCGGCAGCGGCGTTTTAGGCCGCGGGTGGGCGATCAATGGGCTGTCGGCAATCTCCCGGTGCCGCGCTACTCGCGAGGCCGCCGACTTCGTGGCAAATGGAGTTCCCGTTGACGGAAACCCGCAGCCCGTCAGCTTGGATGCCAACGATCGCTACTGTCTTGATGGGCAGCGGCTTATTGCCTATGACGAGCCGGGTGCAGCCTGTCTGGCTCGCGGCGGATACACGGGCGTTCAGTACCGCACAGAAATTGAGTCATTCCAGCGGGTCTGTGCTTATGGCACGGATGCGAACGGTGCCAAGTTCTTTACCGTCGAGCGCAAGGATGGGTCCACCTCGTGGTATGGCGACCGCGACAACGACGACTCTCAGAATCGGCCGGATGGATACGTCAACAGCCAAGCGCCGGGTAAGCAGGCGGTCGCCCTGGCGTGGGCGCAGACGCGCTTCCAGGATTCGATGGGCAACTACATCGACTACCGCTACGAGAAGGGCGACGGTACCAATGCGGACGTCGGAGAGCATCTTCTCACCAAGGTCCTATACACCGGAAAGACCGTACTGCCGGGTCAGAACGGCAGTCCGCTACAGCCCTATGCGGAACTCGACTTCAATTACGAAGCTGCGTTCGATGCGAGCGGCTACGTGTCGGGCGGCATCACGCGCCAGACGCGACGGCTCGCCAGTGTTACCTCCCGCGTCGATCCCAAGTACAACGGGAATTATGTTCCGGTGCGCCACTACACACTGGGCTACGTCTATGGCGGCAGCAGCGGATCCGTACTCCAGTCAGTAAAGGAATGTGCCGACCAGACGGAAGCTGTTTGCCTTGGCGCAACGAAATTCGACTGGACTTCAACCGCCAACCAGTCTGTTGGCTTCGATACCGAAGAACTATTCGGCTCGATCCCGAACGGTAGCTTGACCAAGTTTGAGGGGATGAAGTTCGCCGATGTTGACGGCGACGGACGCCGAGATCTCGTCTGGATCAAGGATGCGTCGAGCGGCGAGGCGTGCCCAACCGAGCTGATCTACGCGGGCCTGTCACGTATGGCGCCGGGTGGGCAGCCGTCGTTCTCGTTTGCAAACCCAAACCCGTATTGCGCGCCGGCGGAACTCGAGTGGAGCGCGGCGGATTCAACATGGTTCCTCCTGGACTACGACGGCGACGGTCGCGATGACCTTTTTCTGCGCGGGAATGCCAGGTACATCGCATGGCGTGCCACGGGTGATCCTTCAAATCCCTTCGACACGTCCGTCGACCTTCTCGCGTCGCTAGCACAACCGATTCCCGCGGGATCCACCAAAGATAACGAGCCGCAGCACGCCGATCTGAACGGTGACGGCCTGATCGACATTCTTTATCCGAAGAATGGTGCACTCGTAGCGCGTCTCATGCAGAAGGGCGGGGCGTACGGTTATCAATGGGGCTCGGAACTGCCGATCAATCTGGTCGGTGGAGGTTGTACGACTAACTGCTTTGAGGTGCGCGGGCTCTACCACAAGGACAACTACCAGCAACTCAATGATTTCAATGGCGACGCGCGGTCGGATTTGCTAGTCAATCTGCCCGGCACCGGCTGCGCTGGTGGCGGCGGCGGAACACCGCCACCGCCGGGCGACCCGAGGCCGCCCCAGCAGCCACAAATCGCCAACACGACGGAGGGCGTCCTCGCTGCTACTGCGACGAGTTCAACATGCACCCACACCTTCCCGTTCGTTGTTCAAAGCATCGACGGGAGCGGGATCACCGCAACGCTTTACGGGAACATCGAGTTCTCCCCGACCGATGGACTCAGCTTCGCTGACTTGAATGGCGACGGTCTGAGTGACGTCGTTATGCACGGTCGGGACTACAACGGCATGTCGTCGTTCAACCTCAACACCGGCGTCGGCTTCGTCATGGGCGGCGGGAGCGGTGGGGGCTACGGAGCCGTTCAGGCGTACCCCGCATATCTGCAAGTGGCGGATGTCAACGGCGATGGACGTGCGGACCTCGTGTACCCGGACCCCTACACACGCCAGAAGTTCGTGGCTCGCATGGGGCTCCCGTCCGGCAAACTGAGCGATCCGGTGCAACTTGGCGGCACGTGGACGGGCTGCGGCGATGTTCAATGCCTCGCGGGTTACAGCTACCTCTTCGAAGACTTCGACGGGGATGGCAATGCCGAGTTCATGCGCATCAAGTGGGGCGACAGCAATTCCGCGACTTATTTTTCCCGCTTAGCGCCCGAACGCCGCTTCAAGCCGCGCGATGCGATCGTCAAGATCACAAATGGTCTCGGCGCGGAGACGGAAATCGCGTACTCGCCGCTGACCATGGGCGCCCTATACGGGCGCGGCGCAGGAGCACGGAACGCCTTCACTTGGGGCCGCGGGTCGCCCGTTCGTGACCTCGCTGGCCCGATGTACGTCGTCAGCCGGGCGGCCAGCTCCTCGCCACAAGCGGGTGCACCCGATGCGAAGGCGGCGATCTACTATCGATACGAAGGCGCGCGTATTCAGGCGGGCGGGCGCGGCTTCCTCGGTTTTGCAGCGGTCGAAACCATCGATGCAAACAATCCCGACGGTTATGTCGTCAGCCGCACCGAATACCGCCAAGACTTCCCGTTTGTTGGGGTGCCGCAGCACACCACTAAGCGCCTGGTTGCGGGGGGCTTCAGCCCATCGCCTTGCGTGGCGGGAGCGCTCTCTGAAAGCTGCTTTGCGACCGTGCCAGCGGCGCTTCCGAGTCTCGGCGGAACGCTCTTCGAAGACAGCACCCAGATCTGGGAGGCCCCGCAATACGCGGTCGCTGCGCAGCGTCCGATCGAGATCCGCACGTCCGGCTCGGTCGAGCGTAGCTTCGATGCCTACAGCGGCGCTGAGCTCAAGCGGACGCAAACAGCGTTTGGTTACGGGGAACACGGCAACGCCACGTCCACCGCCGTGGATACGTTCGAAGGTGGCGGCTCGCAACCGATGGCCACTGTCGTCACATCCAACGTCTACACGGATGACGCGGCGCGCTGGCGTCTCGGGCGAATGACCTCCTCGACTGTCACGCATCGCCGCCCCAACACGCCCGACGTGGTGCGTCACACGAGCTTCGACTACGACATGAGTGTCGGAGGCGGCGGGCTTCTCCGCGAAGAGCGGACGGAGCCTAACGTGGGGGGCGCGCTCGAACTGCGTACGGTGTACACCCTCGACGCATTCGGCAATCGATACGTCACCGCCAAGTGCAGCAATCTCCCCGGCCAAGGCTGTGGCCCGGCATCGTTCGCTGCGCTGCCGTCCAGTCCGCTACAGGTGAATCGCTACAGTCGCGTCGGATACGACGCCCGAGGGCGACTGATCACCACCGCAGTCGAGCCCTTCATGCCGAATGGAACGTCGGCCACCGAATACGCGACGCAACAGGTGCTGTCATTCGACAAGTTCGGCAATGCCGAGAAGTTCATTAATGTTGATGGCGTCACTTCTTGGACGGGCGCTGGTGCACTAGGGCGCCCGATGTACACCTGGCAGCAGACGACCGCTTCCAGCAGTCCAAACGAGGGCGGGCGGTACACGCTGCTGTGGTACCGCCGCTGCGGCACGAACTCGAATCAGGTCGCATGCCCGGCGGGCGCCGTCGCGCGTCAGCAGGCGTTTACCACCGGCGCTGCGGTGAAATGGACGTATACCGATGTTCTCGGCCGCCCTGTTCTCACGGTTGCGCAATCGTTCAATCAGAACGTCTCCGATCAGGACGCCGTGGCGCGTTGCACACGGTACGACGCCTATGGTCGAACAGTCGGCATCTCGAATCCGTTCTTCCTGCCGGGCGTCTCGACCAACGACCTAGCTGACCTGCCGTCCAACGTGTGTCAAGCCGCGGCTGACTGGACGGTCACCAACTACGATGCGATCGGTCGAGTTGCTTCCGTCAGGGAACCTAATAATGCGCTCACCCGCTACTCCTATACGGGACTTCAGGTCAGCACCACCGACGACCTCATGCGTACGACGCGGCAGCTGAAAAATGCTCTCGGCGAAGTTGTTCAGACGATTGCCGCGAACGGTATTGCCGTGGCCAATGACTACGACTCGGCCGGAAGGCTCGTCACCGTGCGGCGCAATGTTGGCGCAGGCGAGGTCAGGAACGAGTTCTCGTATGACGTCCTCGGCCGTAAAACCAGTCAGCGCGACCCGGACTCGGGCGAGCGGTGGTTTGACTACAACGCTGCTGGAGATCTAGTCGCACAACGCGACGCCGCGTACAACCGTCTCGAGCGTGTCTACGACGGCCGAGGCCGCATCATCACGGCGCGAGCGATCGACCCGTCGGGTGCAGTCCTGTATTCGACTGCATATACCTACGACGGCGCGCCCGGCGCGAGTGTGGGACGCCCATGGTCGGAGACGACGTCGGGTAATTACAGCACCGCGTCCGATACGGTCGTCAGCTATCGAAAGGAATACATTTACGACACGCTCGGTCGGCCCAGCCAAACCAAGTGGACCGTTGACGGCGCCTCGTACTCGGCGGCGATCCAGTACGACACGCTTTCTCGCCCCTTCAAGCAGCAAGATGCTACGGGGCGCTGGACCAAGACGCAGTTCAATGGGCGCGGTTTTGTCATCGCGATTTGTGGGTCTGATGAAGCAGATAGCGCTATGGCGTGTAGCTCTGCGTACGCACGCATGCGCAGCGCGGATGCGTTCGGCAATATCACCGAGGAAACACGTGCCGACAACAACAGCCTAACGGTTAGCCGTTCGTATGTGCCGAAGACTGGCCGCTTGAATCGCATTTGTGCGGGGGTGAACTGCTCGCTGGTTGACGAGGAATACGTATTCGATACCGTCGGCAATCTTTACTCGCAACGCAAGGAGGGTCGCTACGCGGAGAAGTTTGAGTACGACAGCGTTGATCGCATAACGCGCTCCTATGCGTGGATGCGTAATGGCGTGCAAGTCAACCAGACCCTGCAGACGTTCGCGTATGACGGTCTCGGAAACGTGTGCGCCATCAATGGCCTCAAGCGCAGCTATGGCACAGGGTCCACGTGCGAGACGATCGCGACTCCGACCATGGGCACTGGCCCAGTAGAGGAGCAGCCGTTGCCGCCGGGTACGGGGCCGGTTCCGCCGCGACCAGGTGACCCGGTGTTGGAAGCGTCGGCGTATACGCCGCCTAGCTCTCCGAGATTGCGGACTGCATCGAGCAGCGCCACGACGGCTCAGACCGGAAGGGCGATCGGGGGATTCACGCCGACCAGGCCGCACGCGGCGCTCGCCGCGCAAGAGGCCACCGGAACGCAAGCCACTACTTACCTTTACGACGACCACGGCAACCAGATCCAGCGAGACGCTCCCGGTTCCACTCGTGACCGGACAATCAGCTACAACCTGGACGACCAGGCGTTCCGCGTGTCGATGGGCTCAGGTCAGATGGTCCGCTTCTGGTATGCGCCAGACGGCTCCCGTTACAAGCGAGTCGAGGGGGGCAAGACGACAATCACGCTCGGCGATGTGGATATCGTTGTGAACATGGGCGCAACATCGTTCAAGAGAACGATCGGCGGCGTCGTCCAACAAACCATTACTGGCACCACGATCCGGGACGACTATCTATTCTTCGACCGGCTCGGAAGCCTCATCCGTATCACCGATGCAACTGGAGCGGTGCAGGATTCGCTTGATTATCGCGCCTTCGGTGATCGGCGCAGCATTACGGATCCGAGCGCGGCAGGCACCGGTACAGCGATCACGCCAAAGGGTTTCGGTGGGCACGATACGTTCGATCAGATCGACGTCATCCACATGGGCGCGCGTCTGTTCGATCCGGGGCTAGGCCGATTCTTGCAGGCGGACCCGGTCGTACAGTCGGCGTCGTCTGCTGATGGGTGGAATGCGTACTCGTATGTTCTCAATAACCCGCTTCGGTACTCAGACCCAACGGGCGCGCTAGGTGTCGAAGAGCGGCAATGGGTGGCCGCAGCTGTAGCCATCGTGGCCGCGTATTTCGGGTACGCGGCGGTAGCTATGGAGTATTACGGGACCGCGGTGGGCATCGCCGTAGCTGGCGGCTTTGCCTCGGGGGCAATTGCGTCGCAGAGCTTGCGCGGCGGCGTGTTTGGAGCGATGAGTGGACTGATATCAGGTGGGTTCGGTGTGTCCGCTGCGATGGCGGGTACGAGTGGCGGGTTAGCCGGATGGGCAGTCCAGACATTCGCGGGCGGCGTCATGGGCTCGCTACAGGGTGGCAACTTCGGCCACTCAATGCTGGCCGCGGGGCTCACGATGGCGGCAATGCCTGCGATCGGTCAGATAGGGTCCGTGTGGGGAAGGGCCGCCATCGGCGCACTGGTAGGGGGCACGGCGTCAGAAGTCAGCGGCGGGAAGTTTGCAAACGGTGCTGTGTCCGGCGCGATCCAAGCGGCCATGTCGGGTGCGCCGGAACAGTCTGCTAATCAAGACGCCTTGGTTGTCGAATACAGGGATCCCAACGCGGTATCGAAGTTTGCAGACAAAGCGCCGGGCGGCCGCCAAGGATTTCTTCGCTCGGTGGTCGAGCGCGGGAAGCTCGGAGACCCGCGTCGCTTTGTTTACAACCCGAAGCAGCCCACTGCAAAAGACGGTTCGCAACCACGCGCAAGTACGTTCTCGGACGGTCGAACTGAGGTATACCCAATCGCATTCGACCTGAACTACTACGATTTTGGATCTACCCTTTACCACGAATACGTACACCTTCAGCGCTACGAGGTGTACGCGCGAGTCGGATTTCGGTATACGGATAAGACCCAGCCGCAGTACATGATGGAAGCGGAGGGGTATGCAAAGATGTTGACGCCCTCAAATCCGTTCTTTTCGGGAATGTCGAAGCGCTTCTTCTATGAGATGCGTTACAACGATGGCGAGGTCGGCTTTGGTGCTTTGACTGACGCCAATCAAGCGAGAGTGCAAGCTGGTCAGTTCAACTGCGCCGCGAGCCCTGGGTGTTGATCATGAGAGCCTTCTACTCACGCCAGTGTCTTGGCCTGCTACCGCTAGCTTCGCTTGTCTTTGCGGCCGGGATCGCTGTTGCAAGCCCACCGAAGACGCAGGTCGCGCCGTTGAACGCCGAGGTGGGGCGGGCGGGAAGCGGTTATTTTGTTCAAATCACCAATGCGACCGATCGAAACATTTCGGTAACGCCTCTTGCATTGGGTGGTGAACAAGGAAGCGCCTTGAGCCTGTACCTGTATGACCCGAGGTCTAAGGCCTTAGGCGAGGCGCTCGGCACGTACTTCCCCGGACCGAAGGATGGGGTCGGTTTGCAGCGGTACGTCTTGAAGCCTAAGGAGCGAATTCGCGCTGACTTGTCGCGAGAGGACGTCAAGAAGTTTCTAGGTCCATTGCCGTCGTGCTACTACTTGGTGGCCGTGTATCACGAGGTCACTCGTAACGGACGGATCTGGTCGAAGGCATCGAATGCTCTGTATGAGTGTAGGCACGCGCCCAACGGAAAGTAGTCAGTATGCCGACCTTACGCGGCAGCCTTGACTTGCTTGATCGTTAAGATCGCTGTCGTTGCGCGAAAACCGCGATAAATTGCTTGCGTGCGTTTTCTGCGAGTCCATCCACGCGGGCAAGAAACGGGCAGACGCGGACTTTGCTGGGAGTCCCTATCGGTCCGCACTCGGCGGAATTGCCGTCGTGGAAGCCTGCGAGAAGCCGGGCGGCGACGGCAAGATCATCCGCAGTCGAGCGGCAATTGCCGGCCGACTTTCGGGCGCAGCGCTATTGATTAGGCAATCGTCAGCCCAAGCGCTGGCGCGACAGGGACGTCGTGGAGGACGCGACGCGGCCGGAGGTGCCCGCGCAGACCGCGCAGCAATCCAACGAAATCATGGCCGCGGCACGTCAGCGTCAGCAGCAGCAGGCTCTCATCGAACGCAGCCTCGGATGACCCCGCAAAAACTATCGTGAAATTCGGCTAAGGCGCGCTGTTGTTTAACGCGCCTGGAGGGGTCAGCACCCGCATATGGCCTTGTCCCTTAAGGAATTCACGGTAGGCATTGATTGACGCTGCGTAGGCAGCTTCTGCGACCCTTCCGCCACTTGCAATGACATTTCCTCTGGCATCCAACAGGGCAAAAGTGGCCGGCGCACCCTCGGCAGTGAAGGCTGTCAGGCCGTCATAACAACGTGCGGCGATGGTTGGTCCACAAAGGTCTCCCACAAGCTACTCCGGGGTGAGTTGTGGTGGGATGGTACGTAGCTCTAGCCAGGCCGGAAGTCGCCTGCGGGTATCTTTTGCGTCAACGGTGCCACGCGGGTTGCTGGCTTCGCTTCTTCCAGGCTCCTTCGCGAGGACGACCGCGAAGACCTTGCGAGACGGCTGGCCATTTTTAGCCACGCTCGGCTGGTTCTGCTCTGATGAATTCTTGCGCGCTCGAGCGGAAGGCGAAAGCATCAGCGACGTCGGGAACGCCGGAATTGCGTTCAGGATCATTTCGGACAGCAAGGCGGTGCTGGAATCCAGCGCCGCTTTGCCTTTGCGAAGGCTTACCAGCCGGGGCGGCCCTTCCAATCGCGCACGCGCACGTTGAAGCCGGGTCCTTCGCTGCCATTATCTGCGTCGAATAGACCGCGCTGCGGTCCTTCAGGCTGCGGCGGATTCATTTGGATCTGATCCAGGTACATCTTGTATCGAAGGCGAAGTCGTCCCCACCCATCCACCGTGATCGATCGGCCCGAAATGGCGTGCATGCCTCGAGGATACGGCACCGCGTCCTCACCAACCGTTTCATCGGGGATCTGGATGCGCACCCGCCCACGTGACCCCGGTTTGACCAGAAAAGCCCACTGTTCTCGGATGGTGAACGGTCGCCCCGCCTTAGTGATTATTACGCGCTCCGAGAACGTCGGATCCTCAACTTCAATCAAAGCTTTATCAGCCCGCTGAGCTACGTAAGAGGCGTGCGATAGATGCACCCACCGCCGGTTCCTCGGGTTCTCCAGTACCTCATACCGAAACGCAGCCAGATCGGCGACGGCGTCATCCGTCAACCTCGATAGGTCGATTTCGATCGCATCCAAGCCGTTGGCCGCCAGCAGCTCACTTTTCGGCTCATCGACCGCGTGGTGGACTCGGACCTCGACGCAGAGCACGTCGAACTCAATTTCTTGGGCCATGCCACGAATGAGCGCGTCCGGTCGAGCAGCCCCGTCGAGCAGTGGCACCTCGAGGTGGGCGCTCACGATCGCCAATAGCTCCGGTTCGATGGCGACGTCGCCGCTTGCCCATCGGGGAAGCAGGACCGCGTGTGACGTCGCTAGGACTTCCTTTGCCATCCGGTGAACAGCCGTTTCGAAGCCCCCTGCGCATGAGGACAAACGCGCATGCTGGAAGTGTCGCGCTCGGCGCCGACCCGGAAAGTCGCGGTTTCGGGCAATTAAAGGGTCCCCACACTCCGGGCAGACGCACCCGCACTCGATTCCTACGGGGACGTCCGACACGAAGGCGGGTCGCCCATCGCGCATGCCGAAGGGAACGGTCAGCTTTCGAGGTGCGCGCTTACTCATGTGAACAGCCACTGGGTGACGGGTGATCCAGTAGGAGCTGGATCAGCCTCTCAGCTGACAATCTCACTAGAAGAGACAACCTGCATGGCGGATCCCACTGCGGGGACGAGTTCAAAACCGCAATGGCCGATGCGGTGAATGCCGCAAGCCAAGGAGATCTGCAGGCGCTGTGGATCGCGGAGATGCTGTTGAGAGACCTCAAACGCGATTACTCGAAGGGCCGGCTCCATGACTGGGATCACCGCCTCCCCTCCACACGCAATTTAGCCACCCCCAGAAGCGGCGCCGGTCTGCGCAACTTGGGGAGCGGTTGCTCCGAAGCTTTCAAAGAAGGACGCGACCTTGCGGCGGAGTTCTGGGCAACAAAAATCTCCGATGCCAAGCGCATTCATCAGTGCATCGACCTGTGCTTCGCTGCCGTGCTCTAAAGCAAGGAGCGCTTCAAGCTGGGCCTTAGACAAATATTGAGCAATGTAGGTGTAAGGGTTGACTGACTTCGGGGCGTGCGAGACGAGCGCATTCCACTTGAGACATTTGAGGACGCCCTGGTGAAGTCGCTTGTACTCAAGATAGGGTCGGAATGTGTCGGAATACTGCGCCAGAACCGCGCCCCGATGCCACGAGTAGAAGTCCTGTGCGGACCTTCGATATTCGGCAAACGTGGCGTGAATATCGATGGGGTCAGTGGCGGCGCTTATGTAGGCGCGCGCGCTAGCAGACCAGCCGTTCCACCGCAGCAGTTCGCGTTTACTGACAACGAATCGAGCCTCGCGATGTCCAGAGCGGAAATCGCTGTGAATACTCCAGTTCGCCTCGGCAACACGCCAATGCGTGTTGTAGTTGCGAAAGCACTGGAGAAATGAATGGAGGCCGGGCGTTCGGAAGCACTTTTGCAAATGGTCCCGGAATCCGGTGACCGGGTAAGCCGTTTGGAAATTGCGTGCGTGATCTACCAGTGCCATCAAAGATGATGTGCAATTGAAGATGTACCGCTTTACAGCTCTTTTATGAGCGTCAGCTTGATCGGCGTCGGCGGTTTGCCAAAACGCTGGGCTCTGACTCCGTTCACCGAAAACGGCAATTTCGTCTAGAAGTTCGGTTACCGAACAGTCGAACATCCATAGTGAGTCTTCGAGGTCCAGTCGCGCACGCCAGAAGATACCGCCAGGTGTGTCCTCTATAGCCTCGCGGGCTTCAGTGAAGTTCGTAAAGATCGCCTGCTGGATCGCTTCGCGAGTCCATGGATGGGGTATCGCGTCGAGATAGCGATTCATATCAGGCTAAGCACCGAGGTAAGCCGCGCGGTAAACCGCCGGAGACTGCAGGTAGTTGCTAGCGCTTTCGCGGCGACCGATGGCTAACCCGAAATACTGAAGGCACGGCGGACTGGATCCGAATGGATCGTCCATATTCCTTCAGGCTCGTCTGCCAACTGGCCTCGAATCTGCTTAGGTGGATCATAGGACTGCGTGTATTCCTGCACAATTTGTCCGAGCAGGTGAAAGAAGTTTATTCCGCGATGGAAATGCAGGTGGAACTCCGGCCAGCTGACCAACCTGGGATTCCCACCATTCCGCTTCCTTAGGCGGATCCCGTCGTCCCAGATGATGTAGTCCGCGTGGGCGTAAGCATTTCTCACATCCGAATCAAAAGCGTCGCGAAAAACCTCCGACAGTGCGTCAAGACCGAGTGTCTTGGCGTGGCCTGCTAGATCCCTGAGCACCTTATTCGCGTTGGGTGCGATGATGCTCCCCGACACCTTGTGGCGCTCCACGAGTCGCTGAAACGGCCACAAGTTGTACCGCTCACCTTCAGCAACGCGCAGCATGTTTTTGGGGATCTCGTAGAACCCACTCGCCTCTGACAGATGGCAATAGAATGCGAGTGCGACACGCGCCTTGAGCGGGGTCAGAGCTCCATCGTTTAGGAACTCGAGATACTCTTCAAACGCGGTGTGGGCCTCTTGCGCCGTGCTCCACCCGGCGCCTTGACAGCCACGAAATTCTGGCGCAAGCGACAGAGCGAAATGCAGTTCATTTCTCGCGCGAGCCATCTCAAACAGTTCGCGGAGTGCAGTCTCTGCCTTCTCGAAAAATGCCGAGTTTGCATCTACTTCCGGCTGCGGGTCTCGGGCAGTGGACATGTGCAATCCATAGGGTTGGCATCTGAGCTAAGCCGCGGCGAAGCGGTAAGAGTTGCAGCACTGCGGGGCTCGCGGCGGGGCGGCGCGACGCGCCTCAGTTCGCCGGAAGAGCGAGTGAGAAGGCCGCTCAGTGCCGCACGTAAAGTCCTTTTTTCTCGGACTGGATACGCGACCCGCGCACTTGAGGTGAGTGTTCGTGTGCCTACTCCAAGTGTGCGTTATCAAAGACACGGACAATGTGATCGGCGGCTCTTGCGCCGCCAACGAAAACTCCGATTTCTTGCAGCGGCTGGGCGATGGACCCATCGCTGGACAGCCAGTTTTGGCTCGTGACTACAGCGGAGTCGTCATCCCAAGCCAGTATCTTTGCGTGCAGCCGGGGGTCATACACGGCCTTCAGTTTTACGCCTTCGGCGTGAGACCACACCACGAGTTCCGACGCACCGTCCGGGCTCAAGTTGCCGCTACTTCTATTGAAGTAAATGCGGGCCGCGACACCCCGCGTCCCTTGCGCCGCAGCGACAGCCGGAAGCAACACTGCTCGCTTTCCGACTTCGCTTAGTCGATGGCTCGCGACGAAAATCCTTTGGTTTGCTTCGTCGCGGGCCGTCCGGACGTAGTGTGCGTGCCCAGGTCCGAGGACTAACGCCATGGGAACTTTCAGTCCCGGCAGTTTCGACTGGCCCCTTGCAGTAAAAGCGTAACGACTAAGGTCGCCCGTCAGCTTATTCCAATGTCCCTCTCGACCTTGCGACAGGCGAGCAAGCGCATCGAAAACGCTGGCTACCATTTGCGGATCTCGACATCGGACGCTCGCGTCGAAGCTTGCGTAGCCTGTGGATAGCCAATTGCATGACCCTACAACTGCTGAGAAACGTCCGCGAGCTAAGTCGTCTGCAACCAAAATCTTTGCGTGCGACTGAGTCGAAAAGTTGTGGAGAGTAATAAATCCGTCAAGTCCAGCCACCCGCAAGTCATCGTTTATGCGCCGGATGAGGCTTAGCGTTTCCAGGTATTTCTCTGTGTTGTCGCCTTGGCCCCAGAGCACGTCGGTTTGCACGCCGCGAGTAGCCGCATGCTTAAAGAGCGGCAGGGCGAAATCCAGCCCTTCTTGCGAAACAAACGTTGAGTGGACGACTATCCGGGTATGTGCCCTGGAAACCGCCGTCCTGAATGCTTCCCGATGTGCATCTCCGCCGAGCACCAGGTCGCTCAGTGCGAACGTGCAGTTGGAGACACTCGGTGCCGGATCGACTTTCCGTACCTCGATAGTGGGCGACGTCGCTCCGCCGGTCTGCACCGTAGAACCTTCCAGCGGCGCTTGCTTAGTTGCCGCCAAAATCAGGTCCGTCAGTTTTGCTGGCACGCGATAGGGAAGTCCCTCGACGCGACCGTTGCGCACTAATAGGAGTGCGTAGAACCGCGAAAGCCTGTGACTCCCTGCCTCGAACCCGATGATTTCTTCGTCCTCATCGGTAAGCTTGTCGAGCAGCTCGCTTGGCTCCGGCTGCTCGAGCGCCTCTTCAGGCTCGAGCACGAAAATCGACGATCTGTCCGGCCGTTCGTCTAGGCGGCGGCGCGGTATCGCTTGCAGCTCGTAGCTCCGAAAAGGGCTGCCAGTCAATTGATCGACGTAAAACGCAATCCAGCGCTTCGTTGACTTTCGCGCCGACGGTAGGTCGTCCTTCTCCGAGACCAGCACGCCTGCATCCGTCGCGGAGAAAGTGCTTCCTTTAGCGTTGCTGGCCACTTGGACCCAACCGACACGCATCAGCCTCACAATCATCTCGATGACGACACGCCGCGGCAAATCACTCTCAGCCACAAGCTCAGAGACGGTGCTCGGACGGGCTACCAAACTTTGCAGCAACAGGTGCTCGATTGCGCTCCACGGGCGTCCTTTCAGGATGTGGAAACGCCTCTTGCCGCGAAGGAGCGGCAGCGCGACTCGAATTTCAGCCATGTCGCGATGCCTCCACCTCTTCGAATTTGACTGTCGCAATCGACCTGTTCGAGACCCCCTCGTCTAGTGCTTGAATAAAAGTACGAAGAAATTCGTAGCGATCTGCGGCCGCACCACTCATCTGCTCAGTAACGCTTCGAATAAAATCGATGCTCCCGACGAGAATGAGTTGGTGCTTGGCGCGGCTCAGCAAGACATTCATGCGCCTAGCGTCGGTAAGAAATCCAAGAGCCTTTGATGGCTTGGTGTAGGGATTGTTTCTTACGAGGGAAACAACGACGACGTCTGCTTCACTGCCTTGGAAGGAATCTACCGTTCCGCAAAACGTCGTCGCGTCGTTCGCTTTTCGAAACGCCTCTAGGTGCGGGAATCGCTCGTCGCTGCGAGCGATGCTGCGACGCAATGCTTCAACCTGCCGCGCGTAAGGCGAGAGAACTGCTAACGAAGGACTAGTTCCCGGCACGGCGCGCAATTGTTCCAGTACCCATTCGACAGCTTGGACCTCGCGCTTATTGCTCCACGGCGGCAAGCTTTCGCCTTCGCTCTGCCCCTGTTCGCTCTGGACGTCTGGAATCGTAACCAGCGTAATCGGAGTACCCGGCAGCTTGCTTCCGGGCTTCCTTGTGACGGGCGCGGCCTCGCTGACAAATCGCGCCGCGCGGTTCTCGTCGGTGTGAAGTGCGTCGTCGTAGAAGACGCGCGAAATCACCGAGGCGATCTGAGGATGCATCCGATGTTGAAGCGTAAGGCTTCTGGCAATACGGCGACCGGCTTTCCCCATGCGCTGACGGTCGAACTCAGTCTCGATCATCGTCTCGAACATCATGAGCGCGTCGACTGCGTCCGCGCCTATGGCTCGAATCACCTCGTCCTCAGAGTCTTGCCAGTACTGAAGTAGATCCTCGATAGCCTCCCCTCTTAGCGATCGGCTGATCAGGCTGGGGGCGAGACTCAAAACTTCCTTCAGGGATTCTGGCGAGCGAAGGACTGCCTTCATTTCATCGGATCTGTACGGAGGGAGCTGCTTGTGGTCGCCAATCATGAGGCGTCGGTGGGAGAGGAGCAGGGGAGAGATCAGCTCTCCGCCGGTAGCCTTCCCTGCCTCCTCTACGATCGTCCAATCGAATTGACCGCGTTCGTCGATCAAACGTTCAAGATCTGGAGCATTTGTCGTTGCGAACACCATGTTGGCGGCGCGCAAGACCACGCCTTCGAATGCACTTCGTGCTTTCAGATCTTTCGTGACCGGCGCCTTTCCGCCACCGGGTGAGCCGGCCATTGATGTAAGGCGCCGCGCTACAGCGGGGGAGGCTTTCGCAGCAAGTGGACTTTTTATTACTCGCGCAATGAGATCGGCTGCCTGCTCAGCTAGGTCGAATTCATCTACGTGCTCCAATTTCTTCCGATTGCGGCAGCGAACAATTAGCGGTGGTTCTGACTCCGAGTTGTTCCCGGACGCGCCAACCACCTCGTGCAAGAGGTGGTCGACCGCAGAGTGGCTCTGTGCAGTTAAGAGCAAGCGAGTTGTCGGCTCATCTTCGAAACGGCGACGTACGAGCTCCTTCACTAAGTGAGTCTTGCCTACGCCAGGCGGGCCTTGGACCAGATAGAGGGGAAGAATTGCCGTCATCTCACAGAGAGCTTCCTGCTTGGCTTTGTCGAGTGCTGCGAAGCTGGCGTCACTAAAGTCGGCGTCGTCCTGGCTGTCGAGCAGTCGCCGGCGTTGATCGACCAGCATTCGAAGGAGCTCATGGTGCTCACAAAGGGAGCTGAGAGCTCGAATGCGCCGCTTGAACTGAGCTAGTGACCCTGCTGACGCACTTGGAACCAAGTACAGGTCCGTCGCAGAGGTCGGCAGTTCCTTGCCGGAAAAGCGGAAGGTCTGGCGCCCGTGCTCGTCGGTGTGGGCTTCTTCGAAGCGCCATTCGCTGTCGACGTAGCCGCGCTCACCAAAACTAGGAGTCTCGGTCAGGGTCCATATGCCCTGAGAGTCTCCCCCATTAGAGTCAGAATCGGACCCTGCGTCGCTGACTAAGCTGCGGAGAAGTCGATCCTTGGCCGACGCCTCGTTGAGAGCGTTTGAGAGCGTTTCGCGGTCGGCATCCGCGCGTAGCTCAAGGACTAGTGAGAGTGCGTCTTCGTCATCGTTGGAATTTCCTTCCTTGGTTAAGACCCGGACCGGGTAGATGTCGGACACGGCGAATGCCAGTTCCACCAATTGGGAAAGCGCTAACGCTCGAGTTAAGCTCTTCTCCGGAGTATCGATGTCGTCCGCAGCTAAAGCTGCTCGCCGCAGTGCGTCCCAGCTCGCAAACTTCTTACGGCTGTGCGGGTTTCCTGCTTCTTTTTGCGTTAGGAGTTGAACCGTTCCCCTCTGCAAAATGAGAGGCGTGTGACCAGAGGTGCTCGGTGGTACGTGGTTAGAGACGCCGTCGCAGTACGCGGCGTCCCAGCTCGGCTCCTGCCCGACGGGGCGAAAAGCGGAAATCTTGTAGGTGAGTTGCTGTCCCTTGAGGAGGAAGCCGCTTACTTCGCTTTGACCAGGCGAAGAAATGGGAAGAGCCATTGCTTCCGTCCCCAGGTCGCCGTCGATGAAGGCGAGCTGCGACTGAACGTCGGAAATTTCAATCTGTTGACCAGACGCGGTTCGAATCGCATCCGACAAGCGAGAGTTATCGCCGAGCCTTACAACAAGTCCATAAAGCACCTCCCTCCGTGCGATGCCCGCTTCTAATCGGCGAGCAATTTCGTCGATTGCCCGACAGAGGCTCTCTCCGTCGAGCGGATCGAGTGGCTCTTTTCCCAGCAGTTGCCGCAACAGTCTCACTTCGGCGGCATCAAGATAGTCGCGCACCTGAGAGGCAGGAACTGACACGTCGTATAGGCGATCGTTGTTAGCATCCAGAAGGGAGGCGGCGAGTACTCCGAGTTTCGACCAGTCTTCGCGGAACGAGTCGAATGTCTCGGCGTCACTCTTCTTGCGGCTAATTTTTTTCGCCGCATGATCGTGGGATGCAAGACGCATCGACCATTCGAAACCGGTCAACTGAAAGTCCGGCTCGCCGTCGCCAGACGTAAGCACCGACCAGTTATCCAAATTTCGATGAAGCAGCCCTTGCGAGTGAAGTGTCTCCATCGCTTCGGCGAGGCGACGAACATTCAGCCAAATTCGCAGACGGTTCGGCGGATTTCGGGGCGTCTTGAGCCATCCACCGGGCGGCTGCGTGTCTAGGACGACTTGCAGTGGCCTCCTTTGCCCTAGGTCGAGCACTAGATAGAAGCCATCTTTGTCTTGCGCAGTGGACAGCAGGGCGGCGATTCGGTCGCCGGCGCCAGGGTAACCGCCGAGACGCTGCAGCTGCCGCAGCTCATGACGCCAGATCTCTTGCAGGTCGGAGTCGTCAACACTCGGCTTACGAAGCCAGTGCTTGATCAGGACGGGGGTGCCGTCGCTCGAAGCCTCTCGAAGCCCTGGCCGACCGGCCGAAAAGTCTGGCTTTACGAATTGGGTCGGCGAAAGCTCGAAGTTGCGAAGGAATCCTTGCTTTCGACGGAGGCGAACTACGGTTTCGGTCCTTTGAGCCACTGCATCTCCCCTAGTCGGATCTCGAAGTACTGACGCCCACATCGGGGCCGCGATACCGTTGAGCCAGCGGCGGCCTCAACTCCCCATCTGATCTTAGGGGGGGCAGGGGCGGGTGGCTAACGTCGGTCGCAGCAGCTCAGTTTCCATTGCACGGTCGATCGGTACGTGAAGCGCACTCGGCGGCCCGCTGCTGCCGATCAGCGTGGTAGATCTTCAGCGCAGGTGAGCCGCCGCCGGAGGAGTGGCGCCAATCGAGCGCTCGATAGGACTGCGCGCGTGTAGCGCTCATAGAACGGCCGGCTCGTGCGCGTCGTCGGCTTGCGGACTGCACTGGCGCGGTCCGGCGCCGAACAATTGACATTTGCGTCCGCCAGGAAGGGCGCGAGGACGATTGGTCCGTGCCCCGTCGCCCTTACGACCCAAGCGAGCTAGACGCTCCGCGGCCCTTCGACGCCGGGCGGGCAAAGCTAATGCGAGCTAGCGGCGCGAGATCTCTCGCTTTCAGCCTATGCCGCATGATCGCGGCGGCATACTTGGCGGTCCGCGGTGGCGGCTAAGCCTGAAGACGGCCAGTTTTGCTGCCAGTGCGAGAAGAGCTCGGTAGACGGTACCGGGCCCGAGCCCACTATCGAGTCGACTGCGAAACAAGAAAAAACGCCGCCCAGTGGGCGGCGCTTCCATACTTCTTCCACGCACGGAGCCGTGGATTGAGCCAAAAACGACATAAGCCGTTGTTTTACTTGGTGGGCGGTGCAGGGTTCGAACCTGCGACCCTTGCCGTGTGAAGGCAATGCTCTACCGCTGAGCTAACCGCCCGGGTGGCCGCGCAGTATAGGGGAGGGCGCTGATGCCGCCAAGCCTTCGCATGGATTTCACGCCGCCACGCGCGTCCGGAGTGCACGCTGCGGGGTCGTACTGACGCTCCCACCCTACGCTGGCGAACTGAGAAGATCGGGCGTCAGCGGCTAGACTCGCCGGCTTTCCCCCGCACCATACCGATGACCCGACCTTCTTCCTTCGATCGTGAGCAGCTTCTGTTCTGCGCACGCGGCGAGATGTTCGGCCCCGGCAATGCCAAGCTGCCGGCGCCGCCGATGCTCATGTTCGACCGCATCACCGAGATCTCCGATCAGGGCGGTCGCTTCAACAAGGGCGTCATCCGCGCCGAGCTCGACATCACGCCGGACCTCTGGTTCTTCCAGTGCCACTTCCTCGGCGATCCGGTGATGCCGGGGTGTCTTGGCGTCGACGCCATGTGGCAGCTCGCGGGTTTCTTCCTGCCGTGGCTGGGTGAGCCGGGCCGTGGTCGCGCACTCGGGGTGGGCGAAGTGAAGTTCAGCGGCCAGGTGCTGCCGGACGCGAAGGTCGTCTCCTACGAAATCGACATCCGCCGCGTCATGCGCGGCAAGCTTGCGCTGGTCATCGCCGACGGCCGCACCTATGTCGATGGCCGCGAGATCTATGTGGCCGAAGGCCTGCGCGTCGGCCTGTTCGGTTCGACGGAGGGTTTCTGATGCAGCGCATCGTCGTCACCGGCATGGGCCTGACGTCGTGCCTCGGGCGCGAGCTCGACGTCGTGTCGGCCTCGCTGCGCGACGGTCGCGCGGGCATTCGCTACATCCCGGAATACGAGGAACTTGGTCTGCGCAGTCGCGTCGCCGGTGATCCGGCCATCGACCTCGACGCGCTGATCGATCGCAAGCTGCGCCGCTTCATGGGCGATGCCGCGGGCCATGCCTACGTCTCCGCCGCCGACGCACTCGCGCATGCGGGCCTCGACGCCGATGCGCTGCGTCATCCGCGTGCGGGCGTGATCGCCGGTTCCGGCGGTGGTTCCGCACAGTGGCAGATCGAAACCGGTGAGCTGCTCAAGACCAAGGGCGTGCGTCGCATCGGGCCGTACATGGTGCCGCGCACGATGTGCTCGACCGTGTCGGCTGCGCTGGCGACGGCGTTCGGCATTCAGGGCGTCAGCTATTCGATTTCCGCCGCTTGCGCGACGTCGGCGCACTGCATCGGTGCGGCGGCCGACCTGATTCGTCACGGCGTGCAGGACGTGATGCTCGTTGGTGGCGGCGAAGAGCTGCACTGGGGCATGACGTCGCAGTTCGATGCGATGGGCGCGCTGTCGACCTCGTTCAACGACACGCCGGAATCCGCATCGCGTCCGTACGACGCCGATCGCGACGGCTTCGTCATCGCTGGCGGCGGCGGAATTCTGGTGCTCGAGTCGCTCGAGCACGCGCAGGCGCGCGGCGCGAACGTCATCGCCGAGCTCGTGGGCTACGGCGTGACGTCGGACGGCGTGGACATGGTCGCGCCGTCGGGCGAGGGCGCCGTGCGTTGCATGCGCATGGCGCTGCAGGGTCTGGATCGTCCGATCGACTATCTCAATACGCACGGCACGTCGACGCCGGTGGGCGACGTCACCGAACTGCAGGCCGTGCGCGAAGTCTTCGGGGATGCGGTACCGCCGCTGTCGTCGACCAAGGCGCTGAGCGGCCACTCGCTGGGCGCGGCGAGCGTGCACGAGGCGATCTACTGCCTGCTGATGATGCGCGACGGCTTCATGGCCGCGTCGCACAACATCACCACGCTGGACGAGCGCGCCGCGGGCTATCCGATCGTGCGTGAGACGACGCCGGCGAAGCTGCGCACCGTGATGTCGAACAGCTTCGGCTTCGGTGGCACCAACGCGTGCCTGGTGTTCGCGCAGCTCGAAGGTTGAGGCGCGGTCAGTAGACCGCGCACTGCATGAAGCGCACCGGCCGGGCGGAGTCGGTCGGTGTCTGGATCTGCAGGCGCGACGCGCGCAACAGGTCGTAACGCTTCATGACGCCGCACAGCGCGTCATCGTTCGCGCGCGACGGATCGGTCAGGTAGATCTGCAGCGTCGAATGCGTCGACCACAGAACGCGGTTGACGCCCGGCAGCGTCGCGATCTCGCGCACGATCGCTTCGCGTTCCTCGTCTTCGCTCATCGGCGCCTGCGTGGCTGCAGCCTGTGCCGGATGCGCGACAGCGCGCGTCGGCGTCGCGGCCGCCGTGGGCGGGGCCAACGTCGCATCTTCGCCGCCGACAAGACGCGACAAACCGAAGCCAAGCGCGAGCCCAGTGACGACGGTCACCGCGAGCGCGGTGCCCGACGAACGCAGCGCACGGGCGCGGGCGCGCGAGACGATCTCGTGGTGCACGCTCGCCGGTAGCAGCGGGCCGACCAGCTTCCACAGTTCGACGCCGTCGAGCAGTTCGATGTTCGACGCGATCAGGCGCGCATCCGCATCGACACGACCCGGCGTCACCATCACGCCGCCGGCGGCGTTGACGTTGCGCACCGAGCGGGCGAATTCGTCGACGGCGGCACGTGTGACCACGTGATTGACACCCTGCCGACAGACCAGGATCCACGGCCGGCCGTCGCGATAGATCCGTACTTCCCCTGCGGTGCCGCGGGCGGACTGCTGTTCGCTGGTTTCGCGCTCGAAGCCCGACGCTGCGAGCGCATCGACCACGAGATTCGACAGTTCGCGCCAGCGCATGCCCGACAGGATGGCGAGGCCTTCCGCGGCGTCGAAACGCGCGAGCTGCACCTTCCAGATCCAGCCGATCCAGCCTGCCGCGACGATTAGGGCGAGAACGAGTCCGGCGAGCAGGGCGACGACTGGCGACATGGGCGATTCGGGCAGCGGGGGGTTTTGACTATAACCGTGGCGCGTGCGCGGAGGTCAGCGGAAGCGTTCGGCGAGCACGCGACGGATTTCGTCTTCGATCGTGCCTTTGAGCGCACCGAGCAGGAAGCCGAGTTCGGCCGTGACGCGCACCGCATCCTGTTCGAGGTGCACCCAGCCGTCGACGCCGCTGCGTCGGAAATTCAGCGAATTGTTCTGCCAGCCGTGCTCGACGCCGAAGCGCTGCGCCAGTGTATCGGCGATGTGCTGGACCGCCTGCCGCGCCTGCGCCGGGTCGAGACTGTGCGTGTGGCGGATGTCGATCGTGGGCATGGCGGCTTCCAATGCGTAGCGAGGGCCATATTGTGCGGCATCGGCCCGGCAAGGCCGTGTCGGCATGCTAGATTTCGGGCGCGTGACAGCCCTCCGACTTCGCCAGACCGATTCCGGCCGCGACCTGCTCGACCTCGAGCCGGGCGTGCATCCGATCGCGCCCGCGATGCTCGACGGCCGACACGCGGCGGAGGCGGATGCGGTCGCGCACGTCTACGTCGATTCGCGCGGTGTGTGGCTGCAGGTGCGCGACGGGCTTCGCGGCGTGTACGTCAACGGCCGGCCGATTCGTCGCATGGCAATGCTGCGTGCCGGCGATTCGGTCTTCCTCGCGGGCGTCGAATGCGTGCTCGTGGGACGCCGTCCCGAGCCGGTCGACGCCGGAGCCGCACCGCGTGGCGAAGGCCGCGCCGTACTGCGAGCGATCGCGGGACGTCATCACGGCCGATGCTTCCCACTCGATCGCGACTGCGTGCTTGGCCGCGATCCGGACAGCGATATTCCGGTCGACGACGAAGCCATCGGTGCACGCGAAGTCACCTTGCGTGCCACGGCGAAGGGCGTGCGCGCGACGACGGCGACCACCGCCGCACCCGTGTGGGTCAATGGTCATCCGCTGTCGAATGCCGTGCTGCTGCCGGGCGACCAGCTGGTGATCGCCGGCCAGCATCGTTTCATCGTCGAAGCTGCGCGCCCGCCGGGTTTCACCGAGCCGGAGCGCGAGCGTCGACCGAGCGGTCGTCCGCCGCCGCCGCCACAGCTCCGTCGCGCGGCACGCCGCATGCCGTGGCTGATCGTCGCGGCCGTCCTGCTCGCGGGCGCACTCAGCCTGCTGTTGCTGTACGGCGCGGGCTGATCGCGAAGCGCTTCCACACGCGCCAGCCGAGCAACAGCGCCGCGATTGTCGCGTACAGCAGTGGCTCGCGGATGTCGGACTTCACCAGCCACCAGAAGTGCAGGACGGCCAGCACCGCGATCACGTAGATCGCGCGATGCAGCTGGCCCCAGCGTCGTCCGAGTGCACGCATCGCGCGTTGGAACGACGTCGCCGCGAGCGGTACCAGCAACAGCCACGCGGCGAAACCCACGGTGACGAACGGCTTCTTCGCGATCGCCGCCCCGATCTGCGACGCGTCCATCCGCAGGTCCAGCACCATCCATGCTGCGAAGTGCACCGTCGCATAGAAGAACGTGTACAGCCCGAGCATGCGTCGGAAACGCAGCAGCACCGCCTTGCCGGTGAGCTGCCGCAGTGGTGTCACCGCGAGCGTGATCATCAGCAGGCGGAGGGCCCACAAGCCGAGAAAGTGTTCGATCGCGGCGACAGGATCCGCGCCGAGCCGACCGGTACCGAGCACGAGTTCGTTGCGGATCTGCCAGGCGAGCCAGGCCGCAGGCAGCAGCGCGAGCAGGTGGACGACGATCTTGGCGACGATGACGCCCGGCTCGGTGCGACGCCGCACCGGTCGCGCTGCCGCGGCGCTCAGAACCATTTCCTCAGATCGAGACCGGCGTACATCGAACCGACCTGCTCGGCGTAACCGTTGAACAGTCGCGTCGGAATGCGGTCGGCGAACAGCTTGCTGCCCGTGCCGGCGATGCGACGTTCGGTCTTCTGGCTCCAGCGCGGATGGTCGACGGCCGGATTGACGTTCGAGAAGAAGCCGTATTCGTCCGATGCCTCGTCGTTCCAGCTCGTAAACGGCATGTGCTCGACGAACGTGATCGCGACGATCGACTTGATCGACTTGAACCCGTACTTCCACGGCAACACGAGCCGCAGCGGCGCGCCATTCTGCTGCAGCAGCGGCTTGCCGTAGATGCCGGTGGCGAGCAGCGCGAGCGGATGCGTGGCCTCGTCGATGCGTAGGCCTTCGCGATACGGCCAATCGAGCGCCGGATAGGAGAGGCCAGGCATCTGTTTGCGGTCGGCGAGCGTGGTGAACGCCACGAACTTCGCCTTCGACGTCGGCTCGAAACGCTTGAGCACGTCGCCGAGCGGCACGCCGAGCCACGGAATCACCATCGACCAGCCTTCGACGCAGCGATGCCGATAGATGCGTTCTTCCGGCTTCAGGCCCTTGAGCAGATCGTCGAGCGACAGTCGCCCCGGCTTCGCGCATTGCCCGCCGACGGCGACCGTCCACGGATGGGTGCGCAGCGTGCGTGGCGCCTGGGATGGATCGGCCTTGCCTGTGCCGAATTCGTAGAAGTTGTTGTAGCTCGTGACGTCCTGGTAGGTCGTGCGTTCCTCGCTCGTGGTGAAACCGGCCCGCATGCGCGCGGGGTCGACCTTCGCGGCGGGCGGCGCGGCTGGCGGGTCAGCCTTGGCGCAGCCCGCCAGGCCGAGCGCGCCGGAGGCCGCGAGCCCGGCGACCACACGACGCCGATCGCGATAGACCGCTTCGTCCGTGACGTCGCGGGTGGGAATCCGCAGGGCATCGCGCAGGGACATCGGGGCGCTTCCGGAAGGGCGATAACGGATTAGACGGCGCTCATGATGAAAAAGATGCAGCCGAACGGCCGGTAGCCGTGCTGCGCTGCGGCATACTCGGCCTTCAACCCGCCTCCAGGTGCTCCGATGTCGCGCGTCTTCAACTTCAGTGCCGGTCCCGCCACCCTCCCGGAAGCCGTCCTCGAGCAGGCGCGCGACGAGTTGCTGGACTGGCGTGGCGTAGGTGCGTCGATCGTCGAGCTCAGCCATCGCGGCGCCGAATTCATGGGCGTGGCGGCGGAGGCCGAGGCCGACCTGCGCAAACTGATGTCGATTTCCGACGACTACGCGATCCTCTTCCTCGCTGGCGGTGCGACCACGGCGCAGGCACTGGTGCCACTCAACATCGCGACGCCCGGCCAGCGCGCCGACTACGTCGTCAGCGGCCACTGGGGCAAGACCGCGATCAAGCAGGCGAAGCCGTACGTCGACGCGCACGTCGCGGCGACCAGCGAAGCCGGCGGTTTCCGCGATATCCCGGCGCGTGCGGACTGGCAGCTGTCGCCCGATGCCGCCTATGTGCACATCACCGCGAATGAAACCATCCACGGTGTTGAATTCCGCGACGTGCCCGATGTCGCCAATGTGCCGCTGGTGGCCGACTGCTCGTCGAACATCGCGTCCGAGCCGCTGGACGTATCGAAATTCGGCGTCATCTATGCGGGCGCACAGAAGAATCTTGGACCGGTCGGCGTCACCGTCGTGATCATCCGCCGCGACCTGCTCGAACGCGCCGGTCAGCCGCGCGCCGACATCTTCGACTACCGCTCGCACGTCAAGGGCGAGTCCATGCTCAACACGCCGCCGACCTGGAACTGGTATCTCGCCGGCCTCGTGTTCAAGTGGATGCTCAACGAGGGCGGTGTCGAGGAGTTCGCGCGTCGCAATGCGCGCAAGTCCGAGGCGCTGTATAGCGCGATCGACGGCTCGGGCGGTTTCTATCGGAACGAAGTCGCGACGGCGGTGCGTTCGCGCATGAACGTGCCGTTCTTCCTGCATGACGAAGCGCTCGACAAGCCGTTCCTCGCCGAATCCGTCAAGGCCGGCCTCATCGGGCTGAAGGGCCATCGCGCGCTCGGCGGCATGCGCGCGTCGATCTACAACGCGATGCCCGAGGCCGGCGTTGCCGCGCTGGTCGAGTTCATGGACGACTTCAGGAGACGGCACGGATGAGTACGGGGTCGCCGGGAGAACTCGCGCGACTGCGCGAACGCATCGACGGGATCGACCGCGAGATCCAGTCGCTGATTAGTGAACGCGCGCGCTTCGCCGCGCAGGTGGGTCGTGCCAAGGGCGAGCTCGCGCGTGCGGTGGATTACTACCGTCCGGAACGCGAGTCGCAGGTGCTGCGTCGCGTGATCGACCGCAACGAAGGCCCACTCGAGAACGCAGTGCTGGTGCGCGTGTTCCGCGAGATCATGTCAGCGTGCCTGGCGCAGCAGGAGCCGCTGAAAGTCGGGTATCTCGGGCCCGAGGGCACGCATTCGCAACAGGCCGCGCTCAAGCACTTCGGCCATTCCGTGCGCGGCCTGCCGCTGGCGAGCATCGAGGAAGTGTTCCAGGAAGTCGCTGCGGGCCACGCCGATTTCGGCGTCGTGCCCGTGGAAAACTCGACACAGGGCACGATCCAGTCGACGCTCGACATGTTCCTGTCGTCCGACGTGCGCATCTGCGGCGAAGTCGAGCTGCGCGTGCATCAGCACCTGCTGTCGCGCACGGGACGTATCGAAGACATCGAGCGCGTCTATTCCCATCCGCAGTCGTTCGCGCAGTGCCGCGCGTGGCTGCGCACGCATCTGCCGGGCGTGGAGATGATTCCCGTCGCGAGCAATGCGGATGCGGCGCGTCGAGCGCGCAATGCCGACGACGCCGCGGCGATCGCGGGCGTCAGCGCGGCGTCGGTATACGGGCTGAAGGTGGTGCAGGGGCCGATCGAGGATCGCCCGGACAACACCACGCGCTTCCTGGTGCTGGGCCGCGAGCTGTTCACGCCCTCGGGCAACGACCGCACGTCGCTGCTTGTGTTCATCCGTGACCAGCCGGGCGCGCTGTATCACGTGCTGGAGCCGTTCGCGCGCAATGGCCTCAGCATGACGCGCATCGAGTCGCGTCCCGGGCATGCGCAGCCCTGGCAGTACGCCTTCTTCATCGACATCGACGGTCACGTGGATCAGCCGGCGATGGAGCAGGCGCTGGGCGAACTCGGTGACTTCGCGCAGGAGGTCCGCGTGCTCGGCTCGTATCCGGTGGCGATCGGATGATGCCGACGTACGACGAAGCCTGGTTCGCCTCACGTGCGACACCGGGTATCCGTGCATTGAAGGCGTACGACCCCGGTCACGACGTGGTCGCGATGCGCGAGCGCACTCAGTGGCTGGTCGAGCTCGGCTCCAACGAGAATCCGTATGGCCCGTCGCCGCAGGCACGCGCGGCGGTGCTGGACGCGTTGCATCTCATGCACCGCTATCCCGATCCGCGGGGTGCCGCGCTGAAAGTGAAGCTCGCGGAGACGCATGGCGTTGCGCCGTCGCGGATCCTGCTGGGCAACGGGTCGCACGAGCTGCTGATGCAGCTGGCGCAGGTGTTCGCCGCCCCCGGCGATGACGTCGTCTATTCGCAGTACGGCTTCGCCGTGTTCGCGCTGGCGACGCGCGCGGCCGGCGCGAACGCGCGTGTCGCGCCCGCACTGCCGGACGCCGCCGCGATGCCGCTCGGTCACGACGTCGACACGTTGCTTGCCGCCATCACGCCTGCGACCAAGCTGGTTTACGTCGCGAATCCGAACAACCCGACCGGCACGTGGCTGGACAGGGACTCCCTGCGTCGGCTGATCGACGCCGCGCCGCGCGAGGTCATCATCGTCGTCGACGAGGCCTACGCCGAGATGGCGGATGTACCCGACTACGCGAGTGCGCTGACGCTGGCCGCGCACCGCGGAAACGTCGTGGTCACGCGCACCTTCAGCAAGGCCTACGCGCTGGCCGGGCTGCGCTGCGGTTACCTGATCGCGGCCGAGGGACTGGTCGCAGTGATGGAACGCGTTCGCGAAAGCTTCAACGTCAATTCACTCGCGCTCGCCGCCTGCCAGGCGGTGCTGGGTGACGTCGAACACCTCGCGTGGTCGCGCGAACGCAATGCGGAACAGCGCGCGGCGCTCCGCGCAGCACTGCAGGCGCGAGGCATCCCAGTACTTCCGTCCCAGACGAATTTCGTGCTCGCGCATCTCGGTGACGCCACACCGGCGGTCGAGGCGGCCTTGCTCGATCGTGGCGTGATCCTGCGCCCCATGGGCGGGTACGGGCTGCCGACCTACAGCCGGATCGCGGTCGGCACCGCGGACGAGAATCGCCTGCTGCTCAAGGCGCTGGACGAGGTGCGCGCATGAGCCTCGACTGGATCGCTTCGCAAGGCGGCCCGCTGCGCGGTCGCATTCGCGTGCCCGGCGACAAATCGATTTCGCATCGCGCGGTGATGTTCGCGGCGATCGCGGAAGGTACCAGCCGCATCACCGGATTCCTTGAAGGTGAGGACACGCGAGCGACCGCTCGCGTGTTCGGTCAGCTCGGTGTGCGTATCGAGGCGCGCGCGCCGAGCGAGCGCATCGTCCATGGCGTCGGCCTCGACGGCCTGCGCGCCCCCGATGCACCGCTCGATTGCGGCAATGCCGGTACCGGCATGCGCCTGCTCGCCGGCCTGCTCGCGGGGCAGAAGTTCGACAGCGTGCTGGTCGGCGACGAGTCGTTGTCCAAGCGCCCGATGCGCCGCGTCACGGACCCTTTGGCCCGGATGGGTGCGCGCATCGACGCGACAGGTGACGGCCTTCCGCCGCTGCACGTCCACGGCGGTGCGGTGTTGCGCGGCATCGACTACGCGTCGCCGGTCGCGAGCGCGCAGGTGAAGTCCGCGGTGCTGCTCGCCGGGCTGTACGGGGACGGCCGGACGCGCGTGGTCGAACCGCATCCGACGCGCGACTACAGCGAACGCATGTTGCGTGCATTCGGTGCCGAGATCGAATTCGCCCCGGGCGAAGCCGTGGTCGCCGGTCGCCCGAGGTTACGTGCGACGGATGTCGATGTCCCGGCCGACTTCTCGTCCGCCGCGTTCTTCATCGTTGCGGCCGCCACCGCGCCGGGCTCCGACCTGCTGATCGAAGCCGTCGGCATGAATCCGCGGCGCACCGGTCTGCTCGAGGCGCTGCGCCTGATGGGCGCGGACATCGCGATCGAATCCCCGCGCGAGCAGGGCGGTGAGCCGGTCGCCGATCTTCGCGTGCGTGCATCGCGTCTGCGCGGCATCGACGTGCCGGTCGCGCTCGTCCCCGACATGATCGATGAGTTCCCGGCGCTGTTCGCCGCGGCCGCCTGTGCAGACGGGCTCACGACCGTGAGCGGCGCGGCCGAATTGCGCGTCAAAGAGTCCGATCGCATCGCGGCGATGGCGGCCGGCTTGCGTACGCTCGGCATCGTCGTCGACGAACGCCCGGACGGCGCCATGATCGAGGGCGGCCAGGCGCGTGGCGGCGATGTCGACAGCCTGGGCGATCACCGCATCGCGATGAGCCTGGCCGTGCTCGCACAGCGCGCATCGGGCGAGGTGCGTGTGCGCGACGTCGCCAACGTGGCGACGTCGTTCCCGGGATTCGTCGAACTGGCCGGCGATGCCGGCCTGCGCATCGCGCCGGTTATTCCGACAGCTTGAAGTCGATCGGCACGACGACATCGCCCACGGTCGGGTGGCCGTCGGCGATCGCCGGCTCGAAGCGCCAGCGGCGTACACCTTGCAGCGCGGCGCGATCGAGCTCGCGCGAACCGCTGGACTGCGCGACTTCCGTCGCCGTCGGCACGCCGTCCGGGCCGATGTGCACCAGCACCAGCACGGTGCCGGTGTCGCCATCGCGCAACGCGCGCATCGGGTAGTCCGGCGGCGGGGTTTGACCGGGCAGCGGGCGCGCCTTACGGTCGGCGACAGACGCCGGCCGTGGCTCCGGCGCGGGCGTCGATGCCGGAGTCGAAACGGGAGCGGCTCGCGTGGCGGGCGTTTCAGGCGCGGCGATCGGCGGAGGTGGCGTCAGCGTGCCGATGCCGGAGCCGTCGTCGCCCGCCATGGGTGCGGGCAGCGGCGCATAGCCCGGCTCCGCCGTCGAGGGCGGCACTTCGCCGGCGCGATAGAACGTGCCGTCGGACTTCCGGATCGCGAGCGCGAACAAGATCAGGCCGGCCGCGAATGCCAGCGTGATCCACAGTGCGAGGCGGCGGTCGAAGCGGAAGGGGCGACGTCCAGGGCGTTCACCGGACGGCGTGGGGGAAGGCGCCATGCGTGTCGTATCCATCGGGCCATGCTGGCCGCATGGCCGTTAACGTAAGGGGAAAGGGCGCATCGGGTGCGAACTACGGTGATAATGCCGCCTTTCCACGCTCGACGAACGCTCCCATGCTCGATCCGGTCCTGCTGCGCCAGCGCCCCGCCGAAGTCGCCGAACGTCTTGCCGCCACGCGCGGCTATTCGCTCGATGCGTCGGTGCTCGAGTCATTGGAGGCGGAGCGTAAGCAGATCCAGACGCGCACCCAGGAGCTGCAGAACCTGCGCAACACGCGCAGCAAGGCGATCGGGCAGGCCAAGGCCAAGGGCGAGGACGTTGCGCCGCTGATGGCGGAAGTCGCCGGCATCGCCGACGAGCTGAAGGCGAGCGAGGCGCGCCTCGAAGTCATCCGCGAGGAACTCGAAGCGATCGCGCTCGGCGTGCCGAACATTCCGTACGAGTCGGTACCCGTGGGTGCCGACGAGAGCGCGAACGTCGAACAGAGTCGGTGGGGCACGCCGCGTGTTTTCGATTTCGCGGTGCGCGACCACGTCGAACTCGGCGCGCGCAACGGCTGGCTCGACGGCGACACCGCCGCGAAGTTGTCGGGCGCGCGTTTTACCGTGCTGCGCGGTGGCCTGGCGCGACTGCATCGCGCACTCGCGCAGTTCATGCTCGACCTGCACACCGGCGAGCACGGCTACACCGAAGTGAACGTGCCACTGCTGGTGAACGCCGATTCCATGCGCGGCACCGGCCAGCTGCCGAAGTTCGAAGATGATCTCTTCGCGACGGCGGTCGGCGAGTCGAAGCGCTACCTGATCCCGACGTCGGAAGTGCCGCTGACCAACATCGTGCGCGACGAGATCGTCGAAGACGCACAGCTGCCGATGCGCATGACCGCGCATTCGATGTGCTTCCGCGCAGAAGCCGGCAGCCACGGCCGCGACACGCGCGGCATGATCCGTCAGCACCAGTTCGAGAAGGTCGAACTGGTGTCGATCGCGCGGCCGGGCGAGAGCGAGGTCGAGCACGAGCGCATGACGCGTGCCGCGGAAGTGGTGCTGGAGCGCCTCGGCCTTCCGTATCGCCGCATGCTGCTGTGTACGGGCGACATGGGTTTCTCGGCGTCGAAGACCTACGACCTCGAGGTCTGGCTGCCGTCGCAGAACGCGTACCGCGAGATTTCGTCCTGCTCCAACTGCGACGCCTTCCAGGCGCGCCGCATGCAGGCGCGCTGGCGCAATCCGGCGACGGGCAAGCCCGAGCCGGTGCACACGCTCAACGGGTCGGGTGTCGCCGTCGGCCGCGCGATGATCGCGGTGATGGAGAACTACCAGCAGGCCGACGGCAGCATCGTCGTCCCGGACGTGCTGCGGCCGTACATGGGTGGCGTCGACGTGCTGCGCTGAGCGATCGACGCCGCGACACCGACGGGCCCGCCATGACCGGCGGGCCCGTTTCGTTTCAACGGATCACGCCGCCTGCGGCAGCTCGACGTCGAGCGACGCGACGGCCGCATCGATGGCATTGCGGCGATGCTCCGGCGAGAACGCGACGCCGTCCGCGCGGATGAAGCGCACGTCAGGCACGCCGAGGAAGCCGAAAAGCTGGCGCAGATAGGGCTCGACGAAGTCCGTCGGCTGGCCCGCGTGCGCGCCGCCGGACGCGACCGCCACGATCACCGTCTTGCCGTGCACCAGGCCCTCCGGACCGTTCGCGCCGTAGCGGAACGTCTTCCCGGCCACGCTGACGCGGTCGATCCACGCCTTGAGCGTCGACGGAATGCTGAAGTTGTACATCGGCGCCCCGATCACGACGGTGTCGGCGGCGAGGAATTCGTCGAGCACGGCAGCCGACTGCGCGGTGGCCTCGTCGTTGGCGAACGTAGCGGCCGACAGGTGCGGCAGGGCGTCGGTATCGAGGTCGCGGTGGACGACCTCAAGCGCCGGATCCAGCCGGCGCTGCTGGTCCACTACGGCGGCCGTGAGCTCGCGGGTGACGGAGTTGGCGCCGAGGGCGCTGGAGTCGAGGCGGAGCAGCTTCATGGGGTTCGTCCTGTCGGTGGTTCGAATCGGTGGACAGAACGTAGGTTGTTGCATGGATGGAATTAAGGTGGTCTAATGTCACGTACCGTTGCGGGCATGGAACTGTCGTCATGAACGATCTGAATGACCTGTACTACTTCGCGGCCGTCGTGGAGCACTCCGGTTTCGCCGCGGCGGAACGTGCGCTCGGTATTCCGAAGTCGCGACTGAGCCGCCGCATCAGCCAACTGGAAACGGATCTCGGCGTGCGCCTCTTGCAGCGTTCGACGCGCCGTTTCGCCGTCACCGACGTCGGCCAGAGCGTGTATCGCCACGCGCAGTCGATGCTGGAAGAAGCGAAGGCCGCGCGCGAAGTCGTCGACCGCCTGAGTGCGGAGCCGCGCGGCGTCATCCGCGTGAGCGTGCCCGTCGGCATCGCACAGCAACACATGCCCAAGCTGCTGCCGGAATTCCTCGCGCTGTACCCGCAGGTGCGCGTGCAGATGCACATCAGCAACCGCCGCGTGGACGTCATCAACGAAGGTTTCGACGTCGCGCTGCGCGTGCGTACGAAGCTCGACGACGACGGCAGCCTGGTGATGCGCAGCTTCGGCCAGATCCAGGAGTTGCTGGTCGCGAGCCCGCAGTACCTCAAGCGCATGGGGCGGCCGAAGTCGCCGGACGAGCTCACCGAGCACGTCACCATGTCGATGAGCGAGGACGAGGCGCGGCAGCGCTGGGAACTGCACGGTCGCGACGGCGAAGTGCGTCGCATGGAGTTGAAGCCGCGCATCATGGGCTTCGATTTCCCCATGCTGATGCAGCTGGCGAAGCAGGGCATCGGTATCACGCTACTGCCGGAAACGATCTGCGCCGAAGCGGTGCGCACGGGCGAGCTGGAAGTGGTGCTGCCCGACTGGCGCCTGCCGCAGGGCATCTTCCATGCGGTGTTCGCGTCGCGTCGCGGCATGCTGCCGGCGGTTCGCGTGTTCATCGACTTCCTGGCCGAACGTGCGCCCGCGATGGTCGAATCCGCGCGGCTGCAGTGCTCGGAGATCCACGGTCGCCCGTGCACGGAAGAGCAGAAGGCGGCCGCATCGCGTGGCAGGGAAACCGCGACGGCCTGAGGCCGTGCGACAATGTCCACGCATCGAAACGCCGGCCCAGATGCCGGCGTTTCGACATCGGAGAGGTGGCCGAGTGGTTTAAGGCAGCGGTCTTGAAAACCGCCGAAGGGTTAAACCTTCCGTGGGTTCGAATCCCACCCTCTCCGCCATTTACGAAAAGGGCTTCCGATCGGAAGCCCTTTTTCTTTGCATGGCTTCAGCGGGCCCATGCGCTGCGTGCGATCACTGTCTCCGAACGCTTCGGCTGCCCGAGCAGCCAACGGGTCATGACGTTGCGGTCCAGCGGGCGGCTGAAATAGAAGCCCTGCTGCGCCTCGCAGTGCGTCGCTTCGAGGAAGCGTGACTGCGCTTCCGTCTCCACGCCTTCCGCCACAATGCCCAGGTCCAGCGTGTGCGCGAGGTTCACGATCGCCAGTGCGACCGTGCAGCTCATCGCGTCTTCAGGCACGCGTTCGACGAAGGAACGATCGAGCTTGATGCGATCGACGGGCAGCTTGGCGAGGTAGCCGAGCGACGAATAGCCGGTGCCGAAGTCGTCGATGGCGAGCGACGCGCCCATCGAACGCAGATCGTCGAGCACCGTGTCGCCGGGTCGACTGTAGTCGACGAGTTGCTGCTCGGTGATCTCGATCTCGACGTCCCCCGAGGTCAGGCCAGTGCGTTCGAGGACGTCGGCGACGCGCTCGAGCAGGTTCGGATCGTTGAGTTCGCCGGCGCAGAAATTCACGCACATGCGCAAAGGCGGAATGCCCATGTCGCGCCACGAACGCGCCTGCCGGCACGCCTCGCCGAGACACCAGACGCCGAGGTCGCGGATCAGCCCGGAGCCTTCGGCGAGCGAGATCAGCTCGTGCACCGGGTAGCCCGCGAGCGCCGGATGTTCGCAGCGCAGCAACGCCTCCATGCCGACGACGCGACCATCGCGCGTGTCGATCTGCGGCTGGTAGTGGAGGGTGAAGGCTTCGCAGTCGAGGGCCTCGCGCAGCATCGCGCGATCGGTGCCGAGGCGATGCGCGATGCGGTCCATGTCTTCGGTGAAGTAGTGGTAGCCGCCGCGGTGGTCGGACTTGACCTTGTAGAGCGCGACGTCGGCCATGCGCAGCAACTGCTTGGTGTCGACGGAGTCGCGCGGAAACACCGCGATGCCGATGCTCGCGCCGATGTGCAGCTCCGCGCGGTCGATGCGGAAGGGGCGTGCGAGCGCTTCGACGATCTGGGCGGCAACGCGCCCGCCCACGGTCGGGTCATCGACGTCGGTCTGCACCAGCACGAACTCGTCGCCACCGAGGCGCGCGACGAAATCGGTCGACCGCACGACCTTGGTGATGCGCTGCGCTACGCGCCGCAGCAACTCGTCGCCCATCGCATGGCCATGCCGATCGTTGACCACCTTGAAGTGGTCGAGATCGATCATGTGCACGACCATCATCCGCCGCGAACGCGCCGCGGCCTGCGCGGTGTCGACGAGCTTCTCGTCGAGCGCGGTGCGGTTCGCGAGCCCGGTCAGCGGGTCCATGCGCGCGAGGAGCATCATCTTCTCTTCGTCACGCTTGCGCGCCGTGGCGTCGCGCGCCACCTGCAGGAAGCCGGCGAGTCGGCCCTGCGCGTCGCGCACGGGTGAGAGCAGGCATTCGGCCCAGAAGTGGCTGCCATCGCGGCGCACCAGACAGCGGATGTCCCAAGCGCGCCCTTCCTCCAGCGCAGCGTGCACGGCGGCGTCGAGCGCACCGGCTTCGCGGTCATCGGGGCTGAACAGGTTGGCGACCGGGTGGCCACACATCTCGTCGGCCGTGTACAGGAAGAGGCGCTCGGCTCCGACGCTCCACAGGCGGACCCGCCCGTCGGGGTCGACGATGATCACGGCGTAGTCCGCCATGCTTTCCAGCAGTGCGGAGAGCAGGCCAGGACTGTCGAGGTCGAGCCGCATGCCGTGGACTCCAGCGGGTGGAACACGGGGCGGGGCCGGACGCCACGCCATCAGTCACGCTGGCACCGGGGGGATCGAAACGAAGTGACGACGCGCATTTAAACCGTCGGCTGCCCGGCCGCATCCGAGGGTTATGCTCACCGCCGTGCTCGACGTCCCCTCGAACGCCGCCATCTCCCCCGTGGATGAGGACCGCGCGCTCGTCGCGTCGGCCACGTCGGGAAGCACCGCCGCGTTCGAATCGCTGTATCGCCGCCATGCGGGCCGGGTGCACGGCGTGATCTGCCGCCTCGTGGGCGGGCAGGGCACGCGCGCCGAGGACCTCACCCAGGAAACCTTCGTGCGCGCCTGGCAGGCGTTGCGCGATTTCCGGCACGACGCCGCGTTCGGCACCTGGCTGCACCGCCTGGCCGTCAACACCACGCTGATGGACATGCGCAGCCGTCGCGTGCGCGGCCACGACCAGGGCGACGACGACGGGCTCGACATGGTCGGCCTGCAGGACTCCGCGGGCAGCGGCACGGCGTTGCGGATGGACCTGGAAAAAGCGGTGGCGAGCCTGCCGCCGCGGGCGAGGGCGGTGCTCGTCCTCTACGACATCGAAGGCTGGCGCCACGAGGAAATCGCCGAAGAACTCGGCATGGCCGTCGGCAGTTCCAAAGCGCAGTTGCACCGCGCGCGCGGCCTGTTGCGCGAACGGTTGGGAGAAGCCGCATGAATCACCACGACGACGAACGCATTCCACTCGACGAAGACAGCACGCTGTCCGACGCGTTGCGCTGGCAGCTCCGTGCGCAGCGACGCGATATCGCGCCGCCGACGGACCTGTGGGCCGGGATCGCCGCACGGCTCGAGACGCCCGCACCGCGCGTGGTGAGCCGCAGTCGCACGCCGTGGTACGCGATGGCCGCAAGCGTTTTGCTAGCGATCGGCGCCGGCACGCTGGTGCAGCGCGTCGGCGTGTCGCCAACCGACACCGTCGCCCACCGCGAAGCCCAGACGCTGACTCGCGAATACGATCGCGCACTGCGCTCGATGCCGGCCGACGCGTCGTCCTCCACCGAACTTGCCCCTGCGATCGCCGAGCTCGACCGCAGCGCCCGCCAGATCCGCCGCGCCCTCGAGCGCGATCCCGACTCGCGACTGCTGCTCGATCAGCTGCGTCGCACCTATTCGCTCCGGCTCTCGCTCTCGCAGCGCGCGGTCGTGGGCTGACCGGAGACCCCATGAAGACCGCCATGCACATCAGCACACTCGCGCTCGCTACTGCGCTCGCGCTCGCCGTCGCTCCCGCGGTGGCGGGCACGCCCATCAACCAGACGCGACCGCTCGATCCGCGCGGCCGCGTCGAGATCGAGAACGTCAAGGGCAGTATCGACGTCCGCGCCTGGGACCGACCCGAAGTGAAGATCGAGGGCACGCTTGGCGAAGGCGTCGAGAAGCTCGAGATCGAAGGCAGCGGGGATTCATTGCGTATCGCGGTGAAGTACCCGGAAAGCCACGGTTTCGGTCGCCTGATGGGCGGACGTTCCTCGGAGCCGACGACGCTCAGGATCACCGTGCCCACGCGTGCCGATCTGGACATCTCGGCGGTGTCCGCCGACGTCACCGCCTGGGGCGTTGCGCCGTCCAAGCTCAGCATCGACAACGTCAGCGGCAACACGAAAGTTGCCGCAGCCGCGGATCGCGTCGACGTCAACAGCGTGAGCGGCGACGTGGACCTGACCATCAATCGCGCCGACGTCGACGTACAGAGCGTGAGCGGCGACATCCGGCTCAGCGGTCGACTGGGTCGCGACATCGGTGTGGAATCGGTATCCGGCGGCATCAACGTCGACGTGATCGATTCACAGGTCGAGCGCTTCGAAGGCACCAGCGTCAGCGGCGACATCGGCATCCAGACCGCACTCGCGCCGCATGCGCGCATGAAGCTCGAAACTGTGAGCGGCGACGTCAAGCTGCTGTTGCCGCGCAACGTGTCGGCGGAAGTGCGGGGCGAAAGCTTCAGCGGCACGCTGCGTGCGCCGGGCGCAACCATCGCGCGCCCCGAACACGGCCCCGGCTCGAACTTCCGCCAGCGTTACGGCAATGGCGACGCCGAAGTCTCGATCGAGACGTTCTCGGGCGACGCGGAACTCAAGCTGGACTGACGCGGCCGGTTGCGCCGGCCTCGCTGCGCCAGTAGCCTTTTTCCCGGGGAAATTCCGTATCAACCGGGGGAAAGGATGTCCATCCGCGTTTTTCTGATCGATGACCACGCGATCGTGCGCACTGGAATGCGCATGATCCTGTCGCAGCACACCGACATCGAGGTCGTCGGCGAGGCCGAAAGCGGCGAGCTGGCACTGCCGCAGATCCGCCAGCTCAAGCCGGACGTCGTGCTCTGCGACGTGCACCTGCCGGGCCTCAGCGGCCTCGAAGTCACCGAGCGCATCGTGCGCGGCGATTACGGCGCGCGCGTCATCATCGTCTCCGTGCTCGAAGATGGTCCACTGCCCAAGCGCATGATCGAAGCCGGTGCGCACGGCTACGTCGGCAAGGCAGGCGATCCGACCGAACTTCTGCGTGCGATCCGCGATGTCGCGCTGGGTCGCAAGTACCTGGCGCCGTCGGTCGCGCAGAACCTCGCGCTCGCAGGCATTGGTGGTGGCACGTCGCCGTTCGACGACTGCTCGCCGCGCGAAATCGAGATCGCGCTGCTGCTGGTGCAGGGCCTGCAGCAGCAGGAAATCGCGCGTCGCCTGAGCCTGAGCCCGAAGACGGTCAACACGCACAAGAGCCGCATGTTCGAGAAGCTCGGCCTGTCGATCAGCGATACCGTCGGGCTTGCACGACTGGTGGCGCAGTACGGTCTGGCGGATCCGTCGACCGTGGTGCGTTAGCAGGCGGAAGGAATCATTGGCGACGTAAAGAAAAGGGCCGCATTCGCGGCCCTCTTCTGTTTCCGAACGATGCCGGACTCGCGTCCGGCGTGCGATCAGCTGTGGCGCGGATCGTCATTGCCGAGCAGGTCGCCCTGCGACGGCGCGGCGTCCACACCGCCCGGCAGCGCGTTGATACTCGCGACATCGCGCGACACCGGCGCACCGGCGCTGCCGTGCTCGATGTCTTCGGACGCGCCGGTGTCGACGACCATTTCATTGGTCGACGTGGTGTCGGCCAGGAACGGCGTCTCGATCGCATCGCCCGCGTCGTTGATCGACTCGGCACCCGGCTCGAGCGCGACAGCGTTCGTCGAGGTGTCGGGGCTGTTTTCGATCGCCGCGGCAATGGGCGTCGCGGCTTCGACGGTCTCGATCTGCTCGGTCGTCGGCGTGGCGATCGCATCGTCGGCCTTCGCGAACGTTGCGGGCGTCGACACAGCCACAGGCGCGGCGGCGTCGGCCGACGCGGTCTCCACTGCGGGCGAGGGCGCTGACACGAGCGGCTGCGCAACCGCCGGCGGTGCCGACGTCGTGCCTTCGATCGACGAGCTCATGACGCGATCGGCCTGCGGCGTTTCGGCGATGGCGGGTTCCGCGATGACGACCGAGCCCGTGGTGCTGATGGGTGCAATCACTTCGCGCGTGGCGTTCGCAGACGGTGCCGACACCGGAACTTCCGCGCGCTCGGCTGCGTCGGCGGTGAGCGCCGCAGCGGCCATCGCGACGGGCGCAACGACGGCGGTCGGCTTGGTTTCGGGCGCACGCGGCGTGGACGGGATGTCGTCGAACTCGAACTCCGGCTGGGCGCGGTTCGGAGCCGGCGCAGCGTCGACCGCGGTGTCGACGGTCTCGTCGTCACCGGCGTCGTCGCCGTCCTGCAGATCGCCATCCAGCGAATCCATCGAATCCATGCCCTCGGCGCCTTCGGCACCGCCGCGACGACGACGACGACCACCGCGGCGGCCGCGACGGCGACGCGCGCCGTTCTCGGCCTTCGCCGCATCGCCGCCCTCGATCTGCTCCGCGGCGACCGCGGCTGCATCGACCGCTTCGGTCACCACGGGCATCGCGGTCAGCTCGTTCGTCGGCAGCGTTTCCGCGGCACTGACAGGCACCGCGACCACCGGTTTCGCCGTCGGCTCAGCCTGCGACTGCGACTGCGGCTGCGGCTGCGCCTGTTGCTGCGGACGCTGCGGCTTCGGCTCGCGCTGCGCGTTCGCTTCAGCCTGCTGCGCGTTCTCCCGCTCGGGACGCGGCGGACGGCTCTGCTGCTGCGGCTGCGGTTGCTGTTGCTGCTTCTGCTGTTGCGGCGGCTGGCCACCACGCTCGTTCTGCTGTCGGTTCTTGCCCGGCTGCTGCGGCTGACCGCCCTTGTTCGCGTTCTGCTGCTGGCCTTGCTGCGGCGGGCGCCCGTTCTGGCGCTCATCGCGACGCTGCTCGTTGCGACGGCTGCGGTCATTGCGATCGTTTCGTTCGCTGCGATCGCGACGGCCCTGATCGCCACGCGAATCACGCGACGGCGCGGGCGCCGGCGGCGGGGCGACCGGCGTCTGGCCGCGGAAGAAACGCAGCATGCGTTCGACCAGGCCGACCGAATGCGTCGGCGTGGGCGTCGGTGCGACCGGAGCCGCGGCCACGGGCGCAGGCGCCTGCTCCTTCGGCTCGCGCAGCGGTGCGGGCGTCACCGGCTTGACGTTGGTCACCGCGGGCGGCGGCGGCACGTTGAGGTTGGCCTTGGTCAGCGCGTGCGTCGGCAGCTTGCGCGGCGTGCCGCGCTGGTAGCTCGGCTTGCTCGCTTCCTCGCCGAGTTCGTTCTCGCGCAAACGCGTGACTTCGAAGTGCGGCGTCTCCAGCTGGTCGTCGGCGACGATGACGATCGGCGCATCGTGGCGCTGTTCGATCTCGGCCAGCGCGCGGCGCTTCTCGTTGAGGAGGAAGTTCGCGATCTCGACCGGGGCCTGCACCAGCACCTGTCCGGTGTTGTCCTTCATCGCGTGCTCTTCGGCCAGACGCAGCACCGACAGCGACAGTGACTCGACGCTGCGCATACGTCCGTGGCCTTCGCAACGCGGGCAGACGATCTGGCTCGACTCGCCCAGCGACGGGCGCAGGCGCTGGCGCGACATCTCGAGCAGGCCGAAACGCGAAATGCGGCCGATCTGAACGCGCGCGCGGTCATGACGCAGCGCGTTCGACAGCCGGTTCTCGACCTCGCGCTGGTGCTTGGTCGACGACATATCGATGAAGTCGATGACCACAAGGCCGCCGAGATCGCGCAGGCGCATCTGCCGCGCGACTTCCTCGGCTGCTTCGAGGTTGGTATTGAACGCCGTTTCCTCGATGTCGCCGCCCTTGGTGGCGCGCGCCGAGTTCACGTCGATCGCGGTCAGCGCTTCGGTCTGGTCGATGACCAGTGCGCCACCCGACGGCAGCTTCACCGTGCGCTCGTAGGCGTTCTCAATCTGCGACTCGATCTGGTAGCGGTTGAAGAGCGGAACGTCGTCGGTGTAGTGCTTGAGCTTGCGGACGTTGTGCGGCATCACCTGCTGCACGAAGTCGCGCGCTTCGGCGTACATCTCCGGCGTGTCGACCAGCACTTCGCCGATGTCCGGGCGCATGTAGTCGCGCAGCGCGCGGATGATCAGGCGCGATTCCTGGTAGATCAGGAACGGTGCCGGCTTGGACAGCGCGGCTTCGCAGACGGCGCGCCAGATCTGCAGCAGGTAGTCGAGGTCCCACTGCAGCTCTTCGGCATCGCGGCCGACGCCGGCGGTGCGGATGATGACGCCCATGTCGTCCGGGATCGTCAGCGCGTCCATGGCCTTCTTCAGCTCGGCGCGGTCCTCGCCCTCGATGCGACGCGACACGCCGCCCGCCGTCGGCGAGTTGGGCATCAGCACCATGTAGCGGCCGGCGAGCGAAATGAACGTCGTCAGCGCCGCGCCCTTGTTGCCGCGTTCTTCCTTGTCGACCTGGACGACGACTTCCTGGCCTTCCTTCAGAAGCTCCTTCAGACCGGCCTTGTTCGGATCGACGCCTGCCTGGAAGTAGTCGCGTGAGATTTCCTTGAGCGGGAGGAACCCGTGGCGCTCGGCGCCGTATTCGACGAAGGCCGCTTCGAGCGAGGGCTCGAGACGGGTGATGCGGCCCTTGTAGATGTTCGACTTCTTCTGTTCCTTCGACGGCTGTTCGATGTCGATGTCGTACAGATTCTGGCCGTCGACGATCGCGACGCGCAGTTCTTCCGCCTGCGTCGCGTTGATGAGCATTCGCTTCATTGGTGTGGCGTCCTCGCGCGCAATCCGCGCGACGGCGCCGTGGCGTCCGCCTCTGGGCACGGGCCTCTGTCGCGCGAGTCGCGCGGTCGAGGGCCCCACTTCCAGCGCTGCACACCACGGCGGGCCGCGGGAGCGCTTGTTCGTAAAACGTGTTGGGTATCTCGGGGGCCGGCGGCCGCGTCGGGCAGGGCCGTCGGCGTCGCACGGGGCGCTTGTGTCATTACGCGACGGCGTCACCCGTCGGGCGAGGGCCAGTCTCGTCGGCGCGCGCTGCTAACATGGTCGACCCCGCGGGTCGTGGTCAGGCGCGCGCCGCATCGCGGAAGGTGGGCTTTCGGCCCCGGTCGCACCAGCCGTCCAGGCTGGGGGATAAAGCGGCGCTTCTTCCAGCGAAATCAAAACCTTATCTCGCGACGCGAGTTTAACAGATAACCTCTTCATGACCCAGCCGGCCCCGACCGGCGCCCGGACCGTCCGCGTCCCCGATGACCGCGACGGCCAGCGCCTCGACAACTTCCTGCTGGGCCAGCTCAAGGGCGCCCCGCGCTCGCTGGTCTACAAGCTGGTCCGGTCCGGCCAAGTCCGGGTGAACGGCGGTCGCGCCAAGGCCGACCGCAAGCTGGAGGCGGGCGACGAGGTCCGCATTCCGCCGGTGCGGCTGGCCGAGGAGGGTGAGAAAGCGCCGCCGCCCAAGGGCCTGCTGGCCGCGCTCGAAGCGGCGATCGTATTCGAGGACGCCCGTCTGCTCGCCCTCAACAAGCCGGCCGGGCTGGCCAGCCACGGCGGCAGCGGCATCAGCCACGGCGCGATCGAGTCGCTGCGTGCGCTGCGTCCCGGCCAGACGCTGGAGCTGGTGCATCGTCTCGACCGCGATACCTCGGGGCTGCTCGTCGTCGCGAAGAAGCGTTCGGCGCTCGCCGAGTTGCAGGGGCTGATGCGGGAAGGGTCCGAAGCCGCGGGCGAAGCGTCGCGCCCCGACATCGAGAAGCGCTACCTCGCACTGCTGGTCGGCCGCATGCCCGACGGCACGATGTCGGTCGACGCGCCGCTGCACGTCGGTCTGCGCCAGGGCGGCGAGCGCCACGTGCAGGTCAATGCGGCGGGCAAATCCTCGCTGAGCCACTTCCGGGTGCTCGAGCGTCGCGCCGGCCATTCGTACTGCGAGGTACGCATCGAGACCGGTCGCACGCACCAGATCCGCGTGCATTCGGCGCACATCGGCCATCCGGTCGCGGGTGACGACAAGTACGGCGATCCGGACGTCAACAAGCGCCTTCGCGAGCAGGCCGGCCTGAAGCGGATGTTCCTGCACGCGTCGACGCTGGAGTTCGCGCTGGATTCCGGGCGTACGCCTTACCTGCTCAACGCACCGCTCGCGCCCGAACTGATCGACGTGCTCGACCGCCTGCGCTGAGGCGCGGCGTCACTTCTTCTGCAGGGCTTCCACCGCGGCCTGCTCGCGGGCGTCGCAGGCTTCCGGGCGCTCGGACGGCACGTGGAACGTCATCGGCACGGTGATCCACTGCTGCGTCGGCTTCCCGGCCTGCAGCGCGGGATTGAACGTCCAGTCGCGCACCGCGGCTTCCGCCGACTTGTCGAGTTCCGCGCTGCCGCTGCCGGCAACGAGTTCGGTATTCGCGACGTGTCCGTCGACGCCGATCAGCACGCGCAACTGCACGGTGCCACCGACACCGGCGCAGGCGAGCGATTCCGGATAGCCCGGCGGCGGCGTATTCACCGCCGACGGCGGGGCCGTGCGACCGACCGGCGCCGGCGGCACGTTCTGGCTGCACCCGGTGAGCGCAAAAACAAGCCCGGTGGTCGCGATGAGGCGCTTCATGTCAGCGGACCAGCGCATCGGCCTTCGCCGCGCAGATGAAGTCGTTTTCGGACAGACCGCCGACGTCGTGCGTCGAATAGCGGACGACGCAGCGGTCGTAGTGCACGCCGAGGTCGGGATGGTGATCCTGCTCATGGGCGATGTACGCCAGCGCGTTGACGAACGCCATGGTCCGGTAATAGTCCGGGAACCGGAACGTACGCGTGATGGCCTGGCCGTCCTCCACGAGCTTCCAATCCGGCAGGTCGCGCAGGATTTCGGCGACCTTCGACGGATCGATGCGGTGCTCGGCGCCGCGGCGCGGCGTGCAGTGTTGCTGGGCGAGGTTCGACGGCATGGGGCACTCCTGTCGCGTTCGTCGACGGACTCGTCGGCGGATGACTGAATCGGCCCCGTATGCCGGCGGTCGCCTCGTGAAAGCGGCGCGATGAAGCGGCAGGAGCCGTGGCTAGAATAGCCGGATGATCGATATTTCCGAATCCGCGCAGACCCACTTCCGTCGCCTCATCGAGCGCGAAGCGATTCCGGGCCTGGGCGTGCGGTTGTCGGCGATGGACGCGGGGACGCCACGCGCCGACGTCCGCCTCGAATTCGCCGAGCCTGCCGACCTCCATGGTGACGAGTGGGCGATCGACTGCGACGGTTTCACGCTGTGGCTCGACGCGGCGAGCGTTCCGTACCTCGACGGCGCGAACATCGACTACGAAACGAAGGCGACCGGCGGGCAGCTGCAGATCCGCGCGCCCAAGATCAAGGGCGAAGCGCCGGGCGACAGCGCGAGCCTCGTCGACCGCGTGCGCTACGTGATCGACAACGAGGTGAATCCGCAGCTCGCCTCGCACCGGGGCCACGTCACGCTCGATTCGATCGACGCCGAAGGTGTTGTCTACCTGCGCTTCGGCGGCGGCTGCCACGGCTGTGGCATGGCGGATGTGACGCTGAAGCAGGGCATCGAGCGGCAGCTGATCGACAAGGTGCCCGGCGTGACCGCGGTACGCGACGCCACGGACCACGCGACCGGCGCCGCACCGTACATCCCGCGCGATTCGGCGGCCTGACCGAACCGCGCCGGCAGTGACCACCGCCGCCGACATCATCGATGCACTGAACTCCCGCGCCGGGCCGCAAAGCCGCCTGCGCGCAGCGGCGCGTGTCAGCTGGAACGCGTGGCTCGATCGCTGGGCGCAGAAGCCGGGGCGCGTTACCGGCGCGCCGGTCGACGACGTGGTGGCGATCCTCGCGTCGCGCGAGCTCGCCTCACCGCCGCCGCGCGCGATCGCGCTGAACCGCTGGCAGGCATTCGGGACGCTGTGGCGTCAGCACTGGCATCCCGCGTCGAAGGACGAGCGCAGCTGGCGCTGGATCGCCGGCGGCGTCGACACGCTGTGGCACGTGTTCCTCGTCCTGATGCTGTTGATCATCACGGCGCTGCGCTTCGAGCCGCCCGTGCCGAAGGACGAAGAACAGGAAGCGGTGCAGGTCGAATACATCGGCCGCGGCACGCCAGCCGAGGAAGGTGGCGGGCCCGCGCCTTCGCCCGCGGCATCGCAGGCGGAATCGTCGCCATCGCGTGCGGCTGCGTCGCAAGCCGCTGCATCGGCGGCGAGTGCGGCGCCAGCGCAGACCACCGCGTCGTCGACCCCGGCACCGACGCAGTCGATCGACATGTCGAAGCCCTCGCCGTCGACCGAAACACCGACGTCGCCGGCGGCCACGCCGCCGCAGCCCGTCCAGGTCTCGAAGGTGGTGTCGCAGGAACCGCCCACGTTCACGTTGCCGCCGACGTCGCTACCGACGCAGGCGATCGAAACCGAACGCGCGGAAGTGCCCGAAGTGCGCGTCATGCCGATTCCCGAACTCGCACGCGCGCCTGAGCTCAACGTGCCGACGCCACGCGTCGACATCGAACCGGTACAGACGAACGCGCCGAGCATCGTGACGCGTGACATCCCCGAAGCGGTGCGTCTGCCCTCGATGAGCGCGACGGTGACGCCGACCGTCGAAACACCGCGCGCCCAGGCGCAGTCGGTCGACGTGCAGGCACGCAATATTCCGGAACGCGCGAGCGCCGCATCGAACGCGGCGGCGACGAGCGCGACGGCAAGTTCCGCGCCCGCGAGCACCGGGACGCAGGCGTCGACTGCGCCGGGCCCGTCGACCAAACCCAACGCGTCGAGTGCGGCGTCGAGCGCGACGGGCACGTCGCCGGGTACTGCGGCAGCGGGTCCCACGACGGCGAGCCCGAGCGCGGGCGTCGGCACCGGCCCGAAGTCGACGCCAGCGCCCGGATCGTGGGCGACATCCAAGCGAGGCGACGACTGGGGGCAGGGCGACAAGAACCGGCCCGGCAACAGCCTGTACGACAGCAACGGGCGACCGAATCTCGCGCCCGGCCCAGGCTCGGCATCGGCGGGACATCCGCCCGGCATGATCACGCAGGAGATCAAGGATCTCGATCGCGCCGGCACCTGGCTCAAGCGCAAACCGAATCCGTACGAGCCAACGCGCTGGGATCGCGTGTGGCGTCCGAACGAGACGCTGCTCGAGGACTGGGTCGACAAGGGCGTCAAGCAGGTCGGCATTCCGATTCCGGGCACGAACAAGCGCATCGTCTGCATCATTTCGATCCTGCAGTTCGGTGGCGGTTGCGATATCTCCGATCCGAACCTGCAGGAGCAGCCTGCGGTCGCCCGTCCACCGCCGGATGTGCCGTTCAAACCGTCGCTGCAGGAAAACAACGGCGCGACCTGGGACAAGGACGGCAAGGCACCGCCGCCGCCCAAGCTGCCGGGGATGTTCGCGCCGCCGAAGTCGGGCGTGCCGCCGGGAACGACCACGAACGACGGCGGTTGAGCGCGCCGGCCGTTCGTGCGCGTGGCGTGCGATGCGGTCAGGTGCATTGGTTGCGCGGCCGCTGTGCGATCGGTTCCTGCGTCGACGTGTCTTGAATGCCTGAATCGACGGGTTGCGACGCGCTGACGTTGCGGCGTCGTGTGAGCGATGTCAGTTCGTCGCGCTGTCGATGTCACGGCGAATGCGACGTCGTCGTGCGACGTAGCCCCGATCAGTCGAGCGCTTGCGACGCTACCTGCGTGTATTCGCAGGGCGATACGGCGCGAACGAAACCCTCGACTGCGACGCTGGATGCTCGCCTCAAAGATCATTCGTCGCGCGACAAACATCTCGGTCGATGCACTCCGCAACACGAGGTCGAAAACGCGAACGGCCCGCATTGCGCGGGCCGTCCGGTGCATCGATGGCAACAGGAAATTACTTGCCCGTGCCTTCGTGCTCGTGCAGGTCGTAGACCTTGCGCTCGCGTGACGCGAAGTATGCGGCGAGGTCGGCGATGTCCTGGTCCTTCAGTTCCTTCGCCTGCGCAGCCATCAGCGAGTTCTGGCGACGACCGTCGCGGTACATCTCCAGCGCGTTCGCGACGTAGTCGGCGTACTGGCCGGCGAGGTAGGGGTAGCTGGCGTCGATCGGCGCCGCGCCTTCCTTGCCGTGGCACTCGATGCAGGCCTGGCCCGTGCCCGCCTGCTTGGTCGTTGCGAACTTTTCGCCGGCGGCGATGTTGCCGTCCGGCAGACCGGCGGAGGAATGCTCGGACACCGGCGCTTCGGCTTCGGCGGCCTTGCCTTCTTCGGTCTTCTGCGGACCGCAGGCGGTGAGGAGCAGGGCGATGGCGAGGGCGAGGCTGCCCGGCAGCAGTCGGTTGATCGTCATGGTCGGGCTCACTTCAGGCTCGAAACGTAGGCGGCGATGTCGGCGATGTCCTGCTCCGAGAAGCTCTGCGCCTGCGCCTGCATGGTCGGGTGCTTGCGCGTGCCCTGCTTGTAGCCGGTCAGCGCGTTGATCAGGAACTGCTCGTTCTGACCCGCGATCCGCGGCACGTGGTAGTTCGGGTACGCGTTCTTGTAGCCGGTGACGCCGTGGCAGCCCCTGCACGTATAGATGAGCTCGCGACCGCGGGCGGCATCGCCCTTCACGGGCGCGGCGGCGGGAGTCGCGGCCGGGGTGGCGGCGGGAGCAGCCGTCTCGGCGGCCGGGGCGGGGGTCTGCTGGGCATGCGCGCCGACGGCGAGCAGCGTGGTCAGGGCGAGGGCGGCGATCGTCAGCGGTCGCATGTTGGGGTCCGCGGTTCTCGTTCGGGCAGTGAGGAGATGCGACGCCGGGGCGTGCGCACAAGCGGCCGAGTATAGCCTGCAGCCTTCATTTCGACGACGGTCGGCGTCGATCCGGTGCTCTGGAACGCGTCTGATAGCGGTTCGGCTGCGCGGTCGTCGGCGTGCCATCGGCACCCGTGACCTTCGGCGCATGGGCGGTGTGAAGATGGGTGATATACCTATGTACAACACCGGCGTACTGCCCCGTATTTCCCGACATCGCCTCGAAGGACTCTTTCCGATGCGCACCCTTTTCGCCCCGCGCGCCCGTACGGCCCGCCTCGCTCTCGTCCTGTTGCCCTGCCTGGTCCTCGCGGCCTGCAAGGGCGGCGCCAAGCCCGAGGGCGAGGGCCCGGACGGCAAGAAGAAGGGACCGGACGCCATCCCGGTCGAGGTCGCGCTGGTGACCACGCGTCCCATCGCCGCCAGCTACACCGGCACCGCGCCGCTGGAGCCGCGCAGCGAGGCCCAGGTCGTCGCCAAGACGTCCGGTGTCGCGCTCGCGGTGTTCGCCGAAGAAGGGCAGGCGGTGCGCGCCGGGCAGACGCTGGTGCGCCTCGATGCCTCGCGCGCCGCATTGCAGGCCGCGCAGACCTCCGCGCAGATGCGCAAGCTCGAAGCGAACTACTCGCGCTCGCAGCAGCTGTCCGCGCAGAAGCTGATCTCGGCCAACGACATCGACCAGCTGAAGTTCGACCTCGAGAACGCGCGCGCCGCCAACCGCCTCGCCAATCTCGAGCTGTCGTACGCGAACGTGGTCGCGCCGATTTCCGGGGTGATCGCACAGCGCTCGATCAAGGCGGGCAATTTCGTGCAGATCAACACGCCGATCTTCCGCATCGTCGACACTTCGCATCTCGAGGCCGTGCTCAACGTGCCGGAGCGCGAGATGGCGACGCTCAAGGCGGGTCTGCCGGTGCAGCTGCAGGTCGACGCGCTGCCGGGTCGGCCGTTCACCGGCAAGGTCGATCGCGTTGCGCCCGTCGTCGATTCGGGCAGCGGCACGTTCCGCGTCATCTGCGCGTTCGACGGCGGTGGCACGCTTCAGCCGGGCATGTTCGGCCGCATCCGCATCGACTACGACCAGCGCACGAACGCGCTCGTCGTGCCGCGCGTCGCGCTGCTGGAAGACGATGCCGATCCGGCGGTCTACGTCGTGCGCGGCAAGAAGGCCGTGCGCGTGCCGGTGAAGCTCGGCTACACCGAAGGCGGCTGGATGGAGATCCGTTCGGGACTGAAGACGGGTGAGCAGGTCGTCGTCGCCGGCAAGACCGCGCTTCGCGAAGGCAGCGAAGTGCAGGTGCTGCCCGCGTCCGCCGCTGGCGCCGCCAGCACGTCCGTCGCGGCGCGCTGAGGAGCCGCACCATGTCCGACTCCCCGCATTCGCTGCCGGACGCGATGTCGCCGAAGGGCGGCATCGTGGAATTCGCAGTACGACGTCGCGTCACCGTCTTCATGGCGATGCTCACGTTCGTGCTGTTTGGCGTCATCGCGCTGCGCGAGCTCAAGGTCAATCTGCTGCCTGACCTCAGCTATCCGACGCTGACGGTGCGCACTGAATATGAAGGTGCGGCGCCGGCGGAAGTGGAGACGCTGATCTCCGAGCCGGTCGAGGAGGCGCTGGGCGTGGTGAAGAACCTGCGCAAGCTGCGCAGCGTGTCGCGCACCGGCCAGAGCGATGTCGTGCTCGAGTTCGCCTGGGGCACCGACATGGACCAGGCCAGTCTCGAAGTGCGCGACAAGATCGAGACGCTGCAGCTTCCGCTGGAAGCGAAGCCGCCGGTGCTGCTGCGCTTCAATCCGTCGACCGAGCCGGTGCTGCGCCTCGCACTCACGGCGAAGAACGCGGCGGAAGGCGATTCGGTGCGCCGTCTGACCGAGCTGCGCCGTTACGCCGACGAAGATCTGAAAAAGAAGCTCGAGCCGGTCGACGGCGTCGCTGCGGTGAAGGTGGGCGGCGGTCTCGAGGACGAAATCCAGGTCGAGATCGACCAGCAGAAGCTCGCGCAGCTCGGCCTGTCGATCGACACCGTGATCCAGCGCCTCGGGCAGGAGAACGTCAACGTCTCCGGTGGTCGCCTGGAAGAGGGCACGCAGCGGTACCTCGTGCGCACCGTCAACCAGTTCCAGACCGTGGACGAAATCCGCGACATGCTGGTGACGACGTCGGCGGCCGGTGGCGGCGCGGCGGCCAGTGCCGCGGCCGAAATGGCGCGCGTCGCTGCAGCGACGGGCAATGCGAGCGCGATGGCGGCCGCGGCGTCGGTGCAGAGCGCCTCGTCCGGTTCGTCGACGCCGGCCAACGGCATGCCGGTGCGACTGAAGGACATCGCGACGGTGACGCAGGGCTTCAAGGAACGCGAGTCCGTGATCCGCCTCGGCGGTCGTGAAGCCGTCGAGCTCGCGATCTACAAGGAAGGCGACGCCAATACGGTCGCCACCGCGGATGCGGTCGAGAAGAAGCTCAAGGAAATCCGCGAGCGCATGCCGGAAGACGTCGAACTCACGACGATCGACGACCAGTCGCAGTTCATCCGCAACGCGATTTCCAGCGTGAAGGAAGACGCGGTGATCGGTGGCGCGCTCGCCATCCTCATCATCTTCCTGTTCCTGCGCGACGGCTGGAGCACGTTTGTGGTGGCGCTGTCGCTGCCGGTGTCGATCATCACGACGTTCTTCTTCATGGGTCGCTTCGGGCTCAGCCTCAACGTGATGTCGCTCGGCGGCCTCGCGCTGGCGACGGGCCTGGTCGTCGACGACTCGATCGTCGTGCTCGAAAGCATCGCCAAGGCGCGCGAACGCGGGCTGGGCGTGCTGCAGGCCGCGGTGCAGGGCACGCGTGAAGTGAGCATGGCGGTGGTCGCGTCGACACTGACCACGATCTCGGTGTTCCTGCCGCTCGTGTTCGTGCAGGGCATCGCGGGCCAGCTTTTCCGCGACCAGGCACTGACCGTAGCCGTCGCGATCGCGATCTCGCTGGTCGTCTCGATGACGCTGATCCCGATGCTGAGCGCGCTGCAGGCGCGTGCCAGCGAGCTCGATGATTCCGAGCCCGCGCCGGAGCACTCGGTCGACGTCTCGCTCTTCCGCGACGCCGTGCTGATCCCCTGGCGTCGCGTGCGGAACCGCGCCCTCGGCGCGCTGCTCACGCTCGTTGCGTTGCCGGTCACGGCGCTGGTCGGCACCTACCGGGTCATCCGCAGTCGTCCCAATCTGTATCGTTGGCCGTTGCGTTCGACGATGCGGACCGCGTTCGCGATTCCGTTGTGGGTGCTGCTGCTGCCCGTGCGCCTGATCGCGCTGCCCTTGTGGATGGTGGGTCTGATCATCCGTTCGCTCACCGGCCCGCTGTTCTTCGGCGCGGCGTGGGCAGGACAGCGCGGCTGGCGCCGGACGGGCACGGGTGTCGTCGCTCCGGTGATGGTGACCGCGAGCAAGGGCGCGATGTGGGTGTACGAGCGCGCGGAGCGTCGTTACATCGAGCTGCTGCCGGCGGCGCTCAAGCGTCCCGCACTGGTACTCGGTTTCGCCGCCGTGGCGTTCGCGCTCACGCTCGCGGCGATTCCGCTGCTCGGTGCGGACCTCATCCCGCAGCTCGCGCAGGATCGCTTCGAGATGACGGTCAAGCTGCCGCCGGGCACGCCGCTGCGCGAGACCGATGCGATCGTGCGTCGCCTGCAGCAGGAGCACGAGAAGGACTCGGGCATCAAATCGCTGTTCGGTGTGAGCGGCAGCGGCACGCGCCTCGACGCGAACCCGACCGAGAGCGGCGAGAACATCGGCAAGATCACCGTGGTGATGGCCGACGGCGGCAGTCGCGAAGTCGAAGCGACGGAAACCGACAAGCTGCGTGCGTCGATCGCCGGCGTCTCGCAGGCGCAGGTCGACTTCCGTCGTCCGCAGCTCTTCAGCTTCTCGGCGCCGCTCGAAATCGAGCTGCGCGGCAGCGATCTCGACAGCCTGCGGGTGGCGGGCGACCGCCTGACCAAGCTGCTCCGCGCGAACCCACACTACGCCGACGTGAAGTCGACGGTGGAGCAGGGTTTCCCGGAAGTGCAGATCCGCTTCGACCAGGAGCGGGCCGCCGCACTCGGCCTCACCACGCGCCAGATCGCCGACGCGGTGGTCAAGAAGGTGCGCGGTGACGTCGCGACGCGCTATAGCTTCCGCGATCGCAAGATCGACGTGCTGGTGCGTGCCAGCGAGGGCGATCGCGCCTCGGTGGACAGCATCCGTCGCCTGATCGTGAACCCGGGTAACGGTCGTGCGCCGGTGACGCTGGAGTCCGTCGCCGACGTGGTGTCGACGACCGGCCCGAGCGAGATCCATCGCGCCGACCAGGTGCGCGTCGCCATCGTGTCGTCGAACCTGCGCGGCATCGACCTCGGTGCGGCGATCAAGGAAGTCGACCACCTCGTCGCGTCGAATCCGCTGGGCACCGACATCTCGATGCACATCGGCGGGCAGGGTGACGAGCTTGGTGAGTCCGTGCGTTCGCTGCTGTTCGCGTTCGGCCTGGCGATCTTCCTCGTCTACCTGGTGATGGCCTCGCAGTTCGAGTCGCTGCTGCACCCGTTCGTCATCCTGTTCACCATCCCGCTGGCGATGGTCGGTGCAGTCGGCGCGCTGTTGCTCACCCGTTCGCCGGTGTCGGTCGTCGTCTTCATCGGCCTGATCCTGCTGGTCGGCCTGGTGGTGAAGAACGCGATCATCCTGATCGACAAGGTCAACCAGCTGCGCGAACACGGCGTGCCCAAGCGCGAAGCACTGGTGGAAGGCGCTCGCTCGCGACTGCGCCCGATCGCGATGACCACGCTCTGCACGCTGTTCGGCTTCCTGCCGCTGGCGCTCGCGTTCGGTGAAGGTGCGGAAGTGCGCTCGCCGATGGCGATCACGGTGATGGGCGGCCTCGCGGTGTCGACGCTGCTGACGCTGGTCGTGATCCCGGTGGTCTACGACCTGCTCGATCGCCGCGCCGACGAACACTACGTGCGTCGTGCGCGCCGCATCGCCGAGCGCGAGGCCGGGGCGCATGACGCGGAGGCGCAACCCGCATGAGCGTCGCCGAACTCAGTATCCGCCGGCCGGTCACGGCGATCATGTTCTTCGTGTCGCTGCTGGTGATCGGCCTGATCGCCGGGGTACGGCTGCCGCTGGAGGCATTTCCGGAGGTGACGTTCCCCGGCATCTTCGTGGAGATGCCGTACGCCGGTTCGACTCCGGAAGAGGTCGAGCGCACCGTGCTGCGTCCGACCGAGGAAGCGCTCTCGACGCTGACCGGCGTCAAGCGCATGGAGTCGAATGCTCGTTCGGAAGGCGCGAGCGTCGGCGTGTTCTTCTCGGACTGGAGCCGCGACGTCTCGATCGCGGCATCGGAAGCACGCGAGCGCATCGACGCCATCCGCGACCAGTTGCCGGATGACCTCAAGCGCTACAGCGTCAACAAGTTCTCGACGTCCGACCAACCGGTGCTCCAGGTGCGCCTGGCGGGCGCGCGTGACCTCACCGGCGCGTACGACCTGATCGAGCGCGAGTTCAAACGTCGTCTCGAGCGGATTCCGGGCGTCGCGCGTGTCGACGTGTCGGGCGCTGCGCCCAACGAGGTCGAGATCGCGATCGATCCGGACGCGCTGACGGCGCATGGTGTCGTCCTCAACGATCTGACCACGCGGTTGCAGACGGCCAACTTCTCGGTGTCCGGTGGCGAGATCGACGATGGCGGTCGCCGCGTGCGCGTGCAGCCCGTTGGCGAGCTGCAGGATCTCGACCAGCTTCGCGAGCTGGTCATTGATCGCAATGGCACACGCCTCGGCGACATCGCCGAAATTCGCCTGAAGCCTGCGCGCATGGACTACGGGCGCCGACTTGACGGCCGTCCGGCCGTCGGCCTCGACATCTTCAAGGAGCGCAGCGCGAACCTTGTCGACGTGTCGAGCCGCGCGCTCAAGGAAGTCGAAGAGATCCGCAAGGCGCCGGCGCTGCACGACGTGCAGGTCAAGATTATCCAGAACCAGGGCGAGGACGTCACGAGTTCGCTGAGCTCGCTTGCGGAAGCCGGCGCGATCGGCCTCGTGCTGTCGATCGCCGTGCTGTTCTTCTTCCTGCGCCATTGGGCGTCGACGGCGATGGTGACGCTCGCCATTCCGATCTGCTTCGTCATGACGCTGGGTTTCATGTACTTCGCCGGCGTCACGCTCAACATCCTGTCGATGATGGGCCTGCTGCTGGCGATCGGCATGCTGGTCGACAACGCAGTCGTGGTGGTGGAGTCGATCTACCAGGAACGCGAGAAGATGCCGGGCAACCCGGTGCTGGCGTCGATCGTCGGCACGCGGCACGTGGCGATCGCACTGTCGGCGGGCACGCTCTGCCACTGCATCGTGTTCCTGCCCAACCTGTTCGGCGAGCGCAACTTCCTCAGCATCTATCTCTCGCAGATCGCGATCACGATCTCGGTGTCTCTGCTGGCGTCGTGGCTGGTCGCGGTGAGTCTGATCCCGATGCTGTCGGCGCGCATGAAGACGCCGCCGGTCGTGCGCAGCGAGAACGGCCTGATCCCGCGCCTGCAGCGTCGCTACGCGACGGCGCTGCGCTGGACGCTCGATCACCGCGGCGCAAGCATCGCCGGCATCCTCATCATCGTCGCCGTCAGCATCTTTCCGATGATGGCGACCAAAAAGAACATGTTCGGCGGTAACGATGGTGACGAAGTCAACATCAATTACCAATGGAAGGGCGCGTACACGAAGGAGCAGATGTCCGACGAGCTGCTGCGTGTCGAGCACTTCCTTGACGCGCGCCGCAAGACCTATGGCATCACACAGCTCTACTCGTACTACAGCGAGCAGGGTGGGGCGATGACACGCCTGACGCTCGATACCAAGCAGGTGCCGAACCTCAAGGAGTTCGTCGACAAGTTGGGCAAGGAGCTGCCGAAGTCCGCACGCGCGGAACTCAGCGTCGGCAACAACGGCGGCAACAACGGCGGCCCGGGCCAGAAGGTGCAGGTGCAACTGGTCGGCGATTCCACCCAGACGCTGGAAGACCTGGGCGCCGACATCGTGCCTATCCTGTCCAAGCGCCCCGAGCTGCGCGACGTGCATGTCGACACTGGCGACAAGAACGCCGAGCTGGCGGTGCGCGTCGATCGTGAGCGTGCGGCGTCGTTCGGCTTCACCGCGCAGCAGGTGTCGCAGTTCGTCGGTCTCGCACTGCGCGGCGCGCCGCTGAAGGAGTTCCGTCGCGGCGATACCGAGGTGCCGGTATGGGTGCGCTTTGCGGGTGCGGAGAAGTTCGGCGTCAACGACATCGCCGGCTTCACAGTGCGCTCGCCGGATGGCCGCCAGGTGCCGCTGCTCGCGATGGTGGATGTCGACGTCCGGCCGTCGGCGAGCCAGATCCAGCGCACGAACCGCCAGACGACGATCACGATCCTCGCGAGCCTTCCGGACAAGGTCGAGCCGGACAAGGCGAAGAAGGCGATGGAGGACACGCTCAAGAGCGTGCAGTTCCCGCCGGGCTACACCTACAGCTTCGACGGCAGCGCGTTCCAGGAAGACGACGAAGCGACCGGCCAGATGATGATGAACCTGGTGCTCGCCCTCATCATGATCTACGTCGTGATGGCGGCGGTGTTCGAATCGCTGCTGTTCCCGTCGGCCATCATGTCCGGTGTGCTGTTCTCGGTGTTCGGCGTGTTCTGGCTGTTCTGGCTCACCGGGACCGAGTTCAACATCATGGCCTTCATCGGCATCCTCGTGCTGATGGGCGTGGTGGTGAACAACGGCATCGTGATGATCGAGCACATCAACAACCTGCGTCGCCGCGGCCTGTCGCGCACGGACGCGCTCGTCGAAGGCAGTCGCGAACGCCTGCGTCCGATCCTGATGACGATGGGCACGGCGATCCTCGCGATGGTGCCGATCGCCGTCGGCCACACGCAGATGGCCGGCAACGGCCCGCCGTACTACCCGATGGCGCGCGCGATCGCCGGTGGCCTCGCGTTCTCGACGATCGTCAGCCTGCTGTTCCTTCCGACGATCTACGCCATCCTCGACGACCTGCGGAATGCCACGGCGCGACGCTGGCGTCAGGCGCGCGGCAAGCCGGTGGCGCCGGGCTTGGCGGCAGCGACGGCGATGCTCGCGGAGTGATGCACGAAAAAGGGGCCGCAAGGCCCCTTCTTCGTTACGCGACTTCGAAACGCTGTCAGCCGGACAGCTTGCCGACGATGCGCGCGATGGCGATCCATTCGCCCGCCATGGTGCCGAAGTTGGTCAGGATGAACACCAGCAGCGTGCGTGCGACGCGATTGCGATACCAGCCGCGCAGCGTGCGAACGTCCTCGCGCAGCGAGATGAAGTCGGCGTAGGTCGGCTTGCGCAGGCGTGCTTCGACGAGCGCACTGACGGCACCTGCCGGAATCGCAGGCCGGAACGGCTTGAACGGGGCGACGATCGCGCCCGCCAGCACGCTCAGCGGATGCCCGCCAGCGAGCAAAGCCCCAAGGCCTGCGAGCACCGCCGTCGCCACGAACCACTGCACGAGCACGCCGGACGCGAGCGCGAGGCCGCCATGCCGGAAACCCCACACCACGCCACCGACCAGCAGCGCAGTGATGACGAGCGTGAACCACGGCACCTTGCGCTTCTTCGGTGTCGCTTCGAGCGCCGCGCGCACCGTCGCGGGTGCGTCCGACTGCAATTCGAGTTCGCGCGAAAGCCCTGCGAGATGGCCGGCACCCACGACCGCCAGGACGTTCGCAGGGCGAACGTCGGACGACCCGGCCTCGCGCAGGCCCGCCGCCATGTAGCGATCGCGCTCGGCGATGACGGTTTCATACAGCTGCGGACTGTGGCTCGCGAACTCGGCGAAGCTCGATTCGAGCATGTCGCCTTCCTTGAGCTTTTCGATCTCGTCTTCCGGTACGTCCTCGCTCGCGACCAGCGACAGCGCCAGTCCGCTGCCGAGCTTGATGCGCTGCCACCAGTTGAGCGACGCCGCGGCGCGACGGAACGTCAGGCCGACGTCGCGATCGATCAATGACACCGGCACGCCACGTTCGCGCGCGTCGATCACGGCCTGCTTCAGTTCGGCGCCGGGCTCGATGCCGAGCTGCTCGGCAAGACGGCGCTGGTAGGCGGCGAGCGCGAGATTCGCCGCGAACATCGCGGTGCGTCCGGTGCGGATCACTTCGACGAGATCGAGCCTCGCCATCGCCTCCGGCTCGACCAGCGCCTGCATGCGCGCGCTGTCGAGTTCGACGGCGACGTGGTCGAACGCGCCGGTCGCGATCGCATCGCGCACCGCGTCGACGCTCGCGCGGGAGACGTGCGCGGTGCCGAGCAGCGTATAGCGCACCCCGTCGCGTTCGACGATGACATGCGGCTGCGTGGCGATCGCGTCGGGCAGGGCGTGCGTCGGATCCATGGGGCCTCTAAAAACGGCGGCGCCCGATGGCGCCGTGCGTGGCAGGGTAGGGACTCAGCGACGGTCCGGCAACGGCGATGTTTCCGGCGCGGTGCGATCGCCTGCGCCCAGTGCGCGCAACAGCTGCACGCTCTCGAGCCAGCGCCCGTGCTTGCGTCCGATGCCGGGAAACCGCGCAACTACGCGAAATCCGAGGCGTTCATGCAGCGCGATCGACGCGGTGTTCATCGCGTCACCGACCACCGCGATCATCTGTCGGTAACCGAGTGCGGTGCAGTCGTCGATGAGTGCAGTGAGCAGTGCGCGGCCGACGCCGCGTTCACGCGCCGCATCGTCGACGTAGACGCTGTTCTCGACGGTCCAGCGATAGCCTTCGCGCGCGCGGTAGGCGCTGGCGTAGGCATAGCCGACGACGTGACCGTCGAGCTCGGCGACGCGATACGGATAGCCGGCGTCGATGATCGCCCGCCATCGGTCGCCGAGAGTCAGCAGCGACGGCACGTCATACTCGTAGGTCGACGTGCCGTGCTCGGCTTCGTAGGCGTAGATGCGATGGATCGCATCGAGATCCGTCTCGACGGCGGGACGGATCTCGGGCGTCATGTCAGTCGCGGTAGCGCTTGAGCAGATCGCCGTAGGCGTCGATGCGGCGATCGCGCAGGAACGGCCAGATGCGGCGCACGTCTTCGCTGCGGCCGAGGTCGACCTCCGCCATGAGCACCTGCGGGCTTTCGATCGACGCTTCGGCCAGGAATTCACCCTGTGGACCGAGCACGTGGCTCGAACCCCAGAAGTCGATGCCGCTGCGGCCGATCGGCGACGGCTCGTGGCCGACGCGATTGCACGACAGCACCGGCAAGCCGTTCGCTACCGCGTGGCCGCGATGCGACAGGATCCACGCACCGCGCTGGCGATCCTTCTCGTCCTGCGCGTCGTTCGGATCCCAGCCGATGGCGGTTGGATAGAGCAGCATCTCGGCGCCGGCCAGCGCCATCAGGCGCGCGCCTTCTGGATACCACTGGTCCCAGCACACCATCACGCCGAGACGGCCGACGGATGTGTCGATCGGCTGGAAACCCATGTCGCCCGGCGTGAAATAGAACTTCTCGTTGAAGCCCGGGTCGTCCGGGATGTGCATCTTGCGGTACTTGCCCGCGAGCGAACCGTCCGCGTCGAGCACGACCGCGGTGTTGTGATACAGGCCCGGGCCGCGACGCTCGAACAGCGAGCCCACGATGACGACGCCGTGCTGCTTCGCGAGCGCGGACAGGCGCTCGGTGGTCGGGCCAGGAATCGGCTCGGCGCTGTCGAACTCGTCGACGCACTGGTGCTGGCAGAAGTACGCGCCATTGTGCAGCTCCTGCAGCAGCACGAGCTTCGCGCCGCCCTTCGCTGCCTCGGCGACGCGCGTGGCGATCACTTCGAGGTTCGCGTCCGCGGTGCCGTGATTCTTTTCCTGGACCAGCGCGACCGGCAGGACTTTGTTCTTCGACATCAGACCACTCCTTCCGGCAGCTGCATGGTGATGCAGTGCAGGCTGCCGTTCTGCCAGATCAGCGGACGGCAGGACACCATGACGATCTCGCGATCGGGAAAGGCCTCCTGCAGCACGGCCTTCGCGCGCGTATCGGCGTCGTCGCCGTACGCGGGTGCAAGCACCGCGCCGTTGACGATCAGGAAGTTCGCGTAGCTCGCGGCGAGGCGACGTCCTTCATCGAGAATCGGCTGCGCCCACGGCAGCTCGAATACGCGATACGGACGGCCGTCCCTGGTACGAAGGGCGGCGATCTCTTCGCCCATCGCGCGTAGATGCGGATAGTGCGAATCCGAGGGATCGTCGCAACCCTGGAACACGATCGAATCGGGCGACGCGAAGCGGGCGAGGGTATCGACGTGCGCGTCGGTGTCGTCGCCTTCCAGATAGCCGTGGTCGAGCCAGAGAACGCGGTCCTGCGCGAGCCAGTCGGCAAGGTTCGCCGTGAGCATTTCGCGCGAGGCGTCCGGATGACGCTGGTTTAGGCACTGCCACGTCGTCAGTAGCGTGCCTTCACCGTCCGTATCGATCGCGCCACCTTCCAGCGCGAACGGAATCGACGTGCGTTTGGCGCGCTTGAACAGCCCGCCGCGCTCCAGTGCTTCGACGAGCGCGTCGTCGCGACTGGCTTCGAACTTGCCGCCCCAGCCGGTAAAACGGAAGTCGAGCAGACGGAAAGCGTCGCCCGCGCGCAGCGTGATCGGGCCGGAGTCGCGCAGCCAGGTGTCGTCGTATTCGCTCTGGACGAAACGCACGCGCGACAGATCGACGTCCCCGGCTTCGAGCACGCGGCGCGCATGCGCTTCGAGTGCGGCGTCAGCCACGCACACGATCGCGCGCTCGAAACGCACGATCGCGCCCACGAGCGCGACGTAGGTCGTCTCGACTTCAGTCAGGCGATCGGCCCAGTCGGTCTCCCCGTGTGGCCACGCGATGAGGACGGCGGACTGCGGCTCCCACTCGGCGGGGAGCCGGACATCGGATTGCGTCATCAAATTTCCTGTCAGCGGATCGCGGGCTTCGGGCCGATCTCTTCGGCGTCGACCTTGTTGGCGACGGCGTCGATCACGCGGCCGTGCTCGAAGTAGACGGTGAATGCGGGATACACCCAGCGCTGGATGGTCGGCCACTGGCGCTTCTGGCCGCCGGCAGGATCGAGGCGCTGCGCCGGCGCGCCATAGCGCTTCTCGACGTCGGCAACGCGCATGCCGCGCGCCGGCATGGCCGCGCTTTCCTGCTTCACGCGATCGATGAGCAGCGTCTCTGCGTGGACGGTGCCGGCGGAGAGCAGGGCGAGGGCGGTGACGGCCAGAACGGTGCGAACCATGGTGTCTTCCTCGGGCGGCGCCCGGAGCGGGATGAAGCGGCGATTGTATGCAGCGGCCGCATTGTCCGAAGTACGGCCGCGCAGGACGGTGAAGGACGCGCAGCGATACCTGCGTCCCAGAACGCGAAAAGCCGCCTTGCGGCGGCTTCTCGGCGAACCTGCAAGGTGTCGCGCGATTAGCGCTGACGAGCCTTGAAGCGCGGGTTCGACTTGCAGATCACGAAGACCTTGCCGCGGCGGCGGACGACCTTGCAGTCACGGTGACGGGCCTTCGCCGACTTCAGGGAGGACAGGACCTTCATGAGTAAAACCTCGGCAAAAGAGAAAGACAGGCAAACGAAGCCGCGCATTATAGCGGCCTAAGATTTTGAAAAACAATGGGATGTTGGATCAGGACGGAAGCTCGTCCTGCGGGGCGTCCAGCGGTAGAGCTCGATGGCAGCGGTCGATCGGGGCCGGTCACGCGCCGGAGGCGCAGGGGACGCCGCGGGCCATGGGCATTTTCGCGTCCACCGGCGAGAATGGCGACATGGATCCCAACGTCCCCGTGCTCACCATCGACGGCCCCTCCGGTTCCGGGAAGGGCACGATCAGCCGCCTCGTCGCCCAGAGCCTGGGCTGGCACTACCTCGACTCGGGCGCGCTCTATCGCGCGGTCGGGGTCTCCGCCGGCTGGGCGGACCTCGACCTCAGCGACCCCGGCGCACTCGTCCGCTGCGCGTTCGACAGCCGCATCGAGTTCATCGAGGTGCCGGATCAGGAGCTGCGGATCCTCATCAATTCGCGGGACGCTACCGATGAGATCCGCACGGAGACGGCCGGTGCGGCCGCTTCGGCGATCGCGGCAATCCCCGAGGTCCGCACCGCGCTGAAGGAACGCCAGCGTGTATTCCGGCAGCCGCCGGGCCTGGTCGCCGATGGTCGCGACATGGGCACCGTGATCTTCCCGGACGCGGCGACCAAGGTGTTCCTGACGGCCAGCGCCGAAGAACGGGCCGAACGGCGGTATAAGCAGTTGAAGGAAAAGGGAGTTTCCGTTAACTTGGGCGATCTGCTGCGGGAGATTCTTGCCCGCGACGCGCGCGATGCCTCCCGCGCGGTGGCGCCCTTGAGACCGGCCGACGACGCCGTCTGCATCGACACCACCGGCACCGGCATCGAAGCGGTGGTCGAACGCGTGCTGTCCCTGGTCCGGCGGTAACCCTTCCCGGTTACGCCGGGATCGTTTCCTACCAGAGCCCGTAACCGTCCGGCTGGCAGAACCGGCCCGTCGCGCTGTGCGACGGATCTCCACTACACGGTGCGATCCCCGCACCCCCAACGGGTGGGCCTGCGATGACGCCATAAGGCGCGTGCAGAGCCTGTGTGTCCAACAGAGCAATTTCCAATGACCGAATCATTTGCCGAACTGTTTGAAGCCAGCCAGACCAATCTGGCGAAGCTGAAGCCGGGCTCCATCGTCACCGGTATCGTCGTGGATGTCCGCGGCGACGTCGTGGTGATCAACGCCGGCCTGAAGTCCGAGGGCATTGTCCCCATCGAACAGTTCCGGAACGACGCCGGCGAGATCGACGTGGGCGTGGGCGACGAAGTCAAGGTCGCCCTCGACTCGATCGAGAACGGCTTCGGCGAGACCGTCCTTTCGCGCGAGAAGGCCAAGCGCGCGATGGTGTGGGACGAACTCGAGCAGGCGCTCGAGAAGAACGAGACCATCACCGGTCGCATCAGCGGCAAGGTCAAGGGCGGTTTCACCGTCGACATCAAGGACGTCCGCGGCTTCCTGCCGGGTTCGCTGGTCGACGTGCGCCCCGTGCGCGATTCGAGCTACCTCGAGGGCAAGGAACTCGAGTTCAAGCTCATCAAGCTCGACCGCAAGCGCAACAACATCGTGGTCTCGCGCCGCGCCGTCGTCGAAAGCGAGCACTCGGAAGAGCGCGAGCAGCTGATGGAGAAGCTGGTCGAGGGCGCCGTGCTCAAGGGCGTCGTCAAGAACCTCACCGATTACGGTGCGTTCGTCGACCTCGGTGGCATCGACGGCCTGCTGCACATCACCGACATGGCGTGGAAGCGCGTGCGTCATCCGTCGGAAGTGGTGGAAGTCGGCCAGGAGCTCGACGTTCGCGTGCTCAAGTACGACCGCGAGCGCAACCGCGTTTCGCTCGGCCTGAAGCAGCTCGGCGAAGATCCGTGGGACAACATCGCCCGTCGCTACCCGGCCAACAGCCGCGTGTTCGGCAAGGTCTCGAACGTCACCGATTACGGCGCGTTCGTCGAGATCGAGCCCGGCGTCGAAGGCCTGGTGCACGTGTCCGAGATGGATTGGACGAACAAGAACGTCAATCCGTCCAAGATCGTGCAGGTTGGTGACGAAGTGCAGGTCATGGTGCTCGACGTCGATGAAGAGCGTCGCCGCATCTCGCTCGGCATGAAGCAGGTCACCTCGAATCCGTGGGAAACCTTCTCCGTCCTGCACAAGAAGGGCGACAAGGTCGAAGGTCAGGTCAAGTCGATCACCGACTTCGGCATCTTCATCGGCCTGGACGGCGGCATCGACGGCCTTGTGCACCTGTCCGACATCGCGTGGAACACCACCGGTGAAGACATCGTGCGCAACTTCAAGAAGGGCGACACGGTGGAAGCCGTCGTCCTGGCCGTGGATCCGGAGCGCGAGCGCATCTCGCTCGGCATCAAGCAGATGGAGCAGGACCCGATGGGCTCCTACGTCGCCACCAACTCGCGCGGCTCGATCGTGCGCGGCACGGTGACGGCGGTCGACGCGAAGGGTGCGACCGTCGAGCTCGACGGTGGCGTCGAGGGCTACATCCAGGCCCGCGACATCGCGCGCGAGCGCGTCGACGATGCGACGACCAAGCTGAAGGTTGGCGACCAGGTCGAGGCGAAGGTGATCGGCAACGATCGCAAGTCACGCCAGATGCAGCTGTCGATCAAGGCGAAGGACTACGCGGAAGAGAGCGAAGCGGTGGCGGACTACAACCGTCAGTCGACGGAAGCCTCCGCGGGCAACATGAGCCTCGGCGCGCTGCTGCGCGAGCAGCTGAGCAAGAAGGGCGAGTAACCGCCTAGCAGTAAACCGGGACGGCCCGGCCCTGTCGGGCCGTCCTTTTTTATGCGGGGACCGTGATTTCCCGCCTTCCGAATAAGAAAGACGCTCCCGAACCCGGCCGTTCATGACCAAGTCCGAGCTCATCGAGATCCTCGCCCAGCGACAGGCCCACCTGAAGGCCGAAGATGTCGAGCTGGCGGTGAAATCGTTGCTGGACATGATGAGCGGATCGCTGTCCGGCGGTGAGCGCATCGAGATCCGCGGCTTCGGCAGCTTCTGCCTGCACTACCGGCCACCCCGTGTGGGTCGCAACCCGAAGACGGGCGAGTCCGTTGCCCTTCGCGGCAAGCACGTTCCGCACTTCAAGCCGGGCAAAGAGCTGCGCGAGCGCGTCAGCGACGTACAGCCGATCGACGAGGACGTCTGACGTCCGCCGGCAGGGCGTGCGCCTTGCCATCCCGGCCCGGGCCGGGCGACCCTCCCGCCGACATCGACGGAGCCCACGATGGCGTTCATCAACGAATGGCTGTGGTTCTTCCTGCTGCTCCCGCTCGCCGCCCTGTCGGGCTGGGTGATCGGTCGACGCGGCGGCAAGTTGCACAGCGAGAGCCAGGTCAGTCGCCTCTCGACGACGTACTTCCGCGGCCTGAATTATCTGCTCAACGAGCAGCCGGACAAGGCGATCGAGCTGTTCCTGCATATCGCGGAACTCGACAAGGAAACCTTCGAGACGCAGGTTGCGTTGGGTCACCTGTTCCGTCGTCGCGGCGAGGTCGATCGGGCGATCCGTCTGCATCAGGCACTCGTGCAGCGCAATGACCTCAACGATGCGCAGCGGGTCCAGGCGCTTCTCGCGCTGGGCGAGGACTACATGAAGTCCGGTTTGCTCGACCGCGCCGAGACGGTCTTCAGCGAGCTGGTCGCGCTCGATCTTTCGCCGCTCGCGTTGCGTCACCTGATCGGCATCTACCAGGCCGAGCGCGACTGGTCGAAGGCGATCGAGAACGCGCAACGCTTCGAGGAGGCCACCGGCGAACCGATGGGCAAGCTGATCGCGCAGTTCGAATGCGAACTTGCGGATCGGCATCGTGCGGCCGGTGAGGTCGACGCCGCGCGGGACGCGATCGCGCGCGCCTACCAGGCCGATGCGAATTCCGTCCGTGCGGGCATGCTCGAAGGCCGCATCGAAATGGATGCGGGACGCCATGCGGCGGCGATCCGGTCGTTCGAACGCGTCGCGCGCAGTGATCCGGACTACCTGCCGGAAGTGATGCCGCAGCTGCTCGAAGCGTATGAGGCAGTCGGCGACGTACCCGGCGCGCGCAAGTTCCTCGCGGAGATGTGCGAGCACTATCGCGGCATCGCACCGGTGCTGGCGCTCACCAAGATGATCGAGAAGGAAGAGGGCGTTGCACCGGCGCGCGCGTACCTTGCGAAAGAACTCAAGAATCGCCCGTCCGTGCGAGGCGAGGCGGCGCTGATCGAGCTTTCGCTCGCCGAAGAAGCCGATCCGACGGCGACATTGATCGACCTTCGCAACATCACCGACCAGCTACTGGTGCGTAACCCGAGCTATCGCTGCACCCGATGCGGTTTCGGCGCACGCAGCCACCACTGGCAGTGTCCAAGCTGCAAGGAGTGGGGCTCGGTGAAGCCGCTGCTCAATTACGCGGTCGTGTGAGCCCGATCGTTCTCGCCATCGCAGTGCTGATGGTTTCGGCAGCCGGTACGGCGCTGGCGCGTGCGTATGCGTTGCGCCGACGTCTCGTCGATGAGCCGGGCGAACGGCGCAGTCATTCCGTCGCGACGCCGCGGGGCGGCGGGGCTGGGCCCGTCGTGGCGATTGCACTCGCGATGCTTTTCATCGCGATGCGCGTCGGCGAAACACCGTCGGTGCTGCTCGCGCTCACCGGGTTCGTCATGGTTGCAGCCATCGGCGCATGGGACGACCACCGCCCACTGCCGGCGTCGCTCCGATTGGTCGTTCACGTCGCCGCGGGCGCGTTGCTCGCGTTCGCGAACGCCGATCCTCTTGCGGCGCCGGTTCTCTTCGCCCTGACGCTCGGACTGGCCGTCGTCCTCGTCAACGTCTGGAACTTCATGGACGGCATCGACGGCATCGCCGCGTCGCAGGCCGCGCTGGTCGCGATCGCTGCGATCGCGGTCGGTCGCGGGCTGTCGGGCAGTGCGATCGCGGTCGTGGTGGCCGCGGCCTGCATGGGCTTCCTGCCCTTCAATTTTCCTCGAGCGCGCATCTTCATGGGCGACGTGGGGAGCGGGGCATTGGGCTTCGCGATCACGATGCTGGTCGCGGAGACCGGCAGGCGATCGATGATCGACGGGCTGCGGCTGTTGCTGCCGCTGTCGCCGTTCCTCGTCGACGCGACGATGACCCTTGCGCGCCGCGTTATCCGGCGTGAGCGCTGGTGGCAGGCGCATGCGCAGCACCTGTACCAAGGGCTAGCGCGCAAATACGGCCATGGGCGGGTAACAGCCGGTTACGCGGCGGTGACTGCGGTCGCCGCGTTGACGGCGCTCGCCACGGCGTCCGAAGGCCCAGCCGTTACCATAGCGTCGCTGGTCGTGTGGTATACGGGCGCGGCCGTGTCGTGGTTGCTGCTTCAGCGAGGGATCGCTCATGCGGCGCGTCAGGACTAACCGAGAAGGATCGATGGCCCGATTGTTGACCCCATGGCAGGCGCGCCTGCCGCGCATCGCAGTCGCGGCACATGACCTGGCCATGGTGTGGGTGGTCTGGTTCGGCTTGCACTGGATGCGCTACGCGGTCGAGCCGAGTTCGCCCGACCTGCCGCTCTGGTCGCTGGAGACCGCGCTCGTTCTCGCGGTGCAGGGCGTGGCGTTCTGGTACGTCGGCCTCTATCGCGGCCTGTGGCGCTTCGCCAGCGTGCCCGATCTCTGGAACATCCTGAAGGCGTCGGTGATCGGCATCATCGGCGTCGTCGCGGCGCTGTTCCTGTACAACCGCATGGATGCCGTGCCGCGCGGCGTGCTCGTGCTCTATCCGGTCGTACTGGCAGCGATGCTGGGCGCCCCGCGCCTGGTCTATCGCGCGTGGAAGGACGCGCAGTACGAAGGTCGTCGGACCTCATCAACCCGCGTGCTCATTCTCGGCGCCGGGCAGGCGGCCGAAGCGCTGGTGCGTGACCTGCGTCGTTTCGGTACCTACCAGCCGGTCGGCTTCCTCGACGACGCACCGCGCCTGCGCGGCTCGAAGATGCACGGCGTGCCGGTTCTGGGCGCGATCGACCAGCTTCCCGCGATCGCGCGCGAAACCGCGGCGCAGCTCGTGGTGATCGCGATTCCCTCGGCCGACGCCACGTCGCTGCAGCGCATCGTCACCATCTGTGAGCGTAGCGGCCTGCCGTTCCGTTCCGTGCCGCGCCTGCAGGACGTGCTGGAAGGCCGTTCGATGCCGGGCGAGCTGAAGGAAGTCGCGATCGAAGACCTGCTCGGTCGCAAGCCGGTGCTGCCGGACTGGAAGGCAATTCGCGGCTGGCTGGGTGGCCGTTCGGTGCTGGTGACCGGCGCGGGCGGATCGATCGGTGCGGAACTCTGCCGCCAGTGCGCGCGGCACGGTGCGCGGCGCATCGCGCTCGTCGAGATGGACGAGCTCGCGTTGATGACAACCGAGACGGCGCTGCGACGAGACTTCCCCGACATCGAAACGATTCCAGTGCTGGGCGACTGCGGCGATCCGGCCGTGATCGCCTACGCGATCGCGCGTTCGCAGCCCGAGGCCGTCTTCCATGCAGCGGCCTACAAGCAGGTGCCGGTGCTCGAAGCGCAGCTGCGCGAAGCCGTGCGCAACAACATTCTCGCGACGCACCGCGTTGCGCAGGCGTGTCGCGATGCCTCGGTCGGTACCTTCGTCCTGATCTCGACGGACAAGGCGGTCGATCCGGTCAACGTGCTCGGTGCGACCAAGCGCATGGCGGAAATGGTCTGTCAGGCGCTTGCCGATTGCCCGACGCGGTTCGTCACCGTGCGCTTCGGCAACGTGCTCGATTCGGCCGGCAGCGTCGTGCCGCTGTTCCGCGAGCAGATCCGTGCGGGTGGGCCGGTCACCGTGACCGATCCCGAGGTGACGCGCTTCTTCATGACAATTCCCGAGGCCTGCCAGCTCATCCTGCAGGCCTCCGCAATCGGCACGCACGAGGCCGTGTACACGCTCGACATGGGTGAGCCCGTGCCGATCCGCCTGCTTGCCGAGCAGATGATCCGGCTGGCCGGCAAACATCCGGGCCGTGATGTCGCGATCGTCTACACCGGCCTGCGTCCGGGCGAGAAGCTGCACGAGACCTTGTTCCACGCCGACGAGCGTTATCGCCCGACGCAGCATCCGAAGATCCTGCAGGCCGAGCCGCGCAAGGTCGTGGCGACGCAGGTCGCGGACGCCATCGAGCGCTTCCGCGATGCCTGCACCCGCTATGATCTCGACGCGCTCGCGACCCTGCTGTGCGATGCCGTGCCGGAATTCGAGCCGCTCGCGGGCTCCGCGAATCGCTCGGCGACGGGCACCGTCGTCGCGTTCCCTGCACGGCAGTCGCGCAAGATCTGAGCGATTCTGCTCCCGTAAATCGAAAATCGAATTCTCGATGACCTCGACCCGCACGCGTCGCATCCGCAAGGCTGTCTTTCCCGTCGCCGGACTCGGTACGCGTTTCCTTCCCGCCACCAAGACGGTGCCGAAGGAAATGCTGCCGATCATCGACAAGCCGCTGATCCAGTACGCGGTCGACGAAGCGATCGAGGCCGGTTGCGACACGCTGGTGTTCATCACCAACCGCTACAAGCACGCCGTCGCGGACTACTTCGACAAGGCCTACGAGCTCGAACAGAAGCTCGAAGCCGCGGGCAAGCACGAACAGCTCGAACTGGTGCGCCACGTGCTGCCTCCGGGCGTCAAGACGATCTTCGTCACGCAGACGGAAGCGCTGGGCCTCGGCCACGCCGTGCTCTGCGCGAAGGAAGTCATCGGCGACGAGCCGTTTGCCGTGCTGCTCCCGGACGACCTGATCTGGAACCGCGGCCCCGGCGCGCTCAAGCAGATGGCCGACGCGGCGGAAGAAAACAGCTGCAGCGCAATCGCTGTGCAGGACGTGCCGCACGAGATGACCGGCAGCTACGGCATCGTCGCGACGCAGGATTTCGCGAATCGTCGTGGGCGCATCACGCGCATCGTCGAGAAGCCGAAGCCGGAGGACGCGCCGAGCGATCTCGCGGTTGTTGGCCGCTACGTGCTTTCGCCCCGCATCTTCGAACTGCTCGAAACCACCACGCCGGGGGCCGGCGGTGAGATCCAGCTGACGGACGCGATCCAGCGCCTGCTCGAGGACGAAGTTGTCGACGCGTACCGTTTCCGCGGCACGCGTTTCGACTGCGGCACGCACATCGGGCTGATCGAAGCGACGATCCGCTACGCGCTCGACCACGAGAAGCTCAGCGACGCGGCGGCCGACATGATGCGCAACGCGCTCGTCGAGCTCGGCGTGGTCGAAATCAGCTGAGGCTGGACAGCGCGGGCGCGGCGCGCCACGCTCGCGCGATGCCCCGATTCCAAGGCGATTACTACAGCGCGAGTGCCGGTCCGCCACCGGCGGCGCGCCCGTTGGCGCGCGAGATCGACTGCGATGTCTGCGTCGTGGGCGGCGGCTTCGCCGGGCTCAATACGGCGCTGGGACTGCTCGAACGTGGCCGGAACGATCTCGTGCTGCTCGAATCGCAGCATATCGGTTACGGCGCGTCGGGCCGCAATGGCGGCTTCGTATTCGGTGGCTATTCCCGCGACGAAGATCGACTGCTCGCCGACCTCGGGCCGGATGTCGCGCGCGAGGTCTACGGCTGGACGAACGAGGCCGTGCGTCGAATCCGCGATCGCATCGACCACTATGGCGTTCATTGCGACGTCGTCGACGGCGGCGTGATCTGGGCGAACTGGTTCGATGATCCGACGCCACTGGCGACGCGACAGGCGTTGCTCGCGCAGCGATACGGCGTGGACTGGGTGTGGCTGGATCGCGAGGAGATGCGCCGCCGCGTCGTCAGCGAACGCTATGCCGACGGCTTGTTCGAGGCGGCCGCGTTCCATTTCCATCCGTTGCGCTATGCGCGCGGGCTCGCGGGAGTCCTCGAGGACGGCGGTGCGCGCGTGCACGAGGGCACACCGGCGGTCGCGCTGGATCGCGACGGTGATCGCTGGCGCGTTCGCACGCCGGGTGGTGCGGTGCGCGCGAGAACCGTCGTACTCGCCTGTGGCGGATATCTCGCAAAGCTGCGGCGCCGCGTGGACGCAGCCGTGTTGCCGATCGCGACGTACGTCATGGTCACCGAGCCGCTCGGGGATCGCTTGCACGAGGTGCTGCGCACACCGGCGGCGGTCTATGACACGCGCTTCGCGTTCGACTACTACCGCCCGCTGCCGGACACGCGACTGTTGTGGGGCGGCCGCATCTCGGTGCTGGATCGATCCCCGGTCGAGGTGGAGAAGCTGCTCGTCGCCGACATGCTGCGAGTGTTTCCACAGCTACAGGGCGTTGCGATCGATCACGCCTGGTCGGGCCTGATGAGCTATGCGCCGCACGAGATGCCGCACGTGCTGCAGGCGGAGCCGGGGCTGTGGGTCGCGCAGGCATTCGGCGGACATGGCGTCGCGCCGACGACGGCTGCGGGCGATCTGGTGGCGTCGGCGATCGCGGAAGGGGACACGCGCTGGCAGCTGCTGTCGCGCTACGGCCTGATGCCGGCGTTCAAGCCTGCAGGCTTCCTCGGCGCGCAGCTCGGCTACTGGTGGGCCAGTGCGAAGGATGCGGCGAAGGAGTGGGGCGAGCGTCGTCGCGGTTGAGGTGGGGTACGGCGGTCTGACATGACGGATCAGTAATGCCGCGGCCATCGCGGGGTGGTCCGCCCGGGCGCAGTGTGGGGTGCGTGGCGATCCGCCACGATCCGGGACACGTCCATGCGCCGTCTGCCTCTCACTGCCGTCGCGGTCCTGTTCGCCCTCAGCCTGTCTGCGGCGGCGGCGCCCTCCGCGGCGCCGCCTGCCCATGCGACAACCGCTCCCGCGAAGGCCGCACTAGTTACCGCGAAGCCCGCAACGCCGATGCCGCACGCATCGCCGACGTCAAAGGTCGCAGCTTCGGCAGGTCATTGCCGCGATGCGAAGGGCAAGTTCATCGCGTGCCCGACGACTGCGCCAGCGAAGAAGGCGCCGTGTCGCGACGCCAAGGGCAAGTTCGTCGCCTGCACGAACTGATGCTCGCGGATTTGCGACGCGCGAATGAAACGGGCGACCCGAAGGCCGCCCGTTTTTTCTGCCGACGTAAGCGAGTCGCCTAAATCGATCAGAGCGCCTCGAGAATTCCCGCGGCGCCCATGCCGGTGCCGATGCACATCGTCACCATGCCGTACTTCTTCTGGTGGCGACGCATGCCATGAACGATCGTCGCGGTGCGCACTGCACCGGTCGCGCCGAGCGGATGGCCGAGCGCGATGGCGCCACCGAGCGGGTTGACCTTCGAGGGGTCGAGTTCGCTGTCCTTGATGACGGCCAGCGCCTGCGCGGCGAACGCTTCGTTCAGTTCGATCCAGTCGAGCTGGTCGCGCGTCAGGCCGGCCTGCTTGAGTGCTTTCGGGATCGCCGCGTTCGGGCCGATGCCCATGATGTGCGGCGGCACGCCGGCGACCGAGAAGCTCACGAAGCGGGCGAGAGGTGTGAGGCCGTACTGCTTGATCGCGGCTTCCGATGCAATCAGCACCGCTGCCGCACCGTCGCTCATCTGCGACGAGTTACCTGCGGTCACCGAGCCGCCGAACTGCCTGTTCTTGAACACCGGACGCAGCTTCGCAAGACCCTCCATCGACGTGTCGGCGCGCGGGCCTTCGTCGGTGTCGACGACGCGCTTCTTGAGCTGGATCGCGTTGCCGGCGAGGTCGGGCACGTGCGACACGACTTCATACGGCGAGATCTCGTCGCGGAATTCGCCACCCGTGATCGCGGCTAGCGCCTTGCGATGGGATTCGACGGCGAACGCATCCTGCGCCTCGCGGGCAATATTCCATTCCTTTGCGACGTTCTCGGCCGTGATGCCCATGCCGTAGGCGATCGCGATGTGGTCCTCGTCCTTGTTGAAGACGCGCGGATTGAGCGCGATCTTGTGACCCATCATCGGCACCATCGACATCGATTCGGTGCCGCCCGCGAGGATCAGGTCGGCATTGCCGAGCCGTACCTGGTCAGCCGCGAGCGCAACGGCCTGCAAACCGGACGAGCAGAAACGATTGATCGTCTGCGCGGCAACGACGTCGGGCAGGCCGGCCAGCAGCACGCCGATACGCGCCACGTTCATGCCCTGCTCGGCTTCCGGCATCGCGCAGCCGATGATGGCGTCGTCGATCTGGTTGACGTCGATGCCCGGCGCCTGCGCGACCACGCTGCGCAGTACGTGCGCGAGCATGTCGTCGGGGCGGGTGTTACGGAAGAAGCCGCGCGGCGCCTTGCCCACCGGCGTGCGGGTGGCGGCGACGATATAGGCGTCCTGGACTTGCTTGCTCATGTTCGGTTCTCTGTGTCGAGGTTCGAAGGGGATTCGGAAGGGCGGGCCTTCGAACCTCAGTTCCGCAGCGGCTTGCCGGTCTGCAGCATGTGCGCGATGCGCTGCTGCGTCTTCTCCATCTGCGCGAGCTCGACGAAGTGCTGGCGCTCGAGCTTGAGCAGCCATTCCTCGTCGACCACCGAGCCGCGATCGACCGCGCCGCCGCACATGACGGTGGCGATGCGCGTCGCGATCTCGTAGTCGTGCGGCGAGATGAACATGCCCTCGAGCATGTTGATCAGCATCATCTGCAGCGATGCGATGCCGACGTCGCCGGCGACGACGACGTTGCGCGCCGGCAGCGGCGGACGGTAGCCGGCTTCGGCCATCGCGCGGGCCTGCGCCTTGGCGACATGCAGCAGCTCGTGCGTGTTGAACACGACGACGTCGCTGTCGCGCGCGAGCTTCAGCGACTTCGCCTCGAATGCGGACGTCGACACCTTCGCCATCGCGACGCTCTCGAAGGGCGTCTTGAGGTGCGCGAACACGTCGCCGCCCGGGCCTGCCGCCTGCGACGCGCGCACCGCGAACTCCTTCAGGCCGCCGCCCGCCGGCAGAAGGCCGACGCCCGCCTCGACGAGGCCGACGTAGCTCTCCAGCGCGAACACGCTGCGCGCGGCATGCATCTGGAACTCGCAGCCGCCACCGAGTGCGAGCCCGCGCACGGCTGCAACGACCGGCACAAGCGAATACTTGATGCGCTGGCTGGTGCGCTGGAAGTTCTCGACCATCGCCTCGAAGCCGGCGACGTTGCCCGCCTGCAGCAGGCCGAGCGCACCCGCGAGGTCGGCACCGGCGGAGAAGGGCTCCTTCGGCTGCCAGATGACGAGGCCGCCGAAGTCGCGCTCGGCGATGCCGATCGCTTCCTGCAGGCCGTCGAGCACCTTGTCCGACACCGTGTGCATCTTGGTCTTGAAGCTGACCACCGCGATGTCGTCCTCATCGGCCCACAGGCGGATGCCATCGTTCTCGAACAGCGTCTTGCCGGGCGCGAACTGCTCGCCGAGCAGCGGGTCCGGGAAGCGCTGGCGCGCGTAGACCGGGTTCGACGAACGCGCGACCACCGCATTCCGCGCCGGGCTGAAGCTGCCCGCCGCCTCGTGCACACCGTTGCGCGCGGCGACCCATGCGGGCAACGGCGCGTTCGCCATCGTCTTGCCCGCGGCGACGTCCTCGGCGATCCACTGCGCGACCTGCTGCCAGCCGGCCGCCTGCCACGTCTCGAACGGACCCTGCGACCAGCCGTAGCCCCAACGCATCGCGAAGTCGACGTCGCGCGCGGTGTCCGCGATGTCCTGCAGGTGGAAGGCGCTGTAGTGGAACGTGTCGCGGAACACCGACCAGAGGAACTGCGCCTGCGGGTTGTCGCTGGCGCGCAGTGCGGCGAACTTCTTCGCCGGGTCGCGCTCCTTGAGGATGGCAGCGACGTCCGGATCGAGATCGCCCGCGGTCGGGCGGTAATCACGCGCCGCGACGTCGAGCACGAGGATGTCCTTGCCGCGCTTCGTGTAGAAGCCCGCGCCGGTCTTCTGGCCGAGCGCACCCTTCTCGACAAGGCCCGTGAGCCAGGTCGGCGCCTTGAAGTATGAATGCCACGGATCGTCCGGCAGCGTGTCGGCCATCGTCTTGATGACGTGCGCCATGGTGTCGAGGCCGACGACGTCGGCGGTGCGATACGTCGCCGACTTCGGACGACCGATGGCCGGGCCGGTCAGCGAATCGACCGTGTCGAAGCCGAGGCCGAGGCGCTCGGTGTGGTGCATCGCCGCCAGCATCGAGAACACGCCGATGCGGTTGCCGATGAAGTTCGGCGTGTCCTTGGCGATGACGACGCCCTTGCCGAGCGTGGTGGTCAGGAAGGCCTCGAGACCTTCCAGGACATCGGCGTCGGTGGTCTTCGCCGGAATCAGCTCGGCGAGGTGCATGTAGCGCGGCGGATTGAAGAAGTGCACGCCGAGGAAGCGATGGCGCATCTCCTCCGGCAGCACGTCGGCCAGCGCGTTGATGCCGAGCCCCGACGTATTGCTCGCCAGCACCGCATGCGCCGGCACGAACGGCGCGATCTTGCGGTAGAGGTCCTGCTTCCAGTCCATGCGTTCGGCGATCGCCTCGATCACCAGGTCGCAGCCGCGCAGCAGCTCAAGGCCGGTCTCGTAGTTCGCCGGCGTGATGCGCTCGGTCAGCGACTTCTCGGCGAGCGGGGCAGGGCTCAACTTCGCGAGGTTCGCAATGGCCTTGGTCACCACGCCGTTCGGATCGCCTTCCTTTGCAGGAAGATCGAACAGCACGGTATCGACGCCGGCGTTGGTCAGGTGCGCGGCGATCTGTGCTCCCATGACACCTGCGCCGAGCACGGCGGCGCGGCGGACGAGCAGTTTCTTCGACATGTCGGATCGGTCCCGGGTTGGGGAATCAGGAAAGGTCGGCCGGACGGCAGCGGAAGCCGGCGGCGGCAAAACGGATCAGCTCGCGCGCGGCGCGGGCGCGGTGGGTGGCCTCGGACGTGCCCGACGGCCGCTTGATGAGGCCGAAGTCGGACATCGCGTAAGTCAGCGCACCGGCGAGAAAGTCCAGGCGCCAGTAGAGCTCTTCCTTCGACAGCTCCGGCACGACGGTCGAGATCGCCTTGGCGAAATCGCGCAGCACGTGGCCGTAGTGGTCGGACAGGAACTTGCGCAGCGCGTCGTTCTTCTCGGCGTAGGCGCGGGCGATCACGCGCATGAACGAGGCACCGCCGTGGCGGTCCTGCGCCATGGCCAGCGCCGGTTCGACGAAGGCGGCGAGGATGGGTTCGAGCTCGCGGCTACCGGCCTCGACCGCCGTCTTCAGCGCCGAGAGCCGCTTCTCGCTCATTTCGTCCATGCGGCGGCGGAAGACCTCGTTGACGAGGTTCTCCTTACTGCCGAAGTGGTAGTTCACCGCGGCGATGTTGACGTCGGCGCGGCTGGTGACCTGCCGCAGCGATGTGCCGGCGAAGCCGTACTGGGCGAACAGCTCCTCGGCGGCGCCGAGGATGCGGTCCTTGGTGGAGAACGGAGCGGGAACTGACATGGGCACGACCGGGAATCAAACGCTTGTTTGATGGTAGGCGCGAACCATACGGGGGTCAATGGTGGCTTGTGGACGCCGTCCGGCCGCTTTCATCGACCCGCCCTCAACGCGTAGAATCCACCGCTGCCAGTTCGGCTAAACCCGCGTAACTACGCGGGTTTTTCTTGTTATCTTGGGCGCCGGGGCAGATTCGGCGTCCGCCTACCCCGGAGAGCAGTCCCATGGCGCTGGAGCGCACGATTTCCATCATCAAGCCCGACGCGGTCGCCAAGAACGTGATCGGCCAGATCTATGCCCGTTTCGAGCAGGCCGGCCTCAAGATCGTCGCCGCCAAGATGAAGCAGCTCTCGCGTCAGGAAGCCGAAGGTTTCTACGCCGTGCACCGCGAGCGCCCGTTCTTCAACGCGCTGGTCGAGTTCATGGTGTCGGGCCCGGTGATGATCCAGGTGCTCGAGGGCGAGAACGCCGTGACCAAGAACCGCGAGCTGATGGGCGCCACCAATCCGAAGGACGCCGCGCCGGGCACGATCCGCGCCGACTTCGCGGATTCCATCGACGCCAACGCCGTGCACGGCTCGGACAGCCTGGAGAACGCCGCGATCGAGATCGCGTATTTCTTCCCGCAGACCGACGTCTACGCGCGTTGATCTGATTTGAAGTGAGTGAAATGACGAGCACCCCCCGCGACATCGACGCCACGCTGATCGACCCGGCACCCGCCGCGGCGACCACGCCGGCTGCGCGCGCGGACGTGCCCGTTGCCGCGTCGGGGTCGAAGAGGACGAATCTCTTCGACCTCGAGCGCGTGCAGCTCGAGGACTTCTTCGAGCAGGTGCTGGGCGAGAAGCGCTATCGCGCCCACCAGGTGATGAAGTGGATCCACCACCGCTACGTCACCGAATTCGACCAGATGACCGACCTCGGCAAGGCGCTGCGCGCCAAGCTGGAGCAGCATGCGAACGTGCATGCGCCGTCGGTGGTGTTCGACAAGGCTTCCGAGGACGGCACGCACAAGTGGCTGCTCGGCATGGACCCGAAGAACGCCATCGAGACGGTCTACATCCCCGACAAGGGCCGCGGCACGCTGTGCGTGTCGTCGCAGGTGGGCTGCGCGCTCAACTGCCAGTTCTGCTCGACCGCAACCCAAGGTTTCAACCGCAACCTGTCGACCGCCGAGATCATCGGCCAGGTCTGGGTGGCGGCGCGCCATCTCGGCAACGTGCCGCACCAGCAGCGCAAGCTCACCAATGTCGTGATGATGGGCATGGGCGAGCCGCTGGCGAATTTCGACAACGTCGTGCGCGCGATGAGCATCATGCGCGACGACCTCGGCTACGGCCTCGCGAATAAGCGCGTCACGCTGTCGACGGCCGGCATGGTGCCGATGATCGACAAGCTCGGCGAAGTCAGCGACGTCTCGCTCGCCGTCTCGCTGCACGCGCCGACCGACGAGCTGCGCAGCGAACTCGTGCCGCTCAACAAGAAGTACGGCATCGAGGAGCTGATGGACGCCTGCGTGCGCTATGCACTGCGCAAGGCCGGCACGTCGGTGACCTTCGAATACACGCTGATGAAGGGCGTCAACGATCAGCCGCAGCACGCGCGCGGACTCGTGCAGCTAATGCGCGCGTTCGATCGCGCCGTGCAGATGAAGGGCGCCGCCAAGGTCAATCTGATTCCCTTCAACCCTTTCCCGGGCACGCGCTTCGAACGACCGACCGACCAGGCGATCCGCGCGTTCCAGAAGTTGTTGAACGATTCGGGCATGATCGCGCCGGTGCGCCGCACGCGCGGCGACGACATCGACGCGGCCTGCGGTCAGTTGAAGGGCCAGGTGATGGATCGCACGCGACGCAATGCGGAGTTCCGCAAGCAGGTCGCCCAACGGGAGCGTGGTGATGCCGCAGCGTAAGGTCGTGGGGACGTCGACGGCCCTGGTGATTCTAGGATCGATCGTCCTCGTGTCCGGTTGCAGCAAGCTCACCTTTGTCCGGCAGGACACCTCGCGCGGCGATTACGAACAGGTCGCGCACGAAGTCCACATCGACCCGAAGAACAACGCGCACGACACCGCGTACACCATGACGCAGGTCGCACAGTCGCGCCTCATGAGCGGCAACGCGCAAGGCGCGGTCGACGCCGCCGAACGCGCGCTCAAGGCGGAGCCCGACAACATCGAGGCGCACAGCCTGCTCGCGCTGGGGCTCGACGCGCTGGGTCGCTCGCGCGACGCCGGTCCGCATCACCGCCGCGCGGCCGAACTCGCGCCCGATCGCGGTGCGCTGCTCAACAACTACGGCATCTGGCTGTGTTCGAACGGGCAGGCGGCGGCATCGCTGGACTGGTTCGATCGCGCCGCCGCGGCAGCCGGCTATGAGACGCCGGACGCCGCGCTCGCCAATGGTGCGGCGTGCGCGCTGCAGGCCGGGCAGGGAGCACGCGCCGAGCGCTACGCCCGTCAGGCGATCGCCGCGTCGCCCGCCAACCCGCTCGCGCTGCAGACCCTGGCGCACATCGAGTTCAACGCCGGCCACGGGCTCGAGGCCCGCGCCTTCATCGAACGACGCCTCGCTGCGGCCGCCGCTGATCCGGAAACGTTGCAGCTCGCGTCACAGATTGAACAATCCCTCGGCGACACGGCCGCGGCTGCGCGCTACGGTCAACGTCTGCGGACGGAGTTTCCCCCGGACTCCCGTCCCGTAGGGGAAAAATGATGACGATTACGCACTCGGCCGGCTCTGCCGCCGGCGAGCGTCTGAAGCGGGCTCGTGAAGCTTCGGGAATCAGTCTGGCCGATATTTCGGCGCGGACGCGGCTGCCTATCCACGTCCTGCAGACGCTGGAATCGGGCGACTGGGATCGCCTGGGCCCGCCGGTCTTCGTTCGTGGTCAGGCTCGTGGCTATGCACGCGCGCTTGGCATCTGCATCGACGACGAGACGTTGCCCAGCCCGTTCACGACGACGCAGATCCCGACGCTGGTCAGCCACGCGCACGTTCCGCGCTACCGCTACCTCGCCGAGAACCTCGCGCGTCGGGCGGTGTATGTCGTGCTGACCGCAGCGCTCGCGGTGCCGGTGTGGCTCGCGACCCGCAGCAATCACGGTGACGGCGCGCCGCCTGTCGAGTCGCTCGACGTCGCGCCATCGCAGGCCGAAGTCGTTGACGCGCTGCCTCGTACACCGGTGGTGGCGTCGCTGACGCCGATCGCCGGTCCGGCGCAGGCGGTCGCACCGCTGCGCATCGAGGTGGCCGGCGACAGCTGGGTACAGCTCTTCGGGGCGAACGGCTCCGAAGTCGAGAAAGGCCTGCTGCACGCGGGTGACTCGCGTGATGTCCGCCCGGGCGAAATCTCGCGTCTGGTGCTGGGCAACGCGTCCGCGGTGCGGGTCATGCTGCACGGCCAGCCCGTCGACCTGACCCCTTACACCCGTTCGAACGTCGCGCGCTTTACGCTATCCTCTGACGGTTCCCTCGCGCCGTCCGCGCCCTGATTCCGCCCCTCGGCCGGATCACCCGGCCGACACCGCGCGAGGCCCAGTCCTCCAGCGGTTCCTGCGCAGTTCGCAGGGCGAGACAGCATGGCGATCGACGAACTTCTTGACGAACACGAACAAAGCCTGCGCGTCCAGGAATGGCTGCGCAGGAATGCCGGTGGCCTGATCGGCGGGGTGGCGCTCGGCTTGGCCGCAGTGGCTGGCTGGAAGTACTGGCAGCAGCGCCAGTCGCAGGCCTACATGCGGGAGGCCGACACCTTCCAGACGGCGGTCGACGCGATTGAACGCGATGGCGCGAAGGCGGCCCCCGCCGTCAATGGGGTGCCGGCCGGCATCTATCGCAGCCTCGCCGCGCTCCGTCTCGCGAAGTCGCAGGCCGATCTCAACGACGCCACCGCGGCGATCGCGACGCTTCGCGGCGCCATGCCGCAGGACACTACGCTGCGCCCGATCTTCGAGCGCCGCATCGCGCAGCTGCAGATCCAGTCCGGCAAGGCCCAGGACGCCCTGACGTCGCTGACGGCCAACGATGGCCCGACGCTCGACCTGCGCGGCGACGCGCAGTTCGCTCTCGGTCAGGTCGACGCCGCGCGTGAGTCGTACCGTAAGGCGCTCGCGCTGACCGAGGTTGGCTCGCCGCAGCGCAAGTTGATCGAGCTCAAGTACACCCAGGTCGGCGGCACGCCCGCTCCGTCGCAGACACCGTGAGGCCCTCATCGATGAAGTTCCCCCGTTCTTTTTCTCCGTCCTTGCGCGTCGCGCTGCTCGCGACCGCGGTCGTCGCGATGTCGGGTTGCTCGACCATCGGCGGCTGGTTCAGCAGCAAGGATTCGAGCAAGAAGGCGGCGAAGCCGACCGAACTCGCCGCGATCACGCCGACGATGAATGTCGCAGAGCTGTGGAACGCGAAGGTCGGTGGCGGTGAAGGTCATCTCGGCTTGCGTCAGGGCCCGGTCGTCGACAGCGGACGCGTCTATGCCGCAGCGGTGAAGGGCGGCGTGTATGCGCTCGACCTGCAGACCGGCAAGGCCGTGTGGCATCACGAGACCAAGGTGCAGGTGTCGGGCGGCCCCGGTGTGGGCGAGGGTCTCGTCGTCGTCGGTGGGCTCGAGGGTGAAGTGATCGCGCTCGATGCCGCGACCGGCGCGGAGAAGTGGACGGCGAAGGTCGGTAACGAGGTCATCGCTGCGCCCACGGTCGGCCAGGGCCGCGTTTTCGTGCGTTCGGTCGACGGTCGCGTCACCGCGTTCGATTCGGCCACCGGCGAGCGCCGCTGGTTCTGGAACCACGACCTGCCGACGCTCACCGCGCGCGGCAACGATGGCGTGACGCTGGGCCCGGGCGTGCTGTTCGTCGGCAACGACGACGGCACCGTGACCATGCTCGCCGTCAACGACGGCCACCCGCTGTGGGATCTTCCGATCGCTCAGCCGGAAGGCCGCAATGAACTCGAGCGCATGGCGGACGTCGATGGCACGCCGGTGCTCGAAGGCGGCACGCTGTTCGCGACCAGCATGAAGAAGACCACGATGGCGATCGATGCGCCGAACGGTCGTCCGATGTGGAGCGCCGAGCACGGTGGTCCGGGTCGTCCGGCGGTGGGCAGCGATCGCGTCGTCGTGACCGAAGCCGACGGCGGCGTCTTTGCACTCGACAAGTCGAGCGGCGGCGCACTGTGGCAGCAGGCCGGCTTGCTGCGTCGCGATGTCACCGCTCCGGCGGTGGTGGGCGATGTCGCGGTGGTCGGTGACCTCGACGGCTACGTGCACTGGCTGCGCCTGTCCGACGGTGCGTTCGCCGCGCGCACGCGTGCCGGTGGTGACGCGATTCTCGCGGCGCCGGTCGTGTCCGACGGCATCGTGCTCGTGCAGAACATCGACGGCCGCCTGACCGCGTTCCGCGCGCAGTAAGCTCGTCGCGCGGGCCGCGCAGGTGGCGATGCCACCGCGCGGCCCGTTCGTTTTTTCAGCCCCATCCGCTCCAGGCCCTTCCGAGGTCGCACCATGCTCCCGCTCGTCGCCCTCGTCGGTCGTCCCAATGTCGGCAAGTCCACGCTGTTCAACGTGCTGACACGCACGCGCGACGCGCTCGTCCACGACGAGCCCGGCGTGACGCGTGATCGCAACTACGGCGTGGCGCGACCCGAGGGTCGCCCTGCGTTCGCGGTGGTCGATACCGGCGGCATCGCGGGCGAGGACGAAGGTCTTGCCGGCGCGACCGCGCGCCAGGCCCGTGCCGCGGCGGAAGAGGCGGATGTCGTGCTGTTCGTGGTCGACGGTCGCGAAGGCCCGTCGGCGCTCGACGACGAGATCCTGCAGTGGCTGCGCCGCACCGGTCGCCCGACGCTGCTGGTCGTCAACAAGACGGACGGCATCGACGCCAACCAGGCCGTCAACGAATTCGCGCGCTATGGCCTCGACGATCGCATCGCGGTCGCGGCGTCGCATCGCCACGGCGTGGACACGCTGTTCGCACGCATCTACGACCGCTTGCCGGAAGAGGGCGTCGCGCCGGTGCTCGACGAGGATCCGACGCGCATCCGCGTCGCGTTCATCGGTCGCCCGAACGTGGGCAAGTCGACGCTGGTGAACCGCCTGCTCGGCGAGGAACGCATGATCGCGTCGGAGGTGCCGGGCACCACGCGCGATTCGGTCTCGATCGACATGGAGCGCGACGGTCGTCGTTATCGCCTGATCGACACCGCTGGCCTGCGCCGCAGGTCGCGCGTGGACGAAGCGGTCGAGAAATTCTCGTCGTTCAAGACGCTGGCGGCCATCGAGCAATGCCAGGTCGCGGTCGTGCTGCTCGACGGTTCCGAAGGCATCACCGACCAGGACGCCACGGTGCTCGGCTACGCGCTGGACGCGGGCCGCGCGCTGGTCGTCGCCGTGAACAAGTGGGACGGGCTGACCGACTACCAGCGCGACCAGGCGGCGTCGCTGCTATCGCGCAAGCTCGGTTTCGTCGAATGGGCCGAAGCGGTGCGCATCAGTGCGAAGCACGGCTCGGGACTGCGTGAGCTGTTCGCGGCGATCCACCGCGCGCACGCGTCGGCGACCAAGGAGTTCAGCACCAGCGACGTCACCCGCGCGGTGGAGATCGCGTACGAGGCGAATCCGCCGCCGACGGTGCGCGGCCACGTCGCGAAGATGCGGTTCGCACATCCCGCCGGCAGCAATCCGCCGACGTTCGTGGTGCACGGCACGCGCCTGCGCACGCTCAGCGACACCTACCGTCGCTATCTCGAGAACTTCTTCCGCAAGCGCTTCAAGCTGGTCGGCACGCCGGTGCGGTTCGTCTTCAAGGAAGGCAACAATCCGTACGAAGGCAAGAAGAACGTGCTCACCGAGAAGCAGGTGGCGAAGAAGCGCCGCCTGCTTCGCCACGTCAAGCGGAAGTAAGCCTGTCGCGACGCGCCGTTGCGGGCGCGTCGCACTCATTGCGGTGTCCTGCGCGACAATGCGCCCATGATCCCGACCATCGCCCCGACCGAAGCTCTCGAGCGCCAGCGCGCGGGCGCGGTGCTGGTGGACGTGCGCGAGCGCCACGAACGCGCGAGTGGCATGGCGACCGGCGCGATCGCATGCGCCGCCGCGGACATCGCATCGACGTTCACCGATCGAGCCCGAGAGATCGGCGTCATCTGCGAGTCCGGCATGCGTTCTGCGAACGCGGCTGCCATGCTGCTCGATCTCGGCTACGCGCGCGTGTTCTCGGTCGACGGCGGCACGCGCCGATGGCGGACGGACGGTCTGCCGGTCGTGCAGCCCGAAGGCGACGCGGATTTCTTCGATCGCTACTCGCGCCACCTGCGTCTGCCGGAAGTTGGCATCGATGGACAGGAACGCCTGCAGCGTGCGCGCGTGCTCGTCATCGGCGCAGGCGGACTGGGTTCGCCTGCCGCGTACTACCTCGCGGCCGCGGGCATCGGCACGCTGCGCATTGCCGACGATGACGTCGTCGATCGCAGCAATCTGCAGCGTCAGATCCTGCACACGGATGCGCGCGTTGGTGTGCCGAAGGTCGCGTCGGCATCGGCGACGTTGCGCGCGTTGAATCCGCGGCTGCGCATCGAGGCGGAGCAGGTTCGCGTCACGTCCGACAACGTCGATGCACTGCTGGACGGTGTCGACGTCGTGCTCGACGGCGCCGACAACTTTCCCGTGCGCTACCTGCTCAACGATGCCTGCGTTCGTCACGCGAAGCCGCTGGTGTATGGCGCCGTGCATCGCTTCGACGGTCAGCTGTCGGTGTTCGACGCGGGGCGTCATCGGGGCGAATGTCCGTGCTATCGCTGCCTGTTCCCTGAGCCGCCACCGGCCGAGGCCGCGCCGAACTGCGCCGAAGCCGGTGTGCTCGGCGTGCTGCCGGGCGTGGTCGGCCTGTTGCAGGCCACCGAGGTGATCAAGCTGCTGCTGGGCATCGGCGAGCCGCTCGCGGGCCGTCTTCTGCATTTCGACGCGCTGGGCATGCGTTTCCGCGAGACGCGCCTGCGTCCCGACCCGGATTGCCCGGTGTGCGCGCCGGGCCGGCCGTTCGCGGGCTACATCGACTACGCGCAGTTCTGCGCGGGCTGACCGGCGCGGCCGCCGAGCGGCGATAATGCGCGCCCGCTCACAAGTCGCCGCCCGATGACCGACGATCGCCCGACCGCCCGCATCCTCGACGGCAAGCGCATCGCCGAGACGCTGCTCGACGAGCTCAAGGCGCGCGTCGATGCGCGCCTCTCGGCCGGCAAGTCCGCGCCCGGCCTCGCGGTGATACTGGTCGGTGACGACCCGGCCTCGTCGGTCTACGTGCGCAACAAGCGTCGCGCCGCGCAGAAGGTGGGTATTCGTGCCGTCGACCACGACCTTCCGGCCGACACCTCCGACGCCGAACTGCTCGCGCTGATCGATCGCCTGAATGCGGACCCGGCCATCCACGGCATCCTGCTGCAGCTGCCGCTGCCGGACCGCCGCGAGGCTTCCGCGCTGATCAACCGCATCGATCCGCGCAAGGATGTCGACGGCTTCCATCCGCAGAACGTCGGCGCGCTGGTGTTGCGCGAATTCGGCCTGCGCCCGTGCACGCCGCGCGGCATCACCACGCTGCTCGGCTACACCGACCAGCCGGTGCGTGGGCGCAGCGCCACGATCGTGGGCGTCAGCAACCACGTCGGTCGCCCGATGGCACTGGAGCTGCTGATCGCCGGCTGCACCGTGACGTGCTGCCATCGCTTCACGCCGCCCGCCGTGCTGGAGGCTGCCGTGCGCGGCGCGGATGTGCTGGTGGTCGCGGTCGGCAAGCCGGGCCTGGTGCCGGGCGAATGGGTGAAGCCGGGCGCCGTGGTGATCGATGTCGGCATCAACCGGCTGGACGACGGCCGCCTCGTGGGCGACGTCGGTTTCGACGCGGCGGCACAGCGCGCGAGCTGGATCACGCCGGTGCCGGGCGGGGTGGGGCCGATGACGGTCGCCACGCTGATGGAGAACACGTTGGACGCGGCGGAAGCGCTGGATCCCTGAGTCGCCTTGATCGCGCGACCTGCAACGCCTGCCACTTGCAATTCCTCCCGCGCTCCGGCGCGTTCCACTGAGCAGCGTGTGAAGGCGACCGCGGCGGCGTTACAATGACGGGCTTCATCTTCCCGGGGCCGCCCATGCTGCGCATCCAGGCTGAAGCGCTTACCTTCGACGACGTCTCGCTGGTCCCCGCGCACTCCACGGTCCTGCCGAAGGACGTCTCGCTCGCGACCCGTCTCACCAAAGACCTCACCATCCGCCTGCCGATCCTGTCGGCCGCGATGGACACGGTGTCCGAGGCGCGTCTCGCCATCGCGATGGCGCAGCTCGGCGGCATCTCGATCATCCACAAGAACATGGGTGTCGAGCAGCAGGCCGCGCAGGTCGCGCAGGTCAAGAACTTCGAAGCGGGCGTGATCAAGGAGCCGTTCACCGTCGGCCCGCAGACCACCATCGCCGAAGTGCTCAAGCTGACGCGCGCCCGCAACATCTCCGGCGTCCCGGTGGTGGACGAGAACGGCCAGCTGGTCGGCATCGTCACCAGCCGCGACATGCGTTTCGAGAAGCAGCTCGACGATCCGGTGCGCAACATCATGACGCGCAAGGATCGCCTCGTGACCGTGCGCGAAGGCGCACCGGACGACGAAGTGCTAGGCCTCCTGCACAAGCACCGCATCGAGAAGGTCCTGGTCGTCAACGACGATTTCGCCCTGCGCGGCCTCATCACCGTCAAGGACATCCAGAAGAAGCGCGACAACCCGACCGCGGGTTACGACGCGGCCGGACGGCTGCTCGTCGGTGCCGCGGTTGGCGTCGGCGGTGATACCGAGGCGCGTGTCGAAGCCCTGGTCGCCGCCGGCGTCGACGTCATCATCGTCGACACCGCCCACGGCCATTCGCAGGGCGTGCTCGAGCGTGTGAAGTGGATCAAGCATCGCTATCCGAAGTGCCAGGTCATCGGCGGCAACATCGTCACGGGCGACGCCGCGCTTGCGCTGATGGACCACGGCGCGGACGCGGTGAAGGTCGGCGTCGGTCCCGGTTCGATCTGCACGACACGCATCGTTGCGGGCGTCGGCGTTCCGCAGATCACGGCGGTCGACATGGTCGCCGAGGCGCTGCAGGACCGCATTCCGCTCGTCGCTGACGGCGGCATCCGGTATTCGGGCGACATCGGCAAGGCGATCGTTGCCGGCGCATCGAGCGTGATGATCGGCGGCCTGTTTGCGGGCACCGAGGAATCGCCAGGCGAAACCGAACTGTTCCAGGGTCGCAGCTACAAGAGCTATCGCGGCATGGGCTCGCTCGGTGCGATGGAGAAGGGGTCGAAGGACCGCTATTTCCAGGATGCATCTGACGCCGACAAGCTCGTGCCGGAAGGCATCGAAGGCCGCGTGCCGTACCGCGGCCCGCTGCGCGGCGTCGTGCATCAGCTCGCGGGCGGCCTGCGCGCCACGATGGGCTATGTCGGCTGCGCGACGATCGAAGAGATGCGCAAGAAGCCGAGCTTCGTGCGCGTCACCAGTGCCGGCACGCGCGAGAGCCACGTGCACGACGTGCAGATCACCAAAGAACCGCCGAACTACCGCACGTAGTTCGCCGCTTCACGATGTCGACGGCCGCGACGTCGCGCCGTCGGAACGTTTCAGTCCCGCAGCGCGGGACGCACCGGAAGACCGAGCGCGTGCACGACATCCACAGCGACAAGATCCTGATCCTCGACTTCGGCGCGCAGTACACGCAGCTGATCGCGCGCCGCGTGCGCGAGCTGGGCGTCTACTGCGAGATCTGGGCGTGGGACCACGATCCGGCCGAGATCGCGAGGTTCGCGCCGAAGGGCATCATCCTATCGGGCGGTCCGGAGTCGACGACGCTGCCGGGTGCGCCGCGTGCGCCGCAGGAAGTGTTCGATTCGGGCCTGCCGATCCTCGGCATCTGCTACGGCATGCAGACGATGGCCGTGCAGCTCGGTGGCGCGACGGAAGCCGCCGACGCACGCGAATTCGGTCATGCGACCGTCGAACTGGTTTCGCAGGACTCGCTGTTCGGTGATCTCAAGGACCATCCCGGTGCGCCGCCGCGCTTGGACGTCTGGATGAGCCACGGCGACCACGTGTCGCATGCGCCGCCGGGCTTCGCCGTCACGGCACGCACCGACCGCATCCCCGTCGCAGCAATGGCCAACGAGGAGAAGCGCTGGTACGCGGTGCAGTTCCATCCGGAAGTGACGCACACCAAGTCGGGTCAGGCGCTTCTGCGCCGCTTCGTCGTCGACATCTGCGGCTGCGAAACGCTGTGGACAGCGGCGAACATCATCGAAGACCAGATCGCGCGCGTGCGTGCGCAGGTCGGCGGCGATGAAGTGATTCTCGGTCTGTCCGGCGGTGTCGATTCGTCCGTCGTCGCTGCACTGCTGCATCGTGCGATCGGCGACCAGCTCACCTGCGTGTTCGTCGACACCGGCCTGCTGCGCTTCCAGGAAGGCGATCAGGTGATGGACATGTTCGCCGAGCACATGGGCGTACGCGTGATTCGCGTGAATGCGCGTGACCGCTACTTCGATGCATTGAAGGGCGTCGACGATCCGGAAGCCAAGCGAAAGATCATTGGTCGGTTGTTCGTCGAAATCTTCGACGAGGAATCGCACAAGCTCAGCAACGCAAAGTGGCTGGCGCAGGGCACGATCTATCCGGATGTGATCGAGTCCGCCGGCAGCAAGACCGGCAAGGCGCATGTCATCAAGAGTCATCACAATGTCGGTGGCTTGCCGGAGGAGATGAACCTCGGGCTCGTCGAACCGCTGCGCGAGCTGTTCAAGGACGAAGTGCGTCGCCTCGGTCTCGAGCTCGGCCTGCCACGCACGATGGTGTATCGCCATCCGTTCCCGGGCCCGGGTCTTGGCGTGCGCATCCTGGGCGAGGTCAAGCCGGAATACGCGGAGATTCTCGCGAAGGCCGACCACATCTTCATCGACGAGCTGCGTCGTGCCGACCTGTACGATAAGGTCAGCCAAGCGTTTGCGGTGTTCCTGCCGGTGCGATCGGTCGGCGTCGTCGGCGACGCGCGTGCGTACGAGTGGGTGATTTCGCTGCGCGCGGTCGAGACCATCGACTTCATGACCGCGCACTGGGCGCATCTGCCGCACGAGTTCCTCGGTCACGTGTCGAATCGCATCATCAACGAGGTGCGGGGTGTGTCGCGTGTGGTGTACGACATCAGCGGCAAGCCTCCGGCGACGATCGAGTGGGAATAAACCGCCTGCTTGCGAGCCACTGGCTCGCAGGCGGTTTATTGCCCGGCCGCGAGCGGCCGGGCAGGGCGTTCGCAGGAACCGTCGCGCGATAAGTCGCTTTTGGCCCCACGCATGACCGTCACTCATCTCAACGACGAACACTTCATGCGCGAAGCCCTCGCGCTAGCCGAACACGCGCGCGATACGCACGACGAGATCCCAGTCGGCGCTCTGATAGTCGATGCCAATGGCGCCGTCATCGGCCAAGGCTGGAACCGCAACATCGGCGACAACGATCCCAGCGCGCACGCCGAGATCATCGCGATGCGCGAAGCGGGTCGCGCAGTCGCCAACCACCGCCTGATCGGTTGCACGCTCTACGTCACACTCGAACCCTGCGCGATGTGCGCGATGGCGATGATCCATGCGCGTGTCGCGCGCGTCGTCTTCGGCGCTTTCGATCCCAAGACGGGCGCGGCCGGCAGCGTGTTCGACTTGCTGGCCGACCCGCGCCACAACCATCGTGTCGAGGTGACGGGCGGCGTGCTCGCCGACGACGCCGGCACCATGCTGACGAGCTACTTCCGCGCCAAGCGTGGCAAGAAGGCGTCGCCCTAGCTGCGGTGATGCTGGATCTCGTGATCGAGCTCTTCGTCGAAACTCCGTACCGCCAGGCTGACCTCGCTGCCGAGCAGCAGGCTGGCGCCGAACAGGAACACAACGCCCAGAATCGCGAGCACCGTCGGCATCACGTCGAGGTGGTAGCTCAGGAATGCGTTGATCGCGAGCGTCAGGCTGGTGCCGACGAAGCAGCCGAGTGCGAGGTACAGCATCTGGCAGGCACGCAGCACCAGGTGGGCGCGGCGGCGATGGCGACGGATGCGCAGGTCGCGCGCCGCCGGATCCGGCGCAACGTGGTTCCACTCGACGATCAACCCGCGCAGCCGGTCGACCACGCGCGCCAGTCGGGCATTGGCGGATACCAGCATCGACCCCGTCGCCGTCATCAGCAGGGCAGGGGCGAGCATGGTCGTGAGAATCGCGTAATGGCCGTCGTTGAGGATCGGGTTCATCGCGTCGTGCTCCGGGATCACTGGATTATGATGCGCAAATCACCGCAAGGACCATGCGCATGAGCGACCTCCGCACCCAGGGCCAGCGTCTCATCTGGATCGATCTTGAGATGACCGGCCTCGACACCGACAACGATTCGATCCTCGAGATCGCCACTGTCGTCACCGATGCGGAGCTCAACATCCTCGCGGAGGGCCCAGAGTTCGCGATCGCGCATCCGGTCGAGCGGCTCGAGGCGATGGACGACTGGAATCGCAACCAGCATCGCCGCTCGGGTCTGTGGGATCGCGTAGTGACGCAAGGTGTGTCGATGGCGGAGGCGGAGGCGCGGACGGTCGAATTCCTCGATCAGTGGGTCGCGCCGAATTCCTCGCCGATGTGCGGCAACTCGATCTGCCAGGACCGTCGCTTCCTGCATCGCCTGATGCCGCGTGTGGAGAAGCACTTCCACTACCGCAATCTCGACGTCAGCACGATCAAGGAACTCGCGCGTCGCTGGGCGCCGCAGGTGCTGTCCGGTGTGAACAAGGAATCCGCGCACACGGCGTTGAGCGATACGCGCGATTCCATTGCCGAGCTGCGCCACTACCGCCAGTTCATGGGGCCGTTGGCGGGAACACCGCAGGGCTGATCGCGGGAACGCGCCGCGTCGATCGCGGTCGATGCCTGTCGTGGACGACGACAGGAGTTGCCGGTGGCGCAGGGAAGTCGTGGAAATGCCGACGCTGCGATCGCGCTCGTCGCGACGATCGTCTTGCAGATTGCGCTGGGTTTCGCTGTCTTGCAATTGCGTCCGCAGGTGACAGTCGCGGTCGATGACGATGCGATTCGCATTGAGTTTCTTGCGCGCCCGAAACACCGCGTCGCGCCTGAAGATGCCGTGATCGCCCGGGCGCCGGGTGCATCGGCTGGATCGAAGGTGACGAGGCTGATGGATCGCGTAGCAGTCGGCATAGCGCCGCGCGCCGAAATGGCTGCGCCGGTGCCCGAGCCGCACGCGCTCGATTTGCACGTTCAAGATCCTGCGTCGGCGCCCCGATTCGAACCGCGCGAAGTCTTTGCACGCCGGCCCGCATTGGATGCGCGGGTGACGCGCTTCGAACGTGCGTGGGCGCCGCCGGGCACGGTGCTCGAGCAGGCCCGCTTTCGTTCCAAGGCCCTCGGCGCGGCGCTCGGACTTTTCGGTGGCCCGGCGCGACATTGCACCGAAGTCGAGCGACGCCTGCGCAAGCCCGACTGCCTCGCGTTGCAGGGCGACGCGCTCGAAGACGAGCTCGCGCGCAACGAGGCGATCGCGAAATGAGGGCGAAAAAAAAGACCCGCTTTCGCGGGTCTTTGAAGAGTTGGCGTCCCCACGGGGATTCGAACCCCGGTCGCTACCGTGAAAGGGTAATGTCCTAGGCCTCTAGACGATGGGGACGTCGTGGCAAGTCGGGATGAGGCAACTCGACAAGCCGAAACGTTGGTGGAGCCAGCCGGGATCGAACCGGCGACCTCTACAATGCCATTGTAGCGCTCTCCCAGCTGAGCTATGGCCCCACGCGCTGGAGAGCCGGCATATTAGTGAGCGGCCTTCGCACCGTCAAGCGTCGCCGACGATTTCTTCACGTTCCTCGACCGGGATCGCGCCTTCGAAGCGCAGCGTGCTGGCGCTGTGGCCGCGCTCGTCGAGGTACTGCAGCCACTTGCCGAGGAAGGTATTCATCCGCATGCGATGGCCGAGCAGCCGCTCGGGCGTCGGATTGAGGCCGATCACGTCCTGCCAGCGACGCCCGACATAGCAGTGCGTGGCCTCGGCCTGGCATGCATCGTGATACAGGCGCACATAGGCGGATGGATCAGATTCGCCGGTCACCGGGTCGCGCATCGCGTAGGTGAGGCGGACTTCCGTCGTGTACGGATGTTGGCCGATGACGTCGATGCGCAGCGGTACGCCGTCGCCGATGTCCGAGATCCAGCGGCCCTCGCTCAGGCGGCGAATATCGAAAAGCCGCCCCAGGCGGCCGTGGTTTTCGGCGTACAGCGCCATCAGCCAGGCGAAGCGGCTGAGGCGCGGAATGAGCTTCTTACGGGCGACCAGTTGGGACATGGACCGACTCTACACGCCGGTCGTCCCCGAAAGTGCGACGAAAAGCCGGCTCCGTTCAGGCGCGGTCACGCCAGCCCGTGGACCGCGGCTAGAACATCTCGCGCTGCAGATTGAGGGTGGTCAGCACCTTGCTCGCGATCTCCTCGATCGACGTGTGCGTCGTGCTGAGCGTCTCGATGCGCTCGGCGCGGAACATCGCTTCCGCCGCAGACACCTCGCGGCGACACGTCTCCAGCTGTGCATAACGCGAATTCGGCCGGCGTTCCTGGCGGATCTGCTGCAGACGCGCGGGATCGATCGTCAGGCCGAACAGCTTGTGGCGGTACGGGCGCAGGCGCGGCGGCAGGCGATCGTGCTCGAGATCTTCTTCAGTCAGCGGATAGTTCGCCGCGCGCACGCCGTAGTGCAGGGCGAGGTAGATGCAGGTCGGCGTCTTGCCGGCGCGTGACACCGCGACGAGCACCAGGTCCGCCTCGGAATAGTCGAGGCTCTGACCGTCGTCGTGCGTCAGTGTGAAATTGATGGCATCGATGCGGCGGTGGTACTTCTCGAAGTCCACCATTCCGTGTGCGCGGCCGACGTGACGCTGGCGCGTCTGCCCGAGTTCGCGCTCCAGCGGCTCGATGAAGGGCGCGAACACGTCGAGCATGAGTGCGCCGCTCTCGACCAGCGCGGCGCTGACTTCGGGGTCGACACAGGAATTGATGACGATGGGGCGCACGCCGAAGCGCTCGCCGGCGTCGCGAATGCGGGCGACGACGTCCTGCGCGCGCTCGAGCGAATCCACGAACGAAATGCGCGTGGTGTCGAAGCGGGTTTCGGTGAACTGGGTGAGGACACTGTGGCCGATCGTCTCGGCGGTGATCCCGGTGCCGTCGGAGACGTAGAAGACGGGACGCACATCGCTCATCGAATGCTCGCTCGGTCGCTGGCGGAACAGGAAAAACCCCGGCAAATCAAGCTTGTATGCGCGGGTCGCAGGGGCGATCATATCCGGATTCGGCCGGCGATCGCGCCCGCAAACCCCCTCGGAGACGGTCTTGAACGAGAACATCCTCTGGTTGAACGCGCTTCGCCTGACGGACCTGGCGCGCGTCGGCGGCAAGAACTCCTCGCTGGGCGAGATGATCGGCAACCTCGCGAACCTCGGTGTCTCGGTCCCGGGCGGTTTCGCGACGACCGCGGAAGCGTTCAAGGCGTTCATCGCGCACAACGATCTGCACCAGCGCATCTTCGATCGCCTCGCGACGCTCGACGTCGAGGACGTGCCGGCGCTGACGGCAGCCGGTGGCGAGATCCGCAGCTGGGTCATCGACGCGCCGCTGCAGCCCGATCTCGATTGCGACATCCGCGAGGCGTATCGCAAGCTCAGTGCGGAGAATGGTGGCGGTGATGTTGCGGTGGCCGTGCGTTCGTCGGCGACCGCGGAAGACCTGCCCGATGCGAGCTTCGCCGGGCAGCAGGAAACCTTCCTCAATGTCACTGGCGAGGACGACGTCGTCCACAAGGTGAAGGAAGTTTTCGCGAGCCTCTACAACGACCGCGCCATTGCGTATCGCGTGCACCACGGCTTCAAGCACGAGGACGTCTTCCTCTCCGCCGGCGTGCAGCTGATGGTGCGTTCGGACGTCGGTTCGTCCGGTGTGTTGTTCACGCTCGACACCGAATCCGGTTTCCGCGACGTCGTGTTCGTGACCGCGAGCTACGGCCTTGGCGAGATGGTCGTGCAGGGCGCGGTCAATCCCGACGAGTTCTACGTCTACAAGCCGACGTTGCGCGACGGCAAGAAGGCGATCCTGCGTCGCACGCTCGGCGCGAAGCAGCTGCGCATGGTCTATTCCGACGTGCCCGGTGAGCGCGTGCGCACCGAGCCGACACCGGATGAGCTGCGCAACACGTTCTGCATCTCCGACGAGGACGTGCAGGAGCTGTCGAAGCAGGCGCTCGTCATCGAACAGCACTACGGCCGCCCGATGGACATCGAGTGGGCGAAGGATGGCGTGAGCGGCAAGCTCTTCATCGTGCAGGCGCGACCGGAAACGGTGAAGTCGCGTGCCCATGCCACGCAGATCGAGCGCTACCAGCTGATGCAGCGTGGCAAGGTGATCTGCGAAGGCCGTGCGATCGGCCAGAAGATCGGCACGGGCATCGCCCGCGTCGTGCGTTCGCTCGACGACATGAGCCGCGTGCAGCCGGGCGATGTGCTCGTCGCCGACATGACCGACCCCGACTGGGAGCCGGTGATGAAGCGCTCCGCGGCGATCGTCACCAATCGCGGTGGCCGCACCTGCCATGCCGCGATCATCGCGCGCGAGCTCGGCGTGCCGGCGGTCGTCGGTACGGGCAACGCGCTCGAAACGATCCAGGACGGCCAGCAGGTCACGATCAGCTGCGCCGAGGGCGACACCGGTTTCATCTACGAAGGCGAGCTGCCGTTCGATCGAAACGTGGCCGACCTCGAGCACATGCCGCCGGCGCCGCTCAAGGTGATGATGAACGTGGCGAATCCGGAGCGTGCATTCGACTTCGCGATGCTGCCGAATGCGGGTATCGGCCTTGCGCGCCTGGAAATGATCATTGCCAGCCATATCGGCGTCCACCCGAAGGCGCTGCTGGAATACAGCCGCCAGGACGCGGAGACCAAGAAGAAGATCGACACCAAGATCGCGGGCTACGCGAGCCCGGTCGATTTCTACGTCGATCGTCTCGCCGAAGGCATTGCGACCATCACCGCGTCGGTCGCACCGAATCCGGTGATCGTGCGTCTGTCCGACTTCAAGTCGAACGAGTACGCCAACCTCATCGGCGGCGCGCGCTACGAGCCGCATGAAGAGAACCCGATGATCGGCTTCCGCGGCGCGAGCCGTTACGTCGATCCGTCGTTCGCCGAAGCCTTCGCGCTCGAGTGCCGCGCGGTGCTGAAGGTTCGCAATGAGATGGGCCTGAAGAACTGCTGGGTCATGATCCCGTTCGTTCGTACGCTCGACGAAGGCCGCAAGGTCGTCGAGGTGCTGCGTACCAACGGTCTCGTGCAGGGCGAGGACGGGCTCAAGATCATCATGATGTGCGAGGTGCCATCCAACGCGCTGCTGGCCGAGGAATTCCTCGAAATCTTCGACGGTTTCTCGATCGGTTCGAACGACCTGACGCAGCTGACGCTGGGCCTCGATCGCGATTCGGGAATCGTCGCGCACCTGTTCGACGAGCGCGATCCCGCGGTCAAGAAGCTGCTGTCGATGGCGATACAGGCGGCGCGCGCGAAGGGCAAGTACGTCGGCATCTGCGGCCAGGGCCCGAGCGATCACCCGGACCTTGCACAGTGGTTGATGGAGCAGGGCATCGAGTCGGTGTCGCTGAATCCGGACACGGTGGTCGACACGTGGTTGCGGCTCGCGAAGGCGAAGGCCGCGACGTAAGTAGGACGTCTGTCGACGTCTAGAAAAAAGCCCCGCTTCGGCGGGGCTTTTTCGTTGTGGCGTGGACCGCGAGACGGTGATCAGCGCGTGTGATCGATCGTCAGCTCGGTCTTCGCGTCGGAAGCGACCTTGACGGCGGACGATTCGAGATCGCCTGCCTGGGCATTCGCGATGCCGGTGCGTGATACGCGCGCGATCACTTCGACCTGAGGCAGCTGCGAGAGACGACGCGTCGGCATCGGGCTGTCGGCATCGGTGAGCGCGACGGTCGCGGGAAGGTCCGACAGGGCGATGCGCTTTGCGGCGACCGGCATCGGCATGCCGCCGGGTTCGCGCGCGATCACGAACACTGCGGCGTCCTTCGGTAGGCCGGGGCGCAGGCCGGGTGCGATGTCGACGCGCACGGTCAGCGCGCGTGTCTTCGGCAGTGCGGAGTCCGGCAGCGGTGGCAGACCGGCGTCGCGACGTGCGTCGTCGATCTGCGTGCGCAACGCGGAGGCCGTGGCGGGATCGACGTTGGCGAGCAGCGACTCCCATGTCGTTGCGGCGTCCGCCGCCTTGCCCGCCTGACGCTGGGCGACGCCGAGGAACCAGCGCGAGCGCTGGTGCGCGGGCTGGATCTCGAGTGCGTGGTGCAGCATCGCGATCGCCTCGTCGTCGAAGCGACGGCCGGGTGCCGCAATGGCGCGCGCTTCGGCCGCTTGTGCGAGCAGGTCCGGATCGTCCGGCGCGTAACGCAGCGCTTGACCGTACACACGCGCGACGTCGGCCGGGCGGCCTTCGGCGCGATAGGCATCGGCCAGCAAACGCCAACCGTCGGCCTGCGCAGGCTTGCGTGCGAGTTCGGCTTCGAGCCGTTCGACCGCCGAGGCCAGCGTGTCGACCGGCTTGAGCTTGGCGGGATCGAGCGCGGCCGGCGTGCCCACGAGGAGATACATCGCAGACACCGCGACCAGGGCTGCGCCCGCGACCACGCCGCCGACCGCCGGACGTCGACGTATCAATGGCCCGAACGCGAGAACCAGTACGGCGAGGCCGAGCGCGAGCGCTGCGGCGATGAAGCTGTTCGGAATCACCAGTCACCACCGTCGTCGTTTGCGACCGGGACGTCCGCACGATTACGCGAGCGATCACGCACCACGCGCCAGACGACGGCACCACCGGTGAGCAGCACGAGCACGGGGCCGAACCACAGCAGCCACGTGGACGGCTCGACCTCCGGCTTGTACAGGACGAACTCGCCGTAACGATCGACGAGGAAACGCCGGATCTCGTCGTCGCTGCGACCTTCGCGCATGAGTTGGAGGATTTCGCGGCGCAGATCGATCGCGATCAGCGCTTCCGAATCGGCGATCGACTGGTTCTGGCACATCACGCAGCGAAGCTGGTGCGTGAGATCGCGGAAACGCGCTTCCTCCGCGGCGTTGCGGAATTCCAGCGGGCGCCGGTCGGCAACCTGGGCGGACACCGTGCCGATCATCAGCATCGTGGCGAGCAGGGCGAACAGGAGCTTACGCACCACGTTCGGTCTCCAGCGCATGCAGCTTGGGCAGCAACTCGTTCGCGATGATGGCATCGGTCAACGGGCCGACGTGCTTCCAGCGGATGCGACCGGTCGCGTCGATCAGGAAGGTTTCCGGCGCGCCGTAGATGCCGAAGTCGATGGCCGTCGTGCCCGGTTCGTCGGCGATGACCAGCCAGTACGGATTGCCGAACTGTTCGAGCCAGCGCAGTGCGTCCTCGCGGGCGTCCTTGAGGTCGTATCCGACGATGCGCACTCGCTTGGTTTCGGCGAAGCGCGTGATGACCGGATGTTCTTCGCGACACGCCGGGCACCAGCTGCCCCAGACGTTGAGCACGTAGGGTGCGCCGCGCAGATCGGCCGCACGAACCGCGCGCTCGGGCTGGTGCAGCGAGGGCAGCGCGAACTCCGGTGTCGCCTTGCCGATCAGCGGCGACGGGAGGGCTTCGCGATCGGGTTTGCGGCTCTGCCACACGCCGGCGGCGAGCAGCACCGCGAGCAGACCGAAGATCGCGAGCGGAATCCAGCGCGAGCGCGTCACGGTGTTGCTCCGACGGCGATGGTGTCATCCGTCGCGGGCGACTTCGACGTTGCACGCGCGCTGCGGAAGCGACGATCCGTCGCGGCCGCGAAGCCGCCGAGCGCCATCAGTAGCGCACCGCCCCAGATCCAGCGCACGAACGGCTTGACGTGCACGCGCACCGCCCACGAGCCACCGCCGAGCGATTCGCCGAGCGCGACGTAGAGATCACGCGCGACGCCGGGAATGATCGCGGCTTCGGTCATGACCTGGCCACCGCTGGCGTAGCTGCGCTTCTCGGGATGCATGGTGTCGATGACGCGCCCCTTCTCGGACACGATGACCGTGCCGCGATCGGCGATGTAGTTCGGGCCCTGGCGGCGCTCGACGCCGTCGAAACGGAACTCGTAAGCGCCGAGTTCGACGGTCTGTCCCGGCTTCAGCGCGAGTTCGTGCTGCTGCGCCATGCCTTCGACCAGAAGCGCGCCCGCGACGAACAGCGCCAGGCCGGTATGCGCGAGGATCATCCCGACCATCTCGGCCGTGAATCGGCCGCCCGCGTTGCGGACACGTTGCACGACGAAGCGTGCGGTGCCGAATGCGAGCCACACCGCACCGGCGATGCCCAGCGCGCTCTTCCAGCCGCCCTGCGGCATCAGCAGGAACGTGGCGATGCCGCAGATGACGGCCAGCACGGCGAGCGGGATGAGCAGCTTCGCCGGGCGCGACGGCTCCTCACGTTGCCAGCGCGTCAGCGGGCCGAAGGGCAGCAGCGCCGCCAGCAACGCGACCAGCGGAATGAAGAACGACGCGAAGTAGGGTGGGCCGACCGAGATCTTGCCCATGTCCAGCGCGTCGGCGAGCAGCGGATACAGCGTGCCCAGCAACACCATCGCGCAGGACGCGCTGAGCAGCACGTTGTTGACGAGCAGCAGCGTCTCGCGCGAGAACGTCGCGAAGTAGCGCTCCGGCGTCGTGCTGTTCTCCGGTGCCTTCAGTGCGTAGAGCAGCAGCGAACCGCCGATCACGATGCCGAGGAAGATCAGCACGAAGGTGCCGCGCGTCGGGTCCGCGGCGAACGCGTGCACGCTCGTCAGCACGCCCGAGCGTACGAGGAACGTGCCGAGCAGAGACAACGAGAACGCGGCGATCGCGAGCAGCAGCGTCCAGCCGACGAAGCCGCCGCGCTTTTCCGTCACCGCCTGCGAATGGATCAGTGCGGCGCCGGCGAGCCACGGCATGAACGATGCGTTCTCGACCGGATCCCAGAACCACCAGCCGCCCCAGCCGAGTTCGTAGTACGCCCACCACGAGCCGAGCGCGATGCCGACGGTGAGGAATGCCCAGGCGACGTTCGTCCACGGGCGCGTCCAGCGCAGCCAGCGCGTGTCGACGTCACCTTCGAGCAGCGCGGCGATCGCGAACGCGAACGGCACCGAGAAGCCGACATAGCCCGTGTAGAGCATCGGCGGATGCACGATCAGGCCGGGATCCTGCAGCAGCGGATTGAGATCGCGGCCTTCGGCGGCCATGGGCAGCAGGCGCGTGAACGGGTTGCTGGTGAAGATCAGGAAGGCGAGGAAGCCGACCGCGATGATCCCCATCACACCGATGACGCGCGCGACCACGTGACGGGGCAGCGCGTTCGAGAACGTCGCGACCGCGCCGGTCCACAGCGCGAGCACCAGCGCCCACAGCAGCAGCGAGCCTTCGTGCGAGCCCCACACCGCGGAATAGCGATACGCCATCGGCAGCAAGGAATTGCTGTTGTCGGCGACGTACTTCACCGAGAAGTCCTGCGTCACGAACGCGTGCGTCAACACGCCGAACGCGATCGCGATGCAGGCGAGCTGCGCGTAAGCCGCCGGCCGCGCGACGTCCATCCACGCGACGATGCCGCGCTGCGCACCGATCAGCGGCAGCGCGGCCTGCGCGATCGCGATGATGAACGCGAGCAGCAGCGCGAACTGGCCAAGTTCGGGAAGCATGTCGAGACTGCTCACTGCATCGCTTCTGCAGGAGCGCCCTGCGCTGGCGTCGCATCCGCACGGACATCGTGCTTGACATGCGCCTTGCCCATCTTCTCGGCGACTTCCTTCGGCATGTACGTCTCGTCGTGCTTGGCGAGCACTTGTTCGGCGACGAAGCGGTCGCCCTGCATGCGGCCGGTGGCGATCACCGCCTGATCCTCGCGGAACAGGTCGGGCAGGATGCCGGTGTAGACGACGGGCATGATTCGGTCGCCGTCGGTGACGTCGAAATGCGCTTCCATGGAGCCCTGGGCACGCTTGAACGAACCGCGCGCGACCATGCCGCCCAGGCGGAACTTCGCGCTGCCGTCGCGCACTTGCGCACCGGCCTGGCCACCGAGGATTTCGGCAGGCGTGTAGAGGTAGGCGACGTTGCGCTGCAGCGCCATTGCGACGAGCGTGGCCGCGAGGCCGGCGCCGAGCACGAGCGCGACGAGCCACAACAGGCGACGGCGACGGATCGGATTCATTGCGTTTCCACGGAACGGTTCGGACGCGCACGCGCGGCATCGCGTTGTTCGCGCCGGCGTGCGGCGCGCAGGTGACGGACGATCTGGATGCGCGTCGACAGAAAATCCCAGCCCAGCACCACGGCGAACACGGCGTAGGCGGCGGTGACGTAGCCGGCGTAGCTCATCGCGCGCCTCCGGCGGCCTGCGCGACCCAGGATTTGCCGGCCTCGCGGCGCAGGTTGTCGGCGCGTGCGCGCGCAAGCAGTGCGCCGACGAACCAGACGTGCGTGCCGACGACCATCCAGATCAGCGGCGCCATCATCGAGGGGTCCATCGACGACTTGCCGAACAGTCGGATCGTCTGGCCCTGGTGCAGCGAGTTCCACCACACCACGGAGTAATGAATGATCGGCAGCAGCACGACACCGACGATCGCGAGGAACGAGGCGGCGCGCGACGCGATGCGGCGGTCGTCGATCGCGTTGTAGATGCCCATCACGCCGAGGTAGAGGAACAGCAGGATCAGCTCGGTGGTCAGGCGTGGATCCCAGTCCCACCACGTTCCCCACATCGGCTTGCCCCAGATCGAGCCGGTGAGCAGCGTGATCAGCGTGAACGCGGCGCCGATCGGGGCGCAGGCCATCGCGAGGATCTCGCACAGCTTGATGCGCCAGATCAGCGCGATCGCGGCGTAGAACGCCATCGCGGCGAACGCGGCCATCGACATCCAAGCCGAGGGGACGTGGATGTACAGGATGCGGAAGCTGTCGCCCTGCTGGTAATCGGCCGGCACCGTGAACAGCGCGCCGTAGAGGCCGACCAGCATCGTCAGCAGGCCGACGCCATAGGCCCACGGCGCCCAGCGCGCGGCGAAGCGGTCGAAGTAGGGCGGCGAGCCGAGTTGGTGGAACCAGCGAACCAGCGGATTCATGCGGACATCGAGGCAGGCGGATGGCCCGCGTAGGGGGCAGTGTCCCGGGCGGTGGCCAGCGGGCGCTTGATCAGACTCAATTCGAAGGCCTCAGTTCAGCGCGATCCGCAGGGCGGCGGCCGCGGCGAGCGGGGCCAGCAGCAGGCTCGCGACCAGTCCGGCACCGAGCAGCAGCAGTGCCCCGGTCGGGTCGAGACCCTGCGAGGCGACGACGACGCTTCCCGCGCCGAAGACCAGCACCGGCACGTAAAGAGGCAGGGCCAGCAGGGCCACAAGTATACCGGAGCGCTTCATTCCGACGGTCAGCGCGGCGACCACGGCGCCGATCAGACTCAGCAATGGCGTCCCCAGCGCGAGCGACGCCATCAGCACCGGCAGCTCGTCCGCCGGAAGGTGCAGCAGTACACCGAGCAGCGGGGTCGCGACGAGCAGCGGCAGTGTCGTCGTCGCCCAGTGCATGGCGGTCCGGACGAGAACCAGCCACGACAGCGGCACGGGCGCGAGCATCCACTGCTCGAGCGACCCGTCCTCGGCGTCGGAGCGGAACAGGCTGTCCAGCGACAGTTGGCCGGCCAGCAGCACCGCAAGCCACAACACGGCGCTGGCGACCTTGGGCAACAGCTTCTCTTCGGCACCGAGGGCGAGCGCGAACAGGACGACGACCAGCACCGCGAACAGCGCCGGCTGCAGGGCGTCGCTGCGGCGTCGCCACAGCAGGCGGGCGTCGCGGCGGACCAGCGCCGCGGCCGAGGTGGCGAGACCCGGGCCGCGTGTCATGCCGGCCGCCCCAGCTCGAGCAGGCGGGTGCGCACCGGGGGGGCGGCGTAGGCGCCGTGGGTGGTCAGCAGCGATGCGCCGCCATCGTCGAGATGCAGGCGGATCAGCCGGTTCACCAGCTCGATGCCGTCCAGGTCGAGGTTGGCGTAGGGCTCATCGAGTAGCCACAGCGGGCAGGGAGACAGCCAGAGCCGGGCGAGGGCGAGACGTTTGCGCTGGCCAGCCGAGAGTTGGCGCGCCAGCTGGTCCTCGTAGCCGGCGAGGCCGACAAGATCCAACGCGTCTTCGGCGGTCAAACCCGCGCGTCGACCCTGCAGGCCGGCGAGATAGTCCAGGTTTTCCAGCGTCGACAGGTCGCCCTTCAGCCCCGACAGGTGACCGACATAACCGATGACGCCCGCACGTTCGGCGGGCGTCGCGTGGCGTCCGTCGATACGGACCTCGCCGGCGTCAGCGCGCAGGAGACCCGCGAGCACGCGAAGCAGCGTCGTCTTGCCCGCGCCGTTGCCGCCCTGCACGAGCAGCGCCTCGCCGATGTCGACCGAAAGGTCGAGCGGCCCGAAGACGGGCTCGTCGTCGCGGGAGAAGCGCAGGCCGGTGGCGTCGAGCAGCGGCGGTCGGGAGGCGTCGGGCATCGGCGTTCAAGACGGCCGATGGCCGCAGCCGCTCATTCTATCCAGTCGACATGCGGCAGGTCGGCGCCGGGCGGTCGCGGCATCAGCATGTGGAGGCGGACCGGCTCGCCGGCCAGCCAGGCGAGGATGCCGGCCTGGTCGAATTCACGACCGAGCGCGTCGGCCCGGTCGGCGTCGAGTCCCGCGACCAGCCAGCCGGCCTCGCGGTACTCGCCGTCCGGCGCCTGCGCCCACGTGCGGCGTGCGTCAACGCCCAGCGCCGCCAGCCGCGCGGCCAGCGCGTCGTCCGACGCCGCGTTGTCGCGTGTCGGCTGCGATTCGGCGTCCGGATTCCACGCGGTGATAAAGCCGTATGTCGACGCAGGCACGCGTGCTTCCACCTCCGCCGCGAGCTCACCGACGCCGAGCTCGATCGTCGTTTCGCCGAACTCAACGCAGTAGCGCGCCCGCGCGAATGCGCGCGCCAGTTCGATCGGATCGTCCTGTGTCGCGTCCTCGTGCGTCCCGTGATCGCTCATGCCGCCGTCCGCCTCCTTTACGTAAACTCGTGGCCCCTTCGAAAGGCCCCGCGCGAATGACGCCCGAGACCAAGCTGCCCAAGGTCGGTACCACCATTTTCACCGTGATGTCGCAACTGGCCGTCGAGCACGGCGCGGTGAACCTGGGGCAGGGCTTTCCCGATTTCGACGTGCCGGCGCGGCTCGTCGAAGCGCTCGACCGCGCGATGCGCGAAGGGCGCAACCAGTATTCGCCGATGACGGGTGTGCCGCCGCTGCGCGCAGCCATTGCGAACAAGACCGAGCGTTGCTACGGATACCGGCCCGATGCTGACGCGGAAGTGACGGTGACGTCGGGCGCGTCCGAGGCGATCTTCGACGCGGTGCACGCGGTGGTGCGCCCCGGCGACGAAGTGGTCGTGCTGGATCCCTGCTACGACTGCTACGAACCGGCGATCGATCTTGCTGGCGGCGTCGCGGTTCATGTCGCGCTCGATCCCGAAACCTTCGCGCCGAACTGGCCCGCCATCCGCGCTGCGGTGACGCCGCGCACGCGCATGATCATGATCAACTCACCGCACAACCCCTCGGGTGCGATGTGGTCGGCGGACGACATGCAGCAGCTGATCGCGCTGCTCGACCGAACGTCAATCTACCTGCTGTCGGACGAGGTCTACGAGCACATCATCTTCGACGGACGTCGCCACGAATCGGCGCTGCGCTATCCGGAACTGCGTTCGCGCGCGTTCGTCATTTCGAGCTTCGGCAAGACCTATCACTGCACCGGCTGGAAGATCGGGTACTGCATCGCCCCGCCAGCGCTGTCGGTCGAGTTCCGCAAGGTCCACCAGTACAACACCTTCTGCACGTTCACCCCGGCGCAGTTCGCGTTCGCGGAGATGATCGAGGCGGAGCCCGAACACTACGAGCAGCTCGGCGCGTTCTACGAGACGAAGCGCGACCGCTTCCGCGCGCAGCTGCTGACGACGAAGCTGCGCCCGCTCCCGGTTCCGGGCGGCTACTTCCAGCTCGTCGACTATTCGGCCGTGAGCGATCTGCCGGACGCCGAATTCTGCCGCTGGCTGACCATCGAGAAAGGCGTCGTCGCGATTCCGCTGTCGCCGTTCTACGGTACGCCACCCGCGGGCCAGCGCCTCGCGCGCCTGTGCTTCGCGAAGAACGAATCGACGCTCGATGCGGCGATCGAACGCCTGCAGAAGCTCTGAGGCCCGCGCATGCATCCGCATCATCCCGACGATCGCGAAATGGCCACGGCGCTGCGCGTGAGCCTCGTGCAGGGCGACACCCGCTGGCACGATCCCGAAGCGAACCGCACGTACTACGGAGAACTGATTCGCGCCCTGCGTGGCACCACCGATCTCGTTGTGCTGCCGGAAACCTTCACCAGCGGCTTCTCCAACGACGCCATCGACCGCGCCGAAACCATGGACGGCCCGACCGTGCAGTGGATGCGCGACTGGGCGAGGAAACTCGACGCGGCGGTCACCGGCAGCGTGCAGCTGAGAACGGAAGGCGGCGTCAGCAATCGCCTGCTGTTCGTGACGCCCGATGGCAGCGTGCAGTACTACGACAAGCGTCACCTGTTCCGCTACGCGGGCGAACACGAGCGTTACGCCGCGGGGCGCGATCGGCTGGTGCTCGAGTGGCGCGGCTGGCGCATCTGCCCGCTGGTCTGCTACGACCTGCGCTTCCCGGTGTTCTCGCGAAATCGCTTCGATGTCGAGCGTGCGAACGATCTCGACTACGACCTGTTGCTCTACGTCGCCAACTGGCCGGGCGTGCGCGGGCATGCCTGGCGCACGTTGCTGCTCGCGCGTGCGATGGAGAACCTGTGCTACGTCGCGGCGGTGAATCGCGTCGGTACCGACGGCAACGGGCTGACCTACGCGGGCGACAGTGCGGTGATCGATTTCCTCGGCAACCCGCTCAGCGAATGCGCGGACCAGGAAGTCGTCGTCACCACCACGCTGCTACGCCACGAACTGCAGGCTTACCGCAAGCGCTTCCCGGCGATGCTCGACGCCGACCGCTTCGAACTGAAGTGAAACGCCGCCGGCCTCAGACGAGGCCGGTGAGGTAGTAGAGCGCGATTACGACCAGCACCGCGGCCGTCTTGATCAACGTGACCGCGAAGATGTCGCGATACGCCTGACGGTGCGTCAGGCCGGTCACTGCGAGCACCGTGATCACGGCGCCGTTGTGCGGCAGCGTGTCCATGCCGCCCGATGCCATCGCCGCGACGCGATGCAGCACGTCCATGGGAATGCCTGCGGCCTGTGCCTGCGCCATGAACTGCTGCGCCATCGCCGCCAGCGCGATGCCCATGCCGCCCGAGGCCGAGCCGGTGATGCCGGCGAGCGATGTCACCGTCACCGCCGTGTTGAGCAGCGGATTCGGGATCGACGACAGCGCGTTCGAGACGACGAGGAAGCCCGGCAGCGCGGCGATCACCGCACCGAAACCGTATTCCGACGCGGTGTTCATCGACGCCAGCAATGCGCCGCCGATCGCGGCCTTGCTGCCTTCGACGAAACGCGACGTCACCGGCTTCCATGCGAGCACGAGCACGCTGGCGATGCCGATCAGCAACGCGCCCTCGACCGCCCACACGCCGGCGACCTTCGCGGTTTCCTGCACGACGGGTGCGGCGTCGCCAATCACCGCCGGATCGAAACTCGTCGACTTGCCGTAGAAGTCCGGAATCCACGCGGTGAACAGGCGGTTCGAAACGCCGACCAGAATCAGCGGCAACAGCGCGATCCACGCACTCGCCAGGCGATCGCCCTCGAAGCGCACGGGCTCGTTCACGAGCGTTGCGGCATCGCCGTAGCCTTCGCCTGTGGCCGCCGCCTTGCGACGCCGCGACTCGAGGTAGAGCAGTCCCACGACAAGGATGAACACGCCGCCAAGCGAGCCGAGGACCGGTGCCGCCCACGCGGTCGTGCCGAAGAACGTCGTCGGAATGATGTTCTGGATCTGCGGCGTACCGGGCAGGGCATCCATGGTGAAAGTGAACGCGCCGAGCGCGATCGTGCCGGGAATCAGGCGCTTCGGGATGTCGCTCTGGCGGAACAGCTCCGCCGCGAACGGATACACCGCGAACACCGCGACGAACAGCGACACGCCGCCATAGGTGAGCAATGCGCAGACCAGCACGATCGACAGGATCGCGCGCTTCGCGCCGACGACGCGGATCGTCGCGGCGACGATGGCACGCGAGAAACCCGACAGCTCGATCAGCTTCCCGAACACCGCGCCCAGCAGGAACACGGGGAAGTAGAGCTTGAGGAAGCTCACCATCTTGTCCATGAACAGGCCGGTGAACATCGGCGGCACGAGCGACGGATCGGTGAGCAGCACCGCGCCGAGCGCGGCGACGGGGGCGAACAGGATTACCGAGTGGCCGCGGTAGGCCACGAACATCAGGAAGGCCAGCGCGGCCAACACGATCAGGAAGGCCATTGCGGCTCTCGTCCCCAGGATGCGCGCCAGTATCCGGAGCGTCGGCGACGCCGGCATTGTCCGAACGTACAACTCCCCGTCGCAGTGGACGCCGACTACCGTGCACGGCATCACGGCGCGGTCCGCCGCGCGATCACGCCATCCGGTCACTGGGGAGAGTCCTTCGATGCGCCGCAAGAACGTCAGCCGTAGCCACCTCTGTCTCGCCATCGCCTGTGCGCTGCTCGCGCCGGCCGCGTGGGCGCAGGACACGACGTCCAGCACGACCAACGACAAGAACGACCCGACCGCCGAGCGCAAGCTCGACCAGATCACTGTAACCGCGCGTAAGCGCGAGGAGACGCTGCAGGAAGTGCCGGTCGCGGTCACTGCGTTCACGCCGGAAGCGCTCGACAAGCTCAACGTGCGCGACCTCGGCGACCTCGACGCGCAGGTTCCCAACCTGACGATCTACGCCGCCCGCGGCTCGACCAGCACCGTCACCGCCTATATCCGCGGCGTCGGCCAGGCCGACCCGCTGTGGGGCGTCGATCCGGGCGTCGGCATCTACCTCGACGACGTCTACATGGCGCGTCCGCAGGGTGCGCTGCTCGACGTGTTCGACGTCGACCGCATCGAAGTGCTGCGCGGCCCGCAGGGCACGCTGTACGGCAAGAACACGATCGGCGGTGCGATCAAGTACATCTCGAAGGGCTTGCCCAAGCAGCTGGACGGCTTCGGTTCGATCACGGTGGGCAACTACAACCAGCTCGACGTAAAGGCCGGTGTCGGCGGACCGCTGTTCGGCGAGGACAGCGGCCTGCGCGGTCGCGTGTCGGTCGCCAGCATGAATCGCGACGGCTTCGGCACCAACCTCAATTCGGGCCAGGACGTCAGCGACAAGGAGATCAACGCGCTGCGCGCCGAGCTGGGCGCGTTTGCGGGTGACAACTTCGACGTGCGCTTCGCGTTCGACTGGATGGATGACCAGTCCGGCGTGCGTGGCGCGAAGATGCTCGCGACGAATCCGCTCGCACCGACCACGCCGCCGCTCAACGATCGCTACGACATCCGCAGCGGCATGGGCAACGTCAACGACACGAACATGAAGGGTCTGTCGGCGACGGTGAACTGGAAGCTCAACGACGACTTCGCGCTGAAGTACGTCGTCGCCAAGCGGGAGTCCGACACCGACACCAACATCGATTTCGACACGCTGCCGCAGCCGTTCGTCGACGTGCACGCCACGTATTTCGACAACCAGTTCAGCAGCGAGCTGCAGCTGAATTACGACGCCGGCAAGCGCAGCCGCGGCGTCATGGGCCTGTACTGGTTCAACGGCGACGCCGGCGGCCAGGTGCTCAATCACTTCTACAACCCGCTCGTCGCCACGTCGCTGACCAATCCGCTGTTCGGCGACACGCAGGGTTACGTCAACACCAAGTCGTTCGCAGCCTACGCCGACTGGACCTTCGACCTGACCAACGAGCTCAAGCTCGATGTCGGCGCGCGCTACACCGACGAAGACAAGCACGCCGTCGCGCTCAACCGCTTCTACACCAACGGCAGCTACACCACGTCGTGGGGCACCGCGGCGAACTTCAACAAGACGGTCAACTTCAAAAACGTCTCGCCGAAGGTCTCGCTCGACTACCAGCTCACGCCGGGCGTGATGATCTACGGCCTGGCGTCGCGCGGCTTCAAGTCGGGCGGTTACAACATCCGCGCCAACACCACGGCAGTGCCGCGTTCGGGCGAGCCGTTCCAGGACGAATCGGTGGACAGCCTGGAGCTCGGCAGCAAGATGGCGCTGCTGGACGACACGCTGTTCCTCAACCTCGCGTACTTCCACAACAACTACAAGGACATCCAGCTCTCGGTCTTCACGTCCTACACGCTGCCGAACGGCAGCCAGAGCTTCTTCGGCGACTTCACCAACGCCGGCAAGGGCACGATCCAGGGTGTGGAAGTCGAGTACCAGTGGCTGCCGACGCAGCACTGGGCGATCAGCGGCAACCTCGCCTGGCTGGACGCGAAGTACGACGAGTTCATCACCGCGGGCGTCAACGTCGCCGACTCGCAGAAGTTCACCAACGCGCCTGATTTTTCCGGTGCGATCAACGTGGAGTGGCGCACGCCGCTCGCCAACGGCGGGGACATCTCGGCGCGCGTGGGCTACGCGTACCAGACAGATGTGTGGCCGACCACGGACCTCAGCCCGGCGATCCACCAGCCGGCCTACGGCCTGGTCAGCGCGGGCGTGATCTGGAAGATGAACGACGCGTGGTCGCTGTCGCTGCAGGGCTCGAACCTGACCGACACCGAGTACCGCACCACGGGCTACAACATCGCCGCGTATGGCGTCCTCACGGGCTTCTACGGGGCGCCGCGCCAGTATTCGCTCACTGCGAAGTACGACTTCTGACCGACGCCGAAGGCGGTCGGAGTCTCGACGGCGGGCCCTGTGGTCCGCCGTCGCTTTTTGCGCTCGCCGCGTGCGATGTGCAGCAGTGGCGTCTAAGCTCGCAGGGCAGGGGACGTTCGCCCGCGACGCACAGCCGATCCGCACTTCCATGCCCATGATGCCGCGATGCTGAACCCCGGCATCGTCACCGCCGCGAGCCTCGCCTGGCTCGGCCTGATGTTCTTCGCCGCGCTGCAGGCGGAGCGACGGCCGGCGCTCGCGTCGCGCCACTGGCGCTACGTCTATGCGTTGTCGCTCGCGGTGCACTGCACGTCGTGGACGTTCTACGGCACGGTGACGCAGGCCGCGCGCTATGGATGGCCGGTGCCGCCGACGTTCGTCGGCGCGATCCTGCTGTACGCGATCGGCATCGGCGTCATGCTGCGGCTGGCGCGGCTCGCACGTGACACCAATGCTGCGTCGCTCGCCGATCTCATCGCCACGCGACTCGGCAAGGATGCGTGGCTGGCGGCCACTGTCACGCTGGTCGTCGCGCTCGGCCTCGTGCCGTACATCGCACTCCAGCTGAAAGCGGTGGCGATGAGTTTCTCGACGCTGTCGGTCGGCCACATCGCGAATGGCGGGCCGCCGTGGCGCGACAGCGCACTGTATGTCGCGATCGTGCTCGCGGTGTTCGCGATCCTGTTCGGCGCACGCCACGCGAAGGCGACGGAGCACAACCGCGGCCTCGTGTTCGCGATGGCACTGGAATCCGCGTTCAAGCTGGGCGCGATGCTCGCGGTCGGCGCGTTCGTGCTGTTCGGCGTCGACATGCCGCACGTTCCCGCGCCAACCGCCGCGACCTCGGGCGGCTTCGCGCCGCTCGTCGTGCTCGGCGCGCTCGCGATGTTCATCCTGCCGCACCAGTTCCACGTGGCGGTCGTCGAGTGCCAGGAAGAGCAGCACGTTCGCACCGCGCGCTGGGTGTTCCCGCTGTATCTGCTGCTGATCGCGCTGCCCGTGTTGCCGCTCGCGCGTGCGGGTGCCGCGCTGCTCGGGAATCGCGTGCCGTCGGACCTGTACGTGCTCGCGCTGCCGTTGTCGCAGGGCCATGAAGGGCTTGCGCTGACGGCGTTCCTCGGCGGCCTGAGCGCGGCGACCGGCATGGTCGTGGTCAGCACGCTCAGCCTCAGCCTGATGATCGGCAATCACTGGTTCGCCCCGGGCCTGCTGCGCGGCGCATGGACGCGACGTGGCGATGGCGATCTCAGCGGTCGCGTGCTCGCGCTGCGCCGCGCCGGCATCGTCGTGATCATGCTGCTGGCGTGGGCTTACAGCCGTGTCATCGCCGGCAGTGAAGCGCTGGCGGATGTCGGCGCGGTGTCGTTCTCGGCGCTGGCCACGCTCGCACCGGCGCTCGCATTCGCAGTATGGCGGCCGCAGACGCCGCCCCGCGCGGCGATGGTGGGCATCCTCGTCGGCTTCGCGACGTGGGCCTGGGTACTGGTGGCCCCAACGTTCTTCGAAGCATCGGTGGTCGGGCGCGGTCCGTTCGACATGGCGTGGCTGTCGCCGGACGGCTTCTTCGGATTGACCGGATGGACGCGTCTCGGCCGCGCCGTGGGCGCGAGCCTGTTTCTCGGCACCTGCGCGACGTTGATCGGCGCGGCGTCGTGGACGGGCGCACCGCGCCGTGCCTATCGCGGGCTGGATGCCGCGACATTGCGCGCCGCCGGTCTGCGCTTCCTGCCGCGCGAGCGCGTCGCGCAGTTGCTGCATGGCGTGGGCGCCGGGCCGGTGCCCGCGCCCGTGGAAGAGCGCGTCGAGCGCGAGCTTGCCGGCGTGCTGGGTGCTGCGTCGGCACGCGTACTGCTGGACGCGGTACGGCGCGAATCGCGTGATCTGGAGACGGTCGCGACCATCGTTGGCGAGGCGTCGGCCGACCTGCGCTTCAACCAGCGCGTGCTCGAAGCCGCACTGCAGAACATGAGCCAGGGCATCAGCGTCGTCGACGCGGAGCTGCGGCTCGTCGCATGGAATCGACGTTATGCCGAGCTGTTCGGCTTTCCGGACGAACTGCTGCAGGTCGGTCGGCCGATCGCGGATCTGGCGCGATTCGCGATGCGCGGCATCGGCTACGCAGGTGACGTCGAGCGCGCGCTCGATCGACGTCTTGCGTTCATGCGCGCGGGCACGCTGCATCTTTCGGAACGCGTGCTGCCCGATGGCAGCATCGTCGAGATCCGCGGCAACCCCATGCCGGGCGGCGGCTTCGTCGCGACGTTCACCGACGTCACCGCGTTCCGTCGCGCGGAAGCGGGCCTGCTGCTGGCGAACGAAACGCTGGAACAACGCGTCGTCGAACGTACGACGGAACTGGAAATCGCGACGCACGAAGCCGAGCGCGCGAACCACGCGAAGAGTCGCTTCCTCGCCGCGATCGGCCACGACCTGATGCAACCGTTGCACGCTGCGCAACTGTTCGTCGATGCGCTCGGCGACGACCTCGATGATTCGCGCCAGCGCGGCACGGTGGCGCAGGTGCGCGGTGCGCTGGAATCGACGGTGGAACTGCTGTCGGGGTTGCTCGACATGTCCCGACTCGAAGCGGGTGGACTGGTGCCGCAACCGCGTGCGTTCGCGTTGGCCGATGTGCTGGATCCGCTCGCCTCGGAATTCCAGGCGATCGCCGCGGCGCGCGGCCTGCGCTTCCGCTACGTGCGCAGCGCCGCGTGGGTGAAGACCGATCCGCAGCTGCTCCGCCGCGTGCTGCAGAACTTCCTAGCGAATGCAGTGCGGTACACCGCCGAAGGCGACGTGTTGCTCGGTGCGCGCCGTTACGGCGACGTCTTGCGCATCGAAGTGCACGATACGGGACCGGGCATCGAGGCCTCGCGCCAGCGGGAGATCTTCGAGGAATTCCGTCGTGGCGAGGACGCACCGGGGCAGGGGCTCGGCCTCGGCCTGTTCATCGCCGATCGCATCGCCGCGCTGCTGCAGGCGCCGCTGCAGCTGAGGAGCGCGCCGGGTCGCGGCACGATGTTCGCGATCACGCTCGATGCCACGCCTGTGCCGCAGCGCCCGCCGGTGCCCGCAACGCCGCAGCGCCTGGCCGGGTTGCGCGTGCTGCTGCTCGACAACGATGCAGCGGCCCTCGCCGCTACCCGCGGCCTGCTCGAGCGTTGGGGCTGTGAAGTTGCCGCGGCGCGCGATCGTCGCGAAGCGATCATCGCCTGCGAAGCGATCGATCCCGCCCTGTGGCTGCTCGACTACCACCTCGACGACGGCGACACCGGCCCCGATGTCGCGCGTCTGCTCGAAGGTCGTTTCGGTGCGCGTCCGACGCTCGTAGTCAGTGCGGATGCGAGCGTCGACGTGCGTCGGCGCGTCGAGGACTGCGGCTATCACCTGCTCGCGAAGCCGCTGAAGCCGCTGGCGTTGAAGTCGCTGCTGGATCGTCTGGTCGTCGCGGGCGAACGGCCCGCGGTGTCGATCGACTGAAGCGTCGGATCAGGGTTCGACGAGCCGCGCCGGGTCGCTGAGTTCGAGTTCGCGCAGCACCACGCTGGCCTGCGTGCGATTACGCACGCCGAGGCGTTCGAAGATCGCCGAGAGGTGCGCTTTGACGGTGCGCTCCTGCACGTCGAGGCGGTCGGCGATCTGCTTGTTGAGCAGGCCCTGCGCGACGAGGGTGAGCACTCGGAACTGCTGCGGCGACAGGCTTGCGAGCCGCGCGGCGAGATCCGCGTCGCTCGACGAGCCCTGCGTCCGCGCCACCGAAACACGCAGCGAGGCGGGCAGCCATTGTTCGCAGGCCAGCACCGCGCGGATCGCGTCGCGCAACTCGTCTAGGCCCGCGCTTTTCGGCAGGTAACCGGCCGCACCGTGATCCAGCGCGCGCCGCACCACCCGCGGGTCGTCATTCGCCGATACCACCACCACCGCCACGTGCGGGTACTGCGCGCGCACCGCGGCGAGCCCTGCGAGCCCATGATTGCCCGGCATGTGCAGGTCGAGCAGCACCAGATCGATGTCCGGCTCGCGCTCGAGCACAGACAGCACGCCATCGAGCGAATCCGCTTCATGCACGACGAGCCCGTCGACGGCGTCACGCGCCGCGCCGCGCAGGGCGGCCCGGAACAGCGGATGGTCGTCGGCGACGAGCAGCGCAGGCATTACTGGACCGTCCAGCCCCCGTCGACGTCGATCGTGTGGCCGGTGACGTTGCGCGCAGCCGACGACATCAGGAACGCGGTGATGCCCGCCAGCTCCTCGAACGTGATGAACACGCCCTTCGGCATCGGCTTGAGCATGACGTCGCTGACCACCTGCGACTCCGGAATGCCGCGCGTCTTCGCCTGGTCGGCGATCTGCTTGTCGACCAGCGGCGTTTTCACGTAGGTCGGGCAGATCGTGTTGACGGTGATGTCCGTATCGCTGGTTTCCAGCGCGATCACCTTCGAAAAGCCTAGCAGCCCGTGCTTGGCGGCGACGTACGCACTTTTGAACGGACTCGCGACCAGCGAGTGGATCGAACCGATGTTGATGACGCGGCCGAAGCCGCGCTCGCGCATGCCGGGCAGCACCGCACGCGTCAGGCGCGCGACGCCGATCAGCATCACCTGCACGAGCAGCTCCCACTTCTCCATCGGGAAGTCCTCGAGCCGGGCGACGTGCTGCAGCCCGGCGTTATTCACCAGCACGTCGACCGGGCGCGACACCGCAGCCAGCACGCTCGCGACGCTTTCGTCCGACGTGACATCGAGCGCGTGCGCTTCCGCGCTGTGGCCTTCGTCGCGAATGGATTTGGCGACGGCCTGCGCCGCATCGCCTGACAGGTCGGTCACGACGACGTGGTGGCCGTCGCGCGCGAGCTCCGTCGCGATGCCAGCGCCGATGCCGCTGCCGGCGCCGGTCACGAGCACGCAGCGCGGCGTGGATGCGAATTCGGTCATGGGGTCCTCCTGCGCCCAGCCTACCAACGCGCGATGTCGGGCGCGTGGTACGAACGTACGATGCCGCCGCGGCGGCCGCTTGCTAGGGTGGTCGAATGAACACGACCCGATCCCTCGCCACGCTGCTGTGCGCGGGCGCGCTTGCGCTTGGCGGCTGCGCCAGTCTTCCCCAGGATGCCCGGATGGACACGTTCGCCACGCCCCGCGTCACCGTGCACCGCGATGGCGACGACCTGCTCACCGCCGGCCTCGGGCTTTCCGGCCTGCGCGCCGCGGCGCCCGTGTTCGCCGATCCGGCGCACCCGACGCCGGTCGAGCTGCGGCGCCGCGCGGTCTGGTCGAACTGGCACGGTATTGCCGACCTCACGCCGGCCGGCGGGTACGGCACCTTGTACGGCTCGACCGCGAACGTGCCCGGCCGCGAGTACGCGACATTCGCGCGTGTGCCCGGTGCATCGCAGCCGCATCGCGTGACGGTGCAGGTGCCGGACAACTTCGATGCGTCGAAGCGATGCATCGTCGTCGCGCCGTCCTCAGGTTCCCGCGGTGTCTACGGCGCGATCAGCGTCGCCGGCGCATGGGGTCTGCCGAAGGGTTGCGCAGTCGCGTACACCGACAAGGGCGGCGGCACGGACTACTTCGATCTCGATGCGGGGCAGGGCATTGCACTGGACGGAACCGTGCAAGTCGCAGGCGCCGCGCCGCTAGCGTTCCAGCCGACCTCGGCAACCGGGCACGGCATCGCGTTCAAGCACGCGCATTCCGGCGACAACCCCGAGAAGGACTGGGGCGTGCACGTGAAGCAGGCCGCCGAGTTCGCTTTGCGCGTGCTCGACGATGCCTTCCCGCAGCAGGCGCCGTTCCGCTTCGACAACACCAAGGTCATCGCCGTCGCGATTTCCAACGGCGGCGGCGCAGTGCTGCGCGCGGCCGAGCTCGACGGCGATTGGCTGGACGCGGTCGTCGCCGGGGAACCCAACATCAGCGCCGGCGACGCGCCGTCGCTTTACGACATCACGACCGAAGCCGCATTGCTCATGCCTTGCGCGCTCGGCCATCTGCAGATGCCCCTGCCGCCGACCGCAGGCCCGAAGTGCGGCGAACTCGCGGAAGCAGGCCTGATCGACGGCGCGACGGATACGGATCGCGCGCGTAACGCGTACGACCGCCTGCACGCACGCGGCTGGACCGACGAAGCGCTGCGCTCCGGCGCGTTGAGCGTGTCGTTCGACCTGTGGAGGTCGATCGCAGCGACGTACGCGTCGGCTTACGGTCGATTTGCCGCAAACGCGCATCCGTGCGGCTTCACCTACGCCGCCATCGACGCATCCGGTGCGCCGCGCCCCACCACCGACATCGAACGCGCGACGTGGTGGGCCGACGCCAGCGGCATCCCGCCGGGTGCGGGCGTCATGCTGCTGCCGCCGAAGCAGAAGCCGATCGACGCGCTGCGTTGCCTGCGCGAGCTGTGGACGGGACAGGGCGAGGCCGCGGACCGCGTCCGCGCTGGTATCCGCGAAACGCATGCATCGCTGCCGCGCGCCGGCATTCCGATCACGGTCGTGCACGGCGTCAGCGACGGGCTGATCCCGGTCGCGTTCACCAGTGCGCCCTACGTGCAGGCCGCACGTGCGGCGGGGCGCGACGTGCGCTTCTGGCAGGTGCGCAACGCACAGCACTTCGATGCATTCCTGCAGCTGCCGCCGGTGGGCGCGAACTACGTGCCGTTGCTGCCGTACGTCTACGCCGCGCTCGACCGCACCTGGGCGCATCTCTACGACGGTGCACCGATGCCGGGCGATGCCGTCATCGCCTCGACGCCGCGCGGCGCAGCGACGGAGTTGACCGCGCAAAACCTCGCGATTCCAACGAACTGATCCGGGGAGGGGCGCGCGACGCGGTCGCGGGCGTCGCAGCGGCGGAAGCAATGCATCCCCCAAGACGAAACGAAAACGGCCGCCCAAGGGCGGCCGTTTTCTTTCGCTAGCGGGTCTCAGCCCCGCGGGCCGCGTCCGCCACCCGGGCGACCACCACCACGCGGGCCACCCGGACCGCGACCGCCTGGGCCACGCCCGCCCGGACCGCTCGGACCGCCGGGACCACGAGCACCGGGCGGACCCGAGCGCTGCGGACGCGGGCCGCGCGGACGGTCGTAGCCGCCGGCGCCCGGGTTCGCGTGGTCGGAGGGGAAGCTCGGCGCATTGCCCGGATGCCCGTACGGATGGGAGCGCTGGCCGCCCGGCTTCGGACCGCCCGGCTTGCGCGCGCCGCCCGTGCCGTAAGGACCACCGCCGCCGCCCGCGCGATCATCGCGCGACCCGCCCGGACGACCGCCACCACCGCCGTACGGAGCGCCGCCTGCGCGGTCGTCGCGGAAGCCACCACCGCCTGGGCGATCGTCACGGAAACCGCCACCGCCTGGACGACCGCCACCACCGGGCCGTGCGCCACCACCAGGACGTCCGCCCGACGGGCCGCCCGCGCCAGGACGCGCGCCACCCGGCTTGCCGCCGAAGGGCTTGCGACCGCGCGAATCGGGATTGCGATGTCCGCTGGGGCCGGTATCCACGCCGTCCGGCACGTACCAGGTGCGGAACGCGGCGGGGTTGCCATCCGGCAGGGGCTTGGGGCCCTTGTCCGCGCGCTGCTTGAACGGCTTGTGCGACTGCTTGGCCGCCATTTCGCCGGTGACGGTCAGGCCGCCCGGCTTGCGCGGGCCGCCGCGGCCGCGGCCGCGATCCTCGCGCACGTGATCGAAGCGACGCAGCTCGCGGCCTTCGTCGGCCGCGTTGTGACCGCCGACGTAACCGCTCTGGCTGCGTTCGCCGGAGAGGTGGATGGTCGACTTGCCGGCGCGACGCTGGCCGATGACGGGCTGCAGCGTCAGCGCGGACGGCGTGCCGTCCTCGAGACCGAGGTCCGTGCGCAGCAGTTCGACGCGTGCCGTCGGAAGTTCCTGCGACTGGCCACGCAGCAGTTCGCGCGGCAGTTCGATACCGCCGTAACGCGCGCGCTTCAGTCGGCTGACCTGGCAGCCCTGCGACTCCCACAGACGACGCACTTCGCGGTTACGGCCTTCCTTCACCACGACGCGGAACCAGTCATGCGACTCGCTACCGCCGATGCGTTCGATCTCGTCGAACTTCGCCGGGCCGTCGTCAAGCTGCACGCCCTTCGCGAGGCGCTCGATGATCGCGTCCGACACGGTTTCCTCGCCCTCCGGTGCGCGCACGCGGCAGACGTATTCGCGTTCGACTTCCTTCGACGGATGCATCAGCGCATTCGCCAGCTCGCCGTCGGTGGTGAGCAGCAGAAGGCCGGTCGTATTGATGTCGAGGCGACCGATCGCGATCCAGCGCGCGCCCTTGAGCGGCGGCAGCGCTTCGAAGATCGTCGGGCGACCTTCGGGATCTTCGCGCGTGGTCACTTCGCCTTCGGGCTTGTTGTACATCAGCACGCGCGGCGGCTCGGTCAGCGCGGTCGCCACGAACTGGCGGCCGTCTATGTCGATCTTGTCGCCTGTGCCGACACTCTGGCCGACCTGCGCGACTTCACCGTTGATCTTGACCAGACCGTCGGCGATGCGCTGTTCCAGCGCACGGCGCGAGCCGAGTCCGGCCTGCGCGAGCACCTTGTGCAGGCGCTCCTCGAGACGGGGCGCGGGCGCCGCCGTCTGTTCACGCCGCAGGGTCAACTTGCGGCCTTTTTCTTCACTCATTGTCATTCGACTCCGCCGCATCGCTCGATGCGGTCGTCATATCGGGAACGGTCGTCGTCTCGACGGCGTTGTCTTGCTCGTGATCGTTCTCGTCTACCGCGCGCTCACCCGGCGCGGCTTCGGGATCGACGTCGGCTTCGGCCGCGTCGGAAATCTGGTTTTCGTCCTCGTCGTCGTCGACATCGCTGTCGTCGAACTGGATCGGGCGTTCACTGCGGAAGTCGAGGTCGTCGCCGTCGTCGTCCGCATCGCTGTCGCCATTGTCCTCGTCGTCCGCTTCGGCGGTGTCGACGGGCGCTTCGTTCGCGACGTCGGCGTCATCGGACGCGTCGTCGTTCGCGGCGTCGTCGACGTGGCTCGTGTCCGACGCATCGTCGTCCGCGGCGGCTTCGTCGCCCATGCCCGCCACCGCGATCGGCGGCGCGACACCCGCGGCATCGTCGAACTGCAGCTGCGGCTCGAGTTCACCGATGTCCTTGAGTTCGGACAGGGGCGGCAGCTCATCGAGACGCTTGAGGCCGAAATAGTCGAGGAACCCCTTGGTCGTGCCGAACAGCGCCGGGCGGCCGGGGACGTCGCGATGGCCTACGACGCGGATCCACTCGCGTTCTTCCAGCGCCTTGATGATGTTGCTGCTGACGGTGACGCCGCGCACCTGCTCGATCTCGCCGCGCGTGATCGGCTGGCGGTAGGCGATGAGCGCGAGCGTTTCCAGCGTGGCGCGCGTGTAGCGCGTCTGCCGCTCGGTCCAGAGGCGCGCGACCCAGGGATGCACGTCGGCCTGCACCTGGAAGCGGAAGCCCGAAGCGACCTCGACCAGTTCGACGCCGCGATTCGCGCTGTCGGCCTGCAAGTGCTCGATCGCCGCTTCGATCGCGCCCGGCGCGGCGGGCTGGTCCTCGGGAAACAGTTCGCGAAGCTGCGCCAGCGACAGCGGCTGGCTGGTCGCCAGCAGCGCGGCTTCGACGATGCGGTTGATCAGCGTCTGGTCCATCGATGATCCGTTTGGCTCGCGAAGGCGGAAGCCTTCGTATTCCCGTGGCGCGCCGGAGCGTCGCCGTGATTCGTCAGCGCGAGGACGTCGTGCGTCATGCGCCGTCGTTCGCCGCGTCGGTGTCGAACTCGCTGGACAGTTCGATCTCGGACGCATCCTTCATGATCGCCAGCGACTTCACGTAGATCGGCGCCAGCGCTTCGTCCTGCACGATCTCGACGAGCTGTTCCTTGGCGAGCGTGAGCATGCCGAGGAACGTCACGACGACGCCAAGCTTGCCTTCCACCGGATCGAACAGCGATTCGAAACGATGGAAACCGCCGTCGGCGAGGCGCTCGAGCAGTTCGCCCATGCGCTGTCGCACGCTCAGCGCGTCGCGCTTGATCGCGTGCTGGGTGAACAGCTCGGCGCGCTTGAGCACGTCGCGCAGCGCCAGCAGCATCTCCTTCAGATCGACCGGCGGCGGCAGGCGCACCGACGCGCGATCCGGCACGTGCGCCTGCACGATGCCCGTGTCGCGCTCCAGACGGGGCAGGGCGTCGATATCCTCCGCCGCCTTCTTGAAGCGCTCGTATTCCTGCAGGCGGCGGACGAGTTCCGCACGCGGATCCTCTTCCTCGCCTTCCTCGTTGGTCACGCGCGGCAACAGCATGCGCGACTTGATCTCGGCCAGCATCGCGGCCATGACCAGGTAGTCGGCGGCGAGCTCGAAGCGCATTTCGTGCATCGCGCCGATGTACTCGACGTACTGCTTGGTGATGTCCGCGACCGGGATGTCGAGGATGTCGAGATTCTGCCGGCGGATCAGGTAGAGCAGCAGATCGAGCGGGCCTTCGAACGCTTCCAGGATGACTTCGAGCGCGTCCGGCGGGATGTACAGATCCTGCGGGATCTGCAGAACGGGCTGGCCATGCACCACCGCCAGCGGCATTTCCTGCTGCTGAGGGCGGGCCGGCGATGCCGGTTCTGGCGGATTGTCCTCGGTCGCCTGCGGCGCGAGATCGTCGGTCATTCGGGACCGGCCCCTCCGGGCCTGGGCACAGCACACTGCGGAACGGGCCGGGCGGCCCTTCGGTGTTGCGGACTGCGAAAACGATGCGGGGCGACGCGCTCCGGACTCGGGGCGGCGGGTTCGCGATCGGGTAGGCCGGGCGTGGGAGCGGGGGCTCCGCCGCGGCTGTCGCCTGCTGGGCAGGTCGACGGATGGCACAAGCCTACGGGCCGCGCGCGACGCTGTCCAGCCGAGCGGGCCGCGATCGATAGAATCGCCGCTTTCCCGGGAGGACGTGGCCATGTGGTACGTGATCGACGCACGCGATGGGCAGGACGTGCTGCAGCGCCGGCTTGAGGCCCGCCCGCGCCACCTCGAGCGCCTCAACGCTCTGCGCGACGCCGGCCGTCTGCTGCTGGCCGGTCCGTGCCCGGCCATCGACGCCGAGGATCCGGGCCCGGCCGGTTTCAGCGGCAGCCTGATCGTCGCGGAATTCGAATCGCTCGAGGCCGCGCGCGACTGGGCCAAGGCCGACCCCTACGTCGAAGCCGGTGTCTACGCCTCGGTCGACGTCCGCCCGTTCCGCAAGGTCCTGCCGTGAAGCCGGCGGAGCGACCCGCCGCGATCCGCTCCGCCCTCGAAGCGGCGTTCGCTCCGCACGCGATCGAGGTGGTCGATGAAAGCCACAAGCACGCGGGCCACGCCGGCGCGCGTGACGGGCGCGGGCATTTCAAGGTCGCGCTCGTCAGCGACCGCTTCGCCGGCCAGGGGCCACTGGCCCGGCACCGGGCCGTCTATGCGGCCTTGGGGGATCTCATGACCACCGACATCCACGCGTTGTCGATCGAGGCGCACACACCCTCGGAAATCCGATCGCGCTGAGTCCCGCTGTCCTGCCGCGGCACGGACGTGCCGTCAGGGGCACCAGTGGACCTGCAGCGGCTCGCCGCCCGCGAGGCGGACAGCGGCTAAGGGCGAGGTCGCCGGGTCGGTCGCCGCGGCAGCGACCTCGTAATGGCGCAGCTGCACTTCGCCACGCAATAGAAGGATGCGGGACAGGCCGCGCGACAGCCCCAGCGGGGTCGCGGTGATGCGGCGCGTCCACGGCCCGGCGTCCGGACTGAAGGAAGCGTCGAGGCTGATGTAGTCCTGCTTCGACGCCAGCGCTCGCGGGTAGTCCGGCGAGTCCGGGAAGAGGGCGGCGACGTGGCCATCATTGCCCATGGTCAGCACGAGCACGTTGGGCAGCTGGCGTGCATGCGCGTTGGCGATCGCGACGGCGTCTTCGAGCCGGCGCCCCGCCAGGGTGAGCGGTTCCAGTCGCGCGACCGCGGCATGGTCGACGAGCAGGTGCCGGCGCAGCGCGGCGGCATGGCTGTCGGGGTCATCGGGCTGCAGCCAGCGCTCGTCGATCAGACCGACATCGACGCGTTCCCACTCCAGGGGTGCGCGCGAAAGCGCGCGAAAAACCGGGGCGATGGTGTCGCTCGGCGAGACGAGCAGGCGGCAGCGCGCATGCAGTTCCAGGTCCCGGCGCAGTTCGCCCGCGATGGCCACGGCGGCGGCCCAGGTCCAGACGTGGGCGTCGCGATGGACGTGCAGGGGCGCACCGCCCGCCGGGTCGGGCAGTCGCTCGGTGAGGGGTGGACCGGCGGGTGCTCCGAAAACCATGCGTTCGATCATGCAGGTTTCGTGCCCCCCATGCATGCGGCGGTCCCCCGCCGGGCTTCCGGTCACCCGCTTTCACGCCGCTATACTCGCGGGCCGCGTCGGCGCACGGCTTTTCGCGCGCCCGATTCACGCCAGAGGCCGCTTCGCCGAATGCGTCTTTCCACGATCAAGCTGTCGGGCTTCAAGTCCTTCGTCGACCCGACCACGCTCCATCTGTCCGGCAACATGACCGGCGTCGTCGGCCCCAACGGCTGCGGCAAGTCGAACATCATCGACGCCGTGCGCTGGGTCATGGGTGAAAGCTCGGCCAGCCGCCTGCGCGGCGACTCGCTCACCGACGTCATCTTCGCCGGCTCGTCCGCACGCAAGCCGGTGTCGCAGGCGATGGTCGAGCTGATCTTCGACAACAGCGACCACACGATCACCGGCGAGTACGCGGCGTTCAACGAGATCTCCGTCAAGCGCGTGGTCTCGCGCGACGGCCAGAGCCAGTACTACCTCAACGGCACCAAGTGCCGGCGTCGCGACATCACCGATCTGTTCCTCGGCACCGGCCTCGGCGCACGCAGCTACTCGATCATCGAGCAGGGCATGATCAGCCAGGTCATCGAGGCGCGGCCCGAAGACCTGCGCATCTACCTCGAAGAAGCCGCCGGCATCTCCAAGTACAAGGAGCGCCGCAAGGAGACGGAAACGCGCATCCGCCACACGCGCGAGAACCTCGACCGCCTCAACGACCTGCGCGAGGAAGTCGGCAAGCAGCTGCAGCATCTTGCGCGGCAGGCGAAACAGGCGGAGCAGTACCAGGCGATCCAGGCGGAGCGGAAGATCCGCGACGCCGAATGGAAGGCGCTCGAGTTCCGTGCGCTCGACCGCAAGGTGCAGAGCCAGCGCGAGAAGTTGTCGCAGCAGGAAACGCGCCTGCAGCAGCTGATCGCGGAGCAGCGCGAAGCCGAGCGCCTGCTCGAGGAAGGCCGCGTCAAGCGCGAAGAAGCCGCCGAGCACCTGTCGCGCGCGCAGGCGGAGAGTTACGAAGTGAGCGGCGCGCTCGCTCGCGTCGAACAGCAGATCCAGCACCAGCGCGAGATGTCGTCGCGCCTGCAGCGCGCGCGCGACGAAGCACTCGCGCAGCTGTCGGAAATCGCAAACCATATCGGCAGTGACCAGGCGCGCCTCGATGCGTTGCGCAACGCGCTCGAAACCGACGAGCCGCGCCTGGAAGCCCTGCGCGATGAAGAAGTCGGCCGCAACGACGCCTTGCGTGATGCCGAGACCAAGCTGGCCGACCTGCAGCAGCGCTGGGACGCCCATGCACGCTCGCAGTCGGAAGCCTCGCGCAGCGCGGATGTCGAACGCACGCGCATCGAAGGCCTCGATCGCATGGCGCTCGACGCCGAACGTCGTCGCGAAGCGCTGGCCGGGGAACGCGCCAGCCTCGACGTCGATGCGCTCGCGGAATCGGCCTCGGCGATCGTCGAACAGCTCGAAACGCAGAAGCTGTCGGTCGACACGCTGAGCGGCGAACTCGAAAGCCGCAAGGAAGCGCTGACCGCGTTGCAGGAGCGCCAGCGCGAAACACAGACGCAGCTTGCCGACGTGCGCAAGCAGGCGCAGGCGGCGCGCGGGCGACTGTCCGGTCTCGAAGCGCTGCAGGCGGCGGCGCTCGGCCAGGAGCAGGGCCGCGCGATGGACTGGCTGCGCGCGCATGGCTTGCACGACGCCGATCGCGTCGGCGAAGCGCTGCGCGTGAACGACGGTTGGGAAACCGCGGTCGAGATCGCGCTGGGTCAGCTGATCGAAGGCGTGCTGGTCGAACGTCCGGAAAGTCTCGCGAACGATCTCGGGGGTCTCGCCGAGGGTCGCCTCGCTCTGGTTGGCAACGATCGCGGTGGCGCGACCGTGCCGAACACATCGCTGGCGGCGCATGTCGAAGGCCCGACGGCGATCCGCACCATGCTCGCGCGCGTGCACGGCGCCGAGGATGTCGACGCCGGTCTGCGTCTGTTGCAGACGCTGCCCGCCGGCGATGTCGTCATCACCCGCAGCGGCGAACGCCTCGGCACCGGCTGGGTGCAGGTGGTGCGCGCAAGTTCGGCGACGCAGGGAGCGCTCACGCGCGAGCGCGAGATCCAGTCGCTGCGGACCGAAATCGAATCGCTGGTCGCGCGCGAGCGCGAGCTGGAAGCGCTGCTGGTCGAACTGCGCGACCAGCTGCTCGTCGCCGAGCAGCATCGCGAAGACGCCCAGCGCTCGCTGTACATGGCGCACCGCTCGGTCAGCGAGCTCAGCGGTCAGTTGCAGAGCCAGCAGGGCAAGGTCGACGCCGCGCGCGTGCGCACCGAGCGCATCGAAGCCGAACTGGCGCAGCTCACTGAAACGCTGGAGTCCGCACGCGAACAGTCGCGTTTGGCGCGCAGCAACCAGGAAGACGCGATTGTCCGCATGTCCGAGCTCGAGGACGTGCGCATCGAGCTCGAGAACGACCGCCGCCGCATCATTGAAACGCGCGACGCTGCCCGCAACGCCGCCCGCGAAGCGCGCGATGCCGCGCATGCATTGGCGCTGACCGTCGAATCGCAGCGCGCGCAGCTCGCCGGCCTGACCCAGGCGCTGGATCGCATGAGTGGCCAGCGCGGCCAGCTCGACTCGCGCCTCGGCGAACTCGCCGAGCAGCTCGCCGACGGCGACGCGCCGGTGCGTGACCTCGAGGAGCAGCGCCAGGTCGCGCTCGAACAGCGCGTGCTCGCCGAGCAGAAGCTCACCGCCGCGCGCACGGCGGTGGACAGCATCGACCACGAGCTGCGCGGGCACGAGCTGATCCGCCAGCAGCGCGACGAGCAGTCGCTGCAGCAGCGCGAGGCCATCGGCCAGCGTCGCCTCGAACTTCAGGCGCTCGCGCTGAAGGCGGAACAGTTGTCGGAGGGCATCGTCGAAGCGGGCTTCTCGCTCGAGGAAGTCACGGCGACGCTCACCGACGACATGGAACCGCAGGCGTGGGAACGCACGGTCGCCGAGCTCGACCAGAAGCTGCGTCGACTCGAACCGGTCAACCTCGCGGCGATCGCCGAACACGCGGAGGCCGCGCAGCGCAAGGACTACCTCGATGCGCAGAACACCGACCTCACCACCGCGCTGGAAACGCTGGAAGAGGCGATCCGCAAGATCGACCGCGAGACGCGCGGCCGTTTCAAGGACACCTTCGACCGCGTCAACTCGGGCATCCAGGAGCTGTATCCGCGCCTGTTCGGCGGCGGCCACGCCTATCTGGAACTCACCGGCGAAGACCTGCTCGACACCGGCGTCTCGATCATGGCGCGCCCGCCAGGCAAGCGCGTGTCGAACATCTCGCTGCTCTCCGGCGGTGAGAAGGCGATGACGGCGGTCGCGCTGGTATTCGCGATCTTCCGCCTGAATCCCGCGCCGTTCTGCCTGCTGGACGAGGTCGACGCGCCGCTCGACGAGGCGAACGTCGGCCGTTTCACGGCGATGGTCAACGAGATGAGCGAGCAGGTACAGTTCCTGTTCGTCACCCACAACAAGGTCACGATGGAAGCGGCGAAACAGCTCATGGGCGTCACCATGCGCGAGCCGGGCGTCAGCCGACTCGTGTCCGTCGACCTCGCCGAAGCCGCGCGCCTCGCCGGCGCCGCCTGACCGACCACGGAGCACCTGCATGTCCGACATGGCGATGCTGCGGATCTGGATTCTCGTTGCCGGCGTGGTGCTGGTTGCCGCGATCATCTTCTTCGGTCGACCGAAAAGGCCGGGGCAGGGGCGTCGCGTGCCGCGCGATGGCGATGGCCGTCGCATGGAGCCGACGCTGGGCGAGCAGCTGGCGGCCGAACTCGGTGCGGACGACGCGTCGGTCGAGCCGACGCAGGAATCGCTGGACCTCGAACCTCGCGCCGCCGCGTCGTCGAAGGATGATCTCGGCAAGCGCACGACGGACGAGTTCGACAAGATCGTGACGCTCTATCTGGCCGCACGCGCGGGTCAGCTGCTGAGCGGTTCGGACATCGTCGTCGCCGCCGAGCGCGCGGGTCTCGTGTTCGGCCACATGGGCGTGTTCCATCGCCTGGTCGAAGGCCATCCCGAGCGCGGCCCGGTCTTCAGCGTCGCCAACATCATGAAGCCCGGCAGCTTCGACATGGCGAACATCCAGGAACTGAAGACGCCCGCGATCGCGTTCTTCCTGACGCTGCCGGCGCCGGTCGCCGCGCTGGACGCGTGGGACACCATGCTGCCGACCGCGCAGCGCATGGCCGAACTGCTCGATGCGGTCGTGCTCGACGAGCAGCGCAATTCGATCGGCCGTCAGCGCATCGCGCAGATCCGCGACGACCTGCGCGCCTACGATCGCCAGCGCGAAGCGCCGCCGCTGACGCGCCCCTCGCGCTGGTAATTGGCCACGACGCGCTCACGGGCGCGGGCTAGACTCGGCGCATCCACGAGGGATGCACGATGGCGACTACGGGACTCTTCCGCTCGCGTCACGACCGAATGATCGCCGGCGTAATCGGCGGCATCGCGCGCCACTACGGTTGGAATTCGACGCTGCTGCGCGTGATCTACGTGCTGGTCTCGGTGATGTCCGCGGCGTTCCCGGGCATCCTCGTCTATCTCATCGCCTGGCTGGTCATGCCCGAAGAGGGCAGCTGATCGTGCGATGACGCGTCTGGTGAAGACCGCCGAGGGCGTGCGTGCGCCACATCGCGCCGCTGCGCCGACCAACGCGGTCGACCCTGCGCCACTCCCGGCCGCAGCGGTCGCGCTCGGCATGTTGTGGGCATTGCCGAACACGCTCGTGGGGCTGCTGTTGGGCGCGGTCGGCGTGGCCTTCGGCGCACGTCCGCGACTGCGTCGTCGCGATCTCGCCTGCGTGTTCCACCGCTGGCCGTGGGGGCCGGGCGGGGCGATCACGATCGGCAACGTCATCCTGCACACCGGCGACGACCTCGACGTCGCCTGCGCCACCTACGCGCACGCGGCGGGCTGGGGCGCGGAGCCCGCGGTGTCGCTGGCGCTGCACGAGCGCGCCCACGTCTATCAGTACCTCGTGCTCGGTCCGCTGTTCCTCCCGGTCTATCTCGCCTGCGGCGGCATCGGGGTCCGCAACCGCTTCGAGCGCGCCGCGGACCGCTTTGCGGCGACCGGACGGGGCTGGTGGCCGTGGCCCGCGCCGTCACGCCAGCCTCACTGAATGCCGACGAGCGGTTGCGCGGTGGTAACGGCAGCCGCGTAAGTTCGATTGAAGGTGCTGCTGCGTCGCATTGCGCGACAGGGAGGCGGCGTGGAGTTCAAGGCCTATCGTCGACCGGACGGCGCGTTCGTGCTCGTTCCCGACTGCCTCGTGGCTTCGCGCGACGCCCAGGGGCGGCACGGCCCGCTCACGCTGGTGGCGCGCTTCGATGTCGACTGTCCGCTCGATGACCCGGTCTGGCATCGAGTGCTCGCCGACATCGATCGCCAGTCGTACGCCGTCGTGCGTCGTGACACCGGCGAGCAGCTCATTCGCCTCGCGACCGGTCATGCCATCGTCTGAGGCCTGCACCCTGCCTTGACCGGCGCGCCTTTACGGTCGGGCTGCCGCATGACGCGGCGCAGGCGCGAGACGGGCATGCGGACAGGCGACGACGGCGATACGCGCGACGGCATGAAGTCGATCCGCATCATTCGCGCGTGCGGCACCGCGGCGACCCCTCGGCCCGCCGCGAGCCCCGAAGCGTTCGTCGAGCGCATCGTCGCCTTCGACCAGGCGCATGTCCCCGAGCAACTCGCCGCCGCCGGTCATATCGACGAGCAAGGCGGACCGCCGGCGCCGTAGCGCACCACGTCAGTCGAGCTGGCGCCGGAAGCGCAGGATCGCGACGCTCATCATCACAGCGGTGAAAGCCACGAGCGCGACGGCGTCGGGCCAGAGCTCGACGAGTGTCGCGCCGCGCAGCATCACGCCGCGAATCAGGCGCATGAAATGCGTCAGCGGCAACACTTCGGCGATCCACTGGACCACGCGCGGCATGCCCGAGAACGGGAACATGAAGCCCGACAGCAGGATCGATGGCAGGAAGACGAAGAACGTCATCTGCATCGCCTGGAACTGCGAACGCGCACGCGTCGAGATGAGCAGGCCGAGCGCGAGGTTCGCGAGGATCAGCAACATCGCGGCAACGTAGACGTCGAGCAGGCTGCCGCGTACCGGTACGCGGAACAACCAGACGCCCAGCGCGAGCACGAACGTGGTCTGGATCAGGCCGATCGCCGCATAGGGCAGCACCTTGCCGACCATCAGCTCGCTGCGCGACAGCGGTGTCGCGATCAGCAGCTCCATGTTGCCGCGCTCGCGTTCGCGCACGATGGCGACGCCGGTGAACAGCACCATCGTCATCGTCAGAATCACGCCCACGAGTCCGGGCACGATGTTGACCGCCGAACGCCGCTCCGGGTTGTAGAACGCGACGACGCCGATCGGCATCTCGGTCGGCAACGTACTGCGTTGTGCCTCGTCCAGCGGCATCTGCGCGAGCTGCGCGGCGGCGGCCTGCACCGCGGTGTCGCTGCCGTCGACCAGCACCTGCACGGCTTCGCGATGTTCACTGCGGCGGCGCTCGAAATCGGGCGGGACGACGATGCCGACGTCGATGTCGCCGCGTCGCAGCAGTGTCATGAGTTCGTCGGGCGTCGACACGACACGCGTGGGTGCGACGACGCCGGTTGCGACCATGTCCATCACCAGCGTGCGTGCCGCCGAGGTATGCGACTGGTCGCAGACGCCCGTCGCCAGGCCGCGCAGGTTGAGGTTGATGGCGTAGCCGAACAGCACCAGCTGCAGGATCGGAATGCCGGCGATCATCGCCAGCGTGATGCGGTCGCGCCGCAGTTGACGCAGTTCCTTGAGGACGATCGCGAAAAGGCGGCGCAGGTTCATGCGGGCGCCCGGTCGCGCTTGCGGTCGCGAGTCGCGGCGACGAACACGTCTTCGAGATTCGGCGCAACGGGTTGCACGCGGCCGTCGATGCCTGCCTCGCGTAGTGCGCTGTCGAGACTCGACGCATCCCCCGGCGTACGCGTCAACACGCGCAGCACGTGGCCGATCTGCGCGGCGCTGAGCACGCCGGCGCGCCCGTCGAGCGCGCTTCGCACCGTGCGGGTGTCGTCCGCTTCGACCACGAACGTGCGGCCGTCGAGCTTGGCGGCGAGGTCTTCGGGCGTGCCGTCGGCCACGAGCGCACCATGGTCGAGAATGGCGAGGCGGTGGCAGCGCTCGGCCTCGTCCATGTAGTGCGTCGAGACGAGCAGCGTGGTGCCGCGGTCGGCGAGGTCGAACAACGCGTCCCAGAAGTCGCGGCGCGATTCTGGATCCACGGCGCTCGTCGGTTCGTCGAGGAACAGCAGCTCCGGCTCGTGCACGACGGCGGCGGCCAGTGCGAGGCGTTGCTTCTGTCCACCGCTGAGCGTGCCTGCGAGCTGGCGTTCGCGGTCAGCGAGGCGGTAGCGATGCAGCAGATCATCGACACGCGATGCTGCGCGATCCCGCGCAAGCCCCTGGATCGCAGCCATGAATTCGAGGTTCTCGCGGATCGACAGGTCCTCGAACAGCGAGAAGCGCTGCGTCATGTAGCCGATGCGCTTGCGCAGTGCGTCGGCTTCGGCCGGAATCTTCAGCCCCAGCACGTCGATGTCGCCCGACGTGGGCGTCAGCAGGCCGCAGAGCATGCGGATGGTCGTCGATTTGCCGGAGCCGTTCGGCCCTAGAAAGCCGTAGACGCGGCCACGCGGCACGTCGAGGTCAACATGGTCCACGGCGACGAGGTCGCCGAAGCAGCGCGTAAGGCCACGCGTGCGGATCGCGACGGCGCTGTCGTCATTCATCGACGCGCACGCGCACCGGAAGGCCCGCGGCGAGACCGGTCGCGGGTTTCGTGTCCAGCGTCACCTCGGCGAGCCAGCTCAGGCGTGCGGCGTCGTCGCCGACCAGTGCGTAGTAGGGCGTGAACACGGGTTCGTTGCGGATCATGCGCACGCGGCCGGAAATCGGCGGCCTGCCTTCGACATAGGCGGTGACGCGCGTGCCGACGCTCATATGGTTGCGCAGGTGCGCGGGCACATAGATGCGCGCGTAGGGCGCGTCGCCCGTGAGCAGCACCGCCGTGGTCGCACCCGCAGCGGGCTGGTCCCCGAGCTTGAAGGGCAGGCTGTCGACGATGCCGGCGCGCGGCGCAGTGACGTCCAGGCGTTGCAGGGTGACGCGTTGCCCGGCGACCTGCGCGTTGGCCGCAGCGACCGCCGCTTCGCCCTGTGCGATCTGCTCGATGCGCGTGCCGTGCAACAGCTCGTCGAGCGCGGCGCGCGCGGCGTCGGCGGCGCCCATCGCCGAATCGCGTGCGGCCACGGCTTGGTCGTAGTCGGCGGGCGTAATGAAGTGACGGCGCAACAGCGGGCCGAGGCGCGCGACGTAGGCGGTGGCGTCACGCACCTGCGCTTCGGCGGTCGCGAGCCGGGATCGCGCCTGGTCGATCTGCTCGCGGCGCGGCCCGGTCTCGAGCTCCGACAATGCGGCACGCTGGCGTTCGGTGTCCGCCACCGATGCTTCGACCTGCGCGCGACTGCGCTGCGCGTCGAACCGCAGCAGCACCTGGCCGGCGGTGACGTGCTGACCTTCGCGCACGTTGATCGCGATGATGGGCTCGGACAGCGGGGCGGGCAGGGTGACGCGGTCGTACTCGAGCGTCCCGAGTGCGATGTCGTTGTCGTGCGAGCAGCCCGCCGACGCGAGGGCGGCCACACAGGCGAGACGGACGAGCGTCTTCATCGAAGGGCTCCGGGCGGCGCGAGTCCGTGGGCGAGCAACGCATGCGCGTGGCGACGCAGGACGCTGACGTCGAGGTCGTCAGCTGCGAACAGGTGGCGCCAGATCGGCGCGCTGGCGGCGGTGAACAGCGTGAGGCCGACGAGCGAAACGACGACCAGTCGCGGGTCGAGGTCGCCATCGAGCTGGCCGGCGCGCTGTGACTCGGCGAGTCGTGAGGCAACCGCGCGCGGCACGGCGCCCACGCGGTCGAGCACGACGTGCCGGAACGCGCCGCCTTCGACCAGCACTTCGCGCATCCACAAGGGAGGCAGCCACGGGTGCTGCGCGATCACCGCGGACACTGCATCGACGAAGCGCGTGGCGAGCGCGAGTGGCGCTTCGGGCGGGTGGCCCATTGCGGCGAGCAGTTCGCCCAGCGCGGGCAGGATGCGTTCCTCGACGACCGCATCCGTGAGGCGGTCGCCGAAGTAGTAGTTCACCAGTGCGGGATTCACGCCGGCGCTGCGGGCGATCGCGCGATTGGTCGTGGCGCGGACGCCGGTGGCCGCGTACGCGGCGAGGGCTGCGTCGACCAGGCGACCACGCAGGTCGGCGTCGTCTTCGACGGGGCGTCGACCGGGGCGACGGGCGCGCGCGTTGGCCATCGCCGGATTATTTCAACGTCGAAATAATTGACAAGTGCACTCGGCCCCCAAGCCGATGGGCGGCCGGATACCGTCAGTAGCGCTGCTCGATGTAGCGCAGCGGATGTTTGGATTCGACGTAGTCGCCGCGCTTCTGCCGCTTCGGGAAATGCACGCGCTCGCGTTCGATCTCCTCGTACGGGATGTGCTCGAGCAGGTGGCGGATGATGTTCAGCCGGCCGCGGCGCTTGTCGTCGGTATTGGCGACGTACCACGGCGCGTGTTCGGTGTCGGTGGCTTCGAACATCGCGTCGCGGGCACGCGAGTAGTCGTACCAGCGGCTGTACGACTTGAGATCCATCGGCGACAACTTCCAGCTCTTGCGGCCGTCGGTCGCGCGCGATTCCAATCGCTGGATCTGCTCTTCTTCGGACACTTCCAGCCAGTACTTCAGCAGGTAAATGCCGGACGCCACCATCGTCTTTTCGATGGCCGGCGTGGTGGCGAGGAAGCGGTTCACCTGCGCTTCTGTCGCGAAACCCATCACGCGCTCCACGCCCGCCCGGTTGTACCAGCTGCGATCGAAGATCACGATCTCCCCGCCGGACGGGAAATGCGGGACGTAGCGCTGCATGTACATCTGCGTCTTCTCGCGCTCGGTCGGCGTGGGCAGCGCGACCACGCGGAAGATGCGGGGACTCACGCGCTCGGTAATCGCCTTGATCGTGCCGCCTTTACCGGCAGTGTCGCGGCCTTCGAGCACGACGCAGACCTTCTTCTCCTTCGCGACCACCCACTGCTGCAGCTTGACGAGTTCCTCCTGCAACGGCTCGAGCGCGGATTCGTATTCCTTGCGAGACAGCTTCGCGCGCGTGGGCTCGGCGAACTCCGGCCTGCGCGACTTTCCGTTCTTCCCGTTCTTCCCATTCTTGGCGCTCTTCCCGCCGTCGTCGTCGTGCCGGCGGCCGTCGTCGTCGTCGTCGTGCATGGCGTTGTCTTTCATGTCGGAGCCTCCTGGGGCAGCGAGTGCGGCGGCGCCGTGGCGAGCTCGTCCTGCAGCCGTGCGACCGCGGTTTCCACGTTGAAGTACATGTGCTGGTGACCGATGTGTTCGTCGAGTGGCGAGCGACGCACGGCTTCGAGGACGTCGGGCGTCAGTCCTGCCAGGGCGAGCCGCACGCCGGCGCTGCGCGAGCGCTGCTCGGCGTCGATCAGCGCCTTGAGCGCCGAGTATTCGAGATCGAACACGGCGGAGAGATCGAGCACGACGTAGCGCGGATTTGCTGCTGCGATCAGCGGCCGGATGCGCTCGGCGACGCGCTCGGCGTTGAGGAAGAACAGCCGGCCTTCCGGACGCAGGATCAGCAGTCCGGGGAACTGCTCGTCATCCGCGTTCTCGTCGCTCTGCGGGCGGAACACGTTCGTGCCGCGCTTGCGAACCAGCACTCGAACCGGCGGGTCGGCGGACTGCTGCGCAAGCGCGACCAGCGATACGACGATCGCGACGAGGATGCCTTTCAGCGTGCCCAGCAGCATCACGCCCGCGAATGCGACGAGCGCCCAGATCGCCTCGGTGCGGCGGATGCGGACGATGTCGATGAAATCGGCCGGACTCACCAGGCCGATCGAGTAGACGATGACGACACCCGCCAGCGACGCCTGAGGCAGCAGCCCGATCAGCGGAGCGAGCACGAGCATGGTGACGACCGCCGTGGCGGCGGTGACGACGCACGAGAGTTGCGTGCGTGCACCGGAGCGACGATTCACCGCCGTCTGCGACATGCCGCCGCCGGACGGCATCGCGCCGAAGAACGCGCCCGCCACGTTGCCGAACCCGGTGGCCACCAGTTCGCGATTGGCGACCGGAAGTGGCTCGTCGTTCGCCTGGAAGGCGCGTCCGACCGCGATGGTCTCGGTGAAGCTCATCAGCGCGATGCCGGCGGCGGCGGGCCAGAGCACCGCCGCGAGCGACCACGTCGGCATCGTCAGCGCGGGCAGGCGCTGCGGCACCGTGCCGACGAGTTCGATGCCATAGGCCTGCCAGTTCATCAGTCCGGCACCCGCGATCGCCACCGCAATCGCGACCAGCGGTGCAGGCCAGCGCGGCCGGAACCGTTCGATGGCGGCCAGCAAGGCGATCGTGCCGACGCCCACCGCGACCGTCGGCCACGACACATGTCCGAGCCCCCGCACGATCTCGACGACGTTGTGCGGCAGCGACCCCTTGTCGAAGTGGATGCCCAGGATCTTGGGCAGCTGATCGAGCACGATCACGACGCCGATGCCCGCCTTGAAGCCGACCAGCACCGGCGTCGAGATGAAGTCGGCGACGAAGCCCAACCGCAAGATGCCCGCCAGCAGCAGGAACACGCCGACGAGCAGCGTGAGCATCGCGGTGGCGGTGAGCAATGCACCCGGAGTCGCGTCGGGGACGACCCGCGCGAGTTCGGCGCCGGCTAGGATCGCGATCGTCGTGGTGGTGCTCACCGACAGGGGCCGCGACGTGCCCAGCCACGCGTAGACGATCATCGGGACGAACGCGGTGTACAGGCCGACTTCGATCGGCAGGCCCGCGATCGTCGCGTAGGCCATGGCCTTTGGAATCACCACCGCCGCGGTGGTGAGGCCTGCGACGATGTCGGCGCGCAGTGCGGGCTTTGCCTGCATCGTGGCCGGCACCGCGCTCATCCGCGTGTCTCGTTCTCCGTCGCGGTCTTGATGATCTCCGCGTACAGCGCACTGACGCGCGAGCCGAGCGCCTGCAGTTCCGGATGCCGCACGATGTGGCGTGACGTTTCCTGTGCGTCTTGGAGCGAACTACGCAGGAAGTCGATGTCGGTCTCGGAGAGCTTCTCGCCGGCGTCCACGCGCTGCTTGATATCGCTGAGGCGTGGCAGGCGATATTTGACGAGACGGTCGAGCAGCGCCTGGACGGTGCCCAGTTCGGCCTTGGGGTTGAACATGTCGATCCTCGTTCCCGGCAGGTGGGGAAGGCCGGGCGCAGCGCCGCATCCTTTGCGGCGTGGTCGAGGATCGCAGCGCCGCCCGCTGCTGGACATTGTCCCGAGGGGCATCCGGCGCGCCTGTTGGGACGCGCTCGTGGTGGACCGCATGGCGGGCAGTCGCCGTCAGCGCATGTCTTCACGCGCGGCGTGGGGACGAGGTCGTCGTGCCCGCGACGGCATACATCGGCGAGCCCGCCGTGCTGCGGGAAAAACAAAAGGGCCAAGCCGCGAAGCCTGACCCTTTCGTTCGTTTGGTGCCGGAAGTGGGACTCGAACCCACACGGTTTTAAGGCCGGCGGATTTTGAGTCCGCTGCGTCTACCGATTCCGCCATTCCGGCGCGGTCGCGAAGTATAGCCGGCTGTCACAGGCCGCCGTAACGGGCCATGCCGGCAGCGGCGACGACGATGACGAGCACGAGGCCGAGCTGCACGCGCACGAGCACGCCTGCGCGCGACCACGTGGCCGCGTCGGGGCGCCACGACGCGTCGTCCCGAAGCGCCTTTCGCCAGCGCGTGTACGCGACGGTCGGCGCGATCGAGATCACCGCGGCAAGGAGGAACGCGCCGAGCTTGGCGTGGAACCACGGGTTGTGCAGGTAGAAGTCTTCGCCCTTGATGCCGTGGAAGACACGCAGCAGGCCGACGACGAGCAGCAGGCCGGCGGTGCTGCCGTAGCCGCGGTCGAGCTTGCCGAGACGCTGCAGCGTGAGGGCATCGGGTGTGCCGCGCAGAAGCGTCATCTGCCCGGCCAGCATCGCGATCAGGCCGACCACCAGCAGGTGGTGCAGCGACGCGAGCAGGAAGTCATGCCACACGCTCAGGCGGCCTCGTCGGTCTTGAGCGTGCGGTCGGCGCGTTCGTACCACTCGGCCTCGCCCTGCGGCGCGAACATCGAGCAGCACTGCATCTCCGCCTTGTAGATGTGCAGCGACACGGCGACGCGATCGTCGCTGGCGTTGCGGATGGTGTGGTACTCGTGTGGCGGGATCAGGCTGCCGGCGCTGCCCGGACCGGCCTGGATGCCGCCTGCGGGACGGAAGCGGAAGCGCTCGCCGTCATGCTCGAGCAATTCGTACTGCGTGATCTCGAGCTCGCCATCCCACACACCTTCGACGCACCACAGGCCCGAATGGTCGTGCACCGGCGTGCCCTGGCCCGGGCCCCACGTCATCGCGACCACGCTGTAGCCGTGCGTCGGGCTGCGATACAGCTCGCGACGCGCGTAGTGATCGGTGATCGGTTCGTAGACGCAGGCCGGCAGATGGACGTCGCGGTCGCGGATCATGTCGCAGAGCGTCTGCCGCACCGCGCGCGTCACCGCCTGCGAATCGCCTGCGCAGACCGCCGCATCGAGCGCCGCGATCATCTTGTCGTGGCCGGGGAAGGGGATGTCGGGCAGGTCAGCGTCGTTCATGCCCGGATTCTAGCCGCCCCGTTGGTGGCCGGCTCCAAAGCGTCGAGGAAACTGCGGACGGCCGGCCCAAAACGGTCGAAATCCACCAGGAACGCGTCGTGCCCCTGAGGCGATTCCAGCGGCAGGAAGCGTGCGTCGACGCCGCCCGCGGACAAACCCTCCCCGATTTCTTCCTGCTGCTGCAACGGGAACAGGATGTCGGTGTGCACGCCGATCACGAGCGCCTTCTCGAGGCGGATGGAGGCGAGCGCCGAACGCGTGTCCGTTCGCGGGTCGTCGCAGCAGTCGCCGATGTCGAACCAGTCCATCGCGCGGCTGAGGTAGAGGTAGCAGTTCGGATCGAACCGGCGCACGAACCGGCGCGCGTGCGCTTCGAGATAGCTTTCGACTTCGAATTCGAGACCGAACGGGTCATCGTCCTGGCGATCGGAATCCAGGCGCACGCGGCCAAAACGGCCATCCCATTCGAGTGCGGAGCGATAGGTGATGACGCCCAGTTTGCGCGCCATGCGCATGCCGGATTCGGGGTAGGTCGCGTCGTCGTATTGCCCGTGGTTCCAGTTGGGATCGAGTCGGATCGCTTCGCGCTGCAGCGAGCGGATCGCGATGGAGAACGGCAGCGCGCGCGCCGCGCCGGAGATGTTGATGTGGTTGCGCGCAAGGCCCGGATGCCGCAGCAGGAACGCGAGCGCGACCATGCCGCCCATCGAGTTGCCGACCACGCAGGCGAGGCGTTCGATGCCGAGCGCGCGCGCGACGTGCGCGGCGGCATCGGCGCAGTCTTCGATCGAGAGCGGCGGAAAATCGAGCCGGTAGAGATCGCCGGTCGACGGATTGATCGACGCGGGGCCGGTCGAACCTTTGCAGCTGCCCAGCGTGTTCACGCAGATGACGAACCAGCGCTCGGTGTCGATCGGCTTGCCCGGGCCGAGCATCGCTTCCCACCAGCCGGGCGAGGGGTCGGCCTCGGTCGACGCCGCATGCGCGTCCGGCGACAGGCCGGTCACGATCAGGATCGCGTTGCCCGCGTCGGCGTCCAGCGTTCCCCAGGTTTCGTAGGCGATGCGGGCGCCGTAAAGCGCGCCGTCGCGACGGGTCTGGAAGGGCGAGGGAAGGTCGACGAATCGCGTTCCGGGCGGGATGAATTCGGTCATTGCGTCAGTCCATGCGGCAGTCCGAATTGTGCCTGTGGACGCGGGCTGAACGCCAAATGCTCGAGTGCGGCCGCTTGAACCGGCGCTACACGTGCCGGACGCGAGAGTCGGTATTCCCCCCGCAAGGAGCTTGACCCATGGCGAAGAACACCAACGACACCACCGATATGAATCGCGATCCGATCACGGGCGCGCCGGGCTCGCACCCGGTCGGTACCGGCGTCGGCGGCGTCGGCGGCGCGGCGGTCGGCGCGGCGATCGGCAGTGCGTTCGGCCCGATCGGCACGCTTGTCGGCGGCGCGATCGGCACGGTGGCTGGTGCAGCCGTCGGCCACGGTGCCGCCGAGCGCGTCGACCCGACCGGCGAAGTGGAAGCGTGGAGCCGCGATGCGACGACGCGCCCGTACTACGACAAGAACCTCGACTACCAGCGCGACTACGCGCCGGCCTACCGTTACGGCGCCGAGGCGCGCACCGAAAACCGTACCGAGGCGTGGGATCGCGCCGAAAGCCGCCTGCAGTCGGGCTGGGACAACGCCAAGGGCGAATCGCGCCTGGCGTGGGACAACGCCCGCGACGCGGTGCGCGACGCCTGGGACCGCAGCGACCGCACCTACAAGACCTACGACGCCACGGACCGCTACTACGAGAACCGCTTCAACCAGGCCGATTACTACAAGTCCGGCTACAGCTTCGACGACTACAAGCCGGCGTACCGCTACGGCACGTACGCGCGCAGCCAGTCGCCGAACAGGACGTGGGACGCGTCGACCGAAAGCGAGCTGGAGCGCGGCTGGGATGCCGCCAAGGGCACGTCGCGCCTCGCATGGACCGACGCCAAGGGCGCGGTGAAGGACGCCTGGCACGGCGTCGAACGCATCCTGCCGGGCGACGCCGACCACGACGGTCGCTGATTTCCGGGGTGAGGGTGATATCGGAAGGGCGTCGTCGACAGACGGCGCCCTTCTTCTTTGCGACGAAACCGCAATAAACCGGTACGGCGTCGGCATGCTTCGAGCAATGGGTCGCATAACCCGCTGCGGCACTGGCGCATTGCCCGAAAGGCCCGTATTCAGCTTCGACGGATGCGCGTACGCTCCCGTACTTTGCGGACGATGCTCGGCGCGGGAAGGAATCCCGTCGTCGCCCGCGCGTACAAGGACGGTCACGATGATCGAAGCGATCACTGCGCTGGTCTTGCTGCTCGCCTGGCTCGTCGTCGGCGCGGTGCTGCATCTGCGGCGTCCGGTGGATCCGGGCGGAGCGCGTAGCGCGTGGCTCGGCATGGCCTGCGTGGCGTTCGCGATCGCGGTGCTGATCATCGCCGCCTGGTCGCATGCAACGTACGACCGTGCACGCTTCATCGCTTCGGTGATTTCGCTTCCCGCGGCGCTCGCGTTGGGCGCCAGCCTTTGGCGCGTGTGGATGGCCGGCCGCGTGTCGCCGCATACGCGACGCGACGATGCGGGCGGTGCGCCGCGACTCGCCGTCGTCGGTGAACTCACGGCGTCGATCGCACACGAAATCAACCAGCCCCTCGGCGCGATTCTCAGCAATACCGACGCCGCGGAAATCCTGCTCGAGCGTCCGTCGCCGCCGCTCGAAGACATCCGGCAGATCCTGCGCGACATCCGTCGCGACGGTTTGCGTGCGGGTGGTGTGATCCGCAACGTGCGCACGCTCGCGCGGCAACGCAAGATCAGTTTCGTACCCATCGACGCGAACGCGCTTGCACGCGAGACCGTGCAACTGCTTGCGCCCGACGTGCGCGGTCGCGGCATTCCGGTGGAAGTCACCACGTCCAGTGGGACCGCGATGCTGCACGGCGACAGCCTGTACCTGCAGCAGATGCTGCTCAATCTGCTGATCAATGCGATGGATGCAGTCGAAGCACGCTTCGTATCGGGTGACCTCAGCGCATCCCGGCCGCCGGTGCTGCTCGACGTTCGTCCGCTCGACAGCGGGCAGGTGCAATTCCAGGTGTCGGATGCGGGCGGTGGCATTCCCGAGTCCCGCCTCGACCATCTGTTCGACTCGTTCTACAGCAGCAAGCCGCACGGCATGGGGCTCGGCCTATCAATCTCGCGTTCGATCGCGGAAGCGCATGGCGGGTCGATCCGTGCCGAGAACAACAACCGCGGCGGCGCGACTTTCCGCGTGACGTTCCCACCTTTTTTGGCGAGCGAGATGTGACGGAAATGTTGCAGCGGCCGTTGAACGCGTGAAGCGCGTGTGAAGCGCAACCGCTTATCGGCACAGGAAAATTTCCGCCACAACTGTCAAGAGATTCGGCCTACATTCAGTCGACGGTTAGCGTTCGATGGACTGATTCCGCAACCCGTTGCGGACGGAGGCGCGAGATGGCAGCCGCACCAGTGATCCACATCGTCGACGACGACGAATCGATGCGCGATGCACTCGGACGCCTGCTCGGCGCTCTCGACTTCGATGTTCGCCAATACGCATCGGCCGGCGATTTCCTGCTTTCCTGGCCGCCCATGGACGCGCCGGGGTGCGTCATCCTCGATATCCGCATGCCGGGCCCGAGCGGCCTCGACCTGCAGCGCTCGCTGTCGAGGCGCGAGGATGCGCCGCCGATCATCTTCCTCACCGGCTTCGGTGACATTCCCACCACCGTGCAGGCGATGCGCAGGGGTGCAGTCGATTTCCTCACCAAACCCGTCGAGAAGGAAACGCTGCTCAACGCCATCAGCAACGCGCTGGAGGGTGACGCGGAACGCCGCGAACATCGCCATCACCTGCAGGAGGCGCGGGATCGCCTGTCGTCGCTGACGCCGCGCGAGCACGCGGTGTTCGAGCGGGTGATCGCCGGCCGGCTCAACAAGCAGATCGCCGATTCGCTGCGCATGTGCGAACGCACGGTCAAGGCGCATCGTGCCCGCGTGATGGAAAAGATGGCCGTCCGCACCGTTGCCGAGCTCGTGCAGGTCGCTGTCCACCTCGAGGCCGAGGAGCATGAGGCGGTCGCGCGTCCGCACGTCGTCGCCTCGGCGGGTACACGCGACATGCTTCGCGAGCCGTCTACGCAACGCCACGACGAAGCACTCGGCCTCGTCGGCTGAGGCCGGGAAAAGGGCTGCAAAAGCCCGTGCCCTCAAGGGCAAGCCCGGTTCCCCAACTGCCACTTACGCGCGACGCCGCGTCGCGCGGAAGATCGACGCACCTCGAACTGGCGCCTTCCCGGCGACACCTGGGACGCTATCGTGCAGATGGAGCAGGAAATCGTCTTGGTGGAAGACGATGGAGCCATGCGGCAGGCGCTGCGGCGCGTGCTGTCGGGCTCGGGCTTCACCATCAAGGCGTTCGATTCCGCGGAGTCGCTGCTCGCCGAACTCGGTGCGACGCAGTGGTGGCCAGCGGCGCGCTGCTGCATCTGTGACGTGCGGCTGCCCGGCATGTCGGCGTTCGAGCTGTACCGCGAACTCGCCCTGCGCGGCGCGACGGCGCAATGGATCATCATCACCGCGCATGACGCGCCGTCAGTGCGCGAACAGGCCGAACGCATCCATGCCGCCTACCTCATGAAGCCGTTCGAGGGCCGCACGCTGCTGTCGATGGTGGCGCGCGCAGCGGGCGTCGCGCCCCTGCCCTGAAGGGCATCGGGCGGTTCACCGAGGGCCAATTCTCGGCCTTTCCAGCGGCGCGCAGACTCGATCCGAATGGTTCCGCCGAGGAGTGCGGTCATGCACGCCGTCGCGTGTCGGGCGCTGTCGCTGTCCCCCGTAGTCCGTGCGAATGACGCATGGGCCGGGGCAGGGCGCGTCGCGGGCGACGTCGCAACCTCGCACGGCGCCGAAGCCGCTGTCGATTCGAATCCCGGGATCCTCGTCCATCGCGCGTCGCGCGCCCGGGTGCGCGACCGCCGCATTCGGCGAGGTTCCCCATGAGCGTCATCACCCACCGTGACATGGGGAACTGGCTGCCGCCGGCGGCGACGCCCGGCATGGTGTGGATTCCGGGCGGCGTGTTCCGCATGGGCGCGGATCATCCGGGGCCCTCGGAAATGCCGGCGCGCTACGTCGGCGTGGCCGGCTTCTGGATGGACGCCGCGCCGGTCACCAATGCGCAGTTCGAACGCTTCGTCGAGCGCACGCATTACGTCACGCTCGCCGAACGCGCGCTCGACGCCACGCTGCATCCGCATGCGGCGGCGTCGACGCTGTACCCCGCATCCGCGGTGTATTCGCCGGACGCGGCGGCGCGCGACGACCTGTCGTCGCCGTGGCACCTCGTCGCGGGGGCCCATTGGCGGCATCCCTACGGCGCCGGCAGCTCGATCGAAGGCCGCGAGGATCATCCTGTCGTGCACGTCGCGTATGCCGACGCCGAGGCCTACGCGGAATGGGCAGGAAAGGCGCTGCCGACCGAAGCGGAATGGGAACGCGCCGCACGCGGCGGCATGGACGAAGTGGATGACGGCTGGTCCGCCGACCACATGCACGACCTCCGCAATGCCTCGGGCTCTTGGGTGGACTACCGCCGCTGGTGCGGCCTGCCCGATCCGCATCACGTCGACACGGCACCGGTAGGCGAGGGCGCGGCGAACGCGTTCGGTCTGTACGACATGCTCGGCAATGTCTGGGAGTGGACGTGCGATCGCGATGCGCTGCGTTCGCGGGTCGATGCACGGGCCGCGTGCACGGTGCCGCGTCGCGCGTTCGATCGCCTGGTCGACGCGGACTTCCGTAGCGCGTCGACCGCCGGGCTGCCGCGCAACGTCGCCAAAGGCGGCTCGCGCCCGGGTCCGGTCGATCACGCGGGTCTGGACCGCTTCGCCGCGCGTTTCGCGCTGCCGGTGGACACGTCGATGTCGCACCTGGGCTTCCGTTGCGTGGTGCGGATCGGTGTCGCATGACGACGACGCGCGCGCGACGCCGGCGCACCCCGTGAGTGCGGTCTCCGCCAGCGCCCTGCCGCACCCCGCCGCGTCCGCAGACGACGGTTTCTCGCTGGTCATCGGCGGGCCGCTCTATCAGCTGATGCGCAGGGCGCACATGGCGGACGCCGAGCTCCACGGCGTCACGCGACGCATGGTGGTGATCTCCCTCGTGGCCTGGGTGCCGCTGCTGCTGCTGAGCCTGGCGGAGGGCCGTGCATTTTCCGGCGTCAAGCTGCCGTTCCTGCACGACGTCGAAGCGTATGCGCGCTTCCTCGTTGCGTTGCCGTTGCTCGTGCTCGCGGAAATTCCCGTGCACCAGCGCGTGGGCGTGGCGGTCGCGCAGTTCCGCGAGCGCGCGATCGTCGCGTCCGAGGCGTGGCCACGATTCGACGCCGCGATCGCGAGCGCGCGTCGGTTGCGCAACTCGATCACGGCCGAAGTGGTGCTGCTTCTCGCGGTGTTCATCCTCTCCCCGGTGCTGTGGACGCACGCGCTGGTGCTGCCCATCGACACCTGGTACGCGAGCATCACGCCCGACGGCATTTCGCTGACCGGCGCGGGCTGGTGGATGGTCCACGTCAGCGTGCCGATCTTCCAGTTCATCGTCCTGCGCTGGTGGTTCCGCATCGCGATCTGGTGGATCTTCCTGTGGCGCGTGTCGCGCCTGCCGCTCGAACTGCGCGCGCTGCATCCCGATCGCGCTGGTGGTCTCAGTTTCCTCGGGGGAAGCGTCCTCGCGTTCGCGCCGCTGCTGTTCGCGCAGGGCGTGGTGTCGTCGGGCCTGATCGCAAGCCGCCTGCTGAGTGGCGGCGAGAAACTCATGGACTACCGCGGCCAGATCGCGGTGCTCGTCATCGTGCTGGTCGCGATGATCGCCCTGCCCTTGACGTTCTTCTCCCAGAAGCTGCTGAACGAACGGCGCAATGGATTGCGGCGGTACGGCGCGCTGTCGACACGCTACGTCACCGAGTTCGATCGCAAGTGGCTGCAGGGCGGCGACCCCGGCGAACCCCTGATCGGAAGCAGCGACATCCAGTCTCTCGCCGATCTCGGCAACGCGAGCGCCGTCGTGAATGAAATGCGCCCGGTGCCGATCGACGTGCGCGCGATCGCGCGGCTCGCACTGGTGACTCTCGCCCCGTTCGGCCCGCTGGTGCTGACGGTGATTCCCTTCGGTGACCTCGTGCAGCAGCTCTTCAGGATGCTCCTGTGACTGCCGGCACCGCCACTTCTTTCCTTTCGCCGATGCGACATCGCCGTCCGACGTCGCGTTGGCGTGTTGCAGCACCAGACCTGACGGGAGACGCGCCATGAACCGAATCCGCACTGCCGCCGTCGCGCTCGTTGCGCTCCCGGTGGCCGCGACTCCGTTTTCGGCGCGCGCGGGGGAGGGCGATCCATGGACGTTCAACGTCACACCCTATGTCTGGCTCGCCACCGTCAACGCGGATATCAGCGACAGCGGGCCGCCGCCAGCGAGCGTCATCACCGACAACGAGTTCGACGACGTGCTCGACAAGTTCGACGGCGCGCTTTTCATTCATGCCGAAGGGCAGGGCGATCATTTCGGCGCGCTGGCCGACTTCTCGTATCTCGGCCTGTCGCAGGAGCGCGAGCGCCCCCGCCTGCGCAGCGAGACGGATTTCGATGGCCGTTTGCTCGACCTCGCGGGCGTCTGGAGCCCGGGCGACGACCGTTTCAACGGATGGGACCTGTTCGCCGGCCTGCGTTACGTCGACACCGATTTCACCGTGTCGATCATCCCGACGGACACGACCCTCAACACGCGCTCACTCAAGACGTCGAAGAGCTACAGCGATTTCCTCTACGGCGCGCGCTACTCGTGGAAGGCGGGTGACCGCTGGGACTTCAGCGTGCGTGGCGACGGCTCGACGGGCTCGACCAACGGCACGTGGAGCGCGAGTGCGATCGCGCAGTACCACATGAACGTCGGGCAATGGGTATTCGGCTACCGCTACCTCGATCTGGATTTCGGCGAAGGCACGGTCGACGGACGCATCACCCTCAACGGCCCGGTCGTCGGTTACGGCTTCAATTTCTGACGCGCGCACGCACGGCGCGGTCGTCCACCGGTTCCTGCACCCCACCAGGAGATTGGAAATGAAGGCATTCAACAGGTCGTTGCTGGCAGCCACCATCGCCGCGGCGGCGCTTCTGCCGGTCGCCGGAGTCGCGATGGCGCAGGACGACGCCGCGACACCGGCCGCCGCGCCACGCAGCGCCATCACTCCCGATGCCGCAGCCGCGCTCCAGCGGATGAAGGACTACCTCGGCAAGCTCAAGGCCTTCCAGGTGGACGCCGACATCTCGCGTGACGAAGTGCTGCCCTACGGCTACAAGCTGCAGCACAACGAGCGCACGCGGATGATCGTGCAGCGGCCCAACCGCTTCCGCATCGACGTCGACGGCGATCTCCGCCATCGCCGCTACTACTACGACGGCGCGACGCTCACTACGGTGGCCCCGGATGCGAACGTCTACGCGAAATTCGACGCGCCGGACAACGTCAATGCAGTGGTGACCAAGCTGCTCGACATGGGCGCGGAGATGCCGCTGGTCGACGTGCTCCGCCAGGGCTTCGGCGGCACCTTGCTCGACGGCGTACGCGTGGGTCTCGTCGTCGGCGAAAGCCCTGTCGAGGGCGTGACGACGCAACAGGTCGCGTTCCGCCAGGCCCCGGTCGACTGGCAGATCTGGATCACGCCGGAAGGACAGCCGCGCAAGATCGTGATCACGACGCGCTACGAGGTCGGCGACCCGCAGTACCAGGCGGTACTGCACTGGGACACTACGCCGAGCATCGCCTCGAACACGTTCAGGTTCAGTCCCGCGAAGGACATGCGTGAGATTCCCTTCAACAACAAGGCCGAGGTGGCCGCGGCCACGGCGGGAGGTACGCCATGAACTCGAAGTTCGCGTTCGCGTTCGCGTCCGCGCGGCGCTGCGGTGCGCTCGTGCTCGTCGCCGTTCCGCTGCTGGCCGTCGCGCAGTTCCGCGGCGGAGGCGGCGCGATGATGGCGCGCAGTTCCATCACCGACGCCAACCGCGCCAGCCAGATGGCGATGGACCGGAGCCGGCAGACGTCGGAGGCCCGCAATGCGCGTGTGTCGTCGGCGGGTTCGTCCTCGTCGTCGCGCAGCGTCAGCCGCGAGACGAGCCGAACGGTCAACCGCGACGTGAACATTGACGTCGATGAAGGCATCGACATCGATCATCCGATCGCCGCCGGCGCAATGATCGGCGCGACCGCCGCGGCGATCGGCAGCTACTACGCGTCGGTGCCGGCGGGCTGCCCGATCGTCCATACGTACTCGGTCCCGTACTACCACTGCAACGGCGTCTACTACGAGCAGCGGATGCAGGGCGACCAGGTCGTCTACGTCGTCGTGCAACCGTAGCGCGACGGAGCACGGGATGACGCGTTGGCGCGCCGCTGCGGTCGCAGGACATCGCAGCGCGATGCGCTGCGGCCGTGGCGTTCTCTGCGCACTCGTCGCCCTGCTGCTCGCATTCTCGAACTGCGCGTGGGCGGGCGAACCATCGAATACCGCAGCGAAGTCCTGCGGGCTCCGCCCGCTGGGTGATACGCGGCCGCGCATCGGGCTGGTGCTCGGCGGCGGCGGTGCGCGCGGCATCGCGCATGTCAGCGTGCTGCGCCGACTCGAAGAACTCCACATTCCGATCGACTGCATCGCCGGTACCAGCATGGGCTCGCTCGTCGGCGGGCTCTACGCCTCCGGCATGAGTGCCTCCGACATCGAACACCTGGTGCGCTCGACCGACTGGCCAACGATGTTCGACGACGACGTCGCGCGGCCGCAACGCACGTTCCGTCGCAAGCAGGACGATCGCGACGGTCTGACGACGTTCGGCGTGGGCATCGGGACAAAGGGGCTGCGTATCGCGCCCGGGCTGGTGCAGGGCGAGCGCATCCTCGCGCTGCTGGAGCGGCAGACGCTGCCGGTCAGCGGCATCCACGACTTCGACAAACTTCCGATCCCGTTCCGCGCGGTCGCCACCGACGTCAACACCGGCGAAGCGGTGGTGCTCGACCACGGCAGCCTGGCGATGGCGATGCGCGCGAGCATGTCGCTACCTGCGATCTTCCATCCGGTCGAGATCGATGGGCACCTGCTGCTCGACGGCGGCCTGGTCGATCAGGTCCCGGTCGATGTCGCGCGCGACATGGGTGCCGACATCGTGATCGCGGTCGATGTCGGCACCCCGCTCGAGAAGCTCGGCAACGACGCCAGCGCCCTGCAGGTGCTGTCGCAGATGAGCGGAATGATGACGACGGCGAATACCCGTCGTTCCCTGGCGACGCTCGGCCCGCGCGACGTGCTGATCACGCCCCAGCTCGGCACCCGCGTCGCCACCGGCGATTTCAACAAGGCGATCGAGGCGCTCGATATCGGCACCGCGGCCGCGCAGGCCGCCAGCCCCGCGCTCGCGCGTCTGACTGCGCCGCCAGAAACCTATGCGTCGGCGCAGACCGCACGCCCGGCGCGCGGCGGCGTACCCGTCGTCGACTTCGTGCGCTTGGACAACCAGACCGCCTACGCGGACGAACTTCTACTTCGACGCATGCACGTCGAGGTGGGCAAGCCGGTGGATCTCGACCGCCTCGACGCGCAGGTGCTCGACGTCTACGGCTTCGGAACGTTTGCGAAGGTCACCTATGAAGTCGTGACGGAGGACGGTCGCACCGGCATCGTGCTGCACGCGGCGCCCAAGACGCAGGGGCCGAACTACCTGCAGTTCGGCCTCACCCACAGTTCGGATTTCGAGGGTGGCTACGACACGACGCTGCGCGCCGCGATCCTGTTCGCGCCGATCAACCGGCTCGGCGGGGAAGGGCGGGTCACGGTCGCGGTGGGCAGTGAGCCGGCGATCATCGGCGAGTACTACCAGCCGCTCGACTTGGCCGACACCAACGTGTTCTCCGGACGGCTCGCGTACGAGAACCCCAACCTCAACGTGTTCGACGGCGACGGCAACGTGGTCGCGCGCTACGACATCCAGGCGATCCGGCTGCGGCTGCAGCTCGCGCACGAGTTTGGCCGGATCGGATCGGCCGGCGGCGGGGTCGAGTTCGGCAAGGGGCGCGCCGGGGTGGAGATCGGCGATCCATCACTGGCGTCCTCCGATTTCCAGGAAGGCGGCGCCTATGTGTTCGGCACGGTCGATCGCCTCGACAGCCTGTTCTTCCCGCGCGGCGGCTACTTCGCCACGGCGCGCTATGCGGTGTCGCGCGAGTCGCTCGGGGCGGACCAGGACTACGCGCAATTCGACTTCGACGCGGTGATCGCGCGCAGCTTCGGCGCGCATGCGTTGCAGCTGGGCGGGCGCTACCACAGCACGGTCGAAGGCGAGCTTCCGCTGTATGCGCGCTACCGCCTCGGCGGACTGATGCGCCTCGCGGGCTTCCGCATCAACGAACTCACCGGCCAGCACTACGCACTGATGTTCGCCGGCTACAGCTACAAGCTGGCGAGCCTGTTCGGGCGCGCCGCGCTGGTCGGCTCCACGCTGGAGTACGGCAACGCGTGGGAACGGCGCTCCGACATCTCGTTCGCCGACGCCGTGCTCAACGGCAGCCTCTACGTGGGCTTCGACTCGTGGCTGGGCCCGATGGCTTTCGGTTACGGCTGGCGCGAGGCGGGCAAGGGCGCGCTGTTCCTCGAGATCGGCCGGACGTTCTGACATGACGCCGACCCACTTCACGGATACGACCCCTCGCGCGACGGACCCGTCGCGCCTTTCGAGTGGAGGACCACGACATGGACGAGCATGACGAGCGCGCCACGATCCTTGCAGTCGACGACACGCCCGAAAACCTGGCGCTGATCAGCGGGCTGTTGCGCCACGACTACCGCGTGAAAGTCGCCCCGGATGGCGAGCGGGCGCTGCAGATCGCCCACGCCGCACCACCGGATATCATCCTGCTCGACATCATGATGCCCGGCATGGACGGGTACGAGGTCATGCGCCGCCTGCAGGCGGACGCTGCGACTGCGCAGGTGCCGGTGATCTTCCTCACCGCCATGGCCGGCGTGGACGACGAACGAAAGGGCCTCGAACTCGGCGCAGTGGACTACATCACCAAGCCGATCAGTCCGTCGATCACGCTGGCGCGCGTGCGCAACCACCTGCAACTCAAGCGCGTGCGCGATTTCCTGCAGGACCAGAACGCATTTCTCGAACAGGAAGTCGCACTTCGAACGCGCCAGGTGGCGCGCATCCAGGACGTCACCATCCGTGCGATGGCGTCGCTGGCGGAGACGCGCGACAACGAGACCGGCAACCACATCCTGCGCACGCAGCACTACGTGCGCCGTCTCGCCCAGCAGCTCGCCGAACACCCGCGCTTCACCGCGTTCTGCACGCCGTCGAACATCGACCTGCTGTTCAAGTCGGCGCCGTTGCACGACATCGGCAAGGTCGGTGTGCCGGATCGCATCCTCCTCAAGCCCGGCAAGCTGACGGACGAGGAGTTCGAGGTCATGAAGACGCACACCACGCTCGGCAAGGAGGCGATCGAGCGTGCGCTGGAAGACGCAGGCGAGGAACTGGGTTTCCTGGAAATGGCACGGGACATCGCCTACAGCCATCAGGAGAAGTGGGACGGTTCGGGATATCCGCTGGGCCTCGCGGGCGACGACATCCCGATCTGCGGAAGGCTCATGGCCGTCGCGGATGTCTATGACGCGCTGATCAGCCGCCGTGTCTACAAGGAACCGATGAGGCACGAGGACGCCGTCGGCATCATCGTCAAGGGGCGTGGCCAGCATTTCGATCCCGATATCGTCGATGCGTTCATCGCGCTGGAGGACGAGTGCCGGCATATCGCCGAGCACTTCATCGACAGCGACCGCGAGATGGCAATCGCTGCGCAGCGCACGCAGCAATCGCTCGGCGACCGGATCCATCCGTGACATCCGCGACGTCGTACACGTCAGGGGAACGGCCATGAGCAGCCTGTCCACACGCCTCGAAGCCCTGCCGATCCGCAGCAAGCTGTGGCTCGCCTTCGCGGTGCTGCTGTTGATCGCCCTGGGCATCGGCCTGCAGAGTCTGGCAACCCAGAGCGCCATGCAGTCGCGCATGGACGCGCTGTACACCAAGCACATGGCCGGCATCGCGATGATCAAATCGCTGCAGGCCGACGTGGTGGACGTCGACCAGGATCTGCAGACGGCGATCGTCGGGCGAACGCGGCGCGATGTCGAACAGGCGCTGCACGACGTCACGACCGCGCGGCAGCAGCTGCAGCGGCATATCCCGCAGATGCGCCAGACGATCATCACGCCGGTGGTCGCGGAAAGCATGGAGAGGTTCGAGGCCTCGCAGGCGGCCTACGACCGCGTCGTCGAGCAGGCGGTGAATCGGGTGCGGACGGGGGACACCGCGACGGCAGCGGCCGTACTCGGAAGCGCCGATTATCAGCAGCGACTTCGGCAGGCGAACGCCGATCTCGTAAGAATGCTCGCGCTGAAGAGCGCCGCGGCGGCACAGGCCGTGCAGCAATCGTTGGAAGTGGACCGGCGCGGCACGCGGATCACGGCGGCGCTGGTGGTGGGTGCCATCCTGCTGGGCCTGCTGCTGTCGCATCTGATCGGACGTTCGATCAGACTCCCGGCGCAAAGGCTGCAACAGGCGACCGAAAAGCTCGCGTCCGGCGATCACGCCGTCGAAATTCCGTGCACCGAGTTCACGAATGAAGTCGGGACGCTCGCGCGCTCGGTCGTGTTGCTGCAAGAGCAGTCGCGCGAACTCGAGGACCAGCGTTGGGTTGTGTCGAAGATGTCCGAGATCGCCGGCCAGATGACGGGCACGCGGTCGGTGGAGGCATTGGCGACGCTGTACCTGTCCGCGTTGTCGAAGGTGTGGCCGCTGGGGCATGCCGCGTTCTACGTGCCCGAGGACGACGCCAGGACCCTGCGCATCCGCGGCCGGTTCGCGGTCGCCCCGGAAGGCTTGCGTGATCGCATCGCTTTCGGCGAGGGACTCGTCGGCCAATGTGCGGTCGAGCGCCGCCCGGTGCTGCTCGATCGCGTGCCACCCGACTATCTGCCGATCACGTCGGGCATGAGTGCGACCCGTCCCGATGTCGTCGAGGTGTGGCCGGTGGTGCGCGCCGGTGAATTGCTGGCGGTGGTGGAAGTCGCCGGGTTCCGACTGCCGCATCGGCGCGAGTGCGCATTGGCGGAAGGCCTGCTGGCGCCGCTGGCCTCGCACCTGCAGATCCTGCAGCGCAGCCGTCGTACGGAAGAGTTGCTGGACAGTTCCCGCAGGCAGGCACAGCAGCTGGAGGCGCAGGCAGGCAAGCTCGCCGAGCAGACGGCCGAGCTCGCGCGGCAGCAGGACACGTTGCAGGCGACCGAAGCCTGGCTGCGCAGCGTCATCGAGTCGTCGCCCGACGGCATGATCGTCGCGGACATCAGCGGCCGCATCCTGCTGATCAACGCGCAGATCGCGAAGATGTTCGGTTACGAGCCGGACCAGCTGGTCGGCCAACAGGTGGAAGTCCTCGTGCCGGTGGGCGTCCGCGACGGCCACTCGGCCAAGCGTGATTCGTTCATGGCGGCCGGGGGGTCCCGCCAGATGGGCGCGGGCGACCAGGAATTGCGCGGGCAACGGAAGGACGGATCGACGTTCCCGATCGAAGTCGGGCTGTCACGGCTTCCGGAGTTCGAAGGCCGCGGCATCTGCGTCTGCGCCTCGGTACGCGACGTGACGGCGCGTAAACAGGCGGAGCAGGAAATCCGGGCCCAACGCCAGCGGTTGCGCGCGTTGTTCGATGCGTTGCCGGTTGGCGCCGTGCTGTACGACAAGGAAGGCCGCGTCGTCGAAGTGAACGAGATCAGCGCCCGCATCCTCGATGCCACCACCGACGAGCTGCGCGGTCGCAAGCTCGCCGATGCCCGGTGGAAGGCCTTCCGGAGCGACATGACGCCGATCCCGCTCGCTGAGCTCCCGGCGCAGCGGGCACTGGACACGGGCGAGCCCGTGCATGGCTTCGAGATGGCGCTGCAGAACGAACACCAAGCTGAACCCCGGTGGGTACGCATCAGTGCGGCCCCGATCGACGAGGAGTTCGGCGGCGGCGTCGCGCTCGCCGTCGAGGACATGTCCGACCGCAAGCGCGCGGACGAGGAGCTCAAGCGCGTGAACTTCCTTTCCGATGTCGCGCTCGAGCTCACCAACTGCGGGTACTGGCACGTCGACTACCGCACCCCCGACGTCTATTTCGCCTCGCCGCGCGCCGCGGCGATTCTCGGCGAGCCGCCCAAGCCCGATGGTCGCTACGACCTGCAAGCAGAGTGGCTCTCGCGGATTGTCGCGGTGAGCCCCGACGCGGCTGACCACACCATCGAGCGCTACCAAGGGGCAGTCGATGGAAAGTACGACGCTTACGATGCCGTCTATCCCTATCGCAGCCCGGCAGATGGCCGCACGGTCTGGGTACACGCCGCGGGCAAGCTGGTGCGCGATCCCGCGACGGGGGCGACGCGTTTCATGTACGGCGCGTACCAGGACATCACCCAGCAGAAAGCGACGGAAGACGAACTGCTGCGTGCGCGCGAGCAGGCGCTGGAGGCTACGCGGGCCAAGAGCGAATTCCTCGCCAACATGAGCCACGAGATCCGCACGCCGCTCAACGCGATCATCGGCATGTCGCATCTCGCGCTGGGCACCGAACTCGACGCGCGCCAGCGCAACTACATCGACAAGGTGCAACGCGCCGGCGAAAGCCTGCTCGGGATCATCAACGACATCCTCGACTTCTCGAAGATCGAAGCCGGGCGGCTGGATATCGAACGCACCGAATTCCGGCTGGAGGATGTGCTCGACCATCTCTCGAGCCTGCTCGCGCTGCGTGCCGAGGAAAAAGGCCTCGAGCTGCTGTTCGACGTCGATCCGGACGTCACCACGTCGCTGATCGGCGATCCGCTTCGGCTCGGCCAGGTGCTGGTGAACCTCGGCAACAACGCGATGAAGTTCACCGAGCAGGGTGAAGTCGTCGTCCGTGTGCGTCAGGAGTCCAAGGACGACGACGCCGTCGTGCTGCATTTCGAGGTGCGCGACACCGGCATCGGCATGACCGACGAGCAGGTCGGCCGGCTCTTCCAGAGTTTCAGCCAGGCCGATGCGTCGACTACGCGCAAGTACGGCGGCACCGGGTTGGGTCTGGCGATTTCGAAGCGGCTGGTCGAACTCATGGACGGCCGCATCTGGGTGGAGAGCCGGGTAGGGGAGGGGTCGGTCTTCCACTTCATCGCGCGCTTCGGCGAGCAGTCGGACGCGCAGCCGCGCCGCATGCTGCACGCCGATGAATTGAAAGGCATGCGTGTACTGGTCGTCGACGACAACGCGTCGGCACGGGAGATCCTGTCCGGCATGGCGCGCTCGTTCGGGCTCGAGGTCGATGTCGCATGGGACGGCCTCGAAGCGTTGCGACAGATCGCCGATGCCGACGCGAAAACACTGCCCTACGACCTCGTCCTGATGGACTGGCGCATGCCCGGCGAAGACGGCATCGCCGTCATGGAACGCATGCAGAACAGCGCCATGGCGAACATGCCGTCGGTCATCATGGTCACGGCGTACGGCCGCGATGACGTGCTCGCGGACGCGTCGCGTCGCGGCGTCTCACCCAGCGCGGTCCTGACCAAGCCGGTGACGCCATCGACGCTGCTGGATGCGATCGCGACGGTGTTCGGTCACGAGCAACCGGTCGAACGCCGTGCGGATGCGCGAGCCGCCGGCGAGGCGGACGCGATGGCGCGCCTGCGGGGCGCACGCGTGCTGCTGGTCGAAGACAACGAAATGAACCAGGAGCTGGCGACGGAGCTGCTGCGCCAGGCCGGGCTCGACGTCGTGCTTGCGGAGAACGGGCAGGAGGCGCTCGACACCCTGGCGAACGACGCGGCGTTCGACGGCATCCTCATGGATTGCCAGATGCCGGTGATGGATGGCTACGCCGCGACGCGCGCGATCCGGGGCGATGCACGGTTCGCCGACATGCCGGTCATCGCCATGACCGCGAACGCGATGGCCGGTGATCGCGAACGCGTGATCGAGGCGGGCATGAACGATCACATCGCCAAGCCGCTGCGCGTCGCGGAGATGTTCACGACCATGGCGCGCTGGATCCGGCCGTCGAACAAGGTTGCGGAGTCGAAGGTCGCGCAGGATGACCGTGCAATCGCATCGTCATCGGACGATCGCATCGACGGCTTCGAGCACATCGACACGCGCATCGGCCGTGCGAGCACGGCCGGAAGCGACGCGCTGTACCGGCGCATGCTGGTGGGATTCCGCGACGGAAACCGGAACTTCGAAGCGGAGTTCAGCGCGGCGATGGAGCAGGGCGACCATGAAACCGCAACGCGGCTGGCGCATACGCTGAAGGGCACGGCCGGCATGATCGGCGCCGTGGCTGTGCAGGAGGCCGCCGGTGCGCTCGAAGACCTCATGCATGCGCGTCCGACGGATCCGGACGTCGCGCCGCGGCTGAAGCGCGTGGCCGAAGCGTTGGCGCCTGTCGTGCGCGAACTGGCGGGAATCACTGCGCCGCCGCGGCAGTCGTCGCGGCCTGCGGGCGCCGCGGTCGATATCACCGTGCTGCGGCCGCAGCTCGATCGTTTCGTCGAACTCCTGCGCGACGACGACGCCGATTCGGTCGACGCCTTCGAAACGCTGCGTGCGAACGCGGAAGGCACGCCGCTGGCGCCGCAGCTGGCGACCGTCGCACGTGATGTCGATGGATTCCGATTCGCCGATGCGCTGGCACGCCTCGTGGCGCTGGGCCTTGCGACGCCTGGAACGCGTTGAACGGGCGCGGGACGTCCGCGCCCATCGGTTCCGCGATCCGCAGTTACGGATTCGCCCGGAACGGGAAGCTCTTGAAGATCTCGGCGACGGCCGCGCTGATGGCCGCGTCGGGGTTCTCGCGATGCTTGGTGGTGACGCGACCGACGGCGACGCCTTCCCAGACCAGCTGACGCTGGCGCGCGTCGACCAGATCCACGTTGATGGTGCCTTCGGTGTACTGGTAGACATCGGTGTAGTAGCCGCCCCAACCGCCGTAGTAGCCGCCGCGGTAGCCGTAGTAACCGACCATGGGCGGGCCCATCGGCATTGAGCGCACGTCGGTCTGCTTCTCGAGCTTGGCGTTGAAATTGACCAGCAGGTCGGGCGCATTCTCGTTGTAGGTGTAGCCGCGGGCTTCCATCTCCCGGCGTGTCGCATTCTTCAGCGACTGGGTGACCAGCGTCGCGTAGCCGGCACGGTCGGTGCCCAGCGGCGAGAAGTAGCCGAACGTGCGGTAGTTCGCGAAGTTCGCGCTGTGGTCGTAGTTGGAGGTGACGGTCGGCCCGCTGGCGCAGCCGCCGGCGAGCAACAGCAGACCGATGCAGACGGCGCGGAAACCCGGACGGAACATGGCGCGGCTCCTCGGTTCGACGGACGATGTCCAGGTATTCTGGTCCCGGGCGGATAAAAGCGGCATTCGCCTTGGGGGAAGGCGGGCTTGCCCTTGGGGACAGGGATTGGGGATGTGCGGTTCGCCTGAAGAAGTCGGCTCCGTGGGATGCTCTCGTCCCTAACATAATAGGCATTATGCGAAGTATCCGATGGGGCAATGTTTCAGTGGGTCCAGCCCTTTCGTGCGCTTCGGCTGCATCCCTCCCGCCAGCAATGCCACGGCCGGCCGCGCCTGCCGATTCCTCACTGGCCTCCGCCACTGGTTTCACCCGGTCAGAACGCCTTCCAGTCTGTCCTTGCCGGGACGTTGCATGTGCGATTCCACAGGTCTTCAAGACGCTACGGCCCGCGCCGTCGTGCCGCCGCCCAACGGACGTTGAGCGGCCCCGACAACGCGCGGATACTGGTCCGCGACACGGCGATCAACGGGTTTCCGATGAACATTCGTCGATGGATGGTGTCATTTGCCTTGCTCTGCGCGCCTTCCTGCTGGGCGCAGGATCCTGTGTTCGGGCAGCCGACCACGCCGCTCATGCAGCGGTCGTTCGATGCCGACCGCGTCGCGCATCTCCCGGGCTGGCATCAGATCGGCCAACGCGACACCGACAACGGCTGGCTCAACGCCTACGGCCACGACACCGATTCCTATCCGCTGCATCCGGTTCGCGCGGTCATCGTCGAAACCGATCTCCAGCATTTTCTCGGAACGGGCCCGATCACCGACGAGCGTCGGACCTCGTTCGTCGACCAGGCGGCGTCGATGTGTGCAAAGCGACTCGGCACGTACGTCACGTCGACCCGACCGCTGGCCTGCCCGATCGATGGCTACGTCACCCAGTGCTCGATCCACGAAGCGAAGAAGGCCGATGCGACGGGCCGCATGATCTGCTTCGCGTGGGTGTCGAAGAGCGACCACGTCTACCAAGGCACGGTGATGGCGCTCGGCAGTACGGGCAATCAGGACGCCATGGCGCGCGACGGGCTCAAGGCGTTGCAACAGGGATTGCCGAAGCCGTGACGCCTCCGGCGACGACTACGCGGGCCGAATCACTGCCCCGCTCCGGTCATGCGCAACGTCCACCACGCCGGCCCTGAGCAGTTGCTCGAAAGCCTCGGCCGGCACCGGTCGGCTGTACAGGTAGCCCTGCATCTCGTGGCAGCCGTGCGCCTGCAGGATTCGGACCTGCTCTTGCGTTTCCACGCCCTCCGCCACCACGACATAGTCGAAGGCGCGGGCGAGCCGGGTAATGGCCTCGACGATCGCGGCTTCGCGACTGTCTTCGCGCAGCGACTGCACGAACGATTTGTCGATCTTCAGCACGTCGAAGGGGAACCGGTGCAGATAGCCGAGGCTGGAGTAGCCCGTGCCGAAGTCGTCGATCGCCACCTTGACGCCCAGCGACTTGATGCCGCGTATGAGGGTTTCGAATCGCTCGGTGTCGTGCAGCATCTGGCTTTCGGTCAGCTCGATCTGCAGGCATTCGGGCGGCAGGCGCGTTCGACGCAGAACGTCCGCGAGGAAATCCGGAAAGGCTTCGACGTGCGTACGCGCCGCTGAAAGATTGACCGCGACGGCGACGTGCTCGAGGCCTGCATCCTGCCATCGACGATTCTGGCGGCAGGCTTCTTCCAGCACCCATTCGTCGATCTGCGCGATCAGTCCGCACTCTTCCGCGATTTCGATGAAATCGCCGGGCATGACCAGTTCGCCGTCGCGACGGCGCCAGCGGACCAGCGCTTCCATGCCGCAGATCTTGCCCGTGTCCGGCGTGATCTTCGCAGTGCGCGCAGCGCCCCGCCGGTCGAGTCCGCTACGACACGGTCGCGCCACATCCTGCTGGTCGACGACAACATCGATGCCGCGGCGACGCTGGCCGAACTCCTGCAGCTCCTCGGGCATGAGGTCGCCATCGCACACGACGGACGGTCCGCGCTCGCCATGGCCCAACCCGGCAATTGGGACACCTACGTGCTCGACATTGGCCTGCCGGACATGACGGGATTCGAGCTGGCCGAGCGACTGCGAAGCGGCATGGCCGCCCCGCATGCGACGTTCATCGCGTTGACCGGCTATGGCCAACCGCACGACCGCGTGATGTCCAAAGCAGCCGGCTTCGATCACCACATGGTGAAGCCGCCGAACGTGCCCAGGTTGATCGAGATTCTCGACGGGGCATGACGCGACACGGCGTCGGAGCCGACGACGCGGACCGCCGGATTGGGACGATGGCCGGGCGACGCGCGACGAGCAAATGTCGCTTGCGCACGGTGTGCGCGCAGCAGCCGATGCCGTTCTATTGGCATGCGCTGATCGATCGAAGGACATCGCCTCGCGTCGCTCCACGCTCGAGTCCGCACCCCGCGTGATCGTCTGATATTCGCGGCTGGAACGCGTATCGCGCAGCGTGCTGCCAGCAGCAACGCTTTGCGCCCCACGCCTTTCCGAACGTCACGCCCGTCGACGCGAAGCCCGGCATCCGCAAACCCCTGTGACCCGCGTCAGGGGCGCGCGTGAGGCGCGACTCGTGGCGCGCCAGTCCCTGCCCCTTCGGGCAACGCGTGATGACACCAGAGCCAATAGGCGCACGCCATCCCCTCGACCTACCGTTCCGCGAGCGACATCTGCCGCGCAGGCGGACGCGCCTGCACGAATCCGTGAACCCACGAGGCCCTCCCCCATGAACGACGTTGCACACACCGATACCAGCGGCCTGTCGCATGTCTTCTCCGCCGCGCTCGCGCGTGCCGACCAGTGGCGTGAACTCAATGCCCTCGCCCGTGCATGGGCCGATCAACGCGCCGCCAGCGAACATGGCGAGCGCTACCGCACCCAGTGCCGCACGCTGCTGGGGCGCATCACGCGCCTGGAGTTCTGCTGGGCGTATCCCGGCACGCGCCTGCTGTCGGCCCTCGACGCCGCACTCGATGCGGGCGACGCCAGCGCGTTCGCGCGACTCGTGCAGCGCATTTCGTCGACGCTGCTGTCCGGTGACTATCGCCGCGACGACCAGGCCTGGGATCTTGCGGGCGATGGTGACGGCACGCTGCTCGACACCGCGCCGCCGGACGTGACCGGCTCCGCGCAGCGGCCGTATTTCGAGGTGCTGATCGTCACACCGACCGATCCGTCGACATGGATGCGCGCGGGCGAGGAAATGCGCCGCCTGCGCCGTCCGGATGACCCGTTCCAGTACGCGACGGTGCATGTCGGCAGCTTCGAGGATGCCGCGCTGGCCGCGATGGTGAACTCGAACATCCAGAGCGTGATCCTGGTCGATGGCTTCCAGTACGCGTCGCGTCACCAGATTCCGGATCTCAAGGCTTATCTCGCGCGCCATATCCAGATCGACCAGAGCGCGGCCGGCCCCGGTGCGTTGTCGACGCGCTTGGCGCGCGGGCTGCGCAACTTCCGCCCCGAACTCGATCTGTTCCTGCTCACCGACCGTTCGCCCGAACTGCTCGCCGGTAGCGACGACGCCGCGCCTGTGCGCCGCGTGTTCCACCACGTCGAAGAGCCGATGGAGTTGCACCTCGCCCTCCTCGACGGCATCAAGGACCGTTACGAGACGCCCTACTTCGACAACCTGAAGAAGTACGCGACGCGCCCGATCGGCACCTTCCACGCACTGCCGATCGCGCGCGGCAAGTCCGTGTTCTCATCGAACTGGATCCGCGACATGGGCACGTTCTACGGCACCAACATCCTGTTCGCCGAGTCGTCCGCGACGACCGGCGGCCTGGATTCGCTGCTGGAACCAACCGGCAACATCAAGAAGATGATGGAAGCCACCGCACGCGCGTTCGGCGCGAAGCGGGCCTACCTCGGCACCAATGGCACGTCGACGTCGAACAAGATCGTCGTTCAGGCCATCTGCAAGCCCGGCGACATCGTCGTCGTCGATCGCAACTGCCACAAATCGCACCACTACGGCTTCGTGCTCGGCGGCGCGCAGCCCTACTACGTCGAAGCCTTCCCGCTGACGCAGTACTCGATGTACGGGGCGGTGCCGCTGCGCACGATCAAGCAGGCGCTGCTGAACTGCAAGGCCGAAGGCAAGCTCGACCGCGTCAAGGTCATCGACATGACCAACTGCACCTTCGACGGGCACATGTACAACCCGAAGCGGGTGATGGAGGAATGCCTCGCCATCAAGCCTGACCTCGTCTTCCTGTGGGACGAAGCCTGGTTCGGTTTCGCACGCTTCAGCCCGTTCCATCGTCGCCGCACGGCGATGGGTGCCGCGGCCGCGCTGTCGGAGAAATACCGCAGCGAGGCGTATCGCGAGCAGTACAAGGCGTGGAAGGCCAAGCACGCGGACGTCGACGACAAGGAATTGCTGGAGACGCACTGCCTGCCCGACCCCGACAAGGTGCGCATCCGCGTCTATCAGACGAATTCGACACACAAGTCGATGTCGGCTTTCCGTCAGGGCTCGATGATGCTGGTGTGGGACGATGACTTCCACAAGGTCGAAGGCCCGTTCGAGGAGGCGTTCTTCGCGCACACGTCGACGTCGCCGAACCTGCAGCTGATCGCGTCGCTCGATCTCGCGCGTCGTCAGATGGAACTCGAAGGCTATGCGCTGACCATCCAGATGACGGATCTCGCGCTGCGTCTTCGCAAGACGATCAACACGCATCCGCTGATCTCGAAGTACTTCAAGGTCGCGACGCCTGAAGACATGATCCCGGCGGAGTTCCGCCAGTCGGGCCTCACCGACTACGGCCCGCCGAATGCATCGTGGGCGGAGACGCTGGAGGCATGGGACGAGGACGAGTTCGCGCTCGATCCGACGCGCCTCACGCTCGTCTGCGGCTCGGCCGGTTTCGACGGCACGCAGTTCAAGGGCATGCTGGCCGAGCGCTTCGACATCCAGATCAACAAGACGTCGCGCAACAGCATCCTCGTGCAGACCAACATCAACAACACGCACAGCGATGCGGCGTTGCTGATCAAGGCACTGGCCGACATGTCGCGCGAGATCGAAGCGCGCCTGTCGGATGGCGGCGAATCCGGGCAGGCGCAGTTCGCCTCACGCGTGAAGTCGCTGATGACCGACGTGCCCGATCTTCCAAACTTCAGCCGGTTCCACGACGCGTTCCGCGACGATGCGAAAGGCACGAGCAACGAAGGCCACATGCGCCCCGCGTTCTTCATGGCCTACGACGAGGACAACTGCGAGTTCGTGCGCCTCAACAGCGACGAGATCGATCGTCGGCTGAAGGATGGGCCGCCCATGGTGTCGGCGAACTTCGTCATCCCCTACCCGCCCGGCTTCCCGATCATGGTGCCGGGGCAGGTCATCTCCGACGACACGATCGCTTACATGCGCAAGCTCGATGTCAAGGAAATCCACGGCTACCACGCGGCACAGGGCATCAAGATGCTGAAGCCCGACGTGCTCGCGAACTGGTCCGCGTCCGCCACCCAGTAAGCCCACCCGTCGCTCCGGAGGCTCCGCCATGCAAGGGCTCTTCCAGTTCCTCGCCGACAACCCCTACATCCTGCTGTTCCTCACAGTGGGATTGGCCGTTCTCGTCGGCAAATTCTCGGTCAAGGGATACGGACTCGGCATGGTCGCCGCGGCCGTGGTCGTCGGTGCGGCGCTTGCGACGTGGGCATCGACCTACGGCGTGAAGCTGCAACTCGACAACTTCGCGAAGTCGCTCTTCTACTACCTGTTCATGTATGGCGTGGGTCTGCGTGTCGGGCCCGCGTTCTTCAACAGCCTGAAGAAGGACGGCATCACGTTCACCATCCTCGCCGTGATCTGTTCGTTCCTCGGCCTGGGTCTCGTGGTGCTGATGTCGGGCCCGGTGTTCCATCTGCCGCCGGGTGCTGCGGGCGGCGTGCTGGCCGGTTCGCAGACGATGTCGGCGGCGATCGGCACCGCCGAAATGGCGATGGAACAAGGCGCGTACAAAGTGCCGGCCGGCACGACGCCCGAAGCGGTGTCCGCGATGATCGCACTGGGTTACGGCGTGACCTACATCTGGGGCACGGTCGGCATCATCCTCGTGTGCAAGTACCTGCCCCGCTGGTGGGGCGTGGATGCGAAGAAGGCGGCACGCGACTATGAAGCAGCGCACGGCGTCGCCAATGTCGACGACACCGGACTAACGGGCTACCGCCCGGGCGGCCTGCGTGCGTATCGGGTGGAGAACCCGTCGACTGCGGGCCAGAGCATCGCGCAGTTCCGCTCGACGTATCCGCAGTACCGCATCGTCAACGTCGTGCGCGGTGACGAGGTGCTGGGTGCATCGACGGACATCGTGCTGCGCCAAGGCGACGTCGTTGCACTCGGTGGACGCCTCGAAGACCTGACGTCGAACCTCGGCCTGATGGGCCCGGAACTGCCCGACTCGAAGGCGCTGAACATCGCGCTCGACCAGGCGGAAATCCTGGTCACCGAAAAGTCGATGGACGAGAAGCCGCTGCGCTCGCTCGCGCAGACCGACTTCGCGGGCCAGCTCGGTGTCAGCCGCATCGAACGCAGCGGCGAAGCGATTCCGCTCGGCGCCGACACGCTGATCAAGCGTTTCGACGTGCTGTACGTGACGGGCCTGAAGTCGGCCGTCGAAAAGGCTGGCGCACTGCTCGGCAAGGTCGCCCGGCAGAGCACGTCGACCGACCTGCTGACGCTGTCGGCCGGCATGGTGCTCGGTCTGTTGATCGGCAAGATCAACGTCCCCGTGGGCAGCTTCTCGGTCGGCCTCGGCAACGCGGGCGGCCTGCTGCTGTCGGGCATCCTGGTGTCGTCGATCGTGTCGCGCCTGCGCTTCTTCGGCAGCACGCCGAACGCAGCGCGCAACATCCTCGAGGACCTCGGCCTCGTCACGTTCATCGCGATTGTCGGCATCAACGCGGGCGCGACGCTGCTCGAACAACTGACGGGTTCGATCGCGATCAAGATCTTCCTTGCCGGCTTCGTGGCCAGCACGATCCCGCCGTTCATCACGTGGGCGATCGGCTACCACATCTTCAAGATCAACCCGGCGGTGTTGATGGGCGGCGTCGCGGGCTCGCGCTCGCACTCCGGTCCCGCACGCGAAGCCGCGAAGGAGATCGGCAGCAGCGTGCCGTGGGTGGGCTTCCCGGTCGGGTACGCGGTTTCCGGCGTGCTTTACACCGTGTTCGGCTACTTCGCGATGGTGCTGTCGCAGTGATCGTCGAGCGACCGCCCCGCGAGCGGCCGCGCAAGCGGCCTACCAAGGTGGTGACCTCCGCGCGTGAGCGCGTGGAGGTCATGGACGAAAGGCGCATGAAGCGGGAGGGCCGTCCGTTGACCGCCCGACGCGCGAAAGCGCGACGGGAGGATGCATGACCAGGCATCGACGCGCCGGCCTGTGCCGGTCGATCTGGATCACGTTGGCTGCCATGGGCGCGCTGCAGGCGACGTCCGCCTTCGCGGCCGAAGGACGCGGCGCCGCACCTGCGACGATGACCGCAGCGGATCTCGACGCGCTGGCACTCGCGCCGCATCCACTCGAACCGCAGGCAAGCGCCGCAACACCGGGCACGACCGAACCTGCGATCGAAGAGAACCAGGAAGCCACCGGTGAAGGCCCGCCCTCCTCGACCGAACAGGGTCAGACGCCACTGTCCGAAAGCTTCGGCCCGAAGACGCATGCGGCGTGGGTGCGCGAGACGCGGCGCAAGGCGTTCCAAGACACCAAGGCCGACGTCCAGCTGCGCAGCTACTACCTCGACCGCACCAAGTACGACGACAGCGAGATCGGCGCGTGGGCGCTCGGCGGCTCAGCCGGTTTCAAGACCGGCTACTTCCGCGAACATTTCTCGTTCGGTTCGACGGTCTATGCGTCCGGCAAGTTGTGGGGCCCCGAAGAGAAGGACGGCACGTTGCTGCTGAAGCCGGGCCAGCACGGCTACGTCGCGCTGGGCGAGTTCTACGGCGAATTCCTGTTCACCGAAGACGTCAAGATGACGGTCGGTGCACGCGCCTTCGACACGCCGTACATCAACCGCAACGACAGCCGCATGTCGCCGAACACGTTCACGGCGGCGGTGGTCCAGGGCCTGCACGGCGGTGGCGACCTGCCCGAAGTGCGTTGGGGCGCGGGCTACTTCGACGAGATCAAGGAACGCAACGCGGACCACTTCGTGTCGATGGCGCAGGACGCGGGTGCACCGGCCGGTGTGAAGCGCGGTGTGTTCGCGACCGGTGCGAACTACAAGTACAAGGGCTGGTCGTTCGGCCTGATCGACTACTACAGCAACGACATCATCAACATCTTCTACACCGAAGGAAAATACGACCTCAAGCTCGCGGACAAGAGGAAACTGACGTTCGCGCTGCAGTACTCCGACCAGCAGAGCACCGGCGACAACCTGCTGAAGGGTCGCGACTTCAAGGCGCACCAGTGGGGCGGCAAGGCCGAACTCGCCTGGAACAACGCCCTGTTCACCACCGCGTTCACCAGCGCCCGCGGCGACACCAACATGCAGAACCCGTGGAGCGGTTATCCGGGCTACACCAGCGTGCAGGTGGAGGACTTCAACCGCGACGGCGAGGACGCGTGGATGGTGCGCGCCGGCTACAACTTCGCGAGCGTCAAGGGCCTGAGCATGTACGCGCTGTACGTCAATGGCAGCACACCGGACGCGCCCGGGCAGTTCTCGCGCCAGGAATCCGACTTCAACGTGCAGTGGAACGTGCCCGAAGGCCCGTTGAAGGGCCTGATGGTGCGCCTGCGCTACGGCCAGGTGGCCCAGGACGATCCGGCCAGCCAGGATCTGCGCGACCTGCGCGTCATGGTCTATTACGACCCGCCGTCGCTCTGACGGCGGGGAGCGCGTGATGCGCACCGCTTCGATGCGACGCTCCCCGAAGCGCCGCGCATGACCGCGCGGGCGCTCCTGCCATACGGATGGCGCGACTATCGCTGGCGGTGGTTGCCACGCGACGCCATGGCGGGCATTACGACGGCGGCGGTCGTCCTGCCGCAGACGCTCGCCTACGCGGCGCTCGCCGGTGTTCCCGCCTACGTGGGTCTGTACACGGCGTGCGTCCCCGCGCTTGTATACGCGTTCGTCGGCACGTCGCGCGCGCTGAGTGTGAGCAGCACCGCAACGGTTGCGATGCTGACCGGCGCCGCGCTGACCGGGGTCGCGCCTTTTGCGAATGCGGACGAACTGGTGCGCGCGAGCGCCACGCTTTCGCTGCTCACCGGGCTGATGTTGGTGATTGCGGCCGTGCTGCGTTTCGGTTTCCTCGCGAACTTCATTTCGGCGCCGGTGCTGACGGGATTCCGTGCAGGCGTCGCGATCGTCGTTCTGATCGAACAGTTGCCGCGACTGTTCGGCCTGCACATCCGTTCCGGTCGTCGCCTGCAGGAAGTCGCCGACATGGCGATGTCGCTGCCCGACACCTCGTGGGCGACGCTGGCGCTGGGCGCGACGTCGGTGTTCGGCATCCTCGCGATGCAGCGCCGGTGGCCGCGACTCCCCTCCACGTTGATCGCGGTGATGTTCGGTACGACGCTGTCGTTCGCGTTCGACCTGGGCGCGCATGGCGTCGAAGTCGTTGGCCGTGTGCCGGTCGGTCTGCCCTCCCTCGTCCGGCCGAATACGGCGTTGATCGGCGAACTGTGGCCCGCTGCGATGGGCATCGCGCTGATGAGCTTCATCCAGTCCCTCGCGGCTGCGCAGAGCGTGGTGCGCGCGGGTGAGCCCTACCCGAACGCCGACGTGGAACTGCGCGCCCTGGGCATGGCCGGCGTCGGCGGGTCGCTGTTCGGCTGCCTGCCCGCAAGTGGCGCGACCATGCCGTCGACCGTCAACGACGGGGCCGGTGCGCGATCGCAGCTGTCCGGTTTGTTCGTCGCGTTGCTCGCGCTCGTGGCGATGGAGTGGCTGGCGCCCCTGCTCGAGCGCATCCCGAATGCGACGCTCGCGGCGATCGCGATCGTCTTCACTGCCCACCTGATCAGCCCGCGCGAGTTCGCTGCCATCCGCGCCGTGCGCCGCACGGAATTCACGTGGGCGCTGGTCGCGATGCTGGGTGTGGTCGCCTTCGGTGCGCTGCGCGGCATCGTGGTCGCGATCGTCGTGTCGCTGATGTCCCTCGCCTACCAGACGCTTCGGCCGCGCCTGCATGTCCTGCGTCGCAAGCCCGGAACGCGGCGCTTCCGGCCGCAAACGCCGCGTACATCGGACGACGAAGACGTCCCCGGTCTGCTTGTCCTACGCCCGGAAGGCCGCCTGTTCTTCGGCAATGCCGCCTACTTCGGCGAGCGCATCCAGCCGCTGATCGCCGAATCGAAGCCGCGCGTGATCCTGCTCGACCTGCGTGCCGTGTTCGACATCGAATACACCGCTTTGATGGCACTCACCGACGCCGAGGCCAAGCAGCGCGCGGCGGGGACCGACCTCTGGCTGGCCGGCATGACCCCCGACGTCCTCGAGACCCTTCGGCGCGCACCGCTGTACGCAACGCTTGGCGAAGGTCGCATCTTCGCGAGCGTTGCCGATGCGATCGCGGCGTGGGATGCCCTGCCCCACGACCGCGAGGCCGAGGTCGTGCTGGAGGACGACTGAGGCCGCATGCGACGTCGCCGCACGCAGCGCAGCTCATTCCCCTTCCCGACCCAGCCAGCGATACAGCGCACCGCCCACCACGCCGCCTGCGACCGGCACGATCCAGAAGAACGCGAGCTGCGACAGCGCATGGCCGCCGACGAACACGGCGACGCCCGTCGACCGCGCGGGGTTCACCGAGGTGTTGGTGACAGGAATGCTGATGAGGTGGATCAGTGTCAGGGCGAAGCCGATCGCCACCGGTGCGAGTGCGGCCGGCGCCGCACCTTGCGTGGCCCCCATGATCACGACAACGAACATCGCGGTCATGACGAACTCGCAGAGCGCAGCGGCGACCATTGAATAGCCGCCCGGCGAGAATTCGTCGTACCCGTTCGTCGCGAACGCACCCGCCGAATTCGGGTCGACATTGAAGCCGGCCTGCCCGCTCGCGATCTGCCACAGCACGAAACCGGCAACGAGCCCGCCGAGCGTCTGCGCGATCCAGTACGGCACGAGTTGCGACGCCGGAAAGCGACCGCCGGCCCACAGGCCCGCACTCACGGCCGGATTGAAGTGGCCGCCGGAGATGCGGCCGAGCGCGTAGGCGCCGGTGAGTACCGTCAGGCCGAACGCCAGCGATACACCGAGCAGTCCGATGCCGAGTGGGTTGCCCGTGCCACCGAAATTGGCCGCGAGTACCGCGCTTCCGCAACCACCGAGAACCAGCCAGAACGTGCCGAGGAATTCCGCGGCGAGCTTCTTCGTCATGATCGCGTCGTCCGTATCAAGCAGATCCGAATGGGGTGACATGGCACCCGCCCTGGATGTCCGCACCGCGCGATCCCTCGCGCGGCGCGGACCGCCCCGCTACTTCGTTGCCGTGCCGTCGCCCATTTCCTTCCAGCCGCTGTCGGGATCGAAGGTCTTCATCGCGCGGGCCGCGGCATCCGTGCCCTTGCCGAGGTCACGCTCGAAGATCATTCCGTCCTGGCTGATGGTGAAGGTCATGACGCCCGACTTGCCGTACTCCGCCGGCCAGGCGACGAGGCCGAAGCCGCGCGTCATGTTGTCGCCGAGCTTGTAGTCGTACGCGCCACCGGGCGCCGACGGGCCCTGCCCCGTCAGGATGCGGTAGTGGTAGCCGAGGAAATCGCCCTTGGGTCGCTCATCTCCGAACAGCGGTCCGAGGGGACTGATTTCGCCGCTGTCGTCATCGGCCCAGTACAGGCCGTCGTGCTTGCCGTCGGTGCTGATCAGCTTCTGCGCGTACTCCAGCACGCGGTCGCCATCGCGGTCCTCATTCGCGTAGTCGAACTGCGCGTCGCGGTAGGCGCGCAGCGCCTGCATGACGTCGAGTTCGTTGCGACCGATCGCGCGATTGCGGATTTCCTGCGCGCCCGACGCCAGGTCGAAGTGCCAACCGTCGGCCTTCTTGACCAGCGGGATCGGGAACACCCAGCCGTCGTCGCCGACGGTCAGCATCGACCGGTCCGCGCTGGCCGCGTTGAACGCGTGCTTCTGCCGGTACTTGGCGAGGAACGCGTCGACGTCCGAACGTTTGGGCCCGCCCTGCGCCGGCACGTACGTCTTCCAGTCGGAGCCGAGCACGGCGCCCAGCTTGTTCGCATCGGCCTGCGTATTGCCGAGCGCGTCGACCAGCGCCTGCGCGCCGGCCTCCGGGGTCGGATACGCCTGTTGCGCGAGGGCGAGCGGCGATGCCACCAGCATCGCCACGACGAGCACACGCACCGCTTGGGTTTTGATGATTGAAGTGTTCATCGACGACGTCCTCCGCCACCACGGCTTACCGGCGGCCGGCTCATCGAGCGTGACGCGCCACCACCGCGCGATCCGCCGTACGACCCGCCACCCCTCGACATCGAGCTGCTGCTCGAACGGCCGCGGCTCGACGCCGCGCTCGTGTCGCGCATGCCACCGCTAGCGCCCGAGAACGCGTCACCACGCGACGAACCCGTGTTGAACGCGCCGCTGTTGCGCGCGGCATCGCGTGAACCCATGTTGCTCTGCCCGCGTTGCTGGAAGCTGTCGCGCCCGCTGCCGGGCGGACTTCCGCTCTGCCGGTTCTGGAAGCTGCGATCGCTCGCCGTCGCGCGTGCGCGGTTCTGTGCATCGGCGTTGCTGCGTGCCGGACGCTCCATGCCGGCGCGATCCATCGACTGCCGCGCCTGTTCGCGCTGTTGCGAGCGCTGTGCGTCATCGCCGCGGAAACGGTTGTCGGCTGTCTGGCGCTGGCCTTCGAAGCGGTCGCGCGTGCCCTGGTCGCGGTACGGCGTGCCTTCGCGATGCGCGCTGTCGTGCCGGAACTTGTTGTCGCCGGCCTGGCGTTCGCCGCGGCGGGTATCGCGATTCGCCTGTCGATCGCCACGATTCGCTTCGCGGTTCACGTTGCGCTCGAAGTTGTTGTAACGGTCGACGTCGATGTTGATGTCGCCGCCACCCCAGTCCCAGTCGCCCCACAGGCCGCCGACGATGCCGACGCCGATGCCGAACATGATGCCGGCGCCGAGCGCGGCGCCCGGATACCAGTAGGCCGGCGGCGGGTAGTAGTACGGCGGATACGCGCCCCAGCCGTAACCGGGATAGGCCCAGCTCGGGTCGTAGCTCGGTACGTAGATGACGTCCGGATCGTTCGACTCGATCACGATCGCGGTGGGGCTGGAGCCGCCGCTGACGGCTTCCGTCTTCACTGTCTGCTGCTCGCTCGACTTCAGCGTGCCCGCCTTCTGCGCTTCCGCACGGAGGCGCTGGATCGACTGCGTGACGCGGTCCGGCTCGGCGAGAAACGCGTCACCGAGACGCGTCACCCAGTCATTGTTCTGGCCGAGCGACGCCAGCACCTGGGGAAACGCGACCAGCGCCTGCACGCTCGGATCCCACGGCTTGCTCGCGACCTGCTTCACCGCGTCGTCGCCCTTGGCATTGGGGTTGGCCTTGGACCACGCGACGGCATCGGCGACCTCGCCCGGGTACGTCGAGGCCATCAACACCTGCGCGAGCAGGGAATCGGGATACAGCGCGATCGGCGCGAGCATCTGGTCGAGCTCGGCACTCGAGAACACGGCGCTGCCCGAGCTCGCGCTCGAACTGGACGACTGTGGCGCGGCGGTCGCGAAGCCGCCCGGTACAGCGGCGAGCAGCACGAAGGCGAAGGCCACGGCGGTCGCGATCCGTGACCGTCGCGGTCGATCGAAATCACGAGGGGCGTTCATGACGGATGACTCCTGGTGGATGGCGGCACTGCGCAGCGCTCACCGGACCCCGGATGCGCACGCATCCGCGGGAACACGAACTCGCACGACCGCGGTCTGCGGTCGCGGAGGCACGAAGGCGCATCAACCCGGGCGCGTGCCATCACCCGTCTCCGCGGACGCCCGCAATCCCACCAGCCGCGCTACCAGCACGGCCAGGTAGAACTGCCCGACGATCGCTTCGAATATGGCCAGCCCGCGCGCGATCGGCGTGACCGGCGTGATGTCGCCGTAGCCGAGCGTCGCGAGGGTGACGAAACTGAAATAGATGCCGTCGTTGAGCGACATGCCGTGCGCGAACGGCTGGCCTGCAGTGAGCAGCGAGCGCGGCACCGCGGCTTCGACCGCGACATAGACCGCCCCGCAGAACACGCCCACTAGCAGGTAGGCACTGAGCGCGGCGAGCATGTGGTCCGCATCGACGGGTACGCTCGACAGCGCGTAACGAAGTGCGCGGTACGCCGCGAGCAGTGCGATCACACTCCACAGCAGGTAGCTCAGCGCGTGCGCCTCGGCGGAGACAGACCGAAGCGGCGCATAGCGCAGAACCAGCGCGATCGCGACCACCGCGAGCGTGGTCCGACGTGCGTTGTCCGACGACACGGGCAACACCGTTGCGAGCAACGTCAGCCCGAGAAAGACGTCCAGCAATCCGCCGCCGATGCCGAATTCCGCGGTGAGCGGCCCGATCGCGATCGATGCGAGCAGCAAGCCGAACAGCAGCGCATAACGACGCTGGTGCAGCAACCCACGGAGCGACGGGAGTCTCCACATGGCTCACCCCGACGTGTCCGGCGCGAAGTAGAAGACCGAGCCGAGGATCAGATACACCGCGAGCAGTTGCACGCCGCGCAGCCAGTCCGATCGCCCGTCGCGCGCCACGCCGTTCACGATCAGCACCGAGAACAGCACGCTGATCACGAGGCCGCCCCCGAACACGAGGCCCATCGGCTGCGGGCCGACGACGTAGCTGAGCAGCACCAGCAGCGGTGCCACCAGCAGCGCGAGCTGCACGCTGGAGCCCAGCACGATCGACATGGACAGCCCCATGCGGTTGCCGCGCGCCATCACCACCGCGGTCGCCCCTTCCGCCGCGATGCCGAGCGCCGCCAGCAGGAACACACCGGCGAACGCGTCGGACAGTCCCAGTGCCTGTGCGGTCGGCTCGATGCCCGCCACCAGCAACTCGCTCATCCACACCACGGCGAGCGTCGCGACGCCGAGCGTGATCGCCGCGCGTCTGGTCGACGTCGACGCGCCGTGCGCCGGCGATGCGGGTGTGCTGTCGTGGGGTTCGTCCGCACTGTTCCCGTCGTCCTCGAACATCGACCGGTTGGTGACGAGGCTGAAGACGGCGTACGCCACGTAGACGGCGATCAGCACGACCGAGATCCACAGGCTGATCGATTCGAGCGAGGCGTCGTCTTCCGGCGCCACGACACGGAACGCGGCCGGCATGATCAGCGCGATCACCGCAAGCGTCAGCATCGTGGCCTGCGAACTCGCGGCCACCGCGTTGTAGCGCTGCGATTGCCGGCCGATACCACCGGCCAGCATCGACAGGCCGAGCACCATCAGGATATTGCCGATGATGCCGCCGATCAGCGCGGCCTTGACCATGCCGTAGAGGCCTTCGCGCAGCGCCGCCAAGGTAATGATCAGTTCCGCCGCATTGCCGAAGGTCGCGTTGAGCAGGCCGCCGATGCCGGGCCCGTAGCGTTCGGCGAGCACCCCGGTGGAGTGCGCCATCAGCGCAGCGAGCGGGACGATCGAGATGGCGGCCGCGGCGAAGATCAGCATCGGCCGGTCCGGCACGATGAATTCGAGCAGGATCGCGAGCGGAACGAAGATCAGTAGCCACTTCACCGCTCCGCCCCGACGCCTTGCGATGCGGGCGCGGGCATCGCGGCGGCCGGTGCGTTGTCGAAGCTGCCGCCGAGCGCGAGGTGCAGGTCGACGCGCTGGTTGAGACGCTCGCGACGCACGTGCAGCAGCGTGATCTGCGTGGCGTTCGCGGTGAGCAGGCTCTGCGTCACCGTGCGCATGTCGACCTTGCCGACGCGATAAGCCTCACGTTGCAGGTCGACCACGCGCCGGCTGTCGGTGGCTGCCGCCGCCAGCAACGATTCGCGCGACGCCAGGATCTGTTCGCCGTTGAGCGCGTCCTCCGCTTCGTTGAACGCCTGCAGCGCGAGGCGCCCGTAGTCGGCCACGGCCTGCTCCTGCTCGGCGTTGCGCGCACGCAGTGAGCCGGTCAATGCACCGCCGGTGTAGATCGGCGCATTCAGCACCGCACTTGCACTGCGCGTATTGCGCGCTTCGTCCTCGAACCCGTTGGTGCTGGACTCCAGTCGTCCAGCGCCCAGCAGGACGGACAACGTCGGCAGGAACGAGGCCTTCGCTTCGCCGACGCGATTGAACGCCGCGGCGACACGGTCTTCCGCGGCGATGATGTCCGGACGTCGCGACAGGATGTCGACCGGTAGACCCGCGGCGGTGCCACTCGCCGGGAACGCCGGCAAATCGTCCCGTGCGGCGATCAAGGCGCCGGGATAACGGCCCAGCAGGATTTCCAGTGCGCGCAGGGCCTGCGCGTGCGCGAGATCGACCTGGCGTGCGGCGTCGGCATAGCTCGCGGCGCTCGTTCGCGCGACGAGGACCTCGTCCTGGCTGCCAGCGCCGATGCGGCGACGCTTGTCGGCCAGTCCGACGAGCGACTGCGCGTCGTCCGCCATCTGCTTCGCGAGTGCCTTCTGTCGATTGGTCTCGGCGGCGACGAACCACGCACGCGCCACCGCCGCGGCGATCGACTGCTGTGCGTAGCGGTAGTCGGCGCCGCTGGCGTCGTGCATGGCGCGTTCGGCATTGCGCGCGTAGCGCAGCCGGCCCCAGAGGTCGATTTCCCACGCCAGGCGGACGATCGCGCCCGCCGCCATCGCGATGAAATCCGACAGCGGCTTGCTGCTCGCGCGCCCAAGGATGCCGATCGCGGGTTTCAGGCGCGAATCCGCGATGTCGACCTGCGCGGCCGCCTGTTCCATGCGTGCGGCGGCGACGCGCAGGTCGGTGTTGTGCGCGATCGCTTCGGCCACGAGCTGGTCGAGTTGCGGATCGCCGAAGCTCGCAACCCAGTTGTCGGCGACGGTGCCGGAGCCTGCGGCTGTGCCGGTCGACCACGTGGTCGGCACGGATGCATCGCGCAATGCATCTCGCTGGATGTCCTCGCGCGGTGGCGGCGGTGCTGTCGCGCACCCTTGCGCGAGCAATGCGACGGCCAGTGCCGCGGCCAGTGCGCGCTTCAGTGCTCCCGGCAGCGTCGTGGCGTGCATGGGCGCGTCAATGCAGTTTGAGGACGAGCCAGTCGAGCTTGGTCGAGACGCGCAGGATGATGCGACGCACGACCTGGATCAGCTCGATGTGGTCGGTATAGATCGCGCCCTGTCCTGCTGCGCCCATCGGCAGGAACGTATGGGTATCGCGCCCGACGGGAATGAGTCGCACCGCGTAGCGTGCGGGTCCGGCGGCGCCGGTCATCTGCGCGGTCTGTCCCGGCAGCGGTGCCTGCGCGGTCGGTGGGAGCACGCCCCCCAGTGGCAACTGGCCGGTGCCCGACGCCCAGACGATGGAATCGACCTTGCATTTGATGATGCGGTTCGGGAAGGTCTTGAGCGTGATCTCCGCTTCGTCGCCCGGCTTCACATAGCGCAGTTCGTTCTGCGAATACATGGCGATGACCCACTGCTCGTTCTCGACGAACGACATCACCGGCACGAGCGGCAGGTTGCTGGCGTAGGAACCTTCCCGCAGCTGCAGGTTGATGACGGCGCCATCGGCGGGCGCATAGACCGTGGTCTGGTCCAGCATCCAGCGTGCATGGACGATCTGCGCGCGCAGCTGCTCCAGCGCCGCGCGCGCCTGCGCGACTTCCGAGAGCTCGCCTTTGTGCGTCGTCGCCGACAGCTTCTGCTGCACCTGGGCGACGTTCGCATCGTTCATCAGCAGGTCCGCCTGCAGCGCCTTCGCGTCGGTCTGCGCCTGCTCGTAGTCGAAGTGCGTGCCGGCACCGGTGGTGGCGAGGTCGTGCGTCTGGCCCACACGCTTGCGTGCGAGATCCAGCTTCGCGGCGAGCGAGCTGCGCGTCGACTGCGCGGATTCCAGTTCGGCGCGCAGCTCGCGCGAGTACGCCTGGGCGCTGGAGAGCTTCGCCACCAGCTCGGGTTCCTTGGCTTCGAGCGCGGCCAGATCCTGCTGGTACGGCGTCGAGTCGATGGTGAACAGCACATCGCCCTTCTTGACCGGCCGGTTCGGTTGCACCGGCACCGACGTCACCTTGCCCATCGCACGCGGGATGACCTGCACGACGTAGTTCATGACGCGCACGTCGGACGATGACGGCGCGACGATGTTGAGGAAGAGGATCAGCAGCGTCAGGCCGATGATCGGGATCGTCACCACGATCACCTGGCTGACGAAGTTCCACGGCAGCCACTTGAACTTGAAGAAGACCAGCCAGACGAAGAACGAATAGATCAGGAGGAGGATGACTTCCATCAGGCCGTCCCCTCTCCGTGCGCGCGCTGCTGGGCGGCGAGTTGGGCTTCGAGCGCGGCGATGCGCGCACGCAATGCCTGGATGTCCTCCGCTGGCACTTCATCGGCGGGCGCCGTCGCATCGTGGATCGGGCTCAACGCTTCACCGTGATGCGGTGTGTCGTCGACGTCTGTGCCGTACGCCAGCTTGTGGATGACCGGCTTCGTGTAGGCCCACAGCCAAGCGATCGGCCACAACATGCCGCCGAAGAACAGCGAGAGCAGGCACAGCGTCTTGATCGCGGCCAGCTGCGGGTGCTTTCGCTTCTCGGCGATCTTCTCGGGAAGGATGTGGATGATCAGGAACACCGCGATGCCCACGATCGGCACGATGAACAGCGCAGCCCACGCCACGCCGTTGGCGAGCGCATCGAGCGCGTCGCCCTTGAGGAATGACGCCTGCGCGGCCGGCATCCAGCTCGCCAGCGCGGCGGCAACGGCAAGAGCGGCGGCCGGTGGGCGGCGGGAGCGCACACGCGGTGCCGGCGATACGCGATCGGCAGCGGGCGTTGCGGGCGACACGCGGGCAAGCAGTGCAATCATCCGGCTCGGGTCCTGTGCGTCCCGACCGATCATCCCAGTGGGTTTTCAGCCGCGGAATCGCCACTGGGGGTAGCCCGCACTGCCCCTTCGGGCAATGAACAGGGCTGCCGAAATCCGCCGGAAGACGTATCGGCGCCGCAGGCATGTTGCGGGTGGATGCGATCGTGCAGTCGTTGGCGGAACACGCGACGCGGCTGCAGCCGTGGATCGATCGCGTGTGCGATGAGCTCATCGCACTAGACGACAGCCGCCCCCAGCGGCGACGCACGCGGCCCTTGGTGCCGCGCGTAGGAAGTGTCGATCAGTGCGGCGGCGACGACACGCGCCACCGCGGAATGCGACCTCAGAGGTCGCCCGGAAACGCGCGTGCGACTTCCGCGAACAGTGCGACGATGCGCTCGGACAGGCGATGGCGGTCGGCGCCGCTCATGCGCGACAGCGCGGCATGCACCGAGTCCGCGCCATAGGAAAGATCTGCGACCAGTTCTTCGCAGCGGAAGCGCAGGTTCTCGGGCAAGTGCGCGACGGGATCCACCGTTGCCAGCACGTCGTGCGCACGGGCCAGGCGTTCGACCAGCCCGACCTCGTCGCTCAGGGACAGGACGGCATCGCGGGCGGCTTCGTAAGCGACAGACATGATGTGCAGCGTACCGGGTTTCGTGCAGGCGAAAAAAAACCGCCGGCCCTGGGGCCGGCGGTTCGGAGGTCGATCAGACCGCCGCGTCCTTGAGCTTCTTCAGCGGACGCGCCTTGAGCTTGACGGACGCCGGCTTCGCGGCGAACCACTGCTCTTCCTTCGTGAACGGGTTGATGCCCTTGCGCTTCGGCTTGGCCGGGACATCGACCTTGGTGACCTTGAGCATGCCGGGGAACGTAAACGTGCCGCAGCCCTTCTTGTGCAGCGAGCCGTGGGCCGCCTCTTCGAGGGACGCCAGGACAGCGCGGACGTCGCGCGGGGCGAGTTCGGTGCGCTCGGAGATGTAGTTGACGAGACCGCTCTTGCCCAGCGGTTCGGTCACAGGCTTGATCTTGGAGGCACCGCTCGCTTTCTTCGTCGCCATGGTTTGCAGGTTCCGGGTGGAAGGAATGCGCGTTATCGCGCGACCGCGTCCGCGTTGCAAGAGGTTTTCGTCGATTTCCGCCTGAAAAATGATCATTTGCCCGATCCGGCGCTCGAATCGGGGTTCTGCGGGTGGACACGGGGCGGGAAAACGGGCCGTCCTGCGCGCGTCATCCGATGCGCATGTGCGATCGACGCGGCTGTCGCTCCCGTGGTTCGTTGCGCCGCCGCACGCGCGAGCGCATGCGTTTGGCACGGCAATGCCGGTTTCCGGCAGTCAGCGGCAGGCTTCGTAGACCCGGTCCTGCAGCGTCGTCAGCAGGGCGTAGTTGCGTTGCAGGCCGGCGCGACGCTCGACCGCATCGCGGTAGGCACGTGCATCGGCGCAGCTGTCGCGGCTTTCCAGCGCGGCGACGGTCGTGCGCGCGCTGCGTCGCGACGACGCGCGTGTCCGTGTGCTGGCGCGGGTGCGCGGCCGCGGCCCGTCGTTCGCGGGCGTGACGGGGTCCGGCGTCGCATCCCAGATCTCCGCCGTGCGTTCGCCCCGGGCGCAGGGCTCGCTCTGGTAGCGCGCATGGCCGTCGCGCCCCACGCACTTCTGCACCGTCTGCGCCTGCGTCGCACCCACGCCCAGCGCCAGCAGCAGCGCCATTGCCATCCACGTCCGTGTGGTCATTGCCGTCCTCCTGTTCGGAAGCGACAGCATCGGCGTAGCGCGCGATCGACGATATCGGCGGCGGCCGCGTCCGCATGTCGGACTTCTCCGAGACGGCCGCAGGGCGACACGGCATCATAGGCAGCCGCTCCGGGAACCCTCGCATGCACGACACGCCCCTGCCCGCCCTCGCCGAAGCCCGCATCGCCGTCGTTGGACTGGGCTACGTGGGCCTGCCGCTGGCGACCGCGTTCGGGGTGACGCACGACACGCTGGGCTTCGACATCGACACCGGGCGCATCGACGAACTGCGCACGGGCCACGACCGCACCGGCGAAGCGCATGCCGACGACTTCCAGCGCGCCACGCGGCTGCGCTTCGATTCCGACGGCGCATCCCTCGCCGGTCGCGACGTCTTCATCGTTACCGTGCCCACCCCGGTCGACACCTTCAAGCGCCCCGACCTCGGGCCGCTCGAATCCGCGAGTCGCGTCGTCGGCCGCGCGTTGAAACGCGGCGGCGTGGTGATCTACGAATCGACGGTCTATCCGGGCGCGACCGAAGAAGTCTGCGTGCCCATCCTCGAGCGCGAATCAGGCCTGCGTTACCGCGAGGATTTCCACGTCGGCTACAGCCCGGAACGCATCAATCCGGGTGACCGGAGCCACAAGCTGCCGAACATCGTCAAGGTGACATCGGGCTCGAGCGATGCCGCGGGTCGGTTCGTGGACGCGCTGTACCGCAGCGTGGTTCCCGCTGGCACGCACCTGGCATCCAGCATCCGCGTCGCCGAAGCGGCGAAGGTGATCGAGAACATCCAGCGCGACGTCAACATCGCGCTGGTCAACGAGCTGGCGCTGATCTTCGAGAAGCTCGGCCTCGACACGCTCGAAGTACTCGAAGCCGCCGGCACCAAGTGGAACTTCCTGCCGTTCCGCCCGGGCCTCGTGGGCGGCCACTGCATCGGCGTCGATCCGTACTACCTGACGCACAAGGCGCAGGGCATCGGCTACCACCCCGAGGTCATCCTCGCCGGCCGCCGCATCAACGACAGCATGGGCGAGCACGTCGCGCAGCGTGTGCTGCGCCTGATCGCCGCCCAGGATGCGCCGCCGCCGCATCCGCGCGTGCTGGTGCTGGGCCTCGCGTTCAAGGAGAACTGCGGCGACCTTCGCAACACCCGCGTGGTCGACATCGTCTCCGAACTCATCGCCTACGGCGCGCGCGTGGACGTGCACGACCCCCGCGTCGACGCCGAGGAAGCGCATCGCGAACACGGCCTCCGCCTGCTGGAGATGCCCAAGGCCGGCGCCTACGACGCGGTGGTGCTTGCGGTGCCGCACTCCGAATTTCTGCAGGACGGCGCGTCGTCGGTCACCGGCTACGGCCACGCCGACGCGGTCATCTTCGACGTCAAGGGCGCGCTGCCGCGCGACGTCGTCCACGGTCGTCTTTGAGGATCCGCCATGCGCGTACTCGTTACCGGCGCGGCCGGCTTCATCGGTTCCCACCTGTCCAAGCGCCTGATCGAGCGCGGCGATGAGGTGTTGGGGTACGACGACCTCAACGACTACTACGATCCGCAGCTCAAGCGCGATCGACTGAAGCACGTGGTCCCCGACCACGGCTTCCGGTTCGTGGAAGCGAAACTCGAAGATCGCGACGCCATGGACCGCGCGTTCGCCGAGTTCAAACCGCAGCGCGTCGTGAACCTCGCCGCGCAGGCCGGCGTGCGCTACTCGCTGCAGAACCCGCGGGCGTACATCGACAGCAACCTGGTCGGTTTCATCAACATCCTCGAAGCCTGCCGGCACAGCGACGTCGAGCACCTGGTCTACGCGTCGTCGAGCTCGGTCTACGGTGCCAATCGCGAGCTGCCTTTCGCGGTGGAGCACAGCGTCGACCACCCGGTCAGCCTGTACGCCGCGACCAAGAAGGCGAACGAGCTGATGGCGCATACGTACAGTCATCTGTACGCGCTGCCGACGACGGGCCTGCGCTTTTTCACCGTCTACGGTCCGTGGGGCCGGCCGGACATGGCGCTGTTCCTGTTCACCCGCAAGATCCTCGCGGGCGAGCCGATCGAGGTCTTCAACCACGGTCGCCACAGCCGGGATTTCACCTACATCGACGACATCGTCGAAGGCGTGATCCGCACGCTGGATACCGTGCCGCAGGCGTCGGATGACGCCTCGCTGCTCACCTCGCCCGCGGCGTCGACCGCGCCCTACCGCGTCTACAACATCGGCAGCCACCGCCCGGTCGAACTGCTGCGCTACATCGAAGTGCTGGAGGACAGCCTCGGTCGCAAGGCCGAACGCCGCCTCGTGCCCATGCAGCCGGGCGATGTGCCGGACACCTATGCCGACGTCGAAGCGCTGCGTCGCGATACGGGCTATGCGCCGTCGACGGCGGTGGAAGTCGGTGTCGCGAAGTTCGTGGACTGGTACCGCGATTACTACCGCGTCTGACGCCGGTTACGACTGGCCGTCGCGGCGCTGCCGCGCTTCGGCGCGCATCTGCCGCAGGTTCGCGAGCTTCTCGCCCAGCTTGATCTCCAGGCCGCGCTGCACCGGGCGGTAGTACTCGCGCTCCCCCATGGTGTCTGGAAAGCCGGTCTGATCGAGCGCGATGCCGCCTTCGGCATCGTGGTCGTACTGGTAGCCTTTCGAGTAGCCGAGCGACTTCATCAGCTTCGTCGGTGCGTTGCGCAGGTGCATCGGCACCTCCTGCGTGCCGAGCTCGCGGACGTCGGCGCGGGCCTCGTTCCAGGCCACGTAGCCGGCGTTCGACTTCGCGGTCGTCGCCAGATAGAGCACCACCTGCGCGAGCGCGAGTTCGCCTTCGGGGCTCCCGAGGCGGTCGAACGTTTCCCACGCGTCGATCGCCATCTCCAGCGCGCGCGGATCGGCGAGGCCGATGTCCTCGACTGCCATGCGCGTGATGCGTCGGGCGAGGTAATGCGGATCGGCGCCCCCATCGATCATGCGGGCGAACCAGTAGATCGCGGCGTCCGGATTCGAGCTGCGCACGGATTTGTGCAGCGCCGAGATCTGGTCGTAGAACTGCTCGCCGCCTTTATCGAAACGGCGCGTACGGTCGGCCAGCACCTGGGCGAGCGTCGCCTCGGTAATGCGGCCGCCCTCGCCCGTCGCGAGTTCCGAGGCGATCTCGAGCAGCGTGAGCGCGCGACGCACGTCGCCGTCGGCGGCGGTCGCGATCTGCCGAAGCAGGCTTTCGTCGACCTCGATGCCCATTGCGCCGAGGCCGCGCTCGGAATCCGTCAGCGCGCGATGCAGCGCTTCGACGAGATCGTCGACGGCCACGGCTTCCATCACGTGCACGCGGCAGCGCGAGAGCAAGGCGGAGTTCAACTCGAACGACGGGTTCTCGGTGGTCGCACCGACGAAGACGATCGTGCCGCGCTCGATCGCAGGCAGGAATGCGTCCTGCTGCGCCTTGTTGAAGCGGTGCACCTCGTCGACGAACAGCACGGTGCGGCGCCCCTCGGCGAACCGGTCGGCGGCTTCGGCCAGCACTTGGCGTACCTCGGGCAGCCCCGAGAGCACCGCGGAAATCGCGCGGAACTCGGCGTCGGCATAGCGCGCGAGGAGCAGCGCGAGGGTCGTCTTGCCGCAGCCTGGTGGGCCCCACAGCACCATCGAGTGGATGCGCCCGGCTTCGACGGCCCGCCTCAGCGCGGAGTTCGGAGCGAGCAGGCGCTTTTGCCCGACCATCTCGTCGAGCGTGCGCGGGCGCATGCGCTCGGCCAGCGGGCGCATCGCGTCCGCGGAGGCGTCGTCATCGAAGAGGCGGGGCGTGGTGCGCTTGGCCACGGCGTGTGGTGCGGGATGCGGCCCCGCACCTTACCAGCCGCGCGTCAGAGGCTGGCGATGCCCGAGGTGGTCGCCGACCACTCACTGCCCGGGCCGAGTTCGTAGTGCACGCGCACCCAGCGATGCGCCTTGGCGTCGTACAGACCCTGCACCTGCGCGGGCGTCGAGCCTTCCGCGCCGAAGTCGACGAGGCCGGCGCCGTCGATGCGCACGAAGCGGCCGACGTCGGTTGCCTTGACCGCGTTCGGCGTCCACTTCACCGGCTGGCTCTGGAACTCGTCGTGCAGCGCTTTCGTGATCTGCTGGTCGAGCGACGTCGCCAGCGACGAACCGGCGGCGACCGTCTTGCCTGCCCCACCGCCGAGTTCGAGCTGCGGATAGGTCACCTCGGTGCTCGCGGTGTCGTACATCGCGGCAAAGCGGAACGGAATCCAGTCGCCCTGCCCGTCGATGCGGAGGCGGCCGTCGCCGGTGACTTGACGATCCTGGATGCTCGCCGGACGCACGTGCACGGTGCCGAGCTGCACCACCACATCGGACGTGTCGAACTGGCGCGTGATGCTGCCGATCACTGCCGCAGCGATCGCGTCGTCGACCTGTTCGCGGGCTTCCACCCGTGCCGTCGGCGCCGCAGCGGTCGGTCGGGCGACCAGCGGCGCGGCCATGGCCTGCGGACGATGCCCGGCGACCAGCGACGTGGTGGCCAGGGCGGCGAATGTACCGACGGAGAGGAGTGTGCTGCGGAGCGGCATTGCGAGGACCTTCGTGCGACAACCTGCGTGTGAAGGTCACTCTCGGGACGCCCGCGTGGACGTCCCGTGATATCGCCGGTGCGAAAAATCCAGCCTTTCCAAACGGTTAAGGCAACTTTCGGCGGGATGAACGAGCGGTCGTCACGCGAGCACGGGCGGTATGAGAAAGGGGCGGTCGCCCGCCCCTCCGGTCAAACGTGTGTAGTGCGCGACGGATCAGCCGCCGATCACGTCGACGCCCTTCGGCACCGTGAATCGGAACGTCGTCGGCGGCAGCGGCGCGTTGCGCTTCCAATCACTGAAGCTGATGTCGGTGCGCTGGCCGAGCTGGTCGACCACCTGCATCTTCGACAGGCCCGCCGGGCCGAAGCCGAGCTTCGCACTGCGGAAGCCCGACGACGACGCGTCCCCCTTCGGCGTCAGCGACAGCCACTGCAGGCCGCCCGCGGTCCCGGCGTCCTGCACCTTGAACTGCGCGTCGAGGCGGGACGGATCGGTCAGCGCGGCGAGCGGGCTCGTACGCTCCTCGGCGCCCTGCGGGCGCTTGGTCACTTGCTGCAGGTCCGGCTCGTAGATCCACACGGAGGTGCCATCCGCGACGATCTGCTGCGGATAGGGCTTGGCGTATTCCCAGCGGAACTGCTTGGGCGCCGACAGCGACACGCGGCCGCTGCTCGATTCCTTGAGCTTGCCCCGCTGGTCGAACACCTGCTGGGTGAAACGGCCGTCGAGCGTCTTCAGGCCCTTGGTGAAGCTGTTGAGCTGATCGCGCGCGCCGGCGGACGCGGTGCCCGCAATGAGCATCAGGCCGGCGGCGGCGAGGGTCGTCATGGAACGCATGGCGATCTCCAGAAAGGTCTGCCGCGAGTCTGTGCGGCGCTTCATGAACAGGGTGCGAGTGCCGGCGGTGATGCCGCCCTCGCCTTCAGCGCGACCTCAGCCCTTGGGCGGAGGCGGGGCCAGGACGCTTCGATCGCCGTTGTGCTCCGGCGGCGTCACCACGCCGGCGGCCTCCATCGCCTCGATCAGGCGTGCGGCGCGGTTGTAACCGATCTTCAGGCGACGCTGGACGCCGGAAATCGAGGCGCGACGGCTCTCGGTGACGATCCGCACCGCCTCGTCGTACAGCGGGTCCGACTCGTCGCCACCGCCGCCGCTCGACTCAGGCAAGCCCGTGGGACCGACGACCACGCCGTCGCCCATCGTCTGCACTTCCTCGAGCACACCCTCGATGTAGTCCGGCCCGCCGCCGATCTGCTTGAGATGCTCGACGACGCGATGCACTTCCTCGTCCGACACGAATGCGCCGTGCACGCGCTCCGGCATCGAGGTGCCGGGCGGCATGTACAGCATGTCGCCGTGGCCGAGCAGCGTTTCCGCGCCCGACTGGTCGAGGATCGTGCGCGAGTCGATCTTGCTCGACACCTGGAACGCGATGCGCGTCGGGATGTTCGCCTTGATCAGGCCCGTGATGACGTCGACCGACGGGCGCTGCGTCGCGAGGATCAGGTGGATGCCCGCCGCGCGCGCCTTCTGTGCAAGCCGTGCAATGAGTTCTTCGACCTTCTTGCCGACGATCATCATCATGTCGGCGAATTCGTCGATGAAAACGACGATGTACGGCAGCGGCTCCAGCGGACGCGGCGCTTCGCCGGCTTCCGCATTCGGGCGGAACAGCGGGTCCATCAGCGGCTGGCCGGCGTTGATCGCGTCGGTCACCTTCTTGTTGAAGCCCGACAGGTTGCGCACGCCGACCGCCGACATGAGCTTGTAGCGGCGCTCCATCTCCGCGACGCACCAGCGCAGGCCGTTCGCGGCCTCCTTCATGTCGGTCACGACCGGCGCGAGCAGGTGCGGAATGCCCTGGTAGACGCTGAGCTCCAACATCTTCGGGTCGATCATCAGCATGCGGACGTCCTTGGCGGACGCCTTGTAGAGCAGCGACAGCACCATCGCGTTGACCGCGACGGACTTGCCCGAGCCGGTCGTACCCGCGACCAGCAGGTGCGGCATGCGCGCGAGGTCGGCGACGGTGGGCCGGCCGGCGATGTCCTTGCCCAGCGCGAGCGTGAGCGGGCTGGCCGACTTGTCGTACTCCTTGGACCGCAGGAGTTCGGACAAGTAGATCATTTCCCGGCTGACGTTCGGGATTTCCAGGCCGATCACCGACTTGCCCGGAATGACGTCGACCACGCGCACAGACTTTACTGAAAGTCCGCGCGCTATGTCCTTGTCCAGAGTGGAAATCTGGCTGACTTTGATACCCGGCGCGGGTTCGATCTCGAATCGCGTGATGACCGGGCCGGGATATGCACCCACTACGTGAGCATCGATCCGGAAGTCCTTGAGTTTGAACTCGATTTGCCGCGACAGGGTCTCGAGCGTATCGGTGTCGTAGCCCTTCGGCTGCGGCTTGGGGTCGTCCAGCAGCGCCAGCGGCGGGATGCCCGTCCCGTCGGGCACGTGGAACAGCGGGATCTGCTGCTCTCGCTTGGCGCGCTCGCTCTTTTCCACCGGCGCCAGCGGCGGCGGCTCGATCTTGACCGGCTCACGCTTCTCACGCTTCTCGGTCTCGACCTTGCGGACCTTCTCGCGCTCCTCGCGGAGCACGCTGACCTCGCGCCGCTCCACGACTTCGCGGGCGCTGCGGCGGAACACCTTCGAGAGGAACGGCCCGGCCGCGAGGACCCAGCCGCCCACGCGATCCATGACATGCAGCCACGACAGTCCCGTCGCCAGCGTCACCGATGTCAGCAACAGTGCCAGCAGGAAGAGGTTGCCGCCGAGCTGGCCGAAGCCGCGGCCGAGCGAGCGTCCGACCAGACGGCCGAGAATGCCGCCCGCTCGCGACGGATCGGCGTCGACGCCGCCCAGCCGCAGGTGCAGCAGGCCGGTCATCGCGATGAGGAAAGCAACCAGTCCGACGAGGCGCAGTGCGGGCGTCAGGTCGCTCTTCTCGGTGTCGGCGTCCTTCTGGAACATCGCGATCCAGACGATCGCTCCGAGCACGACGGGCAGCAGATAGGCCGCGAAGCCGAAGAAGTTGAAGAGGATGTCGGCGATCATCGCGCCGAACGCGCCGCCGAGATTTTGCAGGGGCGCGGTCACCGAGCCGGAGCGGGTCCAGCCGGGATCCTGCGGCGAGTAGCTGAAGAGCGTCGCGACCAGGTACAGCAGCGCAGGCGCAATGAAGATCAGCGCGATGTCGCGCGCCATGCGCTGGCGACCCGGCGACATTCCGGGCCGGGGCTGGGACGTTGAAGCCGCGTTCGCGGCCTTCTTGCGGGTTGCGGCTGGCGCCTGCGCCACGTGAGATGCAGCCTTAGGTCGAGCGTCTTAGTCGTTGAATATACGTGAAAACCGGCGCCGCATACCGCGGTCGCCGGTTTCCGGTGGCCGCGAATCGCGACCGGTCACGCGAGGACGCCGAAGCGCCCGGCGGGACGTCAGAGCGCCATGCCCTGCAGCGCCGGATGGACGATCTTGCCACCCTCGACATTGATGCCCTTGACCAGCGCCTCACTGCCGCGCCAGTCACCCGACGCCAGCTTGTTCACCCACGGCAGGATCGCCGCGCAGATCGCCTGCGACGAGGTCTGCGGCACGGCACCCGGCATGTTGGTCACGCAGAAGTGGGTCACGCCCTCCTCCACGTAGGTCGGCTCCTTCCACGTGGTCGGACGCGAAGTCTCGAAGCAGCCGCCCTGGTCGATGGCGATGTCGACGACGACCGAGCCGTCCTCCATGCCCTTGAGCATTTCGCGCGTCATCACGTGCGGCGCCTTCGCGCCGGTGACGAGCACGGCGCCGATGACGAGGTCGGCCGACGCCACTTCACGCGCGACGACGTCGTGGTACGGGTACAGCGCGGTGACGTTGTTGCCCAGGCGCATCATGTCGTCCATGCGGTCCTGGCGCATCTCAAACACGGTGACGTTCGCGCCCGACGCTGCAGCTAGCGCGGCGGATGCACCGCCCGCCTTCCCTGCGCCGAACACGACGACCTTGCCCCGTTCCGTCGACGGCAGGCCGCCGAGCAGCTTGCCCTTGCCGCCCATGGGCTGGTGCAGCAGGTGCGTGCCGACCTGCACGCCGATCTTGCCGGCGATGACCGACATCGGCGCCAGCAGCGGCAGGTCGCCGTTCGGCAGCTCGACGGTCTCGAACGCGATGCCGGTGAGACCGATGTCCAGCAGCTGCTTCGTCAGCGCCGGCTCGGCGGCGAGGTGCAGGTAGCAGAACAGCAGGTGGTCCTTGCGCAGGTGCGCGAGGTCGCCGGCAATCGGCTCCTTGACCTTCACGATCAACTCGCCCTTCTCGTACAGGGCGGCGGCGTCGGGGGCGATCTTGACGCCCAGCCGGGTGTACTCGTCGTCCTTGAAGCCGCTCTTCAGGCCCGCGCCCTGCTCCAGCCACACCTCGTGGCCGCGCTTGACGAGGTCGCCGGCAGCCGCCGGCACGAGCGCGACGCGCCCTTCGAGGGTCTTGGTTTCCTTCGGTACACCGATGCGCATTGCTGTCTCCGTGACGCCGCGGCCGCGGAGCGGCGAAGGCGCGAGTCTTCGTGGGGATGGGCTGCGGTGTTGCGACACCGCGCCTTGTGCTGCCGTCATGCGACCGCCAAGCTATGGCGCTTCCCGGCGTCCATTCGCGGCGGCGGAATGATGGGCCTTCAGACCCGTCGTTCCACCTGCCGAAATGCACGCATCACATAACGCGCCATTATATCCATGACCCTTTCGAAGCACTCGCAGCTGCTCATCCTCGGCTCCGGTCCCGCTGGTTGGAGCGCTGCGGTCTATGCGGCCCGCGCGAACCTGAAACCCGTCGTCATCACCGGCCTGCAGATGGGCGGCCAGCTGATGACGACCACCGAGGTCGACAACTGGCCGGGCGACGCGCACGGCCTTATGGGGCCGGATCTGATGGCCCGCATGCAGGCGCATGCGGAGCGCTTCAACACCGAAGTCATCTTCGACCACATCCACACGGCCGATCTCTCGCAGCGCCCGTTCCGCCTGCGCGGCGACAGCGGCGAGTACACCTGCGACGCACTGATCATCTCGACCGGCGCCACCGCGAAGTACCTCGGCCTGCCGTCCGAAGAAGCGTTCAAGGGCCGCGGCGTCTCCGCCTGCGCCACCTGCGACGGCTTCTTCTACAAGGACCAGGACGTCGCGATCGTCGGCGGCGGCAACACGGCCGTCGAAGAGGCGCTCTACCTCGCCAACATCGCCCGCAAGGTCTACCTCGTGCACCGCCGCGACACGCTGCGCGCCGAAAAGATCATGCAGGACAAGCTGTTCGCCAAGATCCAGGCCGGCAAGATCGAGCCGGTGTGGCATCACGTCGTCGATGAAGTACTCGGCAACGAGGCGGGCGTCACCTCGCTGCGCGTACGGTCCGTGCTCGATGAGTCGACCCGCGAACTTCCCGTGCACGGCTTCTTCGTCGCTATCGGCCACACGCCGAACACGGCGCTGTTCGAAGGCCAGCTGGCGATGTCGAACGGCTACATCACCGTGCAGTCCGGCATCGAAGGCAACGCCACCGCGACGTCGGTGCCGGGCGTGTTCGCCGCGGGCGATGTCGCCGACCAGCACTACCGTCAGGCCATCACCTCGGCCGGCTCGGGCTGCATGGCCGCGTTGGATGCGGAGCGTTATCTCGACAAGGCCAGCTGACGCCGGCCGGCGCGCGCCGCGATGACGCTGCGCGTTCGCTGGATCGAGCGGCTGGCCGACATCGACGCCGTCGCTTGGGACGCGTTGGCAGGCGACGCGCACCCGTTCACGCGCCATGCCTTCCTGTCCGGTCTCGAATCGACCGGCTGCATCCAGCCGCGGATGGGTTGGACGCCGCGTCATCTCACGCTCTGGAACAGCGGCGACCTCGTCGGGGCCGCGCCCTGCTACGCCAAGGCGAATTCACACGGCGAATTCGTGTTCGACCACGCCTGGGCGCACGCCTACGCGCGCTATGGGCTCGATTACTTCCCCAAGCTGCTCTGCGCAGTGCCCTATTCGCCTGTCACCGGTCCACGCCTGCTGGCGCGCGATGCAGCGACCCGACGCGCGCTGGTCGAGGTGTTGCGCGAGGCCTGCGGTGACGCGTATTCGTCCGCGCACGTGAACTTCCACGTCGCTGCGGACGACGAAAGCTTCGATGCCGACTGGCTCGAACGCCTCGACGTGCAATACCACTGGCAAAACACCGCTGACTGGCCCGACTTCGACGCCTTCCTCGCGGCGATGGACCACAAGCACCGCAAGAACATCCGGCAGGAGCGCGCGAAGGTTGCGCGTGCGGGCATCGCGTTCCGCGTCGTGCATGGCGACGAAGCGTCCGATGCCGACCTCGAGGCGATGCACCACTTCTACTTGCAGACCTTCGCCGAGTACGGCAATCGTCCCGCAATTACGCTCGGGTTCCTGCGGCATCTCGCGCGCACCATGCCTCGCTCGCTGGTCATCGTCCTCGCCGAACGCGACGGTCGTCCGATCGCCGGCGCGCTGTGCCTGCGCGGCGCCGACACGCTTTACGGCCGCTACTGGGGCGGCGTCGAGCAACATCCCGGGCTGCATTTCGAGACCTGCTACTACCAGGGCCTCGACTATTGCCTGCGCGAAGGCCTGCGGCGTTTCGAGCCGGGCGCGCAGGGCGAACACAAGCTGTCGCGTGGCTTCCTGCCGTCGCTCGTGCGCAGCCGCCACTGGATCGCCGAGCCCGCCTTCCGCGAGGCGCTGGCCGGCTGGTGCGCCGACGAGCGCGACGCCATCACCGCCTACGCTCGACATCTGCGCGCCAGCAGTCCGTTCCGCGAGACGCACGCGTGAGCGCGCTGCGCCTCCCCTGGCTGGACGCGCGTCCGGATGCGCCGTTTCCAGATCCGTCCACCGCGCTGCGCGAGCCCGACGGCCTGCTCGCCGTCGGTGGCGATCTCCATCCGCTCCGGCTTCTGACTGCGTATCGCGCGGGCATCTTTCCGTGGTTCTCGGAGGGCGAGCCGCCCCTGTGGTGGTCGCCCGATCCGCGAACGGTATTCCGTACCGATCATGTGGCGACGTCGCGCCGGTTCCGTCGCGGTTTGCGGCATTGCGACTGGATCGTGCGGGCCGATAGCGCCTTCGAAACCGTGATCGACCGCTGTGCCGGCATTGCCCGTCGCGGCCAGCGCGGCACCTGGATCACCGTGGGCATGCGTGATGCCTACGTCCAGCTGCATCGGCTCGGGCACGCCCACTCCGTGGAGGCCTGGGACGGCGATCGACTGGTGGGCGGCATCTATGGCGTCGCGATCGGCCGCATGTTCTTCGGCGAAAGCATGTTCAGCCAGCGGCCGGACGGTTCGAAGGTCGCGATCGCCGGCCTCGCCCACCGGCTGACCGGTTGGGGCTGGCCGCTGATCGACGCGCAAGTCGAGAACCCGCACCTGCTGACGTTGGGGGCCGAACGCTGGGCGCGCAGCGACTTCCTCGACGCCGTCCGCGAGCTGGTGGACCTGCCGGATCGTGAAGGCACCTGGACCGAGACATTCGGCGACCTCCCTGCACGCGAGCTCTCGGGTCTGTCCGCTGGGTGAGCCTGGCCGCGTTTTGCGCCGGTTCGGCCCCGCATGGCACAATCCACGGCTTCCTACGCCCGTTTCAGCACCACCAAGGACCCCATGGCAAAAGACGACGTGATCGAATTCGAAGGCACCGTGTCGGAAACGCTTCCGAACACGATGTTCCGCGTTCGCCTCGAAAACGGCCACGAGATCATTGCCCACATCTCCGGCCGCATGCGCAAGAACTACATTCGCATCCTCACCGGTGATCGGGTCAAGGTCGAGATGACCCCCTACGACCTCACCAAGGGCCGCATCACCTACCGCATGAAGTAATCGCGGCGGTGCGACCCAAGAAGAAAGGCGGCCCGGAGGCCGCCTTTTTCGTTTCTGCCACTTCGCCGACGGTCAGTGCTCGACGGTCGCCGGCAACAGCTTCTCCGGCTCGGCCGTCGCATCGACGACAAGCTTGTCGTCCCGCACGTCCACCGTCACGCGGCCACCGCCCACCAGCTTGCCGAACAGCAGTTCGTCCGCCAGCGGACGCTTGATGTTCTCCTGGATGATGCGGGCCATCGGGCGCGCACCCATCGCCGGATCGAAACCGTGCTTGGCGAGCCAGTCGCGGGCTTCGGGCGTCGCGTTGAGCGTGACGTTCTTCTCGTGCAGCTGCGCTTCCAGTTCGATAATGAACTTGTCCACCACGCGCAGGATGTGATCCATCCCCAGCGCCTGGAACTGCACGATCGCATCGAGACGGTTGCGGAACTCCGGCGAGAAGCTGCGACGGATAACTTCCATCGCGTCCGACGCATGGTCCTGCTTGGTGAAGCCGATCGAGCGACGCGACGCCTGCGAAGCACCGGCGTTCGTCGTCATCACCAGGATCACGTTGCGGAAGTTCGCCTCGCGACCGTTGGTGTCCGTCAGCATGCCGCGATCCATGACCTGCAACAGGATGTTGAAGATGTCCGGATGCGCCTTCTCGATTTCGTCGAGCAGGAGCACGCAGTGCGGCGTCTTGACGATCTTCTCCGTCAGCAGGCCGCCCTGGTCGAAGCCGACATAGCCCGGAGGTGCGCCAATGAGACGGCTCACCGAATGCGCTTCCATGTACTCCGACATGTCGAAGCGCACCAGCTCGATGCCGAGTTGCATCGCGAGCTGCTTGGTCACCTCGGTCTTTCCGACGCCGGTCGGACCTGCGAACAGGAAGTTGCCGATCGGCTTGTCCGGATTGCCGAGACCCGAACGCGCGAGCTTGATCGCGGACGTCAGCGAATCGATCGCCGGGTCCTGACCGAAGATCACCATCTTCAGGTTGCGCTCGAGATTGCGCAGCACGTCCTTGTCGGTCGCCGTCACCTGCTTGGCCGGAATGCGGGCCATCTTGGCGACGATCGTCTCGACCTCTTCGACGTCGATGACCTGCTTGCGCTGACCTTCGGGCAGCAGGCGCTGACGCGCGCCGGCTTCGTCGATGACATCGATGGCCTTGTCCGGAAGCAGACGATCGCCGATGTGCTTGACCGACAGATCGACCGCCGCCTGGATCGCGTCGTCCGCATAGCTCACGCCGTGGTGCTGCTCGTACTTCGGACGCAGGCCACGCAGGATTTCCACCGCCTCGCTCACCGTCGGCTCGACGATGTCGATCTTCTGGAAACGACGTGCGAGCGCGCGGTCCTTCTCGAAGATGCCGCGGTATTCCTGGAACGTCGTCGAACCGATGCAGCGCAGCTCACCCGACGACAGCGCCGGCTTGATGAGGTTGGACGCATCCATCGTGCCGCCCGACGCCGAACCCGCGCCGATGATGGTGTGGATCTCGTCGATGAAGAGCACCGCGCCCGGAATCTTGCGCAGCTGCTGCAGCACCGACTTCAGGCGCTTTTCGAAATCGCCGCGGTACTTGGTGCCCGCAACGAGTGCGCCGAGGTCCAGCGCATAGATGGTCGCGTCGTTCAGCACTTCCGGCACATCGCCATCGACGATGCGCTTGGCCAGGCCCTCTGCGATCGCGGTCTTGCCGACGCCCGCCTCGCCCACGTAGAGCGGATTGTTCTTGCGACGGCGGCAGAGCACCTGGATCGTGCGCTCGACTTCGTCGGCGCGGCCGACCAGCGGATCGATCTTGCCTTCGCGCGCGAGCTGGTTGAGGTTGGTCGCGAACTCGGTGAGCGCGTCGCCCTTGCCTTCGCCGTCGCCCGCGTCCTGGCCGCCCTGGCCTTCCTCGCGACCGCCCTCCTCACCGCCCTGCTTGCTGATGCCATGCGAGAGGTAGTTGACGACGTCGAGGCGCGCGATGTCCTGCTGGTTGAGGAAATAGACGGCGTGCGAATCCTTCTCGCCGAAGATGGCGACCAGGACATTTGCACCGGTCACTTCCTTCTTGCCGGACGATTGCACGTGGTAAACCGCGCGCTGCAGGACCCGCTGGAAACCCAGCGTGGGCTGCGTATCGCGATCACTGTCCTCCGGGAGCACGGCGACCGACGTGGCGACGGCCTCATCGAGCTCGCGGCGCAGGCGCGGCATGTCGGCATCGCAGGCACGCAGCACGCCCTCCGCGGAGGGATTGTCGAGCAGTGCGAGAAGCAGGTGCTCGACGGTCATAAACTCGTGTCGAGCTTCCCGGGCGCGCTTGTAGCACTGCCCAATGCTGTACTCGAGATCCTTGCTGAACATGTTTGGAGCCTCCGAAGCGTCTGCGTTACCAGATGGGGGCCGGTAGCGCGGTTTAAACCGCTTTTAGGCCTTTTCCATCGTGCACAACAAGGGATGCTGGTTGATCCTTGCGTATTCGTTCACCTGCGACACTTTCGATTCGGCAATCTCCCGCGTGAAAACCCCGCAAACGCCGCGGCCGCGGGTGTGCACGTGGAGCATCACCTGCGTCGCTTTTTCGATATTCATCGCGAAAAACCGCGACAGGACATCCACGACGAAGTCCATCGGCGTGTAGTCGTCGTTCAGCAAAAGGACCGAATACATCGGCGGTGGCGCGACTTCCGGCCGGCTGGTCTCGACCGCTAGGCCGTGCTGCCCGTGTTGATCCTGATCGTGCGAGGTGTGTTTCGGCATCGCGCCAGTATAAGTCGGGCGACATGGACGGCCGCCGCACGGCCCCTGCAAAATGCCGCTTTGGATTCATGGGAACGATCATGGCGCGCAGCTCCGACCGCAACGTTCCGATGGCGACACTGTGCATCCCGCGCGTCTCCCGCGGTGCGACGCTCGTCGCACGGAGCGTGGGCGCGTGACGGCCGATCCGCGCTTCTGGCAGCCGGACGTGACGGTCGCGACCGTCGTCGTCGACGGCGGCCGCGTGCTGGTCGTGGAGGAGCGGGTTGCCGGACGACTCGTGCTCAATCAGCCGGCGGGCCATCTGGAACCGGACGAGCCCCTCGTTGAAGCCGCGGTCCGCGAGACCCGCGAGGAAACAGGTTGGGACGTCCGCCTGACCGCGTTCGTCGGCGCCTACCAGTGGAAGGCGCCGTCGGTCAGCCTGGGCGGTGCCGAACGCACCTACATGCGCTTCGCCTTCCTCGCCGAGCCGCTGCACTTCGATCCAGCGCGCGCGCTCGACGACGGCATCGTCCGCGCGCTGTGGATGACGCCGGCCGAATTGCAGGCCGACGCCGCGCGTCATCGCAGCCCATTGGTCTGGCGCGTGGTGGCCGACGCCCTCGCCGGTCGACGTTTTCCGCTCGACCTGGTCACTGCGGTGACGTGATGACGACGGCGCGCACCATCGTCGGCATGTCGGGCGGCGTCGATTCGTCGGTCGCAGCGCTGCGCCTGCGCGATGCGGGCGAAGCGGTCGCCGGACTCTTCATGTCGAACTGGGCGGACGACGGCAGCGGCGACTGCCGCGCGGAAGACGATCGTCGCGACGCCGTCGCGGTGTGCGGCCGCCTCGGTCTGCCGATCCATTTCCGTGATTTCTCGAAGGAATACTGGGGCGGCGTGTTCGAGCATTTCGTAGCCGAATACGCTGCGGGCCGCACGCCCAATCCAGACGTGCTGTGCAATCGCGAGATCAAGTTCAAACATTTTCTCGACGCCGCACACGATCTCGGCGCGGAGCGCATCGCGACCGGCCACTACGCGCGCGTCGATCACGTCGATGGTCGCTGGCGCTTGCTGCGCGCGCTCGATCGCAGCAAGGACCAGAGCTACTTCCTGCATCAGCTCGGCCAGCCGCAGCTCGCGGCGACGCTGTTTCCGCTCGGCGAAATACCGAAGTCTGACGTGCGCCGCATCGCCGCCGATGCGGGGTTGCCGACCGCCGCGAAAAAGGATTCGACCGGCATCTGTTTCATCGGCGAACGCGACTTCCGCGAATTCCTCGGTCGGTATCTGCCGGCACGCGAAGGCGACATCCGCGCGCCCGATGGCGTGACGGTCGGTCGCCATCCCGGCGTCTTCTACTTCACACTCGGCCAGCGCGAAGGCCTGGCGATCGGCGGGGTGCGCGGGCGCGAGCCCGCGCCGTGGTACGTGGTCGGCAAGGACGTCGCGCGCAACGTGCTCTACGTCGAACAGGGCATCGACAATCCGTGGCTGATGTCGACGCGGTTGTCGACCGAGCCGGCGCACTGGATCGCCGGCGCACCACCGGCCGCCACGTTCGAATGCACCACGCAAACGCGCTACCGCCAGAATGACGAGCCGTGCCGCGTCGACGTCAGCGACGACGGCCGCCTGGACGTGGTGTTCCAGCGGCCACAGCGTGCTGTGACGCCCGGCCAGTCGCTGGTGCTGTACGCCGGCGACGAATGTCTCGGCGGCGCCGTCATCGACACGACCGACGCACCGCTCGACGCCTCCCGAAGGGCCGCCGCATGACCCGCACCACCTCGGAAATCGCCGCGTCGCTCGCATCGGTCGAACCGGTCTACGACCGCGTCGTGGCGCTCGCCGGTCTGCTGCAGGCGCTGGCGCAGGTCCGTCGCATCGCCGATACCGGCGAGGCGAACGAGGAGATCCTCGCCACCTGCATCGGCTCGCTGTTCCGGTTCGAAGCGCGCAGCACCGCCGACGTCTATGGCGGCTTGGAACACGTGCGTCCCGGCCTGCTGATCCTGCGCGATTACCTCGCGGGCACGCAGCGTGACGACGCGTTGCCGCGACTCGCCATGCCAGTGTTGCAGCTCGAGCGCCGCTTCGTGCGCGACGCCGCGATGACCGATCGTGTGCGACGCAGCCTCGAAGCGCTGGCCGGTCGTGCGGAACTGGACGGTCCGACGCATCCCGACGTGATCGGGCCGATCGGCCAGCTGTATTCGCAGACCCTCAGCACGCTCCGACCGCGTGTGCTGGTACAGGGCAATCCGCACTATCTGGGTCAGCCCCGCGTGGTGTCCGAAGTACGCGCGGTGCTGCTTGCCGCCGTGCGGTCGGCGGTGCTCTGGCGCCAGCGGGGCGGCAGCCTGTGGGATTTCGCATTCCAGCGGCGCGCGATGGCTGCGGCGATCGACGCACATCTGGGCTGATGCTGCCCGGATGACCCCGGATGCGGCATAATTAGCCGGTTTTCCCGCGTCGATTCCTTCCGGCCGGCATTCCTTGCCGCCGATGCAGACCGCCGCGTTCCCTGCCGCCTCCCCGGAGCCCTCATGGCCGACTCCTTCGCCACCCGCGCGCAGCTTGCCGTCAACGGCAAGTCCCTCACCTACTTCAGCCTGCCGACGCTGGGCCAGCGCTTCAATCTCGCGCACCTGCCTTACTCGATGAAGATCCTGCTGGAGAACCTGCTCCGGCACGAGGACGGCGTCACCGTGCTGCCCGAGCACATCGAGGCGGTGGCGACGTGGGATCCGAAGGCCGAGTCGGACACCGAAATCGCGTTCATGCCGGCGCGCGTGGTGCTGCAGGACTTCACCGGCGTGCCGTGCGTGGTCGACCTCGCTGCGATGCGCGATGCGGTGACGAAGCTCGGCGGCTCGCCCAAGCAGATCAATCCGCTCATTCCGTCGGAACTGGTCATCGACCACTCGGTGCAGGTCGACGTCTACGGCCGCCCCGACGCTGCCGACATCAACGGCAAGATCGAGTTCGAGCGCAACATGGAGCGTTACAGCTTCCTGCGCTGGGGCCAGAAGGCGTTCGACAACTTCAAGGTCGTGCCGCCTAACACCGGCATCGTCCACCAGGTGAACCTCGAGAACCTCGCCCGCGTCGTCGTGGAGCGCGAGGTCAACGGTGAGCTGCAGGCGTTCCCGGACACGGTGTTCGGCACCGACTCCCACACCACCATGATCAACGGCATCGGCGTGCTCGGTTGGGGCGTCGGTGGTATCGAGGCCGAGGCCGCGATGCTCGGCCAGCCGTCATCGATGCTCATCCCGCAGGTCGTCGGCTTCAAGCTGACCGGGTCGCTGCCGGAAGGCACGACAGCAACCGACCTCGTCCTCACCGTGACCCAGATGCTTCGCGCGCTGGGCGTCGTCGGCAAGTTCGTCGAGTTCTTCGGCGAGGGCCTGCAGCACCTGCCGCTGGCCGACCGCGCCACCATCGCGAACATGGCGCCGGAATACGGCGCGACCTGCGGCATCTTCCCGATCGACGCCGAGGCGCTGAACTACCTGCGCCTGTCCGGCCGCAGCGATGACCAGATCGCGCTGGTCGAGGCTTATGCGAAGGCGCAGGGCCTGTGGCACGAAGCGGGCGCGGCCGAGGCGTCGTATTCCGCGGTGCTCGAACTCGACCTGGGCGACGTCAAGCCGTCGCTCGCCGGTCCGAAGCGTCCGCAGGACCGCGTGCTGCTGGAGAAGGTCAAGGACAACTACCTGTCCAACCTCACCGGCCTCACCGCCAACCGCGAGGCGAAGAAGACCGAGGTCAAGCGCTTCGATGCCGAGGGCGGCGACCAGCCGCAGGCCGAGCATCTCGCGGCGAAACCGAAGTCCAAGATCCGCATGCGCGACGAGGACGTCGAACTCACCGACGGTTCGGTCGTCATCGCGGCGATCACCTCGTGCACCAACACCTCGAACCCCGCCGTGATGCTCGGCGCCGGCCTGCTCGCGCGCAATGCCGCGCGTCTGGGTCTCAAGAGCAAGCCGTGGGTCAAGACGTCGCTCGGCCCGGGTTCGCTGGTCGTCACCGATTACCTGAAGAAGGCCGGCGTGCTCGGCGATCTCGAGAAGCTCGGGTTCGACGTCGTCGGCTACGGCTGCACCACCTGCATCGGCAACTCCGGCCCGCTGCCGGACGAAGTCTCGCGCGGCATCGCCGAGAACGATCTCGTCGTGACGTCGGTGCTGTCGGGCAACCGCAACTTCGAGGGCCGCGTGCATCCCGAAGTGAAGATGAACTACCTCGCCTCGCCGCCGCTGGTCGTCGCCTATGCGATCGCCGGTACCGTCGACATCGACCTCACGAACGACCCGATCGGTCGCACGCCGGACGGCAAGGACGTGTTCCTGCGTGATATCTGGCCGAGCAACAAGGAAATCGGCGACGTCATCGCCGCGACCCTCGGGCCGGAACTGTTCAAGCAGAACTACGCCGACGTCTTCAAGGGTGATTCGCGCTGGAACCAGATCGCCGCGCCGGAAGGCGAGTCGTTCGCGTGGAGCGATGCATCGACCTACATCAAGAACCCGCCCTACTTCGACGGCATGTCGATGCAGGTCGGTTCGATCAGCGACATCCACGGCGCGCGCATCCTGGGCCTGTTCGGCGACTCGATCACCACCGACCACATCTCGCCCGCTGGCAACATCAAGAAGGATTCGCCGGCGGGTCGTTACCTGATGGAGCGCGGCGTGCAGCCGGCGGACTTCAACAGCTACGGCAGCCGTCGCGGCAACGACGACGTCATGGTGCGCGGCACGTTCGCCAACATCCGCATCAAGAACCTGATGCTCGGTGGCGAGGAAGGCGGCAACACGCTGTACTACTCGAACGGTGGCGAGCCCGAAAAGCTGGCGATCTACGACGCGGCGATGAAGTACAAGGCGGCGAACACGCCGCTGGTGGTGTTCGCGGGCAAGGAGTACGGCACCGGTTCGTCGCGCGACTGGGCGGCCAAGGGCACCAACCTGCTGGGCATCAAAGCCGTCGTCGCCGAGAGCTTCGAGCGCATCCACCGCTCGAACCTGGTCGGCATGGGCGTGCTCCCGCTGCAGTTCATGCCGGGCGAGAACGCACGCGTGCTCGAGCTCGATGGTTCGGAAACGATCTCGGTCGAAGGCCTGCAGGACGGCGCGAGCAAGACCGCGACCGTCGTCGCACGCAAGGCCGACGGCAGCGAGAAGCGCTTCCAGGTGCGCGTGCTGCTGCTGACGCCGAAGGAAGTCGAGTACTTCCGCCACGGCGGCATCCTGCACTACGTGCTGCGCCAGCTGGCGTCGAAGAAGGCCGCGTAACGTCGCCTTCTGCCGATGAGTGGCAGGAAACGGGACGCTTCGGCGTCCCGTTTCATTTGCATTCGTTGCGAATCCACGGTCGTGGCCGCTGAGCGGTACAGAATCCGTCGCCGGCACCGATCACTTTTTCGTTGCACCGCGCCTTGCGACGCCCGCGAGGGCTATGCTCCAATCCGGCGACCGTACGGGCCCGAATCCGCACGGACCTACTGCAGAAATCGCGAAGAAAAAGGGGAATTCGCATGACGCAAGACCGGCCCTGGCTGGCGAGCTATCCCGCCGGTGTTCCGGCCGAGGTCGACGTGGATGAATACCCGTCGATCGTGTCCGTCCTGCAGAGCGCGATCGCGAAATATCGCGAGCGCCCCGCTTTCTCCAGTCTCGGCAAGACGATCACGTATGCCGAAGTCGACGCGCTGAGCGCGCGCTTCGCGGCATACCTGCTCGGTGAGCTCAAGCTCAAGCGCGGTGATCGCGTCGCGATCATGATGCCGAACTGCCTGCAGTATCCGATCGCGCTGTTCGGCATCCTGCGCGCAGGCCTGACAGTGGTGAATGTCAATCCGATGTACACCGCGCGCGAACTGCGTCATCAGCTCGAGGATGCGGGCGCCGTCGCGATCCTCGTGATGGACAACTTCGCGCACACCGTGCAGGAAGTGCTGCACGACACACCGGTCAAGCACGTCATCACCACCGCGCTCGGCGACTGCCTCGACTTCCCGAAGCGCAAGGTCGTCAACTTCGTGGTCCGCTACGTCAAGAAGATGGTGCCGGACTACGATATTCCGCACGCCATCCGTTTCAACGACGTCATCGACGCGGGCGCGAAACTCGCGTTCAACGATGCCGACATCGACATCGAGCCCGAAGACATCGCGTTCCTGCAGTACACCGGCGGCACGACCGGCGTCGCCAAGGGCGCGATGCTCACGCACCGCAACCTCGTCGCGAACATGCAGCAGGCGGCCGCGTGGATCGGCACGAACGTGCGTTACGGCGAAGAGACCATCATCACTGCGTTGCCGCTGTATCACATCTTCGCGTTGACGGCGAACGGTCTCGTCTTCATGAAGTTCGGTGGTTTGAACCACATGATCACGAACCCGCGTGACATGCCCGGCTTCGTCAAGGAACTGAGCAAGGTTCGCTTCACTGCGATCACGGGCGTCAACACGCTGTTCAACGGCCTGCTCAACACGCCGGGCTTCGACGCGATCGACTTCTCCAGCCTGCGCATGACGCTGGGCGGCGGCATGGCGGTTCAGCGCGCGGTCGCCGAACGCTGGAAGCAGGTCACGGGCTGCACGTTGGTCGAGGCGTACGGCCTCACTGAAACGTCGCCGGCCGCGTGCATCAACCCGATGGACCTCAAGGACTACAACGGCGCGATCGGCCTGCCGATTCCGTCGACGGATGCCTGTCTGAAGGACGACGACGGCAAGATCATGCCCGTCGGCGAGATCGGCGAGCTGTGCATCAAGGGCCCGCAGGTGATGCGCGGCTACTGGAACCGTCCCGAAGAGACCGCGAAGGTCATCGATGCCGACGGCTGGCTGCACACCGGCGACATGGCGCGGATGGACGAGAAGGGGTTCTTCTACATCGTCGATCGCAAGAAGGACATGATCCTCGTCTCCGGCTTCAACGTGTATCCGAACGAAGTCGAGGACGTCATCGCGATGATGCCGCAGGTACTGGAAGTCGCGGCGGTCGGCGTGCCGGACGAGAAGTCCGGCGAAGCGGTGAAAGTCGTAATCGTTCCGAAGGATCCGTCGCTTACGGCCGAACAGGTGATGGCGCATGCGCGCGAAAACCTGACGGGTTACAAGCGCCCGCACTACGTCGAGTTCCGCAAGGAATTGCCGAAGACGAACGTCGGCAAGATCCTGCGTCGCGAGTTGCGGGATACCGTTCCGGCCTGACGGATTTCCAACGCTTTCAGCATCGACAGGCCCGCTTCGGCGGGCCTGTCTTTTGCATGCGGGAGCGGGGTGTAGGATCGCCTGGTGGGCACCACCTGATCGCCCGCGCCCACCAGCCTCCGCGGGCGGTTCCCCTTCGAGGACCCGCAGAATGAGCACGATCGAATCGTTGCACCGTGCCCGCCTCCATCCGACCGTACGGGTGGACTCCGATGCCCACGGTGCTGGCGACTGGCTGTACATGCATGCCGACCACGCCACCGGCATCCGCCCCTGTTTCCGCACTGAGCTGATGCACGACATGTGGTCGATGCTGTCGGAGGTCGCAGGCGCGCCCCTACCCGCCTCCGCCAGTCCGCTGCGCCACGTCGTGCTCGCATCCGACGCGCCGGGCGCGTTCAACCTCGGCGGTGACCTCGCACTGTTCGCGAGCCTGATCCGCCAGGGCGATCGCGATGGGCTGATGAACTACGCGACGCGCTGCGTCGACGGCGTGCACCTGCTCCACGACGGCCTGGGGGGCGACGTGCGCACGATCGCGCTGGTGCAGGGCGACGCGCTGGGCGGTGGCATGGAGCTCGCGCTGGCCTGCCAGGTCATCGTCGCCGAGGAAGGCACCGAGATGGGCTTGCCGGAGGTGCTGTTCGGCCTGTTCCCGGGCATGGGCGCGTACTCGTTCCTGAGCCGCCGCGTGGCGCCGCACCAGGCCGAGCGCCTGATCCTCGAAGGCCGCATCGTGCCGGTCGAGGAACTGCATCGCATGGGCATCGTCGACGTGGTGGCGCCGAAGGGCGAAGGCGAGCGTGTGGTGCGCGAGCTGATCCGCCAGGAACAGCGGGCCCCGCATGCGCATCTCGCACTCAATCGCGTGCGTCGCGCAGCGAATCCGGTGAGCTACCAGGAGCTGATCGACATCACGGCGATCTGGGTGGATGCCGCGTTGAAGCTCGACGACCGCTCGCTGCGCACGATGGAGCGGATTGTCCGCGCGCAGGCGAAGCGTTCGGCCGCGCGCTGACGGTTAGTCCGATCGCGACGCAGGATCGCTTCGCTCGCCGCGGTTCCGCCGCGCTGCGAGGATGTCGCGTCCCTGCGTCAGGCGTTCCCGCAGGCTGTCGAGGCGCAGCCGCCATTCGCGGGAAAGCTGCCAGTCCGGCAGGCGCATCATCTCGCCCGCGAGCAGCGAGAGCCGGACGAGGCCGACATTGCCCGCCACGCCCTTCACGGCGTGGGCGTGCTCGCGTACGTTGCTCCAGTCACCCCGCATCGCGCAGTCTTCCAGCAGCGCGATGCTGCGTTCGGCGTCGGCGAGGCACTCGCTGGTGAACTCGCGTTCGAACGCATCGCCCATGCCGATCGAGGCGAGTTCGTCGAGGACGGCAGGATCGAACACGGTGTCATCGCCCCGCTCCACCGGCGCCGCCGGCTTGGCGGGACGCACCGTCGCCGCATCGCGTTCGGCGATGTCGGCGAGTACGTCGAGAAGCTTGGTGGTGGATACGGGCTTGGCGAGGAAGCCCCAGGCACCGGCGTCGTGACAGGCCTGTATGGCCGCCGGCGTCACGTCGGCGCTGAGGATGACGACCGGCGTACGGGTCGTGCCCCCCGCTTCCATCATCCGCAGGTGCCGCAGCATGTCGACGCCGCTCATGCCGGGCATGTGCAGGTCGCAGATCACCAGATCGAAATGGGATTCGGCGAGGAGGTCCAGGACCTCCTCCGCGCCATCGACGCAGGTCGAGCGATGGCCGGCCTTCTGCAGCAGGCGCTGCAGCACCATGCGGTTGGCGGCGTTGTCGTCGGCGACGAGCACGTGCAGGCCACGGACGCGGGCGCGGTGACGCAGGAACGGATTGCTGAACGCGATGACGTTCTCGCCCAGCGTGGTGGTGTCGGCGTTCTCGACGCGCGCGCCTTCGGCGACCGGCGCGGTCGGAACGGCGGCCGTGTGGAACGGCAGCTGGACCCAGAAGCGCGTGCCCTCGCCTTCTGTGCTTTCGAAACCGATCGTGCCGCCCATCGCCTCGGTGAGGCCCTTGGCAATCGTGGTGCCCAGGCCGGTGCCGCCGTAGCGCCGCGCCAGCCCGACGTCGGCCTGCTCGAATGCGTCGAACAGGCGGCGACGCATGGCCGTCGGAATGCCGATGCCGGTGTCGACCACCGTGAAGCGCAGCCGCGTGTGCTGGGTGTCCTGCAGCGTGCATTCGACATGCACGGTCACCGAGCCGCGGTCAGTGAACTTGACGGCGTTGCCGACCAGGTTGATCAGCACTTGCCGCACGTGCGCCGCGTCGCCGACCACGCGGGCCGGCACGTCCTCGCCGACCACCACGCCATAGTCGAGATGCTTGGCGCGTGCCTGCGGTTCGAGGATGAGACCGACGCCCGCCAGCAGCTCGCGCACGTCGAAATCGGCCGTGTGCAACTTGAGCTTGCCCGCCTCGATCGCGGAGATGTCGAGCACGTCCTCGACGAGCCCCATCAGCGTGCGCGTCGAGGCCTGGATGGTGCCCAGGCATTCGCGCTGCTCGGCGTCGAGGTCCGTTGCAGCCAGTACCTCGGTCATGCCCGCGAGGCCGTTCAACGGCGTACGGAACTCATGCGACATGTTGGCGAGGAAGCGGCTCTTGGCCTCGTTCGCACGACGCGCCTCTTCGGTGGCGCGGGTCAGCGCGGCGAGCAGGCTGGTGAGGTACATCGGAATCGCGATCAGGCCGACGAGCAGACCCACGCCCAGCGGCAGGTTCGATTGCCAGTATGGCGATTTCGCGAGGACCAGCCCGAACGATCCGGCCGCCGCGGCGACGGCGCCATTGAGGTAGCGACGCCCGAAGCGCAGGCCGTTGCCGACCGTCACCCACATGATGAGCACATAGACCCAGGCGATCGGCTCGCCCATGCGGATCATCGCCGCGGCCATCAGGCCGTAGTCCGCGGCCATGCCGACCAGGCGACGTGCGTGGTTCTTCGATGGCGAGACGTAGAGCCAGGCGAGGATCGCCGCGCCGATGACGAAGCCGGCCATGGTCATCGCCATGACGTCGTAATACGCGGCGGAGTGCGCGTCGTGCGGACCGATCAGCAGGTAGGCCAGCACCACGGCCAGCGCACCGATCCGCACCAGCGCCTGTCCATGCTCGCTGTCCTCGCGGGCGGCGAAACGCTGGCGGACGTGGCGCAGCGCGGCGATCACGTCGGCTGCCCGTTCGGGTAGCGGTAGGTCTCGCAGAGCGCTTCGAGCTGGCGGCGTGCCGAGACCAGCACCTGCACGCATTGCGGATCGAACAGGCGTCCGCGCTGCGCATAGAGGTGCGCGAGCGCGGCATCGATCTCCCACTCGTGCTTGTACGGCTGCTCGGAGATCAGCGCGTCGAACACGTCGGCGACGGCGACGATGCGTGCCTCGATCGGGATCGCCTCACCGGCGAGGCCATGCGGATAGCCGCTGCCGTCGAAGCGCTCGTGATGGCTGAGCGCGACGCGTGCGGCCAGTTCGAGGAACGGCGTGCCGCTGCCCGACAGCAGGTCATGACCGATCTCCGGATGTCGACGCACCAGTGCCATCTCTTCGTCGGAAAGCGGGCCGGGCTTGTGCAGCACGGCGTCGGGCAGCGCGATCTTGCCGATGTCGTGCAGCGGAGTCGCCTGCTCGAGCAGGCTGACCTCGTCGTCGAACAGGCCCACGCCCCGCGCGATCATGCCGGCGACCGCCGCCATGCGCTGCAGGTTCGGATGCGTGCCACCGTCGCGATATTCGATCGCGCGGGCCAGGCGCGTCAGCATCTGCCGCTCGCGATCGGCGATCTGCGCGAGCGTCGTCTGCAGGCGGTGTTCCAGCGACAGCGCGCGCTGCTTCACGTTCTCCGACTGCTGCCGAAGCTGCAGCAGGTTGCGGCAACGGGCACGAAGCTCGCGCGGGCGGACGGGCTTGACGAGGAAATCGATGACGCCGGCGTCGAGTGCGGCCTGGCGGATCGGCTCGTCGCCCACCACCGTCACGAGGATGATCGGGATGTCCCGGTGGCGCGGGAGACGACGGAAGCGGCGCGCGAACTCCAGCCCGTCGATGCCGGGCATGCGGTAGTCGAGCAGCAGCAGGTCGGGGTCGTTCGAGGCGCACCAGTCCAGCGCGGCCTGCGGCTCGCCGAAATCGTGGACGCTCAGCTCGGCGCCGATGTCCTCGATGATGTGGCGCAGCATGGTGCGTGCGCTGGTCTGGTCATCGACGATGACGACATTCATTGGACCATCCGTTGGCGAGGGACCGGTACGGCGGCTGTGGGGCCGAGGATAGCGCGACACCACCACCACCGTGGCACCGCGCCTGCTCCTCGTCTATCGGCCGCTGAACGGGCGTACTTGAGTTCCGGTCAGCCGGCCTGCTCCGGCCGCATGTACGGAAACAGCAGGACATCGCGGATGGAGGCCCGATCCGTGAGCAGCATCACGAGGCGGTCGATGCCGATCCCGAGGCCGCCGGTCGGTGGCAGGCCGACTTCCAGCGCACGGATGTAATCGGAGTCGTAGTGCATCGCCTCGTCGTCCCCGCCCTCCTTCGCGTCGACCTGCGCCTGGAAGCGCGCGGCCTGATCCTCGGGGTCGTTCAGCTCGGAGAAGCCGTTCGCCAGCTCCTTGCCGCCGACGAACAGCTCGAAGCGGTCGGTGAGCTCCGGGTCGACATCGTTCGCGCGGGCCAGCGGGCTGACCTCGACCGGGTGGTCGGTGATGAAGGTCGGCTGCACCAGCGTGTGCTCGACCGTCTTCTCGAAGATCTCCAGCAGCAACTTGCCCCAGCCGTAGGACGGCTTGATCTGGATCCGCAGGCGCGCGCAGTGCTGGCGCATCTTTTCCAGGTCGCGCAGATCCTCGCGTGCGATGTCCGGGTTGTGCTCGAGCACCGCGTCGGTCATCGACCAGCGGCGGAAGCGCGGACCGAGATCGATCGGGGCGCCCTCCCATTCGATCGACGTCGTGCCCAGCACGTCCTGCGCGCAATGACGGATCACGTCTTCCGTCAGGTCCATGATCTCGGTGTACGTGGCGTAGGCCTCGTACAGCTCGAGCATCGTGAACTCGGGGTTGTGCCGCGTCGACACGCCCTCGTTGCGGAAGTTGCGATTGATCTCGTAGACGCGCTCGAGGCCACCGACGACGAGGCGCTTGAGGTACAGCTCCGGCGCGACGCGCAGGTACAGCTCGAGATCCAGCGCGTTGTGATGCGTGACGAACGGCTTCGCCGTCGCGCCGCCGGGGATGTAATGCATCATCGGCGTCTCGACTTCGAGGAAGCGGCGCGCGTCGAGCCACGCACGCATCGCACGGATGATCTTGCTGCGCTTGACGAACACGTCGCGCGATTCCGGCGTCACGATCAGGTCGACGTAACGCTGGCGGTAGCGCTGTTCGATGTCGGCCATGCCGTGGAACTTGTCCGGCAACGGACGCAGCGCCTTGGTCAGCAGGCGCAGCGTGGTCGCCTTGATCGACAGCTCGCCGGTGCGGGTACGCGTGAGCTCGCCTTCGACGGCGACGATGTCGCCGAGGTCGAGGTTCTTGAACACGTCGAACGCATCGCCGAGCAGGTCCTTCTTCAGCCAGAGCTGCACGCGGCCCGACTCGTCCTGGATCTGCGCGAAGCCGGCCTTGCCCATATCGCGCTTGAGCAGCACGCGCCCGCCGAGGGCGACACGACGCGGCTCGGCCTCGAATGCTTCCGCTGTCCAACGTTCGGCGTCCGCGAATTCCGCCTGCAGGTCACCCGCGTAGTGCGCGCGCTTGAAGTCGTTCGGAAACGCGATGCCGCCTTCGCGAAGCTGCGCGAGTTTGGCGCGACGCTCGGCGATCAGGAAGTTCTCGTCGGTCGGCGGCGTGGCGGTGGTGTCGGTCATGAGGTTCGCTGCGGAGGTCCGGCGCGGGCCGGTGGGTCGTTCAGAAAGGGATGGACGCGATCGTAGCGGGCAACGCGCCCCTGCGAGCGGCAGGGGCGCGGCGGATCAGGCGGCGTCGGTGCGTTTGGCGCCGACTTCGAGGCCGGCCTTGAGGCTCGCTTCGACGAACTCGTCGAGATCGCCGTCGAGCACCTTCTGCGTATCGCTGCGCTCGATGCCGGTACGCAGATCCTTGATGCGGCTCTGGTCGAGCACGTAGTTGCGAATCTGGCTGCCCCAGCCGATGTCGGACTTGGTCGCTTCGACCGCATCCCGCTCGGCGTTGCGCTTCTGTATCTCCAGCTCGTAGAGCTTGGCGGCGAGCATCTTCATCGCGTTGTCGCGGTTCTGGTGCTGGCTGCGCCCGGTCTGGCAGGCGACGACAATGTTGGTCGGAATGTGCGTGATGCGCACCGCCGACTCGGTCTTGTTGACGTGCTGGCCGCCAGCGCCCGAGGAGCGATACACGTCGGTTCGCAGGTCCGCCGGGTTGATCTCGATGTCGATGTTGTCGTCGATCTCCGGCGACACGAACACGGACGTGAAGCTCGTATGGCGGCGGTTGTCCGAATCGAACGGCGACTTGCGCACCAGGCGGTGCACGCCGGTTTCGGTCTTCAGCCAGCCGTACGCGAAATCGCCTTCGACACGCAGCGTCGCCGACTTGATGCCCGCGACGTCGCCGCCGCTGGCTTCCATCAGTTCGGTCTTCCAGCCGCGCGATTCGCACCAGCGCAGGTACATGCGCAGCAGGATCTCGGCCCAGTCCTGGGCTTCGGTGCCGCCGGCGCCCGCCTGGATGTCGACGAACGCATTCGCGCTGTCCATCTTCCCGGAGAACATGCGGCGGAATTCGAGCTGCTCGACGTCCTTCGCGTAGCGCTCCACGTCATCGACCACCGCCTTCGCGGTGTCTTCGTCGTCCTCCATCTCGGCGAGTTCGAGCAACTCGTTCGCACCGACGAGGCCGTCGGTGAGGTTGCGGATGCCGTTGACGACCTTGTCCAGCGAGGACCGCTCGCGGCCCAGCGCCTGCGCGCGTTCGGCGTCGTTCCACACGTCGGGGCTTTCGAGCTCCCGGTTTACTTCTTCGAGACGTTCGACCTTGTGGTCGTAGTCAAAGGTACCCCCTAAGCGAATCGAGCCGGCCCCGGAGGTCGGCGATGCGCTGGCGGACGGGATTGAGCTCGATCATGTCCGGTCTGATGCGATCAAAGGAACCGGCGATTCTACCAATGCCGGCGCCGTCCGACGCCGCGGGCGGCGCGACCGGACGGCGCGCCGTCTCGCAATTTTCAGCTTCAGCGGAAGCGGAAGCTGCCGCCGCGGCTCACCGGCGCGTAGGGCCGGATCGGCCCGTAGCCGCTGCTGCTGCCATAGCCGGTGCCGAAGCCGCTGCCGAAGCCGCCGTTGAAGTCGCGGGAGCGGCGGTTGCGCATGCGTTCCTGGAGCTCGGTGCGGCGCACGTCGAGCCAGTCCGTCCGGCCCACCCGGCCGGGCTCGAGGCCACGACGCTCGGCTTCGCGATCACGGAATTCGCAGAAATCGTCGTAGGCGTCGAGCTCGTGCCGCAGTTCGCGCGCGCACAGCTCGATCATGATCGCGTCGTCGAGGAAGCCCAGCACCGGGATCGTGTCGTGGATCGCGTCGTAGGCCGAGGCGAAATAGACCAGCGCCGCACGGACGTTCGCCGCGTCCTCCTCGCCCAGCGCCCAGCCCTCGTCACCCATCATCGCGATCAGGCGTTCCAGCACGACCAGGCGATCCTGCACGTACTCCGGCGGATTGCTGTTGCGCGCCTGCGTGAGCATGTCCGTCGCGGCACTCAGCACCTGCGCGTTGGTCAGGTTGGCGCCACGCTGACGCGCGATGTCGGCGGCGCGCGCAAAGTGCTTGAGGTCATCGTCCGACAGGTCGATGTTGACGGTCAGCGGCATCGCACATCTCCGGGAGTGGCGCCCGGATGCAGGTTATGGGATGCCCCGGAGCCCCGCCAATTGCCCCTTGGGGCATCCGGCGTGCCTTTGCGTCCGCGTCAGCGTGCGTGTTCGCGATGCGTGACGACGAGCTGGATCGCATCGCCGCCGCGGTAGTCGTCCGGTTCCAGCCTGTAGGCGATGCGCACGCGGTCCGGTGGCGGCGTGCCGCGCCAGCCACCGAACTCGATCGCGTTCAGCCGCAGCCCTGCGAGCCCGAGTTCCAGCTTGAGATGGCGCTCGCCGACGACGCGCCAGTTCAGCACGTCGAACTCGCCATCGAATTGCGGCTCCGGAAATGCCTGGCCCCACGGCCCGCCATCGCGCAGGGCGTCGGCGCAGCGGCGCCCGAATTCGCCGGGCTCGAGTTCACCGTCGCTGAGGATTTCAGCCTGCAGCAGGTCCGGTGTGAGCAGCGGCGCTGCCACATCCTGCATCGCGCTCGAGAACTCCGCGAATCGATCGACGCGCAGGCTCAGCCCGGCCGCCATCGCATGGCCGCCAAAGCGGTCGACCAGCGACGGGCGACGCGACGACACCAGCGCCAGCGCATCACGGATGTGGAAGCCCGGCACCGAACGCGCAGAGCCGCGCAGCAGGTCCGAGCCCGGCGATGAGGGCGCGAACGCGAACACCGGGCGATGCAGGCGTTCCTTGATCTTCGACGCGACCAGGCCGACGACGCCCGGATGCCATTCGTCGTCGAACAGGCAGATCGCGTGCGGCAGCTCGCCGCCGGGCAACTCGACACGCGCGAGCGCACGCTCGGCTTCATCGATCATCTGCTGCTGCACCGCGCGGCGCTCGCCGTTGATCTCGTTGAGCAGCTGCGCGATTTCGCGGGCGCGCGACAGGTCGTCGGTGAGCAGGCATTCGATGCCGAGCGCCATGTCCTCCAGTCGACCCGCCGCATTGATGCGCGGCGCGACGGCGTAGCCGATGTCGGCGGCGCCGAGTCGCGCGAGTTCGCGTTGCGACACCTCGACCAGCGCACGCAGCCCCGCGCAGACCTGCCCCGCGCGCATGCGTCGCAGGCCGGCACCGACGAGCGCGCGATTGTTCGCGTCGAGCGGCACGAGGTCGGCGACGGTGCCCACGGTGACCAGATCGAGCAGTTGCGTGAGATCCGGCTCCTCGGGCGGCAGCCGCCCCTGCTCGCGCAAATGGCGACGCAATGCGAGCAGCACGTAGAAGATGACACCGACGCCCGCGAGCGCCTTGCTCGCGAAACCATCCGCGCGCATGTTCGGATCGACGATCGCATCGGCCGGCGGCAGCGCTTCGCCCGGCAGATGGTGGTCGGTGACGAGTACCTTCCAGCCCCTGCCCTTCGCCGCGCTCACGCCCGCATGGCAGGCGATGCCGTGATCGACGGTGACGACGAGATCGGGCTGCATCGGCGCAAGCTCGTCCACCATCGCCGGCGTCAGGCCGTAGCCGTGGACGATGCGGTTCGGCACCGCGTACGACACGCGCCGGGCGCCCAGCATGCGCAGGCCGCGCACGCCGACCGCACAGGCCGTCGCGCCATCACAGTCGAAATCACCGACGACAACGATATGCGCGTCGTTAGCCATCGCATCCGCCAGCAGGCGCGTCGCCGCATCGAGGCCGCCCATCGCGTCCGGTGCCAGCAGCTGCGCGAGCTTGGGGCGTGCCTGCTCGATCGAACCCGCGCCGCGCATCGCATAGACGCGCGCGAGCACCGGATGCAGGTCGCGCGCCCAGTCGCCCGCAGTGGCGGCGGGGCGTCGCACGAGTCGTGCGGCAGTCGTCCCTGTTCGAAGCTCGCTCATTCGTCGTCGCGTTCGGCGAGGCCGCGCAGTGGGCGCTTCCAGAATCGCAGCGACTGCGACCGGCGGATGTCGAAGCGCTCCCCGTCGGCCCACATCAGGCGTAGCGTGCCGATGCGCTTTGCAGCGACGGCCGCCAGTGCGGGCTCGATCCATGCCTGGCACAGGGCGGCGAAGTTACGGGCCGGACGAAGATCGAAGGCGGCGTCGCCGTCCGGCAGCGACCACATCTCCAGCGGGGCGACGGTCACACCCGCGAGTTGCGCGAACGCACGCACCGTCGGGTCCTGCGAATGGATCGAACCGTATGACGTGCGCACATGATCGGGCAGACGGCCCGCACCCCAGAACCAGATCGAATTGATCGGCGCGAGGCCGCGATTCAGCCGATCCGCATTGATCGGATGGTGATGCAGCAGCACCTGCGCCTCGGACATCAGCGCACGCCAGCGGCGGCCTTCCGGGCCCTGCGGCATCTGCTCGAACAGATCGCTGCCGAGCGCGTCGTCGGGCGACGGAAACGTCGGCAGCGGCGAACCGGGCGCGAGCCGCAGGTACCACGCGTTCGGTCGACCGGCATCGATCGGCATGCCCGCATCGCCGAAGAGCGGACGCAGCGGTCGCAGCAACGCTTCGCTCGCGTCCGCATCGAGACCAAGCATCTCGCCGATAGCCAGCAGTCGCGCACCATTGATGTCGGCGCGCACATAGGCGGGATCGGCGCGCACCCATGAGGCATCGCCCGCGTCACCGCATTCCGCCTGTCGCGTCACCGCCGCCGCGGGCCAGCCGCGCGGCAGCACGTCGAACAAGATCTCGACGCCGGTTGCGGTGATCGCGCGATCCGCGCGGCCGAGCGCACGCGCGACCACGTCGGGCAACAGCTCGCCCGCGAACCGCTGGCGCGACGGCAGGACGAACGTGACGTCGACGGCGCGCGCAGGCATGGCTCAGCCGATGTAGCGGACGCTCACGATCTCGTATTCGCGCGTGCCGCCCGGGGCGTCGATCGTGATCGCGTCGCCCTCGTGCTTCCCGATCAGCGCGCGCGCCACCGGCGACGAGATGGCGATCAGGCCGGCCTTGATGTCGGCTTCGAGGTCGCCAACGATCTGGTAGGTCTTCTGCTCGTCGGTGTCGACGTCCGCAAGCTCGACCGTCGCCCCGAACACGACGCGCGAACCGGCGTTGAGCTTGGTGACGTCGATGACCTCCGCGTGCGACAGCTCGCCCTCGAGCTGCTTGATGCGGCCTTCGATGAAGCCCTGCTGCTCGCGGGCGGCGTGGTACTCGGCGTTCTCCTTGAGGTCGCCATGCGCGCGCGCTTCCGAGATCGCGTTGATCACGGCCGGGCGCTGCACCGACTTCAGGTTCTCGAGTTCGGCGCGCAGACGCAGCGCACCCTTGGCGGTGATCGGAGCTCGCATAAGGATTCCTTGATGGCGACGGCGTCAGGCGCCGGCGCCCGGTTCGATGGGTCGATTGTGCCGCGTCCAGGCCCGAAAACGCAGCCCGCGAAACGCGACCGGCCGCACGCGGCGGCCGGCCGGGCATCACTGTGAATAGATCAGGCGATGCTGGCGTGCAGTTCCTGCAGCGACCAGACCGGGCCGGTGCCCCGGTATTCGAGCGATTGCAGCAGCGCACGCGCACCGGACACCGTCGTCGAATAGGTGACGCGGTGCTGCAGCGCTTCGCGGCGGATGGAGAAGGAGTCCGCGATCGCCTGCCGGCCTTCCGTGGTGTTCACGATGTAGGCGATCTCACCATTCTTGATGAGGTCGACCACGTGCGGGCGGCCCTCGATCACCTTGTTGACGACTTCACACGGCACGCCATTAGCCTGCAGGAAGTCGGCGGTGCCCTTCGTAGCGACCACCGTGTAGCCCCGTGCGACAACTTCGGCCGCAACAGGCAGCACGCGCTGCTTGTCCGGATCGCGCACCGAGATGAACACCTTGCCCGCTGCCGGCAGCGCGCGGATGCCCGCGGCCTCATGCGCACGCGCGATCGCCGCGCCGAAGTTGCGGCCGACGCCCATCACTTCGCCGGTCGAACGCATCTCCGGCCCGAGGATCGGGTCGACGCCCTGGAACTTGGCGAACGGGAAGATCGCTTCCTTGACCGAGAAGTAGTCGGGGACGATCTCCTTCGTCGCGCCCTGCTCCGCCAGCGTCATGCCGGCCATGCAGCGCGCCGCGATCTTCGCCAGCGGCATGCCGATCGCCTTCGACACGAACGGCACGGTGCGCGAGGCGCGCGGGTTCACTTCGAGCAGGAACACGGTGTCGCTGCCGTCGGCTTCGTGCTGGATGGCGAACTGCGTGTTCATCAGGCCGATGACCTTCAGCGCCCGCGCGAGGGCGACGACCTGCTCGCGTAGCTTGTCCTGCGTGGCCGTCGACAGCGAATACGGCGGCAGCGAGCACGAGGAGTCGCCCGAATGCACGCCGGCTTCCTCGATGTGCTCCATGACGCCGCCGATCAGCACGTTGCCATCCTTGTCCGCGATGACGTCGACGTCGACCTCGACCGCGTGGTCGAGGAAGCGGTCGAGCAGCACCGGCGAGTCGTTCGATACCTTGACCGCGTCTCGCATGTAGCGCGCGAGGTCGGAGTCGGCGTGCACCACTTCCATCGCGCGGCCGCCGAGCACGTAGCTCGGGCGCACGACCAAGGGATAGCCGATCTCGCGCGCCAGCGTCAGCGCTTCCTCGGCGCTGCGCGCGGTGCGGTTCGGCGGCTGCTTCAGGCCGAGATCATCGACGAGCTTCTGGAAGCGTTCGCGGTCTTCGGCCAAGTCGATGCTGTCCGGCGAGGTGCCGATTACCGGCACGCCGTTGGCTTCCAGCGCACGCGCCAACTTGAGCGGCGTCTGGCCGCCGTACTGCACGATCACGCCGAACGGCTTCTCGAGATCGACGATCTCCAGCACGTCTTCCAGCGTCAGCGGCTCGAAATAGAGGCGATCCGACGTGTCGTAATCCGTCGACACGGTCTCCGGATTGCAGTTGACCATGATGGTCTCGAACCCGTCCTCGCGCAGCGCGAGCGCCGCGTGCACGCAGCAGTAGTCGAACTCGATGCCCTGCCCGATGCGGTTCGGCCCCCCGCCGAGCACGATGATCTTCTTGCGGCTGGATGGATTGGCTTCGCACTCGTCCTCGTAGGTCGAGTACATGTAGGCCGTCTCTGTCGCGAACTCGCCCGCACAGGAGTCGATGCGCTTGTAGACCGGGCGCACGCCCAACGCCCGGCGCAGCACGCGCACGGCGGCTTCGTCGGTGCCGGTGACCTGCGCGATGCGCGCATCCGAGAAGCCCATGCGCTTGAGCGCGCGCATGCGGCGTGCGTCGAGCGACGCGAGGCCGGCATCGGCCAGTTCGTTCTCCGCCTGCACGATCTCCTCGATCTGGTCGAGGAACCAGCGGTCCACGTGCGACAGCGCATGCACGTCCTCCACGCTCATGCCGGCGCGGAAGGCGTCGCCGATGTGGAACATGCGTTCCGGACCCGGCTCTTTCAGCTCGCGACGCAGCTTCGCGAGATCCTCGGCGTCGGTCAGGTCGAGACCGGTGGGATCGAGGCCGACCTTGCCGGTTTCCAGCCCGCGCAGCGCCTTCTGCATCGATTCCTGGAAGCTCCGCCCCATGGCCATCACCTCGCCCACCGACTTCATCTGCGTGGTGAGGCGCGCGTCGGCCTGCGGAAACTTTTCGAACGCGAAACGCGGGATCTTGGTGACGACGTAGTCGATCGACGGCTCGAACGACGCTGGCGTCTGGCCGCCGGTGATCTCGTTGCGCAGCTCGTCGAGCGTGTAGCCCACGGCGAGCTTGGCGGCGACCTTCGCGATCGGGAAGCCCGTTGCCTTCGACGCCAGCGCCGACGAGCGCGACACGCGCGGATTCATCTCGATCACGACGACCCGACCGTTCTGCGCGTTCACGCCGAACTGGACATTCGAGCCACCGGTATCCACGCCGATCTTCCGCAGCACGGCGATCGACGCGTCGCGCAGGCGCTGGTATTCCTTGTCGGTGAGCGTCTGCGCCGGCGCGACGGTGATCGAGTCGCCGGTGTGCACGCCCATTGCGTCGAAGTTCTCGATCGAGCAGACGATGATGCAGTTGTCCGCCTTGTCGCGGACGACTTCCATCTCGAATTCCTTCCAGCCAAGCACCGATTCCTCGACGAGGATTTCGTGCACAGGCGAAAGCTCGAGGCCGCGCTTGGCGATCTCCTCGAACTCTTCCTTGTTGTACGCGATGCCGCCACCCGTGCCGCCGAGCGTGAAGCTCGGACGGATGATGGTCGGGTAGCCGACGGTCGTCTGGATCTGCACGGCTTCGTCGAAGCTGCGCGCGACCGCGGCCTTCGGGCATTCGAGACCGATCTCCGCCATCGCAACGCGGAACAGCTCGCGGTCTTCCGCCATGCGGATGGCGTCGCGCGACGCGCCGATCAGCTCGACGCCATACTTCTCCAGCACGCCGTTGTCGGCCAGGTCGAGCGCGCAGTTGAGCGCCGTCTGGCCGCCCATGGTCGGCAGCAGCGCGTCGGGCTTTTCCTTGGCGATGATCTTCTCGACCGTCTGCCAGTTGATCGGCTCGATGTAGACCGCGTCCGCCATGTTGGGGTCGGTCATGATCGTCGCAGGATTGCTGTTCACCAGCACGACGCGGTAGCCCTCGTCGCGCAGCGCCTTGCAGGCCTGCGCGCCCGAGTAGTCGAACTCGCACGCCTGTCCGATGACGATGGGGCCCGCGCCGATGATCAGCACGGTCTTGATGTCGGTGCGCTTGGGCATCGTGTCCTCAGTACAGTCGGTTCTGCCACCGCGACGGCGGCAGCCAGGTGATTCGATCCGGATCGGTCGCGTCGACGGCGCCGTGGCGCACGGCGTCGCGGATCGCGGCCTGCATGTCGCTCCAGCTCGTGGCGTTCGCGCCGATGCGCGCGCCGAGCAGGTTGTTGTGCGCGTCCATCGTGCGGGCGCTGTTGCCCTGCCCGCCGCGTTCCATCACGGCGGTGACCCATTCGACGCAGCGTGGTGACGCCGTGTAGGCGACGATCGCGCTCGCGAGCGAGTGGCGGTATGCGTCCGCCGGGCCGTTACGGCCACCCGGAAGATCCGCCTGGAAAAACTGCGCATACGTCGCGGCGAGCACGAACGCGGGATAGACGCCAAGCACCAGCAGCATCGCGATGGCCACGCGGACGCGTCGCCGTAAGATCGAATTGCGGGGCTTGGCGGTCGTCATCGCGAGCCGCTGGTACTCGGCAGGTCGCACGCTGCAATTACGCGATGGGCGAGCGCCTGCGACTCTGCGTCGCTCGCTACGAAACCCGGGATGAGGTCGCCGTCGAGCAACTTCGCGGCGGGGGTCGCCATGAAGTCCAGGATGTCCTTCTGCTCGACCGCGGACAGGCTTGCGGCCTCGGACTGTGCGTCAGGCGAGGTCGCGCCCGAGATAGCCGCGGTTACCGCGCGACCGAAGATGTCCATCCTCTTCTTGCCCCCGGCTGTGCGCGAAAACGCGATCCATGTCTCGATGTTTTCGCCGCTCGCGAAGCCACGACCAAGCGATGCCTGCAGTCGAAGCTCGAATTCTCGCGAGAACCCGCCGACGACACAGGCCCGCTGCGCCGGGGTCCAGACGGTGGCCGCCTCGGCCGGAATCGCCTTGTCGACGACCGCGGGAATTGCAGCGTCGAGGCCTAGCACCGCTTCGATCTGATTGATCTGCGCCGGCGTAGGCTCGCTCGCCGATGCCGAGGCGCTGAGGATCGTCACGAGCGCCGCGACTGCGACTCGCATCATCGAGCCGACTCCATCGCGGTGATGAAGCGATCGAACAACGGTGCAACGTCATGCGGACCGGGACTCGCTTCCGGGTGGCCCTGGAAGCTGAAAGCCGGCGCATCGGTGACGGCGATGCCCTGGTTCGAACCGTCGAACAGCGAGCGATGCGTGACGCGCACGTTCGCCGGAAGCGTCGCCTCGTCGACCGCGAAGCCGTGGTTCTGGCTCGTGATCAGCACGCGCCCGCTGTCGACGTCCTGCACCGGATGGTTCGCTCCGTGGTGGCCGAACTTCATCTTCAGCGTCTTCGCGCCGACGGCGAGACCGAGGATCTGGTGGCCGAGGCAGATGCCGTAGAGCGGCAGCTTGCGCGAGAGGAACTCGCGCGTCGCATCGATCGCATACGTGCACGGCTCCGGATCCCCCGGGCCGTTCGAAAGGAACACGCCGTCTGGATTCATCGCGAACACATCGGCTGCGGGCGTCTGCGCGGGCACGACGGTGATGCGACAACCGCGCGACGCAAGCATGCGCAGAATGTTGAGCTTGATGCCGAAGTCGTAGGCGACGATGTGGAAGCGGCCATCGGTCTGCGCGAACGCATCGGTGTCGAGATCGAGTTCCGTCTCGCGCCATTCGTACGGCGTGCGCGTGCAGACCTCCTTCGCGAGGTCCATGCCCTTGAGGCCGGGGAACTTGCGGGCGGCTTCGATCGCGCGATCGGCATCGATCTCGCCCGCCATCAGCGCGCCGTTCTGCGCACCGCGGTCGCGCAGGATGCGCGTGAGCTTGCGGGTATCGATGTCGGAAATCGTGACCACGCCCTTCGCCGCCAGCCATTCCGGCAGGGAGAGCTGCGAGCGCCAGTTGCTGGGGCGCTTCGGCACATGACGCACGATCAGCCCGGCCGGCCAGACGGTCTTCGCCTCGTCGTCCTTGTCGGTCGTGCCGGTATTGCCGATGTGCGGATAGGTCAACGTGACGATCTGCCGCGCGTACGACGGATCGGTCACCACTTCCTGGTAGCCGGTCATCGCCGTGTTGAACACGACTTCGCCGACGGACAGGCCGGGCGCGCCTACGGAAACGCCCTCGAAGATCGTTCCGTCTTCGAGCGCGAGGATGGCAGGTTGATTCACGGGGGACGCCTGTGCAGCTACGGGATGCCTCGCCGTGCAGGCGCTGGATCGCGGCTGCAGAAAATCGCGGACGCGGTGCGGGACCGGTCCGACGATGGGCTTCAGGCGAGCGGGAATTCTAGACGGCCGGGGCCTCGGGCGCCAGCGGCGGTTTCACGTTTTGCGCTGAAAACGTCGTCAGTCGAGCAGATCGGCGACGCGGTAGGCGCCCGGCGCGCGAGCGTGCAGGCGTCGCGCAACGTGAAGGGCGCCGCGCGCGAAGATGTCGCGATTGGTCGCACGGTGGATCAGCTCGACGCGCTCGCCGGCCGTGGCGAACTGGACCGTGTGCTCACCGACGATGTCGCCCGCACGCAGTGACGCATAGCGCGGCGTTGCGCCACCCGCTTCCGCTCGGGCGCCCAGTGCGAGCGCGGTGCCCGACGGCGCGTCCTTCTTGTGGACGTGATGGGACTCGACGATGTCGCAGTCCCAATGGGCCAGCGCACGCGCGGCGCGTTCGACGAGATCGCCGAGGACGGCAACGCCGAGGCTGAAGTTGGCGGCCCAAACAACGGCAATCGTTTTCGCCGCCGCGTCCAGCGCCGCGCGCTGCGCGTCCGACAGGCCGGTGGTCCCCGACACCAGCGGCACGCCGCGGCGCACGCAGAGATCGAGCACCGGATCGAAGGCCTCCGGCAGGCTGAAGTCGATGGCGACATCGAAGTCCGGGGCGGCGTCGAGCGAAGCAGCGGTGATCGACTGCGCACCCGCCGGGAGGTCCCCGGGGGCGCGGCGCGCCGCGGCCGCCACCACGCGGAGGTCGTCACGCTCCCCAGCGAGTCGCATCAGGGCCTGGCCCATGCGGCCGGAAGCGCCGTGGATCAGCAGTCGGGTCGATTCATTCATCGCGCGCAGGCTAGCGGCCGTCGACCGGTGCGACAAGCGCCGGTGACGCCCTAGAATCATGTCAACACGCACGGAGCCGCCATGGACGCACTGCTCGACATGCACCGCCTGCGGGCGCCGATCGACGGGCGCACCCCCACGCCCTTCCCGCTGTTCGTGCTCGACCGCATGCTGCCGGGCGACGCCACCGACGCACTCGAGGCCGATTTCCCGCGCTACAGCAGCGCCGGCTTCTTTCCGTACGCAGCCGAGGACTGCGGGCCGACGGTGCGCGCGGTCGTCGAGCAGATGACGTCACCCGAATTCGGCGACGCGGTCGGTCGGCAGCTGGGGATCGAGGGGCTGGGCGCCAAACCAACGCTCGCGACGCTGTGCCGCTCGCTCAATCGCCGCCACGGCACGATCCATACCGACAGCCGCTCGAAGGTCGTCACCGCCCTCCTCTATCTCAACCGGGATTGGCCGGCGACCAGCGACGGCTGCCTACGTTTTCTCGCGAAGATCGACGACATCGATGCGCTGGTGGTGCCCGAGGTGCGACCGGTCTACGGCACGCTCGCGGCGTTCAAGCGCGAGGACAACTCCTTCCACGGGCATCTGCCTTTCGAAGGCGAGCGGCGCGTGGTGCAGGTGGCGTGGCTCACCAGCGAGGAGGAGAAACTACGCAAGACCAAGCGCGGCCGGTTCTCACGGGGGCTGAAGTGGTTGCTCGGCGCGCTGGACAAGCGGTTCGGTGCGGGGCGGGCGGATAACGCATCGCATCGGGATTGATTGCCGAAGCGGTCCCGAAGAAGAAAAAGGCGAGCTCGTGGCTCGCCTTTTCTGGTTGGTCCGTTTGAGAGGGTGGCGCGCAGCGGCTCGCTGCCGTCACGTCGCCCGCCCATCGCTAATCGCGATGGTGTTTGAGCCTGCAGGACGCGGAAGGTCGCGCTCGGGCGCTTCTCGTTGCCCTGCCATCGCTATTCGCGATGGCGTTCGCGCCCGCAGGACGCAGTGCGTCCTAGCGCGGGCGCTCACCCCGTCATTCGTTCCCAGAACCCTTTGACGCCGTCGAGAAACGTGGACGCCCGCGGCGAATGGCGACGCGCCCCCTCGCCCACGAACGTCGCCTCGAACTTCTCGAGCAACTCGCGCTGCTCCGGCGTCAGGTTCACCGGCGTTTCGACGACCACGCGGCAGTAGAGGTCGCCCTCGCTGCGGCTGCGCACCGAACGCACGCCCTTTCCGCGCAGGCGGAACTGCTTGCCCGTCTGCGTCTCCGAGGGAATGCGCAGCTCGACCTCGCCACCCAGCGTCGGCACGCGGATGGTGTCGCCGAGCGACGCCTGCGAGATGCGGATCGGCACTTCGCAGTGCAGGTCGTCGCCGTCACGCTGGAATATCTCGTGCTCGCGCACGCGGATGTCGACGTAGAGATCGCCGGGCGGCGTGCCCGCGGGGCCGGCTTCGCCCTCACCGGCGAGCCGGATGCGATCGCCGTTGTCGACGCCGGCCGGAATCTTGACCTGCAGCGTCTTGGTGCGTTCGACGCGGCCCTGCCCGCCGCAGTCGTCGCACGGGTTGGCGATGATCTTGCCGCGCCCGCCGCAATGCGGGCAGCCCTGCTGCATCGAGAAGATGCCGCGCTGGAACCGCACTTGGCCACGTCCCTGGCAGGTGCCGCAGGTCTCGAGCTTGCCGTCTTCAGAACCGCTGCCGTCGCAGGTTTCGCACTCTTCGAGCGTCGGGATCTCGATCTGCTTGTCGACGCCGCCGACCGCTTCCTCGAGCACCAGTTCCATCACGTAGCCGATGTCGGCGCCGCGGCGTGGGCCGCGCTGCGCGCCGCCACCAAAGATGTTGCCGAAGATGTCGCCGAAGATGTCGCCCATGTCGGCGAAACCGGGGCCCGGGCCGCCACCGCCCATGCCGTGCTCGAACGCGGCGTGGCCGTGCGCGTCGTACGCGCGGCGCTTGTTGGCGTCGGACAGCGTTTCGTACGCCTCCTTGCACTCCTTGAACGCTTCCTCGGACGCCTTGTCGTCCGGATTGCGGTCCGGATGGTGCTTCATCGCCAGGCGGCGATAGGCCTTCTTCAGGTCGTCGTCGCTGGCGTCGCGGGCGACGCCCAGGACTTCGTAGTAGTCACGCTTGCTCATGGTGCACGGTGTCTTGGAGGCGGTGTTCGATACGGCGGTCGGGGACAATCCACATCGCGGCGACGAGGGCGTACAACGCCTGCGCTGCCCATGTGTTGACGAAGGCCAGCGCGATGCCGGTCATGTAAAGCGCAACGGGTAGAACGGATTTCCAGCCCCACGGATCGACTGCGCGCGATAGCGTCGAATCGCGTCCGCTGGCGCGCATCAGCGATGACTGGAACGGCAACCACGCGATCGCCGCCATCATCAGCATCACGCCGTAGACCGCCACCGGCGTCGCCGCGTCGTGGTGTTCGCCCATCCACGCGGTGGCGAAGGGGAACATCGACAACCAGAACAGCAGATGCAGGTTCGCCCAGAGCACCCGACCGTCGACACGCGTCGCCGCGTGCAGGAAATGATGGTGGTTGTTCCAGTAGATCCCGACGTAGATGAAGCTCAGCACGTAGCTCACGAACACAGGCAGCAGGGGCTGCAGGTCCGCGAGCTGGTTGCCGTGGGGCGCGCGCAGCTCCAGCACCATGATGGTGATGATGATGGCGAGCACGCCATCACTGAACGCTTCGAGCCGCCCCTTGTTCATCGCCGTCCCCGTCGAAGGAAAGGCGCCGGTCGGTGACCGGCGCCTCGCGACAGCATCTTACTTGGCGTCGTCGCCCTTCACCTCGGTGAATTCGGCATCGACGACATCGTCGTTGCGCGACCCACCGCCCGGATTCGCACCCGCGGCGCCGTCATCACCACCGCCCGCACCTGCCTGCGCGACCGCCAGCAGCGACTGCGCCGCCTCTTCAAGTGCCCGGCTCTTCGCCTCGATCTGGCCCTTGTCGTCGCCCTTCATCGCGGTCTCGAGGTCGGCGATCGCCGTTTCGGCGCGACCGATCGCGTCGCCCGGCACCTTCTCGCCGTGCTCCTTGATCGCGCCGCGGGTCATGTGGATCAGGCCGTCGGCGTGGTTACGCGCAGCGACGAGTTCGTGGAACTTCTTGTCCTCTTCGCGATTGGCCTCGGCGTCCTCGACCATCCGCTTGATCTCGTCCTCGGACAGACCGGAGCCCGCCTTGATCTCGACCTTCTGCTCCTTGCCCGTCTTCTTGTCCTTGGCGGTGACGTGCACGATGCCGTTGGCGTCGATGTCGAACGTGACCTCGACCTGCGGCAGGCCGCGCGGTGCCGGCTCGATGCCGGTCAGGTCGAAGCGCGCCAGCGACTTGTTGTAGCGGGCCTGTTCGCGCTCACCCTGCAGCACGTGCACGGTGACAGCGGACTGGTTGTCTTCCGCGGTCGAGAAGGTCTGCGAGGCCTTGGTCGGAATGGTCGTGTTCTTCTCGATGATCTTGGTGAACACACCGCCCAGCGTCTCGATGCCGAGGCTCAGCGGGGTCACGTCGAGCAGCAGCACGTCCTTGACGTCGCCCTTCAGCACGCCGCCCTGCACGGCCGCGCCGATCGCGACCGCTTCGTCCGGATTGACGTCCTTGCGCGGCTCCTTGCCGAAGAAATCGGCAACGGCCTGCTGCACCTTCGGCATGCGGGTCTGGCCGCCGACGAGGATGACTTCGGTGATGTCGGAGGCGCGCAGGCCGGCATCGTTGAGCGCGACACGGCACGGCTCGATCGTCTTCTTGACGAGGTCGTCGACCAGCGCTTCGAGCTTGGCGCGCGTCAGCTTGATGTTGAGGTGCTTCGGGCCCGACGCGTCGGCCGTGACGTACGGCAGGTTGACGTCGGTCTGCTGCGCGCTGGAGAGCTCGATCTTCGCGCGCTCGGCCGCGTCCTTCAGGCGCTGCAGCGCCAGCGGATCCTTGCGCAGGTCGATGCCCTGCTCGCGCTGGAATTCCTCGACGAGGTAGTCGATGACGCGCTTGTCGAAGTCCTCGCCGCCGAGGAACGTGTCGCCGTTCGTCGCGAGCACTTCGAACTGCTTCTCGCCGTCGACTTCCGCGATCTCGATGATCGACACGTCGAACGTGCCGCCGCCGAGGTCGTACACGGCGATCTTGCGATCGGCGCCGCCCTTGTCGAGGCCGTAGGCCAGCGCGGCCGCGGTGGGCTCGTTGATGATGCGCTTGACGTCGAGACCCGCGATGCGGCCGGCGTCCTTGGTCGCCTGGCGCTGCGAATCGTTGAAGTACGCCGGCACCGTGATCACGGCTTCCGTGACCGTCTCGCCCAGGTAGGCCTCGGCGGTCTTCTTCATCTTCGCGAGCACTTCGGCGGAGATCTGCTGCGGCGCCATCTTCCTGCCATCAGCGGTTTCGACCCACGCGTCGCCGTTCTCGTGCGCGACGATCTTGTACGGCACCAGGTCGATGTCCTTCTGCACCTCCGCGTCGGTGAACTTGCGGCCGATGAGGCGCTTCACCGCGTAGAAGGTGTTCTTCGGATTGGTCACCGCCTGGCGCTTGGCCGAGGCGCCGACGAGGACTTCGCCGTCCTTCGTGTAGGCGACGATCGACGGGGTGGTGCGATCACCCTCCGCGTTCTCGATGACGCGCACCTTCGTGCCTTCCATGACCGCGACGCACGAGTTGGTCGTGCCGAGGTCGATACCGATGATCTTGCCCATGGGTTGCTCCTGCGAATTCAAATGTCGGGGGCGCGGTGCGCCGATAAGCCGTATCTATGGACCGTCGGCGCCGGTTCAAGGCGCCGGCCGCGATCAGGACTGCGCGACGACCACCAGCGCGGGCCGCAGCAGCCGGTCGTTCAGCAGCCAGCCCTTCTGGTAGACCTGCACCACATGGTTCTCCGGGGTGTCGCCGCCCGGCACCATGCTCATCGCCTGGTGGTGTTCGGGGTTGAACGGCTGGCCCTTCGGATCGACGGGCACGAGGCCATTGTCCGAGGCCACCTTCAACAGCTGGCGCAGCGTCAGCTCCATGCCTTCGCGCAGCGCCCCTGCGCTCTCGCCGGCCTGGCCGAGGCCTGCCTCGAGGCTGTCGATCACCGGCAGCAGGTCGCTGAGCAGGCGCTCGTTCGCGAACTTGCGTGCGCTGTCGATATCGCGCGCTACGCGGCGGCGCTGGTTCTCGAGATCGGCGCGGTCGCGCAGGACGTCCTCGCGCAACTGGGCGAGTTCGGTGGTCGCGGCGTCGAGCTGGGTCTGCAGTGCGGCGCAGCAGTCCTTCACGGCGCCATCGCTGACGGGTGCGGCGTCAGGGGGCATCGGCTGTTCGGTGGTCATCGCAGGCGGGGTCTCCATCGCGCAGGGTCGCGCGCCGGTGCCTGCTATGGGGTCGTACGGTCTCGATTCAAGGTCAGACGCTGCGATCGCCGGTGTTCAGCGCATCGCCGAGGATGTCCGCAGCCGCCTGCACCACGGGGATCACGCGGTCGTAGGCCATGCGCGTAGGCCCGATCACACCCAGCACGCCGAGCACGCGCCCACCCGACGTATACGGCGCCGTCACGAGGGACACGCCGTCGAGCGGTGCGAGCCCAGTCTCCTCGCCGATGAAGATGCGGACACCCGGCGCCTGTGCAGTACGTTCGAGCAACTGCAGGATCTCCCGCTTGCGCGAAAACGCGTCGAACAATTCGCGAAGCCGCTCCACGTCGGCGAGTTCCTGCACGCCCATGAGCCGCGTCTGCCCGGCGACGAGCATGTCCTCGTCGGCTGGCGCGAGTGCCTGCTCCGCGAGTTCGATCGAACGCCCCATCAGGCGATGCAGTTCGTCCTGCGCAGTGCGCATCTCGTGCAGCAGGACGTTGCGGATGTCCGCGAGCGGACGTCCCGCGAAGTGCTGGTTGAGATAGTTCGCGACGCGTTCCAGCTCGCCCGACTCGAAGGGCCGTCGCGCCTGGATAATGCGGTTCTGCACGTCGCCGTCGGCGAATACCACGATCGCGAGCACACGCTGCTCGTCCATCGGCACGAATTCGATGCGTCGGAATGCGAACTGCTCGCGCCCGGGCACGCTGACGACGCCGACGAAATGCGTCATCGCGGACAGCAGCTCCGTCGCGCTCCCCAACAATGCCTGCGTGCCCGAACCGGTCGGCAGCTCGCCGCGCAGGCGCGCGACTTCGCCGTCGGGCAGCGGGTTGACCTGCAGCAGCGAGTCGACGAACAGTCGATAGCCCTGCGCCGTCGGAATGCGCCCGGCGGACGTATGGGGCGCGCTCAGCAGGCCGGCCTCCTCCAGGTCCGCCAGGATGTTGCGGATCGTGGCCGCGCTGACGTCCAGCCCTGCATGGCGTGCCAGCGTCTGCGAGCCGATCGGCTCGCCGCTATGGATGTAGCGCGCGATCAGCGTGCGCAGCAGCTGGCGCGCACGCGGATCCTGGGCGGGGTCGAGGGGACGGCGACTCATGGCGGACCTATAAGCTGCGGGACGGGCGCGTGCAAGCCGTGTCGTCGCTTCGCGTGCGACGCCCGCCCGGGCACAATTCGCGCCATGCTGACCCAACTCTCGCTGAAGCAGTTCGCCGTCGTCACGGGGGCCGAGCTCGAATTCGGACCCGGCCTCACGGTCATCTCCGGCGAGACCGGCGCCGGCAAGTCGCTGCTCGTCGACGCGCTGGGCCTGTTGTCGGGCCTGCGCGCGGACAGCGGCGTGGTCCGCCACGGCGCTGAGCGCGCGGAACTCTCCGCCGGGTTCGACCTGGCCGACGCACCCGCCGCCCGCGACTGGCTGCGCGAGAACGAGCTGGACGACGAGGACGAGGTCGGCGCCTGCCGCATTCGCCGCGTCATCCGCGCCGATGGCGGTTCGAAGGCCTGGATCAACGGCCGACCGGCGACGATCGCGCAGCTCACCGAGCTCGCCGGCCACCTCGTCGAGATCCACGGTCAGCACGAGCATCAGGCCCTGCTCTCCCGCAGCAGCCAACTCGCGCTGCTCGATGCGTTCGGCCGCACCGACGCCGAAGTCGCCGCGGTGGCGACCGCCGCGGCTGCGTGGAGCGAACTGCTGCGCGAACGCGAACACCTCTCCGCGCAGGGCGACGTCTCCGATCGCATCGACTGGCTGCAGCACCAGCTCGAGGAGCTCGAACGCGAGGACCTGGAACCCGAGAGCCTGGAAAAGCTGCAGGCCGACCACCGCCGCTTCGGTCACGCCACCGCGCTCATCGGCGCCTGTGACAACGCCTTCGCGCGCCTTGGGGGTGACGACGGCCCGTCGATTTCACGCGTGCTCGGCCAGGTGCGCGGCGAACTCGCGCGTGCGACCGAACACGAACCACGCCTGGCGGAGGTCGACACCATGCTCGACCTCGCCACCATCCAGATCGACGAGGCCATCGCGGCGCTCGACCGCGTGCGCAGCGATCTCGACATCGAGCCGGACACCTTCGAGCGCCTCGAACGCCGGCTCGGCCGCCTGCACGAGCTCGGACGCAAGCATCGTGTGCCGGTGGAGCAGCTCGCCGCACGACGCGACGGCATCCGTGAGGAAGTCGATGCGCTGCGCGGTGCCGGCGAACGTCTTGCGAAACTCGACGATGAGATTGTCCGCGCACGCGACGGCTGGAGCCTCGCCGCCGTACGCCTCACCGCGGCGCGCACGAAGGCGGCGCGCGAGCTGTCCTCAGCAACGACGGCGCTGATGGGCGAACTCGGGATGGGCGGCGGCACGTTCGACGTTGCCTTCGAACCGACGTCAGCCGACCGTCCCGATCCGCACGGCGCCGAGCGCATCGAGTTCATGGTCAGCGCCAATCCCGGCCAGCCGCCGCGCGCACTGCGCAAGGTTGCTTCGGGCGGTGAACTCGCGCGCATCTCGCTGGCGATCGAAGTCGCGTCGCTGGGCATGGATGCGGTGCCGACGATGATTTTCGACGAGGTCGACACCGGAATCGGTGGCGCCGTCGCGCACATCGTCGGGCAGAAGCTGCGTGCGCTCGGGGACCATCGCCAGGTGCTGTGCGTCACCCACCTGCCGCAGGTCGCCGCGCAGGGCCATTCGCACTATCGCGTCATGAAGTCCAAGAGCGACGGCGTCACGCAAAGCGAAGTGCGGTCGCTGTCGACGAAGGAACGCGAAGAGGAACTCGCGCGCATGCTGGGAGGCGTCGAGCTCACCAAGGAAGCGCGTGCTGCGGCGAAGCGCCTGCTGCAGGACGTCGACTGAGAACGTCGAGACGCGCTTCGCTACGCGATCAACGCGGTCTCTTGGGGCGCCGCCGCCAACCGCGGCAGCGGCAAAGGCCCGTCAAGCGGTCTTCTTGCGACGCACGTACAGCACGAGCGAGTGCGCCTCGATCTCGTAGCCATGCTGGGCGGCGATCTTCTGCTGCAGCGCCTCGATCTCGGCGCTTTCAAATTCGATGATCTTGCCGGTGTCGACGTCCACCATGTGGTCGTGATGGTCGCCGCGATCGAGTTCGTACACCGACTGGCCCGACTCGAAGTGGTGCTTGAGCACCAGCCCGGCGGCCTCGAACTGCGTCAGCACGCGGTAGACGGTGGCGAGACCGATGTCCTCGCCGTCCTCCAGCAGACGCCGGTAGATGTCCTCGGCGGTCATGTGGCGCACCTGCGCCTTCTCGAGCACGTCGAGAATGCGGAGCCGGGGGTGGGTGACCTTCAGGCCGACGTTGCGCAGGTCTTGCGATTCCATCGAAGCTCCGGAGCGGCCGCGTGCGATGCGCGGCCCGGCGGGACGGGATCGCCGAATCGCACGCTCAACCGGAGCTGACGCGGCGTTCCGCGCGGGGTGCGACAGGCGGACGGCAGTGTATCATCCGCCGGTCCACGACCCTCGTCGTGCCGAGTCTTCGAGCCCATGCGAAAGCTGCTTCCCGTCCTCGCCGCCGCCCTGCTCACCGCGGGTTGCGGCATCGTCTATCACCAGCCGGTCTACCAGGGCAATCTGCTCGAGAAGTCGGCGGTCGATCAGCTCCAGGCGGGCATGGACAAGCAGCAGGTCATCCTCCTGCTGGGTTCGCCGTCGGTGTCCGACCCGTTCCATCAGGATCGCTGGGACTACACGTCCACCGAGCGCACCGGTCGCACGAGCCGCGTCGAGAAGAAGAACTTCACCGTCTACTTCGAAGGCGACCACGTCACGCGCTGGGAAGGCGACTACTTCCCGGAGCAGGACGAGCAGCTCGCGCGCGAGACCGTGCGCCAGTTCGGTCCGAACCTCGCGAAGGACAAGGACAAGAAGAAGCGTCGCGGCGGCTGATCGCCGCCTCAGGGCACCTTGCGCTGGGCGCGCCGTCGGCGCGCGTCTTTCGGGTCCGCGATGAGCGGACGCAGTATCTCGATCCGGTCGCCATCGGCGAGCACACGCTCGCCGTTCGCACGTTCCCCGAACACTGCCACGTCGCCCGCGTCCCATCCGCTGGCCTGCAGCGCCTGCGCGACCGTCGTTCCGTCGGCGAGATCCAGCCACAGCGATTCGTGACGGCGCGGCCACGCGCGCACGAGTTCGACGCGGATCATGCGTCGCCGCGGTCCGCGGCTTTGACGAAGTCGTCGACCATGCGATCAGCCAGGCTCTGGAAGCCGAGCGCGAAGGCGCCGCCGAGCAGCTTCACGGTCGGCTCGAACTCCAGGGTGAGCGTGACGCGGCAGGCCGACTCGTCCAGCGCGTGGAATTCCCAGCGTCCCTTGAGGCGACGGAAGGGCCCGTCCACCAGCTGCAGGTCGATGTGGTGCGGCGGTGCGAGCGTGTTCTCGGTGACGAACCAGGTGCGGAAAGCGGCGACGCGCAGGTCGAGCCGCGCCTTCATTCGATCCGTCGATTCCTCGAGCACGGTCGCGCCGTCGCACCAGTCGAAACGCGACGGATAGGCGCGGACGTCGTTGACCAGCCCGAACATGCGGGCGGCGGAATGCTCGACGAGCGCCGTGCGGCGGATGGTGGGCATCTGCAGTCCTTCTCGCCGGGCCGCCCCGCGATCGGGGACAATGGCGCGATGAGCAAGAATTCGAAGGGTAAGGCCGGCAAGGATAAGTCAAAGGCCGCCGGCGGCACGATCGCGCTGAACAAGCGCGCGCGCCACGAGTACCACCTCGAGGAGCGCACCGAGGCCGGTCTCGCGCTGCAGGGCTGGGAGCTGAAGGCCATCCGTGCCGGTCGCGCCAACATCGGTGAGGCGTATGCCGTGGTGCGCAACGGCGAGATGTTCCTGTTCAACGCACAGATCACGCCGCTGATCTCGACGTCGACGCACACGATTCCGGAGGAACGTCGCACCCGCAAGCTGCTCATGCACCGCAACGAGATCGACTCGCTGATCGGCCGCATGCAACGCGACGGCTACACCGTCGTGCCCACCGCGCTGTACTGGAAGGGCAACAAGGTGAAGGCCGAGGTCGCGCTCGCGAAGGGCAAGAAGGAGCACGACAAGCGCGATACGGCGAAGGAACGCGATTGGCAGCGCGAAAAGCAGCGCGCCATGCGTGCGCACAACCGTGACGCGTGAACCGGCGCCGATCTAGACGTCGACCGCACCGGGCAGCGTGAAGTAGAACGTCGCGCCCTCGCCCACCGCGCCTTCCGCGCGGATCGTGCCGCCATGGCGTTCGACGATGCGGCGGACGGTCGCCAGTCCAATGCCGTGGCCGGCGAAATGCTCTTCGGTATGCAGGCGCTGGAACGGGCGGAACAGCTTGTCGACGTAGTCCTGCGAGAAACCCGCGCCGTTGTCGCGGACGAAGTATTCGCCGAGGGCGGTCATGCCAAACGCGATGACCGCCGGGTCGCGGTCACGCGTGAACTTCCACGCATTGCCGATCAGGTTGTGCAGCAGGTTGCGCAACAGCGTGGCGTCGCCGTCGAGTTCGAGGCCGGGCTGGACGATGGCTTCGACCCTGCGCGTGGAGTCGGCGACGTGCAGCTCCTCGATGACTTCCGTCGCCATGCGGCTGAGGTCGACCGCCTCGATCTTCAACGCGCTGCGTGACAGGCGCGACAGCTGCAGCATCGAATCGATGAGCTCGCCCATCCGCGTTGCCGCACGCCGCACGCGGGACAAGTAGTCGCGACCCGGGTCGTCGAGACGATCGGCGTAACGTTCGGCGAGGATGCGACTGAAGCCGTCGATCGCACGCAGCGGCGCGCGCAGGTCATGCGAGACGCTGTAGGCGAAGGACTCCAGCTCCTGATTGGCCCGCATCAGCTCGCGCGTGCGCAGCGCGACGCGCGCTTCGAGTGTGCGGTTGAGTGCGTGTACGCGTGCTTCGGCGAGCAGCCGCTCGGTGACGTCCTCCATCTGCAGCAGGCCGGAGACGTCCTGCCCGATGTTGCCGGGAATCGGCGAATAGGTGAGATGCACGTGGCGCGTCGTGCCGTCCGGGCGATGGAACCGACGCATCGCGCGCCAGACGCCGTCGCCGTCGTTGCGCGCCAGCGATTCGCCTTCGCGCAGCTCGAACAGCGATTCGAACGGCAGCCCGACGATCACATCGGGACGGCGCCCGAACATCGCAGCGAACGCCGGATTGATGTCGACGATGCAACCACGACTGTCGACCAGCGCCTTGCCGATGGCGGAGTACTGCATCGCAGCGCGGAAGCGGACTTCACTGCGGCGGAATTCTTCCGTCAGCCGACCGGCGATCTCGCGCGCCCGTGTGCCCGTCCGCGCCAGCGTGAACGCGACGCCGTACAGCAGCAACGCAGCGATCAGACCGAGCGCGAGACTGCCCTGCAGCGTGCGCAGACCGGGCACGGCATCGTTGACTGGTTGCGACGCGAAGTCGAAGCGCCAGCGACGTCCGTAGAGATTGACGGTGGTGCTACGTCGGAAGGCCGGATCGACGACACGACGACCGCCGTCGTACAGGGAGCGCGCCACCGGGTCGCTGACGTCGACGATGCGCACGTGCATGTCGTCGAGATGGCTGCCGAGCGCCGTTTCGACCATCTCGCGCACGTGGAACGGCACGTAGATCCAGCCCTGCATCGCCTCGCGACGCGCCGACACCGTCGCCGGCTGGTCGCCCGCGCGATAGATCGGCAGGTAGATCTGCACGCTGCTGCGGGGCGTCGGGGCGTCCTGGATCAGCTGCACCGCGCCACTGAGGCGCGGCCGACCCGTCTCCAGCGCCGCCTCCATCGCCTCGTGGCGGATGGGCTCGCTGTACATGTCATAGCCGATCGCGGCGACGTTTTCGGGGCGACGCGGCTCGAGATAGAGGACAGGGCCGTAGTACGCGCGGATGCCGCGGGGACGGACGTTCAGTAGGCCGTAGCCGGACTCGCGCCACTCCAGCTGGAGATCGGGCAGGCGCGAATTCGGCACGAAGCCTGCGAAACCGAGGCCGAGGATCGCCGGATAGCGGTCGGCGATGCCCATGCCTTCGACGTAGGACTGCCACTGTCGCGGCGTCGGGCGCGCGACCGAGGCAAACAGCGAAACGCCGCCGCGCGTGATGAGTTCGTACTGCGCGAGCCGCGCCTGCACGATGCCCGCGACTTCATCGCTGTCGGCTTCGAACTGCGCACGCGCGGCGCGCATCTCGCGGGTGCGCGTATTCGTCCAGGCCCACGCGACCAGCAGCAGCGACGCGATGAGCACGCCGAACGCCAGCAAGTGGCTGCCGCGTGGCACCACCCGCGACCACAGCGATTCCTTCGGCTGGCCACCCTCGTCCATCGCCACAGCATACCGTCGCGGTTCGGGGTGTCGTCACGCGTAAAAAAAGGCCCAGCCTTGCGGCCGGGCCTCTTGATTGGTGGAGGTGGGCGGAATCGAACCGCCGTCCGAAGGCACTCCATCCCCGGCACTACATGCTTAGCGCTCCGTTAGATCTCGTCCCGTGACAGCACGGCGCGCAAAGCGCGTCAAAGGACCAGCCTGCGAACTCTTAGCTGGCGACGGGCAGGCGGCCCCCTCCAGCGATTCCGTGATAATGACCCTACGCTGCGAGCACGGACACAAGCAGTTTCGGGGCTTACGCCTTAAGCGGCGAGAGCGTAGTTGTCGTCGTTGGCAACTAAAGTTTTGCGGCTGGATTTACGAGGAAAGCTGCCCCCTCGGCATGCGCCAGGCGATTTCGCGACCCCCGTCGAAGCCAGTGCACCCCCGGGGACAGCATGTTTCGCTGACCCGGCCAGTATAGGCCTGCCGGCGCCCGCCTCAACCCTTCGCGCGACGGCGGCTGGCCGCCGATTCAGCCGCCCGGCGCTGGACCCACGCCGCCGTGCCCGCCGCGCAGACGACGATACCGTCCGCCCGCGACGCTTCGACCTGACAGCCGCCGGTGAACTCCGAGAACGCGGGCAGCACGGTCGTCCGCGGCTGCAGCCAGAACGCGGGCCAGCGCCTCGCGCCGAGTTCCGCGATCCCGATGCAGGGATGCAGGTGACCGCTCAACACGTGGAGGCCGTCCACCTCGACCGGTTCGTGCCGGAGTGCGAACGGTCCGATATCGAAGGCTTCCCCGAGCAGCTCGACGTCGAGTCCGGCCTGCGCCAGCACGCGATCGTGGTTGCCGGTGAGCGCGGCGACATCGACCTGCGCATGCGCCGCGTACCACGCCGCCCAGTCGCGCAGCCACGCGCTGTCATGCACCGCGCCGTGCAGCACGTCGCCGAGGATCCAGACCGACGTCGCCCCGGTGAGCGCCACGGCGTCGGCGAGCCGGCCGAGATCGCTGGCCGTGCCACCACGCGGCAGACCGATGCCGGCCCGGCGGAATACGTCGCCCTTGCCGAGGTGCAGGTCCGACAGGAACAAGCGCCGCTCGCGCGGCCAGAACAGCGCACGCGCCGCGAGCAGTTGCATGGACTCGCCGGCGATCTCGGCGTCGACCCAGAGGCCGTGATCAGCGGCCATGCCGCTTCTCCAGCCGGGCGGCGGCACGCTGCACGCGCGTCTTCCAGTCCTCGGTGCTCAGATGCCCGCGGATGCCTTCCGCCCACAGCGGGAACGACAGCGGCGTGAGCCCGCGCGGACGCAGCAGCATCACGTCGCGCGACGCGCAGTCGTCGAGCACGCGTTGCAGGCGCTGCACTTCGAGCTGTCCGGCGAACACCTCGCGCTCGGCGAGTTCGAGCAGCATGTGATGGGGGTCGTAGCGCTGCAGCACGTCGTACAGCAGCCCGCTCGATGCCTGCAGCTGGCGCATGCTCTTCTGCGGTCGCCCGGGCACCGTCGGCGGCAACAGGCCCGCGATGCGCGCGATGTCGCGAAACTGGCGACGCGCGAGCTCGCCCAGATTGAGGCTTTCGCGAAGATCCTCGAACAGGCGTTCGGGCGACATCAGCTCGTGCAGCAGCGCTTCTTCGACGTGCAGCTCGCGCGTGGGCTTGAGGACGAATCCGTAGTCATTCGCGGCGTAGCCGAACGTATTGGGCTCGACGCGTCCCCACCGCAACGACAGCAGCGCGGCGAGCCCTTCGTTGGCGAGTCGTCCCGCGAACGGGAAGACGAACAGCTGCGGCCCTTCGCGCGTCTTCGTCCATTCGACGAGCAATTGCCCCGCGCGCGGCAGAGACGAGATGCGCGACTGCAGTTCCAGCAGGCCCGCGACCGCGCGCATCTCCGGCACATCGAGCGGCCGCGCGAGCAGGCGCTCCACGCGTGCCGACAACTCCATCGACAGCGGCTGTCGGATGCCGGTCCACTGCGGCACCATCCCCTCGCCCGCCGGCGCGCGTTTGACGAGTGCCGTCATCGCTTCCATGCGAACCAGTTCGAGCATGCGCCCGGAAAACAGGAAACGATCGCCCGGCTTCAGACGCGCAACGAAGACTTCCTCCACCGCACCCAATGTGCCGCCGCGCACCAGTCGCACCGCGACGCTGCCCTCACTGGTGATCGTGCCGATCGACAGACGATGACGCAGCGCGACGCGGCGGTCGTGCACGACGTAGCGCCCGCACTCATCGCGCACCACGCGCTGGAAATCCGGATAGTGCTCGAGCGCGCGGCCGCCCTGGACGATGAAGTCGAGCACCGACTGCCAGGCTTCGTCCGCGAGCCCCGCGAACGCGTGCGTACCGCGTACCTCGCGCAGAAGCTCGTCGGCGTCGAAGCCGCCACCGAGCGCCAGCGTGACGCAGTGCTGCGCGAGCACGTCGAGACTCAGGCGCGGCGGACGACGCGCTTCCACCTCGCCCGCAGCGACGGCATCGCGCACTGCAGCGAACTCCACCATCTCGAGCATGTGCGTCGGCACGCAGACCACGTGCCCCGACTCGCCGGGCCGATGCTTCGCGCGTCCGGCGCGTTGCAGCAAGCGCGCCGTTCCCTTCGGGCTGCCGAGCTGGAACACCTGGTCGACGGCGGGGAAATCCACGCCGAGGTCGAGGCTCGACGTCGCCACCACGCAGCGCACACTGCCGTCGCGCAGCCCCGCCTCGGCTTCGGCGCGCAGGTGCGGATCGAGCGATCCATGATGCAGCGCGAGCGTCGACAGGTCCTCGGGCCACACCGCCTGCAGCGCCTGATGCCAGAGCTCGGCGAAGGCCCGCGTGTTGGTGAACAGCAGACTGGTGCGCGCCTCGAAGATACGTTCGGCCACGCGCGAGAGTTGTGCGAGTCCGAGATGGCCCGCCCACGGAAAGCGCTCGCCGGCTTCGGGCACGAGCGTTTCGAGCGTGACCGCGCGCGGCGTCGCGCCCGAAACCACCACCGACTCCGGCGCATGGGGCACCAGCACATCGCGCGCTTCGTCGAGATTGCCGAGCGTCGCCGACAGGCCCCAGATGCGGAGCGTCGGCGACATCGCGCGCAACCGCGCGAGGCAGAGCTGCAACAGCACGCCGCGCTTGGTGCCGAGCAGTTCGTGCCATTCGTCGACGACGACGCCCCGTAGCGACGTGAGACGCGCGGCGGTCTCGGGATACGACAGCAGCAACGCCAACGATTCGGGCGTGGTGACCAACGCATCGAGATGGCCGTCGCGTGCAAGCTTCTTGTCGCGCGCACTTGCGTCGCCCGTGCGCAGGCCGATCGACCAATCGAGCCCCAGCGCGTCCGCGGGTTCGCGGAGTGCGCGAAGCGTGTCGGCCGCAAGGGCGCGCAGTGGCGTGATCCACAGCACCTTGAGTTCGCGCTCGTCGGAGGTGCGCGCTGCTCCGCGCTGCATATCGCTGATGGCCTCGATCAGCGGCCCGCCGAACGCAGCCAACGTCTTGCCGCTTCCGGTCGGCGTGTGCAGCAGTCCGCTTTCGCCGCGCAGGTAGCGCGTCCAAACCTCGCGCTGGAATGGGGCCGGTGACCAGCCGCGGCGGTCGAACCAGTCGGCGAGCACCTGTTCCGGATCGCCCGTCGGTGCGTGACGTGCCGCGTGCGGTTGCGCGTCGACATCGACGACGCCTTCGAGCGCGCAGATGGGATCGGCATCCGCCGCGCGTCGTTGCTGCTCGCGCAGACGTTCTGCGCGTGCCGCGGCCTCAGCGCGTCGTCGCTCCGCCGCCGCACGACGCGAACGATCGCGACGGATCGATTCGACCGTCTGCCGCGGCGCTGTCGGATCGGGGCGTTCCGGATACGCCGCGTACGGATCCTCGCCTTCCGGCGGCGCCAAGCCCTTCAGCAACCAGCCGCTCATCGCGCCAGCGCCCGCAACGTATCGAGTTTGTCGGCGTCGCGGGGCGTCTTGTCGTGGCGCCAGCGCAGGATGCGCGGGAAGCGCACGGCGATGCCCGATTTGTGGCGACTCGAGCGGTTCACCGCTTCGAAGCCGAGCTCGAATACATGCGCGGCTTCCACCGAACGCACCGGCCCGAACCGCTCGATCGTATGTGCGCGGATCCAGCGGTCGAGCGCGAGGATTTCCTTGTCGTCCAGACCGGAATACGCCTTCGCGACCGGCACCAGCAGGTCGCCGTCCCACAAGCCGAACGTGTAGTCGGTGAACAGCGTGCTGCGTCGTCCGTGGCCCGACTGCGCATAGATCAGCACGGCATCGATGTTCAGCGGGTCGATCTTCCACTTCCACCAGTCGCCGCGACGGCGGCCCACCTGGTACGCCGACGCGCGACGCTTGAGCATCAATCCCTCGACACCGCGCTCGCGCGCCGCCTCACGAAGCGTGCGTGCATCGCTCCAGTCGCCGGCATCGACGACGGGCGACGGTACGAGACGCGGATCATTCGTCGACGACAGCAGGTCTTCGAGCAGCGAACGACGCTCGGCGAGCGGCAGCTCGCGCAGGTCGCGACCATCGAGTTCCAGCAGGTCGTAAGCGAGCACGCAGACCGGCGTATCCGCCAGCGTCTTCGGCCCCGGCTTGCGGCGCTGGATGCGCGTCTGTAGTGCAGTGAACGGCATGGGCTGCTCGTCGCCGGGCTTCCACGCCATGAGCTCGCCGTCGATCACGCAGTCACGCGGCAGCCGCGTGGCGGCGTCCTCGATCTCCGGAAAGCGTCCATCCAGACGTTCCTCGCCGCGCGACCACAACGCGATCTCGGGCCCGCGACGGATCAGCTGCAGGCGGATGCCGTCCCACTTCCATTCGAGCAGCCAGTCATCGACGGGGCCGAGCGTGTCGGCGTCCGCTTCCAGAGGCGACGCCAGGAAAAACGGATACGGTTGCTCGCGATCGCCCGGAAGCTCGTCCGGATTGAGCAGGTCGCGCAGGAACTGCGGCGTCGGCGCCCACGCGCCCAGCATGCGCTGCGCGAGGCGCGCGATGTCGATCCCCGACATGTCCGCCAACGCCTGCTGGACCAGGCGTTGCGACACGCCCACGCGCAGCGCACCCGTAAGCAGTTTGTTGAACGCGAGACGCTCGTCCGCGCACAACGAGCGCCAGCCCCCGACAACCGCTGCGCGGCGCTTCTCCGGATCGCGACCGGCGACCGGCAGCAAGCGCTTCTCGATCCAGTCGTGGAGCGGAACGTCGACAACGCCCTTCGCAGGATCGTCATAGAGCAACGTCAGTGTTTCGGCGAGGTCGCCGACGTGCGCGTAGCTCTCGTCGAACAGCCATTCCGGCGTGCCCGTTTCCTGCGACAGCCATTCACGCAGTTCGCGGGTGTTGGCGATCTTGGTGAGCTTGCCGCCCGACAGAAGCCGCAGCGCCCAGACCGCATCTTCGGGCGGCGCGTCGCGGAAATAGGCGACCAGCGCGGCGCGCTTGTCGAGCGTCGCGGTGCTGCGATCGAGTTCGGTGTAAAGCGCAGCAAAGCGTTTCACTCCGCCTCCTGTCCGTAGTCGGTCGCGAACGCTTCGGCGTCGATGCCGTCTTCGATCAGTGCACGGATGATCGCGTCGGTGTTGCCGTGCGTGGCGATCACGCGACGCGCGCCGGTCTCGCGGATCGTGCGCATCAGGTCCGGCCAGTCGGCGTGGTCGGACACGACGAAGCCGCGATCGTAGTTGCGACGCCGACGGTTTCCGCGCACGCGCATCCATCCCGAGGCGAACCCGGTCTGCGCGCCCCGGAAACGTCGCATCCACGGACTGCCCGCGGCGGACGGCGGCGCGATGATCAGCTCGCCCGCAAACTCCGCGCCTTTGGAGGTTTCCGAGACGGGGAGCGTCTCGACCATGCGGATGCCGGCATCGCGATACACCTGCACGCCGGCAGCAACCGCGCCATGCAGGTAGACGGGGCGATCGGTCCACATCCCCAGTTCCGCCAGCACGCGTTGCGCCTTGCCCAGGGCGTAACACAGCAGCACCGCCGCTTCGCCGCGCGTGGCGCAGTGGTCGCGCCACTCAACGATCTCGCGGGCGACGTCGCTGGTGTCGGGCCAGCGATAGATCGGCAGGCCGAACGTCGCCTCGGTGATAAAGGTGTCGCAGTCGACGACCTCGAAGGGCGCGCAGGTCGGATCGTGCTGGCGCTTGTAGTCGCCCGACGCGACCCAGACCTGTCCGTCGGCCTCGATGCGCACCTGCGACGAGCCCAACACGTGGCCGGCGGAATGGAACGAAACGCGGGCGTTGCCGAGTTCGAAGGCTTCGCCGTAGTCGAAGATCCGATACGCCTGCTCGCCCAGCCGCCAACGCAGGATGGGCAATCCATCACGCGCGGCAAAATATTCGGCATTGCCGATGCGCGCGTGGTCGCCGTGGCCATGCGTGATCACCGCACGCTCCACGGGTTTCCAGGGATCGATGTAGAAGTCGCCCTGCGGGCAATACAGCCCTTCACGGCGAAGCACGACGAGATCGGAAGGCATGCAGCGACCGTATGCAACGGTGCGTCGGCGCGCTGACAAGGGCGCAGATCGACGGTAGGCGGTGGGCGTCTCACCTGCTGGGACGGCGCCCCCGTCCCGTCACGGGCCGTTGGGGTGAACGCTATCGGCCGCTTGGCTCTACCTAAAAAAAAACGGGGCGCCGAAGCGCCCCGCCCTGCCCGTCCACCCGACGGTTAACCCTGACGCAGCGGCACCAGCGTGATTTCGACGCGGCGGTTGCGCGACCAGCACGACTCGGTGTTTTCCGTGCACAGCAGCTGCGTTTCGCCACGACCGACGACGACCATGCGATCGCGCGTCACACCCTTGGTGTTGAGGTAGCCCGCGACCGATTCGGCACGCTGCTGCGAAAGATTCAGGTTGTAGCTGGCATCGCCGCGCTGGTCGGTGTGACCGGCCACGTTGATGACGGTCTGGTTGTACTGCGTCAGCGTGCTCGCCAGGTTGTCGAGCACCGGACGGAACTGCGGCTGCAGTGCAGAGCTATTGGTGCTGAACGTGATCGCGTCCGGCATGGTCAGCACGATGTTGTCGCCCTGACGGACGACGCCGACGCCCGTGCCCTGCAGCCTGTCGCGCAGCGCGCGTTCTTGGCGGTCCTGATAGTTGCCGATCGCGCCGCCGGCGAGTGCGCCGACACCGGCGCCGACCAGCGCGCGCTGACGGCGTTCGACGGCGTCGTCGCCCGACAGCACGCCTGCAGCGGCACCGACCGCGGCACCGATGAGCGCGCCGTTGCGCGTGCGGTCATTGGTGTCGGGGTTGGTGGAATAGGAATTGGGATTGGTGGCGCAACCGGCGACCATCGCACCGATCAGCGTGGCCAGCAGGATCTTCGACGTTGTTTTCATGTAGTGCCCCTCGCGGCGTTGGACGGCGCCACGCTAGGGCCGCTGTCGTCACCGGTAGGTGAGGGGCGCAAGGGCCGTTCAGCCTCTAGCGATGTTCGTCATCGCCATGTCGTGCGTCGCGCAGTTTCCGATACGCGAGCAGTGCGTCGTCGCGGCCGCGCGCAAGGTCGACGAGTGGTGTTTTCGAATACGACGGCGCGACGCGTGCCAAAAGCGCCGGATCGCGCCACGGTGCATGCCGCAGCGGCACCGGGATCCCCGCGAGTTCGGGCAACCACCGCGCAACGTACTCACCGCGCGGATCGAAACGCTCGGCCTGCGTCACCGGATTGAACACGCGGAAGTACGGCGCGGCATCCGCCCCGGTGCCCGCCACCCATTGCCAGCCCATCGTGTTGTTGGCGAGGTCGGCGTCGACCAGCGTGTCCCAGAACCATTCCGCACCGACGCGCCAATGCACGCGCAGGTGCTTGCACAGGTAACTCGCGACGATCATTCGCACGCGGTTGTGCATCCATCCGGTCGACCACAGCTCGTGCAGCCCCGCATCCACGATCGGAACGCCCGTGCGACCGCGGCGCCAGCGATCGACGATGTTTCGTGGCGGCTTCGCCCAGTCGAAGGTCGCGAAACGTTCGTCCAGATCGGATTCGGAGGTATGCGGGAAGTGGTGCAACAGGTGCGTTGCGAACTCGCGCCACACGAGCTGCCGAAGGAAAGCGTCGATCTGCGCGTCCGGAACACTGCCACGCTGCGCTTCGATGACCTGCACGACACGCCAGGGCGCGATCTCGCCGAAATGCAGGTGCGGCGACAGGCGCGATGTGCCGGTACGATCCGGCCGATCGCGGCCTTCGACATAGCCATGCAGGCCGCCGTCGACGAACACCTCCAGCGCCTCGCGGGCGCCGGCTTCACCGGGCGTCCAGTGCGCCCAGAAGCCGCCGTCCCAATCGGTGTGCGGCGTCAGCTTGAGATGGTCGAGGCCCACGCCCTCCGGCCCGTCGTTGCTGTGCGGGATGCGCTCCGGCGCGTCGTACGGCGCAGTGGGCGCCCACCGGGCCAGCGCCGCACGATAGAACGGCGTGAACACCTTGTACGGCCCGCCCTTGCCGGTCTTCAGCGTCCACGGTTCGAACAGCAACGCGCCGTTGAAGCTCTCGACCTGCAGGCCCTGTTCGCGCAGGTCGCGCTTGATGCGTGCGTCGCGGTCCTCGACCGCGGGCTCGTAGCGGCGATTCCAGAAGACGGCGTCGGCACCCGCCGCGGCGGCGATGCCGGCGAGGGTCGGTCCTGCATGGCCGAGGAAATAGCGCAGCGCGTTCCCGTGCGCGCGCAGGTCGTCGTCGAGCGCCTGCAATGACCGAGCTCGCCAGGCGTTCGACGCCGCGCCCGGCGCCCACGCGCCCTCGCCGTCCGGGTCGTGGATGTAGACCGGCACCACGTCGAAGCCGCCTTCGAGCGCGGCCTGCAACGCCGGGTTGTCGTCGAGGCGCAGGTCGTTCCGGAACCAGACGAGCGCGACGGGCATGGGTCAGCGCTCGAGGAAGCGGACGCGTCGCGTGATCGAACACGTCAGCTCGTAGCCGATCGTGCGCGCAGCGCTGGCAATGGTTTCGACCGGAAGCTCCGGCCCCCACAGAGTGACGGGATCGCCGACGCGCGCACCGGGCACGCCGCGCAGATCGACCGTCATCAGGTCCATCGACACGCGCCCGATCACCTGCGTGCGATGGCTGCCCACGAGCACCGGCGTCCCCGCGGGTGCGGCGCGCGGATAGCCGTCGCCGTAACCGATCGCTGCGACGCCGACATCCATGTCCTCCGGGCACTCCCACGTGCCGGCGTAGCCGATCCGCCCACCCTTGCAGACGCGGTTCACCGCGATCAGGCGCGTCGACAGCGTCATGGCCGCCCGCAGGCCGAAGTCCTCGCCGGTGCGACCGTCGACGACGGAGATGCCGTACAGCGCGCCGCCGGGGCGCACCCAGTCGTCATGCGCGTCGGGCCAACCGAGCACCGCCGCGGAGTTCGCCAGCGAGCGCGCGCCGTCCAGGCCCGCGGTGACCGCGCGGAATACTTCCATCTGCTCACGCGTCTGCGCGCCGAGCGACGGGCTGTCGAGGAATTCGTCGGAACTCGCGAAATGATTCATCAGCACGATCGCGCCGACCGTGCCGCCGCGCAGGGCAGTCAGGCGTCGATGCGCGTCGTGGAACGCATCGGGCGCGAAGCCCAGGCGATGCATGCCGCTGTCGAGCTTGAGCCAGCAGTCGAGCGGTTCGCCCGGCGCGGCCTGCTCCAGCATCTCCAGCTGCGAAACATGGTGCACCGCCGTCCACACGTTGAGCGCGCGCAGGCGCTCGATGTCCGACGGTTCGTCGAATCCCGACAGCAACAGGATCGGCTGTGAAATGCCCGCCGCGCGCAGGCGCTCGGCATCGGACAGCGCGGCCACGCCGAACGCATCGGCACCCGCCAGCGCTCGCGCCACGCGCTCGAGACCGTGGCCGTAGCCGTCGGCCTTCACCACCGCCATCACGCGACTGTTCGGCGCGCGGGCGCGGATCTGGCCGAGGTTGTGACGCAGGGCGTCGACGTGGATGGTCGCGGAGGTCGGTCGTGCCATGCCCGCATTCTAAGGCGGCGTCAGTGCACCTGCTCGAAGCGGTAGCGGTCGCGCACGCGTTCGCTGAAGTAATGGCCGAGCGACCCGGATTCGAACAGCCGCAGCGCCTCGCGCATCGGCACGTCGAAATACCGGTAGATGCTGCCGCTCGTGAACTCGATCTCGAGCACCCGATGCGCCGGGTCGTAGCCCACGCTGCTCAATGCTTCCGAATCGACCGGGATGCGCTGCACCCCGCGACGTTATTCGAACGAACCGATCGAATCGTGTGAAAGATTGTCGAAGCGGGTGTACTCGCCGAAGAACTTCAGCTTGAACGAACCCGTCGGACCGCTTCGCTGCTTGCCGATGATGACTTCGGCCAAGCCCTTGTCCGGCGAATTTTCCTTGTTGTAGTAATCGTCGCGGTAGATGAAGACGATCATGTCGGCGTCCTGCTCGATCGCGCCGGATTCGCGCAGGTCGGCCATCACCGGGCGCTTGTCGGTGCGCGTTTCCAGCGAGCGGTTGAGCTGCGAGAGCGCGATCACCGGCACCGCGAGCTCCTTCGCCAGGCCCTTGAGCGAGCGCGAGATCTCCGAGATTTCCGTCGCGCGGTTCTCGTTGTTGCCCGGCACGCTCATCAGCTGCAGGTAGTCGATGACGATCAGGCCGATGCCGTGCTCGCGCTTGAGGCGGCGGCACTTCGACGCGAGCTTCGCCGGGGACAGGCCCGGCTCGTCGTCGATGAAGATCTTCGCGTCGCGCAGCTGACGGATCGCGCCGGTGACGCGGCTCCAGTCCTCGTCCTCAAGCTGGCCCGTGCGTAGGCGCTGCGCATTGACGCGGCCGACCGACGAGATCAGGCGCATCGCCAGCTGCGAGGCCGACATTTCCATCGAGAACACCGCCACCGGCAGGCGACTCTTGAAAGCCGCGTACTCGGCCATGTTGAGCGCGAGCGTCGTCTTGCCCATCGCGGGGCGCGCGGCAAGGATCACCAGGTCGGTCTTCTGAAGGCCGGCCGTCATCTCGTCGAATTCGGTGTAGCCCGTCGGCAGACCGGTGACGCCGCTGCCGTTGGCATAACGCGTCTGAAGTTCGTCGAAGGCTTCCGACAGCGCCTTGGTGACCGGCGTGAAGTCGCTGCGTCCGGTGCGGTTCGCCTGCGAGATCGCGAGCACTTCGCGCTCGGCTTCCTCGAGGATCTCGCCGCTCTCGCGGCCGTCCGGCTGGAACGCGTTGTTGACGACCTCGGTACCGACCTCGATCAGCTGCCGCAGGATCGCCTTGTCGCGCACGATCTCGGCGTACGCCGCAATGTTCGCGGCCGACGGCGTGGTGCTCGCCAGTTCGATCAGGTACGCGCCTCCGGCCACCATTTCGGACTGGCCCATCGACTCGAACCATTCGCCGAGCGTCACCGCATCGAACGGGCGATTCTTCTCCGCGAGTTCGCGGATCGCGCGATAGATGAGCTGGTGATCGCGACGATAGAAGTCGCTGTCGCTGATCTGGTCGGCGACGCGGTCGTAGGCGTCCGGCGCGAGCATCAGGCCACCGAGCACGGCCTGCTCGGCCTCGACGGACTGCGGCGGCACGCGCAGCTGGTCCACGCGCTGCTCGGCGCGCGTCTCGAAGCGCTTTTCGTTACGGAAGCCGGCGCGTGCGCTCATCGTGATTGCTGTTCTCTAGCTGCCATCGCGGTGCGATGTCCCCGCGGCATCCTAGCCAGCACGAGCCTGCGTCCGTTGCAGATAAGTCTGTGGGTAAGTCGGGATAACTCGACCGGTTTATCCGCCCTGGGCGTCTCGCGCGCTGCGACGGTCTATACGCCGACGATCGCTGGAGCGGATCCGGGTGCTTGCCATCCTGTTCGTCGCATGTCGCACCTCGAATCCGCGACAGCAACGCGACGCCCGAAACGACGAAGGGCGCCCGGAGGCGCCCTTCGGATGTCGCGATGAGGCGTGGATCAGGCGGCTTCGCCGACCACGATCACCTTGACCTGCTGCTCGACGTCGGCGTGCATGCGCACGAAGACTTCGTACTCGCCCACGCGACGGAACGGGCCTTCGCCCATCACGACTTCGGACTTGTCGACCTTGTGGCCGAGCTTGGTCAGCTGGTCGGCGATGTCACGCGGCGTGACCGAACCGAAGAGCTTGCCTTCGGCCGACGCATTCGCGGCGATCGTCACTTCGACGCCTTCCAGGTCGGCGCGGCGCTTCTCGGCGCCTTCCAGCTGCGCCTTGGCCTTGGCTTCGAACTCGGCGCGGCGCGCCTCGAAATCGGCCAGGTTCGACGCGGTGGCCGGCACGGCCTTGCCCTGCGGAACGAGGAAGTTACGACCGTAACCCGGCTTGACGTTGACCTTGTCGCCGAGCTTGCCGAGGTTGGTGACGTTCTGGAGAAGAATGAGCTGCATGGTGATGCTCCGTATTCGTTAGTGCCGTCCGGCGCTCGCCGGCGACACAGCGGATCGCTGTCCGAATGGATGACTCAGTGGCTGCCGACGGGAACCCGCATCGATGCGGACTCCCGTGCGGAACGCACTCAGGCGTTGTGGTTGTCGGTGTACGGGATCAGCGCGAGGAAGCGAGCGCGCTTGACCGCGGTCGCCAGCTGGCGCTGGTACTTCGACTTGGTGCCGGTGACCCGGCTCGGGACGATCTTGCCGGTCTCGGTGAGGTACTGGCGCAGGGTGTTGAGATCCTTGTAATCGATCTCCTTGACACCTTCGGCCGTGAACTTGCAGAACTTGCGGCGACGGAAGAACTTGGACATGGGTCGGATTCCTTAGGCGGCTTCGGCGTTGTCGGAGGCGTCGGCGGCGGGTGCACCGTCGCCATCGTCGTCACGGCGGCGGCGCTCGCCGCGCTCGCCCTTGTCGCCCTTCTCGTCCTTGAACTTCATGATCAGCGACTGCTCGGTGTCCGCCTCGTCGCGCTTGATGACGAGGTGGCGGAGCACGGCGTCGTTGAAGCGGAAGCTGTCGACGAGCTCGTTCATCGCGGCCTGCGAGGCTTCGATGTTGAGCAGGACGTAGTGGGCCTTCACCAGGTTCTGGATCGGGTACGCCAGCTGACGGCGGCCCCAGTCTTCCAGGCGGTGGACCTTGCCCTCAGCGCCTTCGATCAGCGACTTGTAGCGCTCGATCATGGCCGGGACCTGCTCGCTCTGGTCCGGATGGACCAGGAACACGACTTCGTAATGACGCATTTTCGTTTCCTTGTGGATGGCGGCGCTCGTCGCGCCGTACAGCCCCCCGCGGTGAAGCGGCAGTGGGGCAAGGTCTCCGCGGCGGTGGGCCACGGAGCCGGAAATTATGGCAGCTCAATGGGTTACGTGCAATCCGCGTGAAACCGGGCGAGCGGCACGGCCGCCCTACCCGGCCGGGCCGCGGTCAGCGCGCCTTGGCGGCCGCTGGCGCCTGCTTGCGGGCGGCGATCCACTCGTCGATGTGCTTCTCCAGCACCGAAAGGGGGACCGAGCCGGTTTCGAGTACGGCGTCGTCGTAGTCGCGCAGGTCGAAGCGGTCGCCGAGCTCACGGGCCGACCTCTCACGCAGCTCCGAGATCTTCATCTGGCCGATCTTGTAGCCCAGCGCCTGGCCGGGCCAGCTGATGTAGCGGTCGATCTCGTTGACCACGTCCTGCCGGGTCTTCGGCGAGTTGTCCATGAAGTACTCAATGGCCCGGTCGCGCGACCACCCCTTCGCGTGCATGCCGGTGTCGACCACCAGCCGCACCGCGCGCCACATGTCGTAGGCCAGCTGGCCCATGCGGTCGTACGGGTCGTCGTAGAGGCCCATGTCGTAGCCTAGGCGCTCGGCGTACAGGCCCCAGCCTTCCCCGTAGGCCACGAAGTACGCGGTGCGGCGGAACATTGGGGCTTCCTGCATCTCCAGTCCCCGTGCGAACTGGAAGTGGTGACCCGGGACGGCCTCGTGCAGCGACAGCGGGACCATCTCCCACGTCGGCCGCGTTTCCGGCTTGTAGAGGTTGACGTAGTAGTAGCCCGCGCGGCTGCCGTCGCTGGCGCCGGGCTGGTAGTACGCCGTGGTCGTGTCGGGTGCGGAGGCCGCCGGGATCGGACGCACGCCGTACGGCAGGCGCGGGATCGTGCGGAACACCTTCACGAGCTCCGGATCGATGCGCTTGGCGACCGCCTGGTAGGCCTCGAAGAGCTCGTCCGGCGTCTTCTTGAAGAACCTCGGGTCGGTGCGCAGGTACTGGAAGAACTCCTGCATCGTGCCCTTGAAGCCGACTTCCGCCTTCACCTTCTCCATCTCGCCGCGGATGCGCGCGACTTCCTTGAGGCCGATCTCATGGATCTGGTCGGCCGTGAGATCCGTCGTGGTGAAGTAGCCGGCAAGAAAGTCGTAGTACGCCTTGCCGTCCGGCAGGTCCACCGCCGCGATCGACGTGCGCGTCTTCGGCAGGTACTCGGTGTCGAAAAACGTCGCGAACTCGCGATAGGCCGGAATCACGCGCTGGCGGATCAGCTCGGACGCTCGCGCTCGCAAACGCGCGCGATCGGCTTCTGGGACGGTGTCGGGGAATTTCAGGAACGGCTGGTAGAACCGGCTCTTGGTGACGTCGTCGACCAGCTGCGCGCGGATCTGCGCCGGCACGCGTTCCATCAGCACGTGCGACGGCGTGTTCCCGGCCTTGACGCCTTCGCGCATCAGCGCTTCGGTCTGAGTGAGGACAGTCGGCAGCGCGTCGAGGCGCTTGAGCCAGTCCTCGTAGTCCTTGACGGTGCGGAACTCCATCAGCTCGACGATCTCGTCGGCGGTCTGCACGCCACCGCGCTGCGTGAGCGGGCGCTGCCATTCGTTGAAGCGCTGGCGTTCGACCGTGCGCTGCAGATCCCATAGGTAGACGTCGTAGTTGAGGCGGTCGGCCTCGGACAGCGCGTTGCGATCGATCGCCTTCAGGCGCGCCAGGGCGTCGCGGTCTTCGGCCTCGCGCTTATGGATGGCATCCAGGCTCTGGTCGGTCCACCGATCATTGAAGCGCGTGTCGCCGTTCGCCGTCGCGTTCTCCGGGTATTCGCGCAGGCCGCGTTCCCACTCTTCGTCGAAGAAGCGGTGCAGCGACGTGGTGGCGGCATTCGCGCTCACGGCGACAGGCGCGGTGGCGGCGAACGAAATGCCGGGCAATAACGTCGACAGCGCGACGGCGAGCAGCAGCGGACGAAGCATCGGCGGACTCCGGACGGGACCGCCCGAGTCTAGCGCCGCCTCGGAGCGTGTCGCCCGTGCCGGGCGTCGCGGATCAGTGCTCGTCGGAGGTGGTGAAGCTCTCGCCGCAACCGCATTCACCGCGCACGTTCGGATTGCGGAACACGAACTGCTCGCCGAGCTTCTGGCGGATCAGGTCGATCTCGGTGCCGTCCACGATCGCCAGGCTCGCCTCGTCGACGTAGATGCGCACGTCGTCCTGCAGGAAGACGCGGTCGCCCTGCTCCGTCTGCTTGGCGAGGTCGGCGATGTACTGCCAGCCCGAACAGCCCGTCTTCTTGACCCCGAAACGCAGGCCCAGCGCGTCCGGCGTCTCGCTGAGGTAGCGACGGACGCGGTCGAGGGCGGCGGGGGCGAGCGAGACGGCCATGCGGACTCCGGTACGGCAAGGATGCGGGACGAGTATAGGCATCGGGGCCGCAACGCCCCTGCAACAGCACGTAAACTCTGCGTCCCACGTCGGGCCGACCGGCCCGGAAATCAAGATCAGGACGGACGGTCACGCATGACGATCATGAGCGTCGAGCAGGTGCTCGCGGGCAAGGTGCCGGTTGGCGGCGAAGTCACGGTGCGTGGCTGGGTCCGCACGCGCCGTGACTCGAAGGCGGGGCTGAGCTTCGTGAACGTCAGCGACGGCTCGTGCTTCGCGCCGATCCAGGTGGTCGCGCCGGCCGACCTTCCGAACTACGAGTCCGAAGTGAAGCGGCTGACTGCCGGCTGCGCCGTGATCGCCACCGGCAAGGTCGTGCAGTCGCAGGGACAGGGTCAGGCATTCGAGCTGCAGGCGACGTCGATGGAGGTCGTCGGCTGGGTCGAGGACCCGGAGACCTATCCGATCCAGCCCAAGGCGCACTCGCTCGAGTTCCTGCGCGAGGTCGCGCACCTGCGTCCGCGCACGAACCTGTTCGGCGCCGTGACGCGCATCCGCAACACGCTCGCGCAGGCCGTGCACCGGTTCTTCCACGAACGCGGCTTCTACTGGATCTCGACGCCGATCATCACCACGTCCGACGCCGAGGGCGCGGGCCAGATGTTCCGCGTGTCGACGCTCGACATGGCCAACCTGCCGCGCGACGCCAAGGGCAATGTCGACTTCAGCCGCGACTTCTTCGGCAAGGAAACGTTCCTGACCGTGTCGGGCCAGCTCAACGTCGAGGCCTACTGCCTCGCGCTCAGCAAGGTGTACACGTTCGGCCCGACCTTCCGCGCCGAGAACTCGCACACCACGCGCCACCTCGCGGAGTTCTGGATGATCGAGCCGGAGATCGCGTTCGCCGATCTCAACGACGATGCCGACCTCGCGGAGGAATTCCTCAAGTATCTGTTCCGCGCGGTGCTCGCTGAGCGCGCGGACGATATGGCGTTCATCGCCGAACGCGTGCAGAAGGATGCGATCACGCGCCTCGAGGCGTTCGTCAACGCACCGTTCGAGCGCATCGACTATTCCGAAGCGATCACGCTGCTGCAGAAGTCGGGCAAGAAGTTCGACTTCCCCGTCGAGTGGGGCCTGGACCTGCAGACCGAGCACGAGCGCTGGCTGACCGAGGATCACGTCGGTCGCCCGGTCGTCGTCATGAATTACCCCGAGCACATCAAGGCGTTCTACATGCGCCTCAACGACGACGGGAAAACCGTCGCCGCGATGGACGTGCTCGCGCCGGGCATTGGCGAAATCATCGGCGGCAGCCAGCGCGAAGAGCGCCTCGACGTGCTCGACAAGCGCATGGCGCAGTTCGGCCTCGATGCCGAGCACTACAGCTGGTATCGCGATTTCCGTCGCTACGGCACCGTGCCGCACGCGGGCTTCGGCCTCGGCTTCGAGCGCCTCGTCGTCTACGTCTGTGGCCTGTCGAACATCCGTGACGCACTGCCCTACCCGCGCGCGCCTGGCCAGGCGGAGTTCTGATGATCCTGTTCCTCGCCCTGTGCTTCGTGGCGCTTTCGATCGCCGGTGCTACGGCGCTGGTGATCTTCTGGCCGCTGGCGCTGGTGCACATCCGCGACCGCCATCCCGAGCTCGACGCCGAACTGGGGCCGAATGCGTTCTTCCGCCTGCGTGCGTGGAAGTGGCTGCTGTTCGCGGGCTATCGCGATACACCGGACCGGAACCTCAGCGGGCTGGCGACGCCGGCGCGCGTCTCGCTGCTGACGATCATCGCCGGGCTCGTGCTGGCGTGGCTGCTGTGGCTGGTGTCGTACTGGATGGGAGCCTGACGATGCATGACGAATGGTGGCTCGCAACTGCGGGCGACACGCTGATCTGGGCGCGTCTTCGCGTCAGGGAAGCCGGTACCGCCGAAGTGCTCGACTGCGACGGCGCCACCCTGCCCTACGACAGTGAGGACAGCGCCCGCGCCGCGCTGATGGATGCCGAATTCGTTTCGCTGGACGGCCTCGATGCCGACGATGCCTACGCACGTGGTGTCGACCTGGACACGCTGTCCACGCCGCAGGGCACGACCGACGACGCGCTGCGTCGCCAGATGATCGTCAAGCTGCCGCGCCGCCAGTGACGCTCTACCTGCCGCGGGCATTCGATGAGCGCGATCTCGCGCGGCTCGACGCGCTCACGGCGGCGCATCCGTTCGTCACCCTCATCACGGTCGACGACAGCGGGCCCGTCATTTCGCACCTGCCGGTGCTGTACCGGCGCGACGGTGATTCGGTCGAGCTGTGCGGCCATCTCGCACGCCCCAACCCGCAGACGCGTCATCGCGGCCGTGCGCTGGCGATCTTCCGCGGCCCGCACACCTATGTGTCGCCGAGCTGGTACACCGACAAGGCCGAACAGGCGCGTGTGCCGACGTGGAACTACGTCGTCGCACACCTGTCGGGCGAGCTCGAGTGGTTCGATGACGACGCATTGTTGGGTGACCTCCTCACCGCGCTCGGCGACACGCATGAAGCCCGCGTGGGCGGTGACTGGCGCTACGACGCGAGCAATGAAACCGAGCGCGTGCAGCTGCGCGGCATCCTCGGGTTTTGGTTGCCCGTCGATCGCATCGACTTCAAGGCCAAGCTGAGCCAGAACCATCCGCTCGCGAACCGCCACGCCGTGATCGACCGCCTTGCAGCGTCAGCCGACGCCAGCGATCGCGACGTCGCTGCGTGGATGCGCGGGACCCTCGAATCGACGCACGCAGGAGACTGACCCCATGGATCTCGACCTCACCGGCCGCCACGCGCTCGTCTGCGGCGCCTCCGAAGGCATCGGCCGCGCAACCGCGCTCGAACTCGCGTTGCTGGGCGCGGATATCACCTTGCTGTCGCGTCGCCCTGACGTGCTTGAGCAGGTCGCGGCTGAGCTGCCCAGGCGCGGCGCGCAGGCGCACGGCTGGATCGCTGCCGACGTCAGCGATCTCGATGCGCTGCGCGCAAAGGCCGAAGGCGTCGCCGCCGGCAAGCCGGTGCACATCCTCATCGACAACACCGGCGGCCCGCCGGGTGGCCCCGCGCACACCGCGTCACTCGACGCGTTCCGTGATGCCTTCACCCGCCACCTGCTCGCCAACCAGGTGCTGGTGCAGGCGGTGCTGCCGGGCATGCGCGGCGCGGCGTGGGGACGCATCGTCAACATCATCTCGACGTCGGTGCGTGAGCCGATTCCGAATCTGGGCGTGTCCAACACCATCCGTGGCGCGGTCGCGAGTTGGGCGAAGACGCTCTCGCGGGAACTCGCCGCCGAAGGCATCACCGTCAACAACGTGCTGCCCGGCTACACCAGGACCGGACGCCTGGCGCAGATCCTGGCTGATCGCTCCAAGGCGACCGGCCAGAGCGAGGATGACGTCGCCGACGGCATGCGTCGCACCGTGCCTGCCGCGCGGTTCGCCGAGCCGAGCGAAATCGCCTCGGTCATCGCTTTCCTGTGCTCGCCGGCCGCGGCTTACGTCAACGGCGTCAGCGTGGCGGTCGACGGCGGGCGCATGCAGTCGATCTGATCGCGACGGCCGCTACACGCGGTCCGTTAAGCTTGTACGTATGCGCCTCAATCACTGGATCGACGGGCAGTCCGTACCGTCGCGAACGGATCGCTGGATCGACGTGCACGAGCCGGCCAGCGGTCGCGTTCTCGCACAGGTCGCCGCCGGTGACGCCGCGGACATCGAAGCGGCGGTCGACGCCGCGCGCCGCGCCGCCCCCGCATGGGCCGCGCTGCGCAACAGCGAGCGCGCGATGTGGCTGGAGCGCCTCGCCGATGCCATCGAAGCCAAGCTCGAAGCCTTCGCGACCGCCGAATCACGCGACGCCGGCAAACCGCTGCGTCTGACGCGCACGATCGAGATCCCGCGCGCGATCTCGAACTTCCGCTTCTTCGCGCACGCGGCGACGCAATTCGCCAGCGAATCGCACCACGGCGAGGCCGGGCTGAATTACACGCTGCGCACGCCACTCGGCGTCGTCGCGGCAATCTCGCCGTGGAACCTGCCGCTCTACCTGCTGACGTGGAAGATCGCGCCGGCGCTCGCGGCGGGCAACACGGTGGTCGCTAAACCGTCGGAAATCACACCGTGGACGGCGGCGCTGCTGGGCGAACTCTCGGGCGAGATCGGTTTTCCGCCCGGCGTGCTGAATATCGTGCATGGCCTTGGCGCGGAGGTGGGCGAGCCCCTCGTCTCTCACGCGGACGTCAAGGCCGTGACCTTCACCGGCAGCACGGCGGTCGGCCGTCGCATCGCGGGGGTCGCGTCGCCGCTGCTCAAGAAGGTGTCGCTGGAACTCGGCGGCAAGAACGCGACGCTCGTATTCGCCGACAGCGCATGGCGCGAGCATCTCGACCTGCTGGTGCGCTCCGCGTTCCAGAACACCGGGCAGATCTGCCTGTGCGGCTCGCGCCTGCTGGTCGAGCGCTCGATCCACGACGAGTTCGTCGACGCTTTCGTCGAGCGCGTTCGCGCGCTGCGGGTCGACGACCCGATCGACACCGACACGGACATGGGGCCACTGGTCTCGCAGGCGCACTTCGACAAGGTCACCGCCGCGATCGCCCGCGCCACCGCCGAGGGCGGACGCATCGTCTGCGGGGGAAGGCGAATCGATCGCCCGGGCTGGTACCTCGAGCCCACCGTGATCGACGGCCTCGGCCCGGACTGCGCGACCAATCGCGACGAGATTTTCGGGCCCGTCGTCACCGTGCAGGCGTTCGACGACGAGGCGCAGGCGCTGGCGCTCGCGAACTGCGGCGACTACGGGCTGTCGGCGTCGGTGTGGACGCGCGATCTCGGCCGCGCGCACCGTCTCGCCGCCGCCCTGCGCGTCGGCATGGTCTGGATCAACACCTGGATGCAACGCGACCTGCGTACGCCGTTCGGCGGTGCAGGCGCGTCCGGGCTCGGCCGCGAAGGCGGCTGGGAAGCGATGCGCTTCTTCACCGAGCCCAAGAACGTCGGAATCTGCCTGGAGAACTGCGAGTGACGGAAACCCTCGACGACCTTCTGCAACGCAACCGCGAGTGGTCCGCGCGCATCGAGCGCGAGCATCCCGGTTTCTTCGCCAGCCTGTCGCAACAGCAGGCGCCCGAATACCTGTGGATCGGCTGCTCGGATTCGCGCGTGCCCGCCAACCAGATCATCGACATGGCGCCGGGCGAGGTGTTCGTCCACCGCAACATCGCCAACGTCGTCGTCCACACCGACCTGAACTGCCTGTCGGTGCTGCAGTTCTCGGTGGACGTGCTGAAGGTGCGGCACATCCTCGTCGTCGGGCACTACGGCTGCGGCGGCGTGCACGCGGCGCTGACGCATCGGCGACTCGGCCTCGCCGACAATTGGGTCCGCCATGTCGCCGACGTGGCCGAGAAGCACCAGTCGCTTCTGCAGCCGCTGGGCGACGAGCACGCGATGCACGACCGCCTGTGCGAACTGAACGCGCTGGAGCAGGTCATGAACGTCGCGCGCACGTCGATCCTGCAGGATGCATGGGCGCGCGGGCAGCAGGTCACGGTGCACGCCTGGTGCTACCGGCTCGACGATGGCCTGGTGCGCGATCTCGGCCTGCACGTCGACGGCAATACCGTGTTGGCGGATGCCTACGCGCACGCGCTGACCCACATCGATTCACCGGAGCGAACCGCATGAGCGACAGCATCATCCTGAAGGACCACGCGCCGCGCCCCGTCGGCATGTACCCGCACGCGCGCCGGGTCGGCAACCTGCTGCTGTTATCGGGCATCGGCCCGCGCGACCCCGACACCAACCAGGTCAGCGGCGACGTGCGCGATACCGAAGGCAAGCTGATGAGCTACGACATCGAGGCGCAGTGCCGCGCGGTGTTCCGCAACGTGCGTGCGGTACTGGGCTCGGCCGGCCTGGGGCTCGAGGACCTGGTCGACGTCACCGTCTACCTGACCGACCTGCCCCACGACTTCCGCGTGTTCAACGAGATCTGGGCCGAGTACTTCCCCTCGCCCGAGGCCGCGCCCTGTCGCACGACAGTCGGCGTGAGCTGGCTGCCGACGCCGATCGCCGTCGAGATGAAGTGCGTGGCGGCGCTGCGGTCGTGAAACTGCCCGACGCCCTCAACCTGCAGAAGTGGGTCGACGAACATCGCGACCTGCTGAAGCCGCCGGTGGGCAACAAGTGCATCGTCGATGGCGACTACATCGTGATGATCGTCGGCGGGCCGAACGCGCGCACCGACTATCACTTCGAGGAAGGGCCGGAGTTCTTCTACCAGCTGGAAGGCGAGATGGTGCTGCGCATCCAGGAAGACGGCGCGGTTCGCGACATCCCGATCCGCGCAGGCGAGATGTTCTACCTGCCGCCGCGCGTCCCGCACAGCCCGCAGCGCAGCGCGGGAGGCGTCGGTCTCGTGATCGAGCGCAAGCGCCTGCCGCACGAGGACGACGCGCTCATGTGGTTCTGCGAGCGCTGCAACGCGAAGGTGTACGAGGAGTTCTTCCATCTGGTCGACATCGAGCAGGACTTCTTCCGCGTGTTCGAGCGCTTCTACCGGGACGACCACCTGCGCACCTGCAAGGCCTGCGGCCATCTGAACCCGCGTCCCAGCCGCTACGAGCTGCAGGCGACGACCGAGGCGGACGTCACCTGATCCAAAACCCGGTTTTCGCGCGGAACGTGACCGTCGACCGGCGGTCGCGGCCGTAGTGGCGCCGGCCGTCGGTTATCTTTGCGTCTCCCGAGCGCGCCGTCGGCCCGATGCTGAAGATCGATACCCACGCCCACTACCTGCCGCGCGACTGGCCTGACCTCGCGCGCAAGTTCGGTGACGAGCGTTTCCCGGTGATCCACCACACCGACGACGGCCGCCATCGCATCTACAAGGACGGCAAGTTCTTCCGCGAGATCTGGTCCAAGACCTGGGATCCGCAGGAACGCATCGACGACTACGCGCGCTTCGGCGTGCAGGTGCAGGTCATCAGCACCGTGCCCGTCATGTTCAGCTACTGGGCGAAGCCGCAGCACGCGCTGGAGCTGCACCAGGCGCTCAATGACCACATGGCGCAGACGGTCAACGACTTCCCGCGCCACTACGCGGGCATCGGCACCGTGCCGCTGCAGTCGCCCCGTCTGGCCGTGCAGGAACTGGAACGCTGCATGGACCAGCTGGGCCTGCAGGGCGTGCAGATCGGCAGCCACATCGGCGACTGGAATCTCGACGCGCCGGAGCTGTTCGAATTCTTCGAGGCTGCCGCGGAACTCGGTGCCGCCATCCTCGTGCACCCTTGGGACATGATGGGCAGCGAGTCGATGCCGAAGTACTGGCTGCCGTGGCTGGTCGGCATGCCCGCCGAACAATCGCGCGCGGCCTGCTGCCTGATCTTCGGCGGCGTGCTGGAGCGGCTGCCGAAGCTGAAGGTCTGCCTCGCGCACGGCGGCGGCTCGTTCCCCTACACGATCGGCCGCATCGAGCACGGCTTCAACATGCGGCCCGACCTGGTCGCCACCGACAACCCGCGCAATCCGCGCGACTACCTGTCGCGGCTGTATTTCGATTCGTGGGTCGCCGACCCGCGCGCGCTGCAGTACCTGCTCGACACCTGCGGCGCCGACCGTGTGATGCTCGGCACCGACTACCCGTTCCCGCTCGGCGAACAGGAGCCCGGAGCCGGCATCGCAGCGCTGCATCTCAACGACGCCGAACAGAACCGCCTGTATCACGGCACCGCGCTGGAATGGCTCGGCCTGCCACTCTCCCGTTTCGCCTGACGATCGCATGACCGACCTCTACACCGACGCGCACGCCGCCGCCCTCGACGCGGCCGATCCGCTGCTCGCCTTCCGCGACGAGTTCCTGATCCCGCGTCACCGCGGCGAGCCGATGGCGTATTTCGTCGGCAACTCGCTCGGGCTGCAGCCGCGGGGTGCACGCGCGCACGTCGAAACGGTGCTGCGCAAGTGGGAAGAGGACGCCGTCGAAGGCCATTTCACCGGCGACGCGCAGTGGATGAGCTATCACGAACTCGTGCGCGAATCGCTGGCGCGCCTGGTGGGCGCGAAGCCGCTGGAAGTGGTGGCGATGAACACGCTCACCGCCAACCTGCATTTCCTGATGGTGAGCTTCTACCGGCCGACGCGCGAACGCCCGGCCATCCTCATCGAAGCGGGCGCGTTCCCTTCGGATCGACACGCGACCGCGTCGCAGATCGCGTTCCACGGGTTCGATCCGGCGACGGACCTCATCGAGGTCGAACCCGATTCGGCCAGCGGCACCATCTCGATGGCGGCGATCGAGCGCGCGATCAGCGAGAACCGTCATCGACTCGCCCTCGTCCTATGGCCCGGCGTGCAGTACCGCACGGGTCAGGCGTTCGACCTGAAGGCGATCGCGAAACTCGCGCACGACGCCGGCGCGAACGTTGGCTTCGATCTCGCGCACGCGGTCGGCAATCTCGACCTCGCGCTGCACGACAGCAATGCCGACTTCGCCGCGTGGTGTCACTACAAGTACGTGAACTCCGGCCCGGGCGCGGTCGCCGGCGCGTTCGTGCACGAGCGGCATTCGCGTGAAGACCTGCCGCGCTTCGCCGGCTGGTGGGGTCACGACGCTGGGACCCGCTTCCGCATGGGTCCCGAGTTCATCCCGGCGCCGGGCGCGGACGGCTGGCAGCTCAGCAATCCGCCCATCCTGTCGATGGCGCCGCTGCGCGCCTCGCTCGAGCTGTACGACCGCGCCGGCCTGCCCGCGTTGCGCAGCAAATCGCGCTCGCTCACCGGCTATCTCGAGGCGCTGATCGACGCACGCCTTGCCAACACGCTCGACGTCCTCACCCCGCGTGATCCCGCGCAGCGCGGCTGCCAGCTGTCGCTGCGGGTCCATGGGGGTCGCGAACGCGGCCGCGCGCTGTTCGAGCATCTGCAGGCGCACGGCGTGCTGGGCGACTGGCGCGAGCCCGACGTCATCCGCATCTCGCCGGCGCCGCTCTACAACACGCACGCCGACGTGCTGCGGTTCGTGCGCGAGGTCGAGCGCTGGGCGACGGCCTGATCCACGGCACTACACTCGACAACGACCTTCGAACGGATGCGCCCGTGAGCGATACCTCCCGCAGCATCACGATCATCGGCGCCGGCCTGGCCGGCGCGCTGCTCGCCACCCTGCTCGCGCAGCGCGGCTGGAGCGTCGACGTCTACGAGAAGCGCAGCGATCCGCGCGTGCGTGGCTATGCGGGCGGCCGCTCGATCAACCTCGCGCTGGCCGAACGTGGTCGTCATGCGTTGCGCCTCGCCGGTGCAGAAGATGCGGTGATGTCGCACGCGGTGATGATGCGCGGCCGCATGGTGCATTTCGCGGACGGGCGTACGGACCTGCAGCGCTACGGCCGCGACGACAGCGAAGTCATCTGGTCGATCCACCGCGGCGAGCTCAACATCAGCCTGCTCGACATCGCCGAAACCGCGGGTGCGCGGCTGCATTTCGACCGCGGCCTCGTGGCTGCGGATTTCGATCGACACGTGGCAACGTTCGCCGATGCCGGTGGTGGCTTGCTGGATGTCGGATTCGATTCGCTGGTCGGCGCGGATGGCGCGGGTTCGGCGCTGCGCGTCGCGATGGCGAAACGCGAAGGTCTCGGCGAGCGGACCGAGAACCTCGGCCACGGCTACAAGGAACTCGAGATCCCGCCGGCGGACGACGGTGGTTTCCGCATCGAGCCCAACGCGCTCCACATCTGGCCGCGCGGCCGCTACATGTGCATCGCGTTGCCCAACGACGAGCGCACGTTCACCGTCACGCTCTTTCTGCCAAGCCATGGCGAGCCGAGTTTCGACACCGTGCGCAGCGGTGCGGAAGCCCGCCAATTCTTCGAGCGCGATTTCACCGATGCGTCGCCGCTGATTCCCAATCTCGAAGCGGATTTCGACGGCCACCCGACCGGCACGCTCGCCACGCTCTATCTCGACCGCTGGCATCTCGGCGGCGATGCCGTACTCCTCGGCGATGCGGCGCACGCGATGGTGCCGTTCCACGGCCAGGGCATGAATTGCGCATTCGAAGACTGCGTCGCGCTCGCCGAACATCTCGACAACGCGCCCGACCGCGCCACCGCATTCGAAGCATTCCAGGCCGAGCGCCTTCCGAACGCTCGCGCGATCCAGCAAATGGCGCTCGAGAACTATCTCGAAATGCGCGATCGTGTCGACAACGAGGACTTCCTGTTGCAGCGCGCGCTCGAACGCGAGCTGGCCGCGCGTCATCCCGACCGTTTCGTGCCGCGCTATTCGATGGTCACGTTCATGCGCATGCCGTACGCGACGGCATTAGAACGCGGCCGCGTGCAGCGCGAGCTGCTGGCCGAGGTGACGCGCGGGCATGCCAGCCTCGACACGATCGACCGCGCCCTCGCCGATCGCCTCGTCGCCGAGCGCCTGCCGCCGCTCGGGATGCCGGCGTGACGGCGAGCTTTCTCTTCTACGACCTCGAAACCTTCGGCGCCTGCGCTCGCCGCAGTCGCATCGCGCAGTTCGCGGGCATCCGCACCGACAGCAAGCTCGAGCAGATCGACGACGAGATCAGCTTCTTCGTGAAGCCTGCCGACGATCTCTTGCCATCACCGATGGCCGCCGTCATCACCGGCATCACGCCGCAGCATGCGTTCGCGCATGGCGTCAATGAAGCCGAGGCGTTCGCGCGCATACATGAACAGATGATGCGACCCGGCACCTGCACCGCGGGCTACAACTCGTTGCGGTTCGACGACGAGTTCGTCCGCCATGGGCTGTTCCGTAACTTCTACGACCCGTACGAGCGCGAGTGGCGCGGCGGCAACTGCCGGTGGGATCTGCTCGATGTCATGCGCCTCGCCCACGCGTTACGGCCCGATGGCATCAATTGGGTGTATCGCGAGGACGGCACGCCGAGCTTCACCCTCGAAGGCCTGTCGGCCGCGAACGGCGTGCGCATCGGCGACGCGCACGAGGCCCTGTCCGACGTGCGCGCACTGATCGGCCTGAGCCAGCGCCTTCGCGCCGCGCAGCCGCGCCTGTGGGAGTACGCGCTGAAGCTGCGCGACAAGCGCTTCGCCGGCAGCCTGCTCGACGTCGCCGCGATGACCCCGGTGCTGCACATCTCGCAGCGCTTTCCCGCCAGCCGCCTCTGCGCCGCACCGGTGATCCCGCTGGCAATGCATCCACGCATCGGCAATCGCGTGATCGTCTACGACCTGGTGCAGGATCCCGAACCACTGCTGACGCTCGATCCCGCGGCCATTGCCGAACGGCTCTACGTGCGACAGGACGCGCTGCCTCCGGGCGTCGAACGCGTCGCGCTGAAGGAAGTCCACCTCAATCGGTGCCCTGCGCTGATCGCGTGGAATCATCTGCGCGACGCCGACATCGAACGTCTGCGCATCGATGTCGACCGCGTCGAACGCCATGCCGAACGCATCCGAGTGAGTGCGGGCGAGATCGCCGAGAAGGTGCGGCGCGTGTTCGCCGCCACGCTGGATCGTGGCGCGTCCGATCTGGACGCATCGCTCTACGACGGGTTCCTGCCGGACGCAGACCGTCTGCGTTTCTCCGACGTGCGTGGCACGCCGCCGCAGCATCTGGGTGACACGGACTTCGGTTTGACCGATGCGCGTCTGCCGGAGTTGTTGTTCCGCTATCGCGCGCGCAACTGGCGCGACTCGCTGCGAGACGACGAACGCGATCGCTGGAACGCGTTCCGTCGCGAACGCCTCGCCGACCTCGCGCGGTCGGAGTACACGTTCGACACCTTCTTCGACGAGGTCCGCACGCTCCGCGCCGAGCGCGGGGGCGATGTGCGCGTGGCCGGGCTGCTCGACGCGGTCGAAGCCTGGGGCCGCGAACTCCACGCCGAACTCGCCTGACCGGCGGCCAGGCAGCCTTGATTCGCCGTCGATCCGAACGGAGTGATTCCCGCCGGACGGGCGTGGCACAGTAGCCGCGGGGATCCAACCGGTCGGGGTCATGACAGGAACGTTGAGGGCGTGCGCCTGCGCGCGTGCCCGCGCCATGTGGCAGGCAGCACTGCACACGTCGGCTCGACGCGTGGTCGCACTGTTGGCGATCGTCCTGACCCTCGCTGCCCTTCCCGCCTTCGCCGCTCACTCGTTGGCGGACGACTTCGTCGAAGCCTGGACCACGCGCGACGGCCTGCCCCACAGCACCATCAACGGCATCGGCCAGACCGCCGACGGCTACCTCTGGCTCGCGACATGGGAAGGCATCGCGCGCTACGACGGCCACGAATTCCGCCTGTACCGGCGCGACGACATCCCCGGCCTGGGCGACGACAGCGTGCGCGCCCTGCACATCGGCCCGCACGGCGACCTCTGGGCCGGCAGTGCGCGCGGCGGCATCGTGCGCTGGCACGCCGGCCGCTGGGACACGCGTCCCGCCGTCGACGGCCTGATCACCGACCTGCTGGAGGAACCGGGCGGCCGCCTGTGGGTGGCGACGCTGCGCGGTGGGCTGGTGCGCATCGACGTCGACGGCAAGCGCCTCGTGATCGACCGCAGCCGCGGCCTCCCCAGCGATACGGTCAACGCGCTCGCCCGCGACGCGAAGGGCCGCATCTGGGCGGCAACGAGTCTGGGCGTCGCGCGTCTCGACGGCGACCGTGCCGTGAAAGCGACCCAGTCCGGCCTGCCGGCCGGCCCGGTCTTCTCGTTGTTTCCGCTGCCGGACGGCGGCCTGCTGATCGGCACCGAGCACGGAGCGCTCGTGTCCGGGTCGGGAACCGTGCGCCTCCTGCACGCCGACCTCGCGACGCGCACGGCCACGCGCATCTGGCGCGATCCGGACGGCGTGGTCTGGGTCGGCACCAACAATGCCGGCCTCGCGCGCATCGAGGGCGACCGCATCGAATGGCTGGACGCGCCGCAGGGCCTGCCGAACAACCGCGTGCTCGCGCTCAGCCGCGACACCGAAGGCAGCCTGTGGGTCGGCACCAACGGCGGCCTGGTGCGCGTGCGCACCGCGCCCATCCACACCTTCACCCGCCAGCAGGGCCTGGCCGACGACTTCGTCCGCGCCACACTCGTCACCCGCGACGGCCAGCTCTGGATCGGCAGCGGCCAAGGCCTCGACCGTCTGGATCCCGCCACCGGCGTCATCACCCGAGTCGGCCTCGGCACGCGCTTGGCCGACGTCTCGGTGCTCGCCCTCGCCGAGGACGCGAACGGCGACGTGCTGGTCGGCACCTTCCACGACGGCCTGCTGCGCCTGCACGCCGGCGCGGTGACCGACGCCGTGACCATGGACGACGGTCTGCCCTCCAACGAGGTGCGCGCCGTGCTGGCGGCCCACGACGGCCGAATCTGGATCGGTACCAAACAGGGCGTCGTGGTGCACGACGCCACGTCGCAGCGGGTCTACGGCGCCCACGACGGCCTGCCCGCCGAGTTCGTGCAGGCGCTGCACGAGGACGCCGATGGCGCGGTGTGGGTCGGCACCAGCGCGGGCGTGGCGGTCATCCGCGGCGGCCACGCGCGCCCGCTCGACCTGCGTGCCACCGATGCGCAGTACGTCTACGCCTTCGTGCCATCCGCCGATGGCGATGCGCTGTGGCTGGCGACCGATCGCGGCCTCGTCCGCATTGCGGGCGACGGCACGACACCGCGACGTGTCGCACGTGCCGAAGGCCTGCCATTCGAGAAGATCTTCGCCGCCGTGCCGGACGCCCAGGGCCGCCTGTGGCTGACCGGCAACGAGGGCATCGCCCGCCTGCGCATGGCCGAGCTGGAGGACGTCGCCACGGGCCGCCGCCAGCACATCGACGCGCACCTGTTCGGCCGTGCCGACGGCATGGCGTCGGCGCAGGCGAACGGCGGCTCGATGCCCGCCGCCGCGCTCGACGACGCCGGAAGGCTGTGGGTGGCGACGGCGATCGGCGTCGCCCGTCTGGATCCCGACGCGACCGTGCGCCAGTCGCTGCCGTTGCCGCCGGTGGCCATCGAACGCTTCGAGGTAGACGGCCGCGAGCGCGATCCGCATGACGCCACCACACTGGTGCCCGGCGACCACCGCATCGTCATCCGCTTCGTCGCGCCGACGCTGATCAATGCGCAGCGCGTGCACTACCGCTACATGCTCGACGGGCTGACCTCATCGTGGGTCGACCTCGGCGACGGCCGCGAAGCGCAGTTCACCAACCTCGATCCCGGCCACTACCGCCTGCGCGTGCAGGCCTGGGTGCCCGGTGAGTCCGCGATGTCGCACGGCGAACTCGACTTCGCCATCGCCTCCTACTGGTGGCAGCGTCCCCTGGTGTGGGGCCTGATCATCGTGGCCGCGATGCTGCTGCTCGGGCTCGCCTACGGCGCGCGCATCGGCCAGTTGCGCCACACCGAACTCCGCTTGCGCGCACTCGTCGACGACCGCACGCACGCGCTGCAGGTGCAGACGCGCATCGCCGAACGCCTGGCGCGTACCGATGCGCTCACGCTGTTGTCGAACCGCCGCGCGCTCGACCAGGCGCTGGAGGACGAGGAGCTCGAACATCTCGCGCAGGGCCATCCCGTCGCGCTGATGCTGGTCGACGTCGACGGCTTCAAACCGATCAACGACCTGCACGGCCATGCCGCGGGCGATGTTGCACTGCAGGCGGTCGCCGACGTCATCCGCGCGCAGGCGCGCCAGCACGACATCGCCGCGCGCTGGGGCGGCGACGAATTCGCGCTGCTGCTGGTCGACTGCACGCTGGAGCAGGCGCTCGCCGGTGCAGAGCGCATCCGCGACGCGGTGGAAGCGATCGACTGCGAACCGTTCGCGCCGGGGTTCAATGTCACCGCGAGTGTGGGCGTCGCCTGGAGTCGCGGCCGCGCCCACAGCGCGAGCCTGCGCACCCTCGTGCCACGCGCCGACGAGGCGCTGTATCGCGCCAAGCGCGAGGGCCGCAACCGCGTGCGCGCGGCGGTGGAGCCCGAAGCCGCGGGCTGAGGCGGAACCTCGCGGTCCTCACGCGCGTTCGCTAGGCTGCGGTCGCATGAAGACCCTCATCGCCCTCATCCTCGCCGCCGTCCTCGCCATCGTGGCCTACGGCGCGGCCGGCCCGTTCCTTACCGCCCGTTCGATCAGCGACGCCGTGCAGCGCGGCGACATGCGCACGCTGGAACGCGACGTCGACTTTCCGCTGGTGCGGGCAAGCATCCGCGCGCAGCTGGAGGACTACCTCGCCCGCAAGATGGGCGACCCGTCGACCGACGGCCGCCTCAAAGACCTCGGCCGCCAGGTCACCGCCACGATGACTGGCGGCGTGGTCGACGCGCTGGCGACGCCCGCCGGCATCGGCGCCATCCTGCAGGGCCGCAGCGTGATCCGTCGTGCGATGGGCTATCCGGCCGAGCATTCGGGCGAGCCGGGCGCACAGTTCGATCCGATGCGCGGCGCGAGCTATCACTACGAGTCGATGTCGCGTTTCACCGCCACCGTGCAGAACGCGGACGGCGTGCCGATCGTGTTCGTGTTCACCCGCGACGGTCTGAAGTGGCGCGTCACCGACGTGCGTCTGCCCGTCGACCAGCTGATCTCGAACCTGACCGGCTAGCGCGGCGTATTCGCAACGCCGTGCGGCACGTGTCCGGCGGCGACGTGGTCGCGCGCCGAGACGATGTTGTGTTCTGAATCGTCGAAGAAGATGTCGGCACCGAAGGCTTCGAGGAACGGCCCCTTCGCGCGGCCACCGAGAAACAGCGCCTCGTCCAGGCGGATGCCCCACTCGCGCAGCGTGCGGATCACGCGTTCGTGTGCGGGCACGCTGCGGGCCGTGACAAGCGCGGTGCGGATCGGTGCATCCTCGCCGGTGGGAAACGCCTGCTGAAGGCGATGCAGTGCATCGAGGAAACCCCGGAACGGACCGCCCGAGAGCGGCTCGCCAGCACGCTGCATCTCATGTTCCGCGAACGCGGCGAGTCCGCCTTCGCGCGACACGCGCTCGCCCTCGTCGTCGAAGATCACCGCGTCGCCATCGAAGGCGATGCGCAGCTGGTCCGGATAGCGCGCAGCCGCTGACGCAGCCGATCGCGACGTCGACGGCAACAACATCGCCGCGGCGACGCCGGCCTCGAGCGCTGCACGCACATCCTCGCCGTGCGCCGACAGAAACAGATCCGCATTGAACGGCCGGATGTAGGGATACGGCGGCGCGCCATTGCTGAAGGCGGCACGACGGATCGACAGGCCGTGGTGCGCGATGGAATTGAAGATGCGCAGGCCGGTGTCGGCCGAATTGCGCGAGATCAGGATCACTTCGACGCGCGGCGCCTCCGGCGGCGCACCCTCGTTGAGGCGCAGCAGCTTGCGCACCAGCGGGAACGCGATGCCGGGCGCCAGCACGTCGTTCTCGTGACCGCGCTGGAAACTCGCGTAGGCCTCGAGGCCTTCGCGTTCGAACAGGTCGTGGCTTTCCTCCAGGTCGAACAGCGTTCGGGAGGAAATGGCAACGATCAGGGGATCGGCATCGCGGTCGGGCATGCGCCTATTCTGCACGGCTGCGTCGCGGAGGTTCGGATTGAGCCCCCGCGCGTCGTCGCGGCATCGGGTCAGGGCGCCCGTGGCACGCTGCGGCGGTTGTCGCGGTCGCCCGGGCGCCTGCACATCACCATGCAGGCACGCGCGCCCCCTGCCCGCGACTGATTCACTGCCGCCTAGCGGGCACGGCAACGCTCAGCCGCTGGTGAACTGCTCCGCCAGCATGCGCTCTTCGAGATTGTGCTCCGGGTCGAACAGCAGCGTGACTGTGCGATCGCGCGATTCGCGGATCGTCACTTCCACCGCGTCGCGCACCTCGTGCGAATCGGCCGTCGCGCTTACCGGTCGCTTCAGCGGATCGAGCACCCTGAACCGCACTTCCGTATCCGCCTTGAGCACCGCACCGCGCCAGCGACGCGGACGGAACGCGGCGATCGGCGTCAGTGCGATCACGTTGGCACCGAGCGGAAGGATCGGCCCGTGCGCGGAGAAGTTGTAGGCGGTGCTGCCTGCGGGTGTCGCGACCAGCACGCCGTCGCAAATGAGTTCCTCGAGCCGTGTCTGCCCGTTGAGTTCGATGCTGAGATGCGCGGCCTGTCGCGTCTGGCGAAGCAGGGAGACCTCGTTGTACGCAAGCGAACCGACGGTGGCGCCGGACTCGCTCTGCACGATCATCTCGAGCGGCCGTAACACCGCTGGCTCGGCCTTGTGAATGCGCTCGACCAGCGAATCGATGCGCTGGTGGTTCATCAGGAAGCCGACCGTTCCCAGCTTCATGCCGTACACCGGCTTGCTCAGCGCGGCGTGGCGATGGAGCGTCTGCAGCATGAAGCCGTCGCCGCCCAAGGCGACGAGCACATCCGCTTCGGCCGGCGGCGTATCGCCATGGACCTCGACCAGCGCGGTGCGCGCGGCCTGGGCTTCGGGGGTCGGCGCGGCGAGAAAGGCCAGCCGGGGGTTCGCTTTCAGGAGCGTGTCGGTCGCCATGGCCGCAGCATAGCGGCTCGACCGTGCAGGCGTGCGACACGGGCGCTTGCACAAACGAAAAGCCCGCCGCAGATGCGGCGGGCTCCGTAGTCAGCGCGGTGCGGCGAACCGCATCGGCGCTGCGCTTACGCGGCTTGTGCCAGCTGCGCCAGTCGACGCACGGCCACCGACACCGTCGGATAGTCGAGCGACTTCTGCGACGCCAGCTCCGACAGCATCGTCAGCGTGAACCGCAGGCTGGAGTCGTCGCGCTGGAGCCAGGCCTCGACCTTTCCGTCGGCCGGCTTGCGGCCGCCTTCGGCGAGGATATGGCCGACCAGCGCACGCTGCTGCGCGCCCAGCTCGTCCCGCAGCGAACCGCGGGCCAACGCCTGCCAGCGGCTGTCCACCGGCAACGCCTCGATCTGGTCGTACAGCCACGACAGGTGCAGCGCGCTGCTGAAGGCGAAGTAGGCCTTGGTGACTTCGGCCGCCGGCAGCTTGCGGGCGTGCGCGATCTCGACGATGTCGGTGACCGCATCCAGCAGCGGCAGCGCGGCGAGCTGCTGCGCGAGCGCGGCCGGAATGCCGCGGCCGCGCCAGTCCGCGTCGCGCTTGTCGAACGCCGCGCGCAGATCCTTCGTCATCGCAGTCGGCAGCGCGGCGCGCACCGCGCGGATGCCATCGCCGTAGCGCGCGACCGCAGCCTCGATCGCCGGAATCGCACCCGGACGCGACAGCAGCCAGCGCGTGATCGAACGCATGAGGTGCCAGATCGCCATCAGCGCGTCGACCTGCGCGGACTCGGCGACCTTGCCGTCGAGCGCGTCGATCTGCGCCCACATATCGCGCGCTTCCAGCGCCTCGCGGGCGATGGTATAGGCCTTCGCGATCTCGGCCGGCGTGCGGCCCGTGTCTTCCTGCATACGCAGCACGAACGTCGCGCCCATGCGGTTGACCATCGAGTTCGTCACGGCGGTCGCGATGATTTCGCGCTTCAGGCGATGGCCGTCCATCTGCTTGGTGTACTTCTCCTGCAGCGGCTTCGGGAAGTAGCGCACCAGCTCCTTCGAAAGGTACGGGTCTTCCGGCACGTCCGACTGAACGAGCTGCGGGAACAGCACGAGCTTGCTGTACGACAGCAGCACCGACAGCTCGGGACGCGTCAGGCCCTGGCCGCGTGCCTTGCGCTCGGCAAACTCGGCATCGGACGGCAGGAACTCGATCTGGCGATCGAGCAGGCCCTGCGACTCGAGCGTGCGGATGAAGTGCTGCTTCGAACCGAGGCGCGACACCGACATGCGCTCCATCATCGACAGCGCCTGGTTCTGGCGGTAGTTGTCGGTGAGCACGAGGGCGCCAACTTCGTCCGTCATCGACGCCAGCAGCTTGTTGCGGTCGTCGAACGTGAGCTTCTTCTGCTGCACGGCGGCGTTGAGCAGGATCTTGATGTTGACCTCGTGGTCCGAGGTATCCACGCCCGCCGAGTTGTCGATGAAGTCGGTATTGAGCAGCACGCCATGCTGCGCCGCCTCGATGCGGCCCAACTGGGTGAAGCCAAGGTTGCCGCCCTCGCCCACCACGCGCGCACGCAAATCACGGCCGTCGACACGGAGCGCGTTGTTGGCGCGGTCGCCGACGTCCGCATGCGTCTCGCGGCTCGACTTCACGTAGGTTCCGATGCCGCCGTTCCACAGCAGGTCGACCGGTGCCTTGAGGATGGCGCTCATCAGCTCGGTCGGGCTCATCGACTCCACGGACGCATCGATGCCGAGCGCCTGCTTGATCTGCGGGCTCAGTGCGATCGACTTCGCGCTGCGCGGGAAGATACCGCCGCCCTTGCTGATCAGCTTGGTGTCGTAGTCCTCCCAGCTCGAACGCGGCAGCTTGAACATGCGTGCGCGCTCCTTGAAGGAGATCGCGGCGTCCGGCGTCGGGTCGAGGAAGATGTGGCGGTGGTCGAACGCGGCGACCAGGAGGATGTGCTTCGACAGCAGCATGCCGTTGCCGAACACGTCGCCCGACATGTCGCCGATGCCGACGCAGGTGAAGTCGTCCTTCTGCGAATCGCGGCCCATCGCGCGGAAGTGGCGCTTGACCGACTCCCAGGCGCCCTTGGCCGTGATGCCCATGCCCTTGTGGTCGTAGCCGACCGAACCGCCCGATGCGAACGCGTCGTCGAGCCAGAAGCCGTGCTCACGGGCGATGCCGTTGGCGATGTCGGAGAACGTTGCCGTGCCCTTGTCCGCCGCGACGACCAAGTAGGGATCGTCGTTGTCGTAACGCACGACCTCGTTCGGCGCGATGATCTTGCCGTCGACGATGTTGTCGGTGATGTCCAGCAGACCGTTGATGAACATCTTGTAGCAGGCGATGCCTTCGGCCTGGATCGCATCGCGATCGCCACCCGCGGGCGGGCGCTTCACGAAGAAGCCGCCCTTCGAGCCAACCGGCACGATCACGGTGTTCTTCACCATCTGCGCCTTGACGAGGCCCAGCACTTCCGTGCGGAAGTCCTCGCGACGATCCGACCAGCGCAGGCCGCCACGCGCGACCGGACCGAAGCGCAGGTGCACGCCTTCGACACGCGGGCCGTAGACGAAGATTTCGCGGTACGGACGCGGCTTCGGCAGGTCCGGCACCTTGGCGGAGTCGAACTTGTAGCTGACGTAACCAGTGTCTGCGCCACCGCGCGCACCCTGGTAGAAGCTGGTGCGCAGCGTCGCTTCGATGACGCCCATGAAGCTGCGCAGGATGCGGTCCTCGTCGAGGCTGGACACGCGGTCCATCAGGCCGAAGATGCCTTCGCGCGTCGCCTGGACCTGGCCCTCGCGCTTGCCGGCGCGGGCTTCGATGACCGGCTTCACTGCCGCCGACAGCGCCGCGTCATCACCGGCCAGGCGCTCGAGCTGCGACTGGAATTTCTGCATGCCGGCGCGGATCTCGGCCTTGCTCTCCTTGCCGGTGGTCGGATCGAAGCGCGCTTCGAACAGTTCGACCAGCAGGCGTGCGAGCAGCGGATAACGCGCGAGCGTCTGCTCCATGTACGCCTGCGAGAACGTCACGCCGACCTGCAGCAGGTACTTGCAGTACGCACGCAGCATCGCCACCTGACGCCACGACAGACCGGCCGCGAGTATCAGGCGGTTGAAGCCGTCGTTCTCGGCCTGGCCGCGCCAGATGGCGGCGAAGGCTTCTTCGAAGTCCTGGTCGATCTCGGTGACTTCGAGCGCACGCGGGTATTCGACCTCGAAGTCCTGGATGAAGAACACCTTGCCCGCCGCTTCGATGCGGTACGGGTGCTCCGCGATCACACGCAGGCCCATGTTCTCCATCATCGGCAGCGCATCGGACAGCGGGATGTCGTCGCCTTCACGGTAGAACTTGAAGCGCAGGCCGCCCTCGCCCTGATGCGAGCGATACAGGCTCAGGCGCAGATCGTCGGCGCCCTGCAATGCCGCCAGATGCTCGACGTCGTTGGCGGCGACTTCCGCCGACACGTTCTCGATGTAACCCGCCGGTAGCGCGCGCCCGTACGCGTTCGCGAGCGGAAGGCCGGTGTTCTCGCCATGGCGCGCGATCAGCGCATCGCGCAGGTCGTCCGCCCAGTTACGCACGATTTCGGCGAGGCGTGCTTCGATCTCGGCGACGTCGACATCCGGCACCGTGCCCGAATGGCCGTCCGACGGCTTCGGACGCACCATGATGTGCAACTGCGCGAGCGGCGATTCACCGAGTTGCACCGACGAGTCCACGTGCTCCGCATTGAGCATCTCCTTGAGCATCGACTCGATGCGCAGGCGGACTTCCGTGTTGAAGCGATCGCGCGGGATGTACACCAGCGCCGAATAGAACCGACCGTACTTGTCGCGACGCAGGAAGATGCGGCTGCGCACGCGTTCCTGCAGGCCCAGCACGCCCATCGACGTGCGGAAGAGATCGTCCTCGCCCGACTGGAACAGCTCGTCGCGCGGCATCGACTCGAGGATGTGGCGCAGCGCCTTGCCGCTGTGGCCATCGGTCGGCAGACCCGACTTCTCCATCACGTGCTCATAGCGACGACGCACCAGCGGGATGTCCCACGGGCGACGGCTGTACGCGCTCGACGTGAAGAGGCCGAGGAAGCGGTCTTCGCGCACCGGCTTGCCGGCCTTGTCGAAGCTCAGCACGCCGATGTAGTCCATGTAACCGCGGCGGTGCACCGTGGCGCGCGCGTTGGTCTTGGTCAGGATCAGCGCATCGACCGAACCCGAATGCTCCATGTAGTGCGCGGCCAGCGTCGACAGCGGGCGCGGCTTGCCGCGCTCTTCGCCATGCAGAAGACCCAAGCCAGTGCCCGGCACCGCCTGCAGCACTTCCTGCTTGCCCTGCTTCACGACTTCGTATTCGCGGAAGCCGAGGAAGGTGAAGTGGTTGTCGGCGGCCCAGCGCAGGAACTCCTGCGCCTCCTGCACATTCTCGGCCTTGAGCGGCGACTTGCGATTGCCGAGGTCGTCTGCGACCTGCAGCATCTTCGCCTGCATCGCCGACCAGTCCCCGACCATCGCACGCACGTCTTCGAGCACGCGTCGCACTGCGGCCTCGATCTCGGTCATCGATTCCGCGCTCTGGCGGTCGATCTCGAGGTGCATCAGCGATTCGCGCTCGCCCTCGCCCACGCCGGTCACGCGGCCCGCGCGATCACGCGCGATCTTGACCACCGGATGACCCATCACGTGCACGGCGATGCCGCGCTCGGCGAGGGCCAGCGTCACCGAGTCGACGAGGAACGGCATGTCGTCGTTGGCGACCTGCAGCACGGTGTGCGCGGACTCCCAACCGTTCGTCTTGACCGTCGGGTTGAACAGACGCACCAGCGCCGTGCCGGGCTTGCGGCTGCGCATGAAGTCGAGGAAGCCGGCGGCGAGCGACGCCCAAGCTTCCGGCGAGTGCTGCGGGAATTCGTCCGCGCTCATGCGCTTGTAGAAAACGCGCGCGAAGGCTTCGGCGAGGCCCTGCTGGGCCTTGGGCAGCGTCGCGGTCAGCGCCTTGGCGATCTGGTCGACAGCGGCGGCGTCATCGACGCGGCGGGCGGTGGTTTTGGCGGTGCGTTTCGTGGTCATGTGAGGCGATTCCCTGTGCCGACATCCGTACGCCGGCGTTCGGATCCTTCAAAAAGGAAACGCCGGCGCCGGCATCGCGCCCGGATGTGCATCCGGGCGTCGACGCCGATTCGCCGGCGAGCTGCTCATCGCGGGCTCAGCGCAGGCCCGTCTCGTTGCGTGCGATCACGAGGCGCTGGATCTCGCTCGTGCCCTCGTAGATCTCGGTGATCTTCGCGTCGCGGAAATAACGCTCGATCGGCATTTCCTTGGAATAGCCCATGCCGCCGTGGATCTGCAGCGCCTGGTGCGTAATCCACATCGCGGCCTCCGATGCGGTGAGCTTGGCGATGGCCGCCTCGTTGCTGAAGCGCGCGCCGCCCTTGTCGAACTCGCCCTTCTGCCACGCAGCGCGAAGCGTCAGCAGCAGCGACGCATCGAGCTTGCACTTCATGTCGGCGATCTTCGCCTGCGTCATCTGGAACGTGCCGATCGCGGCGCCGAACGCCTTGCGCTCCTTCACGTAGCTCAGCGTCGCTTCGTACGCGGCGCGCGCAATGCCAATAGCCTGCGACGCGATGCCGATACGCCCGGCGTCGAGCACGCTCATCGCGATCTTGAAGCCTTCGCCTTCGGCGCCCAGCACTTCATCGGCCTGCACGACGTAGTCATTGAACTCGATCTCGCACGTCGCCGACGCACGGATACCGAGCTTCGGCTCGGTCTTGCCGCGGCCGAAGCCTGCGCGCGTGGTGTCGATCATGAAAGCGGTGATGCCGCGCGCGCCCTTGTCCGGGTCCGTCATCGCGAACAGCACGATGTACTTGGCGACCGGGCCGGAGGTGATCCAGCTCTTCTTGCCGTTGACGAGGAATGTGCCGTCGGGCTGCTTGGTGGCCTTGCAGCGCATCGCGGTGGCGTCGGAACCCGACTGCGGCTCCGTCAGCGCGAACGCGCCGATCTCGCGACCTTCGGCAATCGCGCGCACGTACAGCTGCTTCTGCGCCTCGGTGCCGTACTTCAGGATGCCGTTGCAGAAGAGCGAGTTGTTCACCGACACGATCGTCGAATGGGCGGCATCCGCCGCCGCGATTTCGACCATCGCGAGCACGTAGCTGATCGGGTCCATGCCCGCGCCGCCGTATTCGGCTGGCACCTCGATGCCCATCAGGCCGTTCTCGCCCAGCGTGCGGATGTTGTCGAGCGGGAACTCGCCGGTGCGATCGAAGTGCTCGGCGCTCGGCGCGATCTTGTCCTGCGCGATGCGCCGCGCCACGTCCTGGATCATCAACTGCTCTTCGGTGAAGCGAAAATCCACGTCGGCACCTCGAATTGGGCGAATGACAGCAAAGCCCGCAAATTGTACCGGGATGAACGTTCCGGCCGCCTCCCCGCTTGACCCCCGCGCCCCCGCGGCAGACACTTATCGCTCTATCGCGATACGTTGATAAAGCGCCACATGGACCTCGAAGCCTGGTCGGGCCAGCTCAAGACCTTCGCCGACGCCACCCGCGTGCGCCTGCTCGCCCTGCTGGAGCATGAAGAGCTCACGGTGGCCGAGCTCTCGTCCATCACCCGCCTTGCCCAGCCGCGCGTGTCCACCCACCTTGCGCGCCTCAAGGAAGCGGGCCTCGTGCGCGACCGCCGCGCCGGTGTGTCCGCCTATTACCGCTTCGACGACGAAACGCTGGACCCGGCCCAGGCCGCGCTGTGGCGCATGCTGCGCGACGGGAGCAACGACCCGCTGCTGCGTCAGGACGCCGAACGCGTTCCGGGGGTTCTGGCCGCACGCGCCGTCGAGCAGAACTGGGCGGACTCGGTCGCAGGCGACATGGAGCGTCACTACTCGCCGGGTCGTACCTGGGAGGCGCTCGCGCGCTCCGCGCTGCCGCTGATGGAAACCGGCGACGTGCTCGACATCGCCTCGGGCGACGGCGTGCTCGCTGAGCTCATCGCCCCGCACTCGCGGCGTTATGTCTGCCTCGACGCCAGCAGCAAGGTGGTCGTCGCCGCGTCCGAACGCCTGCGTCGCCTGGGCAATGTCGAGGTGCACGAAGGCGACATGCATGCCCTGGCGTTCGACGACGGCAGCTTCGACCTCGTCGTGCTGATGCACGCGCTGACGTACGCCGATGAACCCGCGAAGGCCGTTGCGGAAGCCGCGCGCGTCCTGCGCCCGGGCGGACGCCTGCTGCTCAGCAGCCTCGCGAAGCACGAGCATCGCGCGGTGGTCGAGGCGTACGGTCACGTCAACCTCGGCTTCAGCGAGAAGGATCTGCAGCGTTTCGCGACAAAAGCCGGGCTCGACGTGCTGAGCAGTGGCGTCGTCACGCGCGAACGCCGCCCACCGCACTTCGAAGTGCTTTCGATCATCGCGCGCAAGCCGGACGCCGCAGCGCGCGGGAGAACCCCACGATGAAGACACTGCCCTACGTGAATCCCGAACGCGCCGCGACGCTGGAGAAGCTGCTGGCCGAGCGCATCCTCGTGCTCGACGGCGCGATGGGCACGATGATCCAGCAGCACGAGCTGTCGGAAGCGGACTACCGTGGCACGCGGTTCGCCGAAGGTTTCGACGCCAGCCGCACCCTGGACGCACACCAGCACGGCACCGGCTGCGGTTGCGCGCACGACCAGCGCGGCAACAACGATCTGCTCAGTCTCACGCGCCCGGAAATCATCGCCGGCATCCATCGCGAATATCTACTCGCCGGTGCCGATCTGGTCGAGACCAACACGTTCAACTCGACGTCCATCTCGCTCGCCGACTACGGCCTGTCGCACCTCGCGCGCGAACTCAACGAGGCCGGCGCGCGGCTCGCGCGTCAGGTCTGCGACGACGTCGAACGCGAGGACGGTCGCCCCCGGTTCGTCATCGGCGTGCTCGGTCCGACCAGCCGTACCGCGTCGCTCAGCCCCGACGTGAATCGCCCCGGCTATCGTGCAGTCACGTTCGACGACCTGCGCCTCGCCTACCGCGAAGCCGCCGACGGACTGATCGACGGTGGCGCCGACGTGCTGATGGTCGAAACCATCTTCGACACGCTCAACGCCAAGGCCGCGCTGTTCGCGATCGAGGAAGCCTTCGATGCACGCGGCGCGCGTCTTCCCGTGCTGATCTCGGGAACCATCACCGACGCATCCGGCCGCACGCTGTCCGGGCAGACGGCCGAGGCGTTCTGGTATTCCGTCCGCCACGCCCGCCCGCTCGCCATCGGTCTCAACTGCGCGCTCGGCGCCAAGGACCTGCGTCAGCATGTCGACGTGCTCGCACAGGTCGCCGACGCCTTCGTGAGCGCGCATCCGAACGCCGGCCTGCCGAACGCGTTCGGCGGTTACGACGAAACGCCCGAGGACATGGCCGAGGTGATCGGCGAGTTCGCGCGCTCGGGTCTCGTCAACGTGGTCGGGGGCTGCTGCGGCACGACGCCCGCGCATATCGCGGCGATCGCAAGCGTCGTTCGCGGACTCACGCCACGCGCATTGCCGCGACTCGCCGACGCGGCCTGATCGCTCCTTTCGAATCACACGCGACGTCGCGGGACGTCGCACGCACTGCAGACCGATGACCGAACTCATCCCCTACACCCGCCTCGCCGGTCTGGAGCCGCTCGTCGTCACGCCGCAGACTAACTTCGTCAACGTCGGCGAGCGCACCAACGTCACCGGATCGGCGCAGTTCAAGAAGCTGATTCTCGACGGCCGCTACGACGAAGCGATCGTCGTGGCGCGCCAACAGGTGGACAACGGCGCGCAGATCATCGACGTCAACATGGACGAAGGGATGCTCGATTCCGAGCACGCCATGGTGACATTCCTCAACCTGATGGCCGCGGAGCCCGACATCGCGCGCGTACCGGTGATGGTCGACAGCTCCAAGTGGAGCGTGATCGAAGCCGGGCTGAAATGCCTGCAGGGCAAAGGCATCGTCAATTCGATCTCGCTGAAGGAAGGCGAAGCCGAGTTCCTGCGGCAGGCGCGGCTGGTGCGTCGCTACGGCGCGGCGGTGGTCGTCATGGCCTTCGACGAACAAGGCCAGGCGGACACGGTGGAGCGCAAGGTCGACATCTGCTCGCGCGCTTACGAACTGCTGACCGGCGAAATCGGTTTTCCGCCGGAAGACATCATCTTCGACCCGAACGTGTTCGCGATCGCGACCGGCATCGAAGAACACGACGATTACGCGGTCGCCTTCATCGAAGCGGCGCGCGAACTCAAGCGTCGCTTCCCGCACAGCCACATCTCCGGCGGCGTCTCGAACGTCTCGTTCTCGTTCCGCGGCAACGAGCCGGTGCGCCAGGCGATCCACGTCGTATTCCTGTACCACGCGATCCGCGCGGGCATGGACATGGGCATCGTCAACGCGGGTGCCCTGCCCCTTTACGACGATCTCGAGCCCGACCTTCGCGAGCGCGTCGAGGACGTGGTGCTCAACCGTCGCAGGGACTCGACCGAACGCCTGCTCGAGATCGCCGACAAGTACAAGGGCAAGAAGGGCGAGAAGAAGGTCGAGGACCTGCGCTGGCGCGAGAAGCCGGTGCGCGAACGTCTGAGCCACTCGCTGGTGCACGGCATCGACGCGTTCATCGACGGTGACGTCGAGGAGGCGCGCATGCTGTCGACGCGTCCGCTCGATGTCATCGAGGGGCCGCTGATGGACGGCATGAACGTCGTGGGCGACCTGTTCGGCGCCGGCAAGATGTTCCTGCCGCAAGTGGTGAAGTCGGCACGCGTGATGAAGAAGGCGGTCGCCTACCTGCTGCCGTATATCGAAGCCGAGAAGTTGCGCACCGGCGACACGGGGCGCTCGAACGGCAAGATCGTGATGGCGACCGTGAAGGGCGACGTGCACGACATCGGCAAGAACATCGTCGGCGTCGTGCTCGCCTGCAACAACTTCGAGGTCATCGACCTCGGCGTGATGGTGCCGGCGCAGGTCATCCTCGACCGCGCCAAAGCCGAGAACGCCGACCTGGTCGGCCTGTCGGGGCTTATCACGCCTTCGCTGGAGGAAATGAGCCACGTCGCGCGCGAAATGCAGCGCCAGGGCCTCACCATGCCGCTGCTGATCGGTGGCGCCACGACCTCGCGCGCGCACACCGCGCTCAAGATCGACCCGCACTACAAGGCGCCCACGATCTGGGTGAAAGACGCCTCGCGTGCCGTCGGCGTCGCGCAGTCGCTGATCTCGATGGATCTGCGCCAGCCGTTCGTTGCCGCGAATGAAGCTGACTACGCCGAGATCCGCGAGCGTCATCGCAATCGCGGTGACGGCAAGCGCCTTGTTTCGCTCGAGAAGGCACGTGGGCAGCGTTTCGACGGCGGCTGGGACACGCACGCTCCGTCGGCGCCCCGCGTCACCGGCCTGCATGTGTTCGACGACTATCCACTCGCCGAACTCGTCGACTACATCGACTGGACGCCATTCTTCAACACGTGGGAACTCGCGGGTCGCTACCCCGAGATCCTCGAGGACAGCATCGTCGGCGCGCAGGCGCGCGAGCTGTATCGCGATGCGCGCGCAATGCTCGATCGCATCGTCAACGAGCGCTGGCTGCGTGCAAGGGCGGTGTTCGGCATCTGGCCAGCGCAGGGCGTGGGTGACGACGTGGACGTGCGTATCGTCGCCGGCACGGCCGCCACGGCGGGGCCGCGGCATGCCGCGGCGGCTGATGACGTCGCCGACGCGACCGTGCGTCTGCATTTCCTCCGCCAGCAGGTCGACAAGCCCGCGGACCGCCCCGATTTCTGCCTCGCCGATTTCATCGCGCCGCAGGACAGCGGCCGCGAGGACTGGATCGGCGCATTCGCGGTGACTGCCGGTCTCGGCATCGAAGAGCACGTCGCGCGCTTCGAAGCGCAGCACGACGACTACAACGCGATCCTGCTGAAGGCGCTCGCGGACCGTTTGGCCGAAGCCCTCGCCGAACGCCTGCATCAGCGCGTACGTCGCGAGTTCTGGGGATACGCGTCGGACGAGACACTCGACAACGATGCGCTGATCGCCGAGCGCTACGTCGGCATCCGCCCAGCACCGGGTTATCCCGCCTGCCCCGAACACAGCGAGAAGGCCACGCTGTTCCGGCTCCTCGATGCGGCGAAGAACACCGGCGTGGAGCTCACCGAGAGCTTCGCGATGTATCCGGCGTCCTCGGTGTCGGGCTACTACTTCAGCCACCCGAAGAGCCAGTATTTCGTGGTCGGGCGCGTGTCGAAGGAGCAGGTCGCAGACTACGCGCGCCGCAAGGGTGTCGAGGTCGCGCAGGCCGAACGTTGGCTGGCGTCGAATCTCGACTACGATCCGGAGTAACGGCGTCGTCGTCGCCTCTCCGGTCACCATGGACAACGTGCAGTTCCTCCTCGAGCACGCCGCCCCGGGCCGCATTGGCCTGTGCGGGGGACGCGACCCGATCAGCCGCCTGATCCGCAAGGCGCAGGCGCCACTGACCGACGACGGCCACCGCAGCCTGTGGTCGCACGCGTTCCTGTTCACCGAGAAGCGCGTCGACGGACGCTGGTGGGTCGTCGAGTCCGACCTGGATGTCCGCTACAAGCAGGTCCGCCTCGGCGCCCAGGAGAATCGTCTCGACCGCTACTTCGACGCGGAAGCGTTTCCGAACGTCGCCGTGCTGGACTTCGGCCTGGACGCGTCGCAGGCCGCTGCATGCCACGCCGCCGCGCTGGATGTCGTGTCGGGACTCGCGCACTACTCGCTCAGCGAGCTCGTCGGCACATTGCTGGGCATGCACAGCACGCGGCTGCGTCGGCGCGACAACCTACTTGCGCGCGAAGGCGCCCTCTACTGCTCGGCGCTCGTGCAGCACTGCTATGCGGCCGCGGGCGTCGAACTTCTGCCCGGCGTGACCGGCAAGAACGTCACGCCGCACGACCTGGCTGCGTCACCGTTGCCGCACACGGCGCACCGACTGGTGCGCGATCTCGGCGTATCGAAAGTGCGACGCGTCGTGCACCAGGTGGCCGACGCACTCGGCGTCGACTGACGCGTTACCAGACCAGATCGTCCGGTATCTGGTACTGCGGGTCGCTGTACGGATCATCGCTAGCCGGCGCGTTCGGATGGACGCGCAACGCAACCGCCTGCGCGAAGATCGCTTCGGCCTCGCCGAGCACCTGCGCGGTCACCAGCACGTAGCGACCGTCGAGCTGCACCACGCCGAGTTCGCCCGCATTGAGCGCGCGCAACTGCTCCGCGTTGACGTAGATGCGCTTGATCTTGCCGCCGTAGGGGAAGTGACGCGCGATCTCCGCGTCCTTGTCGTTGAGCGACTTGTCCTTCAGGAATTCCGAGAGCTTCGCGCGTGCCTCGCGACGCAGGCGTGCCTCTTCCTGACGCGCAGCCTCGGCGGCAATGCGCTCATCCTTTTCCCGCTGTGCACGCAGCGCATAGGCCTTGCCGAGATCGATCTCTTCCTGCGAGCGCGGCTTGCGCGGCGGCGCGCCGCGTCGATCCGCCGGACGCGCGTCCGGACGACCGCCCTTGCCCGCCGGGCGACGCTCATCGCGGCGCGGCGCGCCCGACTTGCCGCCGGGACGATCGTTGCGTTTTTCGGGCTTGGCAGGCGCCGGGGCGGCCTTGAAGCCGAGGCCGAGAAGCTGGTCGCGAAGGCTGTCAGTCATGACCGTCGATCAGTAATGCGGGGGTGGCGGCTCGAGGCCGGGATCGCCGGTGAGGTCACTGGAGAGGCCCGCGCGGATCTGTCGCAGCTCGTCGAGCGCGCGCTGCAGCATCATGACCAGGCGCCCATTCTCCGATCGCAGATCGGCGAGCGCGTCGCTGAGCTCACCCAGCGAGTGTTCCTGGAAGGCGAGCCGCGTTTCCAGTTCGACGAGGCGATCGTCGAGCGTCGATTCGCTCATGCGATGACCGAACGCCCGCGACCGATGCCGTAGTACGCGAGACCCGCGGACTCGACTTCATCGGGGTGGTAGAGATTGCGACCGTCGAACAGCACGGCGTCCGTCAGCCCTGCGCGCAGGCGCGCGAAGTCCGGGCTGCGGAACTGCTTCCACTCGGTGATGACGACGAGCGCATCGGCGTCGACGAGCGCGGCGTTCGCGCTGTCGCAGAGCACGAAGTCGTCACGATCGCCCACGATGCGCCGGGTCTCCTCGCGCGCCTCCGGATCGTAGGCACGTACTTTCGCGCCCGCGTCCAAGAGCTGCTGCAGCAGCACGAGGCTCGAGGCTTCACGCATGTCGTCGGTGTTCGGCTTGAATGCCAAGCCCCACAGCGCGAACGTCTTGCCGGCGACGTTGCCACCGTAATGGCGCTGGATCAGCTCGAAGAGATGCTGCTTCTGACGGTAGTTGACCGCCTCGACCGCGTCGAGGAGTTCGGCCTTGTAGCCCACGCCCTGCGCGGTGCGCGCAAGCGCCTGCACGTCCTTCGGGAAACACGAGCCGCCGTAGCCGGCACCCGGGTAGATGAAGTGCCAGCCGATGCGCGGATCGGAACCGATGCCCTGGCGCACCATCTCGATGTCCGCACCCACGCGCTCGGCGATGTTCGCCATCTCGTTCATGAACGAAATCTTGGTCGCGAGCATCGCGTTCGCGGCGTACTTGGTCAGCTCCGCCGAACGCACATCCATGACGACGATGCGTTCGTGATTGCGATTGAACGGCGCGTACAGGCGCTTCAGTCGATCGATGACCTGCGCATCGCTCGCACCGATGACGATGCGGTCGGGACGCATGAAGTCGTTGACCGCATCGCCTTCCTTCAGGAACTCCGGATTCGACGCGACACCGAATTCGATGTCGACGCCGCGCGCCTTCAACTCAGCCGCGATAGCATCGCGCACCTTGTCCGCGGTACCGACCGGCACCGTCGACTTGTTGACGACGATGCCGGGGCGATCGAGGTGCCGGCCGATCGTGCGCGCCACGGCGAGCACGTACTGCAGGTCCGCGCTGCCGTCCTCACCGGGCGGCGTGCCGACCGCGATGAAGATCACCTCGCCGCGGACGACAGCGTCCGCGGCGTCGGTGGTGAACTGCAGGCGGCCGGCGGCGTGATTCGCACGCACCATCGGCGCGAGGCCCGGCTCGAAGATCGGGATCTCGCCGCGTTGCAATGCCGCGACCTTGCCCGCATCGATGTCGACACAGACCACGTCATGGCCGACATCCGCCAGGCAGGTGCCCGTGACGAGGCCGACGTAGCCGGTGCCGAAGATGGTGACGCGCATCAGGCGCTCCGTTCCGTGCGATCAGGCGCGATCAATGCGCGGGCGACGTGCCGGCGCCATTCGGATTTGCGATGCCGACGAGTTCGACCTCGAACACCAGCGTCGCGTTCGGCGGGATCGGACCGCCCGGCGTGCCCTGCTCGCCATAGCCCAGCGACGCCGGGATCCACAGGCGGTACTTGCTGCCGACCGGCATCAGCTGGATGCCTTCGCGCCAGCCCGGCACGACGGCGTTGAGCGGAAGCGTGGCGGCGCCGCCGTGGTCTTCCGAGCTGTCGAACTTGGTGCCGTCGAGCAGCTTGCCGGTGTAGTTCACGGTGACCTGGTCGTCCGCCTTCGGCTTCGGACCGGTGCCCTGCGTGATCACCTGGTACTGCAGGCCGCTCGCGGTGGTCTGCACGCCGGCGGCCTTCGCGTTCTTCGCGAGGAACTCCTGGCCTTCCTTCGCGTTCTTCGTCGCTGCCTGCATCTGTTCCGCAATGCGCTTGGCCTGCAGCTTCTGCGCGAATGCTTCGCGGATCTGCTGCGCCTGCTGTTCGGTCATCAGCGGCTTGCTGCCGTCGAGCTGCGCCTTCAGGCCCTTCTCGAGCGTCGGAAGATCGATCTCGTCCTTCACCTGCTTGAGCGTCTGGCCCATGTCCATGCCGATCATGTAGCTGACGCGGGCCTTTTCGTCCTTCAGCCCGGGAATGGCGTTCGGGTCCTTCTTCGCATCGGCCGCAGCGTCGGTCTTCGGCGCGGTCGCGTCCTTGTTGCACCCCGCAGCGGCGAGCAGCGCGACGGACAGCGTGCTCAGCGCCAGCAGGCGCATCGGAGAAACGTTCATTCAAAATCCTCGTTCGGGGCGGCGGCAGCCGCGGTCAGGGCGAGATCGCCAGCAGTTCGACATCGAAGGTGAGCGCGGAGTTCGGGCCGATCTGCTCGCCCGCACCCTTCTCACCGTACGCCAACTGCGACGGAATCCAGAAGCGGTATTTCGCGCCGACCGGCATCATCGACACGCCTTCCGTCCAACCCGGGATCACCTGGTTGAGCATGAATTCGACCGGCTGGCCGTTCTTGTACGAGCTGTCGAACACCGTGCCGTCGAGCAGCTTGCCTTCGTAGTTCACGCGGACGCGGTCGGTCGGCTTCGGGCGCGCGCCCGAACCCTGGCGAAGCACCATGTACTGCAGGCCCGACGGCGTCGAGAACACGCCCTTCTTGGTCCTGTTCTCGGCGAGGAACTTCTCGCCGGCTTCCTTGTTGGTGCCTGCCTGCGCGGAACGCTTGGCTTCCATCTTCGCCTTCATGGCGGTGGTGAACTCGGTACGCACACTGTTGCGCGTCGCTTCGTCGAGTACCGGCTGCTGGCCCGCGAGCAGGCCCGACAGTGCCTGGAACACGATCGGGAAATCGACCTCGTTCTTGATCCCCGCGAGCGACGGACCGAGGTCCGCTGCAACCAGGCGCGCGACTTCGGTCTTTGAAACTTCCGGCACCGGGCCCTGCGTCGGTTGACCGCGACGCGCGGCGATGCGCTGCATGAGCGCCTTGTTGATCTGCGCAGCCTTCTCGCGATCCACCTGCGGCGCCTTCCCCGCAACGACGTCGTCGACGGTTGCGCGGAATGTCGCGATGTCGAGATCCGGAGCGATCGGCATGAGCATCTGCGACAGATCGAACGCCACGACATAGCTCGCCTTCTGGCGCGGCGTGGCGAGCGACTGCGCGGTGATCTGGGACGTAGCGGACGCGGCCGCGGCGGGCTTCGCAGGCGCCTTCGTGGGGGCCTTGGCAGCCGGCGGCGCCGCGAACGCGACAGCGGCGGTCGAGGCGAGCAGCGCGGCGAGGCCGCGTGCGGTCAGGTTCATTGCACGACTCCAGGTGCGGGCGCCGGATCGGCGCGAGGGGCCGTATTGTCACGGCCCGTCCTGAACCGGGCAAATCGGAGAGCGGCCGTATGCCATCAGTTGGGGATGCGGTTGTTGACGCTGGCCGAATCGGTGTTATAGTTGCCTACAACACCGGTCTACCAACGAGGAGGTTTGCCATGTACCGCAGGCTCCGTAACAGCCTGAATGCGCTCGTGGTCACGGCGGCCGTATGTGCGACCGGGGCCTTCGCGGCCGCGTCGATCCCGTTCACACCCGCCACGCCCGTCGTCGCTGCACCCGCCGTCGCTGCCGCCGTGGGCGCCCGCAAGGCCAGCAACACCAATCGCATCCGCCACGCGTTGGCGATGCCCTATTTCTCCTTCCTGCCGAGGGGCTGATCCCATGGCCGCCATCCAATGGAGCGACGGCGCTCCGATCTACCGCCAGCTGAAGGAGCGCGTCATCGCGATGATGCTCGACGGCCTCCTCAAGCCGGGCGATCCGCTGCCCTCCGTGCGCCAGGTCGCCGCGGAGTACCAGCTCAACCCCATCACCGTGTCGCGGGCCTACCAGGAGCTCGCTGACGAATCTCTGGTCGAAAAACGCCGAGGACTGGGCATGTACGTCACCGAAGAAGCCGCGAGGAAGCTGCTGGTCACCGAACGCGACCGTTTCCTCAACGAGGAATGGCCGCAGGTGATGGAACGCATCGCCCGCCTCGGGCTGAAGCTCGAGGAACTGATGGCCGCCGGCCGTAAGGAAGGCACGCAATGAACGCCCAGGTCGCCCCGTCCTCTCCCGCCCCGGTGGTGCGTGCGCGCAACCTACGCAAGGGCTACAAGAACAAGATGGCGCTCGACGGCGCCACGTTCGAGATCCCGGCCGGTCGCATCGTCGGCCTGATCGGTCCGAACGGCGCCGGCAAGACCACCGCGCTCAAGGCCATGCTCGGCCTGATCCCGTTCGACGGCGAACTCAGCGTGCTCGGCCGCAACCCCTGCACGCAGCGCGACGACCTCATGCAGGACGTCTGCTTCATCGCCGACGTCGCGGTGCTGCCGCGCTGGATCCGCGTCAAGGAAGCGATCGAGTTCGTTGCCGGCGTGCATCCGCGCTTCGACATGGCCAAGTGCGAGCGCTTCCTCGCCGGCACGCAGCTGAAGCCGAACCTCAAGGTTCGCGAGATGTCCAAGGGCATGATCGTGCAGCTGCACCTCGCACTGGTCATGGCCATCGATGCCAAGCTGCTGGTGCTCGACGAACCGACGCTCGGCCTCGACATCCTCTACCGCAAGCAGTTCTACCAGCGCCTGCTCGAGGACTATTTCGACGAGGAAAAGACGATCATCGTCACCACCCACCAGGTCGAAGAGATCGAGCACATCCTCACCGACGTGCTGTTCATCCGCGACGGCCGCATCACGCTCGACGCCGCCATGGACACGCTCGGCGAGCGCTACGTCGAAGTGCTGGTGGACGGCGCGCATCTGGATGCCGCGCGTGCACTGAAGCCGATCGACGAACGCGCCCTGCCGTTCGGCAAGACCGTGATGCTGTTCGACGGCGTTCCGGAAGCCCAGCTCGCCACGTTCGGGGAAACCCGCACGCCCGGCCTGGCCGACCTGTTCGTCGCCACGATGAAGGGGACCTACGCATGAACGCCATGACCGACACGATGCCGCGCGCGAAAGTCGCCGCGCCGCATGCCACACACAAGTTCAAGCTGCTGCTCAAGCGCGAGTACTGGGAGCACAAGGGCGGCTTCTTCTGGGCCCCCTTCATCGCCGGCGGCGTGTTCCTGCTGCTGACGCTGATGGGCGTGATTACCGCGGAGGTGTTCAAGAGCCGCGCCGCCGACCACAACATCGATATCAACGGCGCACACGTGCAGGTCGGCGCACTCGACCTCTCCAAGCTCACGCAGCACCTGAGCCCGGAGGATCTGCGCCAGTTCGGCGGCGCGGTCGACCTCACGCTGATGATGTCGGCCGGCATCCCCTTCATCGTGCTGGGCTTCGTGGTGTTCTTCTATGCACTCGGCTCGCTGTACGACGACCGTCGCGACCGCAGCGTGCTGTTCTGGAAGTCGATGCCGCTGTCGGATTCGCAGACGGTGCTGTCCAAGCTCGCCAGCGCCACCCTGGTAGCGCCGGGTTTGGCCGCCCTCGCCGGCATCGCCACGATGCTTGTCCTGATGGTGATGCTCAGCCTGCTCGCGCTGGTCCATGGCGGCAATCCGTTCACGCTGCTCTGGGGCCCTGCAAGCCCGCTGTCGGTCGCCACGACGTTCATCGCCGCGATTCCGGTCTACGCAGCGTGGGCGATGCCGACGATCGGCTGGCTGATGCTCTGTTCGGCCTGGGCACGCAGCAAGCCCTTCCTGTGGGCTCTGGTGATTCCGGTCTTCGCGGGCATCTTCGTGAGCTGGTTCGACGTGCTCCACGTCTTCAATCTCGACACGGCGTGGTACTGGCAGCACATCTTCCTGCGACTGCTCGGCAGCACCTTCCCGACCATGCTCGGCGCCGCGGCGAACCTCGACACGATGCAGATCCATGGCCCGGAAGACATCGCCAGCCTGACGACGATCCGCTCGCTGTACTCGCTGTTCGCGACGCCGTCGATGTGGGTGGGTATCGTCGCCGGCTTCGGCATGATCGTCGCCGCCATCCGCCTCCGCCGCTGGCGGGACGAGGGGTGAGCAGGAGGCGCTAGCGAGGCACCGCCTCGCGCCTCCTGCGAACGCCGGGCGCCCAGCGCCCGGCCGGGCGACGAAACTCTCCCCAGCTCGCCTCATAACCGCTTCGCTGCTGTCCCCAGGACCTCGCCATGAAAACCCTCTACACCGCCCTACTCGCCACCGCCCTCCTCGCCAGCGTCACCGCCTGCCAGAAGAACGACCCGCAGCCCGCTAACGGCTCGAAATCGGCGTCAACGACCGGTGTTGGCGACGGCCTCGGTGACGGCGTGGGCGACTCGGTCGACCGCGCGATGAACGAAGCGCGCGTCAAGCTGCAGAACGAGAACGTCAAACTCAGCGAGGGCGGCCGGCATGCCGAGATCACGCCGAAGGGAGACCTGATCATCGACGGCAAGACCATCGCGATCAACGAGGAACAGCGCCGCCTGCTGCTCGAACATCGCGCGCACATCCTCGAGATCGCCGGCGCCGGCATGGACATCGGCAAGGAAGGCGCACGCATGGCCGGCCGCGCGGTGACCGAGGCGATCAGCGGCATCTTCAGCGGCAACACCGACCGCATCCACGATCGTGTGGAAGCACAGGCACAGGGCATCAAGAAGGCGGCCGCGGCGCTGTGCGACAAGTTGCCGGCGATGTACGCGTCGCAGCAGCGCGTCGCCGCGGCGATTCCGGAGTTCGCACCCTTCGCGAAGATGAAGTCGACCGAGCAGGACAAGTGCCACGCCGACATCAATTCGGACGACAAGGCGGATTCGGAGTCGAAGTCGGATGCCGACGGGGATTCGGACAACGAAGCGGCAACGGCGGCGAACGCGGCCGCGAAGTCCAACTGATCGTCGACGAACGCTGGAAAGCTTCAACGCGCCGTCATTGACGGCGCGTTGCCGTTTGTGGGATCCGAAACACCTTCAGAGGAAGCTGCGATGGCAGGCGGCCCGGTGGGCCGGGCCATGTGCGCCTGTCGCGATTTCGCCAACCCGCGAAGTGCCAGTGGGAAACTGGAGCTCGCGTTATCCGGGGCCTGCGACCGAGCCACTGGCATCTGCAAACCGCCAGCGGCGCGCTCCATCGCAATCGGGTGGACGCGTGGCGCAGCCCGCGCCAGTGGCAAGTTCGCCGGGCGACGTCGCTATGCGCCTGCTCGTGCGGGCCAGCGCCGTGCGGTCGCGGTTTGCGATGGGCACAAAGCAGTCCGTCGCAGGCCGTGATTTTCGGCGGCTGGTCGGCGCCAGTGGGGCGCAGGCGTTCGCAAGTTGCGCGAGGCAGTGCGTCGCAAGCGGCCTCGCTCACCCGCCGCCGGACATCCCCTCGCGAATGCCGCCCTTCGTGAGCGCCGCGGGATCCAGCAACCGCCGCAACGCATCGCGCGACATGCCCGTTGCTTCGGCCGCGACGTCGAGCACCGGCCGCCCTTCCTTGTAGGCCTGTTTCGCGATCGCCGCCGCCTTCTCGTAGCCGATCACCGGATTGAGCGCGGTGACCAGGATCGGATTGCGATCCAGCGCTTCGCGGATCCGATCGCTGCGGACCTTCACTCCGGCGATCGCGCGGTCCGCCAGCAGACGCATGACGTTCGACAGCAGGCCGATCGAATCGAGCAGGTCGTACGCGATCAGCGGCAGCATCACGTTGAGCTGGAAGTTGCCGCTCTGCCCGGCGACGGTGATCGCGGTGTGGTGACCCATCACCTGCGCGCAGACCATCGCGACGGCTTCCGGAATCACCGGATTCACCTTGCCCGGCATGATCGAACTGCCCGGCTGCAGGGCCGGCAATTCGATCTCGCCGAGCCCCGCGAGCGGCCCCGAATTCATCCAGCGCAGGTCGTTCGCGATCTTCATCAGCGCGACCGCCAGCGCATTGAGCTGGCCCGATAGCTCGACCGCGTCGTCCTGCGAGGCGATGCCCTCGAAACGATCGGCAGCAGGCGTGAACTTCACGCCGGTGGCCCGTGCCAGCGCCTTCGTCACCTGCTCGCCGAACTTCGGGTGCGCGTTGATACCGGTGCCCACCGCGGTGCCACCGATCGGCAGCCGCTGCAGGCGCACCAGCGCGTCCTCGATGCGCATGCGCGCCGAATCCAGCTGCGAGGCCCAGGCGCCGAATTCCTGCGCGAACGTCACCGGCATAGCGTCCATCAGGTGCGTACGGCCGGTCTTGGCGACCTTGGCGAGCGAGCGGCCCTTCTTCGACACCGTGTTCTGCAAGTGCTTCAGCGCGGGCAGCAACTCGCGCGTGCAGGCGATCGCCGCGGATACGCGGATGGCGGTAGGAATGACGTCGTTCGAGCTCTGGCCGAGATTGACGTGATCGTTCGGATGCACGCGTCGCCGCGTGTTCGAGGCCACGTGCGCGACCACCTCATTCGCGTTCATGTTGCTCGAGGTGCCCGAGCCGGTCTGGTAGACGTCGATCGGGAAATGCGCGTCGAACTCACCGTCGGCCACGCGCCCGGCAGCGGCAGCGACCGCCTTGGCGAAGGCTGGATCGAGCAACTTCAGGCGGCCGTTGACCTCGGCCGCCGATGCCTTGATCAGCCCCAATGCTTCGATGAAGCCGCGCGGCATACGCTGTCCGGAGATCGGGAAGTTCTCCACCGCCCGCTGCGTCTGCGCACCCCACAGTGCGTCGGCCGGTACCTCCAGCTCGCCCATGCTGTCGTGTTCGATGCGGACATTTCCGTCGTTCCCGGCCATCGTCGTCTCCTGTCGAAGCGGCCAGCGTACGACGCGCGGCGTCAACGCGTGCCGGGGCCAAGCGCCCGCGGCAGGTAAAATCGCCGCTCCCTCCCCGCCCGGCCCGCCATGTCCCCGTCCGTCGAAACCTCGCTCCTCGCCCTTTCGCCGCTCGATGGCCGCTATGCGGGCAAGGTCGACGCGCTGCGGCCGGTGTTCTCCGAGTTCGGCCTGATCAGGGCGCGGGTGAAGGTCGAGGTCGAATGGCTGATCGCGCTCGCCGCGGAGCCGGGCATCGCCGAGCTTCCGGCCTTTCCCGATCCCGCGGTCTCCCGCCTGCGCGCATTCGCCGATGGCCTCAGCGTCGCCGATGCCGCACGCGTCAAGGAAATCGAGCGCACCACCAACCACGACGTCAAGGCGGTCGAGTACCTCATCAAGGAAAAGCTCAAGGACGACGCCGAACTCGCGCCCGCGCTGGAGTTCGTGCATTTCGCGTGCACGTCCGAGGACATCAACAACCTCAGCTACGCGCTGATGCTGCGCGAGGCGCGCGACGACGTGATGGCGCCGCGCCTGCGCGAACTCATCGCCAAGCTGCGCGACATGGCGCACCAGCACGCCGCATTGCCGATGCTGTCGCGCACCCATGGCCAGACCGCGTCGCCGACGACGGTGGGCAAGGAGCTCGCCAACGTCGTCGCCCGCCTGGAACGCCAGCGCGAAGTGCTCCAAGCGCTGCCGATGCCGGGCAAGATCAACGGCGCGGTCGGCAACTACAACGCGCACATCGCGTCGTATCCCGACGTCGACTGGGCCGCGTTCTCGCAGCGTTTCGTGCAGTCACTGGGCCTGAGCTGGCAGCCTTACACCACGCAGATCGAGCCGCACGATGGCGTCGCCGAGATCAGCGATTCGATGAAGCGCATCGGCACGATCTGCGTGGATCTCTGCCGCGACGTCTGGGGTTACATCTCGCTCGGCTACTTCAAGCAGGCGGTGAAGGCCGGTGAAGTCGGCAGCTCGACCATGCCGCACAAGGTAAACCCGATCGACTTCGAGAACGCGGAAGGCAACTTCGGCATCGCCAACGCGCTGTTCGAACACTTCGCCGCGAAGCTGCCGATCAGCCGCTGGCAGCGCGACCTCACCGACTCCACCGTGCTCCGCGCACTCGGCACCGCGTTCGGCCATGCGCTGATCGGCTTCGACGCGCTGAGTCGTGGCCTCGGCAAGCTCAGCGTGAACCCCGATCGCCTCGCCGCGGATCTCGACGCAGCGTGGGAAGTCCTCGCCGAAGCTGTGCAGACGGTGATGCGTCGCTACGGCCTGCCGCAGCCCTACGAGCAGCTCAAGGCGCTCACCCGCGGCCATGGCATCAGCGAGCAGGCGATGCGCGAGTTCATCGCCAGCCTCGACTTGCCGGCGGACGCCAAGCAACGCCTCGTCGACATGACACCGTCCACCTACATCGGCCGCGCCGCCGAACTCGCCCGGAACGTCTGACGTGCGGGCCCTCGCCGTCGCGCTCGCCCTGGCCATCCTGTCCGCACCTGCGAGCGCGGCGGTCAAGCCGGCTGCGCCCGCACCCGCCACGACCGAACCCAACCGCTGCGCCGATGACGCCGGCTGGGATGATCCTGCCGTACCGCGGCACGTCTACGGCAATACGTGGTACGTCGGCACCTGCGGCATCAGCGCGTTGCTGGTGACGTCGAAGGATGGCCACGTCCTGATCGATGCCGGCACCGAAGCCGCGGCATCGCAGGTCGAGGCGAACATTCGCGCACTCGGCTTCCGCGTCGAGGACATCCGCGCGATCGTCGGCTCGCATGCACATTCCGACCACGCGGGCGGCCTTGCGAAGTTGCAGAAGGATTCGGGCGCGCCGCTGTACGCGCGTGCTTCGGCGGTGCAACCGCTGTCGACCGGCAACGCGGACCGCAGCGACCCGCAATTGCTCGCGCTCAAGCCGTTCCCTGCCGTTGCGCACGTCGAAACCATCGACGACGGCGGCCACGTGCGCGTCGGCGCAATCGACCTCACCGCGCACGCGACCCCTGGACACACGCCTGGCGGCAGCAGCTGGACGTGGCGCGAATGCGAACGCGATCGCTGCGTCGACATGGCCTATGTCGACAGCCTCAGCGCCGTGTCGGACGACGTGTATCGCTATTCCGACGACGCCGCGTACGTCGCCGCGTTCCGCACGACGCTTACCGCCGTCGCAGCACTGCCCTGTGACGTGCTGGTGACGCCGCATCCGTCGGCCAGCAACCTGTGGGCACGCGTCCCGCCCGTATCGTCGAAGCCGCTGATCGACGCCGGTGCATGCCGCGCCTACGCGCTGGGCGCGACGCAGCGCCTCGACGCACGCCTCGCGAAGGAGGCCGAAGCCAAATGATCGAGATCGATGCTCGCGGAAAATCGCTGCTCGGCATGACCCCGGCGCGCTTCCTGCGCGACTTCTGGCAGAAGAAACCGCTACTGATCCGCAACGCCTTCGCCGACTTCGTGACGCCGATCGAGCCGGAAGATCTCGCCGGCCTCGCCTGCGAGGAGTTCGCACTGTCCCGCATCATCCAGCACGACCGCGCGAGCGATCGCTACACGCTGCGCACCGGCCCGTTCGCCGAGGACGAGTTCCCCGGCATGCCCGACCACGACTGGACGCTGCTGGTGCAGGACGTCGACAAATGGGACGCGGACGTCGCCGCGATTCTCCCGCGTTTCGATTTCCTGCCGCGCTGGCGCGTCGATGACGTGATGATCTCGTTCGCGGCCACGGGAGGTTCCGTCGGCGCGCATGTCGACCAGTACGACGTCTTCCTTCTGCAGGCCCAGGGCCATCGTCGCTGGCAGATCGATGCGTCGAAGAATCCGCCGCTCGATTTCCGCGACGACGCCGACATCAAGCTGCTGCGCGAGTTCACGCCGACTCACGAGTGGGTGCTCGGTCCGGGCGACATGCTGTACCTGCCGCCGGGCGTGCCGCATCACGGCGTGGCCGAGGATCCATGCCTGACGTTCTCCGTCGGCATGCGCGCACCGTCGTCGGCCGAGCTGCTCGGCGATTTCGTCGACACGCTCGCCGCCGAGGCCGATGAAGCGTTGCGTTATGCCGATCCGGATCTTGCGCCGGCAAAGGACAGGTTCGAGATCGACGACGCCGCGATGACGCGCGCGATCGAGGCGCTCAACGCGCTGCGCATGAACGACCAGGATCGCCTGTCCGACTGGTTCGGCCGATTCATCACTGCGTACCGCAGCAGCGGGATCGTTGCGGCGCCGGGCCCCGCGATCGATCGCGCGTCGATCGAGCAGGCACTGACCGAGGGCGAGACGCTTCATCGCAATCCGTTCTCGCGTGTCGCCTGGCGCAGGACTGCGCGTGGCGCACTGCTGTTCGTCGCCGGACATTCATTCGCGATGCCCGTCGCGGACGCGAAACGTCTTTCCGCCGCTGCGGAACTCGACATCGGCGGTTACACGCGACTCGGCGATGCCGCGCGCGAAGCCGTCGCCGACCTCGCGGCCGGCGGCCACTACCAGCTCGCCGGAGGCGAAGAGGAATGAGCGACTTCCGCGTCGAACGCGTCGACTACGGCACGGCGCTGTCCGAACTGCGCGCGATCCGCGACGTCGTCTTCGTCGGCGAGCAGCGCGTGCCGGTCGAGATCGAACGCGACGCGCTCGACGCCAGCTGCACGCATGTGCTCGCGCGCGATGCCGATGGTCGCCCGATCGGTACTGGCCGCCTCGCGCCCAACGGCAAAATCGGCCGCATGGCAGTGCTGGGCGAGTGGCGCGGTCGTGGCGTCGGCCGCGCGATGCTGCTGCGACTGCTCGACGCCGCGCGCGAAGCCGGCCTGTCGGACGTGATGCTGCACGCGCAAGTCGACGCTGAACGCTTCTACGCCGCCGACGGCTTCCTGCCGGTGGGAGACCGATTCGAAGAGGCCGGCATCGTCCACCAGGAAATGCGTCGGTTGCTCGACCGACCGGCCGCGGTCGAAACGGCCGCGCAGGCGATCGCGGCGGTGGTGGGCATCGCCACGAATACGCGCCGCGCGATGGTGATCTACAGCCGCGAGCTGGATCCCGGATTACTGGACCACCCGAACGTCACGACGGCACTGCGCCGACTCGCCACCCGCGGCGGCGAGATCCGCCTGCTGCTGCAGGACGTCGCCGCGCCGCAGCGGGCGCACGCCCCACTGATCGCGCTGGCCCAGCGCCTGTCGTCGGCCTTCTTGGTCCGCGTCATCGAGGAGCCAGTCGACCTCACCTATCCGTCCGCCTTCGTCGCCAACGACACGGGCGGCTGGTACTTCCGGCCGCTCGGGCATCGGCTGGACGGCGAGACCCAGCTCGACGGCGCGGCCCGTGTCCGGCAGCTGCGCACCGTGTTCGACAGCGCCTGGGAACGGGCACGCCCGGCGACCGAGTTGCGCGCGCTGGGGATCTGACCGCCGCGGTCGCGACGTCGCGAAATCCGCTTTCCTGCGGCGATCTCCGCGGATCGGACCCGCTCGCGGCGTCGATCCGCATCGGCGGACGTCATCGTTTCGGGCACGGGCCGGCCGCATCCCGCTATAATTCCGCGTCTTTCGCGCCCGATCGCGACATGCGGCGCGAACTACCCACCTCCCCGCCGAGCCAGACGCCACCGCCATCGTGGATAGCCTTCTGAAGCAGTTTGCCCAGACCTCCCAACTCGGCGCGAACGCCGCCTACGTCGAGGATCTGTACGAGCAGTACCTGGTCGCACCGGACAGCGTCGACCCGAAATGGAAGGCCTACTTCGATGGCGTGAAGAGCGGCTCGACGACTGAGGTGCCGCACTCCGCGGTGCTCGAGTCGATCGCCGAGGCCGGTCGCCAGGCGGCCCGTGGTGCTCTCGCCAGCTGCGGTAGCGCCGCCGACGAGCGCCAGTACGCGGTCGGCAAGCTGATCGTCGCCTACCGTTCGCGCGGCCACCTCGCGGCCAACCTCGATCCGCTCGGCCTCGAGAAGATGCCGCCGGCGCCGGACCTCGAACTCGCCTTCCACGGCCTGTCCGAAAAGGACCTGTCCGCCGAATTCAGCACCGGCGGCGTGGGCGGCAAGGACCGCATGAAGCTGGCCGACCTCGTTGACCTGCTCAAGCGCACCTACACCGGCACCGTCGGCGCCGAGTTCATGCACATCGCCGAGTCCGACCAGCGCCGCTGGATCTACGAGCGCATGGAAAAGGCCGGCGGCCGCTACGCGCGCAGCGCCGACGAGCGCAAGCGCGTGCTCGAGCGCCTGACGGCCGCCGACGGCCTCGAGCGCTACCTCGGCACCAAGTACGTCGGCCAGAAGCGCTTCTCGCTGGAAGGCGGCGACTCGCTCATCCCGCTGCTCGACGACATGGTCCGTCGCGCAGGCACGCAGGACGCCAAGGAAATCGTGATGGGCATGGCCCACCGCGGACGCCTCAACGTGCTGGTCAACACGCTCGGCAAGCCGCCGCGCGACCTGTTCAACGAGTTCGAAGGCAAGTTCGAGCACGTGCACAGCGACCTCGCCCACCAGGGCGACGTCAAGTACCACATGGGCTTCTCCGCCGACGTCGCCACGCCGGGCGGCCCGGTGCACCTCGCGCTGGCCTTCAATCCGTCGCACCTCGAGATCGTCGATCCAGTGGTCGCCGGCAGCGTGCGCTCGCGCCAGACGCGCCGCGGCGATGAGAGCCGCAAGCAGATCCTGCCGGTGCTGATGCACGGCGACGCCGCGTTCGCGGGCCAGGGCGTGGTGATGGAGCTGTTCCAGATGTCGCAGGCGCGCGGTTTCGCCGTCGGCGGCACGGTGCACATCGTCATCAACAACCAGGTCGGCTTCACCACGAGCGAGCGCCAGGACGCGCGTTCGACGCTGTACTGCACCGACGTGTCGAAGATGGTCGGCGCGCCGGTGCTGCACGTGAATGGTGACGACCCGGACGCCGTGCTGTTCTGCGGCGAACTCGCCCTCGATTTCCGCAACACGTTCGGCAAGGACGTGGTCATCGACCTCGTCTGCTACCGCCGCCACGGCCACAACGAGGCCGACGAGCCGGCGGCGACGCAGCCGCTGATGTACCAGGTGATCCGCAAGCACCCGACGCCGCGCGAGCTGTACGCGAAGCGCCTGATCGCCGAGAACGTGATCACCGAGGCCGACGCACAAGCGATGGTCGACGCGTATCGCGCGAAGATGGACGCCGGCGAAGTCACCGCTGAAGTCGTCGACGTCAAGCCCGACGAGTTCACCCCCGACTGGTCGAGCTTCCTCACGGGCAAGCTGTCGGACCCGGTCGATACGCGGTTCGACCGTACGAAGCTCGTCGAACTCGCGACCGCGATCAACACCGTGCCGGATCGCATCACGCTGCATCCGCGCGTCGCCAAGATCTACGACGACCGCCGCAAGATGACGGCCGGCGAGCAGCCGGGCGACTGGGGCTTCGCCGAGAACCTCGCCTACGCGACACTGCTCAAGGAAGGCTACAAGCTGCGCCTTGTGGGCCAGGACTGCGGCCGCGGCACGTTCTTCCACCGCCACGCGATCCTGCACGACCAGAAGACCGACGAGTACTACTTGCCGCTGCGCGAGCTGGTCGGTAACCCGGCGGACGTCGCCGTGATCGACTCGCTGCTGAGCGAGGAAGCGGTGATGGCGTTCGAGTACGGCTATTCGACGGCCGATCCGATGACGCTCGACATCTGGGAAGCCCAGTTCGGCGACTTCGCGAACGGCGCGCAGGTGGTGATCGACCAGTTCCTGTCGTCCGGTGAAGCGAAGTGGGGTCGCCTCTGCGGTCTTGCGCTGTACCTGCCGCACGGTTACGAAGGCCAGGGCCCCGAGCACAGCTCCGCCCGCCTGGAGCGCTACCTGCAGCTGTGCGCGCTCGACAACATGATCGTCTGCACGCCGACGACGCCGGCGCAGGACTTCCACATGATCCGCCGGCAGATGCGCATGACCACGCGCAAGCCGCTGGTCGTCATGACGCCGAAGTCGCTGCTGCGCCACAAGCTCGCGGTGTCGACGCTGGACGAACTCGCGAACGGCGAATTCCAGAAGCTGATCCCGGATTCGGTGACGACGCCGAAGAAGGCCAAGCGCGTCGTCATCTGCGGCGGCAAGGTCTATTACGACCTGCTGGAAGACATGCAGAAGCGCGGCGCCGACGATGTCGCGCTGATCCGCATCGAACAGCTGTATCCGTTCCCGCGCAACGAACTCAAGGCCGAGCTCGCGAAGTATTCGACCAAGGATGTGGTGTGGTGCCAGGAAGAGCCCATGAACCAGGGCGCGTGGTACCAGATCCGCCATCACCTCGTCGCCTGCCTCGGCGCGAAGCAGTCGATCCACTACGCGGGTCGCTCGCGCTCGCCGTCGCCGGCAGCTGGCCACTTCGCCGACCACGTCCGCGAACAGCAGCAGCTGATCGCCGACGCGCTGGTCAATCCGCTCAACGGCGAGGTGTCGGAGGAGTAATCCGTCGACGCCGCGCCAACGCTTGCTGCACCCTTCTATTTCTCAAGGACGCTTTTCCATGAGCACCGAAATCAAGGTTCCCGTGCTGCCCGAGTCGGTCAGCGACGCCACCATCGCCACCTGGCACAAGAAGCCCGGCGACGCGGTCAAGCGCGACGAGAACCTCGTCGACCTCGAGACCGACAAGGTCGTGCTCGAAGTGCCCTCGCCCGTCGACGGTGTGCTCAAGGAAATCAAGTTCGACACCGGCGCGACGGTCAACAGCGAGCAGGTCATCGCGATCGTCGAGGCCGGCGCTGCGGCCGCAACGCCCGCACCCGCTGCCGAAGCGAAGTCGGACAAGGTGATCGACGCCAAGAACACCGCGGCCACCACCGCCGAAGCGCAGCCGATCGTGCCGAAGGCCGCCGCTCCGGCCGCTGCCAGCGGCCAGGCGTCGACCACGAATGCCCAGCTGCCGCCGGGTGCGCGCTTCGCCGCCGAGACGTCGGGCGTCAACGCCGCAGACGTGTCGGGAACGGGCCGCCGTGGCGCGGTGACCAAGGAAGACATCGTCAATTACGCGAAGTCCGGTGGCGTCGGTGCCGCGGGCGGCGCGCGTCCGGAAGAGCGCGTGCCGATGACGCGCATGCGCGCGCGCATCGCCGAGCGCCTGATGCAGTCGAAGAACTCGATCGCGATGCTGACCTCGTTCAACGAGGTCAACCTCGGCAAGGTCATGGCGATGCGTTCTGAGCTTCAGGACGATTTCGTCAAGGCCAACGGCATCAAGCTCGGTTTCATGAGCTTCTTCGCCAAGGCCGCGGCGAACGCGCTGCAGCGCCACCCGATCATCAACGCCTCGGTCGACGGCAACGACGTGATCTATCACGGCTATGCCGACATCTCGATCGCGGTGTCGACCGACAAGGGCCTGGTGACGCCGGTGCTGCGCAACGTCGAGCGCATGTCGTTCGCCGACATCGAGAAGGGCA